>NZ_JMPI01000022.1 GCF_000735355.1 Buttiauxella agrestis ATCC 33320
GTACGGTAGGTAGGTAGGTAGNGNGGAAAACTACGAAACCTGCAATTTCAATGTGCTCTTGCGCCAGCGCACGACATCCGCAGCAATAAATAGAAGCAGACTCACACCCATGACGGGCAAGCAGTAGCCAAATACCGCCGCGATTAACATCATGGCTGCACGCCAGAAGCCGGGCAGCGCCAGCCACGCCTCGCTCAGCGTTTGTGCGGGATTGCTCGCAGAAATCGCCGGGCGTTTTAACCACCACATCCGGTATCCGAGAATAATCATCGCGCACAGGCCAAAGCCGAATGCGGCGAGTAACAGCTGGTTTGTCAGGCCAAACAGCACGCCCATATGCGCATCAATTCCCCAGCGTGTGAGTTTTGCAACCAGCGGGAAATCGGCGAAAAACGTTCTGTCGATGACTTTAAAACTGTGGGGATCGACCGCTGCGGTATCGACATGCGTTGGCCAGGCGCGGTCAATTTCAGTCACCGTCCAGGCTTTATCGGCGGCACGAGGAGGGCGAATTTCTATTTTGTGCGACTCGATTCCTGCTGCGCGAGCGGCAAGCAGAACGCGATCCCAACTGTCATCTGCGGCATCGGGCATCACCATTCCCGGCATCATGCCGTGATGTTCGGCATGGGGATCGTGGTGCTGATGGCCGGTTTGCGGTGCCAGTGATGTATTCACCTGCGGCGTCATCCAGCCCAGCGAACTGCGCATTTTGTCGATATTGCCACCTGCCCACTGCGACCAGGTCAGCCCGGTCGCGGAGAAAAATAACAGGCCAAGCAGTAACGTTGCACCGAGGGTGATGTGCCAGTGGCGTGCTTTGCGTTGCGGGGTGTGTCGCACTTTTAGCTTTCGTTTCGGACGTGAAGTCAGCCACAGCACCACACCACCCAGGGCGGCAACCCACAGCCAGGATGCTGCCAGTTCGCTGTAAATTCGCCCAATATCTCCGAGCAATAATCCACGGTGGAATTGATCAATCCAGGTACGCAACGGCAGCACGCCGCTGGTGCCGTACACCGTCATATCGCCCTGAATGGCCAGTGTGGAAGGAGAGACAAAAATGGCTCTGGACTCAGATTCTCCCAAAGAAGAATCGGCAAATTGCACGCGGGTGGTGTCTCCGGGTTCTGGTGCCGGGCGTATCGCGTAAATAGTCGCTTCTTCGCCAATATAGTGACGAGCCGCCGCTATTTGCTGCGAAAGCGAGTAGTTTTGACCTGAGTCCTGAGTGTGGATCGCGTCATGATAAAGCGCGTTCTCAATTTGCGGCGTTAAAACGTATAACGTGCCGGTGAGGGCCGCGACGAAAATAAACGGGCCGACAAACAGGCCAATATAGAAATGCAGGCGACGCAAAAGCGTCAGCAGCGCGCCACGGTAGGCGAGCTGAGATTGATTCACAGACATGATAATCCTCTGTCGTTAAAAGAAGTGTGTATTAACGAAGCAGGGCGACAGGAGGGGCGCGTGGCAGCGCTTCGGCGTCATCATGTTGGGCAAGAAGTGGGGCAATAACGGGTGGCGGAGGAATACGAGAAATGCGCCAGATTAACCAAATAAACGGAATAAATAACCAGACAATCAACGGAATATGCAGCAGCAACTGGCAATAACCGCAGGCGATATCATCCATCAACGATGCGCCTATGCCTGGCATCAGATGCGAAGGCGAGGGCATTTTCTCGCCAGCCATTTCCATCATCATGCCGCCTGAGTGGCTCATCATATGATGCTCGCCATTCATCGCAACGCGCCGGTGCTCCAGTGATTTTGAGATCACCGGGGCGATAAAAAGCATCAGCATCGCCAATATGGCGAGTGCTGCAGGCAGTTTATGGCGTGATAAAGAGAAAAGTGATGGCAACCGGGCTATCCGTAGTACAACCGTTTTGTTGCGCGATTGTACACGGATTGATGGGGAATGTTAAAACCCTCCCAGTTTGCAGAGAGGGGGAAAAGAATCAGGCTTTCAGCGTCGCCATATCTATCACGAAGCGGTACTTCACATCGCTTTTCAGCATCCGTTCGTAGGCTTCGTTGATATCCGGCATATTGATCATCTCGATATCGGAAACAATCCCGTGTTCACCACAGAAATCCAGCATTTCCTGGGTCTCTTTGATACCGCCAATGCAGGAACCTGCAACGGAACGACGGCCCAGAATCAATGGCAGCGTGCTGACAGGCGGCTCAATTTTGCCCAGTAAACCCACGTACACCAGCGTGCCATTCAGCGTGAGGGTTGGCATATACGGGTTAATGTCATGGTCGTAAGGTACGGTGTCGATAATTAAATCGAACTGGTTGGCGACCGACGCCATTTGCGCTTCATCGGTTGAAAGTACGATGTGATGCGCACCTAAACGGCGGGCATCTTCTTCTTTGCTGGCGGAACGGGTGAATAGCGTGACTTCGGCACCCATCGCGTTAGCCAGTTTTAGCGCCATATGGCCCAGGCCTCCCAGGCCGACAACCGCCACTTTACTGCCTTTACCCACATTCCAGTGGCGCAGCGGAGACCAGGTTGTGATACCCGCGCAAAGCAGTGGTGCGGCACCTTTCAAGTCCATTCCATCAGGCATTTTCAGCACGAAATCTTGTGAGGCAACAATGGCCTGGGAATAGCCACCGTAGGTGGGTTGGTGATCGTGGCGGTCCACACCGTTATAAGTCTGGGTGTTGCCTTCTTCGCAATACTGCTCCAGCCCTTCTTGACACGGATGGCAGGTGCGACACGAGTCGACCATGCATCCTATTCCTGCGTAATCGCCCGGTTTAAATTTTGTGACGTTGCTACCCACTGAGGCCACGCGCCCCACAACTTCATGGCCTGGCACCACAGGATACTGGCTGAAACCCCAGTCGTTACGTGCCTGGTGCAGGTCTGAGTGGCAAACCCCGCAGTACATCACTTCAATCACTACGTCATCCGGACGCGGTTCGCGTCGCATAAACTCGAAGGGAGCAAGTGGAACTTCTGCGGACTGAGCCGCATAACCGAGCACTTTCATCGTCATGTTAATTCTCCGGATTGAGAGTCTATACCCAAAATAATTGAATTTGCTTCAAGGCGGCAAACTCGAGAATCCCCGGGAGCTTACTCAAGTAAGTGACTGGGGGGAGTGAGTGCAGCCAACGCAGAAGCAACTTCAAGAATGAAGGGTATCTTTTTTGTATTGATCGTCGCTGACGTGTTCCATCCACTCGACCGGGCTGCCGTTGAGTGATTCAGCAATGGCGATATGTGTCATCGCGTTGTCGGGTGTCGCACCATGCCAATGCTTCACGCCCTCGGGGATCCAGACAATATCGCCTTGATTCATTTCACGGATGGCACCTCCCCATTCCTGCAACCAGCCATGACCATGAGTGATAATCAGCGTTTGCCCTAACGGATGTGTGTGCCATGCGGTGCGTGCGCCCGGTTCAAAAGTGACGGTGGCACCGCCGGTTCGGGCGGGTGGCGTGGTCTGGAAAGGTGCATCTATACGGACTCTACCTGTGAAGTAACTTTCCGGGCCCGATTGAGATGGCTGAGATCCCGCCTGGATAATTTTCATTTTTTCTTCCATTTTTTCCTCGATTCGACGTTTATAGTCGGAGTTAGATGGACAACAGTGACTCTGAAGTATAGGAAACTCACCCAGGCTTGCCGTGTTATCCGAAAATGAAACTCTATCACCGCGCCCGCAAGGGGATTAGCTCACCTGATACGGCAGGGTCTATGAGCTGAATTCATGAATGGGAATTGCGGCTAAAGGAGGGGGCTTCCTCTTTTGCAAGAGGAAACAAATTGTTAGTGGCTCTGGATGAGCGGGTGAATCGAAAGATTACGCATGTAATATTCGTTGAAATTTGAAAAGCCACTTTTTCTGATCGCGACTTGCTTATGATGGCTGACAGTTTTAATCGAAATACCTAACTTATCGGCAATGCTTTTATGTGGCATTCCTTCGAGTAGCAACGAAACGATTTCTACTTCGCGATGAGAATGCGTATTGCGATAATAAAAATTTGAGTTGAGTTCATTTGTGCTTTTGTTGGGTTTTAATAAAATGGACTGTAATTCACTAATTGATATCGTAGGAGGAATAAGGACTCCACGCGGCGAAAAGTTATGTGATTTTAAAATATAAAAAACATGTCGTTCAGCAATAAAGTAGTTAAACGTGTGAGGGTCATTTTTCTGATCGCTAAGCTGGGTTAACAGGCCGAGAAGCTGGCTGTTAGGGATTTGCCTGACCGTGAGTACAGCATTTGGCTCATGAAAATTAGAAAGGGCCTTTTCGACACCCGGCAACAAAAAGCGGTTGTCACTAAGAATATAAATAACCTTGTTTGATAATACAGTCACAATATAAATCCTTTTAATAAGATGTATTACTGGTTAAAGTTAGAGGAGAGTGTAGTTTGCGGCTGAAATAAAATGTTACCAGTCACTTTATCATGTTTTTTGTGTTAATAAATGGCTGGCATCATTAGTTATAATTAAGGGGGTATTTAGCAATGCTAAATACATTGAAATGTCATAGGCTTCGATGAGTGCAAGAATATTCTCAATCCTATTTTGGACAAAATAATTTATTCATTCGCCCATATTTCAGAATGTTCACGCATCAATTCGGTTAAAAGACCTCCATCGGCGATAAACTGTCGAATGCGTCGGGTATCACTCTCGTTATTACGCACATAGCGCTCAATGGACTCTAACGCTGAAAACCCCTTAAGTTGCGTGGCGTACGGAGCAAGGGTATCAAGCAGCGGTAAAATATCTTCCGCCATCGTGCGTTGTTCACCGCTGCGCACATCCGTCAGCACACCTTCAAATCCAAAACGGCAGGCTTGAAAACGATTGAAGCGGTAGAGCAGATAATCTTCTGAACGCGGTACGAATGGTCGTTCGGTTAACAACCAGTGAGCCAGTGCCTGAAGAAACCCGGCAATATTCACCGCGCGAGTGATGGTCAGGGGAGTGTCCATGACGCGCACTTCAACCGTGCCAAATTTTGGGCTGGGGCGAATATCCCAATGCAGGTCTTTCATGGATTGCACAATGCTGCTGGACTCAAGGCGTTGATACATCCATTTGAATTCGTTCCAGTCACTCACAAATGGCGCGGGGCCGTTATCCGGGAATGCGGAGAAGATATTCAGGCGTGACGAGGCATAAGTGGTGTCAGCCCCCTGGATATAGGGCGATGATGCGGACAGCGCAATCACATGCGGTACAAACCGCGACAACCCGTGCAGCAAATAAATGGCATCTTCTTCGTTATCACAGCCGATATGCACATGCTGACCAAACACGGTCGCCTGCTTCATTAAATAACCGTAAAGCTCCAGAGTCTGGTTATATCGTTCACTCTGGCAAACTTCCTGGCGCTGCCATTTCTGGAAGGGGTGAGTGCCACCACCGCAAATAGCCACATGATGTTGGCTTGCTGATTGCAAAACCTGCGTGCGTAAACCGGAAAGTTGGGCATAAGCCTCTGTGATATCACCGCACACTCCGGTGGCAATTTCGAGCATGCTTTCAGTGATGTCATGTTTGACTTCACCCTCAGTCACCGCCTCTTTCAGTGAACTAATCAGCAGGGAAGAATCCTGGCTCAGATCGTTTCCCGGCGGATTGATTATCTGCAATTCCAGCTCCACCCCGAGGGTGTACGGGTCGGAATGAACAAAATCTCCTAAAGGCATGCTGTCTTCTCGCAACTGAACCCTACGTGAATTCAGTATAGCCAGCAGCAGGAGAAATGTTTGTGGTATTAGCTGATTTTATCTCATTATTCTTGTTGAGAATTATCCAATACCCATTATTGCAACGAAAATATTGTAAAGAATATTCAGGATATTAAAAATGCCTTAATAGTTGCACATGAATTCATCAGCCATCATTATATGCGCTGATTCGGAAGGAGATGTTATGAAAGATTTGGTTTCACTTTTTAGCAAATTTGGAATTGTCATTGACCAGACAACTTCCATATTTGTGGTTCTGTGTATTATTTTTGTATTTTCATTAATAGTCCATTTTATTCTGCACAAAGTTGTTCTGCGCACCTTTGAAAAACGTGCAAACTCAAGCCAGCATTTGTGGCTGCAAATTATCACGGAAAACAAGTTATTTCATCGGGTTGCGTTAGCGCTGCAAGGTATCATCGTTAATGTTCAGGCGGTACTGTGGTTGCAGAAGGGTACGGATGTCAGCACGATTCTGATTATCTGCGCGCAGCTATGGATTATGCTCTATTCCTTGTTGTCGTTATTTTCCTTGTTGGATGTTATTTATAACTTCTCACAGAAATTTACCGTTGCCTCAAATATTCCGCTTAAAGGCATATTCCAGGGAGTGAAATTAATCAGCTCGATAATCATTGGTATCATGATGATTTCGAGAGTCATCGGCCAATCGCCAGCGATTCTTATCAGCGGCCTGGGTGCGATGGCGGCGGTATTAATGTTGGTATTTAAAGACCCTATTCTGGGGCTGGTGGCGGGGATTCAGCTTTCGGCAAACCGCATGTTAAAGCTAGGTGACTGGTTGGAAATGCCAAAGTTCGGCGCAGATGGTGCCGTTACCGATATCGGCCTGACCACCGTTAAAGTCCGCAACTGGGATAACACCATTACCACTATCCCAACCTACGCGCTGGTTTCAGATGCCTTTAAAAACTGGAGTGGGATGTCGCAATCTGGCGGCCGTCGTATTAAGCGCAGCATTAATATTGATACCACCAGTATTCATTTTCTCTCAGAGGATGAAATTCAGCGTTTAACCCATGCGCGTTTATTAAAACCGTATATAGATTCACGCAGTAAAGAAATTGAAGACTATAACCGTACGCATAATAGCGACGGGACTTCAGTGCTTAACGGACGCAGAATGACGAATGTTGGCACGTTCCGCGTTTATCTGACTGAATATCTGCAAAACCATCCGCGTATTCGCAAAGACATGACCTTAATGGTTCGCCAGCTTGCGCCTGGTGCTGAAGGATTACCGATAGAGATTTATGCCTTTACCAATACCGTGGCATGGCTGGAATATGAAGCCATTCAGGCTGATATTTTCGAGCATATTTTCGCGGTCGTTGACGAGTTTGGTTTGCGTATTCACCAGGCACCAACCGGCAATGATATTCGTTCGATTGTGTTGCAGAAGGCTTTGTAGGTCGGTTACGCGTAGCGTCAACCGACACAAATAACCTTATCAATCACGGTCAATCGAAAACCAACGCTTCCAGATAAAGCGAATCACGAAGTATTCGATTGCACCTAACGCCAGGAACCACAGGCAGAAAATAATGGTGTAGAGCTGGTTCATATCCAGCAGGTGAAACATCGTGATGAGCTTTTGCGCCAGTTCAATCGTCAGCGCCGGAGCCGGAAGCAGCAGGCAGGAGAAAAAGGCCAGCAGCAAAATACTGCCAGCGCTCATCAGGGTTTCAAGGGGGTGTTTCATCATTATTGTTACGCCGGAAGTCAGGTGAAAATAGCCAAAAAGGCTATTGTCCGGGAAAATAACGGCTGATACAAATCCCCGGCGCAAACGCCGGGGACAGCAGGGCGAATCCACTACAACCCTTCAGTGCTTTCTTTCTTCGCTTCTTTCGCCAGAACCGCCCGATACCAGCGCGGATGGTGTTTCTGCGCCCAGCGGCGGCTAACTTTGCCGACGATCATGCCTTTTATCGAACCTTTCACCCAGAACGCCATGTACATATGAATCAGGATGGCGTGAATCAAAATAATGGCGACAGTGGCGTGAATCAGCAGGCTGTAGCGCACCAGTTTGATGGGAAAGTACGAGGCAAAATAAGGCCGCCAGATAATTACGCCCGTCACCAGCAGCACGAAAATCATGCTCATAATGGTCCAGAACATCATCTTCTGACCGGCGTTATATTTGCCGACATCCGCCACTTTATGCTCGTTGCCTTTCAGCACTTCGACAATATTTTTCACCCACGGCCAGTCCTGCTTTTCCGGGATATTGTGATGCACGAAACGCGCAAACATAAACATCAGCGCCACGAAAATCAGCACCCCAAAGAACGGATGCAAAATGCGCCCCATTTGCGGTGTGCCGAAGGTTTCGGTCAGCCATTGCAGTGTCGGGAAGAACAGCGCAATACCCGAGAGCGACACCAGGAAGAAGCAAATCACTACCGTCCAGTGGCAAGCGCGGTCGATAAACTTCGTCCTGACAATTGATTTGCTCTGCTTAATCATGATGTTCGTCCTCGTCTTCATCCACTTCTTCATTCGGCCCGACGCCGATGTAATGGAAAATCAGCCCGGCGAAGGTGGCGATAAAACCTGCCGCCGACAGCGGTTTGAGGATCCCTTTCCACAGGTTGATTGGCGTGTCGATTTGCGGATCTTTCGGCAGATTGTGATACAGCTCCGGCTGGTCGGCGTGGTGCAGCACATACATCACGTGCGTGCCGCCCACCGCCTGCGGATTGTAAAGCCCGGCGTGCGGATAGCCGCGCTTTTGCAGCTTCGCCACGCGCTCGTCGGCCACGTCTAACATCTCCTTTTTGGTGCCAAAATGAATGGCACCCGTCGGGCAGGTTTTCACGCAGGCTGGCTCCTGGCCGACGCTGACGCGATCCACACACAGCGTGCATTTGTAGACGCGGTTATCGTCTTTATTCAGGCGCGGAATATTGAACGGGCACCCGGCGATGCAATACCCACAGCCAATACAATGTTCCGACTGAAAATCGATGATCCCGTTAGCGTACTGAATGATGGCGCCCGCCGACGGGCAGGCCTTCAGGCAGC
The DNA here is from genome assembly GCF_000735355.1 of Buttiauxella agrestis ATCC 33320. Classification (GTDB taxonomy): domain Bacteria; phylum Pseudomonadota; class Gammaproteobacteria; order Enterobacterales; family Enterobacteriaceae; genus Buttiauxella; species Buttiauxella agrestis. The sequence goes on from NZ_JMPI01000022.1 coordinate 8,797, forward strand.
CCGGATCTTCACAGTGCATGCAGCCATCCTTGCGGATAAGCCACTCCAGCTTGCCGTTTTGCGTGGTTTCGCTAAAGCGCATTAACGTCCAGGATTTGGCGCTCAAATCGGCGGGGTTATCGTAAACCCCGACGCAATGACCGACTTCATCGCGGATGTCGTTCCACTCCGAACAGGCGACCTGGCAGGCTTTGCAGCCGATACAGCTTGAGACGTCAATTAGCTTGGCGACTTCTTCTTTGAAGTCACGAGCCTGCGGCGGCGGCGTAAAGCCGTTGGTAGCCGAACGCTTGATAATATCCTGAGATTGCATGGACATGAGTTCGCTCCTTACGCCTTCTCAATGTTGACCAGAAACGCCTTGTACTCTGGCGTTTGCGAGTTAGCGTCACCGACGGACGGCGTTAGCGTATTGGCGAGATAGCCTTTACGCGCCGCGCCTTCAAAGCCCCAGTGCAGCGGAATACCGACGGTTTCCACTTCCTGCCCGCCAGCGTTCAGCGTTTGCAGGCGCTGCGTGACCACCGCAACGGCGCGAATAAACCCGCGTTTGCTGCTGACTTTCACGTGGTCGCCGTTGGCAATACCTTTGCTTTTCGCAAGCGCCACGCTGATTTCCACAAACTGCTCGGGCTGCGCAATCGCGTTAAGCCGCGAGTGTTTAGTCCAGGTATGGAAATGCTCCGTCAGGCGATACGTGGTGCCGACATACGGGAACTCATTGCGTTTGCCCATGCGTTTAGCGTCAGCTTCATACAGGCGAGCTGCCGGATTCGACACCACATTTGGGTGCAGCGGGTTGGTGCCCAGCGGCGTTTCAAACGGCTCGTAATGCTCAGGGAACGGGCCTTCCGCCATTTTGTCGATGGCAAACAGGCGGCCTAAACCTTCCGGCTGCATGATAAACGGCCCCACGCCGCTGCCCGGTGCGGCAGTGTTGTAGTCCGGTATATCGTTGCCGACCCACTTCGCCCCGTTCCATTGAATCAACATGCGTTTCGGGTCCCACGGCTTGCCCTGTGGGTCAGCTGACGCGCGGTTGTAGATAATGCGGCGGTTGAGCGGCCACGCCCAGGCCCAGCCGAGCGTGTTACCCAGCCCGGACGGATCGGCGTTATCGCGGTTCGCCATCTGGTTGCCTTTCGCCGTCCAGCTCCCGGTATAAATCCAGCAGGCAGACGCGGTAGAACCGTCGTCACGTAACAGCGCAAACGAGTCCAGAAGCTGGCCTTTCTTCGCCAGCAAATTCCCAGCCGGATCGTAGAGATCTTCCAGCGCGTAGCCGTTGTTCTCTTTAGCGACTTCTTCCGATTCAGGATGGTCAGGCTGCTCGTAATGCCAGCCCATTTTCAGCAACGGCTCAGCGCCTTTACCGCCTTCGGTGCGATAAAGCTGGCGGATTTGATGGTAAATCCCGGCCAGAATTTCTCCGTCGTTACGCGCTTCTCCCGGTGCATCTGCCCCTTTCCAGTGCCACTGCAACCAGCGCCCGGAGTTGGCAATCGAACCGTCTTCCTCGGCAAAGCAGGTGGACGGCAGGCGGAACACTTCGGTCTGAATCGCCGCCGGGTTCACGTCGTTCATCTCGCCGTGGTTCTGCCAGAAGTTAGACGTTTCGGTGACGAGTGGGTCGATAATCACCAGATATTTCAGCTTGCTAAGGCTTGCGACAATTTTGTTTTTATCCGGGAACGACGCCACCGGGTTAAAGCCCTGGCAGATGTAACCCGTGACTTTATTGCGGTCCATCATGTCGAAATACTTCAGCACGTCGTACGCCTGGTCCCACTTCGGTAGCCAGTCAAAGCCCCAGTTGTTATCTTTACGCGCATCGTCGCCATAGAACGCTTTCATCAGGCTGACGAAGAACTTCGGATAGTTGCCCCAATAGTTCACCTGGCCCGGCAGCGTGGCTTTTGGCGTGTTTGCCGTCAGATAAGTTTGCAGGTCGGTGTGCTTTTCAGAAGGCAGCGTCAGATAACCCGGGAGGCTTGTGGACAGCAGGCCGAGATCGGTCAACCCCTGAATGTTGGAGTGCCCGCGCAAGGCGTTCACACCGCCGCCCGCCATGCCCATATTGCCGAGCAATAACTGGATCATCGCCATGGTGCGAATGTTCTGCGCGCCCACGGTGTGTTGCGTCCAGCCCAGGGCGTACAAGAAAGTGGTGGTGCGATCGGCGGCACTGGTGGAAGCCAGCACTTCACACACTTTCAGGAAATCGGCCTGCGGCGTGCCGCAAATATGCTCGACCATTTCCGGCGTATAGCGGGAAACGTGCTCTTTGAGCAGGTTCCACACGCAGCGCGGGTCGGTTAGCGTATCGTCGCGTTTCGCATAACCGTTTTCGTCGAACTGATAGTTCCAGCTGGTTTTGTCGTACTGGCGTTTTTGCTCGTCATAGCCGCTAAACAGGCCATCATCGAAGCTAAAATCGTCACGCACCAAAAGGCTGGCATTGGTGTAATGCTTTACGTATTCGGCGTTGATTTTGTTATTGGAAATCAGGTACAGCAGCACGCCCGACAGGAAAGTAATGTCGGTGCCGGAGCGGATTGGCGCATAAATATCCGCCACCGATGCGGTGCGGGTAAAGCGCGGATCGACCACAATCAGTGTGGCGTCGTTGTTGTTTTTGGCTTCCATCGCCCAGCGGAAACCCACCGGATGCGCTTCTGCGGCGTTGCCGCCCATCACCATCACAACGTTGGCGTTTTTGATATCAACCCAGTGGTTGGTCATCGCACCGCGACCAAATGTTGGAGCAAGACTTGCTACCGTTGGTCCGTGTCAGACGCGTGCCTGGTTATCTACCGCTAACATGCCCAGCGAGCGGACAAATTTCTGTGTCAGCATGCCGGTTTCGTTGCTGGCCGCCGACGCACATAACATGCCGGTGGAGAGCCAACGGTTTACCGTGACGTTTTGCTCATTCTTCTCAACGAAATTGGCATCGCGGTCATCTTTCATCAGGCGAGAAATACGCGCGAACGCATCTTCCCAACTGATGCGCTGCCATTTATCGGAGCCTGGCGCGCGGTATTCCGGGTAACGCAGGCGGCTTTCGCTGTGGATATAATCCAGCAGACCCGCGCCTTTTGGGCATAATGCCCCACGGTTTACCGGGTGATCCGGGTCACCTTCAATATGGAAAATGCTGGATTTAGCGTTTTTCGAGCCATCGCCCAGGCTGTACATCAACAAACCACAGCCTACGGAGCAGTATGTACAGGTATTGCGGGTTTCTTTGGCACGCAAAAGCTTAAAGTTGCGTACCTCGGCAAGTGCCGCTTTGGGAGAAAATCCCAGAACTGCGGCGGTAGTCCCTGCCATCCCGCCGGCACAGATCTTGAAAAATTTTCTGCGACTGACGTCCATCGTAACCTCACTGTTATGACGTTTGAATGGTCGCGAAAATACCCATATTTACCGGTTGGTTATTGAGCAAAATCAAGTCGCTAAACATTGGATAGCCAATTACCCCTTCATGAGTAGGGGTAATGGCGGGGGATTAACCATAACGAGATAATGATTGGCGATATTTAGCGCAGAGTCCCTCGCCACTGCTCATCCGTGGCAAACCACTCCACCAGATAATCCAGCATCGCGCGCAGCGTGGCAGGCATCTGTTTGCGGGTGGTGTAAATGCCGTAGATCCCCATCGCCTGCGGTTGGTAGCCTGGCAATAGTTCTACAAGTTCACCTTTTTCCAGTAGCGGGGCGGCAGAATAGTACGGTTGGAGCGAAATCCCCGCGCCCTGTAGCGTCCCCGCCAGCAGCACCACCGATTCATTAGCGCTGAGATTACCGCTCACCGCCACGGCAGATTTTTCCCCTGCACGGTCAAAATGCCACAGGCTTTTGCCGAACCAGTTGTAAGTCAGGCAATTATGGCTGGCGAGATCTTCCGGATGATTCGGAGTGCCGTTTGCCGCCAGATAAGCAGGAGCGGCGCATACCACCGAGGCGCAGGTGGAAAGCGGGCGGGCAATCAAATTCGGGTCCAGTTCATTGGTGATACGCAGTGCCAGATCGATCCGTTCTTCCACCAGATTTACCGTGCGGTTGTTCATTTGCAGATCGACGCTCACCTGAGGGTGGCGTTTCAGAAACTGCGTCACGGCCCCCGCCAGCGCGGTTTGCCCCAGCGACTGGGAGCAGGTGATGCGCAGCAGGCCGCGTATTTCCTCGGTCTGATTATCCTCGACCAGATCGATGGCTTCGGCGACCGCGAGCATTTTGCGTGACAGGCTCAGGGTTCTTTCGCCCGCATCGGTCAGGCTCAGTTTGCGCGTGGTGCGGTGCAGTAGGCGTGCGCCCGTCCACTCTTCCATCTGCGCCAGATAACGCGTCACCATGGCTCGCGACATCTCAAGATGGTCTGCGGCGGCAATCATACTGCCCAGATCGACAATGGTGACAAACACCCGTGCGGAGGTAATGCGATCCATTATTCGTCCGATTTATGCAATGAATAGTTGCTCATTATCCGGTTTTTGTATCAATTTATGCAACGTAAGATGTGCCTATCATTAAGACAATTAGGGACATCTGCTATGTTTAAAAAATCTGTACTTACTCTGACTCTCGCAAGCATTACGACTCTGGCGCACGCCACCAGTCCGTTAACGATGGAAGTTTACAATCCCGGTGAGAAAAGCGTGTTCCCGGTGTCATCCGAGATAGTCAGCGGCGAGAAAGAAGTGGTGCTCATTGATGCGCAATTCCAGGGTAACGACGCCGAGCAGCTGATTCAGAAGATCAAAGCGACCGGCAAAACGCTGACCACCGTTTACATCAGCCATTCTGACCCGGACTTCTACTTCGGTCTGGACAAAATTAAGGCCGCGTTCCCGCAGGCAAAAATCGTCGCCACGCCGGAAACCATTGCGGCGATTAATGCCTCGAAAGAGGGCAAACTGGCTTACTGGGGACCGATCCTCAAAGAGAACGCGCCACAATCGGTGGTGGTGCCGCAGCCGCTTCAGGGCAACAGCTTCATGGTTGACGGCCAGAAAATCGAAGTAAAAGGCCCAACGCCAGACCGCACCTATGTGTGGATCCCCGCGCTAAAAGCGGTGGTGGGCGGGGTGCCAGTGGCGGGCAATAATATTCATCTGTGGGTGGCTGATACTCAAACGCCGCAATCGCGTGCCGACTGGCAGCAAACGCTGGAAAGCATCAAAGCCCTGAAACCGGAAGTGGTGGTTCCAGGCCATTTCCTGCCGGGCGCACCGCAAACGCTTGAGTCGGTCACGTTTACGCAAAACTATCTGACGAGGCTGGAAAACGCGTTGCCGAAAGCCAAAGATTCAGCTCAACTGATTGCGGCGATGAAAAAGCAGTATCCGGGCCTAAAAGATGAGTCGAGCCTTGAGCTAAGTGCGAAAGTGCTGAAAGGTGAGATGAACTGGCCGCAGTAACCAGGAGGCAAAATGACAACTCACACTCTGCATTACATTTTCGACCCGCTCTGTGGCTGGTGCTACGGCGTGGCACCGCTGGTGAAGGCGGCGCGTGCGGTCAAAGGTCTTTCCATTGCTCTGCATGGCGGCGGCATGATGGTGGGAAACCACCGTCGCACCATAGACGCGCAGTGGCGCGGGCATGTTATCGAGCATGATGCGCGGATTGCCGCCATGACCGGGCAGCCGTTCGGTGATGCGTATATCAATGGCTTGCTGTTGGATACCACGGCAGTGATGGACTCGGCCCCGCCCACCTGCGCGATTCTTGCGGCGCAAAAGCTGGCCGGGCGCGGGCTGGATATGCTCCATCTTATTCAGGTGGCGCACTACCAGCATGGCAAGCGTGTGGCAGATTTACCGGTTCTGGAAGCGTTGGCCCTGGAACTTGGCTTATCGGCCCCGCCTTTTAGCGCAGAAATGCAGGCCATCGACGGTGAAATCCTGAATCAGCATATTGCTGAAAGCCGTGCGCTACTGGCGCAGCTTGGTGGCCGTGGTTTCCCCACTTTTGCGCTTGAGAATAACGTCGGGCAGTTACAGGTGCTGGATGCCGGACATTACCTGGGCGATGTTCCAGCCTGGCAGGAGATGTTGCTGCGAAGCGTGGCTAGGGCTTAACCCCGAACCAACAAATCCCCATAAATTTCAGCCAGCAACCCACCTGCGGCGAACTGTTTTTTAATCCACTGCGTGACCTGCCCGGTGGCGGCGTGTTGGGTTGCTAACAGCATGCGCGAATCCTGGCGCGGGTTGTTAATCTGGCGCGTCACCAGCAGGCCGCTTTCCTGGGCCTCGCGCACCATGTAATCCGGTAAAAAACCGACGCCTTCGCCCAAAATCTGACACTGACATTTGGTGTTGAAATCCGGCACCAGAATCGCTTCCTGCCCGTGCAGCAACCATCCCACTTTTTTATTCAGCGTCAGCGCCGTGTCTTCCACCATGATGTTGGGATACAGGCGCAGCTGGCTCTCGGAAATCGGCTCCGGCATAAACGCCAGCGGGTGCGTCGGGGCGATGGCAAATTCCCAGCGAATCGCACCAATTTCGGTGTAATCAATACCGCCGCCGTCGAGCAGCGTATCCGGCGCACCAATCGCGATATTGGCCTGGTTATTAATAATGGCGTCCCACACGCCGTTATACACCTCGGTGGTGACGGTTATCAGGCAGGTGGGAAACTGTTTTTTGAGGATTTGCAGGAGCTTCGCGGTATGGCGCGGCGTGTAAAGCAGCTGATTGATACAGATGCGTACTTTCACTTCAATGCCTTGCGAGATGGTATCCACGCCGCGTTTAATGGCATGGAAGTCGTTCAGCAGTTCAGTCGCTTTGCGATAGAAGTAGTAGCCAGATTCGGTCAATTCAATGCTGCGCGTGTTGCGCACAAACAGCACCACATCGAGGTACGTCTCGATTCTTTTGATGGTGTAGCTAACGGCAGAGGTGGTGATCCCCAGTTCGACAGCAGCCTTACTAAAACTGGAAAGCCGCGCCGTGGTGGTGAAGGCCAGCAGGTTCTCTTCGGTAAAAATAGAATTCATGTGCCGCTCCTGTCTGTCCTTTCGGTGGATGTTTTTTGGTGGATGACGCCTGCGGCTTATCCACCCTACAAATCCCATAACCAACCGTAACGCCATTCGACGCTATTGTTGAATGTATTTGTATTCCTTATGATCCGCGACTTTGTCTTGAACCATATTTAACACTGCCGTTACAAGTGATTTGAAGAGTATCACACTTCTTGAATCCCATTTCCCCCGCGTTCCGCAAGGCCTCGTGGCATGCTCGCCAGTGGGTACTAAAGCCTGCTGAAAGCGGTTCTATCATAGGTAAAATATTGCGCTGACCCACATTTTTCTCACATTGTTGAATACTATTCAACAATGCTGTCATTAACGATGAATGATTTTTAAACGGATGTTAAAGCATCGACAGTGTTGCTATTCTCAATTCATCGGAAATAGCAAAGTATGGGAGTATGGATATGTCTCAGAAAGAACTCATTGCAGAATTTCTAAATGCAGCAGAACTTGGGCATCTGGAAAATCTAAAACAATGCCTCAGTGATGGCGCGGATATTAACGCCACCAATCGCCAGGGTCGCACTGCAATTACTCTTGCCAGTCTGCACAAAAAATATGACTGTGTGGAATATTTAATTAAGGCCGGAGCAGACGTTAATAAGCAAGATCAAACCTGTTTTAACCCTTTCTTACTCAGTTGCCTGAATAACGACCTGACATTATTACGCCTGATATTACCGGCAAATCCGGATCTAAATTGTTTATCCCGTTTTGGTGGCGTGGGTATTACTCCGGCTAGCGAAAAAGGCCATGTCGAAATTGTTCGCGAATTGGTGACGCAGACCGATATTAACGTCAACCACACTAATTTCGTTGGCTGGACGCCGCTACTCGAAGCCATCGTGTTGAACGACGGTGGGGCGAAACAGCAGGAGATTGTCAAACTGCTGCTCGACCATGGTGCTAACCCGCACATGACCGATAAATACGGTAAATCGCCGCTGACGCTGGCACGCGAAAAAGGGTATCACGAGATTGCCGAGCTGCTGGTCAAAGCCGGAGCTTAAAACACAGGAGATGCACTATCGCCGGATATCAGCTGCGGCAGTGCCTCCTGGCAAAAACGGCAGACAGCGCGTTTTATGCGCCAGAATTACAAGTTGATACAGTTGGTTATATCGAGCAGGTGTTTTCCAGAGCGGTGAATATTCACCTCCCTGAAAAAGAACAGATTTTAACCCTGCTCAGTGCCGACTGTGATAACGCACCCAACAGCTGCCGTTTAGCCCTTGAGCATTGCCTGAATATTTTTAAGCCTGGTGAACAGGTGAGTTTTAAACACAGCGGCATCGAGATTGGCACCGATAAACGTATTGATTTCTCAAGTTGCACTCGCTGGCAACCTGATGCGCTGTTTATCACGCAACAACAAATAAACCAGACCGACTGGCAAAACCTTGCCCGAATTATTCAGGCATCGGTCGAGCAAAGTTCGTCATTATTTTATTTTTGCGGTGACAACATTTTTTATCAGGAAATGAGTCGCCAGCTTCAACACCATCGCCGGGAGCTAATTTCAGCATTATGCACAGGGAACGGCAGTGCGATTAAAAATGAAATTAACGGTTTATTGGGTTTAGGAATTGGCTTAACCCCTACCGGGGATGATTATCTCGCCGGGTTAAGTGTGGTTTTATTTATAGCCGGGCATCCGGCAGTGAAGTATTGCGAAATATTTAAATCTACGCTGGAAGCGGGTAAGCATAAAACCACATTATTAAGTGTAATTACGCTGCGCGAAGCGATTAATCAGCGTTATCGCGAAAGTATTTATGATTTTATTCATCAGATACTGATGGGTGATGTAGAAAATATTCATCCATTTATAAATGAAATTAAAAAAATAGGGTCAAGTTCGGGTTGCGACATGCTTTGCGGCATGGCGGACGCCTTCGCTTTGACCAAAATTAACGGAGGAAATTATGTCGACCAGGATTGTAATTAAAAAGAACACCTATTTTGATTCGGTCTCACTGATGTCCATTTCAACCAAAGCTAACCAGCTTGAAGGCGTTGAACAGGCGTTTGTCGCGATGGCGACCGAAATGAACAAAGGGGTGTTAAAAAACCTCGGCCTGTTAAACGACGAACTCGAACAGGCCAAAAATGGCGACCTGATGATTGTTATCAAAGGCGCGAGCGATACAGCAAACGACGCCACGCTTGAAGCCATTGAAGGTCTGTTCACCCGCAAAGACAGCGGCAATTCACGCCACGAAGCGCGTTACGCAACCCTTGCCAGTGCGCATCACAATATCCCTGAAAGTAACCTTGCTGTGATTTCCGTCAACGGCGCTTTCGCGGCCCGTGAAGCGCGTCAGGCGTTGGAAAACGACCTGAACGTGATGCTGTTTTCCGATAACGTTTCTCTTGATGATGAACTGGCACTCAAGCAACTCGCCCACAGCAAAGGGTTGCTGATGATGGGGCCGGATTGCGGCACCGCGATTATCAACGGCGCAGGGCTGTGTTTTGCCAATGAAGTGCGCCGCGGCTCCATCGGAATTGTTGGCGCATCCGGCACTGGCAGCCAGGAATTAAGCGTGCGCATTCACGAATTTGGCGGCGGTATTTCCCAGCTTATCGGAACTGGCGGGCGTGATTTAAGCGAGAAAATCGGCGGCATTATGATGCTCGATGCCATCCAGATGCTGGAAAATGACGCACAAACCGAAGTGATTGTGCTGGTATCTAAACCGCCTGCTGAAACCGTGGCGCGTAAAGTGCTGGAACGTGCGCAGGCTTGCCGCAAACCCGTCGTGGTTTGCTTCCTCGGTAACGGCGAAACACGTGCCGACGAACCGGGTTTGCAGTTTGCCCGTGCCACTAAAGAAGCGGCGCTGAAAGCCGTGCTGCTGACCGGCATCAAAAAAGAGTCGCTGGATTTACATCCGCTCAACTGGCCGCTGATTGAAGAAGTGCGTGCGCGCCTGAAGCCTGAGCAGAAGTACATCCGTGCGCTGTTCTGCGGCGGCACCCTTTGCGATGAAGCGATGTTTGCAGCGCTGGAAAAATACCCGGACGTCTACAGCAATATCCAGCCGAATCCTGAATACCGCCTCAAAGACGTGAATGTCAGCATCGCACACACCTTCCTCGATTTCGGTGACGACGATTTCACCAACGGCAAACCGCACCCAATGATTGACCCGACCAACCGCATCAGCCGCCTGCTGCAAGAAGCGCGTGATCCGGAAGTCGGCGTGATCGTGATGGATTTTGTGCTGGGCTACGGCTCGCACGAAAACCCGGTTGGCGTGATGCTGGATGCCATCAAAGAAGCCAAAGCCATTGCCGCCCGCGACTCGCGCAACCTGGAAATTCTGGGCTACGTGCTCGGCACCGATTTGGACACGCCATCGCTTGATGCGCAGTGCCAGATGTTGACCGATGCCGGGGTGATTTGGGCAAGCAGCAGCACCAACACCGGGCTGCTGGCGCGTGAGTTTGTCTGCAAGGAGAAAGCACAATGAGTCTGTTTAACCAACCGCTGAATGTGATTAACGTCGGCATTGCGATGTTTAGCGATGATTTGAAAAAGCAGAGCGTTCCCGTTACGCAACTGGACTGGACGCCACCGGGGCAGGGCAATCTGGCTGTGGTGAATGCACTGGATGCGATTGCCGCCCCAGAGCTTGCCGAAAAAGTCGCCGCCGCCAACAAACTCGCCGTAGAACGCATCATTCAGTCGCAGCCGGTTTTAGTGGGTTATGACCAGGCGATTAACGTGGTGCCGGGCATGACGCGCAATACCATTTTGCACGCCGGGCCGCCTGTCGCCTGGGAAAATATGTGCGGCGCGATGAAAGGTGCCGTCACCGGGGCGCTGGTGTTTGAAGGCCTGGCGGCGAATATTGATGAGGCCGTGCAGCTTGCCGCTTCCGGCGAAATCATCTTCTCGCCATGCCACGAACACGACTGCGTGGGGTCTATGGCGGGCGTGACGTCGGCCTCGATGTTTATGCATATCGTCGAAAACAAAACCTACGGCAACCGGGCTTACACCAACCTCAGCGAGCAAATGGCGAAAATCCTGCGCATGGGAGCGAACGACCAGAGCGTGATCGACCGCCTTATCTGGATGCGCGACGTGCTCGGCCCAATGCTGCGTGATGCGATGAAGCTCGCAGGCGAAATTGACTTACGTTTGATGTTGGCGCAGGCGCTGCATATGGGCGACGAGTGCCACAACCGCAACAACGCAGGCACCACGTTGCTGATTCAGGCGCTGACGCCGTGGATTATTCAGACCCACTTCACCGTCGCGCAGCAAAAAGAAGTGTTCGATTTTGTCGCCAGCAGCGACTACTTCTCCGGCCCAACGTGGATGGCGATGTGCAAAGCGGCAATGGACGCGGCGCACGGCATCGAATACAGCACCGTCGTTACCACCATGGCGCGTAACGGCGTGGAGTTTGGCCTGCGCGTCAGCGGCCTGCCGGGGCAGTGGTTTACCGGCCCGGCGCAGCAGGTCATCGGCCCGATGTTTGCCGGTTACAAACCGGCAGATTCCGGTCTCGATATTGGTGATAGCGCGATCACGGAAACCTACGGCATCGGCGGTTTTGCGATGGCGACGGCTCCTGCGATTGTCGCGCTGGTGGGCGGTACCGTGGACGAGGCGATTGATTTCTCACGCCAGATGCGCGAAATCACGCTCGGTGAAAACCCGAACGTCACCATTCCGCTGCTGTCGTTTATGGGCATCCCGACCGCCATCGACATCACGCGCGTCGGCGACAGCGGCATTTTGCCGGTGATCAACACGGCTATTGCCCACAAAGACGCGGGTATTGGCATGATTGGCGCCGGGATTGTGCATCCGCCGTTTGAATGTTTTGAGAAGGCTCTGCTCGCCTTTGGTGAGCGTTACTCTTTCTGAGGGATACCCCGATGACAAACGTTAAGCTTGAGTGGAAACGCGGTGACTGGGCGGCATATTTCGGGTTGATGACCAATAACCTGACTAACTTGCTGACCATGATGGGGTTACTCATTTTTGTGGTGGGTATTCCGACGGAGATTGTTTACGGGCGCATTGCGCCAGCCTTCGGGTTGGCGGTGCTGGTGGCGAGTATTTGCTACGCGTGGTTCGGCCTGCAACTGGCAAAAGAGACAGGGCGCAAAGATGTGACCGCGCTGCCTTCCGGGCCAAGTGCACCGTCCATCTTTACCGTGACGTTTTTGGTATTGATGCCGGTCTACCAGCAAACCGGCGACGCTGAGTTTGCGATTCAGATTGGCCTGGTGTGGTGTTTTGTTGAAGCGATGATTCTGGTGGGCGGTTCGTTCCTGGGCGAAACCATCCGCAAGATGATCCCGCGTACCGTGCTGCTGTCGTGTTTGTCGGGCTTAGGTTTGTTGCTGCTGGCGATGAACCCGATGCTACAGGCATTTGAAGCGCCGACGGTTTCCTTCATTGTGCTGCTGCTTATCTTCATTAACTGGTTTGGTAAAAAACCGATGTTTGCGCGCATTCCAACCGGCTTATTGCTGCTGGTTGCGGGTACGGCGCTGGCGTGGATTTCTGGCCTGCAAACCCCGGAAGCCATCAAAGCGTCGATGTCCTCGTTCGGTTTTAACCCGCCATCAATTCATGTTGATAGCTTCCTGCAAGGCTTGCCGCATGCGCTGCCTTACCTGGCCTCGGCGGTTCCGTTGGGGTTGGCGAACTACATTTTCGACCTGGAAAACATCGAAAGCGCCCACGCAGCGGGTGATGAATACAACACGCGTAAAGTGATGCTGACCAACGGCCTTGCCTCCACGCTCGGTTGCCTGATGGGGAACCCGTTCCCAGTCACGGTGTACGTCGGCCATGCGGGTTGGAAAGCGATGGGCGCGAGCATCGGTTACACGCTGGCGTCTGGCGTCACCATGTTTATCGTGCCGCTGTTTGGCCTTGGGGCGTTCATGCTCGCCATTATTCCGATGACCGCGATTGTGCCGATTCTGGTGTTTATCGGCGTGGTGACGGCAAACCAGGTGGTGCGCGAAACGCCGAAAATAGAGGTACCGGTTATCTTCATCTGCTTGTTCCCGTGGATAGCCAACTGGGCGCTGACCATGGTGAATAGTGTGATGGCCGCAGCGGGCACAACGGCGGCGAAAATCGGCCCGGAAGCGCTGGCGCACAAAGGGGTGTTTTATCAAGGCCTGGTGCATCTGGGGAATGGTGCGCCGCTTGCCAGTATGTTGTGGGGTTGCGTGGCGATTTTCGCGATTATCAACAAACCGTTACGCGGCGCGGTTGCAGCCGTAGTCGGTGCATTGCTGGCGCTGTTTGGCGTGATACACGCGCCGGTGGTCGGCTTTGCACAGGGTAGTTCGCTGATGTTCGTTACCGCGTATTTGATGATGGGCGCGATGTTTGTGGTGAAGCATGTGCTCGACCGTCGTGAAGCGGCATCCGAGGTTGTGACTTCGGTATAAAAAATGGCGGATGACGCGTACTTATCCGCCCTACGGTTTTGTAGGGTGGATAAGCCGCAGGCGTCATCCACCGGCCCTTGCCCTACAAGGATAAAAACAATGAAACAACTCGTGGTCGTGGCAATTGGCGGCAACAGCATCATCAAAGATAACGCCAGCCAGTCAGTTGAACATCAGCAAATCGCGGTAAAAGAAGTCGCCGAAACGGTGCTGGAAATGCTCTCGTCGGACTACGACATCGTGCTCACTCACGGCAACGGCCCGCAGGTTGGTCTTGATTTACGCCGGGCGGAAATCGCCCATGAGAAAGAAGGGCTGCCGCTTACGCCGCTGGCAAACTGCGTGGCGGATACCCAGGGCGGCATCGGCTATTTAATCCAGCAGGCACTCAATAACCGCCTCGGGAAATGCGGCGACAAAAAAGCCGTGACCGTGATTACTCAGGTGGAAGTGGACAAAAACGATCCTAATTTCACCCATCCGACCAAACCGATTGGCGCATTCTTTAGCGCGCAGCAGTGCGAAGCGCTGAAAGTCGCGCACCCGGACTGGCGATTTGTTGAAGACTCCGGGCGCGGATACCGCCGCGTGGTGGCCTCGCCGGAACCGAAGCGCATTGTCGAAGCGGATGCCATCAGCGCGCTTATCAAGCAAGGTTTTGTAGTGATTGGCGCAGGCGGCGGCGGGATTCCGGTAGTTCGCAGCGAACAGGGCGATTACCAGAGTGTGGATGCGGTTATCGATAAAGATCTTTCCACCGCGCTGCTGGCTCGCGAAGTGAATGCTGACATTCTGGTGATCACCACTGGCGTGGAGAAAGTGTGTATTCACTTTGGCAAACCTGAGCAACGTGCGATCGATGAAGTCACCGTCGAACAAATGGCGCGTTTTAGCGAAGAAGGGCATTTCCCGCCGGGCAGCATGCTGCCAAAAATTACTGCCAGCCTTGCGTTCCTGCGCAACGGCGGCAAACGCGTGATTATCACCACCCCTGAAAAATTACCCGCCGCACTGCGCGGTGAAACTGGCACCCATATTGTTAATGATTAAGAGTGGGAGAACTCGATGAATAATGCAGAAAAAAGCCGCCGTGAATTTCTTAGCGGCGGTGGCAAAGTGGCGGCGGCTTGTGCGCTCTTTGGCGCGACCGGTTCGATGGCGTATGCTGCTAAACCAGCTTCCATCGCCTGTGAAACGGACAATCGTATGAGCGCTATCAAAGAATCCCATTACTATCTCGATAACGTGTTGCTAGAAGCCGGTTTTGCACGCGACGGGCAGACGATTGTCGGCACGCAAACCGAGCTGAAAACGCTGGAAATTAAAGACGGCAAAATTGCGGCATTGCTCGCAAATAAACAACACCCGGACGCCACGCTCGCCCATTACGATGCGTCAGGAAAACTGTTGCTGCCAGCGATGCGCGATATGCATATTCATCTCGACAAAACCTTCTACGGTGGCCCGTGGCGCGTGCATAACCGCCCAGCGGGAACCACGATTCTGGATATGATTGCCCTGGAGCAAAAACTGCTGCCTGAGCTGCAACCGGTCACGCAGGAACGTGCCGAAAAGCTGATTGATTTGATTCAGTCGAAAGGCTCGACTATCGCCCGCAGCCATTGCAACGTGGAGCCGGTTTCCGGCCTGAAAAACCTCGAGAATCTGCAAGCAGTTCTGGAACGCCGTAAGTCTGGTTTTAGCTGTGAAATCGTTGCGTTTCCGCAGCACGGTTTGCTGCACTCGAACTCCGTTGCGTTGATGCGTGATGCAATGCAAGCGGGCGCTCACTACGTCGGCGGGCTTGACCCGACGAACGTCGATGGCGCGATGGAAAAATCCTTAGATACCATGTTCCAGATAGCCATCGACTACAAAAAAGGCGTTGATATTCACCTGCATGAAACCAGCCCAGCCGGGATTGCGGCGGTGAACTACATGGTAGAAACGGTGGAGAAAACCCCGGAGCTGAAAGGTAAAGTCACCATCAGCCACGCGTTTGCGCTGGCGATGATGAACGAACAAGAAGTGGATGCCATCGCTACGCGCATGGCGGCACAGCAAATCACCATCGCCTCCACGGTGCCGATTGGCACCCTGCATATGCCGCTCAAACAGTTACAAGACAAAGGTGTGTTTGTGATGACCGGTACCGACAGCGTGATCGACCACTGGTCGCCGTATGGCCTGGGCGACATGCTGGAAAAAGCTAACTTGTATGCGCAACTTTATATGCGGGTGAGCGAGCTGAATCTTTCACGATCCCTTGCGATTGCCACCGGCAACGTGCTGCCGCTGAACGACAAAGGCGAGCGCGTATGGCCAAAAGCGCAGGATGACGCGAGCTTTGTGCTGGTGGATGCTTCATGTTCGGCCGAAGCGGTGGCGCGTATTTCGCCTCGTACCGCCACGTTCCATAAAGGCAATTTGGTGTGGGGTGCGCTTAGCGCGTAGTTTTTTGTTTTAGTAAGAAACATCCTGCATGATGCTCATGCCGTGCAGGTATGTTTTATGTTGAACGAATAAATAGTTGCAATAATTCATCTAATTCAGTATTCATTAATTGCTCTACAGAGTCCTCCTTTTTTGCTCCCCTCTAAATACCTTTGATTAACCAGAGTTTTTCTTGAAGTTTGATTATATCAATATTTTATATAATCAAACCTGGATGATAACTAAAAATAAACAATCATAATCAATTCCTGTAACGCTAATAATAATCTTACCACCCTACAAACCGCACAGAGGATCTCCTCTTATGTCTACAGAACTCGAAACACGGGTACTGCGAAAAATAACGCTTCGCATTATTCCCTTTATCATGCTGCTCTATTTTATTGCTTTTCTGGATAGAGTAAATATTGGCTTTGCGGCATTAACAATGAATCAGGAATTAGGTTTTTCACCCACTGTTTTTGGTATCGGTGCGGGGATATTTTTCCTCGGTTATTTTTTGTTTGAGGTTCCGTCTAATCTAATTCTCAATAAAGTGGGAGCCAGGATCTGGATTGCTCGCGTCATGATTACATGGGGACTGGTTTCTGGGGGAATGGCTTTTGTTCAGGGCACGACAAGTTTCTATATTTTACGATTCTTGTTGGGTGTAGCGGAAGCTGGATTTTTCCCTGGTATTATTCTGTATTTAAGCTTTTGGTTCCCCATGAAACGCCGCGCTCAAGTGACGGCTATCTTCATGGCTGCGGCACCGCTATCGACAGCTCTGGGTTCACCCATTTCCGGAGCATTGCTTGAATTACACGGCTTTCTTGGTTGGTCGGGCTGGAAATGGATGTTTGTGCTGGAGGCGATTCCCGCAGTGATTTTGGGCTGTGTGGTGTTGTTCTGGCTCACCGATCGCCCTGCTAAAGCAAAGTGGTTAACTGATGAAGAACGTGACTGGCTTATGCAGACACTTGCTGCCGAACAAAATACCAAAGCGGGTTCCTCTCACGTGAGCGTCTGGAAAGGGCTGGCAGATAAACGCGTTATTGCCTTATCACTCGTTTATTTCGGGACTTCTGCCGGTTTATATACTCTGGGGATTTGGTCACCACAGATAATAAAAGCATTTGGCATGAGTTCCTTGCAGGTCGGCTTATTAAACGCTATCCCAGCTATTATTGCCGTAGTTGCAATGGTACTTTGGGCAAGGCATTCCGATAAAAAAGTGGAGCGCACCTGGCATATTATCGGTGCTTGTATGCTGGCGGCAGTAGGGTTGATTTATGCTGGTATGGTTACCACCGTAGTGACAGCAATTATCGCCTTAACTCTGGTTAACGTGGGTATCAGTGCCTCCAAGCCGCCACTGTGGAGTATGCCGACGATGTTCTTATCAGGATCTGCGGCAGCGGCGGGGATTGCCACCATAAATTCTATCGGCAATCTGGGTGGGTTTGTTGGGCCGGTAATGATTGGTGTTATAAAAGAACACACTGGAAGTTTTACGGGCGGGCTGCTCTTTGTCGCCGCGTTACTGTGTTTGTCGTCGATTCTTGTATGGTTACTTTCAAAAAGTGCAAACCGACAAAATAGCGCTTACCGGGCTTCTCATTCGAAGTCTTCCTGAAAGTGAAACGGTTACCGATTCAGGTAGCCGTTCTTAGTCATCGAGTAAATGCCTGATATTTGAAGCACATCACAAATACCATTTTCAGTTCCCCACTTAATCTCCATACATTCATACTGGCTTTTAACGCAGTGCCCATGTTCCTTTTGTGTCTAGCCCGCTAGCTACATGATCTGTCACGTTTTTTTAACGAAACTTTTCCCTTGAGAACATTATTGCATTTTTTTATATAATCACGACTTGATGACTCATCCTGAACGACAGCGCATATTTCAATGACTGGCCTGATGCTATTTCGAACGATAACAACAGGCGGCCGATTATTTATTAAAATAATGGAAATATGCTATGACTCATTCAATAGAACATCTTACCCTCAAAAAAATAACCTGGCGAATTGTCCCGTTTGTCATGTTTGCCTATTTTATTGCTTTCTTTGATCGAATTAATATTGGTTTTGCAGCGTTAACCATGAATCAAGATTTGGGATTTTCTTCAACGGTATTTGGTATTGGCGCGGGCATGTTTTTTATAGGTTATTTTCTTACTGATATTCCCTCTAATATTATTTTGCAAAAAGTGGGGCCACGGATTTGGCTGGCACGTATTATGGTGAGTTGGGGGGCGATTGCTGCCTGTATGATGTTTGTAGAAACCGCAACTGGGTTCTACATTTTGCGTTTTCTGCTGGGCGTTGCAGAGGCGGGCTTTTTCTCAGGGATTATTCTCTATTTAAGTACCTGGTTTCCTGTTAAGCGTCGTGCACAAGTTATCGCATTTTTCATGGCGGCGGCGCCAATATCGGCAATGTTGGGTTCGCCGCTTGCTGGGACTATTTTGAGTTTACATGGCGCATTGGGTTTGAAAGGCTGGCAATTAATGTTCCTGATTGACGCCGTCGCTGCCATTATATTGGGTGTTTTCACCCTTTTTTATTTAAACGATAGGCCTGAAAAGAATCGCTGGCTCTCTCAAAAAGAGACGGAATGGCTTATCACTACGCTTGCGCAAGAACGCAGCGGGCAGGGCCATCAGGCAAAAACCAGCATCTGGAAAGGGCTGACTGATGCGCGCGTGTTAACGCTGGCCGTTGTCTATTTCGGAACCTCGGCAGGTTTGTATTCACTCAATATTTGGTCGCCGCAGTTTATAAAATCGTTTGGCTTAAGCACATTTCAAATTGGTTTTGTGAATGCGATTCCGGCAGCGCTTTCAGTGGTTGCGATGATCCTGTGGGCGAAGCATTCTGATAAAACTAAAGAAAGAACCTGGCACGTCGTTAGCGCCTGTTTATTAGCGTGTGTTGGGTTTATTCTTGCCGGTTCAGTTCATTCGTTGCCGCTGGCTATATTTGCCCTGATTTTGGCGAATATTGGTATCTCCTCTTGCAAGCCACCGCTGTGGAGTATTCCGTCGCTATTCCTTAACGGCCCTGCCGCTGCCGCAGGACTTGCAGCAATAAATTCTATCGGCAACTTAGGTGGTTTTGCTGGGCCAGCGGTGATTGGCTGGTTGAAAGAGACCACGGGCGATTTTTCACTGGCGCTCTATTGTGTTGCGGGGATGCTGGTGGTTTCGGCATTGCTTACGTTATCTATTGAGATTAACCGCAAACGTAGGGAGTTGAAAAACTCTTTGGCGTAAATGTGGGCAAAACAGCGCCTGGTTAATGGCGCTGTTTTAGTATTGCTGAGAAATAACCTCTAATTCCTGCATGACAACTGCCATCATATTATCGCGAGTCTCATCACGTGAATCTTTTACCCATACCGCAGACAAGGGCAGTTTTTGCCTGATATTAATATATTCCTTCGCCAGCGGTATAAATTTTACATTTAACGCAGACATCCTGGTTACCCACTTGGGCATAATGGCTGCACCTAATTCCGCGGCAACCATATTAATAATGGTTTGTTTCTCATCCGCAATTTGAACTAGTCGCGGTTTAAAACTGGCGTTATCAAATAGGTCTAATGTTAAATCATAACTATGTGGCCGAACTCGTCTTTCGGGTACGATCATCGGCACATTTTCTAGATCGCTGACAACTATTTCACCGCATTGAGCAAGGCGATGTTTATCCGATATTGCCAACACAACATCTTCATAAAAAAGGAATTGGTTTTCCAGAACATCATCCATTTGATCTGTCGGGCGGATAAAGATTAAATCCAGACGACCCGACTTTAATTTTGGCAGCAACTTTGATGACTTATCTTCCACAATCTGGATGTCAACTTCAGGCCATCTCTCACGGAAAATATGCAGGACATGCGGGACCAAATTGATAGTTGCACTATCGATAGCACCTATGCGCAAACGCCCAGAGTTTTGCCGAGCCAGCTTCTTAAAACGCTGTTGGAGTTGATCGGCTTTGGCGACAATTTCTTTTGCATCACCAAGGAATAAAGCCCCGTGAGCCGTTAGAGAAACGTTACGTGTAGAGCGCGATAGTAACCGTGTGCCAAGATCTTCTTCCAGCAATTTGATGTATCGACCTAATGCCGAGGGGAGCATATCCAGCTTTTGTGCAGCATGCCCAAAGTGCAGTTCTTCGGCCACGGCAATGAAACATCTCAGCTGATTAAGTTCCACATTTCCCTCTCAGGATTATATCAATTTTTTGCATAAACAGATGCGAGTGATAGTAATGAGTTTCTGTGCATAATGATAGTTGTCCGGCGTTAATAATTAATGGAAATCCACTAGATTGTGACGCACATAAAATAATTAAAATATAAACCTGCGAATTTTTATTTTTTGAATAATAGGTCATTAGAAAACTAATGACGCCAATGAACTGACCAAAAATATAATCATTGTAAGGAGTCTTACCCATGCGTAACTACAAAATTGCTGCAATTCCTGCTGACGGTATTGGTACTGAAGTTATTTCAGCAGGCGTCAGTGTTCTTGAATGTTTGCAAAAGAAAGTGGGCGATGTGACCTTCCAAATTGAACATTTTGACTGGGGATCTGATTATTACAAAAAGAACGGTGTGATGATGCCTGAAAATGGTTTGGAAAAACTGAAATCATTTGATGCTATTTATTTTGGCGCGGTGGGTGCACCAGATGTGCCGGATCATATTACACTTTGGGGGCTGCGTTTGCCTATTTGTCAGGGTTTTGACCAATACGCTAATGTGCGCCCTACAAAAATTATGGCCGGTATTCAGTCGCCGCTGCGTAATGCTGGTCCAGGCGATTTGGATTGGGTGATTGTGCGTGAGAACTCCGAAGGCGAATACTCAGGACACGGCGGGCGGGCGCACCGTGGTTTACCGGAGGAAGTCGGTACTGAAGTGGCTATTTTCACTCGTGCCGGTGTCACTCGCATCATGCGTTATGCTTTCAAGCTAGCACAGTCACGCCCACGTAAACTATTGACTGTGGTAACAAAATCCAACGCTCAACGCCACGGGATGGTTATGTGGGATGAGATTGCTGCCGAAGTGGCAACTGAGTTTCCTGATGTGAGCTGGGATAAAATGCTGGTTGATGCTATGACGGTGCGCATGACGCTGCATCCAAAATCCCTGGATACCATCGTGGCGACTAACCTCCATGCTGACATTCTCTCAGACCTTGCTGGCGCACTCGCCGGGAGCCTAGGTGTCGCGCCTACGGCAAATATCGATCCGGAGCGTCGCTTCCCTTCAATGTTTGAACCTATTCATGGGTCCGCATTTGATATCACAGGTAAAGGTATCGCCAACCCTGTTGCGAGCTTCTGGACGGCGGCACAAATGCTGGATCACCTGGGTGAACATGATGCTTCAGCTTTGCTGATGTCGGCAGTAGAAGAAGTGTGCGCAACCGGTGTCAAAACGCCAGATGTCGGTGGTAGAGCAACAACTCGTGAAGTCACCGATGCAGTTATTGCTGCCATCATGAAGCGCTAAAAATCAGGGGGAATAATGGCTACGTGGACGAACGAAACAGCGAAAAGTGCGTTGCTTGAAATGTTCAGTGCGGCGATTAAAAGTGCAGACCCTCATGCTGCATTGCTTGATGCGTTGCCAGAAAAACCCCCTGGCCGATGTATTGTGGTGGGAGCCGGTAAGGCTTCCGCTGCAATGGCGGCAGCATTGGAAGCCGCATGGCCCGATGTGCCGCTTTCAGGTGTCGTGGTCACTCGCTACGGTCATGCGGTTCCCACTCGGAAAGTACGAATTATTGAGGCGGCGCACCCGGTGTCAGATTCCATGAGCGAAGTGGCATCGATGTTGATTCTGGAATCACTCAAGAACCTGACTCCTGATGATTTAGTGATTGCCCTGATTTCAGGTGGCGGTTCGGCTCTGATGGCATTGCCACGCACCGGCATTACGCTTGCGGATAAGCAAGCCGTGAATAAAGCACTGCTGCGAAGTGGAGCCACGATTCAAGAAATGAATGCCGTTCGGAAGCACTTCTCGGATATTAAAGGTGGCCGCCTGGCACTGGCGGCACTTCCGGCAAAAGTGGTGACGTTAGTTATTAGCGATGTGCCAGGAGACAACCCTGAAGATATTGCTTCAGGGCCAACTCTTCCTGATAACAGTACTATCGAGCAGGTCAGAGAAATACTGCATCGCTATCAAATTGAATTACCTGAACATGTGTCACAAGTGCTTGCTGAAAAAAGAGAAACTGTAAGTGCTAAAGCTATTCAAGTTGATGTACGCATGATTGCCACACCGTCAAAAGCATTACTCAGTGCGGCAGCTGTCGCGAGGAAAATGGGGATAGCCCCTGTGATTCTTGGGGATGCGCTTGAGGGGGAAAGTGCGCAACTTGGGATAGTCATGGCAGGCATTGCGCGTTCCGTTAAGCACCATGGACTGCCAGTCAAAACGCCAGCAGTATTGCTCTCCGGCGGCGAAACCACGGTAACTATCGGGAGCTGTTCTGCAAAACGTGGGGGGCGCAATACTGAGTTTTTGTTAAGCCTGGTGAACGCCCTGGCAGGGGAAACACATATTTGGGGCATGGCGGGAGATAGCGACGGTATCGATGGTACTGAGGATGCTGCTGGGGCATTTATTTGTCCTGATACTCTCAGCCGCGCGCAGGAAAAAGGCGTAAGTGGAAAACAGATGTTGGAAGAGCATGACAGTTATAGCTTCTTTGCGGCGCTAAATGACCTCATTAAAACGGGACCTACGCTGACGAACGTTAATGATATTCGGGCGATTTTAATCGTTTAATAAAGAACGCAATCCCGGCGATTCACCGCCGGGGTATTTGTTTTTAACTCCTCCAGAACGTCCTCGAGAATAAAATCAGCACCGGATATATCTCAAGTCGCCCCAATAACATCGCGGCGCACATCAAATATTTAGCGCTATCACTTAACGTGCCAAAACCTGCCGCAGTCTCGCCAAAGCCTAATCCCATATTGTTAATACAGGCTGCAACGGTGGCGAAAGAGGTTAATAAGTCATAACCCTGCAAGTTGAGCATCCAGATAAAGAAACAGGTGCACACCACGTAGAGGAAGAAAAAGCTCCACACCGAGCGCAGCACTCTGTCGTTTATCGGCGAATTTCCGACGCGAATACTCATCACCGCGCGGGGGTGGGCGAGCTGGTGTACTTCATGACGCGTCTGCTTAAATAGTACCAGGAAACGCAGCGCTTTGATCCCACCACAGGTTGAACCTACGCAGCCGCCAAAGAAGCTGGCTGAAAGCAGCAGTACGATGGTGTGTACCGGCCACGAGGCGTAATCGCCGGGAGAAAGCCCGTTGTCGGTAATCATTGAGCTGGTGAGGAAAAAGGCATGCACGAACGAGGCCGGAAGGGCGTACATTCCGGCTCGCCAGACTTCGAGAGTGATGATTAAAATCACCACACTGGCGACCAGCAGGAAGAATCGCAGCTCGGCACTTTTGAGGAAAGGTTTAATGCTGCGGCGTGCGATGGCGACAAAATAGAGCGTGAAGTTAATGGCTGAGAGCAAGGAGAATGCCCCCGCAACCAGCTCTATCGCGTAGCTATCATAAAAGCCGATGCTTTCTGTGCGGGTCGAAAATCCACCTAATGACACAGTAGACAGGCCGTGGCACAGCGCGTCGAAAAATGGCATTCCTGCGAGCTTGTACGCAAGAGTACATGCGCCGCCCAGCAGTAAATAAGTTAACCACAGGCTTTTGGCGGTATCCGCAAGGCGTGGGGTGAGTCTCTCTTCTTTAAAAGGCCCAGGCATTTCGGACTGATAAAGTTTCATCCCCCCAATACCGAGCAGCGGAAGCACCGCAACCGCGAGCACGATAACACCGAGACCGCCGACGAAATTTAGCTGCGCCCGGTAATAAAGTATCGACTTGGGGAGAAGGGAAACATCATTGAAAACGGTCGCTCCAGTGGTGGTAATCCCTGAAACGCCTTCAAATATCGCATCAGCTAAAGAGACATTGTAGCTGTCATCAAGCCACAGCGGCATGGCGCTGATCACTGAAAAAAGTAACCAAAACAATACGATGATGATAAAACCATCGCGCGTTTCGAGCTGAATATTCGACCGCCCGGTCACCGCCCAGCACACACTTCCGAGAGTAAAAGTGATGATAAAGGTATAAAGAAACCCAAACAGGCTGCGTTCTTTTTCGACTAAAGCCAACAACATTGGCGGGATCATGGTCAAACTGTACAGAACGACCAGAAACGAACAAAGGTGAAGAACAATTCGGAATCGTGTTGATATATACATCAGAGGTACCCAGATACCTGCGTTATTCAGGGTTATCAATCACCCAGGACGACGAAGTATAGGGTATTTATGCCGATCAGAACATGGGAAGCGTTGGAAGAGGGCAGAATGGGCAACGCACAGGTTGCCCATTTTTGATTAACTGATGTGTCGCTTATTTCTTGTTGTATACATCTGCGGTGCCGTGAATTTTATTCTCGGTATCAGCAGAGGTCACAACGTAAAACTTGCCGCCAAGCTCATCGGCTTTCTTAGAAAGTTCTTCTTTTGCATCACTCGGTGACGTTTCGCCACTGGTGGTGATAGTGCCGACTTTCACATATTCATCTTTGTGGTCGTTGTAAGCTTCCTTCGTCAACAGCTCAGCAGAGAACGCACCAAACGATACTGCACCCAACGTTAATGCTACCAACATGCCCTTAACTATCTTCATGACGAACCTCATCTTTGATTATGGAAGATAAATGTTTTCCTTACCCATAGACTATGGTTCAAAGAACTGTTTCTTGCCACTTTAGGGAAGGGAGCATTTGTGCTTTTTTTTTGTCATTAATCAGTCACAAACAATAAGGCTGCACCCGTTCTGCCCTTGTAAGTTGGCATGGTTATATAAAAATTATGTTTTTTTATAAATAAAAAATAAATTGCGTTGATATAGGCTACGCGTTGAATATGCGCTGCGATTTCTGTAGCTATCTGTTTATTGAATCGGTTTTTTAGCTTTATGGTGAATATTTAACTGTTGATCGTTGTTGCCGTAAGTCGCGCGTATTGCAATAACCCTTGTTTATTCTATCCTCAATTAACGGATGGCATTCAATAAACATCTCATGCTTTTATATTACTGAAGTTGTTGAAACTTATTCTAACGGAGTACGAGTTAATTCGCGGGCTTAGTATTTATGCTGCCCACGGATACGTGCGATTGTCACCATCACCTGGAATAACGTCATCATGGAAATTAATGATACCTCGAATGCCGAGAAAAGGCTGGTTGCCCGATTTCTCGATATGTTCATCAAGTTTGGATTAATCCTCGCCCTGGGTTCTTTCTGTTTTACCGTCATCTCACCTTTTATGAATATGCTGCTGTGGGCGCTTATTCTGGCGGTAACGTTATATCCATTGCATCAACGTTTTGCTTCACGCATGGGGAATAAGCAGGGGCTGGCGGCAACAGTGCTGGTTCTGCTGGGCGTGCTCCTTATCGTACTCCCGACCATCGCTATGATCACCTCGTTGGGAGATAGCGTGAGTGCGCTGATTACCCGGGTGAGCAGCGATAGCCTGGTTATCCCGCCGCCTTCAGACCGCGTGATGGTGATTCCTGTTGTCGGTGAAAAAATATATGTCGTGTGGATGAAAGCCTCGACGGATTTGCCCGGCTTAGTAAAAAGCTACGGCCCGCAATTAGGGGAAATCACTCGCCACGTGCTGACCATTCTCGCCAGTATGAGCGGCGGCCTGATTGGCTTTGTGTTCTCGTTTATTGTGGCGGGAATCATGATGGCCTGGGGCGCAGCCGGTGCGGTGAGTGCTACCAATATCGCCACACGTATCACTGATGAAAGAAAAGGCCCGGCGTTAACTCGCCTGTGTACCAGCACGATTCGAGCGGTGGCAATGGGGGTTATCGGCGTTGCGTTCATTCAGGCATTGTTAGCGGGTATCGTGATGGCGATTGCGGGTATTCCTGCCGTAGGGATTTTCTTCGTCCTCGCGCTGATTCTGGGTATTGCCCAGGTGCCGGTCATTCTCGTTACCGCTCCGGCAATCGCCATTATGTGGATGACAGGCGACCACGGAACGGCGATGAATATCGTCTTCACCATTTTGCTGATTATCGCGGGTATGGCGGACAACGTGCTCAAACCTGTTCTGCTGGGACGCGGTGTGGATGTGCCCATGCCTGTGGTGCTGCTGGGCGCGCTGGGCGGTATGGCAACCAACGGGATTCTCGGTATGTTTATCGGTGCGACGCTGCTTTCGATCGGTTATCGAATCTTCATGGCATGGGTCAATGAAGGCCCCTCTGGCCCAACGTTGAGCGGACAAGATGCTCTGTGAGGAGAGAATCAGGCGTCTTCTGTTAACAGGAGGCGCCAGTCTGGTTTTAACCGCTTGTACTACTTTGGGGCCAGACTATAAAACACCGCAAGTTCCTGAAATCACTCAATGGCAGCCGACGACGAAAACCATGTCTGCCCAGGTTTCTGCGCAAAATTATGACCAGTGGTGGAGGCAACTTAACGATCCGACATTAACGATGCTGATCAATGAAGCCTTGCGCAAAAATCCCGACGTCAAAATTGCCGGGCTGCGTCTGTTGGAGTCGCGGGCGCAATTAGGCATTGCGGAGAGTTTACGCAGCCCGCAGGCCACCATCGGGAACGGCGAAGTGCTCACCGGCGGGCAGCAGCGCAACGGCAAATATATCGCCAGCACCACTTATGGCGCGGGTTTCAATCTGGGCTGGGAAATTGATTTCTGGGGTAAATTCGAGCGTGGCGTGGAGTCGGCAGATGCGAGCTATTTCGCAACGCTTGCCCAGTACGACGATATTCAGGTGTTGATGGCGGCACAGGTCGCGCAAATTTATATGAACATCCGCACCCTGGAAGCCCGGCTGGCGATCACCGACAGCAACGCCAGAATCCAGCGCCGGAGCCTGCAAATCACGGAACGCCTGTTCCTGAGTGGCAACAGCGCGGAGCTGGATGTGCAGCAGGCGAAAACACAATATCTTTCAACCCTTTCCAGTATTCCACAGCTTGAAACCACGCTGCGGCAAAACCAAAACGCACTTAGCGTGATTCTGGCGCGAAAGCCGGGCCCATTGCCAGAAATGGCAGGCAATACCGGCGTGTTGCCGAAAGCGAATCTCGCTCTGGTTTCTGAATTACCCGCGGATTTACTACGCCGTCGGCCAGATGTGCGAGTAGCCGAGCGGCAACTGGCTGCTCAGTCAGCGCTGATCGGTGTGGCGGAAACTGAGCTTTATCCTTCGATTTCACTTATTGGCAGCGTTGGCATCAGCGGGCGCAACGGCGACAGCAGCACGTTGTCCTGGGTTGCAGGGCCAACGTTTAGCTGGAATTTGCTCGACCAGGGGCGTCTTGGGAACCAGGTGTTAGTGCAGGATGCGCGTTTCCTGCAACTGCATGAACGCTATCGGGATACGGTGTTTCAGGCCGCTCGCGATGTTGATGACGCCGCCGTCGCTTATGCCAATGATAAGCAGGAAATCGAGCTGCTGACGCAAACTGGCGAGGCCGCGAGCCGCTCACTTGAGATTGCCAACACACAATATCGCGAAGGTATGGCTGATTTTCAGCGCGTGCTGGACTCTCAAAGGGCTTTGTTTAATCAACAGGAAAGGCTGGTTAACAGCCAGGGCGCCTTGATGCGCGATTTGATCACCCTCTACAAAGCACTCGGTGGCGGCTGGGAGAAAGGGCGAGAGCGCCCGCTGGTTGACCCGCAAACCGAGGCTCATTTACGCCAGCGAGACGACTGGGTGCCTTTGCTGGACGAACCTTTGCCGCCCGCACCGCGTCCACCAGAAACGTATCCCCCAAAAACCATGCCTACAGAAGGTAAACAGCAATGACCGAATCCTCATCCCCGGCAGGGCAAGCTAGCCGTCGTGGCGTGATCACTCTGCTGGTGGCGATTGTGGTGTTGTTCTGCTGGTATTTAGCGGCGGACCGGCTCACGCCCTACACTTCGCAGGCCAGAATCCAGGCATTTGTCATCCCGATTTCTGCTGAGGTAGCGGGGCAAATTCAGAAGGTCTACGTGGTTGATAATCAGGAAGTCGCCCCGGGCGACCCGCTGTTTGAACTTGACCCGGAACCGTACGACATCGCGCTGGCAAAAGCGCGGTCGGATTATGAAACGGTGCTCAGTTCCGTCAACGCGAATAAAGAGACGATTATGGCGGCTAAAGCTGGGCTACAGGCCGCCACTGCCGCCTACCAAAATGCCGCGAAAGATGCTGAACGCCAGGAGCGTTTGTATCGTGAAGATCCCGGTACCATTTCCGTTCGTCGCCTCGAGGTGGCGCAAGCGACACGCGAAACCGCACGCAGCCAAATGGCGGCGGCAGCGGCAGATGTGCGTCGGGCGACTGAAGCGGCGGGCGTTGCCGGGGACAATAACTCGCAGTTGCTGAGTGCGCGTTCTGCGGTACATAAAGCGGAACTCGACCGCAAAAATACCATCGTGGTGGCGACCAACCGCGGCCTGGTCACGGATTTAAACACCGATATCGGCCAGTTTCTTGGGGCTGGAGCACCAGTGATGACGCTGGTTGCGATGAGTGATGTCTGGATTAGCGCGGATATGACTGAAAATAACATCGGCAATATTAATGCCGGTGATGAAGTGGCGATTTTGCTCGACAGCCTGCCCGGTCACATTTTCAAAGGACAGGTGCGCAGTATCGGCTATGGCGTGAGTACGGCGCCCGGCCAGCCCGCAGGCGTTTTACCGACGGTGGACAATAACCGTGACTGGCTGCGTCAGGCCCAGCGTTTCCCGGTCAAGATTGCCTTTGTGAAAGACGATTTCCCTCCGGTCAAAAACCTTCGCGTTGGCGGACAGGCTGATGTGTTGGTTTACGCCAACGGCGGCGGTTTGATGAGCTTCTTCGGTAGCATTTACATACGGTTAATGAGCTGGTTCTCGTATATCTACTGAGGTGGGCCATGCATAACGCAGACCGTGCGGTACTGAGAATTGGGTTTGGCATCGGCATCACCACGTTTGCGTGTTACGGCCTCGCTCTGCCCATGCCCCATCTGGGCTGCATCATGGCGTGGATTGTGCTTTGCCAGGGCAAACCGTTACCCATCAAAAAAGGGGTGATCGTCGGCTTAATGCTGATGGTGACCATGATTGGCGGGGTATTGATGGTGCCGCTGCTGACACATTACCCGTTACCCGCAATGTTGTTTACGGCGCTGCTGCTCTATTGGCTGATGCTGATGGGGCTGAGTGGGAAGTCAACGCAGGCCATGCTTTTGATTGTCGCAGTAACCATTATTCCGATTGCCGGGCTTATCGAGCAGTCGCTGGCGATAGGCATCGCCCAAATGATGGGGCTGGGAATTATTATCGGCTCCGTCGTTAATCGCCTGGCGCTGGTGTTATTCCCGCCGCAAGCCACGCCTGCCGGGGGCGCGAAAGTGGCTCTTGCGCCTGAGTCGCCGTACAGGTTAGCCCTGCGCGCGGTGGTTATTGTGTTGCCGGTGTGGCTGCTGGCACTCAGCAACCCGGCGTTTTATATCCCGGCGGTGATGAAAACCGTGATGCTGGCTCAACAGGCCAACACGCTGGTGGCAAAGCAAGCCGGGCGAGAATTAGTGTTTTCGACGGTGATGGGCGCGTTACTCGCAGCGGTGCTCTGGCTGGCGCTGAGTATCTGGCCTTCACTATTAATGCTGGTATTACTGACGGCGCTGATGACTCTGTGGGTGGCGCGGCGCCTGGTGCGGCTCGCCATCAGTCGATTTACACCTTCTTTCTGGAGTAACGCCTGGATTACCTGCCTGATTCTGTTTGGCCCCGCCATTCAGGACAGCGCTTCGGGTAAAGATGTCTGGCTGGCGTCGGCGATGCGTTGCTCTTTATACATTGCGGTTGCCCTCTACGGTTGGGCGTGTGTGGTGGTTCTTGAACGCTGGCACTTGCGTAGTCGTCCAGCCGTCGAAACCTGGTCTGGAGATTAAAATGTTACTGGTTTTGCTCACGGGAATGCCGGTCATTCTGTGTAATATGCTGCTGCAATCGTTGGTGTCAGTTTGGTGTATTCGTTTTTATATCAAACACTTTCACCAGCGCGAAGGCATGCTGGTGGGTGTATTGGCGCTCTTCGGAATTATCATTATCGTGCTGATGGGCAATTTGCTGCAAATCATGCTCTGGGGAATATTGTTCCTCTGGCTGGGTGAATTTTCTAATCTGCAAGAGGCGGTTTATCACTCGGGCGTCAACTTTGCCACGCTGGGGTATGGCGATATCGTGATGAGCGCGAAATGGAAACTGCTTGGCCCGCTGGAAGCCGTAAACGGTGCGCTGATGATTGGTTTATCCGGGGCGAGTATGCTGGCGGTGTTACAGCACCATATTCGCAAGCAGGTTGGCAAAATAAATTAACATTTTCCCGGTGCGGACCAACTGAATATATTGACGTTTATGCTGACAACGTCGTTTACCGGGCGCGGTAATTTCATTATTTCTCTAAATGTGATTTAACACCCTCACCAACCTGTGAGGAATTTTTGATGCGCGCATTTAACAACATGGTCAGCGGTGAAAGCTATAACATTAATGACCCGGAATTAATTGAAATTCGCTACCGAACCCGCGATAACGTGGATGAATTCAATGCGTTGAGTGCTCGCGCCGTAACGGAAAAAGATCGCCTGGTTCGCACGATATTTGGCCGCGTCGGCGAAAATGTGCATTTCGAAAAAGGGATGCGCATTGATTACGGATGTAACACGCATATCGGCAATAACGTGTTTATCAATTTCAATTTTGTCTTACTCGACTGCGCTCGAGTGACTATCGGTAATAACGTCTTTATTGGCCCGGATGTTCAGGTTTATACCGCGCAGCATCCGCTCGACCCTGAAACCCGCAATCGACATATCGGCAGCGCCCGTCCGGTCACGATTGGGAATGATGTCTGGATTGGCGGGGGCTGCATTATTTTGCCCGGCGTGACCATTGGCGATGGCTCAACGATTGGTGCGGGCAGCGTGGTGAAGCACGATATTCCCGCAGGCGTCATCGCGGCAGGGAATCCATGCCAGGTAAAACGACTTTGTGCAGCAGATAAGTTGTCAGAAATCATCGAGTGAACCTAATCTCAAAGTAGGAATTTGTGTGGGATAAAAGGGTGAGGATTGATGAGAAAGGTTGCCATTATCGGTGCAGGGCCAACGGGGATTTATACCTTTTACTCCCTTCTTAAACATAACGAACCGCTGTCTATTGCTGTCTACGAACAGGCCCGTGAAGCCGGTGTGGGCATGCCTTACAGCGATGAAGAGAACTCGCGAATGATGCTGGCCAATATCGCCAGTATCGAAATCCCGCCCATTTTTTCGACCTACATTGACTGGCTCAGAAGCCGAAGTGAAAGCAATCTGGCGCGATATGGCGTGGAGCATTCTTCCCTGCATATTCGGCAATTTTTGCCGCGTATTTTGCTGGGGGAATATTTCCGCGACCAGTTTTTGCAGTTGGTCGAGCAAGCCAGAAAACAGGGTTTTGATATCCAGGTGCATGAGTCTTGCCAGGTCACGGACATTGAAGTGGCGGCAGATGGCGTCAGATTGTGGGCGCAAAACGGCCCGGAACCAGCACTCTTTGAATATGCCGTGATTGCCACTGGCCACGTCTGGCCTGAAGAAGACCCGACGGTGCGCACTTTCTTCCCCAGTCCGTGGTCCGGGCTGATGGAGGCCAAAATTCCGGCGAGCAAAGTGGGCATTATGGGCACCTCTCTTAGCGGCATTGATGCGGCAATGGCGGTGGTGATTCAGCATGGTGATTTCGTAGAAACCGACGACGAAAAGATTGAATTCAGGCCAGACCAGGGATGCGAGGGGCTTAAGATTGTATTGATGTCGCGCTCTGGCATTCTGCCGGAGGCTGATTTCTACTGTCCGATTCCTTATGAACCGCTGGCTATTGTGACTGAACAGGCGATTAAACAAGAAATTGCCAACGGCGAAAATGGCCTGCTCGACCGGGTTTTTGAGCTGGTGAAAAAAGAAATTGAACAGGCCGACCCGGCATGGAGTGCGCATATTTCGCTGGAAACGCTTGATGCGGATAGTTTTACCGAGGCCTGGTTTGCCGATCGCCATGAGAACGGCCCGTTTCGCTGGGCGGAGTCCAACCTGCAAGAAGTTGAACGCAACAAACGCGATCGCAAGACCGTGCCCTGGCGGTACGCCATCCTGCGTTTGCATGAAGCCGTTCAGGAAATTGTGCCGCATCTTACTGAGCGAGATAGCGAAAGGTTCAATGCCGGGCTGGCGCGCGTGTTTATCGATAATTATGCGGCGATCCCCTCGCAATCTATTCGCCGATTACTGGCATTGCGCGAAGCCGGGATTATCAGCATTCTCGCTCTCGGGCAGGATTATAAGCTGGACATTAAAGAGCGCCAGACGGTGATTTCGACCGATGAAAATGTGTATGAGTTTGACGTTTTTATCGACGCGCGCGGGCAGAAAGCATTAAAAACAAAAGACCTGCCGTTTCCTTCGCTACGCAAGCAACTTGAAACCACTGGCGATGACATTCCTGAGGTCGGGGACGACTACACGTTACTGGAACCTGCCAGTGTGCGGGGGCGCATTGCGTTTGGCGCGTTGCCTTATCTTATGCACGACAAGCCTTTCGTTCAGGGGCTGACGGTATCCGCAGAAATGGGGGAGGTGATGGCGAAGGCAATTTTAAAGCCCGTGAGACAGCCCACGAGCTTTTAGTAGGTCGGATAAGCGTAGCGTCATCCGGCAGCTGGCACATCTTTGGTGGATGACGCTGTCGCTTATCCCCCCTACGAAACTATTTTACTAAGAAGTAATCTGCTCAGTAACCGGCGTAACCGTCGCTTCTTTCTGTGATTTACTCGCCTGCTCTTCGCGGTATTTCAGGTTATCCCAGATGCGGAAGAACGGGTAATACATCACCAGCGAAATCCCGAGGTTCACAATTTGCAGTATCGAACCTGAAATATGCCCGCCGGTTGCAAGGTATCCGCTGACCACAATTGGCGTGGTAAACGGCAGGGCGATCCCCGCAGGTTTTGCCACCAGTCCAGTGGTCATCGCGATGTAAGAAACAATCACCAATACCACAGGCGTCAGAATAAACGGCACCACCAGATAGGGGTTCATGACGATTGGAATGCCGAACACCATCGGTTCGCTGATGTTAAACAGGCTGCCAGGGGCTGCGATTTTACCGAGCTGTTTCATCTGCGCACTGCGGCTGCGGATAAGCATAAATATCACCAGACCTAACAACGCGCCAGTGCCGCCAGGGGCAATCCACAAGTCGTAAAATTGCTGCGTGATAATGTGCGGAATCGGCAGACCGTTCTGAAACGCTTCCAGGTTTTCAGACATATTGCTCAACCAGACCGGGCGGATAAAGACCAGCACGATAGTGTCGCCGTGCAGGCCCAGCATCCACAAAATCCCAATCAGCAATACCGAGATAATCATGCCAGGCAAGGAGCCGCCAACATGGCTCATCGGAATGCCAACCAGATCGGTAATCATGGTGTTGATGTCGCCAAACGGGGTGGCTTCAACCAACAGGCGCAGCGCCAGAACCACCGCCAAAACGCAGAAGCCAGGAATCAGTGCCAGGAATGATTTTGCCACCGCAGGCGGCACGCCTTCCGGCATACGGATAACCAGGTTGCGGTTGTGAATAAAACGATAAATTTCGGTGGAGAGCAGGGCGATAATAATCGCGACGAACAGCCCCTGGCTGCCAATCTGGCCCATAGGCATCACGCCTTTCACCAGTTGCGCCGCGCCACCCGCTGCCGGAGTAAACATAATATGCTGCGGAATAGTCATCACAAACGCGACCAGCGACACGGCGCCTGCCGTTAGCGGGTCGATAGTGCGATATTTTTCTGCCAGGCGATACGCGATACCAAAGGCGGAGATGAGCGCCATGATGTCGTAAGTCGCTTTAACCGGGTAGAGCACCTTTTCCTGCCACGTTGGGCCGAAAAGGTTGGTCATCATCTGCCCGTATCCGGGCACCGGAAGATAGGCAAAAATCAGGAAAAACGAGCCGATAAGCATAAACGGCATATTCAGAATGATACCGTCACGCACCGACAGCACGTGCTTTTGCCCGGCGATTTTAAGCGCGGTTGGCAGCACGTATTTTTCGATAATAGATTTACTCACAGACACAGACACCCCCCTTTCCGGCGCAGGATTTAGCGCCGGGTATTGTTTTTATATTTGGTGAAAAGCCATTACTGATTGAACTGCGGTAACCACGCTTTGTTAATGCTTAATACTTCTTCGACCAACGTTTGTGCCAGATTGACATCAGCTACCAGCGGGTTTGCGACCAACGCCAGCAGCGCTTTTTGCTTATCGCCGTGAACCGCGGCTTCTATGGTCAGGCGTTCAAAATCTTTCACTTGCTGCGTCAAGCCATTCATCAGCAGCGGCAATTTGCCAAAGGCCAGCGGATGCGCGCCCAGGGCATCAATCAGGCAATTGGTTTCGATTACTGCGTCGTCCGGCAAGCCCTGAATCGCCCCGTTATTGGCGGTGTTGACCACCATTTCAACGCCGAGATTATTGTGCAGCGCATTGATCAATTGCACCGCGACTTCGGAATAGAACGATCCGCCGCGCTGGCTGAGTTCTTCTGGCTTTTTATCCAGATTCGGGTCGGCGTACAGCTTAAACAGCGACTCTTCCACCTTCATCACCAGCTCGGCACGCGTACCTTTGGTGTCTGCGTCTGCCAGTTCATCTTCGAGCATGGTGCGGGTTTGCCAGAAATAGCGGTGATACGGGCAGGGAATAGCATGCAGGGCGCGCAGCAAATCCGCAGGCCACGGAATCGCTTTAATATTGTTCATGGAAAGCTGCTCGCCGTCGCACAGCATTTCGATCACTTCGTCGGTGGCATCGCGTCCGTCGGCCAACACTTTATGTACCCAAACCATATGATTCAGGCCCGCAAAACGTAGCGACACTTTGTCGTGAGGCAGTTTCAGCATATCGGCAATCATGTGATGCATGGTGACGGGCACATTACACAGGCCGATAATTTTGGCCTTGCTGTAGCGCGAAACCGCTTCGGTCACAATGCCAGCCGGATTGGTGAAGTTGATAATCCATGCGTCGGGAGCCAGGCGCTCCACGCGTTTCGCAATATCCATCATCACCGGAATGGTACGCAGTGCTTTGGCAAAACCGCCTACGCCCGTGGTTTCCTGGCCGAGCAGCTTGTGGCTTAAACCGAGACGTTCATCGGCGGCGCGCGCGGGAAGTTGCCCGACGCGCAATTGCGTTAAGACAAAACTGGAGCCTTTTATCGCCTCGTTGGCATCAAAATGCACCGAGACTTTTATCGCTTCCAGGCCATTACGATCCAGCATACGGCGGGCGAGGGCGGCGATAATATCAACTTTATGGCGACCGGCTTCGACATCCACCAGTGCCAGCTCCGCCATTGGCAGTGAAACGTGGCGCTCAATCAAACCTTCAATCAATTCCGGGGTGTAACTGCTTCCCCCGCCAACAACGGTAATTTTCATGCTGTTCTCCGCGGGCCTCAGGCCATCAGTTGAATGGCTTTATCCAGCACGCGGTCACCGCGCATGGTGCCGTAATCCATCATGTCTATCACCGCCACAGGCAAGCCTCGCGGGGTGGAAAGTTCTGTCAGGCGTTGTAATTCAAACTGCACTTGCGGGCCAAGCAGCACCACATCGGCGTGGTGAAGTTGGTTTTCAATTTCAGCCACCGGAAACGCTTCAATTTCTACGTCCATTGACCGCTTTGCCGCTTCGGCACGCATTTTCTGCACCAGCATGCTGGTGGACATTCCCGCAGCGCAACACAACATGATTTTTTTCATTACAACAATCCTCTCGTTTGAAAACATATTTCATACATTAGCCGTTTTAATTAGCATGTATGAAAATTATTTTCATGAGTGTGATCGCAGTTGGATAATTGCTCAGGCAAGGCACAACAGGGTGAAAATGTGATCTGTATAAGAAAAATGGAACTCACTGATAATCAAAACGATGAAAAGAAGCTCATCAGGCTGGATGGATTGAAAAATAATTTCAATAATTTATGATGTATTTAACGAGCAGAAAATGCCGACATTAGGACACCTCCTGTTATGGATATTGTTTACCAACTGGTGCATGGGTTATCGGGTCTGCCCGCGCAAGAATCACGGCTTGCGCGCTTTTTCCTCGACAATTTTGCGCAGATCCCAGACGCGACGATGGAAGAGCTGGCGGCCAAAGCGGGTGTCAGCCCGGCAACATTGCAGCACTTCGCCCGGAGCATTGGCTGTGACGATATCAATGATTTTATCGGCCAGGTGCGCCACCAACAGCAGGAGAGCAGCCAGCAAACGCCAGCCGCGCCGATGCTGGGTGATGCGGCCTGGATGGATCCCAGCACACTGCAAGCGCTGGCTAAAAATGCCGGAGTGGGTAGCGAAATACTCGAGCGTTTTTCGCACTCCATCGGGCGCGAAAGTAGCAGCGATATTCTTGGCCAGATCCGCAATCGCCTGAATGACTTCAGCCAGCAGGAATCGCGCGTCGCGCAGACCATTCTTGAAGATGTCTCGTTTGCGGCTTCTGCAACCATCGATCAACTCGCGACGGCGGCAGGCGTCAGCCCGGCTACCATCACTCGTTTTGCTCGCGCCGCTGGCTGCGACGATATTCGTGATTTGCGCATGAAACTGGCGCAAGCCAGCACGCCGGTTTCTGCGGGCGATATGCCTGCTCCGTGGCGCGAAAAACTGGGCAATGTGCAACATGCGTTAAATTCCCAGTTGTGCGAACTGCTGCCCTCCGCGATGAACCAGGCGATTGCACGGTTAAAACAGGCGAAGGCGGTGCATATTTTTAGCGCCAGCGCGGCCGATACGCCCTTTGCCAGCCTGTTGCAATATCGCCTGCTGACTCAGGGTTATCCGGCCAATATTTGCCAGGATGGAGCGATGATGAGTATCACTGCTTCGATGCTGGGGAAAGGGCAGGTGTTGGTTATTTTCGCCGCAAGTGCGCCAGAAAACTCGCTGATTGCGGCGTCGCATCAGGCGCGTCGGCTGGGGGCTGAGTTAGTGATTATCGGCCAGGAAGTGGGTGCGTTTATCCATCGCGAAGATATTCATCTGCCGCTTAAAGACACGCGGTACGGCGCATTGTTAGTGATTGATTTGCTGTGCGAAGGGATTGATAGCTGAGTTATTGGCAAAATTGTCGGATGTCGCTGACGCTAATCCGACATTTGTTCTGATGGATCAGAACGCCGTTTCTAAGGTTTCCAGAACCTGATAGCCATCATCCACCAGATACAGCGCTTTCCATTTGTCGAATGTCAGACACGGATGCGAGGTGCTGAAGACCAGAATATCCCCCACCTGTACATCGGCACCTGGTTTGAGTTTCAGCATCGCGTGCTGGTCCATAATTCCGGTCGTTTCGATAGTATCAGCGGCATTTTCCAGCGCTTTACCGGCACGATAATGGGCGATGGGTTGCGGTAATCCGGCATCAAAGGCGCTGTCGCGCTTGCCGAAATTCACAATCGCGCGGCCGCTCTCCGGCACCGATTGCACCATGGCGACCAGTTCCAGCGCGGAAGCCAAATCCCCACCTAAATCGCAGGCGACCCTATCCCGCGCCATTAGCTCGTCCTGCGCTTGCTGGTAAATTCCGGCATCGTGCGTGATGTAACACCCGGGGCGAATGACCACACGGCAGTTCGCTGGCTTCTTCGCTTCCAGCCAGACATTGCAGACCACGTCATACCAGACGGAACCCGCGCCGGTGAGGATAAATTCCCCGTAGACATAGTGCTCGAGTTTGCAGGCCAGCGCAGCGGCTTCACGCAGCAGTGCTTCGACTTTTGGCTGTGGGTTTTCGCCATGCAGCACGCCTTCGTACAGTTCCAGCCCGCGTAAACGTAGCGCCGGAAGCGCAGAGATTTCTTCGGCTAACGCCAGCGCTTGTTCCGCCGTGCGGCAACCGCAGCGCCCACCGGGCACGCCCAGTTCCAGTAAAATATCGAGCTGCTGGTTTTGTGCGGCAAAGAAGGCGGAAAGTGCTTTTGCGTTCTCAATGCTATCAACACAACACAGATAATCGGCGTCGGGATAGTGTGTTTTGAGCTGCGAAACCAACTGCATATTCGCTTTGCCAACCAGTTGGTTGACCATCAATACGCGCTTGATTCCGCTGACCATTGCAATGCTCGCTTGCCAGGCGCTACCCACGCCAATCGCCCAGGCTCCCGCTTGCTGTTGTTGCTGGAAGATCCACGGCGTCATGGTCGTTTTGCCGTGCGGGGCCAGCGACACGCCGCGGGTATCAGCGTAACGCTGCATCCACTGAATATTGTTCTCAAGAGCCGTTTTTTTGATGACCGCAGCAGGCAGGCAAACGTCTTCATTGAGGATGTTAGCCGGGGAAAATAGCGTGGCAGATTTGTGTGGGACGATGTTACTTTTCTGGTATTTCATAACATTATTCCTTGAGGGTTAACTTTTCTTTCAGACTTGGTATCAATTTTAAGTTATTGATAAATTTATTAATTAACTTGATGGTGTATTTGTGTTGAATAAAAGTATCATAAATTCATATGCATTTTGCGTAGTCTTCCACTGTTTTTTACGCTTGTAAATGGTTAACTTTAATCCAGAACACAACGGGGGTCAGGAAGCCATGAAGTTCGACTATTTGTTTAAAAATGTCACCGTCATCGATGGAAGCGGGGGCGCGGAGTATCGCGCTGATGTGGCGGTGCAGGGCGAAAGGATTGCACAAATCGCGCCGTCGATTAGCGAATCGGCGCATCATGAAATCGACGGCACAGGCCGCGTGTTGGCTCCCGGTTTTATCGACGTCCACACTCACGATGACATCAACGTGATTCGTATGCCGGAGTACTTGCCGAAAATCAGCCAGGGCATCACCACGGTGATTGTCGGCAACTGCGGAATCAGTGCCGCAACAGCGACCATGAAAGGCGCGGTGCCAGACCCGATGAACTTACTCGGTGACGCGGCACAATTTATCTACCCAACGGTTGCCGCCTACGCAGAGGCGGTGGAGCAGGCGAAACCCGCTGTTAACGTCGGCACGCTGATTGGTCACACCGCACTGCGCAATAACCATATGGACGATTTGTTCCGCGAAGCCACGCGTGAGGAAATTAGCGCGATGCGAGAACAGCTCCGTCTGGCCTTGCAACAAGGCGGGCTGGGATTGAGCACCGGCCTTGCCTACGCCAGCGCATTCCATTCCACTACTGAAGAAGTGATGGCGCTGGCGGAAGAGTTGGCTGCGGGCAATGGGATTTACACCACTCACTTGCGCTCTGAGTTTGAACCGATTCTCGAGGCGCTCGACGAGGCGTTCCGCATTGGCCGCCACGGTAAAGTGCCGGTGGTGGTTTCGCACCATAAATGTGCCGGGGCGAAGAACTGGGGGCGCACAGTCGAAACGCTGAAATTATTCGATAAAGTTCGCCAGCAGCAGGATGTTTCCTGTGATTGTTACCCGTATTCCGCCAGCTCATCGACGCTGGATGTGAAACAAATTACCGAAGATTTCGACATCATCATTACCTGGTCGCAGACGCATCCTGAAGTCGCCGGACAGTCGCTGAAGCAAATTGCGGAAAGCTGGGAGATGACGCTGGTTGAGGCAGGGAAACGGCTGATGCCCGCAGGGGCGATTTACTACAACATGGACGAGCAGGACGTGCGACGCGTGTTGAGTTACCCGGTGACGATGGTCGGTTCTGATGGATTGCCAAACGATCCGATGCCGCACCCGCGCCTGTGGGGCGCGTTCCCTCGCGTGCTCGGCCATTACAGCCGTGACGAGAAATTATTCCCATTGACGGTGGCGGTGCATAAGATGACGGGCATGTCGGCGGCACGTTTCCAGCTTGCCGAGCGCGGCCTGGTAAAATGCGGCTATTATGCTGATTTAGTGATGTTTGATCCTGAAACCGTGCGCGATGTGGCGAGCTTTAGCCATCCACAGCAGCCAGCAGCGGGGATTGAAGCCGTGATGGTTAACGGTGTCATGAGCTATGGTCGGGATAAGAAAGTGATTGGGCGTGCCGGGCGTTTTTTACGTCGGTAAACAATTAAGGAGCAACAATGAGCATTAAACGTTATGGCGTCGGCGGCAGTACCGGGACGGGCGGGCAGAAACTGCCTTTTGCGAAAGCCGTAGAGGCGGGCGGGTGGCTGTATGTATCCGGCCAGACGCCGATGAAAGATGGCGAAGTTGTCGAAGGCGGGATTATCGAGCAGTCGCGCCTGGCGATTCAGAACTGTGTAGACATCATGCAGGACGCGGGTTACACCCTGGCCGATGTGGTGCACGTAAAAGTTTTCCTCACCGATGCGCGTTATTTCCAGTCATTTAACAAAGTGTTCGCTGAATTCTTTTCTGACCATCCGCCAGCACGTGTGTGCTGCGTGGCGGATTTGGTGGTGGACTGCAAAGTGGAAGTGGATTTGACCTGTTATCGGGCGGATCGTTAAGGCCACTCTCACCCCGACCCTCTCCCCGGGAGCGGGTTAGGGTGAGGGCGATAATTCCGCATCTAAAAAACTAAATTAAAAATAACGCGGCATGTTCTCAGAAACATGCCAACGGGTTTCCTGTGTCTTTTTTCAGGCGGCTAATTTCATCTTTATTATTAACCTGGAAGTGAGCCATGAATAATATGTCTTTTCTGATTTGGTTTGCGATATATGCCTGCGCGATGATTACTCTCGGCTGGTATGTCTCCCGTCACCAAAAAAATGGTGACGACTTTTTATTGGGTGGCCGTTCAATGCCATTGATTTTAACCCTCGGCTCAACCGTTGGCACCATGGTGGGTACCGGTTCAAGCGTAGGTGCAGTGGGCTTTGGCTACACCAATGGCTGGGCGGGGATGCTATATGGCCTGGGCGGCGCGATAGGTATTTTGCTGGTGGCCTGGCTATTTGCGCCGGTGCGTAAAATGCGCTTTATGACCATGAGTGAAGAAATATCTTATTACACCGGTGGCAGTAAAATTATTAAAAATGTGGTGGCGATATTAATTTTTATTGCGTCCATTGGCTGGCTCGGTGCGCATATTTTAGGTGGCGGTTTATATCTGGCATGGGCAAGTGGCATTGATATTAATACGGCGAAAATTATTATTGCTGCGGCTTTTATTGTTTATGTCGGCATTGGTGGATATTCCGCTGTGGTGTGGATTGACACCGTTCAGTCATTAATTCTATTTATTGGCTTTATCCTGATGGCTGTTCTGGCGGTGCACCATGTTGGCGGCTGGAGCCATATTCAGCAGGCCGTTGACCCGGCAGCGCAAAGTCTGTTTGCCGTTGATAAGTTAGGTATTTTACCGGCGTTCTCGCTGGCCATGGTGATTGGCGTCGGCGTGCTGGCTACCCCTTCATATCGCCAACGTATTTACTCGGCAAAATCCGTGGCAACTGTGCGTAAATCCTTTGTTATTACAGGTCTTTTATACCTCGGCTTCTCCTTCCTGCCCGCTATTATTGGTATGGCGGCGTACACCATGAACCCAGGGCTGGATAACAGTGGTTTTGCTTTCTTGTTTGCGACGCAAGTCCTGCCGCCCATGCTGGCGATGCTGGTATTGATTGCCGGGATGTCGGCGAACATGTCCTCGGGCAGCTCGGATGCGATTGCTGCGGTGTCTATCGTGCTGCGCGATTTGTACACCTTAATTACCGGCCATATGCCTGCGCCTGAAAAAGCGATTCGTATGTCGCGTATTTTCCTGGTGTTGGTGATTGGCCTGGCGCTGCTGTTCGCACTGACCTCGAACGACATCATTAGCTACATCACCAAAATGATCTCCATGATCATGTCCGGCATGTTTATCTGCTCGATTCTGGGGCGTTTCTGGACGCGCTTTAACTGGCAAGGTGCGCTGGCAGCGCTGCTAGGCGGGGCAGGTACCTCCATGATTTTGCTGGCAAACGAAAGCTGGATGAGTTTCTGGGGCAACCCGTGCGTGCCTTCCGTGTTGGCAAGCCTGGTGTTGTCTGTGGTGGTCACGCTGGTGACACCGGCCAGCAAAATGAGCCGCGAAGAAGCACTGGAAATGATCACCCGCGAACGTGAAAACCAGCCGGAAGCCGTACCCGTACCATTGGGAAAACGTGCGACAGGTGGTGCGCGATGAACGGCAATTACATCGCCGTTGACTGGGGCTCCACGCATTTGCGCGCCTGGTTATACCGCGACGGACAATGTGTTGACAGCCTGCAACAGCCTTGCGGCGTCAGCCGTCTGGCTGAGCAAACGGTGCGCCAGGTGTTTGATCGATATGTTGAACCGTGGCGCAAAGAGCATGCCATTCCCGTGGTGATGGCAGGAATGATTGGCAGCGATGCGGGCTGGCAGCCCGTGCCCTATCTGGCTTGCCCGTTTTCACTGTATCAACTCAGCGCGCAGCTTTGCGAAGTGGCTGAAAACGTATGGATTGTGCCAGGGCTGAAAACCGCGCAAAACGTGATGCGCGGCGAAGAAACGCAGCTGCTGGGTGCGATGCATCTGGCGCCTGCCGGGTGCTATGTGATGCCAGGCACCCACAGCAAATGGGTGCAGGTCGATAATGGTGTGGTGCGTGAATTTGCCACCGCGATGACCGGCGAGTTGCATTATCTGCTGATGAACCACTCGCTCATCGGCAAGGGTTTGCCAGAGCAACGTGCCAATGACGATGCAGTTCAGGCCGGCTTGCAACGCGGGCTGGATTCCCCTTCGCTGGTAAGCCGTTTATTTGAGGCGCGTGCTTTGCGGCTTCTGGGAGAAATACCGGCGGAGTCGGTCAGCGATTGGCTTTCCGGCCTGTTGATTGGCGCAGAAGTGGCGGCGCTCAGTCGTGAGTTCGCTATAAACAACGTGACGCTAGTGGGCAGCGAATCGCTATGCAGCCGCTATCGCCAGGTGCTGGCGCAAGCCGGGATCACTGCTGATGAAATTGCAGGCGATGCTGCATTCCAGCAAGGCATAAGGAGCATTTTAGATGCAAGACGCTAAACTTTTGGTCGCCATTCTACGGGGCATTCACCCGCATGAAACCAGCGCCCACGTCGGCGCGCTGATTGAGGAAGGGTTCCGCTATATCGAAATCCCGCTTAACTCACCCGACTGGCAACAGAGCATTCCGCAAATGGTCAGCCTTTATGGCGAACAAGCCTGTATCGGCGCGGGAACGGTGCTGAATGTGGAGCAGGTCGATTTCCTGGCGCAAGCGGGAGCCAAACTGGTGGTTACGCCGAATACCAACCCGACGGTGATACGCCGGGCCGTCGATGCCGGAATGCTGGTGTGCGCAGGTTGCGCCACGGCAAGTGAAGCGTTTAGCGCGCTGGACGCGGGCGCTCAGTGCCTGAAAATATTCCCGTCATCGGCATTTGGCCCTGCTTATATTTCGGCGTTAAAAGCCGTGTTGCCCCCAACCGTGCCGGTGCTGGCGGTTGGCGGCGTGACGCCAGAAAAT
Source organism: Buttiauxella agrestis ATCC 33320 (assembly GCF_000735355.1). Lineage (GTDB taxonomy): Bacteria > Pseudomonadota > Gammaproteobacteria > Enterobacterales > Enterobacteriaceae > Buttiauxella > Buttiauxella agrestis. Next base: position 52,367 of record NZ_JMPI01000022.1, read on the forward strand.
ATTGGGGAATATTTACAGGCCGGTTGCGCGGGGGCAGGGCTGGGCGGAGATTTATACCGCGCCGGGCAGAGTGTTGAAACTACGCGCGTTCAGGCGAAACGATTTATGGCGGCGTTTATGCTGTAACTTAATCACCTAAAGGTTGCCTGTCAGCGCCACCCCGGTGGCTATCAAGTGCCAGCTTGATACGACGCAGGCGGTCTTTTGCCTGGCTTTTATTCGCCATCGCCAGCTCCGTTGCCAACACATCAACCATCGCTAACATCGCGTAGCGCGAGGTGCTCGGCTTAAAGATGTAGTCATTTTCGCGCACAATCAGCGGCAGCACGATATCGGCCGTTTGTGCGAGCGGTGTTTCAGCGGGCGTGATGGCGATAACCTTTGCACCGTACTGGCGGGCAATCGCCGCGCTTTCAATAATTTCTGGCGTATAGCCCCCCAGTGAAAGCGCCAGCACGGCATCGCCTGGGACCACGGCAGAACACATCATTCTCACCAGCAAACCATCGCTCTGGCTGACAACAGGCAGGCCGAGTCGAAACAAGCGAAACTGGACTTCCTGGGCGCAAATCGTTGACCCGCCGCCCATGCCTATGGCGAGGATCTGCCGGGAATTGCTCAACCATTCCACTGCTTTTTTCAGCGACTCAGGATTGAGTGCGCGACGGTTAATATCCAGCACATTAATGATAGTTTCATAAATCCCCTGCACGCCTTCGAGGTCCGGCACATCCAGAATAAAGCGTTGCCCAACCGCCAGGGACTGGGCCAGTTTCACCTTCAGCTCGCGCACATCTTTACAGCCAATCGCGCGTGCAAAGCGGGTGATTGATGCCTGGCTGGTCTCGGTAAGTCTTGCCATCTGGGCAATGGGCAAGGTTGCGGCGGATTGCACGTCATCAAGAATGAACTGCGCGATACGTTTTTCTGTGGCGGTCAGTTCCACAAAACGGTCAGTGATACAGGAGATAATGTCGATGGAAACAGGCATGCGCGTCCCTGAAAATGGTAAATAAATGGCTGGTACTTTGTACCATAGAACGCGTTATTTGTGGCAGACAATAGCCAGGTGTTTTTGAGTTAAACGGTCGTGAATTCCAGTGCCAGGCCAAGGAGAGTCATATTTTGCACCGAAGGCTCTCCGGTCGCTGCTATCAATGTCCCTTGAAATTTCAGCTTCTTAAATGGCCCATTGATGATGAGCCTTGCGCGCAAACTTGGCATGCTCAGAGAATTGACGGGATAGACAATTCGCCCTTTGATGGCGACAGGGATTTTTCGTAGATCGATGCACTGGCGCACGCCAACCGTGGAGTAGAGGACGGCAACCGGTGTGACAGAGGCCAGAGGCTGTTCGGATACGCTGATAAAATCCAGCAGTAACTCAGGTTGCAGAAAATGCAGGCCACCATGTGGGACGGTCACGCCTGGGATCTCAGGCATCGGGAATGTTTGAGGAAGGTGGAGTGAATCAGTCATTTTTCATCATCCATTAAAAGGGAAACTCAGCGAAATCGCCCACGTTCTGCCCTGGTACATCTGATAAAGGTAGTCCAGTTTAGTGATATGCTCGGCGTGGTTCTGGGTTGTTGTTCACGAAGAATTTACGTTCCTCATCTCAATACAGTGAATATATGGCGACAATGAAAGAGGTGGCGCTGTTGGCGGGTGTGTCAACGGCGACGGTATCCCGAGTAATTAATCAAACTTCATACGTTGAACCTGTTACGCAGGAACGTGTGGAAAAAGCGATGCGTGAGCTGAACTATCGGCGCAATGCTGCGGCGTTGGCTCTCGCCAAACGCAGCGGCAACATGCTGGGTTTGTTAACCGGCAATCTTGCCGACCCATTCTTTGCAAGGCTTGCCAGAGGTGTTGAAGAAATTGCCCGTCATCAGGGTTTTCGCTTAATGGTGTGCAGTGGCGGGCATCAGGCAGAGCTTGAAAAGTCAGGCTTAGACTTTTTGATTAACCAGGGCTGCGAAGCCATTGTTGTTCACGCCACCCGTTTGCCCGATCAAGATTTGATTCGCTACAGCGCTCATACCCCGGCCATGATTATTGTTAACCGCTACATTCCTTCGATAGCGCCACGCTGTGTATGGCTCGATAACCAAAGTGCTGCGCACAAAGCGACGCGGCATTTGCTGGAAAATGGTCATCGTTGCATTGCCTGTATTACCTCCGATTTACCGATTGATGATCGGCGGCAGCGTCTGGACGGTTATCGTTCAGCGCTGGCTGAATATGGAATTACGCCTGAGAAAAGTTGGATTATTAGCGTGCCGTTTAACGAAGAGGGCGGGGAAAGCGCCGCGCGAAAGTTGCTCGATAGTGGTGTTCCTTTTACTGCGGCATTTACCTTCAATGATGTGATGGCGGCCGGTATGATGCGCGCCCTTCATCAGCGTGGGATTAAGCTCCCTGAGCAATTGTCGCTGGTGGGGTTTGATGATGTCGTTCTTGCGCGTTACCTGTTCCCGGCGTTAACCACCATGCACTATCCCATTGAACGGATGGCCCGGCGTGCGGCACTGCTCGCTATTCAGTTGTATCAGCAACATACGCCGCCGCCGCGCTCATTACGCTTTGATGCCGAACTTATCGAACGAGATTCAGTGATTAAGAATCGAAAGTGAAATCAGATCGTCAACGGCATTTTTGTGATGTATGTCGTAATTTCATATGCCATGTATGCGGTTACATGGCAGCATCCCGCCCGTCACATTTGCCTCGCACTGTTCCCCCTATTCTGAGCGTACCAACAATACCTGGAACATAATCATGAAAGCGAATGAACGACACAGCGATAAAAAAACGCTCTCTTTTGGACTGGCTTTGCTCCCCATCGTCATGATGCTGGGTTTGCTTATCGTCGGCTACGGCGTGATGGGCTTACGCATTGAACCGCTGCTGCTTTGTTCTGCGGCCATTGCCGCAGGTCTTGCCTGGTGGCAGGGATACAGCTGGGACGATGTGATTACGTCCATCGTGGCAAAACTGGCTAAAGCGATGCCCGTCATTATGATTTTGATTTGCGTCGGTGGGCTTATCAGCACCTGGATGTTCAGTGGCACCATTCCTTATATGGTGTATTGGGGGCTTAAACTGATAAGTCCCCAATACATTCTGATTGCGGCGTTTTTCCTGACAAGCGTGGTTTCAGTGTGTACCGGAACGTCATGGGGATCGGCCGGAACGGTAGGGGTGGCGCTGATGGGGGTTGCTGCAGGGCTTGATGTTCCGCTGGCTGCTGCCGCAGGTGCCGTCGTTTCCGGTGCCTACTTCGGAGATAAAATATCTCCACTTTCAGACTCAACCAACTTTGCAGCGATTGTTGCGGATACGACGCTGTTCGAGCATATCCAGCATTTGATGTACACCACCATCCCGAGTTTCATTCTGGCCACGATTGTTTACCTTGTGGCAGGACACAGCAGCATGATGGGTGAAGTTGCCACTCCGCAGCGTGTAACAGATATCATCAGCGCGTTAGATGGCCTCTATAATTTCAATATCGTCTTGATTTTGCCGCCGATTATTGTGCTTTGGGGGGCTATCAGCAAAAAGCCAGTGATCCCATTGATGCTGATTGCCTGTGTCTTAGCCATTATTTTGGGCATCTTGTTGCAGGGTTTAAGCCTGAAGCAAGGGCTGGATGCGTTTATGGACGGCTTTAACATCAGCATGTTCCCGCAAGGGACTGACGGGATTATCGCGGATGTCCCACGTCTGCTGAATCGCGGTGGTTTGTTCTCGATGATGAGCACAATCTTGCTGGTTTTCTGTGCCTTCTCTTTTGCCGGAGCGCTCACGCTCACGGGCGCACTCACCATTATTATCAACCGCTTATTGACGGTGATTCATAGTGTAGGGCAACTGATCGCGGCCACTATCGGCACGACGATTCTGGTTACAGCGGCAACGAGCGACGGCAAACTGGCGCTGTTGGTTCCTGCTGAGCTTTATCAAGATGCCTATCGCCGCATGGGGTTAGATACCAAAAACTTGTCCCGTACCATCGAGGATGCCGGCACCGTTATTGAACCACTGATTCCGTGGACAGCGGCTGGTGTCTATATGGCATCCACGCTTGGCGTGAGCACTCTGGATTTTTTACCGTGGGCTGTTCAGTGCTACTCCGCCATTTTCTTTGCGCTGATTTACGGTTTTACCGGATTTGGAATCGCAAAAGCACCGGTTCTGGCAACCGCGCCAGTAGAGAGTTCTGAGCAGGGAGTCGCACGATGAAAACAAACTTTGACCAGGTAATTAACCGCCATGCGACCGGCTCGGTAAAATGGGATTTTATCGACCGTTATCAGAATATGGACACTGAAAACTTACTCCCGATGTGGGTTTCTGATTACGATTTTGCATGCCCACCTAATGTACTGGAAGCGCTCCACAAACGTGTTGAGCACGGTGTGTTTGGTTACAGCGAACGGGACGAAAAATACTACTCGGCGCTGACCGGATGGTTTGAGCGCCGCCACCAACTCACGATTAAGCCTGAATGGATTTGCAGTATTGAAGGCGTGGTGCCTGGGCTTTCGCTGCTAGTGCAGATGCTGAGTCAGGTGGGGGACAACGTCGTTGTTCAGGGGCCGTATTACGGATCGTTTGCCAAAATAATCCAGCTCAATCAGCGAAAGCTACTCGAAAACCCGCTGCAAGAAGATTTGGAAGCGGGATATGTGATGGATCTCGCGCAGCTTGAAATGCTTTTTAGTGAATATCGCCCGCCACTGTTTATTTTGTGCAATCCCCACAATCCTACTGGGCGTTGCTGGAGTAAAGAAGAGCTAACCCAGCTTTTGGCATTGTGCGAAAAGTACGATGTCATGGTGCTTTCAGACGAGATTTGGGCTGATTTGCTATTACCTGGCTCAACGTTTACCTCCGTTTTGCATCTTGACGCTCGCTGGCATTCAAGAGTGATTGCCGCAACATCAGCCAGTAAAACCTTTGGCCTTTCATCGCTGCGGATTTCAAATTTCCTGATTCCCAATTCAGGTTTAAAAGGACAATTTGTTGATCGTTTAAATGCCCATGGTCTGGATGTATTTAATGCGCTGTCAATGGAGGCGGCAACTGCGGCATATAACGGGGCAGAACAATGGCTTGATGAATTACTGGCTTATCTGGCCGCTAACCGTGACTGGTTTGTTTCCGAGGTAGAACGTTATTTACCCTGGCTGCGGATTGTTCCCGCGCAAGGCACATATTTAGTTTGGATAGATTGCCGGGCGCTGGGGTTAGACGATGAACAATTAAAACATGTCATGACTGATATCGCCGGAATCGCGCCTTCCATGGGTTGTGGATTTGGCCCTGGTGGTTCTGGTTTTATCCGTATCAATCTGGGGTGCCCGCGCAGCTATCTTGAACAAGCAATTAACGGGTTGTTGAGGATTGGGGCGCAATAATTGTTGCTGTGAATTTCAGACATAAAAAAAGACGCCTTCGGGCGTCTTTTCTCTTCGAATCGAAATGGTACGCCCTACAGGGCTCGAACCTGTGACCTACGGCTTAGAAGGCCGTTGCTCTATCCAACTGAGCTAAGGGCGCACTGTATTCCTTTCGGAAGCATTGCGGACTCGGATTATACGGTCAGTACCTTTTGAGTCAATGGCTTTTCAATCACCTGCCGGACATTTGAGCATAAAGGCTTAACAATGCCTGACAGCGAGCCTGGCTTCTGACAAAATAGAAACAATCCCCCTCCTTTTTGATTACAGACGGAATCCTCTGACTGATGGCAGCAAAGATTATTGACGGTAAAACGATTGCGCAGCAGGTACGGCTTGAAGTTGCTGAAAAAGTAAAAGCCCGAATTGCCGCTGGAAAACGTGCTCCTGGACTCGCTGTTGTACTGGTTGGCGAGAACCCTGCATCGCAAATTTATGTGGGTAGCAAACGTAAGGCTTGTGAAGAAGTGGGCTTTATTTCCCGCTCTTACGATTTGCCGGATTCCACTTCCGAAGCAGAACTTCTGGAATTGATTGATACGCTCAACGCGGATAACGAAATCGACGGCATTCTGGTGCAGCTGCCGTTGCCTGCGGGTATCGACAACGTAAAAGTGCTGGAGCGTATTGACCCGGATAAAGACGTGGATGGTTTCCATCCGTACAACGTAGGCCGCCTGTGCCAGCGTGCGCCGCGTCTGCGTCCTTGTACGCCGCGCGGTATCGTGACGCTGCTTGAGCGTTACGGCATTGATACTTACGGCCTGAACGCCGTGGTGATTGGCGCATCCAACATTGTCGGTCGCCCGATGAGCATGGAACTGCTACTGGCGGGTTGCACTACAACCGTCACGCACCGCTTCACCAAAAACCTGCGTCAACACGTCGAGAACGCCGATTTAGTCATCGTCGCGGTTGGCAAACCTGGCTTTATTCCGGGTGAGTGGATCAAGGAAGGGGCGATTGTCGTGGACGTCGGTATTAACCGTCTGGAGAGCGGCAAGGTGGTTGGCGACGTAAATTATGATGAAGCCGCCGTCAAAGCCTCGTATATTACGCCGGTTCCGGGTGGCGTTGGCCCAATGACCGTCGCCACTCTTATCCAGAATACCTTGCAGGCTTGCGAGGAATATCATGATGTCGATGGAGAGTAATATGACAACCTTCTCATTAGGTAAACACCCACACGTTGAATTATGCGATCTGCTGAAGCTGGAAGGCTGGTGTGAAAGCGGCGCACAGGCGAAAGCGGTGATTGCCGAAGGTCTGGTGAAAGTTGACGGTGTTGTTGAAACCCGCAAACGCTGCAAAATCGTTGCAGGTCAGACGGTGGTTTTTGAAAGTCTGAGTATTACGGTTCAAGCGTAATTTCTCACCGAAACCGGCCCTTTACGGGCCGTTTCTTTTTGGCAAATCTGATCTATTCTCCATTTCTCACTCACAAACCTACGCAACTTATGCCAACCATAATTACCCACGCAGCCGTTCCCATTTGTTTAGGATTGGGGTTTGGCAAAAAAATTATTCCACCTCGTTTGTTGCTCGGCGGTATTGTGCTGGCGATGTTGCCTGATGCCGACGTACTGGCGTTCAAATTTGGGGTGGCATATGGCAATGCTTTTGGGCATCGAGGTTTCACTCATTCATTATTGTTTGCGTTCGTGGTGCCTTTGCTGTGTTTATTCGGTTATCGCTGGTTCCGGGCGGGCATTTTGCGTGTCTGGTTATTCCTGACCGTTTCGCTGCTTTCGCATAGCTTGCTGGACTCGGTAACGACCGGTGGCAAAGGTGTTGGCTGGTTGTGGCCGTGGTCAGATGAACGCTTTTTTGCCCCCTGGCAGGTGATTCGTGTCGCACCTTTTGCGCTTTCACGCTATCTCCAGCCGAGCGGGCAGGCCGTCATCTGGTCAGAAATTCAGTGGGTCTGGCTGCCGGGATTGTTGATGGCATTTTTAATTTTCGTTCTGCGTAAAAATCTTCGCTAAATCCCCACAACTGCGCAGGTTAAAACCTGCGCAACTTCAAATATTCGATAACAGTATGGCTACAACTCAGATTTTAGTTGCCGGACAAAAAACGTTTCGCCAGTATAGGTAGAACGTTCTAGTAGAACGTTCTACCTAGCATAAAAACGCGTAAATTCAGAAAACGCGATAGCGGCGTCAACACCGGGGGATTGTCTATGAGTTTGTTATCCAGTATTACAAAATCGTTATCTAAGTTGTCGATGATAGGCCGCGCATTAATGTTGCCTATCTCATTGCTACCGGCTGCGGGTCTGTTGCTGGCCTTTGGCGATAAATTCCATTTACCGTTAATGATGAACGCGGGCGGGGTGATTTTCGACAACCTGCCGATGCTGTTTGCCATTGGTTCGGCGGTCGGTCTGGCGGCGGAATCTGGGATTGCCGCGCTGTCGGCGGCGGTGTCGGTGTTTATCATTAACGTGACTATTGGCACTGTTTTACACATCACGCCGGAAATGGCGGCGGCGGGTGGAAAATACGCCATGGTGGTCGGTATTCCGACCTTGCAGATGGGCGTATTTGGTGGCCTGATTTCCGGCATTCTGGCGGCGTGGTGCTACAACAAATTCCACACCATGCAGTTGCCTGAATTCCTCGGCTTCTTCTCGGGTAAGCGCTTTGTGGCTATCGCGACCGCATTCTTGTCGTTCCTACTGGGTATGGCGCTGCCGTGGGTCTGGTCATACATTCAGTCGGGGATTGATTCGCTGTCGGTAATTGTCAACGGAGACAATCAGGCACTTTCCACGTTTATCTTTGGGCTGGTTGAACGCGCGCTGATCCCGCTGGGTTTGCACCATATCTGGTATCCGTCATTCTGGTATTCGTTTGGTGAATACACCACAAACGCAGGCCAGGTCATTCACGGCGATCAGACAATCTGGTTCAAAATGTTGGAGGAGGGTGTGAAATCCTTTAGCAGCGATAGCTACCACAACGCCGGTAAATTCATGCAAGGTGAGTTCCCGTTGATGTTGTTCGCGCTGCCGGCGGCATGTCTGGCGATGTACCATGAAGCGAACACCAAAAATAAGAAAATTGCCTCCGGTATTTTGTTCTCTGCGGCGCTGACCTGTTTCCTGACGGGCATCACCGAACCGGTAGAATTTACCTTTATCTTCGTTGCGCCAATTCTGTATGTGTTCAACGCGATTATGGCCGGGCTGTCTTATATGTGTATGTATTTGCTGCATGCGCATATCGCCAAGTCGTTCTCCGCAGGGATGATTGACTACATTTCCTTTGGTATTTTGCCTTCGTTCAACGGTTATCAGACTAACTTCCTGTCGGCTGTGATTGTCGGTATCCCAATGGCGTTGATTTACTACTTCACATTCCGCTACGTGATTCGCCGTTTCGACGTGAAAACGCCGGGCCGTGCGGATGTTACCGCTAACGCGAATGACAAAACGGACACCGAACTGGCGGGGGATATTATCGGCCTGCTGGGGGGCGCGGAGAACATTAACTCCGTCGGTTCTTGCATCACACGTCTGCGTCTGGAAGTGGAAAAAAGCGAGCATGTCGATAAAGACGGCCTGAATAGTCTCGGTGCGCGCGGCGTGGTGTTTGTCGGTGATTCGGGTATTCAGGTGATATTTGGTGCTCGAGCGCAGTTTATCGCACAGACGATGTCCACAATGATTGGCAAATAATTTCCCCGTCATCCTTCAAGCCGCCGATATGTTTATGGGCGGCTTTATGGTATTGATAACAAGGATATTTGGTGCAAAGGAACGGGATGAAAAAGGTCAATATTATTGATGTAGCACAACTGGCTGGAGTTTCTGTCTCCACCGTTTCTTTGGTGCTGCGCCAAAAAGGGAAGATCTCCGAGGCGACCATCGAAAAGGTCAATGCTGCGATTAAACAACTTGGCTATGTCCATAATGTCGCGGCGGCGAATCTGCGTTCCAGCACCTCCAATCTCATCGGCCTGATCATCCGCGATTTTAACGATTCTTTCTGCGTTAATGTGATGGCAAGTGTAGTTCACTACCTTGAGAAACAAGGTTATATGGTGTTTCTCGGCCATCCGCAGGATGACACGCAACAGCTTCAACAATGCTTAACGTCGTTCACGCAACAAGGTGTGGCTGGGGTGATTTACCTGGATGCCAACCACCGTTTAGCCTCGATTCCGTCACTTATTTCTGAATGCCCGTTGCCGACGGTGATTATCGCGGAGTCCACGGTGAGCAGCCATCGCGACGTGATTGGGCGAGACAATCGCCAGGCCGGGAACCAGGCGACGCGCTATCTGCTCGATCGCGGCCACCGCAATATCGCTTATCTGGGCGGTACGGCGGCAAATCTCATGCGCGAGGAACGCTTGCTCGGTTATCGCAACGCGCTGGCGCAGTACGATTTACCGTTCCGTGAAGAGTGGGCGCCAGTTTGTGAAAATGATACGGAAGCGGCGGCCCGTTTAACGCGCCAGTTGCTTGAGAAAAACAGCAAAATCACCGCCATGCTTTGCCATTCCCCCTCGGCCATTATTGGCTGCCTGAATGGGATTGCGCAGGTTGGGCGTACCGTCGGTAAAGACGTGTTTTTAACGCAGCAGGTTTCGTTGATTGGTTTTGAAGACATGATGAACATTAATCTTACTTCGCCACGGTTTACCTACGTTTCGGCATCCAGTGAAGAAGCGGGAAGACAAGCCGCAACGCTGATTGTGAACAAGATTAAAGAGCCGACGTTACCGCCGCAGAAGATTATTATTTCCGGGGAGTTGGTTCAGCGGGAATCGGCTTAACTAAATGAGCAAAAAACACATCCTCCAAAGCATCGTTTAGCATAAGGTAGTGAGGGGGTTATATGATAATGCCTTTCACTACTTATTCAGAAAAAGATGTTGTTGGATACAAAAATGTGAGTCATGTTGCATTCATGTAATAAAAGTTTTTGTTAAGTCAAATTTAAAACCTATATGAAATTCTTTATAAACTAGATGTCAATTAAGGATATGTATTCTAATTTTCCTTGAGTAAGGAGAAGGAGTAAGATAGATAAATCATAAAAAAACACTTCAAATGGCCACTCACTACACCGAGTGGGGGATGATTTTGTCATCCACTAAAACAACGTACTGGAATCTATGTATATGTCTGATAATGAAAGTTCACCTTTTCAAAATGGCAGCTTATCGTTAGAACAAAAGCTTGACCGAGCACGTACAGAACTTCTTGACCTAACAGCACGTAACAAACTTCTCAATATTCCACGGACTAAAACAGCTAAGCAACTTGAGATCGTGGATGAGCGTTCTGATGAAATCTATCGGTTGCTGGTGAAAGAAGGACGAGCGTTTACTTTTCTTCCTGGCCGAGCAGGAAAAAAAGGTGAAGTGATTGACGATAACGATGCTGAAGGCAGTAATGAAGAGTCGGATGAACAGACATATGATTTTGACGTCAACTACGATAATTATGAACTAAAAGCTGAACATCAAGATACAAAATTCCAGACTCGCCTAACGTCAAAGGGCTTACAGAAGCGGTTGCTCGATCTGTACCATGACTCAAGGACTCTTGAGGAAGATCAGGGTGTAAACATTCTGTTCCTAACTCTGGGTTCTCTCAAATGGATCGATCCTAACAATAAAGAAAATCTTCGGTATGCACCGATAGTTTTGTTGCCTGTAAATCTCGAACGTGGCACAGCCAGAGAAAGATTTAAACTAACAATTAGGCAAGACGATATAATTCCAAATTTATCATTGGAAACTTATTTAGAGCGGGTACATGAAATTATTTTACCTGAAATGAATATGGATGATGATTTTGATATCTCTAGTTATATGTCCCAAGTTGCCGACTCTATTGTTATAAAAAAAGATTGGGAAGTATTGGAGAATGATATCACTCTTGGTTTTTTCTCCTTCTCAAAATTTCTAATGTATCGCGACCTTGATCCTGCAAACTGGCCTGAGAACGAACGCATAACAGATCAACCAATTATCCAATCTCTTATGGTTAATGGTTTTGATTGTAGAGATGAAATGTTCCCGGATGATGCACCAATAGATTCGTTAATTCCACCGCGTGATATGCTGCATATCATGGATAGCGATACATCACAAACATTAGCTATACATGATGTTCGTAAAGGTAAAAGCCTTGTTATTCAAGGTCCTCCGGGAACGGGGAAGTCTCAGACAATAGCAAATGTGATTGCTTCAGCAATTGCTGATGGGAAGACAGTTCTTTTTGTTGCTGAAAAATTAGCGGCACTTGAAGTAGTAAAACGTCGTTTAGATCAGGCTGGTGTAGGCGATGCATGTCTGGAATTACATAGTAATAAAGCCAATAAACGTGGTTTTCTTGATGAATTAAAACGAGTTTGGGAGTTAGGATCACCCAGAGGTGAATTTCCTGATGTCCTTGTAGAGAATTTAACTGCTATAAGGGACACTCTAAATCAGCACCCAACAAGACTTCACAAAGTTTATCATCCTGCAGAGTTATCACCTTACCAAGTCATGGGGCATCTTGTACGCTTGCGTCAGGCAGGCCAGGCACCCACTGATTTAAAACTGCATCATTTTGAAGAATGGAATCAAAACGATTTTGTCAAAAGGATTGATTTGGCTAAAGAGATTGTTGAGAGGATCACTGATATTGGTTTACCAGACCAACATCCATGGAACGGTGTGAATCTTGAGGAAATTTTACCAGTAGAAGTTGAAAGACTAGTTCCTCGATTAAGCGGTTTGCAAAATAGTGTGACAAAACTACAGTCAGATACTATTTATCTAGCTGGTGAACTAGCAACTACTCCGCCACTTGTATTATCCGATCTCGAAAGTCTTGTTGAAATTACTGAATTTGTAATAGATGCCCCTAAAATTTCCACAGATGCACTGAGTTCTCCTATTTGGCAGGAAAATTTAGCTCCTGTTAAAAAGCTTATTAATAATGTTAGAGAGTATCAACAGGCTTATCAGAGTGTTGAGTCGTATATCGTTTTAAGTGAAATAGAAACACCACTCGGTGAGTTGGGTGATGCACTCGCTAAGTTGCCTCAAGATTTTGATTCAAATGGGTTTTCTGCATCGAGAAACTTACTTAGTCTGTTACAGAAGCTTTCTCAAGACGCGATGCGCCTGCATGAAGAACTCGGTACTCACGAGGGATTTAGTACTATTCAGGAAATAGAGAGGCTTGTTGCATTAGGTGAAAGAGTTGCGGAAGCCCCGGATGCCTGCCCAGATGCCTTTATTGCTTCTGTATGGGATCACGGCGTAGAAAAAGCTGCAGAGCTAGTAGATTCAATATCAACATTCACTTCCATATATAGCGCAATTGAAAATCAGATAAACGAGTCATCATGGGGAATGGACTTACTGGCGACCAGAAATACTCTTGCAAGCCATACAGGGATCTTCCGCTTTTTCAATTCTGATTGGCGGAAGGCAAAAGCATTAGTCGGTTCTCTCCTCAAAAATTCAGCATTGCCAATTGAACAACAAATACAGTTGTTAGATGAACTAATCCGCGGCCAGGCAGCGAAGAAAACTATCAAAGAAAATAATGAATTTGGTAATTCAGCCTTCGGCACTGATTGGCGAGGAGAAAAGAGTAATAGTTCATCTTTAATGGCATTAGTTGAATGGATGAGAACATTACGTGGAGTTGGAGCCGAGGCCCGGCAATTGGCCGGTCGCCTTGCTGACAGGGAAGGTATTAAGCTCAGAACTCAACAATTAAACAATTTACTGCAACAAGTTCGAACAGAATTGGATGTTCTTTGGTATTCCTTTGGACACTCGCCCGAAGAGTATTTTTCAAATCAGCTCTCTATCTCACGTGTCTCGCTAATTTTCATTGAACAGCGTGTCCAAAAGTTAAATTGGATCGATGTAATATCGCGAAAAGTTTTGCTTAATCCTTCTTCACGCATCGACGAGCGAAGCCAGATGATCATGAAGATTATTGAGCTTCAGCAACGTGCTGCACAGATCAATTCTGAAAGTCAAGTTGGTGAGCATGCATTTGGCACCGATTGGAAAGCACAGCATTCCGATTTGCAGATACTTTGTCATGCATTTGACTGGATTGAAAAACATTCAGATTTACGTTTTGTGGCTGCGAAAATAACGGATTGCAATGCAGTGCTTCAATCAGCAAAAGATGCTGTGGATTCTGGTGAGCAAATATCAAATCAAATCACTCAGATAGCAAATGAATTTTGCTCTGAGCCTGAGACATTATTTGGAGTGACAACCGTTGCCCAGATATCTTTAAAATCTCTGGATGAGAAGTTACAAACTTGGATATCTCATTCGGAGCAGCTTTCCAAGTGGGTTGCTTATAGGCATCGTATTTCTCTGGCGCATAAATTTGGATTGGGTGACGTTGTTGAAAGCCTGGCAAATGGGAAACTTAGTTTAGATTCATGTATCTCATCAGTAGAGCGGTCGTATTTTGAGTCATTACTAAAAATGATGGTATCTAAAGAGCCTGAGTTAGCTCGTTTTGATGGTGAGCTACATTCTCGCCAGGTTGCAGGCTTTGCTGAATTAGATCTCAAGCGAATCAAGGCTGCAAGCCTTGAAGTAGTACGAACACATCATAGACAAATCCCATCTAAAAATGCTGGATTCGGTCCTGTAGGGATTCTGCGTGCTGAGATGGTTAAGAAAAGAGGTCATATGCCTATTCGACAATTAATGTTGAAGGCAGGATCTGCTATTCAGGCACTAAAACCTGTAATGATGATGAGTCCATTATCTGTCGCTCAATTCCTAATCCCCGGAAAACAAAAGTTTGACCTTTTAGTTATGGATGAAGCTAGTCAAATACAACCAGTAGATGCAATCGGTGCAATAGCACGTTGTAAACAAGTTGTCGTTGTAGGTGATGAACGCCAACTTCCACCAACACGCTTCTTTGCCAAAATGACAGAGTCCGTAAACGATGATGAGGATGATATTGCTCAAGTCTCTGATATTGAAAGTATTCTTGGGTTGTTTGTTGCCCGTGGGTTACCGCAGCGAATGTTAAGATGGCATTACCGCAGTAGGCACGAATCTTTGATAGCCGTATCAAATACTCAATTTTATGAGAATAAACTTTTTATTGTGCCGAGTCCTTACACGCAGGAAGCAGGGATGGGACTGCAATTTCGTCCGGTTGTAGATGGTATTTTTGAAACAGGGAAAGGCATAAACGCAGTAGAGGCTAAACAAGTTGCTTTGGCAATCATGGAACATGCCCGTAAATACCCAGAGCAGTCTTTAGGTGTGGCTACATTTTCAGTTTCTCAACGTAAAGTGATTCAGGATGAACTCGAACTTTTGCGCCGACTGAATCCAGATTTAGAAGAGTTTTTTAACGCCCATCTTAGTGAGCCATTCTTTGTAAAAAACCTTGAGAACGTTCAAGGTGATGAGCGTGATGTTATTATGATATCAGTAGGATACGCCAGGAATCCTCAGGGATATATGGCTATGCGGTTCGGTCCCCTCGGCTCAGAGGGCGGGGAGAGAAGACTCAATGTTTTGATTAGCCGTGCGAAACGACGTTGTGAGGTATTCGCTTCAATTACTGACGAAGATATTGATTTGGAAAGAGCAAAGGGCAAAGGGGTAGTTGCGTTCAAACTCTTTTTGCAATATGCCCGAACCGGCAAAATTTCCTTAGCTCAGCGTACAGAAAGAGAAATGGACAGCATCTTTGAAGAACAAGTAGCTGACGCTATCCAAAAAGCTGGTTTCCAGGTTCATCCGCAGGTTGGTATTGCTGGATTCTTTATTGACCTGGGGATTGCCGATCCTGAAATGCCGGGTCGATATTTGCTGGGTATCGAATGCGATGGACGAGCTTACCATTCCTCCCGTTCTGCGCGAGAACGAGATCGCTTACGCCAGGCTGTCCTCGAAGATCATGGATGGATTATTCATAGGATCTGGAGCACTGATTGGTTCCAACGGCCAGCGGAACAATTGCAGCGAACATTGCAGGCAATTGAATCTGCAAAAAGAGAATTGTCAGAACGTTCAGAAAGAACTCAAAATCGTTCCCGCGCAGTTCCTGTCGATATTATAACGGTCGATCGAGGTCCCGTCGTTGAAATTGGACTGGTTGATGCTGATGTTATTGCTACTGCTTCGCTGGATTACGTTGAAGCTAAACCAGTCGCACACCTAAATTATGAACTGCATGAAACACCTTTAGGGATCCTGACCGAATTAGTTGAACAAATAATTGAAATCGAATCACCGGTGCACTTCAGTGAAGTTGTTACGAGAATTAGAACCGCTTGGGGATTACAGAGAACAGGCGCAAGGATTGAGTCTGTAGTCGACCGAGCGGCCAATCTTGTGTGTAAAAAAGGGGACATTATCAGAGACGGTCAGTTTTTAATTCACCAGAAATCGATAATTGCTCTTCGAAACCGCCAGAATGTCGAGTCTTTAGGGCTGCGAAAGATTGAAATGCTTCCTCCAAAAGAAATTGCCGTCGGAGTGGTCCAGGTAGTTAAGAATAATTTGGGGGCTACTGATGATGAGATTGTTGTATCAATTTCGAGAATGCTAGGTTTTAAATCGACCAGTAGTGTATTGCGTAAAGCAATATTAGATATTCTTGAGGGCCTTCTCGAAGACAGTCTTCTATTGCGGGATGAAGCAATGGTTGTGGAAAATAAATTAATATCTACGACTGAGTAACTTACTGTTTTGATGTGTTTAAGGGCTTAATGAAAATTAAGCCCTTATTTTCATTAACGGTGATATTCACCCGCCGCTTCTGGCTGGTACTGCACCTCTAGCACTTCGAGATGTGTCTGGTTGCCGTTTGGCAACGTCCAGTTAATCGTCGCACCGGCACGTAAACCCAAAAGCGCTGCTCCAACGGGCGCCATCACTGAAAGCTGGTTATCGCTGTCTGTCAGGTTTGCCGGGTAAACCAGTGTGCGCACATGCTCTTCTTTCGAGGACAAATCGCGGAATTTCACGCGGCTGTTCATCGTCACAACATCAGCCGGAATATCTTCAGGCTTACGCATTTCCGCTCTGTCCAGTTCGGCATTCAGCACGGTTGCTACCGGCTGGTTGGCAAATTGTGGCTGCTCCAGCAAACGGTCAATACGCTCGGCATCGAGTTCATTAATGATAATGGCTGGTCTGGACATAATTCTCGTTTCTCTCCGTGTAAATAGCAGGCAGTCATATGCCTGATGAGGACCTTACAAAAGAAAACCCTCACCGGTAAGAGTGAGGGTTTGGTCTGTAGTGATGATACTGAGCTTAGCCCATAGTTTAAAGTGACATCAGTCACAAACTACCGTTTACAGAATAATGCTGCCGACCAAAGCGAACAGGAAGGCGATAGTCCCGATAAGCGTTTCCATCACGGTCCAGGTCTTCAGCGTGGTTTTCTCGTCCATTTCAAGGAAACGGCCGACCAGCCAGAAACCGGAGTCGTTCACGTGAGACAGCACGGTTGCGCCGCCAGCAATCGCCACCACGATAAAGCACAGGTCGAACTGGCTAAGGCCAGGAGTTGCTGCGACCATCGGGGAAATCAGTGCCGCAGTGGTGGTCAGCGCAACTGTTGCCGAACCTTGTGCCACACGCAGAGCGGTAGAGATAACGAATGCGGCAACAATCACCGGCATACCGGTATCAGACAAAATACCTGCCAGCGCATCGCCAATGCCGCTTGCACGCAGAACGCCGCCGAACATACCACCCGCACCGGTTACCAGAATGATGCCGCAGATTGGGCCAAGCGCGCCATCACACACTTTTTCCAGATGCTGACGGCTATGGCGGCCGCTAAACACTGCCAGGGCGAAGAACACGGTAATCAGCAAGGCGATAGGGGTTTTACCTAACATACGCAGGAACTGAACCACGGTGTTATCGGCAGTTACCCAACCGAGCACGGTCGCGGTGTTCAGGCCGGTATCGAGGAAGATCAGAACCAGTGGCAGCATCAGGATGGATAAAACGGTACCAAACGCTGGCGGCTGGTGGTTAGGATCGGCTTCAACGCTTCCGAGGAAAGAAGAAGGCAGAGGAACTTCGAATTTTTTACCCGCGTACAGGCCAAACAGGTAAGCACCGAGATACCAGGTTGGGAGCGCGATCACCAGACCGACAATCACCAGCAGGCCGATGTTTGCACCCAGTAATTCACTGGCAGCAACCGGACCCGGATGCGGTGGCAGCAAGGCGTGCATGACGGCAAACGCACCCGCAGCAGGCAGCGCATATTTAAGCGTGGAACCACCAAACTGTTTTGCCACACTGAAGATAATCGGCAGCATGACGACCAGACCCGCATCGAAGAAGATCGGGAAGCCAAACAGCAATGAGGCCACGCCGAGCGCCAACGGAGCGCGGTGCGAACCAAATTTACCAACCAGCGTGTCAGCCAGTACTTTTGCGCCGCCGGAAATTTCCAGCAGACGGCCAATCATTGCTCCGAGGCCAACCAGCAGTGCAACGCCCGCCAGCGTGCTACCAAAACCGCCCAAAATAGTCGGGACAATTTTGTCGAATGGCACGCCAGTGACCAGGGCTACGACAACGCTCACCAGTGTTAATGCTAAGAATGCATGCACCTTGAAGCGCATGATGAGAAGAAGCAGGAGTAGAACTGCACAGGCTGCGATCCCTAGCAGGGTTCCTGCACCGTAATGGGCTGTAAGTTCGGTCATATGTTTTCCTCTGCGCCGACTTTATAAGTGAAAAAGGCTTTAAGCATAATTCACCAGATTGCTGATACCGGTAACATGATATCGGTAACATGACGCTGTCGGGAATGGACTACCTCATGTTTATTAACATTTTGGGAGCAAGGTCAAACTATCGAAATAAACCCTCACAAGCCGCAGTAGAACAATTGCTGACCGTAAATAAACCTGCCTGGTGAGAAAATTGAATTACGCTGTATATGCACCTTTCAATTGGGCACATCGTACGACCATCACCTGAACAGGAGTTATCATGAGCCATTTCGACAAACTCAAGTTAAAGGACGGCAGTTCTCTTTATTTTAAGGATTGGGGAGAAGGGCAACCGGTAGTATTCAGCCACGGCTGGCCATTAACGGCGGATGCGTTTGAAGATCAGATGTTTTTCCTTGGGCAGAAAGGATTTCGGGTCATCGCTCATGACCGGCGCGGGCATGGTCGCTCGTCGCAAACCTGGGACGGTAATCATATGGATCAATATGCTGACGACCTGGCCGAACTGACGGCGCACTTAAATTTGAAAGATGCGATTCATGTCGGGCATTCAACTGGCGGCGGTGAAGTTGCCCGTTACATTGGGCGTCACGGTACGAGTCGCGTGGCGAAAGCGGTTTTGATCAGTGCCGTTCCGCCGATTATGGTGAAAACCGATTTTAATCCCAACGGTGTGCCCATTGACGTTTTTGATGGTATCCGCGAAGGCGTGCGTGCCAACCGTGCAGATTTCTTCAAAGAGCTGACGCTGCCGTTTTACGGTTACAACCGTTCAGGGGCAGAAATCTCGGAAGGGGTCAGAGAGAGTTTTGTAGAACAAGGCATGCAGGGCGGGATTAAAGCGCTTTACGACTGCATTAAAGCGTTTTCTGAAACCGACCTGCGCGAAGATTTAAAGAAAATGACCATCCCGACGCTGGTGATTCATGGTGATGACGATCAAATAGTGCCGTTTGAGACCTGCGGCAAAGTCACGGCGGCGACATTGCCAGACTCTATCTTCAAGGTTTATGAAGGCGGTTCGCACGGTATTTGCACCACGGAGAAAGACCGGGTCAATGCGGATTTGCTGGAGTTTCTGAAAGGCTAGCGTCATACGGCGGGTAAATCAGTTTTACCCGCCGTTCAGTTATTTTCATTTCGCCGCGACCGGCAACATAATTTCTTTCAAAATTTCATAACGTTGCTGTGGTGAAAGCCAAATCAAACCTAACAATTTATGCGCCTGGTCTTCGCGTTCGAACTGCGTTTTTAACTGCATTAAAAAACGTTTTGTTGTGTTCATAGTCACCTCCACTTTTGATAAACAAAGCATATGACTACAAACCCGGAACTAATAGTGAACTGATTGTTTTTTGTGTTCAGTGTTTGTTGGAACTGTCGGCCGCCAGTGCGGCGGCCTCAATAATGGGAGCATTTTTGAGTAGAAGCAGTTTTTAGGTATAAGCGCGATTTAAAAAGAGCGGCTAAGGCAGATTCAGGCTGAACAATTTCTTCATGGCAATCGCGCCGCTACCGGTCATATTCACTTCACGATATCCCGGCGTGCGGGTTATCCAGCCTTTGTGTAGAAGAAGCGTCATTAATGCTGAACCTGCATCTCCTCCCAGATGGAAACGTCTTTCGCTCCAGTCCAGGCACGGGCAGCAGGCCTTGCGGCGTGGATGTGGATCGAGCACGGCCCCGAGATTCTGGAGCTGAGATTTTCCCTCTGGTGTCAGCGCGTTGCCATCCGCCTCAAGCCATTTTTCCCGCAGCATGAAGTCGTAAATTTTCACCGCCAATTCTCCCGCCAGATGGTCATAGCAGGTACGTGCATAACGCATGTTTACCGGCGTGCGGGGCGTAGGAGAAATGCGTGGGTGCATGGAAACCCCCATCAGGTTTTCCAGCAGCCCGGCAATATGTTGCCCCGCAAGGCTGTAATAGCGATGGCGGCCCTGTGTCAGGCAGATAATCAGCCCACTGTTGAGAAGCCGGGTCAGATGCCCGCTGGCAGTCGACGCGGCAATCTCTGCTACCGCGCTCAGTTCTGTCGCTGTCCACGCCCGTCCATCCATCAGCGCGCACAAAATACTGACCCGCGAGGGGGCAGATATTGCGGAAGCCACCAGCGACATAGACTTTTCAAGTGAATCAGCCAGGTTGTCGTCAACTTCAGTTTTCAGAAGACTCATTGAGTCGGTATTTCCCATTTGCGTGTTGCCTCGGCGGCACGGGTATTATCATCGGTAAGGAGAATAAGCTGATTATTGTGATCGCTATACTGTACCAGAATGTTTATGCCACATTGAGCAATGGCCGCCGCTATTTCCCCCAGTTCCCCAGGCCTCTCCTGAAGTAATTTTCTTATCAGTGGGCGACACACATTCCGAACGTCGAAACCGGCTTCGGTCAGAACTTTACGGGCTTTCTCGCCGTCTTCCACCAGGAAATGAGCATGGCTTGCGTCGGGCACAGAGAAAACACCGCCGCCCTCAAGACCGACGCCATTCATACCCAGTAATTTGCCGAGCGAGGCGAGTGAACCGCAGGAGTTGGTGAAGATGACGTGAATATCAAACATGCGCCTGCTCTCCCTTTTCAGACGAGTAATCTCTGACTACGTTGGCAATGCGTATTCTGTAAAACGAAAAAATCGACTGCTTGCCTTCCTGCTGCGCCGCTCGATGCATGGCATTGCATTTCCACTGGAGTACCGCGTCCTCGTTTTCCCACCATGAAAGCGAAAGAATTTTTCCAGGCGTGCTGATGCTCTGGAATCGTTCAATAGAAATAAATCCGGGGATGTCTGCCAGCAAGGGCTTCAGTTCTGCGGCAAGCTGAAGATATCGTTCCTGCGTCTGAGGTTGGGTGTCTGCTTCAAAAAGTACGGCAATCATTGGCTCTCTCCTGTGTCAAAGTTCAGCCAGGTTATTACCGATAAAAGTGAGATGCTTCGGCAGACACCGAAATATGAATGCGTTACCGTCTGAACCCGCAGGCGGTAACTTAAATACATGGCGTTTATTCCTGCGTGAAATTAACGGACGGTTCGAATGGCTGTATCAATCAGCTCATGCTTTCCACCGCCCAGCGACGGGGCAGAAGCCGCGACCATGTCATGCGGGAAACCAAGCGAAATTGCGCTTGCGGCGTCCAGGCGTGATAGTTGTTCCCCCGTCAGTTGAACATTTACCGATGCGAGATTATCCGCAAGTTGTTCCGCTGTCCGTGGGCCAATAATCGGTAGCGTTCCCTTAGCGAGCACCCACGCGATGGCGATTTGCCCTGGGGGATATCCCGTTTCATCAGCAATCGCCAGTACTGCATCCACCGTGGCAGTTTTTATTTGATTGCTCTCATCATGAATGACCGCGCCCAGACCTTGTGCACGCCCGGATTCACCTTTGCGATATTTGCCGGTAAGCAAACCGCCGCCTAAAGGTGACCAGCTCACCACACCCAGGTTAAAAGCCTCCGCCATAGGCAACAGCTCGCGTTCTGCCGAGCGTTCCACCAGACTGTATTCCAACTGCACCGCGGATACAGAAGACCAGCCGCGAAGTTCAGCCACGGTGGCAGCGGTTGCGACACGCCATGCCGGGAAATCAGAAAGCCCGGCGTAGAGAATTTTACCTGAACGTATCAGGTCATCGAGGGCTCGCGCGATTTGATCGACAGGTGTGACTCCATCAGGCATATGCACCCAAAGTAAATCGATGTGATCCGTCTTTAAGCGTTTGAGACTTGCCTCAAGGGAATTCACCATGGATTTGCGGCTATTACCGGAGCGTTGAAGGCCCGCTTCAAGCGAGTCGCCGAGGGAAAATTTGGTCGCCAGCACAATATCATCGCGTTCGGTAGCGATGAAATCGCTGAGCATCGTTTCTGATTGACCAAACTGATATTGGTCAGCCGTATCAATAAAGTTGCCACCGGCTTCACGGTAGCGGGTGTAGATATTACGGGCTTCTTCTTTGTCAGCGCCATAACCCCAACCGTTGCCGAAATTACCCGTGCCGAGGGCGAGGGTTGAGACTCTAAGACCTGTATTTCCAAAGATGCGGTAACGCATGGCTTCACCTCTTAAAGGTTGTTTCGCGAACATATCTGTATATGAGAGAACCGCGATTGGTCAGACAGCGGTAACCTCAGAAGTAGACTCAACGTCCGTGAAAACTGTAGCCATCAGCTGAAAACTATCGAAAGGAGGGAATGCAGAGGAGATTTTTAATTTCACTAGAGTGTAGTGCATAGGTTGCAACTCACCATTTCCCCCATATGTCTTACGGGGGTTGCCGGAGCGGGTCGGAGTAGGAACTCGAATCGGAGATCCTGACCGACGAAAACGTGAAAGAACGGGTTTTGTAGGGTGGATAAGCCGCAGGCGTCATCCACCGCTTTGGTGATTAATAACCTACCGCATCCAGGCGGAATTGCTTCGCGCAGTTGCCCGGGTTTTTCTGTTTAGCGAATGAATCTTCGTTTAAAGGGCCGTTAATTTTTGCTGCATCCAGAGAGATTTGCATTTCAGTCAGGTAAGCCGGATTCCCGTTGCAGGTCAGTTTTACCGCTTTTACCGCATCGTCTCCCCAGCTTTTTTCCAGCGCTTTATTGAAGGCTTTTCGCGTCACGATTTTGCCGTAGTTTTCAGCCAAAAAGTTTCCAAAAGCGCTTTGTTTAAATTCACTATTCAGGCGCACCATGGTGCCGAAATAGGCATTAGGGTTGAAACCAAAACAGACGCCATGTTTGGCAAATTCATAACGATCCAGGCATGACTGGCCGCCTGCGCCCGGCATGACTCCGGCGAGCTGGCTGGCGATATCTGGGGTTAATGCAGGCGCAGGTGCCTGGCATTTTTGCGAGCCGCGTACCTCGGCCATGTTAGGAACCGGGCGTGTAGAGCAGCCGTAACGCATCCAGCGCTTTTCATCTACACCCCTTGCTGCCACTGACTTTGGCAAACCAGGCCACAGACCATGCACCGTCAAAAAGGCACGTTTATCATTTTGTTCTTGCTGCGTTTTACACTCGGCAGGCTCATTGCGATTGCGTTCATGCATGCTTTGGCAAAAGCCCGTTTGCCAGGATAGCGCCAGGACATAACGATCAAAATCGCCATATTGCCTGGCGGTCAGCGGCTGCGCTTGCAGCAGGGAGCTGGTGGACAGTAAAGAGGTCAGAATTAGCGTGTTTTGCCACGTCATTTTCATGCGTTTTCTCGCTCGGGCTTCCAGAAGTCATCATATTTAACCATAAAAAAAGCGCCTCACAGAGACGCTTGTTTCCAGAATGACTGACCGTTAGCTCCAGAGGGCCAGAATCGGCCAGCCGACGCACAACAACAGGCTGATATAGATCACGCCAAAAATGGCACCTAATCGCCAGTAATCTTTGGATTTCACATAACCGCAGCCATAGATAATCACGCCAGGGCCGGTGGCATAAGGCGTCAGGCAGCCCATTATGCCGATGGACAGCACCAGAAGGATGCACAAGTGCTCCATGGGTACGCCCGGAATACCTTTACCTACGGCGAGGATCATCGGCAGCATAGTAGCCGTGTGGGCCGAAAGGCTGGCGAACAGATAGTGCGCAAAGTAGAACACCAGAACCAGCACGATCACCGTGGCGTTAGGCGAGAATCCTTCAAGGTGCGAGCTCATGGTATTGGCAAACCAGTCGATGAAACCGGACCGGCTCAGGCCGCTTGCCATAACGACCAGCGTGGCGAGGTTCACCAGCGTGTTCCAGGCACTGTGATATTTGGTGATGTCTTTCCACGGCACGACGTGCAGCGCCAGCATCAGCGACACCGCCAGTAAACCCACCGCGGTGGCATCAATGATTTCACCGCCGAACACCCATAACCCGAGGCTCAGTAACACTAAACAGATTAAAATCATCTCTTTGCGTGTTAATGCACCCATCTCTTTTAATGCGCTGCTGGCCCAGCCAGACACCTCCGCGCTGTGCGTCACTTCTGGTTTATACAGCACATAAGAAAGCCATGGGGCGACAATCAGCAAGATGATCCCCACGGGCAGGAAACTTAAAAACCACTGCATCCAGCTTATCTGGATACCGGCAATTTTGCTGACGAACTCCAACCCCAGCACGTTAGGTGCTGCCCCGGTGATAAACATCGAGGAGCTAAGACTGGTACTGATCACCATCATCCACATCAGGTAACTCCCGATGCGGCGCGATGAAGGATCGTTGGGGAAGGACTGGAACAGCGGCGGCAGGTTTTTGATTACCGGGAATACGGTGCCGCCGGTTCGTGCGGTGTTTGACGGGGTAAACGGTGCCAGCAGCACATCGATGATGACAATCGCGTAGCCGAGCGTCAGCGTCCGCTTGCCCATGAATTTCACCATAAACAGCGCGATACGGCGACCCAGCCCGGTGACTTCATAACCCAGCGCGAAGATAAACGCCCCGAATACCAGCCAGACCGTGGTGCTTGAGAAGCCCGCTAGCCCCCATTTCAGCGCCTGTTTTCCGGCGTCAAATGCAGGGTCTGCCAGTTCTTTAGCGTCGAACAGCAGGTAATCGCTGCCGATGACGCAAATCGTCACGGCGATAAAGCTGATTGCCGTTGCTGGAATCGGCTCCAGAATCATGCCGACAATCATGGCGACAAAGATTGCAAAGTAGTGCCACGCCTGCGGAGGCATGCCGTCGGGCACTGGAATAAGCAGCATCACGGCCATCACCACTAGCGGGGCCAGTAACTTCCATATTTTATCTTTTGAAACAGACATAACTGATTCTCCAGTAAGGATTTTTATTAATTCGTGTTGAGTGTGTAGGGCATTAGTTCGCTTAAAAAATGGGTGACGATCAGCAGATCTGCGCTGCCGCCAGGGCTGAGATTGCGTTCGATACATTGCTGGTTAAATTCGTGCAGGTGGCTCAGATCGGCGGGTTGACGAATACCACCCCGGCGTAACAGTGTTTGGGCGTGTTGTTGCAACCATTGAAGGCCGGCGCTTCCGCCGCGCGAGGCGACGTTGGTGTCGTTGTTGACGGACATCAGCACCAGCAAAGTGTCGAGCAACGCGAGTTCGGAGTCACTTCCTGCCGCCAGGCGTGTGCGGTAATGGGGAAGGGCGAGTCTGAGCACCAGCGGATAGCCAGCCTCGGCTTCTCCGCGTGCCCCTGTTAGCCCCATCTGGCGGTAAAGGCGTTGCCCGGCGGTGTGTTGGGCGTTGCCGTTTTGCAGTTCGCGACCGGTTAAACCCTGGCAATAATTGGCGACGGTTTTACCGACAGCTGCTGGCGAAATAACTTGCCGCTGCTGATACAAGCGCCCGATGGCGGCACACAGCAATCCCAGGGAAAAAATGGTGCCTTTATGGGTGTTGACGCCAGCCGTTGCGCGGAACATATCGGCTTCACAACCCATGCCAATCACGCGCAGGTCCGCGAGCGCTTCATGTGCTGGACAGTTGGCGTGACGGGCACCTGACGCCATAAAACGCGGCAACCAGTGGCGGATGGCTTCGGCGCTGCGATGAAAATCCTCCAGCGCCATGTCTTTGTGCGCCCCGCAGTTAAAGCTGTCGACCAGGCCTGGTTTTGGGGAGAGGTTGACTTCAGTCAGCATCGCGCGCCATGCGAGGTCACAGCAGCCCGCGACGATATCGGCATCAAGCGTGGGCAGCGTTTTCGGCAGCATCTAACAGTGCCTCCATGCGGGTGTGCAGCTCAGAAAGCGAGTGGGTTTGCTCCCGAGCACACAGGCTGGCATTACGCTGGCAAATCAGGCAATCGCGTGGCGGCTGGTCAAAGTCGCTACGCGAAAGAATTTGCCCGTGCGCAGTGAGCACATCCAGATCCCAAAGCCTGCCCAGCGGGTGCGACTGCTCAAGCCCGATGGTCGCCAGTTTCACACTCATGGCTGGCGCATCTATTGCCAGTAATCCTTCCGGCCCGGTGGCTAAAGGCAGGCAAGTCTGTTTTTTGATTTCCCAGCCGGAAAGCTCTGCCAGGTGGCGTAACTCCCTAAGACCATGATTAAAGATACGTCGCGTCAGTTCTGTGTCTTTTACAGGCCCAGGCGCAACGATGGTAAACGAAACCAGCGTTACACCATGGCGTTCCAGCCAGGACTGTTGGCGGGTCTGGCGTGCATCACGGCTGGCGATGATTTCCGGCACCGTAACAACGGCGTGGGTTGCAGAGGTAAGATACAGCGGCATCGTTTACTCCTTTACCTGGCGAACGACGTCGATAACCGAGCCGTCGCGGTAGCGCACCACCGCAATCACGCGGTCGGTAAATTCAATCGGCTGCGGTTTTCCGGTGAGGAGTCCGGCGCGTTCGCGTAACCATTCGATGGAGACGACTTTCATTCCCGCTTCTTTGAGGGTTTCCGCCAGTTCCGGGCGCGCCGGGTTGACGGCGATACCGTGGTCTGTGACCAGAATATCGACGCTTGAGCCAGGCGTAACGCAGGTTGTCACTTCATCTACCAGAGTAGGAATGCGTCCACGAACCAGCGGCGCGACGATAATCGACAGCGCGGCGGCCACGGCAGTGTCGCAGTGGCCGCCGGAGGCGCCGCGTAGCACGCCGTCCGAACCGGTCAGCACGTTGACGTTAAAACGCGTGTCCACTTCCAGCGCGCTGAGCACGACGACATCCAGTCGGTCTACAGATGCACCTTTCGAACCCCAGTTGGCATACTGGTTGGCGCTAATTTCGATGTGGTTCGGGTTGTGCGCCAGCGATTCGGCTGCGATGCGGTCAAAGCTCTGCACGTCGAGTAACTTTTTGATTAACCCTTTTTCATGCAGATCAACCATTGTGGAGGTGATGCCCCCCAGCGCGTAAGCCGCGTGAATGCCACGGCTGCGCATTTTGTCTTCCAGAAAACGGGTGACGGCAAGGGATGCGCCGCCGGTGCCGGTTTGCAGGGAAAAGCCTTCTTTGAAATAACCGGAGTTCACCACCACATCGGCCGCACTTCGGGCAATCAACAACTCGCGAGGATTGGAGGTCATGCGGGTGGCGTCTGCGCCGATCTTGTCGGCATCGCCGACGCGGTCGATCTGAACGATCAAATCCACATGATCCTGCGGGATGCTGGCGGGATTGTGCGGGTAGGGCTGCAGGGCTTCGGTCAGCAAAACCACCTGGCGGGCATTTTCTGCGTCTACTTTCGCGTAACCCAGCGAGCCGCAGCAGGCTTTGCCGGTGTAGCCGTTGGCGTTACCGAAGGGATCGCAGGAAGGAACACCGAGAAATGCGACGTCAATTTTCAGCTCGCCGCTTTTGATCAGTTGCACGCGGCCACCGTGGGAGTGGATTTGCACCGGTTCGGCCAGCAATCCGCGAGAGATCTCTTCAGCAAGCTCGCCGCGCAGCCCGGAGGTATAAATACGGCTGACGACGTTGTTGCGGATATGCTCGACCAGCGGCGCATGGCAATCGGTTAATGAGCTGGAAGCCAGCGTCAGATTTTTAAAGCCCATCCGGCCGATAGCTTCCATCACGGTGTTTAGCGTCAGATCGCCGCCGCGAAACGCGTGGTGAAAGGAGATTGTCATCCCGTCGTGTAGCCCGGAACGGCGAATGGCTTCATCAAGCGAGGCGCACAGTTTTTTGTCGCGTGGCTTTTGCGTTTGCTGGTTCAGTTTGGACGCGTTCTGGAAAGCCTGGATATCGCTTTCGCTGCGGCGTTGCCAGGCGTTGAGGCGTTCCTGTCGTTGAGTGTGAGTCATTGTGGTTCCTTATTCTTCACGAAGGCCAGAAAGCGCTGCCCGGGCGAGTACCAGACGTGCGCGTTCGATTACCGGGCTGTCTACCATTTTGCCGTTGAGCGAAACGACGCCGCGCCCTTCGCGAGCGGAGGCTTCGGCGGCTTCCACGACGCGTTGTGCATGGTCGACCTCTTTGCGGGTCGGGGCATAAAGGTTATGCAGGAGTTCAATCTGGCGCGGGTTGATCAGTGATTTGCCGTCAAATCCCAACTGTTTGATGTGGGCCGCTTCATGTAAAAATCCGGCTTCGTTATTGGCATCGGAATAGACGGTATCGAACGCCTGAATCCCTGCTGCGCGCGCCGCCTGAAGGATTGAACAGCGAGCGAACAGCAGTTCAACGCCCTCAGGTGAACGTTCGGTGCGCAGGTTGCGCACATAGTCTTCTGCGCCTAACGCAATACCGATAAGCCGGGGCGAGGAATGGGCAATGGCCACCGCCTGCGTAATGCCCTGTGCGGATTCAATTGCCGCCAGCAGACCTGTGCTTCCGGCTTCGCGACCGCACTGGGTTTCAATGCGCGCAATTTCAGTCTCGATGTCGATAACATCCTGAGCAGAATCGGTTTTCGGCAGACGAACAATATCGGCACCACCGCGCACGACCGCTTCCAGGTCAGCCAGACCGTATTCAGAGTCCA
This sequence comes from Buttiauxella agrestis ATCC 33320, assembly GCF_000735355.1. Lineage (GTDB taxonomy): Bacteria > Pseudomonadota > Gammaproteobacteria > Enterobacterales > Enterobacteriaceae > Buttiauxella > Buttiauxella agrestis. The sequence continues at coordinate 80,962 of NZ_JMPI01000022.1, forward strand.
GCGCGTTAACGCGTACGATGGTTTCGATTTCCTGATACAGCGGGTGCTGTAGGGCGTGGTAGACGAGACGGCGCGCTGCGTCTTTCTCGCGCAAAATCACCGAGTCTTCGAGATCAAACATCAGCGCGTCGGCGCGGTAGATAAAGGCGTTGCTGACCATGGCAGCATTCGCACCGGGGACGAACAGCATGCTGCGGCGGGTGCGGGTTTTCCGCTGCTGGGCGATAGGGGCAATCACTGGCATTCCTCCCACGGCAGAGCACCAACGTCGCTGGCACGAACCAGTAACGTTTCAAGACGTGCGCGAAGAATGCAGTCCAGCGCGCCTTTATCATCCACGTTCAGTTGAACGCCACGCACGTCATAGCGCGTGAGAATTTCCATCAGCGTGGCGCGGATCGCTGCGCCAAACTGCTTTTCAACGCTGCTGTTGATTTGCAGGTCAATTTCCTGGGTATCGAGCGGGATAATGCGAATCATCACATCTCCCGACTCAAGCGTGCCGGCGACGGCGGGGCGGGTAATTTTCATTTTTCACCTGTTTGTAATGCGGGTTCCGGTTGCCTGTCAGCGGCGCTTTCTGATCGCGTGGCAAGCAGGTTTTGCAAATATTCTCGGGTCGCTTCCGGGACGAGGTGCTCAATGGCTGCGAAATCTTTTTTCACCAGCAATTGCCGCACGAGGGAGGCGGAAATGGATACGCCGCGATAGCGCAGGCGCTCAATTTCCACCAGTTCAATGGGCGGGGAGCTGTCGGCTGGCGAGGTCAGGCGTTGGCACATATCGGCGTTGTATCCGGCGGTGACTTTGCAGAAGGGTTCGGTGCCAACAAATCGGTGCGTGATACCCAGTGCGGGAGCGAGGTGTTGGCGGAAAATCTGTAAGTCGATTTCGGTGTAGCAGTGGTTAATCACGCTCTGCTCTTTGATGAAGTAGCAGGGGAAAGTGGCGCGAGAAATCATGTACTCCGAGCCACGATGAACGGTGATTTTGGCGATGTCGGCGGTGCCAGCTCGCACCAGTGCGAGGCGGTCTTCGTAAGGGAAGCGCGAGGTGTCTTCTTTCACCATAAATACATGCAGCCAGTCGCATTGTGCGGCCGCTTTTTGAATCAGATAGCGGTGGCCGAGAGTGAACGGGTTGGCGTTCATCACGATGCAGCCGATTTTATTGCCGTCATGGCGCAGTGTGGTGAGGTAACTGGCGTAACGTTGCAGGCGCGTGGCGCTATTTTCCATCAGCACCATGACGCCAGGCACGCTGGCGAGAGTATAAAAGCCGCACTGTTTAAATAGCGCTTCGTTGTGACTTTTGGTGTAGATGAAAAGATGGGTGCTTTGTCGCTCAAAGGCTAAATTGATTAATTCAGTTGCGAGCGTCAGGGCTAAACCTTCACCGCGGGCAGATTCACTGATGGCGACACACTTAATGATATTTCCGGCAATTCCCCCGCAGGCAATAAGCTGTTCGTCACGGGTTAGGGTAATAAAGATTTCTACCGTGGTATCGATGCTCAGCGAGTTGGCACGGAGAAAACGCGTAATCTCAGCCATCTTTTTATTTTCTGCGCGTTTAACCCGGGCTAATACGGTATTACTGAACATGAAAATCCTTTTGCCACGCGAATAATTGAGTGGGTGGAAATTTGTTGAAATAAATGTGTTGCCGATTGTCGCAAATGAATAACATTTTGTTTTCAATCATTCCCATCGCGACATTGTTAAGGCTTCTGTGCGAATTTAACGATCGTACGGATAAATTGATTTTTTAATTTTGATATATTTCACAAAGGGTTAAGTGGTTTAAATAGACTTAATGGTTTTTATTTTCTTAATTATTTCCACTGTGAGTTGAGTAGCGCTTTTTATTTGTTTAATTGATTTAATGTACGGAATCTGTAACGATTTGAGCCGTTTTGATGGGCGCGTTTGAAAACAAATTGGTTACATTCGCCTGCTATTTAAGGTGCTAATAAAGGAATGGCAATGTTTGGCAAAACCCCCGCGAAAGAGTTTCGATTTCTACGTCACATTGCCTTTCCGCTACGCATTTTTTTATTACTCCTCCTGATTTCCCTTCTGTTAATGGCGGCACTTGGCCAGTATTTATCCGCCAGTTTTGAAGATTATCTGACCAACCATGTGCGTGATATGGCGATGCATCAGGCGAAAATTATTGCGTCTAATGACAGCCTGGTTGAGGCGGTAAAAAACAGAGACAGTCAGCGTCTGTCCGAAATTGTCGGCAAGATGGCAACGGGTTCTGATTTTGATTATGTGGTCATTGGCGACCGCAACTCCATCCGGCTTTATCATCCCAATCCTCAACAAATCGGCCGGCCGATGCAGTGGACAAAACCCGGAGCGCTGGAAAAGGGTGAAAGCTACTTTATTACCGGCAAAGGCTCGATTGGCCTGGCGATGCGTGCCAAAACGCCAATTTTTGACGAGCAGGGGAAAGTCATCGGGGTGGTGTCGCTGGGGTATCTGGTCAGCAAAATAGATAGCTGGCGACTTGATTTTCTCCTGCCGCTGGTTGGGGTGTTTGTCCTGATTCTGGTGATTTTACTGCTGTTGTCGTGGTTTTTTGCCGCCCATATCCGCAGGCAGATGTTAGGCATGGAACCGCAGCAGATTGCTCAGGTGGTGCGCCAGCAGGAGGCGTTATTCGGCTCGGTATTTGAAGGGTTGATCGCCGTCGATCCCGACGGTGTTATCACGGCGATTAATCGCAATGCGCGTAAAATGCTGGGGTTAAGCTCACCGGGAAGGCAGTGGCTGGCAAAACCTATCGCCGAAGTGGTGCACCCTGCATCCTTTTTCACGGAACACATCGAACAAGAACGGCGGGATGTGCTGTGTACTTTTAACGGTTTGAATGTGATTGCCAATCGCGGGGTGATTTGGTCCGGCGATGAACTGTTAGGCGCGATTATCAGCTTTCGCAGTAAAGATGAAATCAGCGCTCTCAATGCACAATTGACGCAGGTTAAACAATACGTTGATAGCCTGCGTGCGTTAAGGCACGAACACCTTAACTGGATGTCTACGCTCAGTGGTCTGCTGCAAATGAAAGAATACGACCAGGTGCTGGCGATGGTGAAAGGCGAGTCGCAGGCACAGCAGGATTTAATTGATTTCCTGCGCGGTTTCTTTGATGACCGACAGGTCGCGGGGCTGCTGTTCGGTAAGTGGCAGCGTGCCAGGGAGTTGGGACTGATCCTCAACATTACCCCAGGCAGCCAGCTTCGCCATTTGCCGGAAGGGCTGGACAGCACCGAGTTTGCCGCCGTAGTGGGTAATCTGCTGGATAACGCTTTTGAAGCCTGCCTGAATTATCCCGAGAGTGATAAGAGCATTGAGCTTTGGTTAAGTGATGAAGGCAATGAAGTGATTATTGAGGTGGCTGACAGCGGTTGCGGGGTGCCTGAAGCCTTGCGCGAAGTGATTTTTGACCAGGGCGTCAGCACCAAAACTGATGCGCCCGGAGAACACGGCATCGGGCTGTATCTTATTGCCAGCTATGTGGAGCGGTGCGGCGGTATTATTACGATTGAAGATAATGAACCGTCCGGCTCTTTATTTACTGTTTTTATTCCGAAAGTGAAGATCATTTATGGCTCAAGCTCTAACGATTCTGATTGTTGAAGATGAAACTCCACTGGCAGAAATGCATGCCGAGTTTATTCGTCGATTCCACGGTTGTGGGCAGGTGTGGCTTGCGGGCAATTTAGCGCAGGCACGAATGATGATTGAGCGTTTTAAACCTGCACTGATTCTGCTGGATAATTATTTACCCGATGGCAAAGGCATCACGCTTTTGCACGAGCTGACCCAGGCGCGTTTTGCTGGTGGCGTGGTGTTTACTACGGCTGCAAGCGATATGGAAACTGTGGCGGAGGCGGTGCGTGGGGGTGTCTTTGATTATCTGGTGAAGCCGATTGCTTATGAGCGCCTGAGCCAAACGCTCGAACGTTATCAGCAGCGAATGCAATTGCTCGTCAGCCATGCGAGCGCCAGCCAGCGGCAGATTGACGACATGTTTAATGCTTATGCGCGTGGCGAGCGCAAAGAGGAATTGCCCGCGGGTATTGATGCGTTAACTCTGGCCAAAGTGCAGCTGTTATTTGCTGACCCGGATGCGCGGCATACCGCAGAAACCGTGGCCCAGGAGTTGAAACTGAGTCGTACTACAGCGAGGCGTTATCTTGAGTTTTCCGCAGGGCGACAGCAGATTATGGCGGAGATTGTTTATGGAAAAGTAGGACGCCCACAGCGCACATATAGATCGCTGTGAGCGGGTATGCGAACGGGTTTAACCGCCAATAACTGCCGCGGCAGAAGGCACCAGGATTTCGGTGGCAATAATCACCACAATCAGCCCGACAGCAACCGGCACTGAAGTACGTTTCACGACTTCAAATGGTGAGATTTTTGCCATACCTGCCACCGCGACGACCACACCGGATACCGGAGAAATGGTACGGCCAAGGTTTGAGGCTTGCAGCATAGGAATCGCCAGATACGCCGGGTTAATGCCGGAGGAATGAGCCAGTTTCGGGATCATCTCTACAAAGGCATAGAACGGCGCGTTACCGGAACCGGTGGTCATTGCAGCCAGCATGGTCAGCACGACCAGCACCAGCATCAGAATGATGCTTGCGGAACCGAACGACGTCGCAATGGAAATCAGGCTCTGGATAAAGCCAATGGTGCTCAGTCCTTGTGCGAATACGCCTGCGGCAACCAACAGCATGACCACGTTAGCAAAGGCATCAGCCATGCCGCGGTAGCAGACTTCCAGACCGGAGAAGACGGTTTGTGCTTTGAAACTACGGAAGAACTCAATGACCGCAGCAATCAGAATACAGATAACCAAAATGGCGATGATATGCAGCTGCGGACCCCATTTACCGTCGAAAATCAGCACGCCAATAATGGGTGTAAACGGCAGAATGGCATAGAAAGACGGTGCGGTAGTCTGGATTTCGCTGACATCGAGCATTTCATGGCTGACGTTTTCTTTTTTATCCAGGTAACGTTGCCAGAAGAAGTGGGCAATCGCCATGGCAATAATGGCAGCGATAGAAATTGGCACGGTGGTTTTAAAGGCAAAATCAACCAATGACATTTCCGCAGCTTTCGCGGCTAACACCACGTCGCCTGAAGTCGGGGAGAGGATGATTGCAGCAGGGGAGGCGCAAATTGCAGCCGCCGCACCACGGCTAATACCCACGTTGACCATGACCGGGAACAGGGTCGCCATCAACAACACGCCCAGGCCAGTCGCTGAGGAAACTGCCAGAGACATCAGACACGCCACAAAATAGGCGGCAATCATCAGAATGTACGGTGAGTTAATTAACTTCAGTGGCTTAGAGGCAAGCTTAACCACCATATCGTTAGCGCCGATGTGCGTCATGTACGATGCGAAACCGCAAAGCATCATGATCATCATGCCGAGATCGCCACCACGGCTCATCAGCAGGATTTTGACATATTCGACGATGTCAGTTGCGGTATAGCCTGTGCTTTCAGCGCTGGCAGGTAAAACTTTGTGGCCCATCAAGGCACTAATAATCAGTAACGTTAAGCCGCCGACGAATAACACGCCGGTAGCGGAGTAGCCTTTGATGATGTAGCGAGCTACACCAACAATAACCACAACCCCAATAAGTAATTCAATAGTTGTCAGCATTAAAGCCCCCTGTTGCGTTCAGGTATCTCAACGCAACGCCATGCCAGAAATAAAATAATAAGACGCTTTGCAGTCGTCAGCGAAAACGGTGCCAATCTGCCTGAATCATTGGCGCAGATTTCTGATGAGCATCAAATTTAGTCAGCTTCGTACTGCCGTCATGACACTTTTGTCGACAGCATTGCAATTATGACATTTACTTATTGATTAGCGGTATATATTTATATCGCTTATTGCTTTGTTAATAATCATTTGGAGGGTGTTTAATTAAGATTATATTACGTAATTGTTAATTATTTAGCTAAATGTAAAACAACTAAAAATCCCTTTAAATTAAAAAGCTATGATGCTTATACTGCCGCCTCGCATATTTCAGGGGCAATACCTTGCAATCCACTTTCTGGTCGACAAGCCGTTTACGCTTTTTCAGGAAGCATCTTTTGATGCTGCTGTTGGCGTTTGGCTGGCTGTTTGTCAACAGCCAGGTCGCGGTGGCATCGCACGACTGCCCGGTAGAAATTAGCGCGTCCTCACTTTCTGTTCAGCATAGCGAACATATGCTGATGGAAAACCAGTGGGATAGGGTGAAAGCAAAAGGAACACTGTGTGATAAGCACTGCATTCCGGACGTGATGCAAAAAGATAATGGCTATAGTTCGTTGGTCGCATTGCCGGTCACTGACACTCTGGCCTTAGTGATCCCTGAATGTCAGGAAGTGGTCACTTCCGTTGCGCTGTTAACCCCACCTGCAACCGGCCCTCCCGCCACAATACGGTTTTGTCGTTTTAGAGAATAACTCCAGCACTGTCTTGGTTCATCCCTTACGGATTTCATCCTTTGACTTTGGTTCTGGAGATTTTTTATGTCTGCTATTTTTGCACGTTCCTTTGCAGCCGCTGCGCTGTCCGTTTTTGCTTTCTTTTCTGTGGCTCACGCCGCTTCCCACGAGATGTCTCATGAGATGTCGATGACTCCGGCTGGGGCCGCCGAAATTTATCACGGTCACGGTGTCATAAAGAAAGTGACCGCCGATTCCATTTCTATCGCCCACAAACCTATCGCTGCTCTTAACTGGCCCGCAATGACGATGACCTTCAGCCTGCCTGATGCGGGTTCATTGCCGACGGTGAAAGCAGGTGACACGGTTGATTTCACTTTTAGCCAGCAGGCTGAAGGGTACCAACTCGCCTCCGTTACGCCGACTAAGTAACCGAGGCCGCCATGAAACAACATTCCCTGAGCTTATGGCTCGGCGGGGTGCTGGTTGCTGCGTCTGTCTCTGCCGCTCATGCGGCAGAGTTCAGCCTGCAACAGACCCTGGCCGCGGCCGTTCACTATTCCGCAGAACTTTCTGCTAACCGTAATCAGAGTAATGCCCTGAATGCGATGGCGGATTCTGCTCGCCAGTTACCCGACCCAAAACTGAAATTTGGCATTGAAAACGTCCCGGTACAGGGCAGCAACAGCCACCGTTTTACCCGAGAAGGCATGACCATGCAGCGTATCGGTATCATGCAAGATTACGTCAGCGAGGATAAACGCGACCGCAAAGCAGAAACGATTCTGGCTCAGTCAGCCAGCAGTGTCGCAAAAGCTGAGGTGATTCGCGCGACGCTGCAAAGATCGGCCGCCCAGGCGTGGCTGGATTTAGCGTTGTCACAAAAGGTCCTGACGGCTGCTCAAAAACTGGTCGCAGAAACCGAGCGCCAGATTGGCGTGCAAAAAGCCACGGTGGCCAGTGGCAGCTCACCGGCATCCAGCGTCATGGATATTCGTATGACGCTTTTAGGCATGCAGGACAAAGTGACCCTCGCACAGCGTGATGTGACGCTGGCTCAGACTCGTTTACTGCAATTAACCGGCGAACAAATTGATAACGCACGTGGCTCGTTACCCCGTTATCAGCGCCTGCCTGCGGACCCTGCTGTTCTTGAGCAAAGCGTCGGGCTGCATCCTGAAGTGATTGAAGCGGCGCGCGAGGCTGATGTTGCCAAAGCGCGTTCGGCTCAGTCTGCGGTAGCCGCGAAGCCGAATGTTGGCGTTGAGGTGTACTACGCCCATCGCGCTGATGATTACGACGACATGGCGGGCGTGATGTTTACCGTTGATTTACCGATGTTTAAATCTCAACGCCAGGACAAAGATCTGGCGGCTGATATGTCGCGATCAATGGAGGCTAACGATCAATTGGCTTTAGCGAAACGCGAGCGCGTGGCTCTGGTTCGTACGCTGGTGGCGCAATATCAGGCCGCTCAAACCCTCTGGCAGCGCCAGCAAGAAGAAATTCTACCCCTGCAACGCCAGCGCCTTTCACTGATTGAAGCGCAATACCGCTCCGGGCAATCCACGCTTTCCGATTTGCTCAATGCCCGCCGCACGCTACTTGATACCGAACTGACCGCGAATAGCGCGGAGAAATCCGTGGCTGAAACCTGGGCCGCTATTCGCTATCTGACGCCACAGGATGAAAACCAATAATGAAAACAATAACCAAGCTCTCTTTAGTCGCACTCGCCATTGCGGGCGCACTCGGCGCGGGGTATTACGCGGGCAAGCAAAGCCACGGTACCCTCGCTCCAGCGGCTCAATCTGAACGGAAAGTTCTCTATTGGTATGACCCGATGACGCCCGGTCAGCGTTTTGATAAACCCGGAAAATCACCGTTTATGGATATGGACCTGGTGCCGCGTTACGCGGGTGAAGCCACGGAAGAAGGTGGGGTGACAGTAAGCGCTCGCCAACAGCAGAATCTGGGTATTAAAACGGCGCAGGTTGAGAAGAAAGTGCTGGATTATCAGTTTGATGCATTTGCTACGGTTTCAACGGACGAACGCAGCGTGCAGATAATCCCGGCCAGCGCTAATGGCGTGGTTGAGAAGCTGTTTGTCAATGCGCCACAGCAATTCGTTAAGGCAGGTGAGCCGTTGGCTCAATTATGGATACCAGAGTGGACGGCGGCTCAACAAGAGTATCTGGCCGTGCGCCAGTTGGGCGACAGCGCGTTAACGTCTGCCGCGCGTGAACGCCTGCAACTCCAGTTTATGCCTGCGGAGATTATTCGCCTGGTGGAGAAAACGGGAAGGCCGCAGACGCGTGTCACCGTGCGGGCAAAACAGGCGGGTTATATCAATAAGCTGGATACGCGAGAAGGCGCGCAAGTTGCGGCCACCGCGCCGCTATTTGAAATTGCCAGTCTCGAGTCGGTGTGGATTGTGATTGATTACCCGCAAACTCAGGCACAGGTGCTGCAAGTGGGAAGCGAAATTCAGGCTTCATCGGATAGCTGGCCGGGAGAGACTTTCCACGGGCGTGTGAGTGAGTTGCTCCCCAATATGGAAACCACTACGCGCACGCTGAAAGCGCGCATTGTGTTGGAAAATTCGCAAATGAAACTCAAGCCGGGCATGTACCTCAATGTCACGCTGGCGAACTCGCCTGCCCTGCCGCCGGTGTTGGCGATTCCTGAAGAAGCACTGATTGAAACCGGAAGTGCCAGCCGGGTGTTAGTGACACAGAATGACGGCCATTTTAACCCGGTTAACGTGGTGGTGGGTACGGCTCAAAATGGCTGGGTGGAGATTAAACAGGGGCTGAAAGAGGGCGACAAAGTTGTGACTTCCGGGCAGTTCCTGATTGATTCCGAAGCCAGCTTGCGCAGTGCTTTACCAGAGGAAAAAGCGGCATCCTCTACCGCGCAGGAATACGAGGGAGAGGCTGTGGTGAAAGGGATCGCTGATGACGCAATCACGCTTTCGCATAAGCCTATTCCAGCGCTCAAATGGAGTGCAATGACGATGGATTTTGCGTTGAAATCCGCAACGGATGCTAAGGGCATTAAAGTCGGCGATAACGTGATGTTTAGTTTCACCATGGATGACGAAAATGGTGCAGCTATCACTCATCTGATGCCAATGGCGGGGGCGATGAAATGATTGCTACCGTGATTCGTTGGTCACTCAAAAACCGGCTGCTGGTTTTACTGGCGGCAATCATGATGGCGGCGTGGGGGATTTGGTCACTGCAACGCGCGCCGCTTGATGCGCTGCCTGATCTCTCTGATGTGCAGGTGATTATTCGTATCAACTACCCAGGTAAAGCGCCGCAAGTCGTTGAAGATCAGGTTACTTATCCACTCACCACCACCATGCTTTCAGTCCCCGGGGCTAAAACGGTACGTGGCTTTTCGATGTTTGGGGATTCGTATGTTTACATTTTATTTGAAGATGGCACCGACCCTTACTGGGCGCGTTCACGGGTGCTCGAATATTTAAGCCAGGTGCAATCGCAGCTTCCCGCAGAGGCCAAAGCGTCGTTGGGACCAGATGCCACGGGCGTTGGCTGGGTGTATGAATACGCGCTGGTGGACCGAAGCGGGAAACACAGTTTGGCAGATTTACGGGCGCTGCAAGATTGGACGCTTAAGTTCGAGCTAAAAACGGTGCCGAACGTGTCGGAGGTCGCAAGTGTTGGCGGCATGGTGCGGCAATACCAGATAGTGCTCGACCCACAACGGATGCGGGCGCTGAATATCACGCATCAACAGGTGATAGATGCGGTGCAAAGTGCCAACCAGGAAGGGGGCGGTTCGGTCATCGAAATGGGCGAAGCTGAATACATGGTTCGCACCGCAGGATATTTAAAAAACCTCAATGACTTCAAACAAGTCGTTATTACCACACGTGAAGGCATCCCTGTGTTACTGAGCGATGTGGCCACGTTGCGTATGGGGCCGGAAATACGCCGGGGTGTAGCTGAGTTTAACGGTGAAGGTGAAGTCGCTGGCGGCATTATTGTCATGCGCTATGGCAAAAATGCGCTGGATACCATCAATGCGGTAAAAGCCAAACTTCAGCAAATCCAGAAAAGTTTGCCCACGGGTGTCGAAATTGTTCCGGTCTACGACCGCTCGCATCTGATTGAAAACGCAATTGAAACGCTTTCGCATAAGCTTCTGGAAGAGTTTATCGTGGTAGCGATTATTTGTGCCTTGTTCTTATTCCACTTCCGCTCAGCGCTGGTGGCGATGATAACGTTGCCGCTGGGCATATTGGGTGCATTTATTGTCATGCATTACCAGGGCGTGAATGCCAACATCATGTCGCTGGGGGGGATCGCGATTGCCATAGGCGCGATGGTCGATGCGGCCATCGTGATGATCGAAAACATGCACAAAGTGCTGGAGCAGTGGCGGCACGACAACCCGGATAAACAGCCAACAGGCGCTGATTACTGGCGTCTGTCTGAACAGGCTGCAGTGGAAGTCGGGCCTGCGCTGTTTTGTAGTTTGCTGATTATCACGCTGTCGTTTATTCCGGTGTTTTCCCTTGAGGCGCAGGAAGGGCGAATGTTCTCGCCGCTGGCGTTTACTAAAACCTACGCCATGGCGGTGGCCGCAGGCCTGGGGATCACTCTGGTGCCAGTGCTGATGGGCTATTTTATCCGTGGAAAAATCCCGGATGAAAAGGCGAACCCTATTAACCGCTGGCTGATTGCGGCTTATGAACCGCTTCTCGACAAAGTGCTGGTGCGCCCAAAAACTACGTTGGTCATTGCCGGGTTAGTGCTGGTGGCGACGCTATGGCCGCTCAGTCGACTCGGCAGCGAATTTATGCCGCCGCTTGATGAAGGTGATTTGCTGTACATGCCTTCGACATTACCTGGTATCTCTGCCCGTGAAGCCGGACATTTACTGCAACAAACCGACAGGCTCATCAAAACGGTGCCCGAAGTGGCGACGGTTTTTGGTAAAGCAGGGCGGGCAGATACTGCGACCGATCCCGCACCGCTAACGATGATTGAAACGACGATTCGTTTTAAACCGCGTGACCAATGGCGACCAGGAATGACGATGGACAAACTGGTGAGTGAACTCGATAGCGTGGTGAAAGTACCGGGCATCGCCAACGTTTGGGTGCCACCGATCCGTAACCGCCTGGATATGCTGGCAACGGGCATCAAAAGCCCGGTGGGTATCAAAGTTAATGGCAACAATATCGCTGCTATTGAGCAAGTTGCCGAGCAAATCGAACGGGTGGTGAAACAGGTTCCGGGTGTGACTTCCGCGCTTGCGGAAAGATTAGGTGGCGGACGCTATGTGGATATCAATATCGACCGACTGAAAGCGGCTCGTTATGGCGTGTCGGTCAAAGAGTTGCAGTCGTTAGTGGCGACGGTGATTGGCGGGCAAAACATTGGTGAAACAATAGAAGGACGTGAGCGCTATCCCATCAATGTTCGTTACCCTCGAGAAATGCGTGATAACGTCCAAAAGCTGAAAAACCTACCTGTTATTACGGCAAATGGCAGCCAGATTGCACTCTCTGAACTGGCCGATATCAGCATTACCGACGGACCGCCAATGCTGAAAAGTGAAAACGCGCGTTTATCTAATTGGGTTTATGTCGACCTGCGTGGGCGAGATTTAAAATCGGCGGTGGAAGATATGCAACGTGCCGTTTCACAACAAGTTAAATTACCGGAAGGTGTTTCATTATCCTGGTCAGGGCAATTTGAATATTTAGAACGAGCGAGCGCTAAATTAAGAATAGTCCTACCATTTACGCTTGTTATTATTTTTGTCTTACTTTACGTGACATTCTCGCGCGTGAGCGATGCATTATTAATAATGGGTACCTTACCATTCTCACTTATCGGCGGAGTCTGGTTGCTTTATTTACTGGGATATAATTTGTCGGTCGCGGGCGCTGTAGGGTTTATTGCTTTGGCGGGAGTCGCCGCTGAATTTGGTGTCATTATGGTGCTTTATTTGAATCAGGCGATTGCACGGCATAAAGCACTGGACCCTTTGGGTGGCAAGCCGATGTTAATGCGGGCATTGCATGAAGGTGCGGTGCTGCGCGTAAGGCCAAAAGTGATGACGGTGGCGACGATCATGGCGGGTTTACTGCCTATCATGTGGGGTGACGGTACTGGTTCTGAAGTGATGCGCCGAATTGCTGCGCCGATGATTGGCGGAATGATCACGGCACCGCTATTGTCGATGCTGGTGATTCCTGCAATGTATGTTTTATTAAAAAGAGATAAATAATAGTAAGTTACCCCACCATCTTTTGATTTTCAGATAATGGCTGGGGTAATGTTTTTATCGGCCATTAATTCGACGAAGTTAAACATCTTTAGGAATTTACTACGCGTTTATTTAACTATTGTTCATATATAATTTGTTAGGTTGTATATTGATTTTTGAAGTGGAAATTAATGTGACTCTAACAAAAAGAATTGTCATTTCCTGTATTGTTTTCTTTTCATCGCTAATGATAATGCCAGTCGCACTGGCTAATCAAAGTAGCGTTTTAGGTGATGCCTGGAATACTTTAACGGATAACGTTTCACAAACGTGGAATGAACCGCAACATTATGATTTATACGTGCCTGCCATCACCTGGCATGCGCGATTTGCCTACGATAAAGAAAAAACCGATCGCTATAACGAGCGCCCGTGGGGGATTGGTTTTGGTCAGGATCGTTGGGACGATAGCGGAAATTGGCACGGTTTGTATCTGATGGTATTTAAAGATTCCTATAACAAATGGGAACCGATTGGCGGCTACGGCTGGGAGAAAATCTGGCGTCCGTTGGCTGATGATAACTTCCGTCTGGGGCTCGGCTACACGCTGGGCGCCACCGCGCGCGACAACTGGAATTACATTCCGATCCCAGTGATATTGCCGTTGGCCTCTGTGGGTTATGGCCCGGCGACGTTCCAGATGACCTATATCCCAGGAACCTACAACAACGGTAACGTTTACTTTGCCTGGTTACGCTTCCAATTCTGATGCGCGGTAATGGCTGAAATCATGCACAACATGTATCGCTATTATCTGACTTTCAAAAATAAGGTCTACTGCACAGTTTTTAAAAGAGGTAGCAATTTTTAGCACTTTTTCTCAAATCGGGACTGGACAAAATCCACCACAATTGGTGTACTGATGTCCGACACAGCATTTGTGTCGTTTTTCATGTAAAGGTAATTTAGATGTCTAAGATTAAAGGTAACGTTAAGTGGTTTAACGAGTCAAAAGGCTTTGGCTTCATTACTCCGGAAGATGGTAGCAAAGACGTGTTCGTACACTTCTCTGCAATCCAGAGCAATGGTTTCAAAACCCTGGCTGAAGGTCAGCGCGTTGAGTTTGAAATCACTAACGGTGCCAAAGGCCCATCTGCTGCAAACGTAATGCCTATCTAAGGCTTTACCAGTAGAATATAAAAACCCGCTAAGGCGGGTTTTTTTTGTTTTAAATTCAGGAAAATAGATAAATTTTCACAAAGCACATCACGATCAGCGTGCTCATCAGCACAGCCGTCCACCCTGCAACACGTTCTTTCATTATTATGCCCCACGCTAATTTTCAACCAGAGTGGCAGACATAAATTAAGCTAACCTTAACGCGAGGTTAATTATTGGCCGTATGCGAGAGAAACTATCCAAAATGCGAGAGCGGTCATGGTGAGTGAGCCTGCGAGATTTAGCAGTATGTTTAGCGCAGCCCATGCAAGTCGACCATCCTGAAGCAAGAAAACCACTTCTGCGGAGAAGGTCGAAAAGGTGGTCAAACCGCCACAAAAGCCGGTAGTGATTAACAATTTCCAGACGGGATCGAGGTGTGTCATGCGAGTAAACAGCGCCAGACCCAATCCGATAATAAACGCGCCCACCAGGTTTGCGGTCAAAGTTCCAATCGGAAGGGCAGCATGCACAGGGTTAAGTCTCATACTCAAAAGCCAGCGCACAACGCTCCCCGTTCCGCCGCCAATGAATACGGCTAATAGCATTTGCAACACAGTAGTTTCCTGTTCGTTCTTATTAAAGTGTTTGAGTGTAACGTCAGCACGGAAAATTTCACACTGGGTATAATGATTTATTCGCAGCCTGGAGAGAAACCACATGAAAGTTGCAATAGGGCAATTTGCCGTGAGTCACCTTTGGCAGGAAAACGTGCAAACATGTCTTCACTATATGGACACAGCTCAGGCTGATGGGGCAGATTTACTTGTTTTACCTGAGGCGGTACTGGCGCGTGACGATAATGACCCCGATTTGTCGGTGAAATCTGCGCAGGCAGTCCATCATGAGTTTATTCAGCCACTTTGCGAGCAAAGCCGCAATAATCAATTGACGACGATTCTGACTCTGCACGTCAAAACGACAGCAGGGCGGGCTGCAAACACCTTACTGGCGATTCGTAAGGGCGAAGTCATTGCCCGTTATCAGAAACTTCATCTTTATGATGCGTTTAATGTACAGGAATCGCGTCTTGTTGATGCCGGTAATGCGTTGCCACCGTTGATTGAAGTTGCAGGATTTAAAGTGGGATTGATGACCTGCTACGATCTGCGTTTTCCAGAGATGGCATTAAACCTGGCGTTGGCGGGGGCGGAGGTTTTAGTCCTCCCCGCAGCCTGGTTGCGAGGGCCTAATAAAGAAATGCACTGGTCAACGCTTCTGGCAGCACGCGCGCTCGATACAACATGCTATGTTGTGGCCTCTGGCGAGTGCGGTAATAAGAATATCGGGCACAGCCAAATTGTTGATCCGCTTGGTGTGGTGATGGCGGCAGCCAATCAGCGACCCGCTTTGTTTTATGCTGAACTGGAAAGCCAATATTTAAGTGAAGTACGAGCTATGTTGCCGGTGCTAAAAAATCGGCGTTTTGCTTTACCGCATTTGTTATGAGTGATTTTTAACCTGATCTTGATCCAACTTGTTACAGGTTGCTATTGTATCGCACGAGAAAATGACCGTTAATTGTCTCAGTGTATTATTCGCCGTATTCACGGCACGCATGATTAAGAAGGTTGTTATGGGCGAGATTAGTATTACAAAGTTGTTGGTTGTCGGTGCGCTGATTGTTTTGTTATTTGGCACCAAGAAGTTGCGCACCCTCGGTGGTGATCTTGGCGCGGCAATCAAGGGCTTTAAGAAAGCGATGAATGAAGACGAAGCAGGTGCAAAGTCTGCCACCAATACTGATGCAGTCTCTGATCGTATTACGCATAAAGACTGATCAAAACACAGCTTTCGAACAGATATAAAAAAACCGGCATCTCAAATGCCGGTTTTTTTTGCGAGCTGCAAATTAAAAGTAACGATTTGTTACATCGTTATTTTACTTCCATCCCCTTTGCCTGCAGATCCGCATGGTAAGAAGAGCGAACAAACGGGCCACAAGCTGCGTGAGTGAAGCCCATCGCCAGCGCTTCGGCTTTCATCTCTTCAAACTCGTCAGGGCTGACATAACGCTGAACAGGTAAGTGGTGACGGCTTGGCTGCAAATACTGCCCCAGCGTCAACATGGTGACGCCGTGGCGGCGTAAATCACGCATGACTTCTACGATTTCAGCATTTGTTTCGCCTAAACCGACCATCAAGCCTGATTTAGTCGGGATATCCGGATGCGCTTCTTTAAAACGCTCCAGTAGCTTCAGCGACCAGTTATAGTCAGCGCCAGGACGAACCTTACGATAGATGCGAGGTACGTTTTCCAGGTTGTGGTTGAACACATCTGGCGGCGTAGCTGTCAGAATTTCCAGAGCTTTGTCCATCCGCCCACGGAAATCCGGGACTAATGTTTCAATTTTAATGCTCGGATTTTTTTCACGGATTGCGCTGATGCAATCAGCAAAGTGTTGCGCGCCACCGTCGCGTAAATCATCACGGTCAACAGACGTGATAACCACATAGCGTAACGCCATGTCAGCGATAGTTTGAGCAAGCTTGCCGGGTTCGTTGGCATCGGGTGCGACAGGGCGACCATGAGCAACATCGCAGAACGGGCAGCGGCGGGTACAGATTGCGCCAAGGATCATAAAGGTCGCGGTGCCGTGGTTGAAACATTCTGCCAGGTTAGGGCAGGAAGCCTCTTCACACACCGAATGCAGACCATTCTTGCGCATCGCCGCTTTGATACCCTGAATTCGGGTCGAATCAGATGGAAGTTTGATCTTCATCCATTCTGGTTTTCTTAACAGCTCCTGGCGCTCAGTCACCACGTTTTTCACCGGGATCAGAGCCATTTTATCGGCGTCGCGGTACTTAACGCCGCGTTCCATTACAATAGGTTTACTCATATCGTAGAAATTCCAGTTGCTAGTAACGAAATCAGGCTAATCGAATGTTTTATTTATCAACTATTTTTTAATAGCGCGCGCAGTATACCATCACTGGAGGGGAGAAATCAGCCTGACAGAGCAGTAAACGGGGAAAGAATTGTAAATGAGTTGTTGGTTTGTGCGCTTTTCTACGTTAACGAACTGAATGTCGACCTCATGCCGGAAGGCGAGAGGTCGATTTCCTATGCTTGCTCAAACTCATCAATGATAGTGTCTATAACTTCCTGCAACACCGCATCACGTGAACTGAGTTTATTGATATGCATGGTAGTCGTGACACTGATTCTGGTAAGCGCTTCACATTCAATCTTCTGAAGCTCGAAGATGTGAGAGTACATTTCATAAATTTTCATTGGCATGAAACCAATGAGGTCACTGGTACTTAACATTGAAGCAATGGTTAAGAAATTATAACTGCTAAAAGTGATGTGGCGATTCGGTAAAATTTCGTTAATTAACTGGCGTAAATCTATTAATAGAGCATCCTGCATAATTAAAAAACTGTAATTCATGTTGTGAATATCACCACCTTTAACTATTGACGAAGCAGTAGGGTGATTCTGACGGCAAACCGCCACAATTGAATCGGTATAAAGTTTATAACTGCTAATACCAGAGCTGTGATGGGAATGCGTATCGATGGCGATATCAGCCTGAAATTGTGATAATTGAAGCTCTGTTACAGGGACATTGCGAATGGTTAATTTAGGATTGACTTTCAGAATAGCGGAATAAATTCTCGGCATGAGCAGTGCGCCTACTGACGGGGTGCTCGCGATGGTGATGGTGCGCTCTTTATTGTAGTTATTGTTCACATCTAACGCGCACAGAATCGATTCAAACCCCTGGCTAATGTATTCATGCAAATGAGCCGCGTATGCAGTCGGCGTGACGCCTTGCCCTTTACGGATAAATAATGGGTCAGGAAACGTTGATCTCAGTTTCTGGATAGACTGGCTAATAGCGGAAGGTGTTAAATTTAACACCCTGGCCGCATTAACAATCCCTTTATGGATGTAGACTGCTTCGAAGACGGTCAACAAATTAAGATCGATATTGCGTAGTGCTTTGAATGTTGGGTAATTGTCTTCTTGATTTCTTTCCATGATACAAAACTCCATAGCCAGCAAATAACCAGTAAAACTGAATATATATATTCAAAATTTGATGTATATTTATCCGAGTGAAATTATACAAAAGAAGAAATAAAGTAAAGAAATGTTAGCCAGATTAGCATTAAATAACTGCACCTAAAAAGATGCAGTCATCAATAAAATATATATTAAACTTGAATGTATTTGATTGGTGGATTGTTCAATAATTCAATGAATTTATCAATAAGTAGTGGTTGAACATCACTCAGTGAAACCCCCGATCGTAACGAGCTGACTTGCGTCATTTCCAGACCGGCATAGCCGCAAGGGTTGATGCGTAAGAATGGGCTGAGATCCATATCGATATTCAATGCTAATCCGTGGAATGAGCAACCTTTGCGGATGCGCAAACCGAGCGAGCAAATTTTACGCCCGTCAACATAGACACCGGGGGCATCCGCGCGCGGATAAGCATTGATATTTAATTCCGCCAGAGTGTTAACCACGGTTTGCTCAAGAATAGTCACCAGTTCCCGAACCCCGAGTTTACGGCGCTTGAGGTTGATCAGCACGTACATTACTTGCTGGCCTGGGCCGTGATAAGTCACCTGGCCGCCTCTGTCGCTCTGAATCACGGGGATATCACCGGGCACCAGAACATGTTCAGCTTTCCCTGCCTGGCCCTGGGTAAATACGCGTTCGTGCTCCACTAACCAGATTTCATCTAGAGTGGTTTCATCGCGGGTATCGGTGAATTCATGCATCGCCCGCGAAACAGGTTCGTAGGGTTGCAGGCCAAGTTGGCGGATTTGAATAGTATCTTGAGACAAAACATCGTCTCCGGCAGGTTGAAAAGTGAAGGGAATATATCACATGCCCGACCAGAAGGCCGGGCGCGGTGTGAATTACAGCACCATACGAACGATTTCGATGTTACCCAGTTCTTGATACAGGGTTTCAACTTGCTCGATATGGGTCGCATTAATGGTAATAGAGACAGAATGGTAGTTACCTTTGCTGCTCGGTTTTACCTGAGGGGTGTAGTCACCTGGTGCGTGGCGCTGCACCACCTCGACGACCAAATCAACCAGCTCGGGCTTCGCCAGACCCATCACTTTGTAAGTAAAGGAAGTCGGGAATTCGAGCAATTCTTTCAGATTGGTTTGCATGGTAGCTCCAGCGTTACGGCATTAAAAATAATAACTCCCGCTGAGCGGGAGTTGCTTTGATTCTTAGTATATGGGGATGGCTTCCACTCTTTCAAGTGTTTAATTATTAACCAAACCAATGATGGAACATCAATTTGATATAATCAATGATTCGGCTGAAGAAGTTACCCTCTGGCATTTCCTGAAGCACGACCAGCGGACGCTGTTCAATAGTCTTGCCATCCAGCTGGAAGTTGATGGTGCCGACCACCTGGTTTTTCTGCAAAGGAGCGTGCAGTTCAGTGGTGTTAAGCACATAGCTGGCTTTCAAATCTTTCATACGACCACGTGGGATCGTCAGGTAAACGTCTTTATCCACACCCAGCGATGCACGGTCGTTGTCGCCAAACCAGGCTGGCTCTGAAGCAAATTCTTTACCGGCTTTCAGCGGCGATACAGTTTCAAAGAAACGGAAGCCCCAGGTCAGCAGTTTTTTACTTTCGGTTTCGCGGCCTTTATAAGTGCGTCCGCCAAGTACGGCAGAAATCAGGCGCATTTGCCCTTCGGTTGCCGAAGCCACCAGGTTGTAACCCGCAGCGTCGGTATGACCGGTTTTGATGCCGTCAACTTGCAGGCTGGTATCCCACAGCAAGCCGTTACGGTTTGTCTGGCGAATATTGTTAAAGGTAAATTCTTTTTCTTTATAGATAGAGTATTCGTTCGGTACATCACGAATTAATGCCTGACCAATCAAGGCCATATCGCGCGCTGAGCTGTACTGACCTTCAGCATCCAGGCCGTGCACAGTCTGGAAGTGCGTGTTTTTCAGTCCAAGAGCGGAAACATAGCTGTTCATTAGGCCAACGAACGAATCCTGGCTACCCGCTACGAAATCGGCCATTGCCACGCAAGCATCGTTGCCGGATTGCAGGTTGATACCACGAATCAGCTGAGAGACAGGAACTTGCATACCTGGCTTCAGGAACATCAAAGAGGAGCCTTTAAATACCGGATTACCGGTTGCCCATGCATCCTGACCAACAGTCACAATCGAGCTTTCGTTAAATTTACCGGCTTTCATGGCCTGGCCGATGACGTAGCTGGTCATCATTTTGGTCAGGCTGGCAGGATCACGGCGGGTGTCAGCGTTGGACTCAGCCAAAACCTTACCTGAGTTGTAATCAATCAGGATATACGCTTCTGCGTCAATCTGCGGCACACCTGGAATCATAGTTTTGATATTCAGGTCGTCAGCGTGTGCGGCGGTTATTGCCGTAAGGGTCAGGGCCGTAGTAAGCGCCAGGCGTTTAACAAAACGAAAAGAAGGGGCTGTATTCATGATTAGAACAACGACATCCGTGATGGGAATAAAAAAAGTGCCTTACTATAGCAAAAGCGGTTTTTACTGGCATCCGTCTTTGCGCATCATTTGTTAATGAAATTGACATTAACTGACGCAGAGAGGATGCCAGACACAACCGCTTACATAGCGGTTGCGTTAGTGATGAAGGATTGCTGTTGGGCTTCACTCATCAGGCGTTGTTGAAGCGCGCTTGCTTCAGTTTTGCTGGTAAATGGCCCAAGCTGAACACGGTACATCGTCCCATTACTGGAAACCTTGCCCGGTACACCAAATTGCTGGCTCAGTTTTTGCTGCCACTGCGCGGCGCGAGCCTGGTCGCTTACGGCTCCAACTTGCACCACATAGCGCCCGGAGGCAGCTGCGGCTGGTGCGGTAACAGGAGCGTTTTGCTGCACAGGAGTTGCGACAACAGCAGGAGTTGGCGCAACTGCTGGAGGGTCATTTTCAATCACGCCCGGAGCCAGTGGCGTTGCTGCACCTAAGAAGCCGCTGCTGCTGACAGGCGCTCCCGTGGTGTCTTCGCTTTGCAAAGTGGAATTGCTAATGGCGCGAACATCACCCTGAGGCGCGTCAACGGGCGCAGATGTTGCGCTTCCCATTCCGGTGTTTAAATCCGGACGAGCTGGCAGGGCGTAGGTTTGCTTCGCGATAGTGGTACACACTGTACCAAGACCGGACATTGTTCCATCCTGCGCCACAATAATTGGGTCGATACGCACTTTGGTGTTGTTGGAATTGTTCAGACGATCGGCGGCGGCGCGAGACAATGAAATCACACGGTCATTGCCGTAAGGGCCACGGTCGTTGATGCGCACCACAATCATGCGACCATTCGCGAGGTTTGTGATTCGCGCATAGCTTGGAATAGGCAGCGTAGGGTGCGCCGCGGTTAAGGCTGACGGGTCGAAGGTTTCGCCAGAGGCCGTCAGGTTGCTACCCGGTTCGGCATCGTAAATCGCAGCAAGACCTGCCTGGCTGAAGTTCGCCGGGTTTTGCACGATTTTGTAGCTCTTACCGTTATTTTCGTAATCCTGGTTAACCGAAGGATTTAACGGTTCAAAGCGCGGGTCTGCGCCGCTTATTTCAACCACCGGGCCATTACACACCGCCGGTTGCGGTTGCTGGTTTACCTGCTGTTGGTCGCCGTCATCAGACGAGCAGCCAGCCAGTATTGCAGCCACTACACAGATCCCTAGCCAACGCTTAACCATTACGCACCTCATCCACTTACACGCTTTTTGATAACATTTTTCTGTGGGTATGTATCGACATGACGATACCAAACCCAGCCATTAGAACGATTAAGGCCGAGCCACCGTAACTTACCAGCGGCAAAGGTACGCCGACCACCGGTAAGATACCACTAACCATGCCAATGTTAACAAACACATATACGAATAAAATCAACATTAGCCCACCAGCCATCACTCGGCCAAATGTGGTTTGCGCACGAGCCGCAATCACCAGGCCACGCATAATCAGCAGCAGATAGAGCGCCAGTAACACCAGAACCCCTACCAGGCCGAGTTCTTCGGCAAGAACCGCAAAGATAAAGTCCGTATGGCGTTCGGGTAAAAACTCAAGTTGCGACTGCGTACCATGCAGCCAACCTTTGCCGCGTAAACCACCAGACCCAATCGCAATTTTAGACTGAATAATGTGATAACCCGCACCGAGTGGGTCAGTTTCGGGATCAAGCAGCATCATTACGCGTGCACGTTGGTAATCGTGCATCAGGAAGAACCACAAAATCGGAATGAAGGCGGCGACCAGTAAAACGGCAATACCGATTAACTTCCAGCTCATACCCGACAAGAACAGCACAAACAGGCCGGATGCAGCGATAAGAATCGACGTACCCAAATCGGGCTGAGCGGCAACCAGCAGGGTCGGCATGAAAATGAGTATCAGCGCGATACCGGTATTTTTCAGCGTTGGAGGACAAACATCGCGGTTGATGAAACGTGCAACCATCAACGGGACCGCGATTTTGGCGATTTCAGATGGCTGGAAACGTACGATACCGAGGTCGAGCCAGCGCTGCGCACCTTTGGATATCGCCCCAAACGCATCCACCGCTACCAGTAATATGATGCAAACGATGTACAAATACGGCGCCCAGCCTTCATAAACGCGAGGCGGAATCTGCGCCATTACGATCATCACGACCAGGCCCATCAGGATCTGGCCAATCTTACGCTCCATCATGTCCATATCCTGACCACTGGCGCTCCAGATAACCAGCGCACTAAAGATAAGCAGCGCCAGGATGGTCACGAGGAAGATCGGGTCGATGTGGATTTTGTCCCAGAACGACTTTTTATTTGGATTATCAGTCATGGTTATTGATCCTCTGCACCTGCTGGTGCCGGCGCTTCAGTAGGCAGTACCGT
Source organism: Buttiauxella agrestis ATCC 33320 (assembly GCF_000735355.1). Classification (GTDB taxonomy): domain Bacteria; phylum Pseudomonadota; class Gammaproteobacteria; order Enterobacterales; family Enterobacteriaceae; genus Buttiauxella; species Buttiauxella agrestis. The sequence continues at coordinate 103,788 of NZ_JMPI01000022.1, forward strand.
ATTGTCATCCCCGAGCATAATGTGGTCGAGGATTTGGCGCATGATGGTGCCTACAGCGGGGCCTGCACCGCCGTTTTCCAGAATCATGGTGACGGAAACCTTTGGATTATCGTAAGGGGCAAACGCGGTCATCAATTTATGATCGCGCAGGCGTTCAGCGATTTTGTGGGCGTTGTAGGTTTCGTTGGCTTTCAGGCCAAAGACCTGCGCGGTCCCTGATTTCGCTGCGACTTTGTACGGTGCGTTGGCAAAGTATTTGTGCGCGGTACCGTTAGGGCGGTTGGCAACGCCGTACATGCCGTCTTTGGCAATTTCCCAGAAACCAGAGTGGATATCGCCAACAGGTGGCTGTACAGGTTGCTGCCACGGAACCTGCTTACCATTCTCAACGGTGCTCATCAGGAAATGAGGAACGCGAACGATGCCGTCGTTAATCAGGATCATCATCGCCTTGCTCATCTGAATCGGTGTTGCGGTCCAGTAGCCCTGGCCGATGCCCACAGGAATGGTGTCACCCTGATACCACGGCTTTTTAAAGCGTTTCAGTTTCCATTCACGCGTCGGCATGTTACCGGCTCGCTCTTCGGAAAGATCGATACCCGTATAATGCCCGTAGCCAAACTTGCGCATCCATTCGCCCATGCGGTCAATACCCATGTCATAGGCGACCTGGTAGAAGTAGGTATCTGCAGATTCTTCAAGCGCTTTGGTGACATTCAGGCGGCCATGGCCCCATTTTTTCCAGTCACGATACCGTTTTTCTGAGCCTGGTAATTGCCACCAGCCTGGGTCAAACAATGAAGTGTTTTTGGTGATAACACCTGCGCTCAACGCCGAAACGGCCATATACGGTTTCACCGTCGAAGCCGGAGGATATACCCCCTGGGTTGCACGGTTGATAAGCGGCGTATTCGGGTCGTTAAGCAAACCGGAATAGTCTTTGCTTGAGATACCGTCGACGAACAGGTTTGGGTTATAACTCGGCATTGAAACCAGCGCCAGAATGCCACCCGTACGCGGATCAGTCACAACGACTGCGGCGCGACTACCCGCCAGTAAAGTTTCAATATAATTCTGTAGCTTAAGGTCGATAGTCAGATAAATATCGTGCCCGGCCTGCGGAGGAACTTCTTTGAGCTGACGAATCACGCGGCCACGGTTGTTGACTTCAACTTCCTCATAACCGGTTTGACCGTGCAGAACTTCTTCGTAGTAGCGTTCGATTCCCAGCTTGCCAATGTCGTGCGTGGACGCGTAGTTTGCCAGTTTGCCGTCTTTATCCAGACGTTCAACGTCTTTATCGTTGATTTTGGAAACGTAGCCAATAACGTGGGTCAACGCCGAGCCGTATGGGTAGAAACGGCGTTTATAGCCTTTCACTTCAACGCCGGGGAAGTGGTACTGATTCACGGCAAAACGCGCAACCTGCACTTCTGTGAGGTTAGTTTTGACCGGAATGGAGGTGAAGCGATGGGAACGCGCGCGTTCTTTCTTAAAGTTAACAATATCTTCGTCGGTTAAATCAACCACCGAGCGCAGGGCTTCAAGCGTAGCCTGAACGTCATCCACCTTTTCCGGCATCATTTCCACCTGGTATATGGTGCGATTGAGTGCCAGTGGTGTGCCATTGCGGTCGTAGATAATACCGCGGCTAGGTGGGATTGGGACCAGTTTGATTCGGTTTTCGTTGGAGCGAGTCTGGTAGTCGGTGTAACGGACGATTTGCAAATTATAAAGGTTGGCGACCAGCACACCGCTTAGCGCCAAAATACCAAGAAACGCGACTAACGCCCGGCGCACAAATAGCGCAGACTCAGCTGAATAGTCGCGAAAAGAATTCTGTAATTTCATCCGCAGCTTTGTTCTACCTGACGATATCTACTCACGGTGATAGGGATGGTTGGTCGTAATGCTCCACGCGCGGTACAGGCTTTCGGCAACCAGCACCCGCACTAAAGGGTGAGGCATTGTCAGATTCGAAAGCGACCAACTTTGTTCTGCGGCAGCTTTGCATGCCGGGGCAAGACCTTCCGGGCCGCCAATCAGCAGGCTGACATCTCGACCATCCTGTTTCCAACGTTCAAGCTGCACGGCAAGGTGCGGCGTATCCCAAGGTTGACCTGGGATATCCAGCGTGACAATACGGTTGCCCTTGCCGGCGGCAGCCAACATCATTTCGCCTTCTTTTTCGAGAATGCGTTTGATATCGGCATTTTTGCTACGTTTGCCCGCAGGAATTTCTACCAATTCAAATGGCATATCCTTTGGAAAACGACGCAGGTACTCGGTAAAGCCGGTTTGTACCCAGTCAGGCATTTTAGTGCCGACTGCGACTAGTTGCAGCTTCACGCATTAACCCCAGAGCTTTTCCAGTTCGTACAGTTGACGGCTTTCTTCTTGCATCACATGAACGATAACTTCGCCAAGATCAACAACTACCCAGTCAGTCGCGTTAATGCCTTTCACACCCAGCGCGTCAAAACCTGCTTTGCGGGATGATTCTACGACGTGTTCTGCGATAGACATAACGTGGCGATTAGAAGTACCGGTACAGATAATCATGCAATCAGTGATGCTTGATTTACCCTGAACATCCAGAGCAACGATGTCCTGGCCTTTGAGGTCGTCGATTTTATCGACGATGAAATCTTGAAATTCTTTACCCTGCAAGTGTTCCCCCTGGGAGAAGTAGAGTGTGTTCGATGGTGCCCGCATAAAAACCCATTGAATAGGGCAGTTTTACTGATAAGTCGGCAATGCGGCGCTCAAAGCGGGGTATCATCCCACCGAGTGGCCTGGTTTGCATCGCCATTTTTGTAAAACTATTTTGGAAAGTCATGCTTGCGGGCAGGAAATTATGGCAGCGGAGCATAACAGCCTGGACTGTAGTGTCAATGGTTGACGACAACTGTAACCCATTCAACTCACGATGATGGGTAATAAACAGCACGATTATTAAGGGTTCTGAGCGTCGTGAAGCTATCGTTAATCTCTATGCAACTCCATGCTCCTTGCTCAATGACAAAATGCCACAGGGAGGCAGGCGGCATGTTGAGCAACGTCGCGATAAACAAACTTAGCACGCCCTGATGGCTCACAATCAGAACATTCTCTTCTGTTGGCTGCACTAAAAGAGAGGATGCGAATCCGCAAACACGCTGCGAGAAACGCTGGAAACCTTCGCCATTATTTGGCACCACGTTCTGCCAGTCATTGCACCATGCGGCGTAGTTTTCTGCATCCAGGCGTTGTAAATCGCGATGGTGGCGCATTTCCCAATCGCCAAAATTCATCTCATTGAGTCGAGGTTCGGTAATGACGGGGAGTTCGCGCTGCTGGAGAATCAACTGTGTCGTATGTTGTGCGCGGCAAAGTTCACTGCAAAGCACTTTATCGAACGCAACATCATTTAACATATTGCCGACTGCTTCAGCTTGCGAGATGCCTCTCTCCGTCAGCGGAGTTTCGGAAATACCGCTGTATAAACCCTCTAAATTTGCCTGGGTTTGCCCATGGCGCACTAACCATAATTTCATCTCATCCTCCGCAGGCATCAGTGTATCATTGCGTTTCTTGTTTTGAGGTCAGTTTTATTGGGGGATATATGGCATTGAGTAGCCAGCACGGTGGCAATATTATACAAGCGGCTGCCGCGATTGGCGTGGATGCAAACTCGCTCACTGACTTTAGTGCGAATATCAATCCGTTAGGTATGCCTGATTCCTTAAAACGGGCGATTACCGAAAACCTGGCATTGGCTGAGCGCTACCCCGACGTTGAGTATCGTGCTCTGCATCAGGCGTTGGCTCATCATCATAAAATCCCGGCAGAATGGGTGCTGGCAGGAAATGGTGAAACGGAGCTGATTTTTAATCTGGCTCAGCAACTTTCTCCGCGCACAGCATTATTGTTGACGCCCGGATTTGCCGAATATCGCCGGGCGTTAACTCGGGTCGGCTGCGAGATAGTCGGTTTTCAGCTTTCTGAAGAACAGGGCTGGCAGCCTGATGAATCCTTACTCAGCGCATTAACGCCCGATCTCGATTGCCTGTTTCTGTGCACGCCTAATAACCCAACCGGACTTTTGCTCGATAACGTTTTGCTTCTGGCTATCGCGCAGCGTTGCCGTGAAAACAGTATTGCGCTGATCGTTGACGAGGCCTTTCTCGACTTTTTGCCTGATGAACCCGGTTTAATTCCCCGGCTTTCAAACTTCCCTCAGCTTTATGTGTTGCGTTCTCTCACCAAATTCTTTGCCATCGCCGGGCTGCGTCTTGGCTATCTGGTCAGCGCGGATACCGCAACCGTTGGGCGGATTCGTGCACTCAGAGAACCCTGGACGATTAATGCGTTTGCCGCATTAGCCGGAGAAGTGATCCTCAACGATCGTGATTACATTGAAGCGAGTTATCGCTGGTTGAGTGCTGAACAACCCCGGCTGTATAACGGGTTGAGTGAATTACAGGGGATTACGGTCTGGCCGCCAAGGGCGAATTATATCTTCCTGCGTTGCGATATTGACGGGTTAGAGTTGCAACGGGTGTTGCTGGAAAAGAATATTTTGATTCGCCATTGCGCAAATTACCCAGGCCTGGATGCACGTTATTACCGGGTGGCAATTAAAAGCCAGATGGATAACGACAAGTTACTGAATGCGTTGCGGCGCGTACTTAGCGATAAAGCTGGTGCTGGCGAATAAATTCAGCCACGGCCGGGGGGAGGAGGTCATCGCAGGGAAGGTGTTGCTCAAGGCGCTGGCGAATGGCAGTCGCAGAAATATCCACCATTGGCGTCTGCGCGAGGTAAATTTTACCTGCAGGATGGCTGTGGAGTTGTTCAACGGAGGTGGTCTGATGTTCATCCAGCCATTGTTGTTCTGCGGGAGTCTTCATCGACAAAGAATATCCCGGACGCTGGCAAACTAATAAATGGCATAACGTCAGCAAAGTTTCCCAGCGGTGCCAGCGTTGCAGACTTAGCAACGAATCCTGACCCACAATAAATGCCAGCGGCTGCTCAGCGCCAATTTCTGCGCGCAGTTGTTCGAGCGTTTCTACTGTGTACGAGGGAGTTTCACGCCTGAGTTCGCGGTCATCGAGCCTGAACAGGGGATTTCCCTCGATGGCGAGTTCGACCATTTTTTTGCGCTGTTGGCTGTTTGCCAGCGGCTGCGGGCGATGTGGCGGCACGTTGTTTGGCATGATGGTCACTTGCTGTAACACGACCTGTTTTGCCAGTGCTTCAACCGGTTTTAAATGCCCGTAATGAATGGGATCGAAAGTCCCGCCATACAGGGCAGATAAACGCGATTCATTGTTAGCCATCAATAAAAATTTCCGGCAAAGCTTTATGACAAAGCAGCAGGGAAAGCCCTTCAAGCTCAGCCCAGACGGATTGCCCGTAATCTTTTTTCAACGTCATTTCGATTTGGCTGAGCAAGCGCACAGCCTGGAAAAGCTGCTCTGCCGACAAACGATTGAGTGATTCGGTGACGAGTGCGCGGCGGTTTTGCCATACACGTTGCTGATCAAACAAAGTCCGCAGCGGTGTCTGCGCCGACTGGCGTTTAAGATTAACCAGTTGCAGCAATTCACGCTGGATAGTGCGCAGCAAAATGACCGGCTCACTGGCTTCGAGGCGCAACTGTTGCAGGATATGCAACGCACGCTTACTTTTACCCGCAAGAATCGCATCTACCCAATGGAACGGGGTGAAATGCGCGGCATCATTAACTGCCTGCTCGACGCGAGGCAGTGTCAACGTTCCATCCGGCCAAATTAATGAAAGACGTTCCAGTGCCTGCGACAGCGCCAGCAAGTTGCCTTCATAGCAGTAGCAAAGTAGCTGGTTGGCAGCCTCATCCAGATTCAGGTTCATCTGTTTGGCTCGTTGGGCAACCCAACGCGGCAATTGTGCTTGTTCAGGCGTCTGACAAGTGACTATCACACTACGGTCAGTCAGTTTCGTCAGCCACGCGGCATTTTCCTGCGCTTTGGTGAGTTTGTTACCGCGCACCATCAGCAATATGTCGTCGTGCAGCAGGGAAACCAGCATTTCGAGTTGCGTGTTAATCGCCGCGTTGGGGCCATTTTCTGGCAACAAAAGCAGGAGTGTTTGACGGCTGGCAAACAGGCTTAACGCCTGGCAAATGGAGAACAGATCTTGCCAGTCGGTACTGGCATCAATCTGAACAGTATGATGTTCTTCAAAAGCCTGAGTACTTGCCGTTTGACGAATAGCATCCTGGCTTTCCTGAAGTAATAGCGGATCGTTACCGAGCAGCAGATACGCCGCGCGCAGCCCTTCGTTGAGCTGCGCGCGGAGTTGTTCAGGGTACAACCGAATCATTTGCTACCAGATGTGGCCGGAAGCGTTGCCGACGTACGCCCGGTGGATGCTGCAGGAGTTGAAGTTGTATCTTTAACCGGTTTTTCGGCCTCTTCAGTCTCAGCAACATCAGCCACGCGCACGCTCATCAGCTTACGGATCAGCTGTTGCGCGGCAGTGGTATACATCTCTTTGATAAGCAAATCTTGCTCAGCATCTTTTGCCAGAGCAGTCAGTGGGTTATCGAAGAATGATTTATACACTTTGGCACTGATCGGATAAATGTCGTGGCCCGGGATCAACACTTGTGCTGAAACCGTCATGACCATTTGATACTCCGCAGTACGCCCATCCTGGAAGATAGATGCGGTATCCTGGCCAATCCCACTGCCCAGCAAACGCAGCGATGGAATATCCTTGCGAACACCAGTACCGGTATCTTCCACAATCGTGACGCCGTTCAGGCGTAACTGAGAGCGAACTTCACGTGCCAATGGGCCGTTGGGATCACCTGAGTTCAGGATCAATGTTTTCATTTGATCCGGAACCTGCGTGCTGCCACGCAGATGAAAACCACACCCGGCGGTGACAAGCACCGCCAAAGTAAATAACAAGCTGACAAAGGGATGTCGCACGGTTCCTCCTGCGCTTAGCCCACAACCAGATTGAGCAGTTTGCCCGGAACGTAAATCACTTTACGTACGGTCACACCCTCAAGATATTTCGCAACCAGATGTTCCTGACCTGCGCGCTCCTGCACTTGTTCCTGCGTAGCATCTGCTGGAACAGTGATTTTGCCGCGAACTTTACCATTCACTTGCACCACAACCAGCAGTGAGTCTTCAACCATTGCTGATTCATCAGCCTGCGGCCACGGTGCATTGTCGATATCGCCTTCACCACCCAGAGATTGCCACATATCGAAGCAAACGTGCGGGGTGAACGGATAAAGCATGCGAACGACCGCTAACAGAGCTTCGTTCAGCAATGCACGATCCTGATCGCCATCCTGCGGTGCTTTCGCCAGTTTGTTCATCAATTCCATGATGGCAGCGATAGCGGTGTTAAAGGTCTGACGACGACCGATATCATCAGTCACTTTTGCGATAGTTTTGTGAACATCGCGGCGCAATGCTTTTTGATCTTCGCTCAGTGCTGCAACGTCAAGCGTTGGAGAAGCACCACGGCTAGTGTGTTCATATGCCAGTCTCCAGACACGTTTCAGGAAGCGGTTTGCCCCTTCAACGCCGGATTCTTGCCATTCCAGAGTCATATCAGCAGGTGATGCAAACATCATGAACAAGCGAACAGTATCGGCGCCGTAACGTTCAACCATGACCTGCGGGTCGATGCCGTTGTTTTTCGACTTCGACATTTTGCTCATGCCAGCATAGACCAGTTCATTGCCCTGCGCGTCAGAGGCTTTGATAATACGGCCTTTCTCATCACGCTCTACAATCGCATCAACCGGGGAAACCCAGTTCCGCTCACCGTTAACACCGGTGTAATAGAAGGCGTCAGCCAGTACCATACCCTGACACAGCAGCTGTTTGGCAGGCTCGTTAGACGTCACCATGCCCGCATCTCGCATCAGTTTGTGGAAGAAGCGGAAGTAGAGCAGGTGCATGATGGCGTGTTCGATGCCACCAATGTAAATATCAACTGGCAGCCAGTAGTTAGCCGCTTTCGAGTCCAGCATGCCTTTGTCGTACTGCGGGCAGGTATAACGCGCGTAGTACCAGGAAGATTCCATAAAGGTATCGAAGGTATCGGTTTCACGCAGCGCAGGTTTGCCATCAACGGTGGTTTTAGCCCACTCAGGATCCGCTTTAATTGGGCTGGTGATGCCGTCCATCACAACATCTTCAGGCAGGATAACCGGCAGTTGATCTGCAGGCGTTGGCATTACGGTGCCGTCTTCCAGAGTCACCATTGGAATTGGTGCGCCCCAGTAACGCTGACGGGAAACACCCCAGTCGCGCAGACGATAGTTAACTTTACGCTCACCCACACCTTTAGCTGCCAGTTTATCGGCAATTGCGTTAAAACCGTTCTGGAAGTCCAGACCGTCAAACTCGCCAGAGTTGAACAGCACGCCTTTTTCGGTCATTGCAGCAGCGGTCAGGTCCGGCTCGCTGCCGTCAGCATTCAGAATAACCGGTTTGATTTGCAGCCCGTATTTGGTTGCAAATTCCCAGTCGCGCTGGTCGTGGCCTGGAACTGCCATTACCGCGCCTGTGCCGTATTCCATCAAGACGAAGTTAGCGACCCAAACTGGAACAGCTTCGCCAGTCAATGGGTGAATAGCGTTAACGCCAGTCGCCACGCCTTTCTTCTCCATGGTTGCCATTTCAGCTTCGGCAACCTTGGTGTTACGGCATTCATCAACGAATTCAGCCAGTTCAGGGTTGTTCAACGCCGCTTGTTGCGCGATGGGATGACCCGCAGCCACAGCCAGGTAAGTCACACCCATGAAGGTGTCCGGGCGCGTGGTGTAAACAGTCAGTTTTTCAGCACTGTTTTCAACGTCGAAAGTAATTTCAACGCCTTCAGAACGGCCAATCCAGTTACGTTGCATGGTTTTGACCTGATCAGGCCAATGGTCAAGTGTATCCAGATCGTTTAACAGTTCGTCTGCGTAGGCAGTGATTTTGATAAACCACTGTGGGATTTCTTTGCGCTCAACTTTGGAGTCACAACGCCAGCAGCAACCGTCGATAACCTGTTCGTTTGCCAGAACAGTCTGGTCGTTCGGGCACCAGTTAACCGCGGAGGTTTTTTTGTAAACCAGGCCTTTGTTGTAAAGCTGAGTGAAGAATTGCTGTTCCCAACGGTAATATTCCGGGGTACAGGTCGCCAGCTCGCGGCTCCAGTCATAGCCAAAGCCCAGCGTTTTGAGCTGGTTCTTCATATAATTGATGTTGTCGTAAGTCCACGGCGCAGGTGCGGTGTTATTTTTTACCGCCGCCCCTTCAGCGGGCAGACCGAACGCATCCCAGCCGATTGGCTGCAGAACGTTTTTGCCCAGCATGCGCTGATAACGCGCGATAACGTCACCGATGGTGTAGTTACGAACGTGGCCCATGTGTAGTCGACCAGAAGGATAGGGGAGCATCGAGAGGCAGTAATACTTCTCTTTGCCTTCGTCTTCGGTTACTTCAAAAGTACGCTTCTCTTGCCAGTGAAGCTGTACGTTGGATTCTATCTCTTCCGGGCGATATTGCTCTTGCATGGCAGCCAGTGGTCCTGTGATGAAAGACAGCTACAGGTTGTAGCTTTAACTATTAATTTCAGATCGGCATAGCATAGCCGATAAGACAGCGGCAAAACAGCCTTTCGACAGCCTGTGTGGGCATTTCTCATTTGCAGTTATTTACCTTGCTTGTGGGCAAACTAACAAAGTGTAAGCCGATTAAGGTCTACTATTAGAGTAGGTTACACGACACTGAACGCAGGAATCTCTTCAAGGAGGCAGGCAGACGATGAACAAGGTTGCTCAATTTTACCGTGAACTGGTGGCCTCACTCACCGAACGGTTACGTAATGGAGAGCGCGATATTGACGAACTGGTCGCCAGCGCGCGTAAACGCATGAACGAAACCGGGGAGTTGACCCGTACCGAAGTTGATGAAGTAACGCGCGCAGTACGCCGTGATTTAGAAGAATTTGCTCGTAGTTACAATGAAAGCCAGGGTGAATTTACCGACAGCGTTTTTATGCGCGTCATTAAAGAAAGTCTGTGGCAGGAACTGGCGGATATCACCGACAAAACGCAGCTTGAGTGGCGTGAGGTTTTTCAGGATCTGAATCATCACGGTGTTTATCACAGCGGTGAAGTGGTGGGATTGGGGAACCTGGTCTGCGAAAACTGCCATTTCCATCTGGCGATTTATACTCCCGATGTTTTGCCCGTTTGCCCGAAATGCGGGCATAACCAGTTCAGCCGTCGGCCATTCGAGCCTTAATTCTCACGAACCAGCGAAGGAACCGCAATGCAACGTCCGTTTCTGGCCAGAAAAATACTGGCCCTTTTCCTCACCACGCTGCTGATGCCAACGACGGTATCAGCAGTTCAAATCCTCAAATACTCCGATCACGAACCGCTGGGCGGAATGCGCACCAGCTTCATTAAAGATGTGTTCTTTGCCGAAATTGAGAAGGAATCGCAGGGCCGCCTGAAAGTTGACGCTCACTGGAACAGTGAACTGGCTCGTAGTTATGATGCTCTGGGCGTTGTAAAAGAAGGGACGGTTGCTGATATGGCAATCGTGGTGCCTGAATACACGCCGAAAGAATTCCCCTTGCAGCAGATATTCAAAAGTTTCCCCGTTGGGCCAACGGGCGCTCGTCAGGTTGAATTTTTCCGCAAGGCTTATGCCACCATTCCTGCCTTTCAGGCGGAAGTTGCCCGGCAAAATGTGGTTAATCTCTTTTTGGCAACCGGCTATCCCGTCGCATTCTTTAGCACTAAACCGCTGAATAAACTCGACGATATTACCGGTCAAAAGTGGCGTTCAGCCAGTTTCTGGCATCAGGACTTCCTGAAAAATAGCGGTGCAATTCCCGTTTCTATGCCGTGGGGTGAGGGGATTTATGATGCGCTTAAAGCGGGGAGCCTGGATGGGCTAATGGTCAACGTAGACAGTGGATATGAACTCAACGTCCATAAAACGGCTCCAAATGTTTTGATTTCTAAAGATCTGTGGCTTGGGCACGTTTATCTGCTGGTGATGAATAAAGATACGTGGAACAAGCTTGCCGACGAGGATAAACAAGCGATTCAGCGAGCAGCGTCCAAAGCTTATCAAACCCTGGGCTCGGTAATGGACAGCAGTTTCGACAGTATGGTGGATGAACTTGCTCACAATGGCGTGAAAATCCGTCAACTGAGTTCAACTGAAGTCGCTCATTGGGAGAGTGCAACCCAATACCAGCAAGTGCAGGAAAAGTGGGTTAAAGAACAAGAGAGCAAGGGCGTGAAAGAGGCTGGTCGGACGATGGATAAAGTCACTGCGCTACTGAAAGAATCGATGAAATAAAAGTGTTTTACGCAATGCCTGCACAATCACCAAGGGTTGTGCAGGCATCTCAATGATTAATGCAGGATTTTAGCCAGGAAGTCTTTCGCACGTTCGGACTGCGGATTATTGAAGAAATCCTCTTTATTCGAGTCTTCGACGATTTTCCCTTCATCCATAAAGATCACGCGGTTCGCCACTTTACGGGCAAAGCCCATCTCGTGCGTTACTACCATCATGGTCATCCCTTCGTGCGCCAGCTCAACCATCACGTCCAACACTTCGTTGATCATCTCAGGGTCAAGTGCCGAGGTGGGTTCATCAAACAACATCGCTACTGGGTCCATACACAACGCACGCGCAATGGCGACACGCTGCTGCTGGCCGCCGGACAGCTGTGCCGGGAACTTATCGGCATGAGCCGTCAGCCCAACACGCTCCAGCAGTTTCAGACCTTTTTTACGTGATTCATCTTTGTTGCGTTTCAGCACTTTCACCTGCGCTAACGTCAGGTTTTCAATAATCGACAAATGTGGGAACAGCTCAAAGTGTTGGAACACCATACCGACGTGCGAGCGTAACTCAGCCAGATTGGTTTTCTTATTATTCACCTGGGTGCCGTTCACCACAATTTCGCCTTTCTGCACAGGCTCCAGCCCATTCACAGTTTTAATCAGCGTTGATTTACCCGAGCCAGACGGTCCGCAAACCACTACGACTTCGCCTTTTTTCACTTCGGTTGAGCAGTCGGTTAGCACCTGAAAGTGGCCATACCATTTAGAAACATTTTTCAGGGAGATCATTACACTGTCCTTTTCTTCAAATAGCTGACCAAAAGCGAAGCGCTCAAACTGATTGCGAAATATACGGCACCGGCGAACAAGATCATTTCAACTTGGGTCCCGTCGCGCTCGCCAATCGTCGATGCGGTACGGAAGAAATCAGCCAGGCTCAACACATAAACCAGCGACGTATCCTGGAACAGTACGATGCCTTGAGTTAACAGCAACGGCACCATGGCGCGGAACGCTTGCGGCAGGATGATCAATTTCATTGACTGCCAGTGCGTCATCCCCAAAGCCAGCGCGGCGTTGGACTGCCCACGCGAAACGCTCTGAATACCCGCGCGGATAATCTCTGAATAGTAAGCGGCTTCAAACATAGAAAACGCCACCATCGCGGAAATTAAGCGAATGTCGGTTTGAGGTGAAAGCCCCAATACTTTCTGCAAGAATCCAGGCACCACCAGGTAGAACCACAGCAGAACCATGACGAGCGGAATAGAACGGAAAACGTTGACGTACGCACTTGCAAACCAGGCGACGGGCTTAATTGGCGATAGGCGCATCACCGCGAGCAGCGTTCCCCACACAATACCGAAGATAACCGCCGTCACCGTGATCTTCAGGGTGATGATCAGCCCCTGCATCAGGTAAGGCATGGCGGGAAGAATGGACGTCCAGTCAAAATCGTACATTATTATTTGCCTCCCATATTGCCAGGCAGGCGAACTTTGCGTTCAACCACATACATCACCAACATAATCACGGCATTAATCAGCACATACGCCAGCGTGATGGCAGTAAAGGACTCATAGGCGTGCGCGGAATAATCCAGCAATTTACCCGCCTGAGCGGCCATGTCGACCAGGCCAATGGTTGACGCGATGGCCGAGTTTTTCACCAGGTTCATCATTTCAGACGTCATTGGCGGCACAATCACGCGGTAGGCATTCGGCAACAGAACATAACGATAGGCTTGCGGCAGCGTGAGGCCCATCGCCAGTGCGGCATTTTTCTGCCCGCGTGGCAGCGATTGAATCGCGGCGCGAACCTGTTCGCAAACACGAGCGGCGGTAAACAAGCCAAGGCAAATCATCGACGACAAGAAGAATTGGACATTCGGGTCGAGTTCAGACTTAAACCACATGCCGAGATTTTCGGGCAGTAACTCAGGCACCACTAAGTACCAGGTAAAGAACTGCACGATAAGCGGTACGTTACGGAAGAGTTCAACATACAGCGTGCCAATCCCCGACAACCATTTATTCGGGACAGTACGCAAGATGCCGAATAATGATCCGACGAGGAAAGCGATGATCCATGCGCAGATGGACAGGGCGACGGTGACCTGGAAACCATTCCAGATCCAGCCCAAATAGGTGGTATTGCCGAACGGGGCGGGCTGTAAAAATATTCCCCAGTTCCAGTCTATAGACATAACGTACTCCGAGAAAAAATTGAGGGTAGCGAGTTACGCTACCCTCGAAGATTGATGAGAAGCTTGTACCCGTATTTCAGGTCGTTGCCTGAAATTTTTGGGTACTTTCACGCCGGATGGGGAACGGCCATCCGACGCATAGTCTGTCCGAGCTTCAGTTCGTCAATCGGGAGGGCTGGGTCATCCCGGCCCCTGATTCTAGTTAGTTTAGTGCTTTATCGTTTGGTGCTTTGAACAGAGCTTTCATGTCGTCAGAAAGTGCAAAGTTCATGTTGATGTTTTTCGGTGGAATTGGATTCATAAACCACTTATCAAACCATTTCGCCGCTTCACCAGAAGTCTGTGCCTGAGCGATGGTGTCATCCATCAACTTCTTAAACTCTGCGTCGTCTTTACGCAGCATACAGCCGTATGCTTCGCGGGATTGCGGAGTGCCTAGAATTTCCCAGTTATCCTGTTTCTTCGCTTTAGCACGTTCACCCGCCAGCAGAGCATCGTCCATCATAAAGGCAACGGCGCGACCGCTTTCCAGAGTACGGAACGAGTCACCGTGGTCTTTGGCGCTGATAATGCGCATGTCCATTTTCTTCTCTTCGTTCAGCTTGTTGAGCAGAACTTCAGAAGTGGTACCGGAAGTCACAACGACCGCTTTACCTTTCAGGTCAGCGAAATCTTTGATCGGGCCGCCTTTCTTAACCAGCAAACGCGTACCGACGACGAAGATAGTGTCAGAGAATGAGGCTTGTTTCTGGCGCTCGAGGTTGTTAGTGGTGGAACCACACTCAAAATCAAAGGTGCCGTTTTGCAGCAATGGAATACGGTTCTGAGAAGTAATCGGGATCAACTTAACGTGCAGGTCAGGCTTGTTGAGCTTTTTCTTTACGGCTTCAACGATAGCGTTGGAGTAATCCTGAGAATAGCCGACCACTTTCTGTTGGTTATCGTAGTAGGAGAAAGGAACGGAAGACTCACGGTGGCCGACCACAATAACGCCGTTAGCAGCGATTTTCTCAAGCGTACCTTGTTGAGCCGCCGGTTTAGCATCTTCGGCATGTGCGATACCTGCACCTAAACCTAATACCAGCAACGCTGAGGTTAGTTTACGTAATTGCATTACCAACTCCTTTTTTATGCCACAGGGCATTGATACCTGATGTGTGTTGTTTGTTGTTGTGTGTTACTAAAACAGGGTGAAACTTGTTCTTTTGTTAACATTTAACCTAGCTGAATGTAAAGATTTTGCTATCCAGATGTTTGTTTTTGCGAAGCGTGCCGCACCGTTTAAAGGCAAAAATGTTCCGTTGCACTACTTTGGTGCTCGTAATGTCATTGTTTGGTGCAGCTCAATGCTTCGTGCTGTCCATAGGGCGCAGGCTCAGCATTTTGTAGGCTTCTGAGGGATAATTATTTGCAAAGGTTGTGCCAGAAATGAAAAAGGCCAGCAATGGCTGGCCTTTTTAGGTGATGCAGAATCAGGATTTACGACGGGTACGAAGTGCCAGTAAAACAGAGGCAAAGCCAAATATTAACGTCAACCCCCACAGCGGCCAGTCGCCAAAGCGTGCATATGGCGTAATACCACGAGTTGGCGTGACCTTCGCTTCCAGAACCTGACGAGTAAACTGCGGGATCATCGCATCAATGTCGCCATTAGCGTTAATGACCGCAGTAATACCATTATTTGTGCTACGCAACAGTGGACGACCCAATTCCAGCGAACGCATACGCGCCATCTGGAAATGCTGCCACGGGCCAATAGACTTACCAAACCATGCATCGTTTGAAATGGTCAGCAGGAAATCGGTGTCCGGGCGGAAATTATCGCGCACCTGTTCGCCAAGAATAATTTCATAACAAATTGCTGGCGTGAGCTTGATACCGTTGGAAGAAAGCTGCGGCTGTAAATACGGTCCACGGCTGAATGACGACATCGGCAAATCAAAGAATGGAGCCAGTGGGCGCAGGATAGATTCCAGCGGAACAAACTCGCCAAACGGCACAAGGTGATTCTTGTTGTAACGGTCGGCGCTGTTGTAGCTGTACTGATTCCCTTCGCCGAGTGTGATAATGGTGTTGTAAGTATCGTAACGGTTCTGCTTATTCAAACGTGCATCAACAATACCGGTGATCAATGAGCTGTGCTTAGAGCGCAGCAGGTCGTCCATCATCGTCAGGAATTGCTGCTGGTTTATCTCGAGATCCGGAATGGCGGATTCAGGCCAGATAATCAGCTGGGATTTACCCATCTGCGGCTGAGTTTTATCGAGATAAATTTTCAGCGTATTCAGCAGCTGGTTCTCATCCCATTTCAGAGATTGCGGAATATCGCCCTGAACCATCGCCACGTCTACGGTGCGCTCAGTTTGCGGCTGATACCACTGAATTGAGCGCAACGGCCATGGCAGGAGCAGCAGGGCCGCGGCAATCACCGCCGGGCGCCAGTTACGTTCGTGCAGCGCAAACACCAGCAGACCGCTAATAATCATCAGCAGGAAGGTGACACTTTCGACGCCCAGAATCGGCGCGATGCCTTTTAGCGGGCCATCAATCTGGCTATAACCAAACTGTAGCCACGGGAAGCCAGTCAACACCCAACCGCGCAGGAACTCGGTGAGTTGCCATAACATCGGAGCGGCTATTGCAACACGCCACCACGTTGTTTTTGGGCAAAGTTTACTGAGGAATCCGCCAAACAAACCGGTATATAACGAGAGATAAGCGGCAAGCAGGACGACTAAAAAGACGTTAATCGGGCCTGGCATACCGCCAAACTGCGCGATACTGACGTATACCCAGTTAATGCCTGAGCCAAATAGCCCCAGTCCCCAGAAGAAACCAATCCACGCACTTTGAATCGCACGACGATTAAGAGTCAGCCCCTGAAGCCCTGCTAAAGAAACTATCGCAGCAGGCCAAAAATCGTAAGGGGAGAAAGCCAGCGTTCCGCAGGCACCAAAAAGCAGCGCCAGCAGCAGACGCACGCGCTGGCGTTGAAGGAGTAGGGCTATAGCCATCTTTGAATTAATCTTCCAGTTTCGGTTGTGGCGAGTCGTCCGGAATTCTGACATGAACCTGAATCACGCGGCGGCTATCTGCCATCGCGACTTTGAACTGATAACCATCTATTTCAATGGTTTCGCCACGAGCAGGTAGGTGGCCAAAGGCCTGCATAACGAGTCCACCAATGGTGTCCACTTCGTCATCATTGAAATGGGTAGCAAAGGTGTCGTTGAAATCTTCGATTGAGGCCAGGGCGCGAACCGTCCAGGTATGGCGGCTTAGCTGGCGGAAATCGCCGTCTTCTTCGTCGTCGTACTCATCTTCGATTTCCCCGACAATCAGTTCGAGAATATCTTCGATGGTGACAAGCCCGGAGACGCCGCCAAACTCATCAATCACTATCGCCATATGGTAGCGCTGCTGACGAAACTCTTTGAGCATCCGGTCAACACGCTTACTTTCCGGCACAACAACTGCCTGTCGTAACACTTTTTCCATGCTAAATGGCTCAGTATCGCTGCGCATAAACGGCAGCAGATCTTTAGCCATCAGAATCCCTTCGATATGATCTTTGTCTTCACTGATCACCGGGAAGCGGGAGTGTGCGGATTCGATGATCACATCGAGGCATTCGTCCAGCGTCTGGTTGTGTTTGAGCGTTACCATTTGAGAGCGAGGGATCATGATGTCGCGGACGCGTTGGTCGGCGATATCCATGACGCCTTCGAGCATGTCGCGGGTATCTTGATCGATAAGATCGTTTTGCTCAGAATCACGGATGAGTGTCAGCAGATCGTCACGGTTTTTAGGTTCACCGTGGAATAGCTGGTTGAGAATCAGGGAAAAGAATCCCTTCTTACTGGCAGGTGTGTCACTGTTTTGGGAATTGTCGTCGCTCATGGCGTTAGGTTTGTGGCCCCTCGGTTAATTAATAGATAGCAGGCAGTTAATGGCTCGCTGCCTGCACTTGATGCGTTACGGTAATCATTTACCGTAGCGACTATTCTTTCTCGGCAATGTACGGATCAGCATACCCAAGAGCAAGCATTATCTCTGTTTCCAGGGATTCCATCTCTTCGGCTTCTTCATCTTCAATGTGATCGTAGCCAAGCAGATGCAGACTGCCGTGGATAACCATATGCGCCCAATGCGCATCCAACGGTTTTTGTTGTTCTTTCGCTTCTTGTTCCACGACTTGACGACAAATAATCAGATCGCCCAGTAACGGAAGTTCAATACCTGGAGGGGCTTCAAACGGGAACGAAAGCACATTTGTGGATTTATCTTTCCCACGGTAAGTGAGGTTCAAATCGTGGCTTTCAGCGTCGTCAACCAGGCGAATCGTGACTTCTGATTCTTCCTGGAATTGCGGAATGACCGCATCAAGCCATGTCTGAAATTGCACTTCCGTTGGCAAGCCGCTTGCTTCTTCACATGCGACCTGTAAATCCAGTATTACCTGACTCATTTACTCTCCTGGGCGGCGGCGTTTATCGCCATCGCTTCTCGCTTGCGAACTGCAGCGAGTTCATCTTTACGCACCTGTTCAGCGTTTTCCCACGCTTCATAGGCATTAACAATACGTGCCACAACCGGGTGGCGCACAACGTCTTCACTATTAAGGAAGTTAAAGCTGATTTCATCGACTTCAGCCAGCACTTCAATGGCGTGGCGCAGGCCTGATTTAAGATTTTTTGGCAAGTCGATTTGGGTTACGTCGCCGGTAATTACCGCTTTGGAGTTAAAACCAATACGCGTCAGGAACATCTTCATCTGTTCGATGGTGGTGTTCTGGCTTTCATCCAAAATGATGAACGCGTCGTTGAGCGTACGGCCACGCATATAAGCCAGCGGGGCGACTTCAATCACGTTACGTTCTATGAGCTTCTCAACGCGCTCAAAGCCGAGCATTTCAAACAAAGCGTCATATAACGGGCGCAAATAAGGGTCAACTTTCTGGCTTAAATCACCCGGTAGGAAACCAAGTTTTTCACCGGCTTCAACCGCTGGACGAGTTAGCAAAATACGGCGAATATCCTGACGCTCCAGCGCATCCACAGCGGCTGCAACCGCGAGGTAAGTTTTACCCGTGCCCGCAGGACCAACGCCGAAAGTAATGTCGTGGTCCAGAATGTTCGCGATGTATTGCGCCTGGTTCGGCGTACGCGGCTTGATAACACCACGTTTGGTTTTGATATTTACCGCTTTGCCGTAGTCAGGAACACTTTCAGCAGACTGTTCAAGAACGCGTATTTCTTTTATGGCGAGGTGAATTTGCTCAGGCGTGATGTCCAGAATTTCGCCACGCATTGGCGCGGTATCAACATACAGATTGCGCAGAATATCTGCGGCTGCATTGACCAGAATCGGGCGACCCGTGAGCTTGAATTGATAGTCACGACGGTTGATCTCGATCCCCAGCCGACGTTCAAGCTGCTTGATGTTGTCATCAAATGGGCCACACAGGCTTAGCAGACGCGCATTGTCTGCGGGTTCTAGCGTAATTTCACGTGTTTCGATATTCAAACTTATCCTCGGGGTCGCAAAGGGCCAGTTGAAGGTGTCGCTGCAAGAGTGCAGACCATAAAAAGATTATTTACGGCGAGGGCAGATGGCGCAAGCCTGCTTTTCGATATTTGGGTGGATGCTTCCGAATGCAAGTGCAACACAAGTGCAAAAAATGAAAATGCCCACGGGTTCACGGCGTTAGCGAACCCTCGGGCATTGAGTGGAATTATGGCTGATAAATCCCGACGCCGATTTCGTTCTCTTTACGTGTGCGGGCAATCACTGACTCTGGAGATTGCGCAATACGCAGCCCCATCTCATCTTCGGTGCGTACGACTTTTCCGCGTAGGGAGTTATTCGTCGCAACTTCAGTGATTTCCACATCAACAAATTTACCGATCATATCCGGGGATCCTTCAAAGTTCACGCCACGGTTGTGTTCGGAACGTCCGGTCAGCTCCATAATGTTTCTGCGTGAGGTACCTTCGACAAGGACACGCTGGATAGTGCCAACCATCTTACGGCTATATTCCATGGCCTGTTGGTTGATACGCTCTTGCAGAATATAGAGGCGCTGCAATTTCTCTTTTTCTGGCACGTCATCCACCATATCGGCGGCTGGTGTGCCCGGGCGAGAAGAAAAGACGAAGCTGTAGCTCACGTCAAAATTCACATCGCCAATAACCTTCATAGTTTGCTCGAAGTCCTGCTGGGTTTCGCCAGGGAAGCCGACGATAAAGTCAGAGCTAATCTGGATGTCAGGACGAACCGCCCGCAGCTTGCGGATAATCGATTTGTATTCCAGTGCTGTATGGGTACGCCCCATCAGATTTAATACGCGATCGGAGCCGCATTGAATAGGCAGGTGCAGGAAGCTCACCAGCTCAGGCGTATCACGATAAACTTCGATGATATCGTCAGTAAATTCAATTGGATGGCTGGTGGTGAAACGAATGCGGTCAATACCGTCAATCGCAGCAACCAGGCGCAACAATTCAGCGAAGGAACAGATGCCGCCATCAAAAGATGGGCCACGATAAGCATTCACATTCTGGCCGAGTAAGTTAACTTCACGTACACCTTGTGCGGCGAGCTGTGCGATTTCAAACAACACATCATCACATGGGCGGTTCACTTCCTCACCGCGCGTATAAGGCACCACGCAGTAAGTACAATACTTGTTACAGCCTTCCATAATAGAAACGAATGCTGTCGGGCCGTCAGCTTTGGGTTCTGGCAGGCGGTCAAACTTCTCGATTTCCGGAAAGCTAACATCAACAATTGGGCTGCGGTTGCCGCTCACTTTATTGATCATTTCCGGCAGACGGTGCAGTGTCTGCGGCCCGAAAACGATATCAACATAGTGCGCACGGCTACGAATCAGCTTGCCTTCCTGGGAAGCAACGCAGCCGCCAACGCCAATAATGATATTGGGATTTTTGCGCTTTAAGAGTTTCCAACGGCCAAGCAGATGGAACACTTTTTCCTGGGCTTTTTCACGGATAGAGCAGGTATTGAGCAGCAATACATCTGCTTCTTTTGGGTTATCCGTAAGCGTATAGCCATGCGTGCTATTCAGCAGATCGGCCATCTTCGATGAATCGTATTCGTTCATCTGACAGCCCCAGGTTTTGATATGGAGTTTTTTTGTCATCGACTTGCCATTGCTCAGTTAAAGCCAGGAATTCAGGCGGCGTATTGTAATGCTTTGGCCTTGATGTGACCAGCCTACGAAACTTGCGTAAAAATCCGGTAGAATCAGCATAGACAATTTAAGGACTAAATCATCATGTTGAACCAGTCAATTGACGTCGCGATAGTCGGCGGAGGCATGGTCGGTGCGGCCGCAGCTCTTGGTCTCGCGCAAAATGGTTTCCGGGTCGCGGTGATTGAGCATCAGGCTCCGGCAGCCTTTGACGCAACAAGCCAACCCGATGTGCGTATTTCGGCTATCAGTAGTGCCTCGGTCGGGTTGTTGAAATCACTTGGCGTTTGGGATGTGATTCGCTCAATGCGCAGCCATGCTTATCGCCAGCTCGAAACCTGGGAATGGGAAAGCGCTCATGTGAGTTTTAAGGCGCAGGAGCTTGGGTTGCCGGAACTTGGCTATATGGTGGAGAACTCGGTGCTGCAACTCGCGCTGTGGCAGGCGCTGGAGGCACATTCTAACGTCACATTACTCTGTCCGGCGCAACTGGCCGGTATGCACGGCGAGGCGGGGCAGTGGACGCTACAGTTCGCTGATGAACAGACTTTGACGGTGCCGTTGGTGATTGGCGCAGATGGCGCGAACTCGCAGGTTCGTCGCTGGGCGGGAATCGGTATTCATGCCTGGGAATATCGGCAGTCTTGCATGTTGATTACCGTGAAATGCGAGCAATCTCCAGGCGACAGTACCTGGCAGCATTTTACGCCGAGCGGGCCGCATGCGTTTTTACCGTTATTTGATCATTGGGCTTCGCTGGTGTGGTATGACTCGCCGGCCCGAATTCGCCAGTTGCAGAATATGACGATGCCGCAATTGCAAAAAGCGATTGAAACGAGCTTCCCTCAACGTTTAGGAAAAGTCACTCCGGTTGCCTGCGGCGCATTCCCGCTGACGCGCCGCCATGCATTGCAGTATACGCAGCAAGGTCTGGCGTTGATTGGTGATGCCGCTCATACCATTCACCCGTTAGCCGGTCAGGGCGTTAATCTCGGTTATCGTGATGTGGAAGCATTGCTTGATGTGATGATTGATGCGCGTAGTTATGGCGAAAACTGGGCGCAAGCACGTGTATTAAAACGCTACCAGACACGTAGGCAGGCAGATAATTTCCTGATGCAAAGCGGCATGGATCTTTTCTATGCGGGATTCAGCAACAGTTTAGGGCCGCTGCGAGTGATTCGTAATCTGGGACTTATGGCCGCCGAGCGCGGTGGTGTTCTTAAACGTCAGGCGTTGAAGTATGCGTTAGGGTTATGAGTTAGCGGCTGTATAGTTTTACCCAGGTCGGATTAGCGCAGCGACATCCGACTTATCTATATTTACCAAACGCAGAAAAGCAAAAAGCTCGCCGAAGCGAGCTTTTCATTTTTGGCTGGGGTACGAGGATTCGAACCTCGGAATGCTGGTATCAGAAACCAGAGCCTTACCGCTTGGCGATACCCCAAAAATATGGTGGCTACTACGGGAATCGAACCTGTGACCCCATCATTATGAGTGATGTGCTCTAACCAGCTGAGCTAAGTAGCCTAATTTTAAAACTATTTCTTCGACTGAATGCTTTTTCGACTGGCTGGGGTACCTGGATTCGAACCAGGGAATGCCGGTATCAAAAACCGGTGCCTTACCGCTTGGCGATACCCCAACTTAGGGCGCACAAAACTAACGTGCTATGTCGAAAACTGCTATATCAAAAAATTGGCTGGGGTACCTGGATTCGAACCAGGGAATGCCGGTATCAAAAACCGGTGCCTTACCGCTTGGCGATACCCCATCCGTGCAACGCGTTAAAATGGTGCGGGAGGCGAGACTTGAACTCGCACACCTTGCGGCGCCAGAACCTAAATCTGGTGCGTCTACCAATTTCGCCACTCCCGCGCTAAAAAAAGAATAATGGTGGCTACTACGGGAATCGAACCTGTGACCCCATCATTATGAGTGATGTGCTCTAACCAGCTGAGCTAAGTAGCCTTCTTTTTTCTGCGTAACCTTATCGGCGTTGCGGGGCGCATTATGCGTAGTTGGCCTTCTAGCGTCAACAATTTTTTCCCGAAAATTGGTGTAAATTGTCTGTTTGATTAGCTTACGAACAGCTTGGTGCAATATTCGTCAATTATCGGTTATTTCGTGGTTTTATCTGAGGGAAAAGCCCGGATAAGCGGTGAGGAATCTTGCAGAAACAAAAACGGGCCCGCAGGCCCGTGTCGTTAATTTTGTTCGCTTATTTGTAAGCTGACTGGTGAACACCCACCGCACGGCCTGATGGATCATTCATTGTTTTGAAGGCTTCATCCCATTCAATGGCCTTAGCAGAAGAACAGGCAACAGATGGGCCACCAGGAACGCAATGGGCAGCACTTGGCAGTGGGAATAACTCTTCAAAGATTTCACGATACAAATACGCTTCTTTAGAACCTGGCGTGTTGTACGGGAAACGGTAGCTTGCGGTTTCCAGTTGTTGATCGGTGACCTGAGCCGCAGCCACTTCTTTTAACGTGTCAATCCAGCTGTAACCTACACCATCAGAGAATTGCTCTTTCTGACGCCATGCAACGCTTGCTGGCAGATAAGATTCAAAACATTCACGCAGGATATGTTTTTCCATTTTGCCGTTGCCGCACATTTTGTCTTTCGGGTTGATGCGCATTGCAACATCGAGGAATTTCTTATCCAGGAACGGTACGCGAGCTTCCACGCCCCAGGCTGACATCGCTTTGTTGGCACGAGCGCAGTCAAACATATGCAGAGATTGCAGCTTACGTACGGTTTCTTCGTGCAGCTCTTTATCGTTTGGCGCTTTATGGAAGTACAGGTAGCCGCCAAACACTTCGTCAGAACCTTCACCAGACAGCACCATTTTAATGCCCATTGCTTTAATTTTACGGGACATCAAATACATTGGAGTCGAGGCACGAATAGTGGTCACATCGTAAGTTTCGATGTGATAGATAACGTCACGAATTGCATCCAGACCTTCTTGCACTGTGAAATGGATTTCGTGGTGAACGGTACCCAGATGGTTTGCCACCTCTTGCGCAGCTATCAGATCAGGCGAACCGACCAGACCGACCGCAAAGGAGTGCAGCTGCGGCCACCAGGCTTCAGAGCGTTCTTCATCTTCTACACGGCGGGCGGCAAATTTCTTGGTGATAGCGGAGATAACAGATGAATCCAGACCACCAGAAAGCAAAACGCCGTACGGTACGTCAGACATCAGATGGCTTTTTACGGAATCTTCCAGCGCCTGACGCAATTCGTTTTTGTCAGTAACGTTGTCTTTGACCGCATCATATTCAAACCAGTCACGCTGATAATAACTGCGGATTTCACCGTCTTTGCTCCACAGGTAACTACCTGCAGGGAATTCTTTGATGGTACGACAAACCGGCACCAGCGCTTTCATTTCAGAAGCCACATACATGTTGCCGTGTTCGTCATGGCCCATATACAACGGGATGATGCCGATATGGTCGCGGCCAATCAGATAAGCGTCCTGCACTTCGTCATACAGAACGAAAGCAAACATACCTTGCAGGTCATCCAGAAACTCTGGGCCTTTCTCCTGATAAAGCGCCAGGATAACTTCGCAGTCAGAACCGGTCTGGAATTCGTAACGGTCGCTGTATTCCGCGCGCAGGGCCTGATGGTTGTAGATTTCGCCGTTAACCGCTAATGCGTGAGTTTTTGCTTTGTTGTAAAGCGGCTGAGCGCCTGCGTTTACATCAACAATAGAGAGACGTTCGTGAGAAAGGATGGCTTTTTCATGTGCATAAACACCGGACCAGTCTGGCCCACGGTGGCGCATCAGGCGTGATAACTCGAGCGCTTTCTTACGCAATTCGACCGCATCGGTCTTGATATCCAGAACACCAAAAATTGAACACATAGAACTCTCTCCGTAATGCTTCTTTGAGCCATTAAATTGTTTTTACCCTTCATACTTCAAGTTGCAGATGCGTTGTCTGCATTCAGTCACCCGAATCACTTACTCCAGTAAGCTCATCGGGATTCCTTCACTTGCCGCCTTCCTGTAACTCGAATTATTTTGGGTAATAGCTGCGTTGCATGAATATGAAAATGCGCAATCATTGACGGGAATGCAAGCCCTTTAGTCTTTATGGGATAAATAGTTCAATGGCGATTGTTGATTACTGAAAAATGATGATGAAATAAGCGAAATTATTAGTGGATCGACAATTTTTGATGAAATCGCCAGGCAGGCATTCAGAGAGAAGAGAAAAGAGTGTTGAATCGGCAAAACGCCCGGCGAAAACCGGGCGAATCATTAATTAGATGATATCGACTTCTGCAACCGACGGGTAAATCCAGGAAGGGCGGAACGGCATAGCATCAATGTCGTTGAGCGTCGAAACACCCGAAAGCACCAAAATGGTTTCCAGGCCAGCCTGGAAGCCAGCAAGAATATCGGTACGCAGATTATCGCCAACAATCACGGTATGTTCCGAATGCGCCTGCATTTTATTGAGGGCAGCGCGAATGATCCATGGGCTTGGCTTGCCCACGCAGAACGGTTTGCGGCCCGAAATTTTCTCTATACCGGCGCAGAGCGCACCACAAGCCGGATAATAACCACGGCCATGGGTGTCGGGGTTAGTCGCAATAAAGCGTGCGCCATTCGCCACAAAATAAGCGGCTTTGTGCATCATTTCCCAATTATAGGAACGTGTCTCGCCAACAATAACAAAGTCTGGGTTGATGTCAGTGATAGTGAAGCCTGCTTTATACAGCTCATGAATCAATGCACCTTCACCTACCACGTAGGCTTTTTTCCCTTCCTGGCGACGCAAGAAATCGGCAGTTGCCATTGCTGAGGTATAAAAAACGCTATCCGGGACATCAATACCGGCAGAAGCAAAACGGTTTGCCAGATCCTGCCCTGTTTGCGACGGGTAATTCGTCAGCAGGACGAGCGGCATACCCTTTTCCATGATGCGGCCCAGGAATTCATTCGCACCGGGTACGGCAACGTTGTCGTGCATCAGCACGCCGTCAATATCACAAATTACATTCTGAATGGTCATTGATTACTCTGGCTCAAATTTCTGGCTCACATTTCAGGAAGGCGTAACTATAGCGCAAAAAGCACAGCGACTGGATTAACTCTCCAGCAACCGCTGAAGCAATACGCCATTGAGCATTGAGCGTTTTACTAGCGCAAAGGCGCCAATCGCTGAACGGTCATCCAATTTTGAGCACACGACAGGCAGGTTTTTGCGGAAGGCTTTCAACACCTGCGTATTAATGCAGCCTTCAATAGCCGGGAGAAGCACTTTTTCGGCTTCTATGATTTCCCCGGCAATTACGACTTTCTGCGGGTTGAACAGGTTAATCGCAATTGAAATGGCTTTACCCAGGTGACGTCCAACATGTTCAATGACTTCACAGGCCAGCGCATCGCCTTTATTAGCGGCTTTGCAAATCGCCTTAATGTCACACTCTTCAAGCGTCAGGCGGCTGTTATAGCCTTGTTCAAGCAAATGGCGCACACGATGTTCAATCGCAGCATTGGCGGCAATGGTTTCCAGGCAGCCAAAGTTCCCGCAATGGCAACGTTCACCTAAAGGATCGACCTGGATGTGACCAATTTCGCCGACGTTACCGTTACGACCAATAAAAATGCGACCGTTTGAAAGAATACCGGCTCCCGTACCACGGTGAACACGCACCAAAATGGAGTCATCGCAGTCGTGAGTTGCACCAAAGTAGTGCTCTGCAAGCGCCAGGCTGCGGATATCGTGGCCGACGTAACAGGTGACTTTGAACTGTTTCTCAAGGCTATCGACCAGCGACCAGTTGTTGACCTCGATATGCGGCATATAGCGAATCACGCCGCTATCAGGATCCACCAGGCCCGGCAGAATCACGGAGATAGCAATCAGTTCACGCATTTTGCGCTGATATATTTCGATAAACTGAGAAATGGCGTTCAGTAGCGCGTGCTCGAGCGTTTCCTGGGTGCGTTCTGGCAGAGCGTAATGCTCTTCGGCCAACGGTTTTGCGCTGAGATCGAACAGGGTGATGGTGGCATCATGGCGGCCAAGGCGCACGCCAATCGCATTGAAATTGCGGGTTTCGGTGATAATGGAGATAGCGCGGCGGCCCCCGGTGGAAGCCTGTTGATCCACTTCTTTGATCAGTCCGCGCTCAATTAACTGGCGAGTAATTTTTGTGACGCTGGCCGGTGCAAGCTGGCTCTGCTCGGCAATCTGAATACGAGAGATTGGCCCATGTTGGTCAATCAGGCGATATACCGCCGCGCTATTCAGCTGTTTTACCAGATCGACATTACCAATTTGAGCCTGTCCGCCAGTCGTCATGCCTTAATTACTCAGTTACGACCTCGTTACCATTAACAAAGGTCTTGGTGATTTTAAAATCGCGGGTAAATGTCGTCAGGTTGGCGACTTTCCCAGCTTCGATAGTCCCTAATTGCTGGTCTACACCCATCGCACGGGCAGGGTAGAGCGTCGCCATCCGCAAGACTTCGTCTAAGGCGATACCGGCATGCTCGACCAGGTTACGTACCCCTTCAATCATCGTCAGGGCAGAACCGCTCAGCGTACCGTTCTCATCTACACATAAACCATCACGGTAGTATATTGTTTTTCCTGCGAAAATGAACTCATCTATATTTGCACCCGCCGGAGCGGTGGCATCAGTCACCAGGCACAGCTTGTCGCCTTTGACCTTTTTCGCAGTACGAATGTTCGCATAATCCACATGTAAACCATCGGCAATGATACCGCAGTAAACATCTGGCTCATCAAAAATTGCACCTGCAAGCCCGGGTTCGCGGCCAGTAATGTACGGCATGGCATTGAAAAGGTGGGTTGCGAAGGTGATACCTGCACGGAAACCGACTTTGGCTTCTTTAACCGTCGCATTGGAGTGCCCGGCGGAAACGATAATGCCGGATGCAACCAGTTTACTGATGACTTCTGGCGCAACCATTTCGGGTGCCAGAGTCACTTTGGTGATGACGTCTGCATTCTCGCAGAGGAAATCGAGCAGTTCTGCATCTGGTTTACGCACGAAACTTGGGTTGTGCGTGCCTTTTTTCACCATGTTCAGCCATGGGCCTTCAAGATGCAGACCGAGCGCCTGGTTCTGATACTTCGCCAGGTATTCGCGCATGACTTTCACGCCTTGCTTCATCAGGTCATCGCTGGCGGTGATAAGTGTTGGCAGGTAGCTGGTGCAGCCAGAACGCTCGTTGGCTTTCTGCATGATTTCCAGCGTTTCAACCGTCACCGCATCAGCGGAATCGTTGAACTGCACACCACCGCAGCCATTCAATTGCACATCAATAAAACCGGGGGCGATGATTGCACCACCCACATCACGAGTCTCTATACCCGCTGGGAGATCTGAGCGCGGGCAAACGCGTTCAATCAGGCCGTTCGCGATAACAATCGCGTGATCATCAAGAATTTCATGGCCGGTATGAATCCGACCGTGAGTTAATGCAAACATAGTTACCCCCGGTTATGACTATTACTTAAAGATCTTTGATATTTTCTGCTTCAAGTTCATTGAAGTACTTCAGCGTTTTCACTTTGAGTTCCATCGTGGATGGCTCATCACAAACAACCACTGCTTTAGGGTGCAGTTGCAGACAGCTAATGGTCCACATGTGATTCACGTTACCTTCCACAGCCGCTTGCAGCGCTTGCGCTTTCAAATGGCCCAGAACCAAAATCATCACTTCTTCGGCGTCGAGCAGAGTACCCACGCCAACGGTCAGTGCGTATTTTGGAACTTGAGAAACATCACCATCAAAGAAACGGGAGTTTGCTACACGAGTGTCATGAGTCAGGGTTTTGATACGGGTACGAGATGCCAGAGAAGAAGCAGGTTCGTTGAATGCGATATGACCGTCGTTGCCCACACCACCCATGAACAGGTGAATTTTGCCGTATGAACGAATTTTCTCTTCATAACGACGGCATTCTGCGTCAACATCTTCGGCGTTGCCATTCAGCAGATTGATGTTTTCTGCTGGGATATCAACGTGGTCAAAGAAGTTGCGGTGCATAAAGGTGTGATAGCTTTCTGGATGCTCTTTTGGCAAGCCAACGTATTCATCCATGTTAAAGGTGACGACGTTTTTAAAGCTAACCTGGCCCGCTTTGTGCATCTCTACCAGCGCTTTATACGCTTCAAGAGGCGTACCGCCAGTTGGCAGGCCCAGCAGGAAAGGACGATCTGCGGTTGGGTTAAACGCATTGATACGTTTAACGATATGGCGCGCTGCCCATTTGCCAACTTGAGCTGGGGTAGCCAGGGGAATCAGTCTCATCATTCACCTCATAAGTTAATAAAAACGATATTAGCCAAATTGATTGCCCGAACCCTTAAAGGGTAACTCAGTTTCAAACCTGCGATGACGGGATCAATCTGCCTTGATTTTTCGGATGATAAAATAAGTTTTAGTCGATAGCTAGCCAAAGGGGAGTGCAATAACAATATTTGGTGATTTTAATCACAAAAAAAGGGTGTTTAATTTGCGATACGAATTAATTTTTCACACACTCAGAAGGTTGGTGAATCTTCGCCATGCTTTCAAGGTTTGTTAAACAATAATAAAACTGCTTTGAACGAGCCTTAACGGGGTCTCATAGGGGGAATTGACGTGAGTATTCTAGGTTATATGCAAAAGGTTGGCCGTGCGCTGATGGTGCCGGTAGCCACGCTACCAGCCGCAGCCATATTAATGGGTGTTGGTTACTGGATTGACCCGGTTAGCTGGGGTGGTGATAGCGCATTAGCTGCGTTGTTCATCAAATCTGGTGCTGCAATTATTGATAACATGGGTGTGCTGTTTGCCATTGGTGTGGCTTACGGTATGTCTAAAGATAAAGATGGTGCTGCTGCACTAACCGGCTTTGTCGGTTTCCTGGTTTTGACAACGCTCTGCTCTCCAGCCGCTGTTTCCATGATCAAACATATTCCGTTAGATCAGGTGCCGTTTGCGTTCTCTAAAATCCAAAACCAATTTGTCGGTATTCTGGTCGGGATTATTTCCGCCGAGTTGTACAACCGCTTTAGCAGCGTTGAGCTGCCGAAAGCATTGTCCTTCTTCAGCGGACGTCGCCTGGTGCCGATCATCACTTCCTTTGTGATGATCGCGGTTGCCTTCATCATGATGTTTATCTGGCCGGTCGTGTTTAGTGGCCTGGTGAACTTCGGTGAGCACATCCAGAAAATGGGTTCTATCGGCGCAGGTGTGTATGCGTTCTTTAACCGTTTACTGATTCCAGTTGGTCTGCACCACGCCCTGAACTCCGTGTTCTGGTTCGATGTTGCCGGTATCAACGACATTCCTAAGTTCCTTGGCGGTGCTAAATCTATCGCTGAAGGTACGGGTATTGTTGGTATTACTGGTCGTTACCAGGCTGGTTTCTTCCCAATCATGATGTTCGGTCTTCCAGGTGCTGCGCTGGCAATTTACCACTGCGCACGTCCTGAAAATAAAGCCAAAGTATTGGGTATCATGATGGCAGGTGCGTTTGCTGCCTTCTTTACTGGTATCACTGAACCGTTGGAATTCTCCTTCATGTTCGTGGCTCCAGTTCTGTATCTGATTCACGCAGTGCTGACCGGTATTTCCGTATTCATCGCAGCAAGCATGCATTGGATTGCAGGTTTCGGCTTCAGTGCGGGTCTGGTGGATATGGTGCTTTCTTCCCGTAACCCACTGGCAACTCACTGGTACATGCTGATTCCGCAAGGCCTTGTGTTCTTCGTGATTTACTACGTTGTGTTCCGCTTTACTATCAACAAATTCAATCTGTTGACTCCAGGTCGTGAACTGGCTGTTGCAGGTGATGAAGCTGATGGTCAGGACGTGAATGTCAGCACCAACACCAATCAGGATGTTTCAGAGCTGGCTCGTCAGTACATTGCGGCTGTAGGTGGTTCTGCAAACCTGACAGGTATCGACGCGTGTATCACTCGTCTGCGCCTGAACGTGAAAGACTCTTCACTGGTGAACGAATCTCTGGCTAAACGCCTGGGTGCCACCGGTGTTATCCGTCTGAACAAAACCAGCGTGCAAATCATCGTCGGCTTTGTGGCTGAGAAAATTGCTAACGCAATGAAAACAGTAGGCGATGTTGCTGCTGCTCCGGCTGCCGCTTCAGCGACCGCTGCGCCAGTCGCTGCTGCAAAACCACAGGCAGTTCCAAACGCTGTCACTATCGCGGCACTGGTTTCACCAGTAACGGGTGATGTGGTAGCGCTGGAGCAGGTTCCTGATGAAGCTTTCGCCAGCAAAGCGGTAGGTGATGGTGTTGCTGTTAAGCCAACTGAGAAAACAGTTGTCGCGCCAGCTGCCGGTACTATCGTAAAAATCTTTAATACCAACCATGCGTTCTGTCTGGAAACCGAAAAGGGTGCTGAGATCGTTGTCCATATGGGCATTGATACCGTCGCGCTGAACGGACAAGGCTTTACTCGCCTGGTAGAAGAGGGTGCTGAAGTGGTTGCTGGCCAGCCGATTCTGGAAATGGATCTTGATTTCCTGAACGCCAATGCTCGCTCCATGATTAGCCCAGTTGTTTGCAGCAATATCGACGACTACAGCGGTCTGGTTATCCAGGCGCAAGGTTCCGTCGTTGCAGGCCAAACGCCTCTGTATGAAATTAAAGGCAAATAATCGCTCCTGAGTTATGTACCCAAAATAATGCGAGTTGCATCGCGGCGGCAAGAGAACGAGTCCCGATGAGCTTAGTGTACTAAGTGATTCGGGTGAGTGAACATAACCAACAAAGATGCAACTTGAAGTATGAAGGGTAAGATTGTGCCTTTAGCGGCTGGGGAGTCTTTTCTCCAGCCGCTTTTTTATGGCTTCCGCCGACCCTTCCCAATCCCCTTATTTATTCAACAAAAGGTTGTTTCCGACGCTTGCTTATAAGATCATGGGCGGATAACTAAAGTTTTTGCACAGAGGAACCCGCGATGAGTGAGGCCGAAGCCCGCCCAACTAACTTTATTCGCCAGATTATTGATGAAGATTTGGCCAATGGTAAGCACACCAGCATTTGCACCCGTTTCCCGCCAGAGCCAAACGGCTATCTGCACATCGGCCATGCAAAATCCATCTGCCTGAATTTTGGTATCGCGCAAGATTATCAAGGCCAGTGCAACCTGCGTTTCGATGACACCAACCCGGTAAAAGAAGACATCGAATACGTTGATTCCATTAAGCACGATGTTGAATGGCTCGGTTTCCAGTGGTCCGGCAACATCCGTTATTCCTCTGATTATTTCGACCAGCTGTTTAACTACGCGGTTGAGCTTATCAATAAAGGTCTGGCGTATGTCGATGAACTGACTCCGGAACAAATCCGTGAATATCGCGGCTCATTGACCTCTCCTGGCAAAAACAGCCCATATCGCGACCGCACCGTTGAAGAAAACCTCGCGCTGTTTGAGAAAATGCGTAACGGTGAGTTTGCTGAAGGGACTGCGTGCCTGCGTGCGAAAATCGACATGGCTTCGCCGTTTATCGTCATGCGCGATCCGGTTATTTACCGTATCAAGTTTGCCGACCACCACCAGACCGGCAGCAAGTGGTGCATCTACCCGATGTACGACTTCACCCACTGCATTTCCGATGCGCTGGAAGGCATTACGCACTCCCTGTGTACGCTGGAATTCCAGGACAACCGTCGCCTGTACGACTGGGTGCTGGATAACATCACTATTCCTGCGCACCCGCGTCAGTACGAGTTCTCACGCCTGAATCTCGAATACTCCATCATGTCCAAGCGCAAGCTGAACCTGCTGGTGACTGAGAAGGTTGTAGAGGGTTGGGATGACCCACGTATGCCGACCATCTCTGGTCTGCGTCGTCGTGGTTACACTGCCGCTTCTATTCGTGAATTCTGTAAGCGCATTGGTGTGACCAAGCAAGACAACACCGTTGAAATGGCTGCCCTGGAATCTTGTATCCGTGACGACCTGAACGAGAACGCGCCGCGTGCGATGGCGGTTCTGGATCCGGTAAAAGTTATCATTGAAAACTTCCCGCAGGGCGAAGTTGAAATGGTCACGATGCCTAACCATCCTAACAAACCAGAGATGGGTAGCCGTCAGGTGCCGTTTAGCCGTGAAATCTACATCGACCGCGCTGACTTCCGTGAAGAAGCCAACAAACAGTACAAGCGTCTGGTGCTGGGCAAAGAAGTTCGTCTGCGTAATGCATATGTGATTAAAGCCGATCGTGTTGAGAAAGATGAAGCAGGGAACATCACCGTGCTGCATTGCTCCTACGATCCGGACACATTAAGCAAAGACCCTGCTGATGGACGTAAAGTGAAAGGTGTAATTCATTGGGTCAGTGCTGAACATGCATTGCCGGTTGAAATCCGTCTTTACGACCGTTTGTTCAGCGTGGCGAACCCTGGGGCTGCTGAAGATTTCTTGGCCACAATTAACCCGGAATCTCTGGTCATCAAGCAAGGTTTTGTCGAGCCAAGCCTGAAAAATGCCGAAATCAGCAAAGCGTATCAGTTCGAGCGCGAAGGTTATTTCTGCCTGGATAGCCGTTATACAACAGCTGAAAAACTGGTGTTTAACCGTACCGTCGGGCTGCGTGATACCTGGGCCAAAATGGGAGAATAACCCTAAGGTTACATGGTCAATGTATGACAAAAACGCCGCAAATCGCGGCGTTTTTTTTTCGCTTTAGAATCATCTGGTTAAACATTTCTTCACATTCGCGTTGCGAATTAATGTTATTTACACTCCTCACTGCAAATTTTTCACGGTCAATATCGGAACATTAATAATTCTTTGTTTAATTATGTGAGCGCTCTCATGTAGAGTTTTGTATGTTAATAATTTCAATTATCCAGATAAAACTCTTGAGTCGTCATTTGTTACAAATACTCATAAATTATGTGCTCTCTGTCATAATATCGGAATGAACTCTTACAAAGTCGTTGATAATTCGCGTCGCGAAAAATAGTCTTAAGGAAGCAGTAATGCGGGCAAATATTCATAACCGCTTTAGCCGTTAGGCATTTTTACTTTTTTCGCTACATGACGTCTTTTAACGTCCAGCGATTATTTATTCGTCAAAGAGGAATTTTCTATGCGTACGTTTAGTGGCAAACGTAGTGCGCTGGCGCTTGCAATCGCAGGTGTTACGGCTCTTTCAGGATTAGTGGTCATCCCTCAGGCAACGGCAGCAGGTTTTATTGATGATTCAACGCTGACCGGCGGCGTTTATTACTGGCAGCGTGAGCGTGACCGTAAAGACGTCACAACGGGTAAATACGAAACTAACCTTGCGCACTCCACATGGAACGCAAACCTGGACTTCCAGTCAGGTTATGCCGCAGACATGTTTGGTCTGGACGTTGCGGCCTTTACTGCTATCGAAATGGCAGAAAACGCTAACAGCGGTCACCCAAACGAAATCGCATTCTCCTCTTCTAACAAAGCTTATGACGAAGATTATTCCGGCGATAAGAGCGGCATCAGCCTCTATAAAGCAGCGGCTAAATTCAAATACGGCCCGGTATGGGCGCGTGGTGGTTACATTCAGCCAACCGGTCAAACTCTGTTAGCACCACACTGGAGCTTCATGCCAGGCACTTACCAGGGCGCAGAAGCTGGTGCAAACTTTGACTATGGCGATTCTGGTGCGTTGAGCTTCTCCTACATGTGGACCAACGAGTATAAAGCTCCGTGGCACCTGGAAATGGACAAGTTCTATCAGAACGATAAGAACACCAAAGTTGAATACTTACATTCACTTGGCGCGAAATATGACTTCAAAAATAACCTGATTCTTGAGGCCGCATTTGGCCAGGCTGAAGGTTATGTTGATCAGTATTTCACTAAGGCGAGCTACAAATTTGATATCGCGGGCAGCCCGTTAACCACCAGCTACCAGTTCTACGGCACGCGTGACAAAGTTTCTGACGGTAGTGTGAACGATCTGTACGACGGCACCGCATGGTTGCAGGCATTGACTCTCGGATACAGAGTCGGCCAGGTTGATTTGCGCCTTGAAGGAACCATGGTTAAGGCTGATGGCCAACAGGGCTACTTCCTACAGCGTATGACGCCAACCTACGCCTCTTCCAACGGTCGTCTTGATGTGTGGTGGGATAACCGCTCTGACTTCAACGCCAACGGTGAAAAAGCGGTATTTGCAGGCGCGATGTATGACCTGAGCAACTGGAATCTTGCGGGTTGGGCGGTGGGCGCCTCTTATGTTTACGCATGGGATGCTAAACCAAGCTCCAAACCAACCACAGACGGTTACTACGATGCGGATAACCGCCTGAAAGAATCTGCGTACAGCCTTGATGCGTTGTATACCGTTCAGGATGGCCGTGCGAAAGGCACTCTGTTCAAACTGCACTTCACTCAGTACGACAACCATTCCGACATCCCAAGCTGGGGCGGTGGTTACGGCAACATCTTCCAGGATGAGCGTGACGTGAAATTCATTGTTATCGCACCGTTCACCATCTTCTGATTCGAATCCGGGCGTGAAAACGCCCGGTTTTCTTAAGGATATCAAGCATGAAAAAAATCGTTCTGACAGTGGTGATGGCGTTAGGTTTGAGTGCGTGTGCGCAGCAACAACCTAAAACGGCTCCGGAAGATACGAAACTAAAACAAGCGTATAGCGCCTGTATTAACACCGCAGAAGGTAATCCGGATAAAATTCAGGCCTGCCAAAGCGTGTTGAATGTACTGGCTCAGGAAAAAGAGCATCAGGATTTCGCGAAGAAAGAAACGGTTCGTACCCTGGATTACCAGAACTGTATTCAGGCGACCCGCACGGGTAATGATCAGGCGGTAAAAGCTAAATGCGATAAAATCTGGCAAGAGATTCGCGCTAACAACAAATAATGGTAGTGCGTAAGCCATAAAAAAACCGGTGAGTGTCCTCACCGGTTTTTTATGCATGGCTCCTGAATCAGAAGCCAGAATATACGGATTACCTTTCGCTGATTTCGTGTGCGTTTTCATCAGTACGGCAATCACCTTCAGCGCAGTGACCGTAAAGGTACAGGCTGTGGTTAGTCAGACGAATGCCATGACGTGTTGCGATTTCGCGCTGGCGGGCTTCGATAGAATCATCACTGAATTCAATAACCTTGCCGCAATCCAGACAGATCAGATGGTCATGGTGATGCTGCTGCGTCAGTTCGAATACGGATTTGCCGCCTTCGAAATTATGACGAGTTACAATGCCTGCATCATCAAACTGGTTGAGTACACGATAAACGGTGGCGAGACCAATCTCTTCACCCATATCAATCAGACGTTTATAGAGGTCTTCCGCACTGACGTGGTGGTTCACCGGCCCCTGCAACACTTCAAGGATTTTTAATCGCGGAAGCGTGACTTTCAAGCCGGCTTTCTTTAATGCGGTATTATTGTCAGTCATGCGGAAATTGTCCTGTTGCTTAACGATTCGCTCGGACTCAGGGTGAGCGTTAAGATGAATGCGTCTCATTATAGAACTGCCACTTCTAAATGGGAACCGCAAGTATTATGCATAATCAAGCTAAAAAATGGCGGCTGAGTCGCGATTTGTTTGCCTTGCTAGCTTTTTGATCAGGAGGTCATTGTACAGGGACAAACTGAAAAGTTAAAAATTTGTAGCAATTATTTTAATCGATAATATCTATCAATGTGACGCAACCCGTTTAAAGCTGCGTCACATCCAGAATCAGGCGTTGATGATATCAGCCAGGTTCAGCTCGTCAGAAACTTGCTTGACCCATTTCTGAACGCGTTCAGCCGTCAGTTCTGGTTGACGATCTTCATCGATAGCCAGACCGACAAAGTGATCGTCGTCAGCCAGGCCTTTAGAGGCTTCGAAATGGTAGCCCGCAGTTGGCCAGTGACCGACGATAGCTGCGCCGCGTGGCTCAATGATGTCGCGGATAGTGCCTAACGCGTCACAGAAGTATTCTGCGTAATCTTCCTGGTCGCCACAGCCGAACAGAGCAACCAGTTTGCCATTGAAATCAACTTCTTCCAGCGTCGGGAAGAAATCATCCCAGTCGCATTGTGCTTCACCGTAATACCACGTTGGGATGCCGAGAAGCAGAATATCGAAGCCTTCCAGGTCTTCTTTGCTGCTCTTAGCAATGTCATGCACCTCAGCAACTTCTTTACCGAGCTGTTTTTGAATCATTTTCGCGATATTTTCGGTGTTACCAGTGTCGCTGCCGAAAAAAATGCCTACGATTGCCATGAGTAAAATAACCTCTTGATACTTAATGGTATGGTGGCTGCTATTTGGCCACAGATAGGGCAATCATAGCAGAACACTTCGTGGTGCGGAAACTGCTATCGCCCCGGTGTGCACAGACTGCAACATTGCATACCAGGACATAGAACTAAAACTAACTGAGATGCTGCTTCAGTTGTGCGAGTAGTATCTCTTCAATCAGCTCACTACGGCTGATATTGCGCGCTTCAGCCAGTTGGTTGAGAGCATCTACCGCATCGTTATTGAGCTTTAGCTCCACTCGCTTCAGGCCGCGTACTTTATCGCGCTTGAGTTGATTGCGTTTGTTGATACGCAATTGCTCATCACGCGTTAGCGGATTTGTTTTTGGTCGCCCCGGGCGACGCTCGTCCGCGAACAGATCTAATGTAGTACGGTCCGTTTGTTCTTTTGCCATGATTAGACTACTGACAGGGAATTCAGGTGGCACTGAGCGGGGTGCTCTGGCGCAATTTAGCGCGCAATCATACATCAGCATGGCTTGCGCGCCAACGCGTTAGCCGCAACTTGCGGCCAGTCGGTTTGTTTTTAATCAGTTTGCAGCGGATTCATCAATATAACGATGAATTGCGCGCAAAACAGCATCAGGTTTTTCGGCGTGAACCCAATGACCAGCACCGGCAACCACATGCGCACGGGCCTGTGGGAACTGCGAAAGCAGCTGTTCGCGGTGAGATTCGTCAACATAAGGAGATGCACCCCCGCGAATAAACAGCGCCGGTTCGTTCCAGGCAGGGATGTTTTTCCATCCGACAATATTCTCATATTGCTCCCACAGCACCGGCACATTGAATTTCCATTCGCCATCGGCAAAGGATTTCAGCAAAAACTGAATCACGCCCTCTTCATCAAGATGCTCGCGCATAATGACGGCGGCTTGCTGGCGAGTTTTAACGTCTGCCTCGGTAACTGCATTAATCGCTGCAAAAATCTCATCGTGGCGACGCACTTGATAATCCACCGGGGCGATATCAATCAGCACTAATTTATCAACACGTTCCGGGGCGATGGCGGTTAACGCCATTGCCACTTTCCCGCCCATAGAATGGCCGATAATAATGGCTTTCTTAATGCCATATTCATCAAGCGTTTCAACCACATCCTGCGCCATCGCAGAGTAGTTCATTTCTTCGCTACGCGGCGATAACCCATGATTGCGCAGATCAATCTGCAGTAACGAATGATCCTGCCCAAGGTCACGGGCCAGCACGCCGAGGTTATCAAGGCTACCAAAAAGACCGTGAATAAGGACGATGGGAGAATTACTAGTCAATTGTTGCGCAGTTTGCAGGCGAGCATTCAATTTCATGGCAAAGTTCTTTTTTTTTACTTCGTGAGGTTAGGGTATCATAACGGCATTCTGCCGCACTGCCGCAAATTTCCAGTTTAGTCTGACTTTGTGGGGTGACAAAAGCTTGGCGCTACCCGAGGTTGGGATTTGTCCTTATAATCCCAACAACTTGTATTCAGAAAAGATATCGCACTGGATTAAGATGAAAACAATTGAAGTTGATGACGAGCTCTATCGCTACATTGCCAGCCACACGCAGCACATTGGTGAAAGCGCGTCCGATATTTTACGGCGCATGTTGAAATTTACCGCCGGTCAAACTCCTGCTACACCTGCATCTACCGGCCAGACGGCGGCAACTGCTGCACCTGCCCCGGAAGCCAAACCCGTAAACAAAGCACGCGATCGTGTTCGTGCGGTGCGTGAATTGCTGCTGTCTGATGAATATGCGGAGCAAAAGAAAGCCGTTAACCGTTTCATGATGGTGCTTTCGACTCTGTATACCTTAGATGCTCATGCTTTTGGTGAAGCGACCGAGTCGCTGCACGGTCGCACTCGTGTCTACTTTGCAGGCAACGAGCAAACGCTGCTGCAAAACGGCAACCAGACCAAACCTAAGCATGTCCCAGGTACGCCATACTGGGTTATCACCAATACCAATACAGGCCGTAAATGCAGCATGATCGAACACATCATGCAATCAATGCAATTCCCGGCGGAATTGATTGAAAAGGTTTGCGGCACAATTTAACACCTCGCGTCAGAAGGAAAGGCCAATGGCTAACCACCCTCGTGCAGGACAACCGGCACAACAGAGCGATTTGATTAACGTAGCCCAACTGACGGCCCAGTATTACGTGCTGAAGCCTGAAGTGGGGAATAGCGAACACGCGGTGAAGTTCGGAACTTCCGGCCACCGTGGTAGTGCGGCACGTCATAGTTTCAATGAACCTCACATTCTGGCGATTGCTCAGGCGATTGCTGAAGATCGTGCAAAAAATGGCATTACCGGGCCGTGCTACGTTGGCAAAGATACCCACGCGTTATCTGAACCTGCGTTTATCTCCGTGCTCGAAGTGTTGGCTGCAAACGGTGTGGATGTCATTGTGCAACAGGCAAATGGCTACACGCCAACGCCTGCCATCTCGCACGCTATTCTGACGCATAACAAAAACGGTGGCGCACTGGCCGATGGTATTGTCATCACGCCTTCGCACAACCCGCCGGAAGATGGTGGTATCAAATACAATCCGCCAAATGGTGGTCCGGCTGATACCAATGTCACCAAAGTGGTTGAAGATCGCGCCAACGCATTGTTGGCCGCGGGTCTGAAAGATGTAAAACGTATCTCTCTGGATAAAGCCTGGGCAAGCGGTCACGTACAAGAACAAGATCTGGTGCAGCCGTTTATTGAAGGGCTGGTGGACATCGTTGATATGGCCGCCATCCAGAAATCGGGTCTGAAATTGGGTGTTGATCCGCTCGGCGGCTCCGGTATCGAATACTGGCAGCGCATCGCGAAACACTACAATCTGGATCTGACGATTGTTAACGATCATGTCGATCAAACCTTCCGCTTTATGCATCTGGATAAAGATGGCGCTATCCGCATGGATTGCTCCTCCGAATGCGCAATGGCGGGTTTGCTGGCGCTGCGTGACAAATTCGATCTGGCATTTGCTAACGACCCGGATTACGACCGCCACGGTATCGTCACGCCTGCTGGTCTGATGAATCCGAACCATTATCTTGCAGTTGCGATTAACTACCTGTTCCAGCATCGCCCACAGTGGGGCAAAGACGTTGCAGTCGGTAAAACGCTGGTTTCTTCAGCAATGATTGACCGCGTGGTCAACGATTTAGGCCGTAAACTGGTAGAAGTACCGGTTGGTTTCAAATGGTTTGTTGATGGTTTGTTTGATGGCAGCTTCGGTTTTGGCGGCGAAGAGAGCGCCGGGGCATCATTCCTGCGTTTCGACGGCACTCCGTGGTCTACCGACAAAGACGGCATCATCATGTGCTTGCTGGCGGCCGAAATCACTGCCGTTACCGGCAAAAATCCGCAGCAGCATTATGACGAACTGGCAGCCCGTTTCGGCGCGCCTAGCTACAACCGTCTGCAAGCTTCTGCCACTTCTGCGCAGAAAGCGGCGTTGTCTAAACTCTCCCCAGAAATGGTGAGCGCCAGCACCCTGGCAGGCGACCCGATTACCGCACGCTTAACGGCAGCTCCGGGTAACGGCGCATCCATTGGCGGTTTGAAAGTGATGACCGACAACGGCTGGTTTGCAGCCCGTCCGTCTGGTACTGAAGATGCCTACAAAATCTATTGCGAAAGTTTCTTAGGCGCGGAACACCGCCTGCAAATTGAGAAAGAAGCGGTAGAGATTGTCAGTGAAGTGCTGAAAAACGCGAAGTAATTCGTAGAACTGAAAAAGGCGCCGAAAGGCGCCTTTTTTGTTTGTAGAATCTACAACATAAACCGATAACCAATCCCCGTTTCCGTCAACAAATGCGCCGGGCGCGCCGGATCGCTTTCCAGCTTCTGGCGCAAATGTCCCATATAAATGCGCAAATAGTGACTGTGTTCCACGGCATTTGGCCCCCAAACCTGGTTGAGCAGCTGGCGCTGTGTCAGCACTTTTCCATGGTTATTGAGCAGGGTAGCAAGCAGGCGAAATTCAATAGGTGTGAGGTGGATTTCGGTGCCATCGCGGGTAATGCGACGGTTGGCGAGATCAACGCTGATATTTGAAAACTGATAAACCGGATCGGGCTGCGCAAGGCTTGCATGGCGACGTAAGACGACACGCAGTCGCGCTTGCAGTTCGCCAATCCCAAACGGTTTGCTGAGATAGTCATCAGCTCCGGCATCCAGCGCGTCAATCTTCACTTGCTCATCGCTACGCGCGGAAAGCACCACAATCGGCGTCTGGCTCCACTGGCGGAAATCACGGATAAAATCAATGCCGTCGCCATCGGGTAAACCGAGGTCGAGAATCACCAAATCCGGTTTGCGAGTGGCGGCTTCAAGCAAGCCGCGTTGCAGCGTCTCGGCTTCGTGGACGCGTAACGACTCGGCCTCCAGCGCGGTACGCAAGAAACGGCGAATCTCTTTTTCGTCTTCAACTATCAGAACGGATATCACAGCGTCTCATTCATCTCAGCAAGTTCGGGCGGCGGGGGAAGGGGTAAAATAACATGAAAACTGGCTCCGCCTTCCACCCGATTAGCCGCAATAATTTTTCCGTCGTGGACTTCAACAATCGCCTGGCAAATTGCCAGCCCTAAACCTACGCCTGGGATTGCCGACTCTTTGTTACCCCTGGAGAATTTATCAAAAATCTTTTGTTCCTGGCCAACAGGAATACCTGGCCCGCTGTCCCAGACTTCAACGTCCAGCTTATCAGCCAGAGCTTGCGCGCGAATGCCAATTTTGGCCTGGTAGCCTGCGTATTTTGCCGCATTCTCAAGCAGGTTTATCAGCACCCGTTCAAAGAGCGGGCCATCAACATGAATCAATAGCAGAGGTTCAGGCAAGTCCAAATCAATATGTCGCCCGCCCAGTCCAGGCTCCAGCATTTTTAACGCGCTGCCGACCACCTCTTCCAGCGTTAACCACTCTTTGCGCAGATTAAATCCACCGGACTGAATCCGCGCCATATCCAGCAAATTGTT
Organism: Buttiauxella agrestis ATCC 33320; assembly: GCF_000735355.1. Classification (GTDB taxonomy): domain Bacteria; phylum Pseudomonadota; class Gammaproteobacteria; order Enterobacterales; family Enterobacteriaceae; genus Buttiauxella; species Buttiauxella agrestis. The sequence continues at coordinate 145,826 of NZ_JMPI01000022.1, forward strand.
GACCAGGCGCGTGGTATTGAGCACATGCTGGCGAATATCGTTGGCTTGCGGTGCATGTTTAGAGCCTTCAGATGCCAGATCCAGAGTCAGAATTTCCGCCTGCCCAAACAACACTGTCAGAGGTGTACGCAAATCGTGCGAAAGGGCGGCGAGCAGCGAGTTACGAATTTGCTCGCGTTCGCTCGAAAGCCGGGCTTGTTCTTCACTTGCGGTCAGCAAAAATCTTTCCAGCGCCGTCGCCGTCAGCAGGGTGAAAGTTTCCAGCAGCCGCTGCTGCTCAGGAATCATCAACTGGCGTAAATTATTGGGTTCGACGATAAGCAAGCCGAGTGTTTTTTCCGGCGTTTTCAGCGGCAGAATTTGATACGGCACGCCGGGTAAAGTATCGGTCCCAGCACCTGCGGGCTGGCCTTTATCAAAGCTCCAGCGGGCAATGGCTTCGTCCCAGTTTTGCGGTTCACTCTGCCCATTAGCACGCACTAACACGCCGTTCTCATCCGGCAGTAATAGTTGGGCGCGGGCGTGAAAACTATTTTTGATAAACAGCTCGCTGGTCGCGGCTATATCTTGCGGCGTACGTTCTGCGGCGAGGGCTTTAGACATCTCATAAAGATGGCGTGTGCGCTGCTCGCGATAACGAGCGATGCGCGCCTGATAGCGCACGCCCGCCGTGAGATTCCCGATAACCAAGCCAACGGTCAGCATAACGGCGAACGTTAACAGGTACTGGATATCAGAAACCGCTAGTGTGCCGTGAGGAGCAATAAAGAATAAATCGAAACTCAGTACGCTAATGACGGTGGCAAGAACCGAAGGCCAGCGACCATAAAACAGCGCCACAATCACCACACCCAGCAAATAAAGCATCACCAGGTTAGCGGCATCGAAACCCATCAGCCATTGATTCGCGATAAACGTCGTTACCGCGCAAAGGGCGACGGCGACGCCACAGCCGCGCAATTGCGCACGCCATTTTTCGCTAAAGCTGCGAGTGTCCTGGGCGGAAGGAGAGACGGCAGAGGGTTTATCGTCAAGGGCGACAATCACCAGATCAAGGTCTGGCGCACGGCGGGCTAAACGATCGGCAAAGGATTCCCGGCTCCAGAAGCGTCGAGTAGTGCGTCTACCGATAATAATCTTGCCGAGATTATGCTCGCGCGCGTAACGCAAAATCGCTTTATCTTCTGCCGGATCGGCAAGCGTGGTGGTTTCAGCCCCCAACTCTTGAGCGAGGCGAAGCGAGGCCAAAATAGCGCGACGTTGATGTTCAGGTAACCGATGAAGCTGCGGGGTTTCGACGTAAACGGCGTGCCAGACGCTGCCTAGTTTTGCCGCCAGGCGCGCGGCGGTGCGCACCAGTTTTTCATTGCCGGAACTGTGGCCGATACACAGCAAAATGGCATCTCGCGTGTGCCAGACTTTTTCCTCGCCCTGGTTATCACGCCAGGCACGCATTTGATCATCAACGCGGTCGGCGGTGCGGCGCAGGGCCAGTTCGCGTAAGGCAATCAAATTCCCCTTACGGAAGAAGTGCTCGATGGCGCGTTCGGCCTGGCCTGAAATATACACTTTCCCTTCGTGCAGGCGCTGGCGTAAATCATCAGGCGGCAAATCGACCAGCACGATTTCATCGGCGGCGTCAAAAATCGGGTCGGGTACCGTTTCGCGCACCTGAATTCCCGTCACGCCACCAACAATATCGTTCAGGCTTTCAAGATGCTGAACGTTGACGGTGGTAAACACATCAATCCCGGCGTCGAGCAACTCTTCCACATCTTGCCAGCGTTTAGGGTGGCGCGAACCGGGCGCATTGCTGTGCGCCAATTCGTCCATCAGGATCAGCGCCGGGTTACGTGCCAGCGCCGCGTCGAGATCAAACTCCTGAACCCAGCGCCCACGATGGTGTATCCGCTTTGCAGGCAGAATATTCAGCCCGTTCAGCAGCGCGGCAGTTTCCTGGCGGCCGTGAGTTTCTACCACGCCAATCAGGATATTTAGCCCTTGTCCTCGCAACCGCTGCGCTTCCTGAAGCATGGCGTAAGTTTTCCCTACGCCTGCACACGCGCCGAAGAAAATCTTTAACTTGCCGCGCGATGGGCGGTTGACCTGCTCCAGCAATTTATCTGGATTAGGGCGCAGCGGTTCCTGAGACATATCAAATCCTTTTTGGTGGATGACGCTGGCGCTTGCTCGCGACCGGGTAGGTCGTACAGCAGCGTCATCCGGCAGTTTTCTCTTATGGTGCCTGGAGAGCATCCAGCGCCAGGTTAACCAACAACACATTCACCACTGGTTTACCGATAAAACCAACCAGCGGGTGAGTGGTATTTTCTGCTACCAGGCGTGCCACTTGTTGAACGGGCAAATTGCGCGCATTAGCGATACGAGGAATTTGCCAGGCTGCGGCTTCTGGTGAAATTTGCCCGTCCAGACCACTGGCCGACGCAGTAACCAGCTCAACGGGAACCGCCGGGTTGGCTTGCGGATTTGCCTGTCTTAATGCCGCGACACGTTCGGTAATTTGTTTATCTAATTCTGGATTGCTTCCTGCCAAATTACTGCCGCCAGAGGCCATTGGATTATAAGGTGTTTCTGCGGTTGCAGAAGGGCGACCTTGCAAATACTTAGCCTCGGTGAAGTTTTGCCCAATCAGCCTGGAGCCGCGTACTTCGTTGGCCTGAATAATCAACGAACCATTGGCCTGCTCATGGAACCACCACTGGCCTAAAAGTGTGGTCAAAAGCGGGTAAAGTCCGCCTGTAATCAGGGTCAGCAAAATCAGTAACAGTATAGCGGGACGTAAAATAGTCATTTGTTTTTCCTCTTAAACCAGGCCACACACGGTCAGCACCAGGTCGATAGCTTTGATGCCAATAAACGGCACAATTAAGCCGCCGAGCCCGTAAATCCACAGATTGCGGCGCAACATGGCAGCGGCACTTAGCGGTTTGTAGCTCACGCCACGTAATGCCAGTGGAATCAAAAAGATGATGATCAGGGCGTTGAAAATCACCGCGCTTAAAATCGCCGAAGTCGGGGAGTGCAGGTGCATCACGTTCAGCGCATTCAACTGCGGGTAAGTCGCGGCAAACGCGGCGGGAATGATCGCGAAATACTTCGCTACATCGTTGGCGATACTGAATGTGGTCAGCGAGCCACGGGTCATCAGCATCTGTTTGCCGATATGCACCACTTCAATCAATTTGGTCGGGTTGGAGTCCAGGTCCACCATGTTGCCGGCTTCTTTCGCCGCCTGGGTGCCGGAATTCATCGCCACCGCCACGTCTGCCTGCGCCAGCGCCGGGGCATCGTTGGTGCCGTCGCCGGTCATCGCCACTAAACGGCCTTCCGCCTGATACTGGCGAATTAGTGCCAGTTTGGCTTCCGGTGTCGCTTCCGCGAGAAAATCATCGACACCCGCTTCGGCGGCAATCGCAGCTGCGGTCAGACGGTTATCACCGGTAATCATCACGGTTTTAATCCCCATCTGGCGTAACTGCGCAAAGCGCTCTTTAATGCCACCTTTAACAATATCTTTCAGGGCAATCACACCGAGTACGTTGGCACCTTCCGCGACAACCAGCGGCGTGCCACCAGTGCGCGCAACACCTTCGACGAGAGTATCCACCTGCGGCGGGAAATGACCACCGTTGGCCTCAACGTGGCGACGAATAGCATCGACAGAACCTTTGCGAATCATGCGGTCCTGAATATCAATGCCGCTCATCCGGGTCTGCGCGGTGAATGGTACAAAGGTGGCATGCAGGTTTTGTACATCACGTTCGCGCAGGTTAAAGCGCTGTTTTGCCAGCACCACAATGCTGCGGCCTTCAGGTGTTTCATCGGCAAGCGACGAAAGCTGCGCCGCATCGGCCAATGTTTTTTCATCAATACCGGGAGCCGGAAGGAAATCTGAAGCCTGGCGGTTGCCAAGCGTAATGGTGCCGGTTTTATCCAGCAGCAAAACATCTACGTCGCCAGCCGCTTCTACGGCACGCCCGCTGGTGGCAATCACGTTTGCACCCAACATACGGCTCATACCCGCCACGCCAATGGCTGAAAGCAGCCCGCCGATAGTGGTCGGAATCAGGCAAACCAGCAGGGCAATCAGCACCGTGACGCTCACCGCCACGCCGCCATATTGCGAGAATGGCCAAAGCGTTGCCGTTGCCAGTAAGAAGACGATGGTGAGTGCGACCAGTAAAATCGTCAGCGCGATTTCGTTCGGCGTTTTACGGCGCTGGGCGCTTTCCACCATCGCTATCATGCGGTCGAGGAAGGTTTCACCAGGGTTCACACTGCACTGAATCACCAGCCAGTCGGAAAGAATGCGCGTCCCGCCAGTCACGGAGGCAAAGTCACCGCCTGACTCACGAATCACCGGCGCGGACTCACCGGTAATCGCGCTTTCATCCACCGATGCGCCGCCTTCCAGCACCTCGCCATCACACGGGATAATATCGCCCGCTTCAACCAGCACGATATCGCCTTTGCGTAAATCTGCGGCAGGCACATGGTCTATCTGCGCGTCATGATGCGGGGCGCGTAACTTACGAGCAAAACTGGTTTTCTTCACCCCTTTCAGGCTATTAGCTTGAGCCTTGCTACGGCCTTCAGCCAGCGCTTCGGCGAAGTTTGCGAACAGCACCGTAAACCAAAGCCATACGCTAATGGCGGCGGTGAATGGCGCATCGCCGGGAAGTTTTCCACTGAACATGGCAATCGCCAGAGCGGTAGTCATCACGCTCCCCACCCAAACAATAAACATCACCGGGTTGCGCCATTGCACTTGTGGTGTGAGCTTTTTAACGGAATCTATCAGCGCCTGACGAATCAGCGATGGTTCAAATAGCGCCTGTTGCTTGCGACTCATGGAAGCCTCTTAATCACAAATTCACAAAGGAAAGGTGTTCCGCAACCGGGCCTAAAGCGAGGGCGGGAATAAAGGTCAGCGCACCGACTAACAGCACCGTGCCAATCAGCAAGCCGATAAACAGCGGGCCGTGGGTGGGTAAGGTGCCGATGCCTGCCGCCTGCGACTTTTTAGTGACAAGCGAACCCGCAATAGCCAGCACCGGGATAATCACCGCAAAGCGGCCAAACCACATGCACACCGCCAGCAGCACGTTCCAGAAAGGGGTATTGGCGCTTAGACCGGCAAACGCGCTGCCGTTGTTATTGGCCGCAGAAGAGACGGCATACAACACTTCGCTAAAGCCATGAATGCCGGGGTTGAGCATTCCCGCGCGACCCGCGTCCGTCATCATCGCAAGTGCGGTGCCGAGCAGCACTAAAGTAGGCGTAACCAAAATCGCCATGGCGGTCATTTTCATCTCGGCAACATCAATTTTTTTACCGAGATATTCAGGCGTGCGGCCAATCATCAACCCGGCGATAAACACCGTCAGTAAGACGAACAGCAACATGCCGTACAGACCGGAGCCAACGCCGCCGAACACTACTTCGCCAATTTGCATCAGCCACATTGGGATCATGCCGCCAAGTGCCGTGAAGGAATCATGCATCGCGTTAACGGCACCACAGGAAGCAGCGGTGGTAATCACAGAAAACAGGCTACTGACCAATATCCCGAAGCGGCTTTCTTTGCCCTCCATGTTGATATTGCTGTCCGCGCCGAGCAGCGTGAAATGCGTATTCCCGCTAGTTTCGGCCCACATCACCACCACTACGCAAATCACAAAAATTACCGCCATCGCCCATAAAATGGCGCGTCCCTGGCGTTTGTCGCTGACGGCTTCGCCAAAGGCAAAACACAGCGCGGTGGGGATCAGGAAGATCGCCAGCATCTGTACAAAGTTGGTCAGGGCGGTTGGGTTCTCGAACGGGTGCGAAGAGTTGGCATTAAAGAACCCGCCGCCGTTGGTGCCGAGCATTTTGATAGCCTCTTGCGAAGCGACCGGGCCCATCGGCAACACGTGCTGCACGCCTTCAAGTGAGGTGAACGGCTGATACGCCGCGATGTTTTGCAATGTGCCCTGGCTGATAAAGAACAGCGCAATCAGCAGTGAAATCGGCAGCAAAACGTAAAGCGTGATGCGAGTCAAATCGACCCAGGCGTTACCGAGCGTGTGAGTGCTTTGACGGGAAAATGCGCGGATCAGCGCAAATACCACGGCAATACCGGTGGCCGCGGATAAGAAGTTTTGCACCGTCAAACCGACCATCTGGCTGAAATAGCTCAGCGTGGTTTCACCGCTGTAGGACTGCCAGTTAGTGTTGGAGACAAAACTGACGGCGGTGTTTAACGCCAGATGCCAGGAAAGCCCAGGCAATTGCTGCGGGTTAAGCGGCAAACTCCCTTGCGTTAGCAAAATGACGAACAGCAGCGCCAGACCAAAAACGTTAAAGGCAAGGATCGCCGCCAGATACCGCTTCCAACTCATCTCCTGGCTGGCGTCGGCTCCCAGTAGTTTTATGAGCAGCGAGTCCATTTTCCCCAGAACAGGCAACGGCTCGCCATTAATGAAGCGCGTCAGTACGTTACCCAGTGGTTTTGCCAGGGCAAAAAGCACCAACAGGAAACTGGCAATCAGTAAAAATGCGGAAGCGGCCATCAGAACGCCTCCGCATTGATCAGGGCATAAATTAAATATCCCAACAGCATAAAGACCAGCACCACACCGGCTATCAGACCTGCACTCACAATCCACCTCGGTAGTTATAAGGAATTGGAATCAGTGTGAAAGTTTCAGTGCAAAGATGTCGTAAAAGTCGCAGGGCAGGGTGTAAAAAAAGTATAAAAATGGCGAAAGCCATTAATTAACTAATGGTTAGTATTTATTTAACCTTTTTGTAACTTAATTACAGCCGGGATTGTAAATTAGTGGCAAAAAGTGACTTTAAGTGGTCGGAGGAGTAGTAAACTTTCAGGCAATGCGATACTATTTTAGCCAGATGACAAGTTCTATTTTCCCGGTGTTTGCTACCGGTCACAATTTAAGGGAGGCATTATGAGCTTATACAAAGACTATCCACTGCATCAGGTCTTCCTGCGTCGCACTTTCGTGGTTCTGGCAGGTGTCCTGGCGTTGCCAGTGATGCTGTTCTGGAAAGATCGTTCCCGCTTTTACAGCTACCTGCATCGCGTATGGTCAAAAACCAGTGAAAAACCAGTCTGGATGGCGCAAGCCGAAGCCGCATCCGGTGATTTTTACTGAGTTTGCCGAAATGAGAAGAAACCGCCACTTGTTGGCGGTTTTTTTATGGCTGAAGATAAGTTGGATTCGGCATCGGCATTACACATCCATGTTTAGCGAATCATGAATCAATGAGCGAAAAGCATTAGCATTGTCTATAGTTAGCGGACGAGCATTTTTTAAACACGGAGAACAGTAATGCAACCGTATGAATCTCGTCTTGATGATGATTTAACTTTGCTGAGTGAAACGTTAGAAGAAGTGCTGCGTTCCTCAGGTGATCCGGCAGACCAAAAGTACATTGAGTTGAAAGAACGAGCCGAACAGGCGCTCAGTGAGGTCAAAGCGCGGGTGAGTAGTGCTTCTGATAATTACTACTATCGTGCAAAAAAAGCTGTTTATCGCGCTGATGATTATGTCCATGAAAAACCATGGCAAGGAGTGGGTGTGGGGGCGGCGGCAGGCCTGATACTAGGGCTTTTATTAGCCAGGCGCTAGATACCCTTCGCCCTTCAAGCTGCAGGGGCGTTGGCTGCTTTTGCAGCAACCTGGGTATAATAATTGCGTCGAGTGCCAGCAGAAAAATCTTACCCATTGGGTGGGATTTTTTTTTGCCGCCATGACCACGTATAATCAGGGGTTTTCAGGGAAGGTGAGGTAAACGTGAATTCAGTTGTCGTCGCGCTGCAACAGTTACAGCTTGCATTGAACGCAGAATTTGCGGATGCGCCGGGCTTAGAACAACTTTCCGTTGCTATAAGTCTGAGTGATGCCTCGGATGCTCTCGCGTGGTTGACCAGCCAACGCCTGTATCCCCAATTTTACTGGCAACAGCGCAATGGTGATGATGAAATTGCGGCACTTGGCGCGTTGCGAAACTTCGAAACCTTAGATGCTGCCAGCGCATTTCTCAACGATTATGCTGACCAGCCCACACTTCGTATCACTGGCGTAAATGCGTTTTCGCCCACGACAAGCTGTTTATTCCTCCCACGTCTTGAGTGGCGACGCATTGGTGGCAGTGCTTATCTTTATCTTCATTTGTATAGTGAAACTTCCTTACAAGATGATGCACGTGAGGCGCGACACTTCCTCGAACAACTGTTGCCTGCCAAACTGCTGCCTTCGCAGCGTTTAAACTGCGTGGGCGAACAACACATTCCGACTCAGCCCGAATGGCATCAGCTTATCGAGCGAGCGACGACGGCGATAGAACAGCACGAACTCGATAAAGTGGTGCTGGCGAGAGTCACCGATTTGCAATTTACCTCGGCAGTTTCTGCGGCGGGTTTTATGGCGGCGAGTCGGCGGGTAAACCTGAACTGCTATCATTTTCTGATGGTATTTGATGCCAGCCATGCGTTCCTCGGCTCAAGCCCGGAGCGGCTTTGGCGGCGAATCGATTGCGCATTACGTACCGAAGCATTAGCGGGCACCGTCTCTAACCATCCGGATGAACATCGCGCCTGGTCGCTCGGGCAATGGCTGTTAAAAGACGATAAAAATCAGCGTGAAAACATGCTGGTTGTGGAAGATATTTGCCAGCGCCTGCAAAAATCCGTGGGCGCGATTGATGTTCTCCCCCCGCAAATTGTGCGGCTGCGAAAGGTGCAGCATTTGCGTCGCTGCATCTGGACGGAACTTGCGAAGCCTGACGATGCGCAATGCCTGGCTTTGTTGCAACCCACCGCCGCCGTTGCAGGTTTGCCTCGGGATGTGGCGCATCAATTCATTACCCAATACGAACCGTTTGAACGTGAATGGTATGCAGGATCCGCCGGGTATATATCGCAACGTCAGGCGGAATTCTGTGTCGCCTTACGCTCGGCAAAAGTCACCAATAACATGGTGCGATTATACGCCGGAGCGGGCATTGTCGCGGGTTCAGACGCGGCGGAAGAATGGCAGGAAATAGAAAATAAAGCGGCTGGATTACGAACACTACTGACGAAAACAACGTTCTAAATGCTATTACCGACCCACATCAAAATATTCATCTCAACAATAATTATAATGAGTCAGCAAAATTGACTCAGGACTGAACTATGTCGATAAGCTCGTTTAACCGCCGTTGGGCTACGGTAATCCTTGAAGCGCTAACTCGCCACGGCGTGCGCCATGTGTGCATCGCACCGGGTTCGCGTTCTACGCCGCTGACGCTTGGCGCGGCCGAAAACCGGGCTTTTATTTGCCATACGCACTTTGATGAGCGGGGTTTAGGGCATCTGGCATTAGGCCTGGCAAAAGCCAGTCAGGCTCCCGTCGCCATCATTGTGACCTCCGGCACGGCAGTTGCAAACCTCTATCCGGCCATCATTGAAGCCGGTTTGACGGGTGAAAAACTGGTGGTTCTCACCGCCGATCGCCCGCCTGAGCTTATTGATTGCGGTGCTAATCAGGCCATCCGCCAGCCTGGAATTTTTAGCTCCCATCCCACTGACTCGATTAACTTACCGCGTCCAACGCAGGATATTCCCGCTCGCTGGTTGGTTTCGACGATAGATCACGCACTCGGCCAGCAAACGGGCGGTGCCGTTCACATCAATTGTCCCTTTGCCGAACCGTTATACGGCGAACCTGATGAAACCGGCATGAGCTGGCAACAGGCGCTGGGTGACTGGTGGCAAAGTGATAAACCCTGGCTGCGCACCAGCTCCGCACAAGAAGCGGTGAAACAACGCGACTGGTTTTTCTGGCGGCAAAAACGCGGTGTGGTCGTAGCTGGGCGTTTGAATGCCGAAGAAGGAAAACACGTTGCCGCATGGGCAAAAATGCTCGGCTGGCCGCTGATTGGCGATGTGCTCTCGCAAACGGGTCAACCGTTGCCCTGTGCGGATTTATGGTTAAGCAACAGCCAGGCGGTGACTGAACTTGCCGAAGCACAAATTATTATCCAGTTCGGCAGCAGCCTGACCGGAAAACGCGTGCTGCAATGGCAAGCGACCTGTGAGCCTGAAGAATACTGGCTGGTGGATAATCTACCCGGCCGACTCGACGCGGCAAACCATCGTGGCCGCCGCTTATCGTGTGATATTAGCGAGTGGCTGGAGCTGCATCCGGCTGAGAAACGCATGGCGTGGGATGAAAAATTAACCACGCTGGCAAAAATCGCGCAGCAGGCGGTGAAGAAAGGCACGACTGAATTTGGCGAAGCGCAAGTCGCCGCGCGCCTGCCTGAATTGTTACCCGATGCCGGGCAACTGTTTGTCGGCAATAGCTTGATTGTTCGCCTGGTGGATTCTTTCGCACAATTGCCTGCGGGCTATCCGGTTTACAGCAACCGTGGCGCAAGCGGCATTGATGGTTTGCTCTCAACGGCGGCGGGGGTGCAACGCGCGACGGCACGCTCGACGCTGGCCATTGTGGGCGATCTCTCAGCGCTTTACGACATGAACTCGCTGGCACTTTTACGTGAAGTCTCCGCGCCGTTTGTGCTGCTGATTGTGAATAACAATGGTGGGCAAATTTTCTCATTGTTGCCAACGCCTGCCGCTGAACGCGAGCGCTTCTACTGCATGCCGCAAAACGTCAACTTTGCCCACGCCGCGGCAATGTTTAGTCTCAGTTACCATAACCCGGCAAGCTGGGACGAATTACAAACTGCCGTAGACCATGCCTGGCGTATGCCTCACGCGACAGTTATCGAGCTGACGGTGGGTGAAACTGACGGTGCGCAAACGTTGCAGCATTTGCTGGCGCAGGTCAGCCAGGCATGATTTTACATGCGGTTTTTCGTGAAGGGCGGGATGCAAATTTGCCATGCCTGGTCTGGCTGCACGGCTTTTTAGGCTGCCAGCAAGAGTGGCAACCTCTCAGTGACAACTTCACCGACTGGCCGCAACTGCACATTGATTTACCCGGTCACGGAAAATCTGCGGATATTTCGGTCGAAAACTTTCAACACGTTGATGAATTACTGCGTAAAACTCTTGTTAGTTACAACATCCTAAAATACTGGCTGATTGCTTACTCACTTGGCGGGCGAGTGGGAATTTACCACGCCTGTCAGGGTGAAAATGCGGGTTTGCAGGGTCTGATTGTTGAAGGGAGTCACCCCGGCCTTGCGGATGAAAATGCGCGTGCTGAAAGGCAATCCAGCGACCGGCGTTGGGCGCAGCGATTGCGTACCGCCCCCCTAAAAGACGTGCTTGCAGACTGGTATCAACAGCCGGTATTTCAGTCGCTCAATGATGAGCAACGTCATGAACTCATTGCGGTTCGCAGCCAGAATAATGCGTTAAGTCTCGCTGCTATGCTTGAAGCAACGTCATTAGGAAATCAGCCCAATTTGCAGGCCGCGCTACAACAATTACCGCAGCCTTTTTACTACATCTGTGGTGAGTGGGACGACAAGTTCCGTGCCGTGGCGCAAAGCTCAGGCCAGACACCACATCTTATTACTGCCGCAGGCCACAATGCGCACCGGGAAAACCCGGCCGCATTCAGTGCTTGCCTGCTCAACTTATTGCGAAAACCTGGCGAGGAAACACCATGATTTATCCAGATGAACAAATGCTCTATGCCCCAATTGAATGGCAGGATTGCTCGGAAGGTTACACCGATATTCGTTATCACAAATCTACCGATGGCATTGCGAAAATCACCATCAACCGCCCGGAAGTCCGCAACGCATTCCGTCCGCTGACCGTGAAAGAAATGATCAATGCGCTGGCTGATGCTCGATATGACGACAATATCGGCACCATCATTCTGACCGGCGAAGGCGAAAAAGCCTTCTGCGCAGGCGGCGACCAGAAAGTACGTGGCGATTACGGCGGCTATCAGGACGCAAGCGGCACTCACCACCTGAACGTGCTCGATTTCCAGCGCCAGATTCGTACCTGTCCAAAACCGGTTGTGGCGATGGTTGCTGGTTACTCCATCGGTGGCGGTCACGTGCTGCACATGATGTGCGACCTGACTATTGCAGCTGAAAACGCGGTCTTCGGCCAGACTGGCCCTAAAGTCGGTTCGTTCGATGGCGGTTGGGGGGCCTCTTACATGGCGCGTATCGTCGGCCAGAAAAAAGCCCGTGAAATCTGGTTCCTGTGCCGCCAGTACGACGCGAAAGAAGCGCTGGATATGGGCCTGGTCAACACCGTGGTGCCGAATGCCGACCTGGAAAAAGAGACCGTGCGCTGGTGTCGTGAAATGTTGCAAAACAGCCCTATGGCTCTGCGTTGCCTGAAGGCTGCGCTGAATGCCGATTGCGACGGCCAGGCGGGTCTGCAAGAACTGGCGGGTAACGCCACTATGCTGTTCTACATGACCGAAGAAGGTCAGGAAGGCCGCAACGCGTTCAACCAAAAACGCCAGCCGGACTTCAGCAAATTTAAACGGAATCCGTAATGCGTCGCGTCGAACTGTGGCGCTTTCAGGTGCCGATGGATGCGGGTGTGGTGCTGCGTGATCGGCGCCTGAAAACGCGTGACGGTCTGCTGGTGCGCCTGACAGACGGCGACAAACAAGGCTGCGGTGAGATTTCGCCGTTGCCGGGTTTTAGCGCAGAAACGCTCGAAGAGGCGCAAAACGTGGCGCAGGCCTGGCTACAGACCTGGCAAACGGGCCACAACGACGAATTGCCTGAAATGCCGTCGGTGGCATTTGGTCTGAGTTGCGCGCTGGCGGAAATCAGCGGTGAATTGCCACAGCAGGCGGATTACCGCGCCGCGCCGTTGTGTACCGGCGATCCAGACGAACTATTTGCCATGCTTGCCGCTATTCCCGGCGAGAAAATCGCCAAGGTGAAAGTGGGTCTGTACGAAGCCGTGCGCGATGGCATGGTGGTCAATTTGTTGCTCGAAGCGATCCCTGATTTGCGTTTGCGTCTTGATGCGAACCGTGGATGGACACCGCTCAAAGCGCAGCAGTTCGCCAAATATGTGAACCCGGATTTCCGCCCGCGCATCGCGTTTATCGAAGAACCGTGCAAAACACGCGAGCAGTCGCGCGAATTTGCTCGTGAAACCGGTATCGCCATCGCCTGGGATGAAAGCCTGCGTGAACCTGATTTTGAATTTGCCGCCGAACCGGGGCTGAGTGCGGTCGTTATCAAGCCCACTTTAACCGGCAGCCTGGCGAAAGTTCGTCAACAGGTCGAGCAAGCCCATGCGCTGGGGTTGACGGCAGTCATCAGCTCGTCGATTGAATCAAGCCTCGGCCTGACGCAACTGGCGAGAATTGCCGCGTGGTTAACGCCGCAAACTTTACCTGGCCTGGATACGCTGTCGTTGATGCAGGCGCAGTTAGTGCGCGAATGGCCAAATAGCCCGCTTCCGTGCTGGTCACTGGAATCCCTTGAGCGAGTGTTATGAGTTTTCAAGATTTTCCGTGGCAACATTGGGCGCAAATTCGCGGTAGTCAACTCGCGCTGACATTAGGGCATGAAAGCCTGACCTGGCGCGAGTTGTGCCAGCGTGTTGATCGGCTGGCAGGCGGTTTCCAGCAACAAGGTGTGCGTGCGGATCAAGGCGTCGTGCTGCGCTCGAAAAACAGCCCGGAAATGGTGCTGGCGTTCCTCGCGTTATTGCAATGTGGGGCGCGTGTTTTACCGCTTAATCCGCAATTACCAGATTCATTACTTGAGCAATTACTTCCTGAGCTGACCATTAGCCATGCGCTTACTTTCGGCTCACCGCTCACCGTTGCGCATATCAATGCGTTAACGTGGGTGGAAGGCGAGGGTTATCATGCCGAGTGGCAGCCCTCGCGATTTGCCTCGATGACGCTGACCTCTGGCTCCACGGGTTTGCCAAAAGCTGCGGTGCATACCGTTGCGGCGCATCTTGCCAGCGCCGCTGGGGTGTTGGCGGTAATGAACTATGGTGCGAGCGGTAGCTGGTTGCTTTCGCTGCCGCTGTTCCATGTCTCCGGGCAGGGTATTTTGTGGCGCTGGTTGTTGGCAGGCGGTTGCATGGTGGTGCGTGATTTACACCCGTTGGATGAAGCGCTGCAAGGCTGCACTCACGCTTCTCTCGTCCCGACACAACTCTGGCGTTTGCTGGAGCGCTCATCTCGCCTGGCGTTGCGCGAAGTATTACTGGGTGGGGCGGCTATTCCCGTTGAACTCACCCAGGCGGCACAGGAAAAAGGGATCAATTGCTGGTGCGGTTATGGCTTAACAGAGCTGGCATCAACGGTGTGCGCTAAACGCGCTGACGGGTTGCCGGATGTTGGCGAAGCGTTGCCGGGCCGCGAAGTTAAAATAGTTGATGGCGAAGTGTGGATTCGTGCCAGCAGCCTGGCTTCAGGTTACTGGAAATCAGGCGTTGTGCAGCCGTTGGTGAATGCGGAAGGCTGGTTTGCCACCCGCGATCGTGGCGTTTTACATGGCCGTCGGCTGACAATTATTGGCCGTCTCGACAACCTGTTTTTCAGCGGTGGAGAAGGGATCCAGCCGGAAGAAATTGAAAGCGTTATCGCGCAGCACCCGGCAGTCAGACTGGTGTTTGTCGTCCCGGTTGATGATCCCGAATTCGGCCATCGCCCGGTGGCGGTCGTTGAAGCCGATGAAGATTTTGATATATCGCTGCTGACCGAATGGCTACAGGGCAAAGTGGCGCGTTTTCAGCAGCCCGTGCGCTGGCTGCGTTTGCCGGATGAGATGAAGCAGGGCGGGATTAAGATTTCGCGTTTGCAATTAACGTTATGGGTAAAGCGGGTGGCTAAAATTTAGACCCACCCGCTTGATTTAATGTCGGGGACGCTGCGTTTGCCCGACCTACAAACCTGATTCTAATACTGATTTATTACGATGGCGGCGAATCAAACGCAGAACCGGCGGCACAACGATAACCACAATCGCCATAATCAACAGGCTTTTCGCCACGCCACTTTCCCACAGAATGCTCAACCCGCCGTTGCTGATAGACAGCGCGCGACGCAGGTTTTGCTCGAGCATTTCCCCGAGAACAAAACCCAGAATCAGCGGCGACATCGGGAAGTGCATCTTCCGCAGGATATAACCCAGCACACCCAGCCCGACCATCAACAGCAAGTCGAAAGTGGTGCTGTGTACCGCATAAACGCCCACCGCAGAAACGGCAGCAATTGCAGGCACCAGGAACCACAGTGGAATACTCAACATCTTCGTAAAGAAGCCAATGAGCGGGATATTCATAATCAGCAGCATCACGTTGGCAATCAGCAGTGACGCAATCAATCCCCAAACGATATCCGGCTGCTCGGTAAACATGGCCGGGCCTGGCGTGATGTTGTAAAGCGTCAGCGCGCCCATCATCACCGCCGTGGTGCCGGAACCTGGAACACCCAGCGTTAACATCGGGATAAACGAACCGCAGGCCGAAGCATTGTTTGCCGCTTCCGGCGCGGCCACGCCGCGAATATCGCCTTTACCAAAGGTTTCGCTATTACCGCTGATTTTCTTCTCGGTCATATAGGCAATGGCACTGGCGATGGTGGCTCCCGCGCCCGGCAGAATGCCGACGAAGAAACCGATAACCGAAGAACGCAACGTTGCCCCGGTGCATTGTGCGGCTTCCTTCATGTTAAACATCATGCGCCCGGTTTTGCGGACCAGAACCTGCCCACTGCTGGTGCTCTCGAGCATTAACAGAATTTCTGAAACCGAGAACAGGCCAATAACTACCACAATAAATTGCACACCGTCGGAGAGGTGAACGCTATCAAATGTGAAGCGATATACCCCGGTGTTGGCATCCACTCCGACGGTGGCAAGACCCAGACCAATCAACGCTGCAAGGAACGACTTCAGCGGATTTTGCGCCATCATGCTACCAAGGCAGGCAATGGCAAAAACCATTAAGGCAAAGTATTCCGCAGGGCCAAATGCCAGCGACCACTGCGCCAGTGCTGGAGCAAAAAGGATGATGCCGGTGATGGCCAGCAATGAACCGATAAACGAACTCACCGCAGAAATGGACAACGCCACGCCACCGCGACCTTCTTTTGCCATCGGGTAGCCATCGAGCGCGGTCATGATGGCAGCCGCATCCCCCGGCACGTTAAGCAGTATTGATGAGATACGCCCTCCGTATTCGCATCCAATGTAGACCGTAGCCAGCAGAATCAGCGCGGACTCCGGTGGTAATTTCAGAGCGAACGCCAGCGGCAGCAAAATCGCTACGCCGTTAATTGGGCCGAGGCCCGGTAGCAGCCCGACGATGGTGCCAACAAAGCAGCCAATCAGGGCAATCATCAGGTTTTCCGGCGTCAGGGCAACGGCAAAACCTTGCGATAAATAGAACCAGGTATCCATAAGTACTCCGTTCGCCCCGTCATCTTTCAAGTTACAGGTGCGTGAGTTTGCCGCCTTCCTGCACCTCGAAATCTAAAGGGGCTAGATCGTAGGTCAGTTCAGCCAAACACCGAGAGGCAGCGTCACATCCAACAGGCGGTCAAAGGAGTAAAACAACACTCCTCCCATCACCACGCCGGAAATTAATGCCGCCGGAATTGTCGCGCCAAACAACATGCCGAAACAGGCGGTGAGGAGCGTCGTTGCCAGTGGGAAACCGAGCCATTCAAACGTCCAGGCATACAGCGCCAGGCTGATGACCATAATCACCAGGCGTTGCAACGTTCGGCGATGCGGCCATTCCACAACATCCGGGTGGCGTAAAATTAACAGCACCGCGCACATCAACATCAGGCCGAGAATAGCCATGGGAAACGGGCGTGGCCCAACGGGTTCGTAGCTGTATTCGCTCTGAATTTGCCAGCCGACAAACAGGCCGCCAATGCACAGAACAATCCAGATCCCGGCAAAAATACGATCGCTCATCATCGCCTCCGGTTACTTAGCAAGCCCAAACGCTTTGGCTTGTTCGCGATAACCCGTCACTTGTTTCTTCACGTAGTCATCCAGTTCTTTGCCGCTCATGTTGAACTCGAACAGGCCGCGCAAGTCACGTTGCTTTTTGAAATCTTCGGTTTGCTGGAGCTTGTTAAAGGTGTTGACCCACCACTGATATTCCGCATCAGTCACTTTCGGGCCGACGTAGAAGCCGCGAATAATCGGCCATACCAGGTCAAAACCTTGCTCTTTTGCGGTAGGGATTTTTGCCAGTTCGCCAGGCAGACGCTCTTCAGAGAACACTGCCAGCACGCGCAGTTTGTCGCCGTTGAGATATGGCACCATTTCGCTCAAATCGCCCGATACCGCTTGCACATGGTTGCCCATCAACGCGGTAACCGGCTCGCCGCCGCCCTCAAAGGCGACGTAACGCATCTTGTGCGGATCGACATGGGCTTTTTGCGCAAGCAGCGCGGTTTTCATCCAGTCCTGGCTGCCGATTGATGCACCCGCACCAATCACCACGCTGTTAGGATCTTTTTCCATCGCCGCGAGCAGCGATTTCAAATCTTTCCACGGCGAATCAGCCCGCACCGCAATCATGCCGTAATCGGTGCCCACACTTGCCAGCCAGCGCACATCATCCACGCCATAACGGCCAAACTTACCTTGCGACAGGTTCAGCAGTGAACCGCCGGAAAATGCGACCACCGTTCCCGCTTCGGCAGGGCGCTGGGCAACAATCGCGTTATAGGCCACCGCGCCAACGCCGCCTGGCATATAAGTGACGCGCATCGGTTTTTCAAGCACGCCGGTTTCTTGCAGGCTGACCTGAATCAGTTTGCAGGTCAGGTCAAAACCGCCGCCGGGTTTAGCAGGAGCGATACATTCGGTACGAGAAGGGACTTCTGCTGCCAGCGTATTAAAAGCAGTTAACAACAAAGCTGAAGCGGTAAGGGCAGAGAGTAGGGTTCGTTTCATTTTCATCCTCACGTTAAACCGGTAGATGTTTCTCATTATGTGAGCCGCCTTGCAGTAGCTCGGTTGCGTGATTGTTAAGTCATTAACCTTTCATTTACCTTTCATGCGTACCGAAACTTTACAGGATGTGATATGCGTCTCTTACTGGCTGAAGATAACCGTGAGCTGGCTCACTGGCTGGAGAAAGCCCTGATACAAGCGGGCTTTGCCGTAGATTGTGTGTTTGACGGCCACGCCGCCGACCATCTATTACAAAACGAACGTTATGCGGTCGCGGTGATGGATATCGGGATGCCGAGAATGGATGGTCTTGAGGTTTTACAGCGTTTGCGCAAGCGCGGGCAGACGCTGCCGGTACTGTTGCTGACGGCGCACAGCGCGGTGAGTGATCGAGTGAAAGGGCTGAACACCGGAGCCGACGATTATTTGCCGAAACCGTTTGAATTAGAGGAACTCGATGCGCGACTGCGGGCGCTGGTGCGGCGCAGCGAAGGACAAATCCATGAGCAGCAGCAATTGGGGCAGCTCGGTTTACATGATGACGGCTATTTTCTGCTGGAGAATAAACCGCTGGCATTAACCCCGCGTGAACACGCCATTTTGACGGTGCTGATGTACCGCCGCACGCGCCCGGTTCCCAAACAGCAACTGTTTGAACAGGTGTTTAGTTTGAGCGATGAAGCCAGCCCGGAAAGCATCGAGCTATATATTCATCGGCTACGTAAGAAATTGGCCAGCAGTAATGTGCAAATCACCACGCTGCGCGGGCTTGGCTACGTGCTGGAGTGCAGCGATGCAAACCATTAAGCCGCAATCGTTATTCGGACAATTGCTGCTTTTTCTCGGTTTACCGCTGTTTATTTTGTGGGGGTTTTCTGCGGTCAGCAGTTATTTGAGCGCGATGAATGCCGCGACTCAAGCCTACGACCGCACTTTGCTGGCCTCGACCCGCACCGTCGCAGAACAGTTGGTTGTGCATGATGGAAAGCTTGACGTGGATGTGCCCTGGGTGGTGCTCGACAGCTTTGAGCGCAACATGAATGACCGGCTGTATTACAAAGTCACCGACACGCAAGGCAAGGTGATTTCGGGTTATGACGATTTACCCGACATGCCTGAAAACACGCCCGGCACTGAACTTTACCCGGCATTGGCGTGGTTCTATAACGCCACCTATCGCGGGCAAGAATTGCGCGTGGCACGTCTGCTCCAGCCGGTTAACGAGGGTGGGGTAAACGGTATGGCGCAAATTATCGTTGCCGAAACCGTTCAATCAAGGTACTACCTGGCGGTACGTTTATTGGCTTCTGCCACGCTCACTCAGGGCGGCCTGGTGTTACTGACGTTAACGCTTGCCTGGCTATTATTACGACGCGTACTCAAGCCGATGCGCCAGCTTTCGGTGCAAATGGTGCGCCGTGACCCAGGCGATTTAACGCCATTGCCCGATTTATTGCCCTGGTCGGAAACCCGCTTATTGATTGTTTCGTTTAACCGCTACATCGAAAGCCTGCGCGGCGTACTGGCCCGGCAATCGCGGTTCAGCGCAGATGCTTCTCACCAGTTGCGAACGCCATTAACCGTGCTAAAAACCCAGGCCGCCGTTGCGCTCAGTAGCCCTGATCCGATGCAGTGGCGCGAAAGCCTGGTCGCGATGCAAACCACGCTCGATAGCACCATCCACTTAACCGAACGTTTATTACAGCTTTCACGTTTAAGCCGCCTTGACCAGACAGAGAGGCAGGCTATGGAGCTGGTGGATTTGGTGAAAATCGCCCAGGCGTGCTGTTTCTCGAGCATGGCGCAGGCGAGAAGTAAAAATATCGATCTGGGGTATGAAGGATTAGACGAGGAATGGATAACAGGTGAGCCTGTGTTGCTGGCTGAGATGTGCATTAACCTGCTGGATAACGCGCTGAAATATACGCCCGAAAATGGCGTGGTGACGATTCGGGTAACTCGTGATGAAACGCAATTTGCCTGTCTGGAAATCGAGGATAGCGGCCCAGGCATTGAGAGCGGGCTGGTTCGCCATGCGCTGATGCCGTTCCATCGTTTAGATAATAGTGCTGCGCAAAGTGGGGCGGGAATTGGACTGGCGCTGGTGAATGATATTGCGCGTTATCACCGGACGAGACCTGAGTTATTGCGCGCAGAATCGGGCGGATTGCTGGTGAAAATTAAACTGGCTGCGGTTTAACAACAGCCGGGGGAAAAATCCATCGACTCTCGCCTTGGCCTTTCATTTTCATTTTCTTACAAACGAAAGACAAAAAGCATTTCTAACAGATTGATTACATCAATACTGGCTGTAAAATCGGCCTCTTTTCAGGGACATCCCTTTTTACTGCTTAGGATTGAAAGCATGAACAAATTATTAATAGCAACTGTTGCCGGTTTGGCTCTCGTTTCAGCATCAGCAAGCGCGATTAGCATCAGTGGCCAGGCGGGTGAAAAATACACCAACGTGGCAGTTGGCTTTGGTCAAGATTCTGCAGGCCTGACGATGAACGGCAACTACGCACATAACGATGACGACGGCGATACCGCTGGTTTAGGCCTGGGTCTGAATGTGCCATTGGGTCCATTTATGGGTACCGTGGGTGGCCGTGCGGTATATCTGAATCCAAAAGATGGCGATGAAGGTTACGCCGTTGCCGTCGGCGGCGGTTTGAGCTGGGAAATCTTCAATAGCTTCTCTGTGTTTGGTGATTACTACTACTCCCCAGACTCTCTCTCAAGCGGCGTAAAAGATTATCAAGAAGCTAGCGCTGGCGCACGCTGGACCATTATACGTCCAATTACCGTAGAAGCCGGTTATCGCTATATTGGTGTTGATGGCAAAGATGGCAACCGCGATAACGCCATTGCAGACGGCCCGTACGTCGGCGTTTCCGCCGGTTTTTAATTTATCCAGGCCGCAGCAGCTCTGCTGCGGCTTACTCATTTCCCGCCGATCTTCATCCGCTTGAGTTATAGTAATTCGTTCCCTTCCCGCGGAGTTTAACAATGATAAAAGTGGAAATGCTGTCTACCGGCGACGAAGTGCTGCATGGTCAAATTATTGATACCAACGCAGCCTGGCTTGCTGATTACTTTTTTAACCAGGGTTTACCGATGTCTCGCCGTAACACGGTGGGTGACAGTCTTGACGATCTCATTGCAGTGCTCAAAGAGCGCAGCGAGCAGGCCGATATTCTGATTGTGAACGGTGGACTTGGGCCAACCAGCGACGATCTCAGTGCGCTTGCCGCCGCCACTGCCGCAGGTGTGGAACTGGTGATGCATCAGGAATGGCTTGCGCAAATGGAGCGTTTCTTTGCCGAGCGTGGGCGTGAAATGGCACCGAGCAATCGCAAACAAGCGCTGATTCCTGCAACCAGCGAAATGGTGGATAACCCGGTCGGCACCGCGTGTGGTTTTGCGCTGCAACTCAACCGCTGCCTGATGTTTTTCACTCCCGGCGTGCCTTCTGAATTTAAAGTGATGGTCGAGCAACAAATCATGCCGCGCTTGCGCGAACGCTTTGTTCTGCCTGAACCTCCAGTTTGCCTGCGTCTGACGACGTTTGGGCGCTCTGAAAGTGAACTGGCACAAAGCCTTGAACCGATCCCGTTGCCGGAAGGCGCAGTGATGGGCTATCGCTCATCCATGCCAATTATCGAGCTAAAACTGACCGGCCCTGCCACGCAGCGCGCAGCAATGGAAGCCATCTGGCCTGAAGTTCAGCGCGTGGCCGGTGAAAGCACCATTTTTGAAGGGACTGAGGGTTTGCCTGCGCAGTTGGCGCAACGTCTGCGCGACCAATCGCTCAACGTGGCGGTCAGCGAGCAATTCACCGCTGGGCTGCTGTGTTTGCAACTCTCCAGCGCACAAGCGCCGCTGGGTAACAGTGAAGTGCTTTCCGCGCGCCCTGAAACCCTGATGCAAATCACTGAGCGTGCAAAGGCCTTCGCGCTGCAAGCGGGGAGTGCGGTGGCGCTGGTGGTCGGGTGCCTCGATGACGAGCATCTGAATTTCGCCCTGCATACGCCAAAAGGCACTTACGGTCTGCAAGTGAAGTTTAGCGTGACCCGCCACGCCCTGCGCATCCGCCAGGAAGTCTGCGCGATGATGGCATTAAACATGCTGCGCCGCTGGCTCAATGGGCAGGATGTTGCCGCCGAGCATGGCTGGGTTAACGTTGTTGACTCACTAGAAATCTAAAAGCTAAGCGAGCGCTCGGGCTAATAGCGTAATCGGGTGCTCGCATTTTTTACTGGTAGACATCTCAATCTGCCATTTACAGGTTTCGCAATCCGTCACGACTAAATCGACCCCGCTTTCTTCTATTTGCTGGAATAACGGCGCTCCAATGCTTTGCGACGTATTATAGTTTTCCTTTTTAAATCCATAGGTTCCGGCAATTCCGCAGCATAGAGACTCCAGTATTATCAGCTCCACGCCTGGCAGACGGCGTAATAAATCGAGCGTATATAACGACCAACCCATTTTCTCCATGTGGCATGGCGTGTGGTAGGCGATTCGTAACGGCAATGCTTTAAGCTTTAGCTCTTTCCCGCTTTCCAGCTGCTTCCAGATAAAACGTGTCGCCAGTTCTATATGGTCGCGCATCGGGCGAGTGTCGATGTCCAACACCTGCGGGTATTCGTCGCGTAAAGTAAACGTGCAGGTAGAAGACGTGGCAATGACTGGAAGCCCTTGCTCAATCACCGCTTTCTCCAGAGAGGCAGCATTAATCGCGGCCTGCTTTTTAGCTTTGTCGATAAAACCGTTGGCAATCAATGGCACGCCACAGCATTTTTCCCGCTCCAGCAATTGCACACCAAATCCCATGGCGTTCATCACGCGGACTAAATCTTTGCCGAGATCGGAGTGGTTGTAATTAACGTAGCAGCCGTGGAAAAACGCGACCTGTTCCGCAAAAGCTTTTTGAGCGGCGGCTTGTTTGCGATACCAGCCGCGAAACGTGCCGGAAGAGTATTTGGGTAATTCGCGATGACCGTCAATGCCGAGGGTTTTATCGAGCAAATTGCGCACCGGTTTGAGCGACGTCGCAGTGTTGACCAGCGGTGCAAACGGCGTCGAGAGCGTGCCCATTAAATCGGTATGGCTGAGAATGGCATCTCTTAGATTGAACCTGGATTTACCGTAGCGAGCCTTAGCGCGTTGAATAATATCGCCAATTTTCACATCAGACGGACAGGCCACTTCGCAACGTTTGCAGTTGGTGCAATATTTCAATGCATCATCGTAAAGCGCTGCATCTTTCAGGCGCAGGCGTTCGCCATCTGGCCCGGATTGCTTCGGGCCAGGATAATCAGGATTGACCCGGCTCACCGGGCAAACGGTGGTACAAACGGTGCATTTAATACAGTTTTCGAAACTCTTTTCATCAAGCAGATTCATTGGTTTCTCCCCTGAGTCTCAAGAATTTGCCGGGCGACATGCAGTGCGCCCATCATTGAAACACCTGCGCCACATCCTTGCTCAATGGGGTCGAAGCCCGCGAGCACCGAGCCGATAGCAAACAGATTTTCAATGCGCTGCCCGTCACGAGAAGGGTGAAAGTGTTCATCAACGATAACGCCCGCCTGCAAATAAGGTTGCGGGCTGAAAAAATCCTCTTTGCTCCAGCCTTCACGCTGCGTCGGGGCACGAACATCAAGACCAAAAATAGCTTCACGGATGCCGTCAAATTTCGCTTGCAGGCCATTACTGAAAAAGCTGCCGCTGGCGAGCACAACATGCCTGGCTCGTAGAGGGACTTCGCCGTGATTGCGGGTGAACAGTGCGCGGACGTTATGATTCTCTACTTCCGTGTTCACGACGGCATCACCGGGCATGATGATTCCGCCCAGTTGCTGGAAACGGCGGCGCAATTGTTGGGACATGCGCATGCCGAGCACTGACGGTGGGAGTGTGGGCAACAGGTGCAGCGGGCAGGATAACTGGCGGCTGATGTTCTGCCAGGCGAGTGAGTTTTCGCTTCCCAGACAAGCCGGAAGGAAGAGGGCGTCGGTGTTGTTCGCCAGCGCTTTTAACTCCTCAATAAGCAGGCGCTGCTGCTCTTGCATATCCAACACGCGGGCGATGTTGGCGGCGCGAAATTCGCTGGGGTTGTTACGCAGCGTGTCTAAGGCAGGAAGCGTCAGCTCGGCTACTTGAACCTCAATATTATTATCAGCAAGCGAACCGGCGACCAGCTCAGGCTGGAAATCAAGAAAACCGGCAATCCCGACCACCGTAATGCGCTGCCACGCGAGGGGGGCAACGGGAATTTCTTCCGGGCTTAACCACGTTGCCCGTTGTGTTCCCAGCGGTGTAATGCGCTGATGATTTTGCTGATAACTCCCTGTGAGCGTGATATTGCACCGGGCCAGCAGCGCCTCGCTTTCGGCCGCATAACGGCAGACGTTATCTGCACCCATCAGGCTGTAAGGGTGTTCAGGGGCTTGTTGTTTCAGGGCTTCGAGTGCGCTTAAAGGTGAGTTTACCGGGCTGCCGTCGGGCAATTGCGCCAGCAAATCCAACGAACCTGACGAAAAATGCAGGGCGCTTTGCCCACGACTGACGATGGCGCAATGAAGACCCACCTCCGCCAGACGAATCCCGCATACCAGTCCGGCTAAACCACCGCCAATAATCAGACTATCGAATTTCATTGTGGTGATCCTTTTTTTAGCCCGCACAACCCCTGGTACACCCAGGCGGTGAACTCGCTTTCCCTCAGTGCATCATCCCAGGCTATCGGGCGAATACCTTTCCAGCGTTCATTGAGAAAAGTGGACAGCTGCTCGAGCGATTGCGCGGGTGTTGAGGTGCCAAAACGTTGTAATAAACCCGCGGCGCGACAGGCGCAAAGTTCCCCCTGGCAAGTCCCCATTCCCACGCGGGTGCGGCGGCGCAAATCACCAAGATTACTGACGGCCAGATTGTTAACCGCGTAACGGACTTCGCCTGCGGTGACCGCTTCACACTCACAAACCAGACTGTTGCTCAGACGATCCCCAGCCAACAACTGCCCGGCGCGGTCGCCATGACGCCAGACCGCCGATCGCCGGATAGTGAGGGGTAAAGAAATGACTTTGCTCAGGGTTTCTTCCGGAGAACTTCCTGAGCCTGGAAGCGGCTCCGTTGCGGTGGAGCAAGCCTGGGTATTACCGAGCTTTTCACAAACTGCGTTCGTCGCCCATTCGGCCATCAGACGATAAGTCATTAGCTTGCCGCCGGTGATGGTGATAAACCCGTCCATCCCGTCGCGCTTTGCGTGATCAAGCAGCACGATCCCTCGGCTGGCGTTGCGCCCGGTCGGATCGTTGTCGCTTGCTACCAGCGGGCGCACTCCTGCGTAAGCGCGCAGAATACGAGTCGCCGCGAGTTTTGGCGCCAGTTTCGAGCCTTCACGAATCAGGATATCGACCTCTTGCGGCGTGACGCGCATATTGTCGATTTGGTCGTATTCAATGGGCGTAGAAGTGGTGCCAATCAGTGAAATGGTATCGCCGGGCACCAGAATATCGGCGTCAGCAGGTTTGCGGCAGCGGTTGATCACCATGTTATTGATGCGATGGCCAAGAATGAGCAGCGAGCCTTTTGCGGGCAGCATTCGTACCCGCAAATCAGCATATTCCGCGATGTGCTGGCCCCAAATCCCGGCCGCATTCACCACTACGCTTGCGTATAAATCGTGCTGTTGTTGGGTTTTGTGGTTATAGACGCGCACCCCACAAACCCGATCGCTGTTGCGAATCAGGCCAGTGACTTCCTGGCCGGTGAGAATTTCAGCGCCGTGCTCTCTGGCATCCAGCATGTTGGCGGCGGTCAGGCGGAAGGGGTCGACGGTGCCATCAGGCACGCGCACCGCACCAATCAACTCAGGGTTTGCGGCCGGTTCCAGGCGTAATGCTTCTTTGGGTTCGATACGCTGAGCATCAATTCCCGCGTCCAGGCAGGAGGCGATGAATATACTCTGGAGGGATAAATCGTCTTCGGGAAGGGTGATAAACAGGCCGTCTGTGCGTTCGATGCAATGGCGAGCGACGCGTTTAAGGATGCGGTTTTCTTCAATGCATTCTCTGGCCGATTCGCTGTCCGTCATGGCGTACCGCGCGCCGCTGTGGAGTAAGCCGTGGTTTCGCCCCGTCGCCCCGGTGGCGATATCGTGTCTTTCGAGCAGCAGCGTTTGCAACCCGCGACGGGCGCAGTCGCGGGCAATTCCCGCACCGGTTGCGCCACCGCCGATAATAATGACATCCCTCTCTTTGCGTCCCGTCGCCATGCTCTGCTCCTGAAAAATTCTCTTGAACACAATTGAGCCACAAATCAATTTTCAAATGTTTGATATCGAGCAAATTCGAGCATAAATCGAAAATAAAGTGTGATGTTATGCACCTTTTCGATAGTTTGTAATAAAAATGTAATATGTTGTGGGGTGTTTCACACTAACTCACCCCGATAATCCTTAACATGCGCTCGCAAATGAACATGGCTTATAAACCCTGCCACGGAGGCATTTATGCTAAGCATTTTCAAACCTGCCGCACACCAGCCACGGCGTGAGAGCGAGCACATTGACCCAACTTATAAACGCCTGCGCTGGCAAATTTTTATGGGGATTTTCTTCGGTTACGCCGCCTATTACCTGGTGCGTAAAAACTTCACGCTGGCGATGCCGTACTTGATTGAGCAAGGTTTCTCGCGGGGGGATTTAGGATTCGCGCTTTCCGGTATTTCTATCGCCTACGGCTTTTCAAAATTCATCATGGGGTCAGTCTCTGACCGCTCGAACCCACGCGTTTTCTTACCTGCCGGTTTGATTCTGGCGGCAGCCGTGATGCTATTTATGGGGTTTGTGCCATGGGCGACATCCAGCATCGCGGTGATGTTCGTGCTGCTGTTTTTATGCGGTTGGTTCCAGGGCATGGGCTGGCCGCCGTGCGGGCGCACCATGGTTCACTGGTGGTCGAAGAAAGAGCGTGGCGGAATTGTTTCTGTCTGGAACTGCGCCCATAACGTAGGCGGTGGCTTGCCGCCGTTGCTGTTCTTACTTGGGATGGCGTGGTTTAACGACTGGCACGCAGCTCTTTATATGCCAGCCTTTGCGGCGATTCTGGTGGCGCTGATTGCTTTTGCATTAATGCGCGACACCCCGCAATCCTGCGGCTTGCCGCCCATTGAAGAGTACAAAAACGATTATCCGGACGACTACACCGAAAAAACGGAAGAGGAACTGACGGCTAAACAGATTTTTATGCAGTACGTATTCCCTAACCGCCTGCTGTGGTACATCGCCATTGCGAACGTTTTTGTCTACTTGCTGCGTTACGGCATTCTCGACTGGTCGCCAACGTATCTGAAAGAAGTGAAGCACTTCGCGCTGGATAAATCTTCCTGGGCTTATTTCCTTTATGAATACGCCGGGATCCCAGGGACGCTGCTGTGTGGCTGGATGTCGGATAAAGTGTTCCGCGGCAACCGTGGCGCAACCGGTGTGTTCTTTATGATTCTGGTGACGATTGCGACCATTGTTTACTGGCTGAACCCGCCGGGAAATCCGGGTGTGGATATGGCATGTATGATTGTGATTGGCTTCCTGATCTACGGCCCGGTGATGCTGATTGGCCTGCATGCGCTGGAACTGGCACCGAAAAAAGCAGCGGGAACGGCTGCGGGCTTCACTGGCTTGTTCGGCTATCTCGGTGGGTCGGTCGCAGCGAGCGCCATTGTGGGTTATACCGTTGATTTCTTCGGCTGGGATGGCGGCTTTATGGTGATGATCGGCGGCAGTATTATGGCCGTGATTCTGCTGCTGGTGGTGATGGTGGGTGAAAATAAACATCACCAGGAAATGAAAGCGCGGGAAGAGAAAGGCTAAAAACGTCAAAGGAATGCCGGATGACGCTGCGCTTATCCGACCTATAACAGCGGTTGTAGGCTGGATAAGCGTTACATCTCGATTTCAATATCGCCATGCGCCTGGCAGCAACAGGGAAGTATTTCACCGGGCTG
Organism: Buttiauxella agrestis ATCC 33320; assembly: GCF_000735355.1. Taxonomy (GTDB): domain Bacteria; phylum Pseudomonadota; class Gammaproteobacteria; order Enterobacterales; family Enterobacteriaceae; genus Buttiauxella; species Buttiauxella agrestis. The sequence continues at coordinate 173,750 of NZ_JMPI01000022.1, forward strand.
GATAAACGCCAGCGGTTCGGTAAGCCACTTAACCTGACCCGCAATTAAGCGAGTCCGGCAGGAGCCGCAATAACCTTCCCGACACTGATACTCGACGGTGACCTGATGTGATTCAAGCGTCGCCAGCAGGGAAGGGTGTTCTTCCCCACATAACAGTTGTGCGCCGGATTTGCGTAATGTAATGCGGGTCATGGCTTAAAGCTGGAAATTGCTCAGGTCGTCAGCATCGACATTAGAGTCAATCTGGCCAACAAGATAAGAGCTGACTTCCACTTCCTGCGGTGCTACCTGCACGTTATCCGACACCAACCACGCGTTGATCCACGGGATTGGGTTTGAACGTGTCTTGAATGGCAAATCCAGGCCGACTGCCTGCATACGGATGTTGGTAATGTAATCAACATACTGGCAAAGAATGTCTTTGTTCAGGCCGATCATCGAACCGTCGCGGAACAGATAGCTTGCCCACTCTTTTTCTTGTTCAGCAGCTAACACGAACAGGTCGTAACATTCCTGGCGGCATTCCACGGCGATTTCTGCCATTTCCGGGTCGTCTTCGCCGGAACGCATCAGGTTCAGCATATGCTGAGTCCCGGTTAAATGCAGCGCTTCGTCACGGGCAATCAGTTTGATGATTTTGGCGTTGCCTTCCATCAGTTCGCGCTCGGCGAAAGCGAAGGAGCAGGCGAAGCTGACATAGAAGCGAATTGCTTCCAGCGCGTTCACGCTCATTAGGCACAGATAAAGTTGGCGTTTCAGGGCGCGCAGATTCACGGTCACGGTTTTTCCGTTGACGTTGTGCGTGCCTTCACCCAGCAGATGCCAGTAGCTGGTCATTTCAATCAAGGTATCGTAGTAACCGGAGATATCTTTCGCACGCTTTAAGATTTCCTGGTTGGTCACGATATCGTCAAACACAATCGCCGGATCGTTAACGATGTTGCGGATGATATGGGTGTAAGAACGCGAGTGGATCGTTTCGGAAAACGCCCACGTTTCAACCCAGGTTTCCAGCTCAGGGATGGAAATCAGCGGCAGCAGCGCCACATTCGGACTACGGCCCTGAATGGAGTCCAGCAGCGTCTGGTACTTCAGGTTGCTGATGAAGATGTGTTTTTCATGATCCGGCAGCGCCTGGTAGTCGATACGATCGCGTGAAACGTCAACTTCTTCCGGACGCCAGAAGAAAGAAAGTTGCTTTTCGATCAGCTTTTCGAAGATGTCATATTTTTGCTGATCGTAGCGTGCCACGTTAACCGGCTGGCCAAAGAACATTGGCTCAGCGAGTTGATCGTTTTTCGTCTGTGAGAAAGTGGTGTATGCCATGAAATCAAATCCTGTAATGCGTCGAAAAAATCCCCTCAACAAGGTGAGGGGATTTTAAGTTAGATTTTACATGCGCCGCTTTCGCAGCCATCGTCCTGGATAGAAGGTGCCAGGTCGTCTTGCGCATCTTCTGCGCCGTCTCGGGTGTTCTGATAGTAAAGCGTTTTGACACCGAATTTGTAGGCGGTGAGCAAATCTTTGAGCAATTGCTGCATCGGCACTTTGCCTGACGGGAAGCGCGATGGGTCATAGTTGGTGTTAGCAGAGATCGACTGGTCGATAAATTTCTGCATCAAACCCACTAATTGCAGGTAGCCGTCGTTGTTTGGCAGGTCCCACAGTAGCTCATAATTATCTTTCAGTTTTTCATAATCCGGAACGACCTGGCGCAGAATACCGTCCTTCGACGCTTTAATGCTGATATGGCCGCGTGGTGGCTCGATACCGTTAGTCGCGTTGGAAATCTGCGATGAGGTTTCAGACGGCATCAATGCAGAAAGCGTTGAGTTACGCAGGCCGTGGGTCTTGATTGACTCACGCAGTGCTTCCCAATCCAGATGCAGCGGCTCGTTGCTGATCACATCCAGGTCTTTCTTATATGTGTCGATTGGCAGAATGCCTTGTGCATAGGTGGTTTCGTTGAACCACAAGCAAGGGCCTTGCTCTTTCGCCAGTTCGTTCGACGCTTTCAGCAGGTAATACTGAATGGCTTCGAAGGTTTTGTGCGTCAGGTTGTTGGCGCTACCGTCGGAGTAACGAACGCCATTTTTCGCCAGGTAGTAGGCGAAGTTAATCACGCCTACGCCCAGAGTACGGCGGCCCATCGCACCACGTTTCGCGGCAACAATTGGGTAATCCTGGTAATCAAGCAGCGCATCCAGAGCGCGTACTGCCAGAATCGCCAGCTCTTCGAGTTCATCGAGGCTTTCGATTGCACCAAGGTTGAATGCCGACAGCGTACACAGTGCAATTTCACCGTCTTCGTCGTTGATGTCATTCATTGGTTTGGTCGGCAGCGCGATTTCCAGGCACAGGTTAGACTGGCGAACTGGCGCGATAGCCGGATCAAACGGGCTGTGGGTGTTGCAGTGGTCAACGTTCTGAATATAGATACGACCCGTTGACGCACGTTCTTGCATCATCAGCGAGAACAGCTCAACGGCTTTCACGCGCTGTTTGCGGATGCTGTTGTCTTTCTCGTATTTGGTGTACAGCTGCTCGAATTTTTCCTGGTCGGCAAAGAATGCGTCGTACAGGCCTGGGACGTCAGACGGGCTGAACAGGGTGATGTCTTCGCCTTTCAACAAACGGGTGTACATCAGTTTGTTGATTTGCACGCCGTAATCCATATGGCGCACGCGGTTGCCTTCAACACCACGGTTGTTTTTCAGTACCAGCAGGCTTTCAACTTCCAGATGCCACATTGGGTAGAACAGTGTCGCAGCACCGCCACGCACGCCGCCCTGAGAGCAGGATTTCACTGCGGTCTGGAAGTGTTTGTAGAACGGGATACAGCCGGTGTGGAACGCTTCACCGCCGCGAATCGGGCTACCCAGCGCACGGATACGACCGGCGTTGATACCGATGCCTGCACGTTGGGAAACGTATTTCACAATCGCGCTGGAAGTGGCGTTGATGGAATCCAGGCTGTCGCCGCACTCGATCAGGACACAAGAGCTGAACTGGCGAGTTGGGGTACGCACGCCAGACATAATTGGCGTCGGCAGAGAGATTTTGAACAGGGAAACCGCATCGTAAAAACGCTTCACATAGCTCAGACGCGTTTCACGCGGATAACCAGAGAACAGGCACGCTGCAACCAGAATGTAGAGGAACTGGGCGCTCTCGTAGATTTCACCGGTGACACGGTTTTGAACCAGGTATTTACCTTCAAGCTGTTTCACCGCGGCGTATGAGAAGCTCATGTCGCGATCGTGGTCGAGGTAATCGTCCATCTGCTTGAACTCTTCTTCCGTGTAGTCTTCCAGCAGATGTCTATCGTATTTGCCCATCTCAACCATTTTCACAACATGGCTGTACAGTTTTGGCGGCTCAAACTCACCGTAAGCTTTTTTACGCAGATGGAAAACCGCCAGGCGTGCAGCCAGATACTGGTAATCAGGTGCTTCACGAGAGATTAAATCGGCAGCGGCTTTGATAATGGTTTCATGAATATCAGAAGTTTTGATGCCGTCATAAAACTGAATGTGTGAGCGCAGTTCAACTTGCGATACGGATACGTTGTTTAAGCCTTCGGCGGCCCAATCCAGAACTCGGTGGATTTTATCCAGATCGATGCGCTCAGTGCGACCGTCACGTTTTGTAACCAGCAGACTCTGATTCATGTGAGTGTGTACCTGTCCGTGAAATGAAAAATACCCCGGTTATCCACAGTTAGCGACTTGTGGCTAACCTTGTGGATAAATACTATATGTAGGGGGTTATGGATTACTTGATCACTATATGGTGAGTATTCTAGTAACTAATCGGCTGAGAACAAGTATTGATTTCGAGATGAATTTAAGGTTGTGACAAGCAGAATTTCGCTAAGTCCACGTCACATAAGGCCTGTGACAATTGTCAATGGGATGCAAAAAAATGATATTTTTGATCGAGTGCTGATTTCTTAAACTTAATGGATAATTGCGCAACTTGATGTTGCGCAAAAACCATAAGATTCACCTATGAGAAAGCAGGTTTATGCTTCGGTATGCAGCATGTAGTTAACATCAACACCTGGCGCGAGTTTGAAGGTGTTGGTCAGCGGGTTGTAATGTAACCCGGTCATGTGACGTTCGCGCAGTTGAGTCTCATCAACCCAGGACAGTAATTCCGCAGGTTTGATAAACTTTTTAATATCATGCGTGCCTTTTGGCACCATGCGTAGAATGTATTCCGCGCCAACGACCGCCATCAGCCAGGATTTGCCATTACGGTTGAGGGTCGAGAAAAAGACATGGCCACCTGGTTTGACGAGTTTTGCACAGGCCGCAACGACCGATTTCGGATCGGGCACATGTTCCAGCATTTCCATGCAGGTCACAACGTCGTACTTTCCAGCAAATTTTTCGGCGTGCTGTTCAACAGTTTCCTGAACGTAATCCACCTGAATACCGCTTTCCAGGGCATGAAGTTTAGCCACTTGTAACGGTTCGAATCCCATATCCAGGCCAGTCACATTCGCCCCTTCGCGCGCCATGCTTTCTGCCAGAATTCCGCCGCCGCAGCCAACATCAAGCACCGTTTTACCGAATAACCCACCCGCACGCTGGCTGATATATCCCAAACGCAGCGGATTAATACGGTGAAGCGGTTTAAATTCGCCTTCTAAATCCCACCAGCGTGAGGCAACGGCTTCGAATTTAGCGATTTCATCATGGTCGACGTTCTGGATTACCGGTTGGTTTTCGGCATTCATGGGGCTGCTTACTCCTTGCTTGTTTCGTGGCGGAAGTATACGAATTATTTAGGGTAGATGTGTAGTTCTTCTGGTTTCCCCACAGTCGGGCGATTGTGTTATAATTTGCGACCTTTGAATCCGGGACACAGTAGAGGGATAGCGGATACATGAGCGACCTTGCCAGAGAAATTACACCGGTCAACATTGAGGAAGAGCTTAAGAGCTCATATCTGGATTACGCGATGTCGGTTATTGTCGGCCGCGCACTGCCAGATGTCCGCGATGGACTCAAGCCGGTACACCGTCGCGTACTTTACGCCATGAACGTATTGGGCAATGACTGGAATAAAGCGTACAAAAAATCCGCCCGTGTTGTTGGTGACGTAATCGGTAAGTATCACCCTCATGGTGATACCGCTGTTTATGACACTATCGTGCGTATGGCGCAGCCATTCTCATTGCGTTACATGCTGGTAGATGGCCAGGGTAACTTCGGCTCTGTAGATGGTGACTCCGCCGCGGCGATGCGTTATACGGAAATCCGTATGTCGAAAATCGCTCACGAGCTGATGGCCGATCTCGAAAAAGACACGGTAGACTTCGTCGATAACTACGACGGCACCGAGCGAATTCCTGATGTTATGCCAACAAAAATACCTAACCTGCTGGTAAACGGTTCATCCGGTATCGCAGTCGGTATGGCAACTAACATCCCGCCTCATAACATTACGGAAGTGATCAACGGTTGCCTCGCGTTTATTGAAGACGAAGACATTACCGTTGAAGGGCTGATGGAACACATCCCAGGCCCGGACTTCCCAACAGCTGCAATCATCAATGGCCGTCGTGGCATTGAAGAAGCGTACCGTACTGGCCGTGGCAAGATTTACATCCGCGCTCGCGCAGAAGTAGAAGCTGATGCTAAAACCGGTCGCGAAACCATCATCGTTCATGAAATTCCATATCAGGTTAACAAAGCACGCCTGATTGAGAAAATCGCTGAACTGGTGAAAGACAAACGCGTTGAGGGCATTAGCGCTCTGCGTGACGAGTCTGATAAAGACGGCATGCGCATTGTCATCGAAATCAAACGCGATGCAGTGGGCGAAGTGGTTCTGAATAATCTTTATTCTCAGACTCAGCTTCAGACTTCCTTCGGGATCAACATGGTTGCGCTGCACCAGGGCCAACCGAAGATCATGAACCTGAAAGACATTCTTTCTGCGTTCGTGCGTCACCGTCGTGAAGTTGTTACGCGTCGTACTATTTTCGAACTGCGTAAAGCACGCGATCGTGCGCACATCCTTGAAGGTCTGGCGATCGCTCTGGCGAACATCGACCCAATCATCGAACTGATCCGTCATTCTCCAAATGCGGCAGAAGCGAAAGCAGGTCTGATCGCCCGTTCATGGGATCTGGGCAATGTTTCCGCGATGCTGGAACGTGCAGGCGATGACGCTGCGCGCCCTGAATGGCTGGAACCAGAGTTCGGTATTCGTGATGGTCAATATTTCCTGACCGAGCAACAAGCACAGGCGATTCTGGATCTGCGTTTGCAGAAACTGACTGGCCTTGAGCACGAAAAACTGCTCGACGAATACAAAGAGCTGCTGGAGCAGATCGCTGAGTTGCTGCACATTCTGGGCAGCGCTGAACGTCTGATGGAAGTGATCACTGAAGAGCTGGTTGCGATGCGCGATCAGTTTGGCGACAAGCGTCGTACAGAGATCACTGCGAATACCTCTGATATCAACATTGAAGATTTGATCAACCGCGAAGATGTGGTTGTGACGCTGTCCCATCAGGGCTATGTGAAATATCAGCCGCTGACCGACTACGAAGCACAACGTCGTGGTGGTAAAGGTAAATCCGCAGCACGTATTAAAGAAGAAGACTTCATCGACCGCCTGTTGGTTGCCAATACCCACGATACCATTCTGCTGTTCTCCAGCCGTGGTCGTCTGTACTGGATGAAGGTTTATCAGTTGCCGGAAGCGAGCCGTGGTGCGCGTGGCCGTCCAATTGTTAACCTGCTGCCACTGGAAGCAAACGAACGTATCACCGCGATTCTGCCGGTTCGTGAGTATGCCGAAGGCATTAACGTATTCATGGCGACCGCAAGCGGCACCGTGAAGAAAACTGCGTTGACCGACTTCAGCCGTCCACGTTCAGCAGGCATCATTGCCGTTAACCTCAACGAGGGTGACGAGCTGATTGGTGTTGATTTGACCGACGGTAGCAACGAAGCCATGTTGTTCTCGGCTGCGGGTAAAGTGGTGCGCTTCAAAGAAGACGCCGTTCGTACTATGGGCCGTACTGCAACAGGTGTTCGCGGTATTAAACTGGCGGGCGAAGACAAAGTCGTTTCCCTGATTATTCCGCGCGGTGAAGGTTCAATCCTGACCGTGACGCAGAATGGTTACGGTAAGCGTACTGCGGCTGAAGAATATCCGACCAAGTCGCGTGCGACTCAGGGCGTTATCTCCATCAAAGTGACCGAGCGCAACGGCAGCGTTGTGGGGGCGGTGCAGGTGGAAGATACCGACCAGATTATGATGATCACCGATGCCGGTACTCTGGTTCGTACTCGCGTTTCTGAAGTGAGTGTCGTTGGCCGTAACACCCAAGGCGTTATCCTCATCCGTACCGCGGACGATGAACACGTAGTGGGCCTGCAACGTGTTGCAGAACCGGTAGACGAAGAAGAGCTGGATGCTATCGACGGCTCAGTTGCGGAAGGTGATGATGAAATCGCACCAGAAGCAGACACTGATGAAGCTGTTGATGATGAAGCCTCCGACGACGCGGACGAATAATCCGAAATTTGTCGTTTGATGTGACTTAAAACGCCTGATGCATTCTTTGCATCGGGCGTTTTGTATTTTAATACCATGTATTATTCTAATGAATTGATGGCTCAATTAATAAGGTGAAGCAATGGCTATTCCTGAAAAGTATGAAGACATAGAACGTTGGGCATTCGGTGATACCGAAAAGCAGGCGGATGAACTTGCCAGGCTGGTGCTGGATGGCGTGAAAACGGCCACCTGTTCTAACCTGGATGGCGAGGGTATTGCCCAACCTGGTGATATCTTCGTGGTGGTAGATGGCAAGAATGAGCCGGTTTGTGCGATTGAACTGACGACCGTTGAGATGACCACTTATGAGCAGGTCAATGAAGCTCATGCTCTGGCTGAAGGCGAAGGCGATAAATCGCTGGCTTACTGGCGTAAAGAGCATAAACGCTTTTTTGAAGAATATGACTTATTCTCACCGGATATGACCCTGGTGCTGATGCATTTCAAGGTTATCGAGAAGTTCTGACAGTAATCCTTTGTGGTCAGTGTCATCCACGCTGTTTGCCGTTGCGGGCTACCATTTTTGCGACTACCTTAACGGCATCTAAAGTTTTGTTATTTCCACGACCAGGCTCAATTTGAAATATCTTGTCTCCTTTCGTACCACACTCAAAGTCTCCCGCTACATGTTTCGGGCGCTGGCTTTATTGCTCTGGCTGCTGATTGCGCTCTTTTCGGTGTTCTACATCGTTAATGCATTACACGAAAAAGAGTCAGAAATTCGTCAGGAATTTAATATCAGCTTCGATCAGGCGCAGCGTTACATTCAACGCACCTCTGATGTGGTGAAAGAACTCAAGTACATCGCCGAGAATCGCCTGACTGCGTCGAATGGCGTGTTGCCGGTCGTGGAAAATGATGACAACAAAGTTGATCCGCCGAATTTCATGCCGTTATTCCCCGACTCTGACTGCTCCGCCGTCAGTGCCTCCTGGCGTTCTTCGTTGCAATCGCTGGCGTGGTTCTTGCGCTACTGGCGCGATAATTTTTCTGCAGCTTACGATCTCAACCGCGTCTTTTTGATTGGCGGTGATAATCTGTGCATGGCCGATTTCGGCCTGCGTGAAATGCCGCTTGAGCGCGAAAAAGCGCTGAAAACGTTGCACGAACGTATCATGAAATATCGTAATGCCCCGCAAGATGAGCGCAGCAACAGTATTTACTGGATTGGGCAGGGGTCGCGTCCGGGTGTTGGTTACTTTTATACGCTGACGCCGGTGTATCTTGCTAACCGCTTGCAGGCGCTGCTGGGTGTTGAACAAACCATCCGCATGGAAAATTTCCTGTCACCGGGTTCTATGCCCATTGGCGTGACCATTCTGGATGAAAATAGCCGACCGTTGATTTCACTGACCGGGCCGGAAACACGTATCGAGCCTGAAGGTAAATGGGTGCAGGAACGTTCGTGGTTTGGTTACACCTCAGGTTTCAAACAATTCATTCTCAAGAAAAACTTGCCGCCATCGTCAATGAGCGTGGTGTACTCCGTCCCGGTGGATATGGTGCTGGAGCGGATTCGGATGCTGATCCTCAACTCGGTACTGTTGAATATCCTGGTGGGCGTCGTGCTGTTTACGCTGGCGCGGATGTACGAGAAACGGATATTTATCCCGGCGGAAAACGATGCCCAGCGTCTGGAAGAACACGAACAGTTCAACCGTAAAATTGTGGCTTCGGCCCCGGTAGGGATTTGTATTCTGCGTACTCAGGACGGCACAAATATTCTGAGCAACGAACTGGCGCACAATTATCTCAACATGCTGACTCACGAAGACCGGCAACGGCTGACGCAAATCATTTGCGGGCAGCAGGTTAATTTTGTTGATGTGCTGACCAGCAGCCATACCAACTTGCAGATAAGCTTTGTCCATTCGCGCTATCGTAATGAAAACGTGGCGATTTGCGTGCTGGTGGATGTGAGTGCGCGTGTGAAAATGGAAGAGTCACTCCAGGAAATGGCGCAGGCCTCAGAGCAGGCGAGCCAGTCAAAATCCATGTTCCTTGCCACCGTCAGCCATGAACTGCGTACGCCGCTGTACGGCATTATCGGCAACCTGGATTTATTGCAAACCAAAGAGTTGCCGAAAGGCGTTGATCGCCTGGTGACGGCGATGAATAACTCTTCCAGTCTGCTGCTGAAAATTATCAGCGATATTCTCGACTTCTCAAAAATTGAATCTGAACAGCTCAAAATCGAGCCGCGTGAGTTCTCTCCGCGTGAAGTCATGAGCCACATCACCGCCAACTATTTACCGCTGGTGGTGCGCAAACAGCTCGGCCTGTACTGTTTCATCGAGCCCGATGTGCCGCTGACACTGCAAGGCGACCCGATGCGTTTGCAGCAGGTGATTTCCAACTTGCTGAGCAACGCCATTAAATTTACCGACGTGGGCTGCATTGTTTTGCATGTCAGCGTGGAAGGGGATTATCTCTCGTTGCGAGTGCGTGACACGGGCGTGGGCATTCCTGCAAAAGAGGTCACGCGCCTGTTCGACCCGTTCTTCCAGGTGGGCACTGGCGTGCAGCATAACTTCCAGGGCACCGGGCTGGGGCTGGCCATCTGTGAGAAGCTAATCAGCATGATGGATGGCGATATTTCGGTTGATACCGAAGTAGGCATGGGCAGCCAGTTTACGATTCGCATCCCTTTATACAGTGCCAATTATGCCGGGCAATCTGAGGTAGAAGGCTTGCTGAGCAAGCGCTGCTGGCTGGCGGTGCGCAACGCGTCACTGAGCCAGTATCTGGAATCGATGCTTGCCAAAAACCATATCGACGTTCGGCAGTATCAGGGTGAAATGCCCGGCAGCGACGATATTTTGATTACTGACGATGAGCTGGAAAACGAGTGGGAAGGGCGTGCCGCGATTATTTTCTGTCGTCGTCATATCGGTATTCCAATTGAGATGTCACCGGGTTGCTGGTTGCACAGCCTTGCCGCCCCGCATGATTTATTGCTGCTGTTGGGCCGTATTTACAGCGTTACCGTGACGTTACCGGGTACGGATGTGGAACTCCCGGCGCTCACTGGCAACAATGAACGAAACGATGACATGATGATCCTGGTGGTTGACGATCATCCTATCAACCGACGTTTGCTGGCCGATCAGTTGGGATCTCTCGGGTATCAATGCAAAACGGCGAATGACGGCGTGGACGCACTCAATGTGCTGAGTAAAAATCATATTGATATCGTGCTGAGCGACGTCAACATGCCGAACATGGATGGATACCGTCTGACGCAACGTATTCGACAGTTAGGTTTAACGCTGCCTGTTGTGGGGGTCACGGCGAATGCGCTGGCTGAAGAGAAGCAGCGTTGTATTGAATCAGGAATGGATAGTTGCCTGTCGAAACCGGTGACGCTGGATATTCTTAAAAAGACTGTCGATCTCTATGCCGCAAGGGTGCGCAGCAGTAGGGAGTTGTAGTTCTGCAAAGCAGGATTAGGGTTTATGTCCGAATAATTCGAGTTACAGCCAGGCGGCAAGAGAACTCATCCCCAGGAGCTTACTAAAGTAAGTGACTGGGGTGAGTGAGTGCAGCCAACACAGCTGCAACGTGAAGTATGACGGGTAGAAATTATTCTTTGTCAGCCGGGGACAGGCTCACTGACGAAAGATAGTTCAGCAACGCAATGTCATTTTCCACACCCAGTTTCATCATCGCTGATTTCTTCTGGCTGCTGATGGTCTTAATGCTGCGGTTCAGTTTGCGGGCAATTTCAGTCACCAGGAAACCTTCCGCGAACAGGCGCAATACTTCGCTCTCTTTTGGAGACAAACGTTTGTCGCCGTAACCGCCCGCGCTGATTTTTTCCAGCAGACGTGAAACGCTTTCCGGGGTGAATTTTTTGCCTTTCTGCAATGCGGCCAGGGCTTTTGGTAAGTCGGTTGGCGCGCCTTGCTTCAATACAATTCCTTCGATATCAAGTTCTAATACTGCACTTAAAATCGCCGGGTTGTTATTCATCGTCAGAACGATGATGGAGATATTTGGGAAATGGCGCTTAATGTATTTGATAAGCGTAATGCCATCGCCGTATTTGTCGCCAGGCATTGAGAGATCGGTTATCAAAACATGAGCATCAAGTTTTGGCAGATTATTGATAAGCGCTGTGGAGTCTTCAAATTCACCGACAACATTCACCCACTCGATCTGCTCGAGAGATTTACGAATGCCGAACAGGACAATCGGATGGTCGTCGGCAATAATTACGTTCATACTGTTCATGTAATAGGCTACCTTGCTACAGCAAACTCTTGACGTAAGCGTCAATATCGCTGGTATATTTTTGTATGTTGGTAGCATCACTTTCACGAATGTGATGCTCTAACGTTTCACATAACTGCTTGCCGGGTACCAGATTGAGCATTGCAAACACCCCCTTTAAGCGGTGAGCTGTCTGCGCTAACGCTGCGAAATCGTGCGCCGCAGATTCAGTATACAATCTCCTAACATCTTCCGGTACTGTGTCAACAAACAGCGCGTAATAGCCGCTGGCATGAAGTTGCGCATTTTCGTCACCACCTAACGGGGATTCGGATGCACCTTCTTGCGCCAGTTGCTCCTCTATCAGTTGTAGCACCGCATCCTGCATGGCATTGCTGATATTAAAATTAACGCGGAATTGGCCTGGCCCTATTTTCCGCATTCCGTTCTCATCATCGCTTAAAAGCAAACCAGAAGATGTAAGATTAGACGGATTATCTGTCAGGAAGATATCAAACTCTTGACTTGCCAGTCTTTCATCAGGGGTGATGCATTGTGCTCCCCAATTCTCCAGCAGACGAGTGACGATATTTCGCACTTCGTTCGAGGTGATATCAATCATCGCCACGACATCATCGAGCAATTTCTCTTCCTGTTCTTCGTGCTGCGGCTCTGCCGTCATTTTGATGTGCAGGTTATAGCGCGTACCAATCCCCTCACGGGTTTTAATATTCAGATGCCCGCCTAATTTGCGTGACAGCTGGTTGCACAAATAGAACGTTAAACCGTTGGCTTGCCCGTAACGATCCTCGCTGGTTTCGTTAAGGAAAGGGAAGTGGAGATTATCGACTTCGCCGTGACTAATGCCTTCGCCGGTGTCCAGAATACGGAACAACAAACGGTCAGGACCGGATTCTTCTTCGGTGATGTCCAGGGTGATTTTACCAATCTGCGTCGTCGTCACCGAGTAATTGAGCAGTAATTGTAAGGCTTTGCGCAACGCTTCGCGGTCGCCATGGCGCTCTTCATCGGTTGCCAGGTGATTATTTATCAGCAGCTGCAAGCCTTTGCGTTTGATAATCGGCAGCATTTCCAGCGCGACTTTATCAATCAAAGGTTGGATGGCAAACTTTGTTGCATTGGTTTTCCATGCGTCGGTTTCGAGCATATTCAGCAACTGAATTTCATCCACCAGACGCGCAATACTTTGCGCTTCATTAGCGACGACACGCGCCTCTGGAGTGTTTAACGCGCTGGCGTGCTCGGCAATGCTTTTCATCGGAAGCTGTAACGCCTCTCCGATATTGCGCATGAACGCGATGCGTCCTTGCTGATTTTTCTCATATAAACGTTGCGCTTGTTTAAGCTTTTTATTCACCAGAATTTCGCGGTCCTGATCGCGAATCACAAAAATCTGCGTGCGCGGAGCAATTTGACTACGGAACTGCCGGATTTCATACAGTTCGTTATTGATCGTGGCCTGAATCACACCCTGATGCTGATCGGCCATCGCAATAATGTTTTGCAGATTCAGGTGCGGCAGCAGATGGTCGGCAATTTTATTGCTGATGACCGTACGATTAGAGTCCAGATCATGCACCAGCAGGCCAAGTGGCAGTTGCGCGACAATCTCTTCATTTAAGGCTCGCAGGATTTGTAACTCGCCATTGCCGCTTTGGGTTTCAACCGGGCGCGCAGCCTGTTGGCGGAAAGTCGTAAAGCCAAACAGTGCGAGTGCCAGCAGGCCGATATTAAGCAGCAGTGGCAGCAAAATATTTTGCAAGGTGTCCATCAACAACGTGCCAAGCGGAACCTGCCATACCAAACGCAAATCGGTAGTGGCAAGCGGTGAAGCAATTTCGATTTTCGCGCCGTTAAAGTTAATGGTGATGCTATCTGGTCCCTCTTTATCGGCACTCTTGGCCGGAAGTTGGGCATCATTATTTTCCAGACGGAAACTATCCAGTGGCATCGTTGGCGGAATTAAATCGTTAATCGGCAAATCAAACGCGACGACGGTTGCCAGATGCCCCGGCTGGTTAAAGGTCGTGCGCAGGGTGAAGTAGTGGCCGTTTTGCCAGGCCAGATGGCGTAATGAAGAAAAACTCTCACGTTCATCAAGCGCGTTTGCTTGTTGCAACATCTCAGCGCGACGTGAATCGACAATTGAGCCTACGCCACTTTCCTTCAGGCCGGATGAGAGATCTTTAAGCGGCAGGGTGGAAACCAGGATCATGCTGTTGTCCTGGCCGTTTAAATAATACATCGACCACGGGCTATTTTCGGCACCCCACAGCGTATCGAGATAGGTCGAAATACGTTGGGTCATGTCCAGGGTGGAGCTGTCGTGGGAGCCAAAAATCAGGGCTTCGGTTTTGCGGCGAGGTTTCTCTAAATAATAAACGTCCTGGCGCAGACGCGTTTCTTGCAGGCCTTCACTTGCCGGAGATGTCGACACGGCAATGTTGTCATAGATTTGCCAGGTGGCGTAACGGTAGGTATCGATGCGTTTATGCAGCGCATGCGTGATATCTACAATTTGATAGCTCTTATCTTTCAGCCAGGTATTGACGGCACTTTGCACCATGACGCCCATGGCAATGAGCAATATCACGATCAATAGCAGAAAGAAGCGCGTGATATTGCCGGGGATAAGCGAAAATTTATTAGGGATCATACTGTCTGACTGACTCATTGTTAGCGCGCAACCCGGCGAGCATTCGCCACTTTAATAAAAACCACTGTTCTGTTCTACCCGCAGACATAAGCCTGACAGGCGGTAGAACTGTCACCAAAAAACCAGCGCTAAGAATACCTTTATCAGGCACTGGCGTCATCGACTCTCTTTGAAACCCAACGAGTATAATTCCAAATGGGTACATTTCCAGGTTACTGAAAATTAGCCAGAATGGGAACGGCAAACGGATCGTATTTTGTACGATTGAGATGGGGTGTTTTTGTACAAAATGATTTCATCTGTACAAATATTATATTTGAAATGATATTTTATTTGGATTTTCTTCTTTGAAAAACTTCCGGCTAAGCGAAGCGGCATTAATCGTGTTGAGGGCGGATTTCTTAATAGTCATTACATTTTTGAAGGGAGTAGCACAGAATGATTAAAGTTACGTAAAGAAGCGTAAAAAAAACCGGATGCAAGCATCCGGTCCAAAATAGGGGTAAACAGACATTCAGAGATGAATGACGGTAATAAATAAAGTTAATGATGATAGCGGGAGTTATTTTATATATAAATCAGCAGTATGTTTTATCATTCAGTGCTACTGATTTTATTTTGCATTAAGTGGTTGATTTTGCTTTGTGTTTTATTTGTTTTAACTTTTAGTGCTTATATAATTGTCTTTTCGTGCTGAAAAAAGTTCCGTCATATTTACATTTTGAAACACCTATATGGATAAATGAAACATCTCTATGGTTTTAGTATCATATTCGGATTGGATTAATCTGTATTTGTTTTGGACAATGGGTTCGCCGACTGATTGGAAAAACAATCAGTAAGCAGTGGCATATAAAAAGGCATATAACAGAGGGTTAATAACATGAAAGTTAAAGTACTGTCCCTCCTGGTTCCAGCATTGCTGGTAGCAGGCACCGCTCATGCGGCCGAAATTTATAACAAAGACGGCAACAAATTAGATCTGTACGGTAAAGTAGATGGCTTACATTACTTTTCTGACAACGATGGTCAAGACGGTGACCAGTCTTATGTTCGTATCGGTTTCAAAGGCGAAACTCAGATTAATGACCAACTGACCGGTTACGGCCAGTGGGAATACAACGTTCAAGCAAACAACACCGAAGGCAGCAGCGATCAGGCGTGGACTCGTCTGGGCTTCGCAGGTGTGCGTTTTGCTGACTACGGTTCATTCGACTACGGTCGTAACTACGGCGTTGTATACGACGTAACTTCATGGACCGACGTTCTGCCAGAATTTGGCGGCGACACTTATGGTTCTGATAACTTCATGCAATCTCGTGCAAACGGCGTTGCAACTTACCGTAACACCGACTTCTTCGGTCTGGTTGACGGCCTGAACTTTGCTCTGCAATACCAGGGTAAAAACGGCAGCGTTTCTGGTGAAGGTTCTACCGCTAACGGCCGTGGCGCTCTGAAACAGAACGGTGACGGCTTCGGCGGTTCCCTGACTTATGATCTGGGCGAAGGCTTCAGCATCGGTTCAGCGATTTCTAGCTCCAAGCGTACTTCCGATCAAAACAGCGATCGTTACTTGGGTGAAGGCGATCGCGCTGAAACTTACAGCGGCGGCATGAAATATGACGCTAACAACATCTACCTGGCAGCGCAGTATACCCAGACTTACAATGCGTCTCGCTTCGGTGGCAGCGACTCTCTGGTTTCTGGCTTTGCTAACAAAGCTCAGAACTTTGAAGTTGTAGCACAGTACCAGTTCGACTTCGGTCTGCGTCCTTCCGTTGCTTACCTGCAGTCTAAAGGCAAAGACATCGAAGGTTACGGCGACCAGGATCTGGTTAAATATGTTGATGTTGGCGCGACTTACTACTTCAACAAAAACATGTCTACCTACGTTGATTACAAAATCAACCTGATGGATGACAACAACTTCACCCGTGATGCCGGTGTTAATACCGATGACATCGTAGGTGTTGGTCTGGTTTACCAGTTCTAATACCTGCCTACGCAGTGTTAGTTGTAAAAGGCGCCTTTAGGGCGCCTTTTTTACGTCTGAACCCTCAACAACCTTTACTTTTAAGGCAATTTTTTTGCCAGTTGGTGTACCCTTTTGCGCTCAAACAGGAGAGAGAAACAATGGACTTACGATTACTACGCTATGGCCTGTTTGCCATAGTTCTGGGCGCTTTAGCAGGCTGTGATAACCCAACGGTCAAAGGTAATTCCGGTATGGTGCTGGAAGGCAAAACCATGGGCACCTACTGGCGTGCCAGTGTTGCGGGAGTGGACAACGCCCGTCAGACGGAACTGCGTGAAAAAATCCAGGCGCAGTTAGACGGTGATGACCGCCTATTGTCGACCTATAAAAAAGATTCTGCGCTCTCGCTTTTCAATCAGTCGGTATCAACCCAACCCTATCCGGTTGCCGAAGCGATGAGCGATATTGTGACCATGGCCTTGCGAATCGGGGCGAAAACGGACGGCGCGATGGACATTACCGTTGGGCCGCTGGTAAATCTGTGGGGATTTGGCCCGGATAAACAACCCGTCAAAACGCCGGATCAGGCACAAATTGACGCCGCCAGAGCGCTAACCGGTTTGCATCATCTGACGGTGATTAACCAGGCCGGGAATCAGTTCCTGCAAAAAGATCTGCCTGGCTTGTATGTGGATCTTTCCACGATGGGCGAAGGTTACGCGGCCGATCATCTGGCGCGTTTAATGGAACAAAACGGTATTAGCCGTTATCTGGTTTCCGTCGGTGGCGCCGTGGTAACGCGTGGCACTAACGCTGATGGCAAAGCCTGGCGAGTCGCTATCCAGAAACCTACCGACCGTGAAAACGCGGTACAGGCGGTGGTTGATCTCAATGGCCACGGAATCAGCACATCCGGAAGCTATCGCAATTATTACGAACTCGACGGCAAGCGCCTGTCGCACGTGATTGATCCCAAAACCGGCCAGCCAATTCAGCACAAACTCGTTTCGGCAACCGTGATTTCCCCGACCGCGATGGAGGCTGATGGATGGGACACCGGCCTGATGGTGCTCGGTACGGAAAAAGCGAAACAGGTCGCAGAAAAAGAGGGGCTGGCAGTCTATTTGATCACCAAAGAGGGCGATAGTTTTACTACGTGGATGTCGCCGCAGTTTAAAACCTTCTTACTCAGCGAGTAAAATTAGAAAGCAAGATTGCGGGTTTCTCAGCACACCTATGCTGTCAAAGTCATACCATGACAGCAAAAACAGGAGCCAGTCATGAAACAATTTTTTGACGAAGTCAGCGATGAAAGCCGCTGGCAGGCCGTGGAAACCCGCGATAATCGCGCCGATGAGCAGTTTGTTTTTGCCGTGAAAACGACAGGAATTTGCTGCCGCCCCTCTTGCAGCGCACGCCACCCATTACGCAAAAATGTCCTGTTCTTTGAAAATGTTGCCGCTGCAGTCGATGCTGGTTTTCGGCCATGCAAACGCTGCCAGCCTGATAAACCGGCGCCAGAGCAGCAGCGTATTGACCGTATCACTGAGGCTTGCCGAATTCTCGAAGCCAGCAGCGAGCCGATTGTGCTGGCTGAACTTGCGGTACGTGTGGCTATGAGCCCATTTCACTTTCACCGCCTTTTCAAACAGGTCACTGGCTTAACGCCCCACGCCTGGCAAAAAGCGCTTCGTGCCAAACGCCTGCGCGAGCAACTTAATGAAGGTGAAGGAGTGACTCGCGCTGTTTTCGAGGCGGGCTATCAGTCCGGGAGCAATTTTTATCAGCAGGCAAATGAGGTTCTCGGGATGACGGCAAAGCAATATCGTCGGGGGGGAGCGCGCGCTACCATTCAATTTGTGGTCGGTTCTTGCCGATTGGGCGAATTCCTGGTTGCCCAGAGTGAGCGCGGGATTTGCGCCATACTGTTAGGTAACGATGCACAAAGTTTGATTCACGAGCTGGAAACGTTGTTCCCGAATTCTTCACTTGATGTGGGCGATGAATCATTTGCCCGACGAGTGGCGCAGGTGGTGAGCGTGCTTGAACATCCGGGCCAGCAGGTTGCTTTACCGCTGGATATTCAGGGTACCGCATTTCAGCAACAAGTCTGGCAAGCCTTGCGTCAAATCCCGGCGGGGCAAACGGCGAGCTATAGCGATATCGCCCAGCGCATCGGTAAACCGCAGGCCGTTCGTGCCGTTGCGGGAGCATGCGCGGCCAACAAACTGGCGGTTGTTATTCCTTGCCATCGTGTAGTGCGTAACGACGGAGCGCTTTCCGGGTACCGTTGGGGTGTGGACCGTAAGCGTCAGTTACTTGAGATTGAAGCCAAACAGCGGGAGGAGTGATGCTTGATTTATTTGCCGATGAAGCGCCCTGGCAGGAGCCACTGGCGGAAGGGGCGGTGATTCTGCGCCGCTTTGCCTGTGCCGATGCGCGACAGCTTCTCGGGCAAATTTCTCTGTTGGCTGACCGTTCTCCGTTTCGCCAGATGGTCACACCCGGCGGATACACCATGTCCGTGGCGATGACCAACTGCGGTGATGTTGGCTGGACAACCGACAGCCACGGCTATCTCTATTCACCCATTGACCCACTCACTTCGCAGCCTTGGCCCGCAATGCCGACGATTTTTCGTGAGCTATCGGATGCCGCATCAAAAGCGGCTGGATATCCTGGCTTTGCGCCTGATGCCTGCCTGATTAACCGCTACGCCGTGGGGGCTAAACTTTCGTTGCATCAGGACAAAGACGAGCTGAACTTGCAACAGCCGATAGTCTCTGTCTCGCTTGGTCTCCCGGCTGTGTTTCAGTTTGGCGGCCTTAAACGCAATGACCCGCTTAAGCGTGTGATGCTCGAACACGGCGATGTAGTGGTGTGGGGCGGCGCTTCTCGCCTTTTTTACCACGGTATTTTGCCGCTTAAAACTGGCCAACACAGCGCAACTGGCGAGTTTCGTTACAACATTACTTTCCGCCATACCCGTTAACACGAATATTAATAAGAATTATTCTTGCTGTTGGATGCCAGCCGTTTAAACTGCTCGCTGTTTTCGTTTTACGGGTTGTGAGTAATGGAACTTTTGCGTGTGGTTTTCCGGCAGTACCGCTGGCCTTTCTTGATAGTCATGGCGCTGAGTTTGCTCAGCGCGGCGCTTGGTATTGGCTTAATTGCCTTTATCAACCAGCGCTTGATTGAAACGCCTGATATTTCCCTTTCGGTTTTGCCTGAATTTCTGGGTCTGTTACTGCTATTAATGGCGGTGACGTTAGGCTCACAATTAGCGCTGACCACACTCGGCCACCATTTCGTTTTCCGTCTGCGCAGCGAATTTATCAAACGCCTGATGGACACTCACGTTGAACGCGTTGAACAACTCGGTAATGCGGCGCTGCTCGCAGGTTTAACCAGCGATGTACGCAACATTACCATTGCTTTTGTACGCCTGCCGGAACTGGTTCAGGGGATTATTTTAACCTTCGGTTCAGCGGCTTATCTGGCGTGGCTGTCGCCAAAAATGCTCGGTGTCACGGCGATTTGGGTGGCGGTGACTATCTATGGCGGCTATGTACTGGTGGCGCGGGTTTACAAACACCTGGCGCAACTGCGTGAAATTGAAGACCAGCTTTATAACGATTATCAGACCGTTATTGAAGGACGCAAAGAACTGGCGTTAAACCGTGAGCGTGCGGAACGCGTCTATGAAGACACCTATATTCCTCATGCCAACGATTATCGCAGCCATATTATTCGCGCTGATACCTACCATCTGAGCGCGGTGAACTGGTCGAATATTATGATGCTCGGCGTGATTGGCCTGGTGTTCTGGATGGCAAACAGCCTCGGCTGGTCTGATACCAACGTGGCGGCAACATTCTCCCTGACGCTGCTTTTCTTACGCACGCCTATGCTTTCGGCGGTTGGCGCATTGCCAACATTATTAACGGCACAAGTCGCATTCAACAAACTCAACAAATTCCACCTGGCGCCTTACGATGCGGCATTCCCGCGCAGCAAAGAGCCGGTTCGCTGGCAAACGCTGGAAATGCGTGATGTGGTGTTCCAGTACGGCGACAATACTTTCTCTGTCGGGCCGCTGAACCTGAAAATTGAACGTGGCGAACTGCTGTTCCTGATTGGTGGCAATGGTAGCGGTAAATCCACCATGGCGATGCTGCTGACCGGACTTTACCAGCCGGTGTCTGGCGCAATCTATCTGGATGGGCAAAAGATTGATGCCAGCAATCAGGATGATTATCGCAAACTCTTTTCAGCGGTATTTACGGATGTGTGGCTATTTGACCGCCTGCTTGGCCCGCAGGGCGAACAGGCGAATCCTGAGCTGGTGGCGACCTGGCTTGAGCGCCTGCAAATGAGCCACAAGCTGGAATTGGATAACGGCACAATCCTTAATCTGAAACTCTCGAAAGGGCAGAAAAAACGCGTGGCGTTACTGCTGGCGTTAGCAGAAGAGCGTGACATCATTCTGCTCGATGAATGGGCCGCCGATCAGGATCCTCATTTCCGCCGCGAGTTCTACCAGACGCTGTTGCCACTTATGCAGCAAATGGGTAAAACCATTTTTGCTATCAGCCATGACGATCACTACTTTATCCATGCCGATCGTTTGCTGGAGATGCGCCAGGGTCAGTTGAGCGAGTTAACCGGTCACGATCGTGATAACGCTTCGCGAGATGCCGTCGCCCGAACCGGTAACTGATCTTTTCCAATGGGTGGATGACGCTATCGCATATCCACCCCACAACACCGAACCCGTAGGTCGGATAAGCGCAAGCGTCATCCGACAAAATCTGGTTATCTGTTCCCCGACAGGCTATAACTTAGCTCGTCGTTCACAGGGAAAACTGCCAGATGTCTGTCACTCCAAAGTACAGCACAAAACAGCGTGCGCAAGACCGAGCCAGAATCCTCCAGATTCTGTTAACCAATAAAGCCGTTGCTACCGGCATTCTCGATAAAATCCCACAGCCGGACGCTCATACCCCCGAGCAGGATATTGCCGAAATCGTGACCCTGGTGGCGCGATTGCCCGCCGCCGATCTCGCCGATGTGCTCGAAGCGTTACCGACGGAAGAGCGCCACGCATTGTGGAGCCTGGTGAAGGAAGAGAAGCGCGGCAAAGTGCTGATCGAAGCCTCGGAAACCGTCTGGGATGACCTGATTGAAGATATGAGCGACAAAGCGTTGCTCAATATTATTCGCCCGCTGGATATCGACGACCAAATTTACCTCGCGCAATATCTTCCCCGCGACTTGATGGGCCGCTTGCTGGCGACATTGCCGCAAGAACAGCGCACTCGCGTCAGACAAGTGCTGCATTACGAAAAGCACAGCGTCGGCGCAATTATGGATTTCGAAGTGATCACTGTACGGGCCGATGTCACGCTCGCCGTGGTGCAACGTTTTCTGCGTTTGCGTGGCAAAGTGCCGCAAAACACCGATAAAGTTTTCGTCACCACGCGGGATAAAACCTTGTTGGGCGAACTCGGTCTTACCACCATTTTGCTGCATGCGCCGCAAACGCTGGTGATTAACGTCATGGACGACAACCCGACCTGTTTTGCCCCGGAAGATAATGATGAAGTTGCGGCGCGAACGTTTGAGCGTGATGACTTAGTCAGTGCGGCGGTTATCGACAGCAGCGGCAAACTGATTGGTCGCCTGACCATCGACGAAATCGTCGATGTGGTTTATGAAGAAACCGATAACGATTTGCGCCGTATGGGTGGTTTGAGCGCCGAAGAAGATGTGTTTGCCCCCGTCAGCAAAGCGGTTAAAGCACGTTGGGCGTGGCTGGCGCTAAATTTGTGTACCGCCTTTGTCGCCTCACGCGTTATCGGCCTGTTTGAACATACCATTTCGCAACTGGTGGCGTTAGCGTCGTTGATGCCGATTGTTGCGGGAATTGGCGGTAACACGGGCAACCAGACCATCACCATGATTGTGCGTGCGCTGGCGCTCCAACACATTCAGCCGGGAAACTTCTCGTTTCTGGTGTTGCGCGAACTGGGCGTCGCCCTGATTAACGGCATTATCTGGGGCGGTGTGATGGGTGGCGTAACGTGGCTTCTCTATGACGATCTCGCATTGGGCGGGGTAATGACGCTGGCGATGATACTCAACCTGCTGGTGGCGTCACTGATGGGCGTGTTGATCCCCATTTTCATGATTCGGATGGGCAAAGACCCGGCAGTCGGTTCCAGCGTGATGATTACTGCGATTACCGACACCGGCGGTTTCTTTATTTTCCTCGGCCTCGCGACGATATTTTTGCTTTAGCCAGAGCGACTTGCATGCAGTTCGTGAATAAACTTTCCGCCAAATGTGCCGATAAGTTCTGTAATTTCTTTGCTTGCATCGTTATATTACACACTACATAACGAAACTCAGTGGAGTAAAACATG
Source organism: Buttiauxella agrestis ATCC 33320 (assembly GCF_000735355.1). Lineage (GTDB taxonomy): Bacteria > Pseudomonadota > Gammaproteobacteria > Enterobacterales > Enterobacteriaceae > Buttiauxella > Buttiauxella agrestis. The sequence continues at coordinate 196,626 of NZ_JMPI01000022.1, forward strand.
GCTAAGCAGTGGGTACGTCTCGCATTAGGCGCGGCATTGAGCGTCACATTGGTCGGGCAGGCATTTGCCGATAACAGCAAAATTACCGTCTTTGCAGCGGCGTCATTAACTAACGCGATGCAGGATATTGCCACGCAATATCAGAAAGGCACCACGGTTCAGATCGCGTCTTCTTTTGCTTCATCTTCAACGCTTGCGCGCCAGATTGAAGCCGGTGCTCCTGCGGATTTATTCATTTCTGCCGACCAGAAATGGATGGATTACGCCGTCAGCAAAGACGCGATTAAAACCGATTCTCGCGAAACGCTGCTCGGCAACAGCCTGGTAGTCGTTGCACCGAAAGCCAGCAAAATTGGCGATGTTGCTATTGACGCTAAAACTGACTGGGCTTCATTGCTCAACGGTGGCCGTCTGGCCGTTGGCGACCCGGACCACGTTCCAGCAGGCATTTATGCCAAAGAAGCGCTGCAAAAATTAGGCGCATGGGATACGCTCTCACCAAAATTAGCGCCGGCAGAAGATGTGCGTGGCGCACTGGCTTTGGTTGAACGTGATGAAGCGCCGATGGGTATCGTTTACGGTTCCGATGCGGTGGCGAGTAAAGGCGTGAAAGTGGTTGGCACATTCCCGGAGGTTTCCCACAAGAAAGTGGAATATCCGATTGCGATTGTGAAAGGCCACGATAACCCAACCGTTAGCGCGTTTTACACTTATCTGAAAGGACCGGAAGCGGCAGCTATCTTCCAACGTTACGGATTTACGACTAAGTAATGATATTGACCGATCCCGAATGGCAGGCGGTACTGCTGAGCCTGAAAGTCTCGACCCTTGCGGTGCTATTTAGCCTCCCTTTTGGGATCTTCTTTGCCTGGGTGCTGGTGCGTTGCCGGTTCCCCGGCAAAGCCCTGCTCGACAGCATCATCCATCTCCCATTAGTTCTCCCCCCTGTAGTCGTTGGTTATTTATTGCTGATTGCGATGGGCAGACGTGGCGTAATTGGTGCCTGGATTTACGACGTTTTTGGAATCACCTTTGCGTTTAGCTGGCGCGGCGCAGTATTGGCGGCGGCGGTGATGTCCTTCCCGCTGATGGTGCGAGCGATTCGCCTTGCGCTCGAAGGTGTGGATATGAAACTCGAACAGGCTGCACGCACGCTCGGTGCCGGGCGCTGGCGAGTGTTCTGCACCATCACCTTACCGCTCACGTTGCCGGGAATTATTGCCGGCACCGTACTGGCATTTGCCCGCTCGCTCGGTGAATTCGGCGCCACAATCACCTTCGTTTCCAATATTCCTGGCGAAACCCGCACCATTCCTTCGGCGATGTACACCCTGATTCAAACCCCTGGCGGCGAAAGTGCGGCAGCGCGTTTGTGCGTGATTTCCATTGTGCTGGCGTTGGCGTCTTTGCTGGTGGCGGAATGGCTGGCCCGCCAGAGCCGTAAACGGATAGGGGCACTCTGATGCTGGAGCTAAATTTCGTTCAGACGCTGGGAGAGCATCGTTTAGCCATAAATGAAACGTTGCCGGGGCAGGGGATTACTGCGGTATTTGGTGTTTCTGGTGCGGGTAAAACCTCGCTGATTAATGCCATTAGCGGCCTGACTCACCCGCAACAAGGGCGAATTGTCCTGAACGACCGCGTACTGAGCGATGCCGAGAATAAGCGTTTCCTGGCCCCTGAAAAACGCCGAATTGGCTATGTGTTTCAGGATGCGCGCCTGTTCCCACACTACCGCGTGCGCGGCAATCTAAAATACGGTATGCCGCGATCCGCTGCCGGGCAGTTCGATAAACTGGTGGCGCTGTTAGGTATTGAGCCGCTGTTAGAACGTTTCCCATGGAGTTTGTCCGGTGGGGAAAAACAGCGCGTGGCGATTGGTCGCGCTTTATTAACTTCGCCTGAACTGCTGCTGTTAGATGAACCGCTCGCCTCGCTGGATATCCCCCGCAAGCGCGAACTGCTGCCGTATCTGCAACGTCTGGCGCGGGAAATTAATATCCCGATGCTTTACGTCAGCCACTCGCTGGAAGAAATTCTGCATCTGGCGGATAAAGTGCTGGTGCTCGATGGCGGTGAAGTCAAAGCTTTTGGCAATCTGGAAGAGGTTTGGGGCAGCAGTGTGATGCATCCGTGGTTGCCTAAAGAGCAGCAAAGTAGCGTGCTGAAAGTGACGGTGCTCGAGCATCATCCACATTACGCCATGACGGCACTTGCGCTCGGCGATCAGCATTTATGGGTCAACAAACTCGATAAACCGTTGCAGGCGTCGTTGCGTATTCGCATTCAGGCATCAGACGTTTCGTTGATTCTCCAGCCGCCGGTCAACAGCAGTATTCGTAACGTGCTGCGTGCCAAAGTGGCTCAGTGTTATGACGATGAAGGGCAGGTAGAAGTGCAACTGGAAGTGGGTTCGCGAACGCTGTGGGCGCGGATTAGCCCGTGGGCAAGAGATGAGCTAATGATAAAACCGGGCCAGTGGTTGTACGCCCAAATCAAAAGCGTGTCGATAACGGCATAGCGGGATCGGTAGGGTGGATAAGCACAGCGTCATCCACCATTTTCACCGTTTTAAATCAAATGCTTATAAATCGTCTCAGCGATACCGGTTTCCAGATTGGTGCCAATCACCAAATCGGCACGTTCTTTAATGGCATCATCGGCATTACCCATCGCCACGCCAAGTCCGGCACTTTCCAGCATACTTAAATCGTTAAAGTTATCGCCGAAAGCCATCACATCGCTCATAGATAAGCCTTGCGATTCAACCCAGCGCGCCAGACGCATGCCTTTGCTGTTACCGCTTTGCGCAACATCAACCTGATCATGCCATGACCATTCGCACGCCAGTCCCAATTCATGTTCAACCACCCGGGTGAAGTTTTTCAGCTTCACGGTGTCTTCATCCGTCAGCGCAAACTTCCAGATAGACTCGACATCATGCGCCGCTTCACGCAGCGAGTTCACATGGCGGAACACCGGACGCTGGGATTCTGGCAGCGATTTCGCCCAGTTTTCGGTACGTAAAACGTGCCCGGTGGTTTCCTGATACAGCATTGCTTCATCGACATACATCAGCCCATGAACATTGTGGGCATCCAGTAAATCAAGCAGCTGGTTTGCTTGCGCGGGCTGCAACGGATCGGACTCAAGCACCTTTTTCGCATGATAATCATACAAATAAGTCCCATTACAGCAAATTGCAGGTGTTTCTAAAGCCAGTGCCTGATAAAAAGGATGAATGGCAACGTGATGACGTCCCGTCACAATGACAACTTTCACGCCAGCGTCACGTGCGCGTTGTAAAGCTGTCAGTGATTCAGGAAGAATAGTTTTTTGCGGCGTGAGTAACGTGCCGTCGAGATCAAGGGCGATTACGCGATAAGTCATTTAGGGTTCCAGTCAAATTCAGAATCATAAGGCCTGTGCCGATGTTACACCGCTTGCGGCGTTGTTCAAAATGACAACACGAGTCGGTAAAACGCACTACCCTTGTGACTATTACTCAAGACGTTGGGAGGAGAGAGATTTCATGAAACAAACAGTCTATACCGCCAGCCCGGAAAGCCAGCAAATTCACGTCTGGCAACTTAACCAAAATGGTGAACTGACTCTGGTGCAGGTTGTTGATGCCCCAGGCCAGGTTCAGCCAATGGTAATTAGCCCGGACAAACGTTACCTGTATGTGGGCGTGCGCCCTGAGTTTCGCGTTATTGCATACCGCATTACGCCGGATGACGGCACGCTAACGGAAGCGGGTGTGACGGCAATACCGGGAAGCCCAACGCATATCTCTACCGACCATCAGGGCCGTTTCCTGTTCAGCGCGTCTTATAATGCCGGAAGTGTCAGTGTTGTGAGTCTGGCTAACGACGGCCTGCCGGGTGATGTTGTGGATGTGGTTGAAGGCCTGGAAGGTTGCCATTCCGCTAACATTTCGCCTGATAACCGCACGCTATGGGTGCCTGCGCTCAAGCAAGACCGCATTTGCCAGTTCACCTTGTCTGACGACGGTCATCTGGTCGCTCAAACCCCAGCGGAAGTGACCACCGTTGAAGGGGCTGGCCCGCGCCATATGGCATTCCACCCGAATCAGCAATACGGTTACTGCGTCAACGAACTGAACGGCTCTGTAGATGTCTGGGAGCTGAAAAATGCTTACGGCAAAATTGAATGCGTGCAAACGCTGGATATCATGCCTCCAGGTTTCTCAGACACCCGTTGGGCGGCTGATATTCACATCACGCCGGATGGCCGCCATCTGTATACCTGCGACCGTACCGCCAGCATCATCACCGTATTTAGCGTCTCGGAAGACGGCAGCGTGCTTGCGGTGGAAGGCTACCAGCCAACGGAAAATCAACCACGCGGCTTTAACGTTGACCACAGTGGTAAATATCTGATTGCCGCAGGGCAGAAATCGCACCATATCGCGGTTTATCAGATCACCGGTGAGCAAGGTTTACTCGAAGAGAAAGGCCGTTATGCCGTAGGGCAAGGCCCGATGTGGGTTGTTGTTAACGCCCATTGATTTTTAAGCATAAAAAAACCTCGCCTGGGCGAGGTTTTTTGTTTTGTTGCGATGTAGGGTGGATAAGCGTAAGCGTCATCCACCGTTTCGACGCTGATTTTACTCAGTAACCACAGAACTACCTACACCGCGGTTGTTGAATTCCCACATGCGGTTCGCGTTGGCATCATTCAGATCTCGCTGAATTTCGCCTTTCTCGCCTTTGGTTCCGGTATTGCCGGTAAACGGACGCTTAGAACCTGCGGCATCACCCCACGGTTTCGCATTGTTGAAGCCTTCGTTAATCACGCTGTCACGGATAACAACCTGGCCGTTAGACGTCTGGCCTGCGCTGTAACCGTTTTCGCTCGCTTCAACATCCCAGGCGCGACCCAATTGTGCGGTGTTATCGCCAGCAGCGCTAAAGCGGCTGTTGATGGCCAGGAAACCGTAATAAATATTTGGCAGAGTGGCAGGTGCGAACACCGAACCTTCTGGAGTACGGCTATTGACCAGACGGAAATCAGTGTTATCAAACACCACCGCGCCACGGCCGGCCACCACATCCACATCACCCTCGATATAGCTGTTCGTCACCAGAGTACGCGGCTGGCGATCGGTCAACAGGCGGTTTTGTACATCGCTGTTGGTCACGAAGAAAGTATTCTGACGGCCCAGCAGGTGAACATTGTTCAACTGAACTTTATCGCCATCGGTACGCAGCGCCACTGCCTGATGATTAGACGCATCAACGCTGTCACCCAGGGTGTTGGCGATAGTCAGGTTTTGCATCTGCAAGCCATTGTTCTGTGACCACACTACTGCGGAACACATAATGCCAACGGTCGCGCTACGCTTGCTCTGGCAATTATCGAACATATACCAGGCTGGTTTACCCGGCATATATTTGCCTGATGGGTTAACCGCACGACGCCAGGTATTCACGTCAATTTCTGAGTCCAGAGGCATCGTGATTTTGACATCGCTTGCGTTATCGGTGGTGCCGTACAGCGTGACGCTACCGGAGCCTGCTGGCACATAAACCGTACCGGCATATTCGCCCGGCTGAATAGCAATGTACTGGCGCGCGTTGCTGTGCTTAATCATGGCTGCATCGACGGCGGCCTGAATCGAAGTATGCGTCACACCTTCGCCACCAGCGGCACCCACAACAAAGTCAGGTTGCGCAGGAATGCGAATAGAAGACGGTGTCCACGGGGCTTCATCTTTATTCTTAGACGAGAAGTAGCGCGCCTGAACAAAGTTCTGCGCTTCATCCCCAGAAAGAACCGGACGGGATTGGGTGCCAGGCGCCACTTGTGTTGAAGGGCGGTCTTCCGGAGGCGTTGAGCTACAGGCAGACAAAGCCATAGCAAAAGCGAGCACGGCTGCCCGACGAGTAACCGAAATTGTGTTCAAGGCTTGCTCCTTGCAGTGCAAATTAAAAAGAATGCAATTTTAAAAGGGGATCTGAAAGCCTGCTTTTTTATACTAAGTTGAGCAAAACAGGAAGCCGATTGTGCAAATCGGCTTCATAAAAAGTGGATTAACTGAACATCGCGGTAATCGAGGCACTGCCTAAAGAGTGGAAGTGAACGTTAAAACCGACCATCGCCCCTGATGCATTCTCATCAACTTCAAGGGTTTCAACATCAATGGCGTGAACGGTAAAGATATAGCGATGTGTCTCACCTTTTGGTGGTGCGGCACCGCCGTAGCCCGCTTGTCCGAAATCGGTTCGCGTCTGAACGGCGGGTTCTGGCAGGGCGGCTAACCCCGAACCCGCGCCTTGCGGCAATACGCGCGTATCGGCAGGTAAATTCGCCACAACCCAGTGCCACCAGCCGGAACCCGTCGGTGCGTCCGGGTCATAACAAGTCACGACAAAACTTTTGGTTCCCTCAGGAACATCATCCCAGGCCAGATGCGGCGAAAGGTTATCGCCTTCGTAACCCATGCCATTAAACACATGGCGGGCGGGCAATTTGTCACCTTCTTTAATATCCTGACTAATGAGTTTCATGACCGCTCCCTTTAACTATAGATCGAGTAGTTTTAGCAATTCCTGGGCAGCAATAGCCGAAGACGCTGGGTTTTGCCCTGTGACTAAATGCCCGTCAACCACCGCATATTCGCCCCAGTCGTCGGTGCGCTCATATAACCCCCCGGCATTTTTCAGCTCATCTTCCACCAGGAAAGGCACGACAGCGGTTAAACCCACGCCATCTTCTTCGCTATTGGTAAAACCGGTCACCCGTTTACCTTTGACCAGCGGCGTGCCGTCGGGTTTTGAAACTTTGCGCAAAACGCCCGGTGCATGGCAGACCGCGCCGACAGGTTTACCCGCAGCCCAGAATTGCTCAATCAGCTTGATGGAGTTTTGATCTTCGGCCAGATCCCATAATGGCCCGTGGCCGCCGGGATAAAACACAGCGTCAAAATCATCAGCGTTGATGCTCTCAAGTTTTTGGGTATTCGCTAATAATTTCTGGGCGGCGGAATCGCCACGGAAACGGCGGGTGTCGTCAGTTTGTGCATCCGGCTCATCACTTTTGGGATCAAGCGGCGGTTGCCCGCCTTTTGGAGAAGCGAGTGTCACGTCCAGACCGGCGTCATGGAAAACATAATAAGGCGCGGCAAACTCCTCAAGCCAGAAGCCTGTGGGTTTGCCGGTGTTGCCGAGTTTATCGTGCGAAGTTAAAACCATGAGGATTTTCATCTAAATCTCCCTGTTGGGCGCATGAAAAGATCCTCGAAGTGTAGTGCAAACTCGCGCGGCTTGCTGGTGCTCAGCTCTTGAAAAACGCCGGGTTTTCTACCGCAAGTGCTACGGCGTTGATCAATTTTGCCAGTTGCTCATGGCTGATAACGTATGGCGGCATCAGGTAAATCAGGCGGCCAAATGGACGAATCCACACGCCTTGCTCGACAAAAAATGCCTGAAGGGCGGCCATATTCACCGGTTGGTGAGTTTCGACCACGCCAATTGCACCCAGCACGCGCACATCAGCCACTTGCTCACTGTCCAGCAACGGTTTCAGCCCCGCAGACAACTGTTGTTCCATGGCGCTAACTTGTTGTTTCCAGTGACTTTCTTCCAGCAAGGCGAGGCTTTCGGTGGCAACGGCACAGGCCAGGGGGTTACCCATAAACGTCGGGCCATGCATAAAGCAACCGGCTTCGCCGTCGCTGATGGTTTCGGCGACCAGACGCGTCGTCAGCGTGGCGGAAAGCGTCATCGTGCCGCCGGTCAGAGCTTTGCCGAGACACAGAATATCGGGTGAAATTCCCGCGTGTTCGCAGGCAAAGAGTTTCCCGGTGCGCCCAAAGCCCGTGGCGATTTCATCAGCAATCAGCAAAATACCTTCGCGGTCACACATGCGGCGAATGCGCTTAAGCCATTCAGGATGATAAAAACGCATTCCGCCAGCGCCCTGAACAATAGGCTCAAGAATAATTGCGGCAATTTCATGGCGATGCGCGGCCATTAAACGGGCAAATGGCACGATATCCATCTCGTCCCATTCATCGCCGAAACGGCAGTTTGGTGCGGGTGCGAATAGATGCTCCGGAAGATACCCCTGCCACAAACTATGCATGGAGTTATCCGGGTCGCAGACCGACATCGCGCCGAAGGTATCGCCGTGATACCCATGACGGAAGGTGAGGAAACGCTGGCGCGGCTCGCCTTTTGCGTGCCAGTACTGCAACGCCATTTTCATTGCCACTTCAACGGCAACAGAACCGGAGTCAGCGAGGAACACGCACTCAAGGTTTTCTGGCGTCATGGCAACTAATTTACGGCACAGCGCGACCGCAGGTGGATGCGTGATACCGCCAAACATCACGTGCGACATCTGGTCAATCTGGTCTTTCATCGCCTGATTTAAGCGTGGATGATTGTAGCCATGAATTGCCGCCCACCAGGACGACATCCCGTCAACAAGGGCTTTACCATCAGCAAGTTGTAGTTCGCAGCCCGACGCCGAAACCACCGGATAAACCGGTAACGGTTGGGTCATGGAAGTATACGGGTGCCAGATATGTTGTCGGTCGAACGCTAAATCAGCAGGGGTCATAGGGTGACTTGTAAACCATTTAAAAAAGATTTAGGTTTACAAGTATAACGTCAATCAATGCCTAACAACACCCTTTTTGGAGACGCCCAATGGCTCACCACGCACGCTGGTCAATGTCGCAGGTTACTGCTTTATTTGAAAAACCTTTCCTCGAACTGATGTTTGAGGCCCAACAGGTGCATCGCCAGCACTTCGATCCTCGCCATGTTCAGGTCAGCACGCTGCTGTCGATTAAAACCGGCGCTTGCCCGGAAGACTGCAAGTATTGCCCGCAAAGCGCGCGTTATAAAACCGGTTTGACGTCTGAACGCCTGATGGAAGTGGAGCAGGTTCTTGACTCGGCGCGTAAAGCGTTGAATGCCGGTTCGACCCGTTTTTGCATGGGCGCTGCCTGGAAAAACCCTAACGATCGCGATATGCCGTACCTCGAGCAAATGGTGCAGGGTGTGCGCGAAATGGGGCTGGAAACCTGCATGACGCTCGGCACATTAACCGGTGCGCAAGCCGAACGTTTAGCGGCGGCGGGGCTTGATTATTACAACCATAACCTCGATACCTCGCCAGAATTTTACGGCAATATTATTACCACCCGCACCTATCAGGAACGCCTTGATACGCTCGACAAAGTGCGCGGCGCAGGCATTAAAGTCTGCTCCGGCGGCATTGTCGGTTTGGGCGAAACGGTGACAGATCGCGCCGGATTATTGCTGCAACTGGCTAACTTACCGACTCCACCAGAAAGCGTGCCAATCAACATGCTGGTGAAGGTAAAAGGCACCCCGATGGCCGATAACGAAGATGTCGATGCGTTTGATTTTATTCGCACAATTGCCGTCGCGCGCATCATGATGCCAGGGTCTTTTGTGCGTCTTTCCGCCGGGCGCGAACAGATGAGTGAGCAAACTCAGGCCATGTGTTTCATGGCGGGGGCGAACTCCATTTTCTACGGCTGCAAACTGCTGACCACGCCAAATCCAGAAGAGGACAAAGACCTGCAATTGTTCCGCAAACTGGGGCTTAACCCGCAGCAAACCACCACCCATGCGGGCGATAACGAACAGCAGCAGCAACTCACCGATCAACTGCTCAACGCGGATACGGAGACTTACTACAACGCGGCGGCTGTATGACCTGGCAGCAACGCATCGACGGCGCGCTTGAACAACGGCGTGCCAGCGGCAGTTTCCGAACCCGTCAGGCTAACGAGCACGGCAGTGGCCGTTATCTGGTGCAAGACGCCCATCGCTATCTGAATTTTTCCAGTAATGATTATCTGGGAATAAGCCAACACGCCAGAGTCATAACCGCCTGGCAGCATGGGGCAGAAATTTACGGTGTTGGCAGCGGCGGTTCCGGGCATGTCACCGGCTACAACGAAGCCCATCAGCAATTTGAAGAACAACTGGCGGATTGGCTCGGTTATCCGCGTGCGCTGCTGTTTATTTCAGGGTTTGCGGCTAATCAGGCGGTGATTGCGGCGCTGAGTGAAAAACCAGACCGTATTCTTGCGGATAAACTCAGCCACGCGTCGCTTCTGGAAGCAGCGATGCATAGCCCGGCACAACTTCGGCGCTTTGCCCATAACGATGTCGCTTCTCTGCAAAAACTGCTTGCGCAGCCAACAGAAGGGCAGCAATTGGTGGTGACGGAAGGCGTATTCAGCATGGACGGTGATGAAGCACCGCTGGCTGATATTGCACAAACCACCCGGCACGCCGGAGGCTTGTTGATGGTTGACGATGCTCACGGCATCGGCGTAATCGGCGATGAAGGGCGGGGCAGTTGTGACCAGCAAAACGTTAAGCCCGATTTGCTGGTGGTGACGTTTGGTAAGGCGTTCGGTGCCAGTGGTGCCGCTGTGTTGTGCAGTGAATCAATGGCAGATTATTTGCTGCAATTCGCTCGCCATCTTATTTACAGCACCGCCATGCCGCCCGCGCAGGCATATGCGTTATCGGCGTCATTAAATGTCATTCGCGAGGATAATTTCAGGCGGTCGCAATTACACGCCAACATCGCCCGGTTTCGTATGGGGGCAGCACGCTTGCCGCTGGAGTTAAGGGCCTCGCAAACGGCCATTCAACCGCTAATTGTGGGCGAAAATCAGGCGGCGATTCATCTTGCTGCCACTTTGCGTGAGCGGGGATTCTGGCTGACTGCGATTCGCCCTCCCACTGTGCCGCAGGGTACTGCGCGGCTGCGTATTACGCTCACCGCCAGCCACACCTTTGAGGACATCGACAGGCTGCTGGAGGCTTTGCATGACGCGACTTGTTAACAAAACGGCTATCGCTTCTGCATTTGGCCGTGCAGCAACCACCTACGACAGCCACGCGCAATTACAGCGTGAGAGTGGAACATTGCTCGCAAAAATGATTGAAGGCCGGGAAATCTCAACCGTGCTGGATGCCGGTTGTGGCACCGGTTGGTACAGCCGCGCATGGCGTGAAAAAGGCTGCCATGTGACGGCCCTGGATCTCTCACCTGCAATGTTGAAACATGCCGCACTCAATGGTTGCGCTGATTGCTATCTCGAAGGCGATATCGAAGCCATAGCGCTTTCGCAAAAGCAGGTTTCCCTCGCCTGGAGTAACCTTGCTGTGCAGTGGTGTAGCGACTTACGAAGTGGTTTGAGCGAGCTTTACCGCGTCACGCGTGTGGGCGGGTGTGTGGCATTCACCACCCTTGCAGCCGGTTCATTAAGTGAATTGCACACGGCCTGGCAGGCGGTGGATGAACAATCCCATGCCAACCATTTCCTGCCTTTTACGCAGATTCAGGAAGCGTGTCATGGCTGGCGGTGTTCTCTGCAAATTCATGAGATTACCCAGTATTACGACAGCGTGATAAGTGCCATGCAATCGCTGAAGGGCACTGGCGCTACGCATCTTCATGACGGGCGCAAAACATCGTTGATGACCCGTCAACAATTGCAAAAATTAAGTCTCGCCTGGCCGCAAAAAGAGGGGCAATTCCCCCTGACCTGGCAACTCGTTTGTGGAGTTATTGAGCGTGATTAAAAAATGGTTTGTCACCGGAACCGATACAGAAGTAGGCAAAACTGTTGCCAGTTGCGCACTGCTACAGGCGGCTACAGCGGCGGGTTATCGTGCCGTGGGATATAAGCCGGTAGCGTCGGGAAGCGAGATGACGGCGCAGGGCATTCGTAATAGCGATGCGCTGGCCCTTCAGCGCAATAGCAGCGTTGAATTAGGCTATGAACAAGTCAATCCGTTTGCATTTCTGGAACCCACGTCGCCGCATATCGTGAGCGCGCAGGAACAACGGCCTATTGATTTTTCGCAAATGTCGGCGGGGCTTGAGGCACTTTCAACGAAGGCAGACTGGTTGCAGGTCGAGGGCGCAGGAGGTTGGTTCACACCACTTTCAACAACCACAACTTTTGCTGACTGGGTGATACAAGAACAACTGCCGGTAATTCTGGTGGTAGGGGTGAAACTGGGCTGTATCAACCACGCCATGTTGACGGCACTGGCAATTCAGAACTCAGGCTTAAAGTTCGCAGGCTGGATTGCCAACGACGTTCAGCCAACGGGCAAACGGCATGAAGAATACATCGCGACGCTGCGTGATGTTTTAAAAGCCCCGATGCTGGGTGAAATTCCTTTCTGCCCGGAAATCAATGATCAAACAGTATTGGGTAGTCACCTGAATATTTCCCTTCTTTCGGCATAGCTCGCATTTCCCTCGCACATTTTTGCAACGCCCGATAAATCTTTCGGGCGCTCTTCCTGTTGCTATTAATCGTTTGAATTTCTTGTTGTAGAAAACCAGGCCTGGAGTAAATTGCCTCTCAATTTATGTTGTCATGTGACAACTTTTTTGAGAGTATCGACTGGAGGTTTTATGACGCGGCGGTTACACCCGAATAAAGATATCGAGGCAGCATTGACCTATGCCGAATGTCAGGGCTGGAAAGTGCGGCCTGGCGGTTCGCACTGTTGGGGAAAGATGTATTGCCCATGGAATGATAAAGCCTGCCGCTGCGGTGAGTTTTGTATTAGCTGCATCTGGAGTACACCGCGTAGTGCGTATAACCACGCGCGGCAAATCCGCCGTGTTGTCGATAACTGTAGTCAACAGGGTACGCCACCTATCATCAGGCATTGAGTTGCAAGGAGCAGGACATGTCAGAGTTTAGTTTTACAGTGATTTTCACGCTGCCAGAAAAGAGCCAGAATCCGGAGCAATGGGTTGAAGCCTTAGGGGCTCAGGGGTGTGATGACGCGCTCGTTGGCGTGGGAGTGACCGGGCGCATTGCATTGAATTTTATTCGCGAAGCGCAAGATGCAAAGCAGGCGGTGGTTTCAGCGATTAAAGACGTTAAGCGCATTATTCCAGGGGCGGCATTGGTTGAAGTGATGCCCGACCTGGTGGGGCTTACTGATATCGCTGAACTGCTGGGGTTTTCACGCCAGTATATGCGCAAAGTGATGGTGAGCCGGGATGCATTTCCTCAGCCTGTGCATGACGGTAAAACAGCCATCTGGCACCTGGAGCCTGTGCTGCGTTGGATGCGTGAAGCGGGTGTGTCGAAAGTCCCTTTGCCGCTGGTGGAATTATCAGCCATCACCCGCCAATGTAATTTGCAGAGGGAACTGGCAGATGTTGATGCAAACATACAGAAGCAACTGGGCCAGTTGTGACGGCAGAACTTGTGTTCTGTTCTTGCCGTCGAATGGTACACCATCATGGATCTATCCAACTGGAAACCAGTTTGTCATCCAGTAAAGCCACGTTCCCCTGGGCCACATTTCGCCCACGATGAAGCAAACAGAAGCGGTCTGCGACACGGCGAATAAACGACAACCGTTGTTCTACCAACAGGATAGTCAGCCCAAAGTCACGGCTTAGCCTGCGGATGATATTTCCCAGATCGTTGATAAAACGCTGGCCGCTGCCAAAAGTCGGTTCATCAAGAATCAACAGTTTCGGTTCAGTCACTAGCGCCCGTGCCAGAGCTAACTGCTGCTGAAGGTAGTCAGAAAGCTCTCCGCCCCGCATGTGGCGCAAGCTGTAAAGTTCAGGGAAAAGCTCATAGATCATATTGGGTATTGCGCGTGACGGTATACGAGCTGCTAAAAGCGCAATTTGGAGGTTCTCCTCAACGCTTAATTGAGAAAATATTCGTCTGTCCTGCGCAACGTAGCTCATTCCTAGCGCAGCCCGGCCTTCAATGGGTTGAGTCAGTAAATCTTGCGGAGGATGGCCTGCTTCAAGCCAGGTCATACTGCCACTTTGCACTGGCAGATAACCCGTGATGCAGTTGACCAGAGTCGTTTTACCCATTCCTGGTGCGCCCAGAACGCAGGTGCATTCGCCTGGCGCGAGTTCGAGATCCAGATTCCACAGCACATGGCTTTCGCCATAAAACTGATTAACAGCACGAAGACTCAACATCGATACTCTCCTTCTGGCAGGCTGAACAACGTAGGCTACTTCAGCGATTTGAAGCATGGCGTCTATCATCACTGCAATTCTCCTGCCATGAACCGATGTCGGAGCCAGAACAATGCAACTTTGAGAAAAGACTCATAAAAAAGGGTGAATAAGTGTTCGGCTTCTACGACTTTAAAAAGGGCATGCACTTTGTCAGTGCCTGGCTGTTTACGTGTTTGGTGCAAGTCTGTGACACTATTTTCTCAAATGCGTAATCCGTGAGCAGGATCAAAAGAAATATCGACCTCAGGACGAGCAAAAAAAAGCCAAAAATAATCTGGAAAAATATTTTTAGCCTCCCGCACATAGAATTTAGGGTTTTTTGCGGTCTGCGCTGCAAAAGGCCTGAGAGCAGTTATCCACTATTCCTGTGGATAACCATGTGCATTAGAGTTAGAAAACTTACGGTAAGCGAGAGCGGACGCGGGTTGCGCATGAATTGGCGCGAAACCAGACTTTCTTAAATAACCTTTAAAAATTAACGAGTTGAATAAAATCAATTGCTGCAATAAAAGTGCCACAGATGTTCCTTACGCTTTTATGACACTGCTTGACAAATGTTAAAAGGTAAAAAAATCTGGGGATAACCATTTTGGTCAGCGTAAACCGCTAAGAGTTGTATGTTTTACATGCAAACCTGGCGGTAAATCGTGTCGGTATCATAAACGTGACGGCAAGTAACTGGTTTTTCATCCAGTATCTTTTTCTGGCAAAATTTCCTGTGCCGAGTAAAATTATCCTCCGGCCCGCTCGTTTCTTCATCAGGTAGCCTCTTCATGAGTAAAGCGTTCAAATTAAATTCAGCATTCAAACCTTCTGGCGATCAGCCTGATGCCATTCGTCGCCTGAAAGAGGGTCTGGAAGACGGACTTGCGCACCAGACTTTGTTAGGTGTAACCGGGTCCGGTAAAACCTTCACCGTGGCAAATGTGATTGCTGATTTACAACGCCCCACTATGGTGCTGGCTCCAAACAAAACGCTGGCGGCGCAGTTGTATGGCGAGATGAAAGAGTTCTTCCCGGATAACGCTGTGGAGTTCTTCGTTTCTTATTACGACTACTACCAACCCGAAGCTTATGTGCCAAGCTCTGATACTTTTATCGAAAAAGATTCCTCAGTGAACGAGCACATCGAGCAAATGCGTCTGTCAGCAACCAAGGCTTTGCTCGAGCGGCGTGATGTCATTGTGGTGGCGTCGGTGTCGGCGATTTACGGTCTGGGCGACCCGGATTTATATCTGAAGATGATGCTTCACCTGACCAAAGGGATGATCATCGATCAGCGTTCTATAATACGGCGCCTGACGGAGCTGCAATATACCCGCAACGACCAGGCATTCCAGCGCGGTACTTTCCGCGTGCGCGGTGAAGTGGTTGATATCTTCCCGGCCGAGTCGGACGACCTCGCATTACGCGTTGAGCTTTTCGATGAAGAAGTTGAACGGCTTTCGCTGTTTGACCCGCTGACAGGGCAAGTTGACCAGGCTATCCAGCGTTTCACTGTCTACCCTAAATCGCACTACGTCACACCGCGCGAACGTATTCTGCAAGCGATGGAAGAGATCAAAGTTGAACTGGCTGACCGCAGAAAAGTGCTGCTCGCCAACAACAAATTGCTTGAAGAGCAGCGCCTCACGCAGCGAACTCAGTTTGATTTAGAAATGATGAACGAATTGGGCTATTGCTCTGGCGTTGAAAACTACTCGCGCTTCCTTTCTGGCCGTGGGCCTGGCGAGCCGCCGCCGACGCTATTCGATTATCTGCCCGCCGACGGCTTGCTGGTGGTTGACGAATCCCACGTCACTATTCCGCAAATCGGTGGGATGTACAAAGGTGACCGTTCGCGTAAAGAAACACTGGTGGAATATGGCTTCCGTCTACCTTCGGCGCTTGATAACCGCCCTTTGAGATTTGAAGAGTTTGAAGCACTCGCGCCGCAGACTATTTATGTTTCGGCAACACCGAGCAATTACGAATTAGAAAAATCGGGTGGTGATGTTATCGATCAGGTCGTCAGGCCGACCGGCTTGCTGGATCCGATCATCGAAGTTCGCCCGGTGGGGACGCAGGTCGATGATCTGCTTTCTGAAATCCGTAAACGTGTCGAAATTAACGAGCGTGTGTTGGTGACTACGCTGACCAAACGAATGGCCGAAGATTTGACGGAGTATCTCGAAGAGCATGGCGAGAGGGTGCGCTATCTGCACTCGGACATTGATACAGTCGAGCGTATGGAAATCATTCGTGATTTACGCCTTGGTGAGTTTGATGTGCTGGTGGGTATCAACTTGCTACGTGAAGGCCTGGATATGCCTGAAGTGTCGCTGGTGGCGATTCTGGACGCCGATAAAGAGGGCTTCCTGCGCTCCGAACGTTCACTGATTCAGACTATTGGCCGCGCGGCACGTAACATTAACGGTAAAGCGATTCTGTATGGGGACAAAATCACCCCGTCGATGGCCAAAGCGATTGGTGAAACGGAGCGCCGCCGTGAGAAACAGCAGCGTTACAACGAAGAAAACGGGATTACGCCGCAAGGGCTCAATAAGAAAGTGGTGGATGTCCTTCAGCTTGGCGAAGGCATGGCAAAAACCAAAGGCCGGATGAAGAGCAAAGCGCGTAGCGTGATTGAAGATGATGAAATCATCCTGACGCCAAAAGCGTTGCAGCAGAAAATCCATCAACTCGAAGGGAAGATGCTGGAGCACGCGCAAAATCTGGAATTTGAAGAAGCCGCACAAATTCGTGACCAGCTTCATCAGTTACGGCAGTTGTTTATTGCAACGTCATAATGAAAACGCCTTCATTAAGAAGGCGTTGTTTTATCCGAGCTGCTGAATAGCTTTTTCAAGTGCCTGGCGAAGCAGATGCCTGTCGTGGCGATACCGAACGTCACTCGCCTCCAGCGGTTCCTGAATCACCACGCGGTCGGTAATCTCAGAAACATCTGTCTGCGGGCCAACCACTACCGCATCCACAATACGTTTACCGATTCGCTGTTCCATGATGCCCAGCGTCTGTGCAAGCGACAGGCTGGCTGCGGCGGTGCTCAATTCCTTGCCCAGATTGCCAATGAAAACGACCGGGGCCGGAGTGCGGCGTAGCGCCTGGTCCATATCCTCAAGCAAAAGTATCGGCATTAAGCTGGTGTAAAAACTGCCGGGGCCAATCAAAATCAGGTCGGCTTCTGCAATCGCTTGCACTGCTTCACGCGTGGCGTGGGCTTTCGGATATAACGACAGCTCCTGCGGCGGCGAAGAAAGCTGGTCAATATTCACTTCACCATAAATAAAATGGCCATCTGCATCCGTTGCCATCAAATCTACCGGCTGCTCGGACATTGGAATCAGAAATGCGTCCACTTTAAGCAGGTTGCGAATAAGATTGATGGCTTCCAGAGGCCGCACACTCAGGTGATCCAGCGCCTTTAACATCAAGTTTCCGAGGTTATGACCTGAAAGTTCGCCATTACCGCCAAAACGATACTCAAACATTGCTGAAGCAACGCTTTGTTCGGTAATTAATTGATTTAAACAGTTGCGCATGTCACCCCAGGCGATGCCTCCTTCAGAGCGTCGAATGCGCCCCGTAGAACCGCCGTTATCGGTAGTGGTAACAATGCCGGTTAAACGTGAACCCAAAGAGGAGAGGGACGACATGACCCTGCCCAGACCGTGCCCACCGCCAAGGGCGACCACCCGGTCCAAATCCGCAAACGTGCGATTGCGCATAGCTATTCCTTATGACGAACTATCGAAATAAGGTAGCGCAAATGCAGTCAAAATACGATTCAGCTCCGGTTGTTAATGATGTATATCAAAGCAAAAGTTCACTTTTCGCGTAGTCTGTGGCGAAATTGAACGATTAGTTCGCTATGTATGTACTTATATAGCGAAAGCTGTTATGGCGAATAAGACCATCACGCGCTACTATCGCCGTAGTCGTTAGCATTCAAGGGGCAGGTAGGCGGCAAGGGAGTGAGTCCCCTGGAGCTTACTAAAGTAAGTGACCGGGGTGAACGAGCGAAGCCAACACCCCTGCAGCTTGAATGATGACGGATATAAAACACACTAAGCCTCTGGACCTAAGTCGAAAGATACGGTGCTTTGGCCGTGACCTTGAGTCACCAGGGTGCAGTAAGAAATGACTGCATCTCCCGTATTTGGAAGGTGTACATGGCTACCCAACTTACCGATGCATTCGCGCGTAAGTTTTTTTACCTGCGTTTGTCAGTTACCGACGTTTGCAATTTCCGTTGCAACTATTGCCTGCCGGATGGCTACAAGCCTCACGGTGTGGCGAACAAAAGTTTCCTCAACGTTGATGAAATTCGCCGCGTCACGCGCGCATTTGCTGCCCTGGGTACTGAAAAAGTACGCCTGACCGGTGGCGAACCCTCTTTGCGTAAAGATTTTACCGACATCATTGCCGCCGTGCATGAAAACGCCAGTATTCGCCAGATTGCTGTGACGACTAACGGCTATCGTCTGGCGCGTGATATCCAGCAATGGCGTGACGCCGGGCTGACCGCGGTGAATGTCAGCGTCGATAGTCTTGATGCTCGCCAGTTCCACGCTATTACCGGGCAGGATAAATTTCGCCAGGTAATGGATGGCATCGACGCTGCTTTTGCCGCCGGTTTTGAGCGCGTAAAAGTGAACACCGTCCTGATGCGTGGCGTAAACCACCATGAACTCGATACCTTCCTTGCGTGGATCAAACCGCGCCCGATTCAGCTGCGTTTCATTGAACTGATGGAAACCGGCGACGGCGGCGAGTTATTCCGCAAACATCATATCTCCGGCAAAACCATCCGCGACCAGTTACTGGCGCGTGGTTGGGTTCACCAGCTACGCAGCCGCAGCGATGGCCCGGCGCAGGTCTTCTGTCACCCTGATTACGCGGGTGAAATCGGCCTTATCATGCCGTATGAAAAAGACTTCTGCGCCAGCTGCAACCGCCTGCGTGTCTCATCGGTTGGAAATCTGCATCTATGCTTATTTGGCGAACAGGGCATTTCCCTGCGTGATTTGCTGGCAAGCGACGAGCAAATTGACGAACTGGAAGCGCGCATAGCCGAAGCCTTAACGCATAAAAAACAGACTCATTTCCTGCATGACGGTGATACCGGAATCACTCAAAACCTGTCTTATATTGGCGGGTAAACCAGATAAAATCAGACCAAAAGGAAGAATTTCATGAGCCAGGTAAGCAGTGAATTTATCCCGGTACATATTGCTATTCTGACCGTTTCGAGCCGTCGCGGTGAAGAGGACGACACTTCAGGGCATTATCTGCGCGAAGCCGCCACTGAAGCGGGCCACCACGTGGTAGCCAAAGCTATCGTCAAAGAAAATCGCTACGCCATTCGTGCTCAGGTTTCCCAATGGATTGCTGATGATGAAGTCCAGGTTGTGTTGATTAACGGTGGCACAGGCTTCACCGAAGGCGACCAGACTCCCGAAGCGTTACTCCCGTTGTTTGACCGGGAAATCGAAGGTTTTGGTGAAGTGTTCCGGATGCTCTCGTTTGAAGAGATCGGCACTTCTACGCTGCAATCACGCGCCCTTGCGGGAATGGCAAACAAAACACTGATTTTTGCCATGCCCGGTTCCACCAAAGCATGTCATACCGCGTGGGACAACATCATTGCGCCGCAACTGGATGCCCGCGTGCGCCCTTGCAATTTTCACCCTCATCTCAAGAAATAAACTATGTCGCAACTCACTCATATTAATGCCGCTGGCGAAGCGCACATGGTGGATGTTTCTGCCAAAGCAGAAACGGTGCGCGAGGCGCGAGCAGAAGCGTTTATCACCATGGAAGCCGCTACGCTTGCCATGATTATTGAAGGCAGCCATCACAAAGGTGATGTGTTCGCCACGGCGCGTATTGCAGGTATTCAGGCGGCAAAACGCACCTGGGATTTGATTCCCCTTTGCCACCCGCTGATGCTCAGTAAAGTCGAAGTCAATTTAGCTGCCGAACCCGAGCACAACCGCGTGCGCATCGAATCAGTCTGCCGTCTGACTGGTAAAACCGGCGTGGAAATGGAAGCGCTGACTGCCGCATCGGTCGCAGCATTAACCATTTACGACATGTGCAAAGCGGTGCAGAAAGATATGGTGATTGGCCCGGTGCGTTTGCTGGCGAAAAGCGGCGGCAAGTCTGGCGACTTTAAGGTGGAAAGTAAGGCGCAGAGCAAGGTGGTTGAGCATGATTAACGTTCTTTTTTTTGCTCAGGTGCGTGAGCTGGTCGATTGTGACCGTCTGCAACTGGACGCTACTTTCAGTGATGTCGAAGAGTTGCGTGCTGAACTGGCAAACAGAAGCGAGCGCTGGGCGCTGGCGCTGGAGTCTGGCAAATTGCTGGCTGCGGTAAACCAGACGCTGGTGAGTTTTGATAGCCCACTGACTGACGGTGACGAAGTCGCTTTCTTCCCGCCGGTTACCGGAGGCTAAAATGGAAAATACCCGAATTCGTGTTAGCCACGAAAACTTCAACGTTGGCGAAGAATACCAGTGGCTTGCGCAGTGCGATGAAGACGGTGCAGTAGTGACATTTACGGGCAAAGTTCGTAATCACAACCTTGGTGACAGTGTCAGCGCCTTAACGCTTGAGCACTACCCGGGGATGACGGAAAAAGCACTGGCGGAAATTATCGAAGAAGCTCGCCAGCGCTGGCCGCTGCAACGCGTTAGCGTGATTCATCGCATCGGTGAGTTGTGGCCTGGTGACGAAATTGTTTTTGTCGGCGTAACCGGCGCGCACCGCAGTTCTGCATTCGAATCCGCACAATTCATCATGGATTATCTGAAAACGCGCGCGCCATTCTGGAAGCGTGAAGCCACGGCTGACGGGGATCGCTGGGTCGAAGCACGCGAAACAGATAAGCAAGCTGCGAAACGCTGGTAACAGGCACCTTCATGTAGTTGTGTTAATCTTAAGGTACAGGCCTTTGAGCCTGATATTCGGTCAACGTAATTCACTTAAGGAAGCATCATGGATCGATTCCCACGTTCCAATGACACCATCGTGCAGCAGGCCCGTACCGGTTTGCAGGCATACATGGCACAAGTTTATGGCTGGATGACCTGCGGCCTGTTACTGACGGCATTTATCGCATGGTACGCCGCAAATACGCCAGCGGTGATGGAATTTGTCTTTTCCAGCAAGATCACCTTCTTTGGGCTGATCATCGTGCAATTGGGGCTGGTGTTTGTGCTCTCTGGCATGGTGCATAAGCTCAGCGCGGGTATGGCAACCAGCCTGTTCATGCTCTATTCGGCACTGACGGGTCTGACGCTTTCCAGTATTTTTATCGTCTACACCTATTCGTCTATCGCCAGCACGTTTGTAGTGGCAGGCGGGATGTTTGGCGCGATGAGCCTCTACGGCTACACCACTAAACGCGACCTGAGCGGCTTTGGCAATATGCTGTTTATGGCGCTAATCGGTATTGTTTTAGCTTCACTGGTCAATATGTGGCTGAAAAGCACCGCGTTGATGTGGGCGGTGACGTACATCGGCGTCATCGTGTTTGTCGGTCTGACGGCCTACGACACGCAGAAGCTGAAAAACATCGGCGAGCAAATTGATACTCGCGATACGCAAACCATGCGCAAGTATTCGATTCTTGGCGCGTTGACGTTGTATCTCGACTTCATCAACTTGTTCTTGATGCTGCTGCGTATTTTCGGCAACCGCCGCTAAGTTCTTTCGCCCTCATCCTGGCCTTCTCCCCCTGGAGAAGGGGAAAAGCGTGCTCCCTCTCCCTCAGGGAGAGGGCTGGGGTGAGGGTTGTTTAGCTTCTTCTCGTTCTTCACTCGTATTTTCTTCGCCCGACTCTCAAGCCCCAAATAGCACACAATCGCCAGCAGCAGCGGGGCGATAAAATAAAGCATTCGGTAGGCAATCAGTGCCGCAATAATGGTGCCGTTGCTGGCATGCTCCCCGGCAAGCAGTGCGATAAATACGGCTTCCAGCACGCCGATTCCGGCAGGAATATGCACAATCACCCCGGCGATACTGCTCACTAACAACACGCCCAGCACGAAGAAATAATTCACCTGCTGACCCAATAACAGCCAAATAATTGCGCCCATCACCATCCAGTTACTGCTGGAAATGACGAGCTGCATCAGCGCAAATTTGAACGATGGCAACACCAGACGCTGGCCTCTAATCGTCATATGGCGATGTTTGGCAAACGCGCAGAACCACAGATAAACCGCAATAATCGCCAGCAATACGGCACCTAAAATCCGCAGCGTGGTTTCGTCGATGTACCAGTGATCCGGTAACTGCACCACACCCACGGTAAAAATCACCCCGGCCAGCAGAATGTAACCCAGCCAGTTTGTTGAAATACTCAGGGAAAAGATGCGCGTAATAGTGGCGCTGGGTAGCCCAAGCCGTGAATAAAGCCGATAGCGCATGCCAATGCCACCCACCCAGGTACTGAGCGTAAGGTTGAATGCATAGCAGATAAACGACACTAGCATCACCTGTCGTTTTGCGAGTTTGTGCCCACAATACGAGCGCGCCAGCAGGTCATAACAGCCGTAAATCAGATAGCTCAGGATAACCAGTCCGACCGCGCTAAACAGCGCCAGGCGGTTATAGTTGCTAATAACCTTCCAGACCTCCTGCCAGTCAACCTTTGTGGCATACACCACCAGCAATACGATAACGGCGATAAAAAATAACCATGTGAGGATTTTCTTTGCTTTGCGCCATTTAGGATGAGAGTGCGACATCAGTATTTCACTCCCTGGTTTTCCGTTTCAGCGTCGCTCTCAATACCGGCGGAAGCCGGATTACCCATATCAACTCTGTCCTGAGTTTCCATATGTGGCTGCGCCGGGGGCATGACTTGCGCAAGTTTGGGCGTGTGAGCGGGCAACCAGCCGACCATGGCCGGGAAGTGGCGCAAAAAGTGGAATGCCAGCACGCTTTTACCCAAATTCCACCAGGTTCGTTTTGGCAACATTGACTCAACGACTGGATGGCAGTCTTTGGCAATCAACGAGGTCAGATTGGCACGCAGCGTGTCATTAAACGTGCGGTCATAAATAATCAGATTCGCTTCGAGGTTTAGCGACAAACTCAGCGGGTCAAGATTACTGGAGCCGACGGTGGCCCAGTGGTCATCCATAATAGCGACTTTGCCGTGCAGCGGGCGGCGGTGGTATTCGTAGATTTTCACCCCGGAGCGCACCAGGTAGTTGTACAGCAGACGAGCACCGACTTTGACTATCGGCATATCCGGCTCGCCTTGCACGATGAGCTTCACCGAAACCCCACGCCGCGATGCGTTACGCATCGCATGTAGCAACCTGTAACCAGGGAAGAAATACGCGTTAGCAATAACCACTTCGCGTTTGGCTTTACTGAGCATTTTCAAATAATAACGCTCAATATCATCGCGATGCTGGTCGTTATCACGCCAGACGAACAATGCCTGCGCTTCACCAGGTGTGAGGTTTTCTTGTGCAGGATTCCGGCGGCGTCGCCACCACTGGCGCTTGTGGTCATTGCCCGGCAAGTTAGAAATCACATACTGACAAATATCGTCCACCACCGGGCCTTCGACTTTTACCGAATAATCCTGCTTGGCTTCCGGGCCGTAATCGCTCATCTGTTCTGCGGAATAGTTAATCCCGCCGACAAACGCCACCGAACCGTCAACCACCACGATTTTTCGGTGCATACGGCGGAATAAATTCGTGCGCATCCCGAACACCAATGGGCGAGGGTCGTAATAGCGGAATAGCACCCCAGCCGTTGTCAGCTGTTCAACGAATTCGTCGCTTAAATCGGGTGAACCGTAGCCATCAAGCAGAACTTCAATGCTAACGCCGCGCTGTGCCGCATCGAGTAAGACTTTATGTAACTGCTTGCCGACATCGTCTTCAAACCAGATAAATGTCTCGAGGAGCACTTTACTGCGCGCATGTTCAATGGCTTTGAATACCGCAGGGAAAAACTGATCACCGTTTTCAAGTAATGAAATCCGGTTCCCGTCGCGCCAGTTATTTTTCATAGATGAATCTCCACGGCGAGTGGCGCATGGTCCGAGAGATGCCGCCATTGCTGCAACGGCAGGGCTGTTGGTGCGCTTGCGGAAGCGTTTTTCACATAAATTCGGTCAAGGCGCAGCAGTGGGAAGCGGGCAGGGAAGGTGCGAGCCGGACGGCCAGATGCGCGAGTAAACACCTCATCCAAACCCGTTTGCTTTAATTGCCTGTTGGCGCGTTGCTGCCAGTCATTGAAATCCCCGGCAACCACCACCGGCTCGCCTTCCGGAAGATTATTCACCAGCTGACACAGCATATTGAGCTGCGCCTGACGGTGTGCATCACGCAAACCGAGATGCACGCAAATCACGTGTACGCGCACATTTTTGTCCGGCACATTCATCTGGCAATGCAGCATGCCGCGCTTTTCGTGGCCTTCGACCGAGATATCACGATTTTCGAAATGATGGATAGGGAAGCGAGACAGCACCGCGTTCCCGTGATGCCCTTCGGGATAAACCGCGTTGCGGCCATAGGCGAAATCGCTCCACATCGTATCGGCGAGGAACTCGTAATGACTGGTTTCCGGCCAGTTTTCAAAACGCACCGAATGCGCTTCGTGGGCACCCATGACCTCTTGCAAGCAGACGATATCGGCGGAAACCGCGCGCACCGCATCACGCAACTCCGGCAAAATAAAGCGCCGGTTGAGTGCGGTGAAACCTTTGTGTGTATTAATTGTGAGCACTTTGAAGGAAAAGTGCTGAGACTTGTTACCCATGCTTCTCCCGGCATTGTTAACATCCTGATGAAAATAAAGTGTAGTCTCTGTCACAAATAGGTGCCGCGTTACGGAATTTTCCGCATACTGCGGTACTCTGAAAGACAGGAAATAGCGGCCAGGAGAGAAATAATGAAATGGCAACAACGTGTACAAGTGACGACAGGCCTAAGCTGCTGGCAGATAATGCTGCATCTGGGTGTGGTCTGTGCGCTGCTCGTTGGCTGGAAAACTGCCACCCTCATACCGGTCGGCATAGGGCTATGTTTGCTGTATGCAGCAACAGTAATTTTGATGTTCGCCCTGCACCGTGTGCGGACAGGGCGGTTACGTGATATCGGAGATTTTCTTGAAGAGCTGACTACCACCTGGTATTTCGGCAACGCGATGATTGCCCTGTGGCTGTTGTCACGCGTCGTCGAAAACAAGTTTCTGCTCGTTGGTGCGGGTATTGCGATGATTGCCGGGCCGATTATTTATTCGCTGCTCGCCAAAGATAAAACCTCAGGCAATTTTGCGCCGAAACATCCAGTACGCCGCTGAACCCGTGGTGGCCGCGATAACCAATAGCGGCCACACACTTCCCCAGACAATATCAAAACTCGCGTTCTTCAAATAAATCTGCTTGGTGATATCGGTGAAATGCCGAATCGGATTCGCCCACGTCAGGTTTTGCAGCCACACCGGCATATTTTCTACGGGTGAAACATACCCCGAGAGCAAAATCGCGGGCATCATAAAGACGAACACGCCGATAAATGCCTGCTGTTGCGTTGAGCACAGCGCTGAAATCAACAAACCAAATCCCACCAGCGACAACCCGTAAATCAGCATCGTGAAGTAAAACAGCAAAAGCGAGCCGGAAAACGGAATGTGATAACCCCAGATCCCCACGCCCAGCACAATGGTTGCCTGGCCAATCGCCACAATTTGCGCAGGCACTGCTTTGCCCACAAAGATTTGCCAGGTTGCCAGCGGAGAAACCAGTAGCTGATCAAGCGTACCTTGCTCGCGTTCACGGGCGACCGAAAGTGACGTCACAATCATCACGCCGATAGTGGTGATCATTGCAATCAATGACGGCACTACGAACCATTTGTAATCCAGATTCGGGTTATACCAGTTGCGCACCACCAGTTCGCTGTTATTCGGTTTTGGCTGCCCGGACACCAGTTCCTGCTGGTAATTCTTCACAATCTGTTGCAGGTAATTTGCGGCAATTTGCGCACTGTTTGAATTACGCCCATCGAGAATAATTTGCAGTTTGGCTTGCTGCTGGCTTGCGATATCACGTGAGAAATCGGCCGGGAAGCGAATCAGCAGCAGTGCTTTTTGGTTGTCTATGGTCGGCTGGATTTCCTGGGGGCTTTTTAGCAGCAACACATGGCTAAACGCTTTGGCGCGTGCAAAACGTTGAGTCAGTTCCACCGAGTGGCTGCCGTTATCTTCGTTATAAATTGCGATAGTGGCGTTGGTAACTTCAAGTGTGGCGGCAAACGGGAACAGCACCACCTGCAACACCACGGGCAGAATCAAAATCGCGCGGGTTTGCGGCTCGCGCAGCAGGGATTGCAGCTCTTTGCGAATTAAAGTCCAGAGTCGATAAAACATCGCGTTCCCCTAGTCGAGACGGCGTTTAGTTTTTAGCGCCGTCAGGCCGATAAACATCACCGCCGAAGCAATTAAAAACAGCACGTTGATAATCAATACAGTCGAAATATTCCCCGCCAGAAACAGGCTTTGTAGCGTGCTGACAAAATAACGGGCAGGAATCACGTAAGTCACCGCGCGGATAATCGCCGGCATACTGTCAATCTGGAAGATAAAGCCGGACAGCATGATAGACGGCAAGAATGCGGCGTTGAGCGCCACCTGGGCGGCATTAAACTGGTTGCGGGTAATCGTCGAAATCAACAGCCCCATACCCAATGTGCTGAGTAAAAACAGGCTGGTTACCAGAAACAGAATCAGCAGAGAGCCGCGATAGGGCACGCCGAGAATAAATACCGACACCAGCATACACAGCAGCATCGCCAGCATTCCGAGCACGTAATAGGGCAGAAGTTTGCACAGCAGCAGTTCGGTGCGCGTGACTTGTGTCGAGAGTAACGCTTCCATGGTGCCGCGCTCCCATTCCCGCGCCACCACCAGGGACGTCAGAATCGCGCCAATCACCGTCATAATGATGGTGACTGCGCCGGGGATAATAAAATGCTGGCTGATAGCCGCCGGGTTAAACCAATAACGGAGCTGCACGTCGATCAGCGGTTCAAATTTTTCGCCCCGGTCTTCCGCGCGTTGCTGCTGCCATATTTGCCAGATACCCTCCATGTAACCTTGCACAAAGTTGGCGGTGTTCGGCTCGCTGCCATCGGTAATAACCTGCACCGGAGCCGTCGCGCCTGCGCGTGCCATGTTTTGCGCGAAGTCGGTTGGGATCACCACCAGACCGCGAATCTTACCCGCCTGCATCAACTGAATAAGATGCTGACGGTTATCGCTAATGGTTGGGTCGATGTAAGGCGATGCGGTAATGGTATGGGCGAAATCCAGCGCTTCCTCGCTTTGCTGTTCCAGTAACACGCCTACGCGCAGGCGGCTGGAGTCCAGGTTGATGCCGTAGCCAAAAATAAACAGCAGCAGTAACGGAATTACCACCGCAATCAACCAACTGCTGGGGTCGCGTACAATCTGGCGAGTTTCTTTCACGCACAGGGCGCGCACGCGCCGCCAGGAAACGGCCTGATTATGTTCGCTCATGCTCGTGATCCTTATCCCATTGATGAATCAGCGTAATAAACGCCTGTTCCATCGTCGGGTCAGTTTGCTCGTCATCGGCCGCTTGCTCTTTCAGGTCGTCTGGCGTGCCGCTGGCAATCAGTTTGCCGCGATACACCAGCCCAATACGGTCGCAGTATTCCGCTTCATCCATAAAGTGCGTCGTCACCATCACCGTGACGCCTTTTTCCACCATGCTATTGATGTGCAACCAAAATTCGCGGCGCGTAATCGGGTCAACGCCTGAAGTCGGTTCATCGAGGAACAAAATGTCTGGCTCATGCATTAACGAGCACGCCAGCGCCAGGCGTTGTTTAAAACCGAGCGGCAGTGCATCCGTAGCGCTGTTCATAATCGGTTGCAGGCTGAAGGCTTCGCTCATGCGATTGATTTTTTCCTCCTGCGCTTTGCCACGCAGGCCGTACACGCCGGAGAAAAATCGCAGGTTTTGCGCCACGGTTAAGTTGCCGTAGAGCGAAAATTTTTGTGCCATATAACCCAGATGCTGGCGTGCCTTGCCGGAACTGGTTTTTAAGTCCATATCCAGCACCAGCGCTTTGCCAGAAGTGGGCACCAGCAAGCCGCACATCATTTTAAAGGTGGTGGATTTCCCGGCGCCGTTCGGCCCCAGCAGGCCGAAGATCTCACCGCGCTGGACGGTAAAATCCACGTTGTCCGTCGCCGCAAAATCGCCGAATTTCTTGGTTAATGATTCCGCCCGGATAACCGTTTCGCCTGGCGTCCCTTCTACCGTATGCAGGATTTTCCCCAGCGGCGATTCCTGAGTGGCGGCACCGCCGAGCAGGTCGATAAAGGCATCTTCAAAACGGGGCTCGGTTTGTGAAATGCTGTCGGGTGGCACATCAAGCGCGTGGCTGAGATCTTCAAGAGAGGCGTCTTTGGCGAGGATCAGGCGCACCGAGCGCCCCTGAATCACACCATCGCTGACCTGCGGCAATTTCAGCGCACGTTGCAACAGCTTGCGATTATTTTCCTCACCGTGACTCACCAGCAGCGAGCGCCCGGCCATTTGCTGCGTCAGCTCTTTCGGCGCGCCATGGTAGAGCAGTTCGCCTTCGTTCATCAGCAACACGTCGCGGCACTGCTCGGCTTCATCGAGATACGACGTGCTCCACAGAATCAGCATGCCGTCACCGGCCAGTTCGTGCACCATTTGCCACAGTTCGCGGCGCGAAATCGGGTCGACGCCGACACCGGGTTCATCAAGCAGCAGCACTTTTGGCTGGCCGACCAGGGTGCAGGCGAGGCCGAGCTTTTGCTTCATGCCGCCGGAGAGCTTCCCGGCAAGCCGGGTGGTAAACGGCCCAAGGGCGGTGAATTCCAGCAGGCGCTTAAAGGTGTTTTTGCGTTCCTCGCCCGTTACGCCACGTAAATCGGCGTACAAATTCAGGTTTTCCATTACCGTTAAATCTTCATACAGGCCAAATTTTTGCGGCATGTATCCCAGAACGGCGTGCAGAGCGCGGTCGTCTTCTACCGGATCAAGCCCAATCACGCTGGACGTGCCTTCTGTAGGTTTTAATAAACCTGCCAACATGCGCATTAGCGTGGTTTTTCCGGCACCGTCAGGGCCGACCAGACCAGTAACCGAGCCGGTATGAATCTCGCATTCAAGGCGTGCGACCGCAGGCTTTTCCTGCCCCGGAAATTGTTTCATTAACCCGTGCAGGGCAATGATGCCGTCCTGGCTACTCATGCGCGTTCTCATCGTTGAATTTCACCGTGACCGGCATTCCCTGGCGCAGAGAATCATCGGCATCGGTGACGATAATGCGCAGGCGATACACGAGATCGGTGCGCAAATCCGGCGTTTCGACGGTTTTCGGCGTGAACTCAGCGGTTGGTGAAACGAAACCGATTTTGCCGTGATACGGCTTATCCGGTCGGCCATCGGTGTAAACCAGCAACTCGGTGCCGGGTTTCGCCTGATTCAGACTCACTTCGCTGACGTAAGCTCGCACCCAAACCGGGCGAGTCAGAGAAAGCGTTAGCACGGTGCTTCCGGCGTTCAGCATGCTGCCAGGTTCAACCGCGCGGGTCAGCAATGTGCCGTCGGAGGGCGCAACCAACGTGGTGTCCTGTAAATCTAATTGTGCCTGAGCAAGTTGGGCTTTCGCCTGTTGCAGGCTGGCCTGCGCCTGGGCAATTTCTTGCGGACGGTTCCCGGTGCGGTACTGGCTTAATTTGTCGCGCGCCGCTTTCAGCGTGGCTTTAGCCTGGTCACTGGATGAACGCGCATTTTCCAGTTCGTTGGCAGAAATAACCCGGCGTGCCCATAAACCCTGCTGGCGCTGATAAAAGTTCTGCGCGTAATCAAATGCCGCCTGGGCTTGATTAACCTGCGCTGCGGCCTGGGCAATTTCTTCATCGCGATATCCGGCGATGATCAAATCAAACTTAGCCTGTGACGCGGCGACGTTAGCTTGTGCCTGAAGCAGGGCATTTTGGTATGGCCCCTGGTCCAGCTCACCCAGCGGTTCGCCAGCTTTAATCGCATCACCTTCGTCAACCTGTAACGCCGCAAGACGCCCGCCAACGCGGAAACTCAAATTGACGGTGCGAATATCCACGTTGCCGTATAGCGTCAGCCCTTGCTCTTGTTGGCTTTTGTACCACATCCAACCGCCTGTCCCTGCGGCGATAAGCGCGATAACCACCACGGCGATAACGATCGGCTTTTTACTTTTCATTGCTGGCATTTCCTCGTTGGCTCGATAACCCCTGCAAAATGAAATCGATATGGCTGCGCACCACATCGCTGATTTGTTTCACGCTTTCTTGATCAAACGTTGTCCACCCGGCCCGCAGCAAAATGGTTTCCCGCCCGAGACGAAATGCCAGCACCTGCCCAAGCAGCGCATGGGTATGAAGAATCGTGGCGGTGTCATCGGGGCTGCGACCCGTATAGCGGCCGACGAGCGTGGTGAGATGCGTGTGCATCGGCGCAATCACTTGCTGGTGAATCAGCTGATAGGCCGGAGTGGGCGAAAGCTGTTCGCGGGATATAAATTTGCTCAGGTTCAGCGTTTCATCGGCGGTCAGCAGGATAATCATGTGCTCGCACGCGGTATGAATCAGCTCGCGTATCTGCGGTTTATCCGGATTTTCCTGGCTGAGAATAGCTTTGGCACGTTTGACGTGAGGCTGGAAATTGTGGGTGATGAAATCAGCAATCCATTGCGCGGACGCCATATACAGCTCTTCTTTTGAGCCGAAGTAGTAGGTGATGGCGGCAATGTTTTGCCCGGCGAGTGCGGCGATATCGCGGGTCGTGGCGTGCAAGCCATATTCACCAAATTGCGCGATGGCGGCTGTAATTAGCGTGTTTTTTGCCTGCTCACCACGGGAAGTGACCGGCGTCGGTGTCGCGTTCATACCGACCTCTTAAAAAGTTAATCAATCGATTGATTAAGAGTAGGCTCTCGATATCGCAGTGTCCAGTTCCAAACATTTATCTTGTGAATGCATCGAAAAATAGAATTTGTGCGCAAAGTCACAAAACCTGTTACACTGCGCGGCTTACGGCACCGTGGTTTGTGCCCCTCTCTTGCGCCAGAATGACTGGCGTCATACGAACCCCTGGAAACTACACCGCACCTCGCGGTCAGGGCGATTCTGGAGTTCCAAATGTCTTTTGATTCTCTCGGCCTGAACGCCGATATTCTGCGTGCAGTGGAAGAGCAGGGCTATCGTGAGCCTACCCCTATTCAACGTCAGGCGATTCCGGTTGTTTTAGCTGGTCGTGACCTGATGGCCAGTGCCCAAACCGGCACCGGAAAAACCGCTGGTTTTACCTTGCCGCTGTTGCAGCGCCTGGTAGACAAACAGCCGCATGCGAAAGGCCGTCGCCCAGTGCGCGCCCTGATCCTGACGCCAACCCGTGAGCTTGCTGCTCAGATTGGTGAAAACGTCAGCGACTACAGCAAATATTTAGATATCCGTTCGCTGGTGGTTTTCGGCGGCGTGAGCATTAACCCACAGATGATGAAACTGCGTAGCGGTGTCGATGTGCTGGTGGCAACACCGGGCCGTCTGTTGGATTTAGAACACCAGAACGCAGTTAAACTCGACCAGGTAGAAATCCTGGTACTGGATGAAGCTGACCGCATGCTGGACATGGGCTTTATCCACGATATCCGTCGCGTGCTGGCAAAACTGCCTGCTCGTCGCCAGAACCTGCTGTTCTCCGCGACCTTCTCTGACGATATTAAAGGTCTGGCTGAAAAGCTGTTGCACAACCCGGAAGAAGTTTCCGTGGCGCGTCGCAACACCGCTTCTGAGCAAGTGACTCAGCACGTTCATTTCGTTGATAAAAAACGTAAAAGAGAACTGCTGTCACAGATGATTGGCGAAGGTAACTGGCAGCAAGTGCTGGTGTTTACCCGTACCAAACATGGTGCAAACCACCTGGCAGAACAGCTGGGCAAAGACGGTATCACTGCTGCGGCCATCCACGGTAACAAGAGCCAGGGTGCGCGTACTCGTGCATTGGCTGACTTCAAAAACGGTGGCATCCGTGTGCTGGTAGCAACGGACATCGCCGCGCGTGGCCTTGATATCGAAGAACTGCCACACGTTGTGAACTACGAATTGCCAAACGTACCGGAAGACTACGTGCACCGTATCGGCCGTACTGGCCGTGCTGCGGCAACGGGTGAAGCGCTGTCTCTGGTGTGTGTTGATGAACACAAACTGCTGCGTGACATTGAACGCGTGCTTAAACGTGAAGTGCCACGTATGGCGATTCCAGGGTACGAAGTGGACCCATCCA
The DNA here is from genome assembly GCF_000735355.1 of Buttiauxella agrestis ATCC 33320. Lineage (GTDB taxonomy): Bacteria > Pseudomonadota > Gammaproteobacteria > Enterobacterales > Enterobacteriaceae > Buttiauxella > Buttiauxella agrestis. The sequence goes on from NZ_JMPI01000022.1 coordinate 229,046, forward strand.
TTCCTGCTGAGCCTATCGTTAACGGTCGCCAGCAGCAGCGTGGCGGCGGTCGTGGCAACGGCGGTGGTCAGGGCCAGGGTCAACGTCGTGGCGGCAATGGCGGCGCATCATCAGATCGCAGCAGCGCTCCACGTCGCCCATCACGCCCACAGGGTGATGGTGCCGCTAAACCTGCTGGTGCAAACGGCCGTCGCCGCCCAGCTCGTAAGCCTGCATCCGCATAATTAATTAGGCTTTGCCAACTCATACAGAGGCGCTAACATAGCGCCTCTTTTTTTACCGGAAAAACGCTATGCGTGTACTGCTCGCGCCGATGGAAGGGGTTCTCGACTCGTTGGTTCGTGAACTGCTGACAGAGGTCAATGACTACGACTTGTGTATCACCGAGTTCTTGCGCGTGGTCGACCAGCTTTTGCCGGCAAAATCCTTCCATAAACTTTGCCCGGAACTTCATCAGGCGAGCCGTACATCGTCCGGTACGTTAGTCCGTATTCAACTCCTGGGGCAACATCCACAATGGCTGGCTGAAAACGCGGCCCGCGCGGTGGAACTTGGCTCCTGGGGGGTAGATCTCAACTGCGGTTGTCCCTCTAAACTGGTGAACGGCAGCGGCGGCGGCGCCACTCTACTCAAAGATCCCGACTTAATTTACCGTGGCGCGAAAGCGATGCGTGAAGCGGTGCCTGCGCACTTACCTGTCACCGTTAAAATCAGGCTGGGTTGGGACAGCGATTCCCGGCAGTTTGAAATTGCTGACGCAGTACAGCAGGCTGGTGCAACCGAACTTGTCGTTCATGGGCGCACCAAAGAAGACGGTTATAAAGCCGAGCGGATAAACTGGGCGGCGATTGGCGAAATCCGCCAGCGTTTGTCGATTCCGGTGATTGCTAATGGCGAAATCTGGGACTGGCAAAGCGCGCAAGATTGCATGGCGGCAACAGGCTGTGATGCGGTAATGATTGGCCGTGGCGCGCTTAATGTGCCGAATTTAAGCCGCGTGATTAAATACAATGAGCCGCGGATGCCATGGACGGATGTGGTGAAATTGCTGCAAAAATATAGCCAGCTCGAAAAGCAGGGCGACACGGGGATGTATCACGTGGCGCGTATCAAACAGTGGCTGGGGTATTTGCGTAAAGAATATGTTGAGGCAACGGACTTGTTTACTGAGATTCGTACACTTAAGCATTCTGCGGACATTGCCCGCGTGATTTGTAACCCGGTACGTTAAGCCGCGATCTTCGTCACGATTTTCAATTCATTCGTTTGAGTGATGTTTCGAAGCTGATAGAGTGTCATTGTTGGATTGTTACTGCTGCGGCAGGCAAAACCTGATTTTCTGGCTTCTGCCGGAGGTCAGGTTTTTTTGTTTCTGGGGTACTGATGAAAATCGCCAAAATACTCAATAACAATGTCGTGGTGATTATTGACGAACATGGACGTGAACAAGTGGTTATGGGGCGTGGCCTGGGCTTTCAGAAGCATATTGGCGACACCCTGGAAAACGACAAGATTGAGAAAGTGTTTGCCCTGAAAAGTGACGAACTGGTTGCGCGGTTAAGCGAATTACTTAGCCAAATCCCGCTGGAAGTGATGACCACCTGCGATCGTATTATTGAGCTTTCGCGTCAGCGCCTGGGTAAGTTACAAGAAAGCCTGTACATCACGCTGACCGATCACTGCCATTTTGCTATAGAGCGGCAAAAGAAGGGAGTGGTGATTCGCAACGTCTTGCTGTGGGAAATTAAGCGCCTTTACCCTAAAGAATTTTTGCTCGGCCAGGAAGCGTTGACCATCATCGAAAAGCGCCTGAATGTTCAATTAGCGGAAGATGAGGCCGGGTTTATTGCTCTGCATCTGGTGACTGCGCAGTTGAATAGCGAAATGCCGGAAGTGATGCACGTGACCCGGGTGATGCAGGAAATCTTGCAGATCGTGAAGTACCAACTGCGGTTTGAGTATGACGAAGAGAGTCTGAGTTATCAGCGCTTTGTTACGCATCTGAAGTTTTTTGCCCAACGAATGCTGAGCCGCAACGTGGTGGCAGATGACGATGTCACGCTACATGCGGCGGTGAAAGATAATTATCCGCAAGCCTGGCGTTGTGCTGAAAAACTCAGTCGCCATCTGATGACGGAATATCAACGAGAGTTAACGACAGAAGAAATTATGTTCCTCGCAATTCACATTGAGCGGGTGCGCAAAGAGAGTCTTAAAGTTTCATAACGACGTGCCGAAAGGCCGACGAAAACAAAAACGGATTGTTACTGCTGCGGCAGGCAAAACCTGAGCACTGGCTTCTCCTTGAGGGAAGTCGGTCTCAGGTTTTTTTTTACTTTACTCAGTCATATATGCCGAAAGGTGAAAGGAAAGAATGATGGGATATCAAGATGTTGCAAGAGATATTCTGACCCATGTCGGTGGGAGAGAAAATATTATCAGCCTGGTCCACTGTGCCACGCGCTTACGTTTTAAGCTCAAAGATCAGAAACAGGCTGATGCGCAGGCGCTGAAAAATAACCCTGGCGTGATTATGGTGGTGGAAAGCGGCGGGCAGTTCCAGGTGGTGATTGGTAATCATGTTCACGATGTTTACAACGCGGTGTGTGCTGAGGCCGGAATTGTTGAAGATGGCGTTCAGCCAGCGTCTGAACCGGGTGAAAAGGTTAATATTCTCAGCCGCTTGATTGATATTGTATCAGCAGTATTTACGCCGTTTATCGGTGTGATGGCGGCCTCCGGTATTCTCAAAGGCTTGCTCGCCGTGGCGGTGGTTTTTGGCTGGCTAACGACCGAAAGCGGGACATATAAACTGTGGTTCGCCGCCAGTGATTCGCTGTTTTACTTCTTCCCTCTGGCGCTGGGCTACACGGCAGGTAAAAAATTTGGCGGGAATCCATTCGTTACCATGGCTATCGGTGGGGCGCTGACGCATCCGGTGGTGATGCAGGCCTTAGAGGCCAGTAGCCAGGCGGGTGCCGCCACCGAATACTTCCTCGGTATTCCTGTCACTTTTATTAACTACAGTTCTTCAGTTATCCCGATTATTTTAGCCGCGTGGGTGAGTTGCTGGCTGGAAAAACAGGGCAACAAGCTGTTGCCCTCTGCGATGCGTAACTTCTTCTCCCCGCTGTTTTGTCTTGCCTTCACGGTTCCACTGACCTTTCTGTTGATTGGCCCGGTCGCGACATGGCTAAGCCAGATGTTAGCTCATGGGTATCAGGCAATTTATGCCCTGGCACCGTGGCTTGCAGGCGGTGTGATGGGGGCTATCTGGCAGGTGTGCGTCATCTTCGGACTGCACTGGGGATTAGTCCCGCTGATGATTAACAACCTGAGCGTGCTCGGTCACGACACGATGATGCCGCTGTTATTGCCCGCCGTTATGGGACAAGTGGGCGCGACCTTAGGTGTATTCATTCGTACCCGCGATAAGAAGCTTAAAGTGCTGGCAGGCTCCGCGTTCACCGCAGGGATCTTCGGTATAACTGAACCTGCTGTGTATGGGGTGACGCTGCCTAATCGCCGCCCGTTTATCTTCGGCTGTATTGCCGGTGCCGTTGGCGGCGTGATTGTTGGGTTCAGCCAGACAAACGTCTATTCGTTTGGCTTCGCCAACATCTTTTCCTTCGCGCAAATGATTCCGCCAGGCGGCGTGGATGCAACCGTGTGGGGCGCTGTTTTCGGAACGCTGTTGTCGCTGGTATTAGCCTGCGTTCTGACATGCATCGCGGGTTTACCCCGTACAGAAGTTAACGCGCCTGTTGTGACGAAACCGCGCGAGAACGAAATCCTTGCGCCGATGAGCGGAACGGTACTGGCGATGGATCAGGTTCCAGATTCCACTTTCGCCAGCGGTTTGCTTGGCGAAGGAGCAGCGATAATCCCGCTGACCGGCAAAGTTATCGCACCGTTTTATGGTGAAGTCGCCTCGTTATTCCAGACCCGCCACGCCATTGGTTTGCTTAGCGATAGCGGCATCGAAGTGCTGATTCATATTGGTATTGATACGGTAAAACTGAATGGTCAGTACTTCACCACCCATGTGAAAGTGGGGGACAAAATTAAGCCCGGCGATTTGCTGATTGAGTTCGACAGGCAAGCGATTCTGGATGCCGGATACGACCTCGCAACCCCCGTCATTATCAGCAATAGCGACGAGTACGCGAGTGTGATGCGAAATACTAATGACCATGTAATTGATTCAGGTATGCCGTTCCTGACGGTTCTAAACAAAGGAGAAGTAAATGAAAGCATTTCCTAAAACGTTTCTGTGGGGCGGCGCGATCGCTGCAAATCAGGTAGAAGGCGCATGGCTTGAGGATGGGAAGGGTGTTTCCACTTCTGACCTGCAACCGAATGGCGTATTAAGCGACACCGTTGAGCGCAAGCCGGGTGATTTTGGCCTTAAAGATATCGCGATCGATTTCTATCATCGCTACCCGGAAGACATCGCGTTGTTTGCGGAAATGGGGTTTAGCTGCCTGCGCGTGTCCATTGCCTGGACACGTATCTTCCCGAACGGTGACGAAACGCAGCCTAACGAGGCGGGTCTTGCATACTATGACCGTCTGTTCGATGAGCTGGCGAAACACAACATCACGCCGATGGTCACGCTTTCGCATTACGAAATGCCGTGGGGCCTGGTGAAAAACTACGGTGGCTGGGGCAACCGTGAAACCATCACCTTCTTTGAGCGTTATGCGCGTACCGTATTCACACGCTTCAAAAGTAAAGTGAAGCTGTGGCTGACGTTCAACGAAATCAACATGGCGCTGCACGCGCCGATGACGGGCGTTGGGATCTCTGAAACCAGCAGTAAAGCTGAAATTTACCAGGCGATTCACCACCAACTCGTTGCCAGTGCGCTGGCGGTAAAAGCCTGCCACGAAATCATTCCTGATGCGCGTATCGGCAACATGCTGCTGGGCGGCCTGGTGTATCCGTTGAGCTGCAAGCCAGAAGATGTGCTGGAAACCATGCAGGAAAATCGCAACTGGTTGTTCTTTGGCGACGTGCAATGTCGCGGTGAATATCCGGGGTATATGCTGCGCTATTTCCGCGACAACGGCATCAAGCTGGAAATCTCTGAGAGCGACCGCGAAGCGCTGAAAGCGACCATCGACTTTATCTCCTTTAGTTACTACATGTCCGGATGTGTCACTGCTGATGAAGAACTCAATGAGAAAGCGCGTGGCAATATTCTAAACATGGTGCCAAACCCGCACCTGGCGAGTTCCGAATGGGGCTGGCAAATCGACCCAATCGGCCTGCGTATTTTGCTCAACAAGCTGTGGGATCGTTATCAGAAGCCATTGTTTATTGTTGAAAACGGCTTAGGGGCGAAGGATAAACTCGAAGCCGATGGGACGGTGCATGATGATTATCGCATCAGCTATCTCAACGACCACTTAGTTCAGGTGCGCGAAGCGATTGAAGATGGTGTTGAGGTGCTGGGTTACACCTGCTGGGGACCGATCGACCTGGTGAGTGCATCGAAGGCGGAGTTGTCTAAGCGCTACGGGTTTATCTATGTGGATCGTGATGACAAAGGTAACGGTACGCTTGCACGTTCACGCAAGAAAAGCTTCAACTGGTATAAAGAAGTGATTGCGACCAATGGCGCGAGTTTGAAAGGATAATTGTTGGGGCGGGGGTTAACCCCGCTCACTCACCATTCGCTTAATAAACCCGCGCACCCACATCAGCGCCGCATCACTGTTATGGCGCTGATGCCACAACAACGCCACTTCAAATGGCGCAATATCCAGCGGCACCGGGCTGCAGCACAGTCCCCAGGTTTTCTGCCAATTTTCACACAACCCCTGCGGCACAGTTGCCAGTATCGGCATCATGCTTAATAGTCCCGGCAGAGCGGAAAAGTGCGGGGTGGTGTAGTTAATCTCACGTTTCAAATTTTGCCGGGCTAACACGGTGTCGATATGGCTGCTGGTCGCTTCGCGGTAGCTCACCAAAACATGCTGTTGCGCAGCATAAATCTCCGCAGAAAGCGGGGCGGCGAGTTGCAATTGCGACGGATGCCAGAGCGTCACGAACTCCATCGGCGTCAGAAGTTCGCGTTCCATCCACCGAGCGGACTGGTTTGCCACGCTGATGGCCATATCCAAATCCCCACCTTCCAGGCGCTGCGCGTCCGTAAAAGGGTCACTGGCGACGACATTCAGGCGCACGCCTGGCGCTTGCGCGCGCAGCGCTGGCAGCAGTTGTGGCATCAGCCACATTTCTACCCAGTCAGTCATGCCGAGGGTGATTGTCGCTTTTGCTGAAGCGGGGTGAAACTCCGCCTGCTGGAACAGTGCGCTTTGCAACTGTTCCAGCAATGGCATTAATTCTGTATGCAGCTCCGTTGCACGCGCCGTGGGCTGCATACGATGGCCGCTGCGAATAAAAAGCGGGTCATCAAACATTTCACGCAAACGTGCCAGCGAACCGCTGACTGCGGGCTGGCCGAGGTGCAGTTTATCCGCCGCCAGAGACACGCTCTGTTCGCGAAATAAAACCGCAAACGCAATCAATAAGTTGAGGTCTATTTTGCGAAAATCACTTTCTTTGATAGTCATTATTTCTCCAATCAATTGGAGTGATAATAAAGCTTCGCGGGCAGTGTCTGCAAGGTGAACCGGTTTTGACTGGAAATGAATACACAAGAGGAAGCGAGGGGACGACGCTAACAAAGGGGTGCCGCCATTGTGGTGGCACCCGCTGTTTTCAGAAAATCATCTTAAACACGCCAGTAACGACCAATAAGCCAATAATAAAGATAATCAAAATTGCCCAAAGAATAATTTTCATCACGACTCCCTATCTTATGGCTAGTGTTTAAACAGTATAGGCAAGGAAGTGCGGGGCGGGGGGAGTTGCCTCCCCATAAACGCAAATTGAGATAAATTGAAGTGAATTAGATTAGAGGCTTACGCGCAGCAAGCAGGAAAATCATCGGGCGTTCTTTTTCTTCATCAAGCGCCGGGTTCTGGGCGATTTGTTCAGCGTCTGGCCCCCATTCATCGAGTTTTTCGATAATAAAACCGCTGGCAATCAGCGCGTTTATCCAGCTCGAAAGTTTGCGATGTTGTTTCTTCACGCCGTCCGCAAACCAGTTGCTGATACGCACGCCTTCCAGCTGATAATGATTCACCGGCCAGGATTTTTGCCCGGTCTGATCGGTCATCCAGCCTTGTTGCAACGGGGCGGTATAAATCGGATGCTCTGCCGAAAACACCAGCATGCCACCGGGAACCAGCGCCTGATAAAGCGTGTTGAAAAGTGCCGGAATATTTTCCAGATAATGCAGCGCCAGCGAGCTGTAAAACAGGTCAACACTTTGTACTTCCGGCTGTAACTGCTCCAGATCTTCACGGCGATAAACAATGCCCGCGCCCGTGGTCATTTCCTGTGCTTTTTCGAGCATTTTCAACGAGACATCCAGGCCCAACACATTTGCTGCACCCTGGTCACGTGCGTAGCGGCAAAACCAACCGTATCCGCAGCCTAAGTCCACCACCGTTTTACCTTGTAACGGTGGTAAAAATGTTTGTATGGTTGCCCATTCCGGTGCGCCATCTAACCCTTTAATGGAGCGGTCAAGAGTGGCGTATCCTTCAAAAAATGCCGGGTTATCATAGATATTTTGTGTCATTGCAACTCCTGTTCGCAAAGCCGTGATTGGCAGAAGAAGTCTAATGAAGTTATTAACCTGGGGAAAGGGTTCCCCAGGTTAAGGGTGGAGCTTTTCCTGTCAGAACCAAATTTCCGACTGTACGCCGAAGTTCCAGTTCCCGCCTGCGGTGAAGCCCGTGCTGCCGAAATCATCATTGATGGCATAATGATCCAGCTCTTTTGACCAGTTCATATACGTGGCAAAGAAGCGAATTTCTGGGCGAGCTTTAATATCGAAGACATTGCCGACTTTAAAGGTTGGTGCGAAGGTCAGCTTGTAGAAGTCCCCTTTTACCGCCTGATAGTTATAGGTTGATCCGTCCGAGGTGTAGCTTCGGCCATTCGGATCTAAATCCATATATTGCCAGGAGGCCTCATAAAGCAGGGCGAAGTTTTGCGTAATGGCCTGTGAAGCGCGCAGGTTAAAGGTCGCCCAATCGTAACGATCGCCATCGCGATAACGGTCCTCACTGTGCTGGGCAATAACCGATGGAGCCAGTTCCCAGTTTTTACTCACCGGTACGATGCCGTAAGAGGCAAAGCGTAAGGATTTCGCATTCTCGGTTAAATCCCCGTCGCTACCAGGCTGGCGTGCTTCTGCGCCCAAGCCACCGCCATACTGTAGCGCTGTCTCAGAAACACCCGGGGCCAGGCCATAGAACCTGGATTTATCATGGTAGGCCAACATCGCGTAATAGCCATTTTTGGCGGTATTATCGCTGCGCAAAGCGTAGCTTCCGGTGGTTGAGGTGTTGTCTTTTAAGTCGTCATTTCCTTGCGCTGTCATGCCGGTTAACATCAATTGCCAGTTGTTGTAGAAGTTATTGGCCGTAAACATCAGGTTCTGAATGTCATTGTCGTTGTAATTATCGCTGCCGAGGTCGCCAAAATTACGCCCGTAAACGTTAAAGTCAGATTTTAATTTATCCGTCCACTGCACATCATTTATTCCTCCCCCGGTTCCACCGAGGAACATAATATCGCTATCCGTAAAGTGAATGTCGAAATTATCACGGTCAAAGCGCTTGCCTGCCCATAATATGGCGTGTTCCGCGACGCCACCGAAGCTTGCCAGATCACCCATTTCGACATAAAGCTGGCGAATATTGATATGATGGCTGTCATTATCCTGAACCCATGGGTCAGGGTTATTAGCCCCATCGGCCAACATGGTTTTGAAATGTGCCCATGAACCGTCATCAAAACTCATTTTCTTATTGAAACTTAATTCTACGTAATTATCTTTTTCATTGCCGAGGCGCCCGACATGTGCGTCCCCATTTAATGAACTTGCGGGTGAAACACCTGGTCCACCGCGACCACCTTTCCCATGCTCATTAATCAGCAGCCCTGAACGGGCGTAAGCGGAAAACTCAAAGCCATCATCACGTTTATTTTTTTCCACCGTTTCGATCTGTTGTGTTTGTTTTTCTTGTTTCTTCGTTACCTGCGCAAGCTGTTGTTCGGCGGCGAGGGTGCGCTTTTCTGCTTTATCAGCCCGGAGCCTGGCTTCACTCGCTTCTCGTTCGGCCAGATTTAATCTCGACTCCAACAATGCCAGTCTTTGTTCTATTGATAAGGGAGTTGAAGCCTGAGCTGAGGAGTAATAGCCCAGCCCAAAAAAGGCGCAGAGAATCCCTGCGCGAATCTTTGTGATACGCATGAATTAATTCCTTGTAAAAACCAGAGGTGTTTTTTAATTAAACTTCTTGATTACATCGCACGACTCTTATTTAAATTAAATGCAGGGTCTGAATTGGCTGCGTTAATACCAGAATCTAAATCGGCACGGATTTGTTCGTAATGGTCATCGAGGCGATAAAATTTACCTATCCACAACATTGAGACGATAATTAGCGCCGCAGGAATATAGAGATAGCAGGCTTTGATCGCGAATAAAGCATCAACACTTTGTGCGTGATTAGCCACATAACCGCTGGCGGAGAGCATAATTCCGGTAATAGCGCCCGCACCGGCCATCGCCACTTTACCCAGGAAACCATTAATGGAGGTTAAAATTCCGGCGGTATTAATTCCGGTTTTCCAGACGCCGTAATCAACCGGGTCCGCCTGCATTGAGAAATAAATCGCGGTACGTTGCCCGGCGCCAAGTGACAAAATAACTGCCCCTGCGACCAGTGCCATCACGTTCACACCTGCGAAAATCATCACCGCCATACCCGCCAGGTTTATAGCAGAGGCGACAAGATAGACGTGGCGTTTTTTCATGCGTTTTGCCAGCAACGGAACCGTCAGCGTACCCAATAATGGTACGAAGGTGGAGATCCCGGCCACCAGCGCGGTTAATTCGCTATTGCCGACGTAGTAATTAAAGAAGTACACCAGTGCGCCCGTCTGGAAGAAAAAGGCACCCCACATCAGGAAGATATTCACTGCAAAAACAAACCACGGCGGGTTATTGCGCAGGCTGACCCAGGCACGTTTTAAGGTCATCTTTTCTGAGGTGATATTGATTTTCTCTTCGACATTGCGAAAGCTAATCAGCAAAAAGAAGGTCGCAATCACGCCAAATACCATCGCGGTATATAAGAAACCGTGCTCCTGATTGCCCTGGCCCAGCGCTTTTACCAGCGGCAATGTGGCGACGGCGACAATCGTCGAACCTAGCGAGCCCAGCAAGATGCGTACCGTTGAAAGTGTGGTGCGCTCTTTGGATTCACTGGTCAGGAAGGGCAGCATCGCGCAGAACGGGATGTTGACGATGGTATAGAGAAACGACAGACACAAATAGGTGATGAAGGCGTAAATCAGCCGGCCTGTGGTGCCAAAATCGGGTACGTAAAACGCCAGCACACACAGCAAGCCGAAAGGCACCGCACCAATCAGCAGATAAGGGCGGCAGCGGCCCCAACGGGTGCTGGTGTTATCAATCACCAGCCCCATCAGTACATCCGCGACGCCATCCACCAGACGTGCCACAAGGAACATCAGGCCAACATAATAGGCGGGTAGCCCCATCACATCGGTATAAAAGTACATCAGGTACAACGAGATCATTTGCCACACGAGGTTGCAGGACAAGTCCGCAATGCCGTAGCCGAAGCGTTGCCGCCATACAGTAGAGGTAGACATAAGTAGGTTCTCGACGTTGTTGTTTTACAGTAGGTACTTTCTAATGAACCACGAAGGAGTGCAGCTCCAGGCGTGGCAATAGCTGTTGATGAGCTTGCTGCCATAAGGGGAAAAATCAGGCCGTAGCGGATCAAAAAGCTCCCAGAAGGTATCGGCTCCGTGTTCCACCATCGCCCCCCAGTAGCGTTTGATCTCGTGAGTGGCTTGCTCTCGCTCATTCACCTGCAACAACGCCGCGACGTAATGATGCATCATGTAGGGCGTGTTCATCTGAATTTCCGGTGGATGAGTTAACAGATGGGCTAACAACTGGCGTTGGCTTTCCGGCGTACCGACATCTGCCAACACCAGCCAGACCTGCGAAGCGCAGGAAATTTGTCGCGATTCACCACTGACGAAAAAGCCGCTTTGTGGATCCCAAAGTTCGCGCAGTGCCGCACTTTTCAGCGTCGTAATCTGTGCTTCAAGCCATGTGACTTTGCTGCTGTCATAAGTACGCGCCAGCATTAATGCTTTGTTGAGGCAGTAGATCAGCACCCCCTGAGACGCCGCTTGCTTGTTGAGGTCTTCGTGCCAGTCAATAAATGACCACCAGTCGCTGCTGTCACGCACGATACCGTTTTCAGCGACTCGCGCCATGGCCAGCTCGATTTGCCGCCAGGCGAGCGGCCAAAGCTGCGCCAGTGTTTCGCTGTCATCAGTCACCGCGACGTACTCTTGCAGCACATCGACAAAAAACAGTGCGTAATCGAACAGGAAAGTATCGTCAGCAATGACTTGCGGCTTAACAAAAATATTCGCCGACACCATGCCATCTTCCCGCGTCATGGCAGCGAAAAGATAAAGACAGCGTTTGACCAGGGAGTAATTTTGCACCGTGACATCATTCACCAGCGCTTGCAGGCGCAAATCACCGAGCCACAAGCGGCGGTCGCGTTTGGGTCCGTCTTCAAATACGTCGTGCATGCAGTTTTTCAGGGTGTTAACGGCCACCTCATCAATGCGTTTTAACTGAAGATCCACGGTCTCGCAGGCGGGTAGGGTGGCAAGCGACGCGGAAGTGACGGTATCGAGCTTCAGAGAGGTAAAACGCAGTTGGAATTTGCGTGACAGCGCCAGAACGTTAATGCGCAGATAGCGGCAGCAGTAACGACGTGAAAGTCGCGTATGGCCTGGCAATTCATCCAGATAACAGTCCTGCTGCTGGAGCCAGCTGCTGCTCAACCAACCGTTATATTCAGAAAAAGGCTCAACCACTTCTGCGAGCGTTTCACCAAAGATAAATTGCAGATGCGCTGGAGCATCTGGCGGGCTGCCGACCGCTTCGCAGGTAAACTCCAGGTAACCGATGCAATGCTTGCCGAAATCAATAATGACGTGCTCGCCCTGCGCGAAATCGTATTGGAAGAAATCTTCTGCGCTGTTCACGACATCCGCTCGCCAACCGTGAATTTGCTGCGCATCCGGCTGCGCGCTAATCATCGCCTGGGGGAGAACATCATGGTGATAGAGTTCAGGAATGAGTTCCTGTGCTTTGGCCAACATATGTGGATGACGAACCATCTTTAGATGACCATTTTTCTGCAATGCCTGTGACATACCGAGCCCTTAATGATGAAGCAATGAGCCGAGTTTAGAGGGCAACTCTGTTTTTCATCTATTCTCAGGCTGCCAGTAATTGTTAGTGAATGGCATTTTCAGTGGGGTGCAGTGGTTGGTTGTCACAATTTAAAAAATCGGGATCGTTATTTAGGCCGGAGTGTTTTATTTTTCCCACAGTCCAGAGTGGTGGGTTTTGCGAGAACGTAATGATTAATAAGTTAGAAGTCAGTAAGTATTTTCCCGATGAGCAGACCAAGCTTTCTCTTTATGCCAGCGACCCGGAAGACAACAACTGCGAGCATAGCCATAGCTTTCAGGAACTGGTGATTGTTGAGGAAGGGCACGGCCTGCATGTGATTAATGGCAAGCCGATTTTTATCCAGCAGGGCGATGTGTTTTTTATTGGCGAGAACGATGTTCATTTTTACGATGAATTGGGCACCTTAAAGCTCATCAATATTTTAATTAATCCGCAGCTGGAGTTTGTTTATTTAACCGGAATAGAACAATTATTGAACCGTATTGCGGGCAACACGGCGGCAAATTACGGCTGGCTTACGCCGGAGACTAAAGCACACTGCAAACGGTTGATTAACGACATTTTCCATCAGCAGAGTTCGGGCGTTGAAAATCAGGCTTTAAAAGAGTCGCTGTTTTTTACCTTAGTGACGCAAATCATTTATGCGCAGTCGCAGGCTGAATACAGCAATACCCGCTACAAACTGCATAAGTTACTCAGCTATTTGCAAGAAAACTGCTTTAACGAGATTGACTGGCAGCAACTGGCAAATCAGTTTCACCTGACTCAACGTACCACGTCACGACATATTAAAGAGGTGACGGGGCTGACGCCGGAAAACTATCTGAAACGCCTGCGCCTGGTCTCGGCGCGAGTCAAGCTCAAAGAAACCGACATGACGATTACCGAAGTGGCTTTTTTGTGTGGCTTTGCCAACAGCAACCATTTCACCACCTCGTATAAGAAAGTTTTTGGCGTAACGCCGAGTGCTGAGCGCAAACGGGTGGAAAGGTGAAGCTATGTCAAAATTTAATCACCATAGTGATATTTGATTGTGATATTTTTATCACGGTAATAGTAATGTAGATAAACTAGTTTCAAATTGTATCCCTTATTAACCTCGTGTGTATTGCCACTGATACCTAAACTTTTGCGCTATGGAATGCGTAACCTGAGCACTTTCTTTTACTCTGTGGCTAATTATGACTTCCTCACGTTTCCCTCTCGCGGCGACTGGCGTCGCGTTAATGCTCGTTTTGTCCGGCTGTGCGCCAATGCACAATAACGATGCACCTCTCGCACAAAAAACTCCTCCACAACAGTTGGATACCAAACTACCTCCTGAACTGGCGCATGGTTGGCCGGGCAGTGACTGGTGGCGTGATTATCATGACAGCCAGATTAATACGCTGGTTGAACGTTCGCTGAAAGACTCTCCGGATCTGGCCGTCGTGCAGCAGCGCATTAAACTTGCGCAGGCGCAGACGCAAATGCAGGAGGCCAGTGACGGCCCGCAAATGGATTTCTCCGCCAATATTGAGCGTCAGAAAATGTCTCAGGAAGGGGTGATGGGTCCATTCGCATTGACTGACCCGGCGGCTGGCACCACCGGCCCGTATTACACCAACGGTACCTTTGGGCTGACGGCAAGTTGGGATCTGGATTTGTGGGGCAAAAATCGCTCGGAAGTGGAAGCGAAAGTGGGCGTCATGAGAGCGAAACAGGCTGAACTTGCCCAGGCCAAACAGGTGATTTCGGCAAACGTCGTGCGCTTGTATTGGGATATGCAAACGCTGCTGGCGTTAAAAGATGTCAAACAGCAAACCCTCGCAGCACAGAAAAATATCGTTGATGTCGAGACAAAACTTTATGCGCGAGGGATCAATTCATCGGTTGATAATGTTGAACCCAATATTGATTACGTGAAAACTCAGCAGCAACTCGATGACATCGAAGGGCGCATCAATATTGCTAAAGCGCAGCTTGCTGCAATTACCGGCGATGCGCATGCGGCTTCCAATATCCGACGTGTCGAACTGCCGAAAGTGAAATCGAGCGTGCCTGAAAATATGGGGTATGAACTGCTGGCTCGCCGCCCGGACCTTCAGGAAGCGCACTGGTATATCGAATCCTCATTGAGCAGTGTTGATGCCGCAAAAGCTGCGTTTTACCCGGATGTGAACCTGGGGGCGTTCCTGCAAAATGATGCACTGCACCTGAGTGATTTGTTCCGTGGCTCGGCTCAGCAAATGGGTATTATCGGCGGCTTCACGCTGCCTATCTTCGACAGTGGCCGACTGAACGCGAATCTCGATATTGTTCGCGCAGAAAGTAATTTGTCGATTGCCAGCTACAACAAAGCGGTGGTCGGTGCGGTGAATGACGTTGAAAAAGCGGCCAGCCAGTTGAATGCCGTAGCGGCTGAAAACCAGCATCAGAAGACGGTATTGCAAGCCACTCATAAACTCACAACTCTTGCTCAGGCGCGTTATAAAGCAGGTGTGATTTCAGGAGCCAGATTCAGTGCTGCAACCTTGCCGGAGCTGTCAGAACAGGCGAAAGCCATTCAACTCCACGGGCAGTGGCTCAATGCTGACGTGCAGTTAATCTCTGCGCTCGGTGGCGGTTATCATCAATCTGGTAAGGCATAACAGACGCGATTCTCTCGCCACCTCCTATAATTAAAAGCTGATTGAACTTAGCCTGGAGGTGGTGATGAGTACGGCGAATAAAGTGGTTATCGTCACGGCGTCGGATTCCGGTATCGGCAAAAAATGTGCGTTGATACTGGCTGAGCAAGGGTTCGATGTGGGCATCACCTGGCATTCTGATGAACAAGGCGCGCAAGAAACTGCGCGTCAGGTCAGAGGGTTTGGCAGGCGAGCGGAAACAATTCAACTCGATTTAGCCCATCTGCCAGACGGTGCTGCGGGTATTGATGAGCTGATTGCTCGCTTCGGGCGCGTCGATGCGCTGGTGAATAATGCCGGGGCGATGAGTAAAAATGCGTTTCTTGATGTCACTCTCGAAGAGTGGCGAGAGCTGTTTACTGTGGACGTGGACGGCGCATTTTTATGTTCACAAAAAGTCGCGCGGGCGATGGTTTCGCAGGGGCAGGGTGGGCGGATTGTGAATATCACCTCCGTTCACGAGCACACCCCGCTGCCGGATGCCTGCGCTTATACTGCCGCCAAACATGCACTGGGCGGGCTGACTAAATCAATGGCAATGGAACTGGTTCATCACAAAATTCTGGTGAATGCGGTGGCGCCAGGTGCTGTCGCCACGCCGATGAATAACATGAGCGAAGGCGACGGAGCCAAAAGCAAAATCCCTGAAATCCCGCTCGGGCGAGCAGGGGAAACGGAAGAAATTGCCAGCCTGGTCGCATGGCTATGTTCAGATAGCGCCAGTTACACCACCGGGCAATCGTTTATCGTAGATGGCGGTTTTATGTTCGCCAACCCTCATTTCAAACCCAAAGGCTAATCTTGCTGTTTGCTCTCGCGATGTTTAAACCAGTAACGCGCCAGCCAGACCACGGCAACCACGCCCAGCAGCCAAATCCAGTGCTTAATATGTTGGTCCAGGTTATGTAGCCATGGGCCAACCACTTCTCCTCCGACATACCCCAGTGTTGTAAACAGCATTGCCCAAAGAATGGCACCCAGAATGTTGAGCGGCAGAAATATCTTTGGCGGCAGGCGGCTGGCCCCAATCAAAATGGGACCAATCACACGAAAACCGTACATAAAGCGCGAGCCAATCACGAACCAATATGGATGGCGGTTGATCAGCCGCTGCGCTTTATTGATTTTCTTTTGATGTTTTTTGAAACGCTCTTTAATCGAGCCGCCGAAGCGGCGGCCAATCAGATACAACAATTGGTCGCCAATCATTCCGCCGAGCGCCACAGACAGTACCACCAGTGGGAATTTCAGCAGCCCCTGGTGAGCCGCAACGCCGCCTAGCAGCGTCACGGTTTCCCCTTCTGCCATACTGCCAATAATCAGTGCGGCATAACCGTAATGCTCAATCAGATTATTAATATCCACAGTGAATTATGTAACTCCTTGTTGTTGTTCAACAACAGTATAGCGCTTGCTGCTGTGTTCCTCCGTATTTGCTATTCAATCCTTAACGCGGCGGACTTTTGTTTTAACCAATGCCCGCTGAACGACAGCACAACAATCAGTGCAAATCCCGCCCCGCTGAACAAATAAAGTGCGTACACCACGCCAAAATATTGGGCGCTGTAACCTGCGCCAACGGAAACCACAGACGTGACGATCATCTGCCAGCGATAGCTTTTGGCTATGGCTCCGGGAACCAGATCTTCATTAAATTTTCTCAGTAGGGCATAAACCGCCAGCGAGGCAACGACATTCGAGAAAATGTGGGCGGTAAATACCAGTATCAGCGCCGGATATTGTGACGGCATGAAAGGAACCAGCCCGTAACAGGCGATAAAAATGAACAGGCATCCGAGCATCAGCAGATTGCTGTTGCTGTATTTTTCGAATTTTTCCGGATTCAGAATTAACGGTCCCACTAATTGCCCAAGACTGCGCGCGAAAAGTAAGGCCAGCGCCAGGCTTTGTGCTTCACGGGCAGAAAAAGTTGCTGGAACCAAACTCGGTAACAGCGCCATTGCCGGTGCTCCGGCACAAGCCAGCAGTGGTAAAAGCAAAATTGCCCGTCGCTGTGTGCCGGAAATCGATCGCCAACGGACTTTTGCCGCTGATACGGATACGACAGAAAAACTCTGGTGAAACTGTGACTTAGTCAAACCCAGCAGTATCAGTGCAACAGCGAAGCTTCCCAGGTCGATGAACAATAATGTGATAACGCTGATATGCCCCAGCAATATCAGCCCCAGCCCAACGCCAAAGATGACATTGCAGGCAAAAATTAGCGTTTCGAGTGCGGTCGCCGCCGGAAGCTCTTTCTCGCTAAGGCCCGTTTTAAATATTTTGCTGATGGCCGGGAAGGTCATGCCGATGGTAAATGCAGAGATGCTCTGTGCGACAAAAAATAGCGCCACAGAGCCATTCATCACCGCAATAAAAGGGGCTGCAAGCCCTAAAAGCCCGAGGCATTCACCGGCAATCAGAATTTGAAATGGGTTTGCCTTGCTGCAAAACCGTTCCCCAATTTTACTGCCGATTAAACCGGGTGCGGTGGATAGCACATAGGCGATAGCCAGCGATGCGGGTGGCACAGAAAGACGAATTAATTCACTGAAAATAACGATATAGGTCAGGCCGTTCCCGATAGAGGACACAATAAAAGACCAGCCGAGTAATTGCAGCCATGGCTTTCCAGCCAGCGCCTGGTGAAGTGCTTTTAACATGATGTTTTCCGTAAATTCCAATAAGTGTGCGTTTCTCACCAAGGGTGAGAAACAACAAGGTCATCTTGTGACGACAGGCTCATTGGTTACGGCACTACATCGGGAACAATCCTGGAAGGAATAAGTCGGTAGGTTATTTAAATATGACGCTTTTGCCGTTTCGTCAACGTAACGGTATTAAATTCGCTAACCCTCTCACCTTGGTTATTTTCAACTGATTAAAAAACAATCAAGCCGCTGTGCATTATACTTTGACTGTGCTCACTCGTTTGTCAGGAGGCGTTATGAGTCATGTCTGGGGACTATTCTCCCACCCGAATCGTGAAATGCAGACCATAAAACGCGAGAACGAAACGGTATCGCATCACTACACTCACCATGTGCTAATCATGGCGGCCATTCCGGTTATCTGTGCATTTATTGGCACAACCCAAATTGGCTGGAACTTTGGTGACGGTACGTTCGTTCAATTGTCGATGTTTACCGGATTCTATTTAGGCGTACTTTTTTATGCACTGATGTTGGCAGGCGTTGCCGTGATGGGGCGCGTTATCTGGTGGATGGCGCGAAATTATCCGCATCGTCCGTCACTGGCTCGTTGCATGGTGTTTGCGGGCTATGTCGCAACCCCGCTGTTTTTAAGTGGCCTGGTGGCACTTTATCCGCTGGTGTGGTTGTGTGTGCTGGTAGGGGCGGCAGCTTTGATTTATACCGGTTATCTGCTGTATGTCGGCGTACCTGAGTTCCTGGGCATCAATAAAGAAGAGGGGATGAGCTTTTCTAGCTCAACGCTCGCCATTGGTGTGCTGGTGCTGGAGGTGCTGTTAGCGCTCAGTGTGATTCTCTGGGGTTATGGATATCGCCTGTTCTGATAATTGTTACGAATCAATTGTGGCAGTTTTCCGGGGCGTCAGCGTATTATGCTGGCGCCTCATCTATTCATACGCGCTGTGAAGAGATTCGAAGGACACATTATTTTTTTGAATAATTACAGAAGTGTCACCATGCCGACAAAAATCCGTCTCTCATTGCTCAGCCTTGCGCTGATGATTGCCGTACCATTCGCATCTCAGGCCGCGAATAAAGCTTCCGTATCATCGACCGTACAACAGTCTGCCGGGCAGGAAATTGCTTCCGGTAGCGCCATGATTGTCGATTTGCAAACCAATAAAGTTCTCTATTCCAGCCATCCGGATTTGGTTCGTCCCATCGCATCCATTACCAAATTGATGACGGCGATGGTGGTGCTGGATGCCAAATTACCAATGGATGAAATGCTGAGTGTCGACATCAGCCAGACGCCTGAAATGAAAGGGATTTATTCTCGCGTTCGTCTGAACAGCAAAATTAATCGCAAAGATATGATGCTCCTGGCGCTGATGTCATCGGAAAACCGTGCAGCGGCGAGTCTCGCGCACCATTATCCTGGCGGCTACAACGCATTTATTCGCGCGATGAATGCGAAAGCGAAATCTCTTGGCATGACCCACACGCGCTATGTCGAGCCGACGGGGTTATCGATTAAGAACGTTTCCACGGCGCGTGACTTGTCCAAATTGCTGATTGCCTCGAAGCAATATCCGCTGCTTGGCCAGTTGAGTACCACCAAAGAAGATATGGCGACCTTCGCCAACCCGCCGTACACGCTGCCATTCCGTAACACCAACCATTTGGTTTACAACAACAAATGGAATATTCAGCTGACTAAAACCGGTTTTACGAACAACGCGGGCCATTGCTTAGTGATGCGCACCATGATCAACAATCGTCCGGTGGCATTAGTGGTGCTGGATGCATTCGGGAAATATACGCACTTTGCGGATGCAAACCGTCTGCGTAATTACCTGGAAAGCGGCAAAGTGACGCCAGTTCCAGGTTCCGCTCTGGCTTATAAAAAGCAAAAAGCGGCGCAAATGGCGAGCAATAGCACGCAGGGCAATGCCTTAGACGATTAAGGCAAATCAAACGAGACCCTAAATAATTCGAGTTACAGCAAGGCGGCAAGTGAATGAGTCCCGATGAGCTTAGTGAACTAAGTGATTCGGGCGAATGAGCGTAGCCAACAAAGCTGCAACTTGAAGTATGACGGATATCAGGGAAGCGTCCGGTCGCCATCATTGAGCGGACGCTGCATAATCAACGTATCGCGCCACGCCCCAAGCTTAAACCCAACACTTCGCAACTGCCCGGCCACTTCAAAACCTAACTGCCTATGCAGACGACATGAACCCGTGTTGTTTTCACCGTCGCCAATAATGGCCACCATTTGTCGCCATGGGCCTTGCTCACAGATAGCGATCAATTGGGTTAATAACTCGCGCCCGACACCTCGCCCGGTCATGCTGGCATCAATGTAAACGGATTCTTCCAGGGTAAAACGGTACGCCGGACGCGGGCGATAAGCGGTTGCGTAGCTATAACCCACCACAATGCCGCTATGCAAGGCGACCAACCAGGGAAGTTCCTGGGAACGAACGGCTTGCAAGCGTTCAGACATTTGAGCCTGCGTGGGCGGCGTTTCCTCAAAAGATCCACGGCCATGCAATACATGCCACTCATAAATAGCGGTGATGGCCGGGATATCATCAGGCGTTGCGTCACGAACCTGCAACCGTGCTATTGGCAATGTTTCGAGCACTGACATTTCTCGCTCCTGTACGCAAAGAACCAAAGTGGCATGTGGTCACACCACTTTGCGATAGTCTAATCTAGTACGAAAAGTAAGCGAGGAATAGCCCCCGATCTGGTGGTTGACACCCAAACTTAATGGGGATCGTGGTGATGAGTATGGCTACAGGTTTGCTCCTCCCACCATTTATGCTTCGTGGTTTTGCCAATGCCTGGGTTCATACTGTTTGTAGGGTCATTTGCCTTATAAAACTGTTTTAAGCTGTCTGGGGCTTCGTATAAATGTCCGACGTTATGTTCCGCCGGATATTGCGCACCCCGGGTGCGGAGCAGTTCGAGCATCTGCTCCTTCAACGCGTGAACATCCACCCCTTTTTTGACGATGTAATCCTGATGGAATACATGACACATAAAGTGGCCGTAATACAGGCTGTGACTAATCTGGTTGCTGATTTCCGCTGGTAATTGCTCGAACCATTCCTGGTCATTACGACGCAAGGCAATATCGAGCGCCAGAATATCTTCCACTTCATTGGCATGAACGGAGTGATAACGTACAGCGGCTCCGGCTGCGGCGAAACGGTGTAAAAACGCTTTCGCGCCTTCGGTTGGGGTACAGATAAAAAAGTCCCCTTCGGCCTGTTGGAAATAGCTCTCAAGCCAGTTGCGGGCTTCGCTAATACCGTCACCCGACATCTTCAACAGCAAATGATGTTCGTACTTACTACGCCACTCTTTCATGCGTGGAGGCAAATGGCTCGGACACCAGCCGCTCACGCGCTGTAGCACACGGTCAGTAAAGTGAGGTTTAACAAACGGGACTTTTTCAAACCAGGCGTCAGTACGGCCTTTCAGTGTGAAAAACAGCGGCATTTTGTCGGTGCCCAGCTTGTCGATCATCATGAAAGTGTCTTTGCCATACACTTCAGCAATATCGTAAATATCGCGGTGCATGTATTCGCCCGCCACCGGCAGGTTTTCAAAATTAGCCAGAATATGACGGCGGATTTCCGTCAGCACATCTGGTTGATTGGTGCCGATGTAAAAGACTTCATTTTGCTTTTCGGCGACAAACGTATCGAGGCGTACCGCAAAAACAGCCAATTTACCGGCACAACCTGAGGCTTCAAACAGGCGGCTTGGATCAGCGTTAAAGCGTGATGGCGTGTCGGCATCCACATCGCGTACACGTTCAGCATAATCTTTATCAGATGCCTGGCGCTGATCATGTAGCACGTTTTCAGGTTTGACGCGTTCATCATCGAGCTTGCCGAGAATTTGTTCCGGCGTAACACCAAGATCAATACCCAGATGGTTCACCAGCGTTAACTTACCTTGCTCATCAATGCGCGCATACAGCGCCATCTCGGTATACGCCGGGCCACGTTTCACCAGCGAGCCGCCGGAGTTATTACAGATCCCGCCGATCACCGACGCGCCAATGCACGACGAACCAATCACCGAATGGGGTTCACGTCCCAGCGGTTTGAGCGCTTTTTCCAGTTGATACAACGTGCTGCCAGGGAAGGCCAGCACCTGCTTGCCGCCATCCAGCAGCTGCAATTTATCCAGACGCAGGGTGCTGATAATGACAATTTCACGGTCGTAATCATTGCCGTTTGGCGTCGAACCTTCGGTCAGTCCGGTATTGGCGGCCTGCATCAAAATGATTTTGTCGGTGCTGACGCAGATGCTCAGTACGCGCCATAACTCAAGCAGCGTGCCGGGGAAAACCACGGCTAACGCGTCGCCCTGGCCGGAGCGAAAACCTTTACGATAGCGCGCGGTTTTAGCCGCATCCGTTAACACATGCTGGCTGCCCACCAGACGGTTCAGTTCGTTTATAAATGTTTGTTTTTGGGATGGGGTAGGGTTAGGCATTTATCCGCTCCTTGGGAAAATATTGACGACTACAAGCATAGCTCGCAAATCGATAATGAATCTTCTTAAACGTTCGGAAAATCAGCATATAACACCGGGGCGACTCTTCTTACCGCTTTAACCTTGTGGCACACTGCACGTCTTATCACTTCGTGCTGCCCACTGCGGCGGCCTGAGCAAGAGAGTAATGTCGATGAAATGGCTCTGTTCTGTAAGTATCGCAGTTAGCCTTGCGCTGCAACCTGCGCTGGCGAACGAAATGTTTGGCCCGCACCCGCTAACGCCAGAAGCGCGTGACGCCTTCGTCACTGATTTGCTGAAGAAAATGACCACCGATGAGAAAATCGGCCAGTTGCGTTTAATCAGTGTCGGTCCGGATAACCCGAAAGAAGCCATTCGCGAGATGATTAAAGACGGGCAGGTGGGCGCGATTTTTAATACCGTCACCCGCCACGACATTCGTACTATGCAAGATCAGGTGATGAGCCTTAACCGCCTGAAAATCCCATTATTCTTTGCTTATGACGTGGTTCATGGTCAACGTACCGTGTTCCCAATCAGCCTCGGTTTAGCCTCTTCATTCAACCGCGATGCGGTGAAAACGGTAGGGCGCGTTTCGGCTTATGAAGCCGCAGACGATGGCCTGAACATGACCTGGGCGCCGATGGTTGATGTCTCGCGTGATCCGCGCTGGGGCCGAGTTTCCGAAGGCTTTGGTGAAGATACTTATCTGACTTCAATTATGGGGCGCACCATGGTTGAAGCGATGCAGGGCAAAAGTCCGGCAGATCGCTATTCCGTGATGACCAGCGTGAAACACTTCGCGGCCTATGGCGCAGTCGAAGGTGGCAAAGAGTACAACACCGTTGATATGAGCCCGCAGCGTTTGTTCAACGACTACATGCCGCCGTACAAAGCCGCTCTGGATGCGGGCAGCGGTGGCGTAATGGTAGCGCTGAACTCACTGAACGGCACGCCAGCTTCTTCTGATTCATGGCTTTTGAAAGATCTTCTGCGCGATGAATGGAAATTTAAAGGCATCACTATTTCCGATCACGGTGCCATTAAAGAGCTGATCAAGCATGGTGTGGCAAGTGACCCGAAAGATGCGGTGCGTATCGCGCTGAACTCCGGCATCAACATGAGTATGAGCGACGAGTATTACAGCAAATACTTGCCGGAACTGGTGAAAAGCGGTGCAGTGCCGATGGCGGAATTGGATGATGCAACCCGCCACGTGCTGAACGTGAAATACGATATGGGCCTGTTTAACGATCCATACAGCCACTTAGGCCCGAAAGAATCAGACCCGGAAGACACCAACGCCGAAAGCCGTCTGCATCGTAAAGAAGCGCGTGAAGTGGCGCGTGAAAGCATGGTGCTGCTTAAAAACCGCCTGCAAACGTTGCCACTTAAAAAATCCGGCACCATTGCCGTGGTTGGCCCACTGGCTGACAGCAAACGCGACATGATGGGCAGTTGGTCTGCCGCAGGGGTTGCCGACCAGACTGTTACTGTATTGCAGGGCATTAAAACCGCGGTGGGTGACAACGCTAAAATCGTTGTCGCCAAAGGCGCTAACGTCACCGACGATAAAGGCATTGTTGAATTCCTCAACCAGTACGAACCTGCGGTTTCCGTGGATACACGTTCTGCAAAAGAGATGATCGACGAAGCGGTTAACACCGCAAAATCTGCTGATGTGGTTGTGGCGGTAGTGGGTGAGGCACAAGGTATGGCGCACGAAGCATCAAGCCGTACCGACCTGGTTCTGCCGCAGAGCCAGCGCGATTTAATCAGCGCGTTAAAAGCCACCGGCAAACCGTTGGTGTTGGTATTAATGAACGGACGTCCGCTGGCGTTGGTGAAAGAAAACCAACAGGCCGACGCGCTGCTGGAAGCCTGGTATAGCGGGACTGAAGGCGGTAACGCGGTGGCCGATATCCTGTTTGGCGATTACAACCCGTCAGGCAAACTGCCGATGTCCTTCCCGCGCTCTGTGGGTCAAATCCCGACGTACTACAGCCACCTGAACACTGGTCGCCCGTACAATCCGGAAAAACCGAACAAATATACTTCGCGTTACTTTGATGAAGCTAACGGCCCGCTGTTCCCGTTCGGTTACGGCCTGAGCTACACCACGTTCACCGTTTCGGATGTGAAAATGTCGGCACCTTCCATGAAAGCGGATGGCAAAGTAGAAGCCTCTGTTGAAGTGAAAAACACCGGTGACCGTGCGGGCGAAACCGTGGTGCAGATGTATTTGCAGGATGTGACGGCTTCTATGAGTCGCCCGGTTAAGGAGCTGAAAGGCTTTAAGAAAGTGACGCTGAAACCTGGCGAAACCCAGACCGTGAGCTTCCCGATTGACGTAGAAGCGCTGAAATTCTGGAACGCGCAGATGAAGCACGTCGCCGAGCCAGGCAAGTTTAACGTGTTCATCGGGCTGGATTCTGCGCGCGTTAAGCAGGGTGAGTTTGAACTGAAGTAATGGTGGTGTCGGATGCTTCGCTTATCCGACCGACAAACTGCGTCCGTACGCCTTGACGCAACTCCAAATCAAGAGCCGGTTTCCGGCTCTTTTCTTATTCTTCCCCGTTTCGTCCAGCCAACCTTCAAATTCTCAGCTAAACTTTTGCGACTCCATGATTTTTAAGCAAAGAAAAACAGTGAGGAAGCACGATGAACTTAGCAGCGCGTTGGAGCATGGCAGGGTTAGCATTGTTAGCCGCAGGGGCGCACGCCGCAGAGCCAGTCAAAGTCGGCTCTAAGATTGATACCGAAGGGTCGTTGCTCGGTAATATCATTTTGCAGGTACTGGATAGCCACGGCGTTAAAACCGTCAATAAAGTGCAATTAGGAACCACTCCCGTTGTGCGTGGAGCGATAACCGCAGGCGAGCTGGATATTTACCCGGAATACACCGGTAACGGTGCGTTTTTCTTCAAAGATGAAAAAGATGCGGCGTGGAAAAATGCGCAGCAGGGCTACGAGAAAGTCAAAAAACTCGATGCCGAAAAAAATCACCTTGTGTGGCTAACACCCGCGCCCGCAAACAATACCTGGACCATTGCGGTGCGCAAAGACCTGGCTGAAAAAAACAAACTCACCTCGCTTGACGATCTCAGCGCGTATCTGAAAAAAGGCGGTGAATTTAAACTGGCGGCTTCCGCTGAATTTATCGAACGCTCCGATGCGCTTCCTGCTTTTGAAAAAGCCTACGGATTTAAACTCGAACAGCCGCAATTATTATCGCTGGCAGGTGGCGATACGGCGGTCACCATCAAAGCGGCGGCGCAGCAAACTTCTGGCGTGAACGCGGCAATGGCCTATGGAACGGATGGCCCTGTTGCGGCACTCGGTTTGCAAACTCTGAGCGATCCGAAAGGCGTGCAGCCAATCTACGCGCCAACACCTGTCGTGCGTGAAGCGGTGCTAAAAGCCTACCCGGAATTGGACGCCTGGCTAAAACCTGTGTTTGCATCTCTGGATGAAAAAACGTTACAACAGCTTAACGCCAGTATCGCGGTGGAAGGGTTAGATGCCAAAAAAGTGGCGGCTGACTACCTGAAACAAAAAGGCTTCGTGAAATAGCTTTTGTGGAACAGGTTTTGTGAAATAAAAAAACAGGACGTTCGTTTGCCCAAAATTCATAATCGCGTCTTGCTACTGCTGGTTTTTTTGCTGGTAGTGGCGGGCGCAGTATTACCGTTTATCAACTTTGCGCCCAACCGCCTGGTTTCCGGGGAGCCTATCGCGCTCAGCCAACTCCCGGCGCAAACCTGGTTGCTGTTCTCTGTCCCGGTATTCGTTCTGGCAATCCTCGTGCTGACACCATGTCGGCCACTCCCATTGTTGCTGACTCTCATGGTGGGCGAGTTTCTGTTCATCGCCATTTTGTGGCGGCTTGGACAAACGGCGACGCAATTTGCTCAGCAAGGCAGCACGCTTGCGCGGACATCGCCCGGCAGCGGATTGTGGATGTCGTTAACGCTGTGCTTGCTACTGTGTGCCGATGTTATCAACCGCCTGACGGCAAAAGCGCTGTGGCGATTGCTGCTGAATCTGCAAATCTGGATTGTGCCTCTTGGTCTGTTACTCAGCGGGTACTTTGCCGATCTTTCTTTGCTAAAAGAGTATGCCAATCGACAGGAAGTTTTTGACGATGCTTTATTGCGCCACCTGGCTTTGCTGGTCGGAACGTTGTTGCCCGCATTATTGATTGGCGTGCCGTTAGGTGTGTTTTGTTATACCCGTTCGGCCTGGCAATCCTCGGTGTTTTCGGTGCTCAACGTCATTCAAACCGTGCCGTCGGTAGCCTTATTTGGTTTGTTGATTGCGCCACTGGCGGGGTTAGTCAAACTGGCACCATGGTTGGCTTCGCTCGGCGTGAGTGGGATTGGCATCGCTCCAGCGTTAATCGCCCTGGTGTTGTACGCGCTATTGCCCCTGGTGCGTGGTGTGGTCGCCGGGTTGCAGCAAGTCCCGCGCAATATCATTGAAAGTGCCGAAGGCATGGGCATGTCGCGCTGGCAGATATTCTGGCAGGCCGAAGTGCCACTGGCGCTGCCGGTTTTGTTGAGAAGCCTGCGCGTCGTCTGCGTGCAAACCATCGGTATGACGGTGATTGCCGCGCTGATTGGGGCCGGTGGTTTCGGGGCGATCATTTTCCAGGGGCTGCTCAGTAGCGCGCTGGATTTGGTGTTGCTCGGCGTGATTCCGGTTATTGCATTGGCGGTTGTTTTTGACGCACTTTTTAAACTGTTTATCTCATTGCTTGAGGAAAAACAGCCATGATTGAATTTGAAAATGTCAGCAAGTTTTTCCAGGGCGAGGCGGCGGTCAGTGATTTGTCGTTGAACATCAAAGAAGGGCAGTTCACGGTGCTGATTGGCACTTCCGGCTCGGGCAAGTCCACCACGCTGAAAATGATTAACCGCCTGGTGGAGCACGATACCGGGCGAATCCGCTTTGCCGGAGAAGAAATCCGTAATTTTGATGCGAAAACGCTGCGCCGCCGGATGGGGTACGCGATTCAATCTATCGGCCTGTTCCCGCACTGGAATGTGGCGCAGAACATTGCCACCGTGCCGCAATTGCTAAAGTGGCCGAAAGCGCGAATCAACGCGCGTATCGACGAATTGCTGGACTTACTCGGCCTTGAAGCCGCGCAGTTTCGTGACCGCTATCCGCACCAGCTTTCTGGTGGGCAACAGCAGCGTGTCGGCGTGGCACGGGCGCTGGCGGCTGACCCGGAAGTGCTGCTGATGGATGAGCCATTCGGCGCGCTCGATCCCGTCACTCGTGGGGCGCTACAGCAGGAAATTATCCGTATTCACCAGTTGCTCGGGCGCACGATTGTGCTGGTCACGCACGATATCGACGAAGCGCTGACGCTTGCCGACCGTATTGTGCTGATGGACAACGGGCAGGTGATTCAACAGGGCACGCCGTTGGAACTGTTAACCCGCCCGGCGACGGATTTTGCGCGTGATTTCTTCGGTCGCAGCGAGCTGGGCGTGCGGCTGCTTTCGCTGCGCCATGTTGCCGACCGGGTGAGAACTCATGAGCGAATAGAAGGTGAGCCGATAAGCGAATCCGTCACGTTACGTGAAGCGCTGTCATTGTTTGTCCATCGCCAGTGCCGGCAGTTGCCGGTGGTGAATCAGCACGGCGAACCCTGCGGCGTACTGCATTTTAGTGATTTAATTGAGGGTGAAAATGCGCCTGCTACGTGACCCCTTATTGTGGCTGATTGCGGTATTCATCGCATTATTGGCGGTGATGCCGTACAGCAGCACGTTGTTCAGCTGGCTGTTTCCAGAACTGGAAAGGCCGGTTTATCTTCAAGACAGTTTTATGGCGCTGGCATTTAAACATTTGATGCTGGTCGGTGTTTCCAGCGTGGTGGCGATTGTGATTGGCGTCGGGTTGGGTGTTGCGGTAACGCGCCCGGCGGGGCTGGAGTTTCGATCTCTGGTTGAAACTATTACCGCTGCCGGGCAAACCTTCCCGCCGGTGGCAGTGTTGGCGATTGCCGTTCCGGTGATGGGTTTTGGCCAACAGCCTGCCATTATCGCGCTCGTGCTTTACGGTTTGTTGCCCATTTTACAAGGGACGTTGGCAGGAATAGGGGCGGTGCCGGAAGCGACAAAAGAAATTGCGATGGGAGCCGGGATGAGCCGTTGGCAAATGCTGCGAAAAGTGGAGTTGCCACTGGCAGCACCGCTGATTCTGGCAGGCATCCGAACATCGGTGATTATTAATATTGGTACTGCGGCGATTGCGTCAACCGTGGGTGCCAGCACTTTAGGTTCACCGATAATCATTGGCCTGAGCGGTTTTAACACCGCATACGTGATTCAGGGCGCTCTACTGGTTGCGCTGGCGGCAATTGTTGTCGACCGCCTGTTTGAGCGCGTTTTGCGTCATATCACGCGCCATGCAGAATAACGATATAACCTACCAGCATCACGCCGCCAATTCCGCCGATAGCCATGACCAGCATGCCGCCCACGAGGGCAATTTTACTCAGTTTCATCTTCGCTCCTTATATTGCGGGGGAGATTATAAGATGAAGCCGGCTTGTTAATGAACCTTTAAATTTATCTCATGCGCGTTCGGTCGAATGGCCATTGCTCATCAGTGGGAAAATTTGCAGGCCCGCGCAGCGCCAAAGTTCCAGTTGGTCGAGCTGATGAGTGGTGGGTGTATCACCACACCAAACCAATAATGTCTGTTGGGCGAATATTTCCGGACGAAGCTGATGCAGCGGGTGCGCCAGAACATCAATCCGCCAGCCTTGTTGGATTGCCATCCATGCTGCCATCCACAAACGCGTGGTATCTGGCGTATCCCAGCCCACCAACAACGCATCTTTACCGCTACGCTTACGTGCCGATGAGAGGCATAACGCGATGTAATTAATCAGTGCGCCGTCCAGCAGGCTTAACAGGGTATTGAGGGTGACTTGTTGGCATTGAAGGCGACGACGCAGAGGGATGTAGAGTTGTTGAACAAGAGTTTCAGCCGGATAATCACGGCCCACATCCGCAATCCAGGCGCGAAGACGAGAAGGGTTACCGCTTCGCAAATGGTGAAGTAACAATTCCTGGCGTTCTCGCCAGCCACTTTCCATATCCTGAAGTTCGCCGCTCAGAAGGGCTTTCACCTTGCTGACCTGAACCCCATTTTCAATCCAGTGTTTGATTTCACGGATACGTTCGATGTCGGCATCATCAAACAGCCGATGGCCGCCATCCGTTCGCTGCGGTTTCAGTAGCCCGTAACGCCGTTGCCAGGCACGCAACGTTACGGGGTTGATATCACAAAGCACAGCCACTTCACCAATGGTAAAAAGTGCCATGTTATCCCCACAGTCTGCCCGGGAAGCCCCCGTATAACTGTAGTCAGTCGCATACACTCTGTGTAATTTTTAGTTAACAATGTAACTAAAAATTAATCATCAAAGTACCAGTAGCCCTGATTAACCAGTTCGGTCAATACGTTAACAAACTCGGGGTTTTGCAGCGCATCGCCCAATTCGTTTTGGCTTACCGTGGTGTAACGGCACAATGCATCAGCAGCCTCTGGAACAGGGGCTTCCATAGGTTCGCTATTAACGAAGAACTGACCATCAACATTGAGAACACGTAAACCACTTAAGCGCGTCAGACATTCGCCCCCGAGCAACGCATCGACGATTTCGTCTTGCTGATAGGGCGGTTCAGCCGGGGCGACATCGAGTTCGTGACGCGGAGTGGTGACGAAGCGGCCGAACCACTGTTTGAAATCTTCAGGCTGGCTGATGACTTCCATCATCATGTAGCGCAGGCGGTTGAGCTCATAGCTTTCAACTTTGCCAGGATGCTCGCGAACCGTTAAATCCGGGTCGCTGTAGTGCTCGCCGCCCAGATCGTTTTCCAGTGCGTAATCGGCAAAGCTGCTGATCAAATCGCGGCCATTTGGCCCACGGAAACCGACGGAATAGTTGAGCGCCGTTTCATGCGTGAAGCCATCGTGCGGGAAACCTGGTGGAATATACAGAATGTCGCCAGGTTCCAGATCTTCATCAATAATCGGCTCGAACGGATCAACGTGCAGCAACGCCGGATGCGGGCAGAACTGGCGCATTGGCAGTTTATCGCCCACACGCCAGCGACGGCTGCCCATCCCCTGAATGATAAACACATCGTATTGGTCGATATGCGGGCCCACGCCACCACCCGGCACCGAGAAGGAGATCATCAGGTCGTCTAAACGCCAGTCAGGCAAAACGCGGAATGGGCGCACCAGTTCCGCAGAGGGCGCATGCCAATGGTTTACGGCTTGAGCCAGCAGCGACCAACCGGTATCACCTAAATTGTCAAAATGCTCAAATGGCCCGTTAGCGGCTTGCCATTGGCCATTGGTATGACTGACCAGGCGGCTGTCCACTTCTGCTTCCATAGCAAGACCGGCTAATTCGTCCGGGGTAATCGGATCGACAAAATCAGGAAACGCATTTTTTAAAACGACTGGCTTTTTCTGCCAGTATTTCGCCATAAATTCAGGCCAGTCTAAATTGAGTTGATAATCCATTTTTTGATACCAGTGGAGGATAAACGGGCTCGATTATAGAGACGCTCGCCCACAGGCCGCCTTGTTGTGTATCAAGGCTTGCTCACAGTAGCGGCGAAAAAACAATACAGCCCTACAGCAAAAAGTGGGACAATAGTGGCTGTTTATACAGTAGAAGTGGTTCCCATGGCTTTGTCCTCCGCGCAAAAAGAGCAAATCGCCGCCTGGTATAAGGCGCTACAACAGCAGATCCCGGACTTTATTCCGCGCCCACCGCAACGGCAGATGATTGCAGAAGTGGCAAAAACACTGGCGGGTGAAGCGGGGCGTCATCTGGCGATTGAAGCACCGACTGGCGTGGGGAAAACCCTTTCTTACCTGATTCCGGGCATTGCGATTGCCCGCGGCGAACAAAAAACGCTGGTGGTCAGTACCGCTAACGTCGCATTGCAGGATCAAATATTTAGCAAGGATCTGCCCTTGCTCCGCAAAATTATCCCTGACTTAAAATTCACCGCCGCCTTCGGGCGCGGGCGTTATGTATGCCCGCGTAATCTTGCTGCACTGGCGACGGACAACCTGGCGCAGGGCGACTTGTTGGCGTTCCTCGAAGATGAAATGGCGCCGACCAGCAAAGACGAACAACAGCGCTGCGGCAAGCTGAAAACCGATCTTGATGCGTACAAGTGGGACGGACTGCGTAACCATGCCTCACAAAATATTGAAGATGATTTATGGCGGCGTCTGAGCACCGACAAAGCCAGTTGCCTGGGGCGAAATTGCCATTGGTATCGTGAATGCCCGTTCTTTGTGGCGCGGCGTGAAATAGACGATGCCGAGGTGGTGGTCGCGAATCATGCGCTGGTAATGGCGGCAATGGAAAGTGATGCTGTGCTACCGGAAGCCAAAAACCTGCTGTTGATTTTAGATGAAGGCCACCATCTGCCGGATGTGGCACGTGACGCGCTGGAAATGAGTGCCGAAGTCACGCCGGGTTATAGCCGTTTGCAGTTCGATCTCTTTACCAAACTGGTGGAAACCTGCATGGCGCAGTTCCGCCCAAAAAGTCCGCCGCCGCTGACCAATCCAGAGCGTTTGACCAACCATTGCGATGAAATTTACGAACTCTTAAGCTCGTTTAGCAGCATTGTGTCGTTATGGCTGGCGGGTGAACAAGAAGCCGAACATCGCTTTGAAATGGGCATTCTTCCTGAAGAACTGATGGTGATTTGCAAACGGCTGGCGAAGCTGATGGAAGGGCTGCGCAGCCTGTCAGAAGCGTTGCTTAACGATCTTGGCGAAAAAACCGGTAGCCACGATATTGTGCGTTTGCACCGCGCGTTACTACACATGAACCGCGCGCTGGGTTATTTCGAGACGCAGAGCAAACTGTGGCGGCTGTCAGCGATGGAACAGGCATCTGGTGCGCCGGTTTCAAAATGGGTGACGCGGGAAATCCGCGAAGGCCAGCCGCATCTGTTCTTCCATTGCGTCGGCATTCGCGTCAGCGATCAGCTCGAAAAACTGGTGTGGCGCAATGTGCCGCATGTCATCGTCACTTCCGCCACGCTGCGTTCATTAAATAAATTCGACCGCCTGAAAGAGATGAGCGGGTTAGACGAACATGCGGGTGACCGGTTTGTCGCGCTGGACTCGCCGTTTAATCATGTCGAGCAAGGCAAACTGGTCATCCCACAGTTAACCGTCGAACCAACGATGGAAAACGAAGCCCAGCATCTGGCTGAAATGGCAGCGTTTTTCCGTGCCGAACTGGCGAAAGGTGAACATAAAGGCATGCTGGTGCTGTTTGCCAGCAACCGTGCGATGCAGGTGTTTTTAACCCATGTCACCGATTTGCGTCTGACGTTGTTAGTGCAAGGCGATCAGCCACGTTATCGGCTGGTGGAGATGCACCGCAAACGCGTCGAACAGGGCGAAACCAGCGTGCTGGTTGGCCTGCAATCTTTTGCAGAAGGCCTCGATTTAAAAGGCGATTTACTCAGCCAGGTGCATATCCATAAAATCGCTTTCCCACCGATTGATAGCCCGGTTGTGCTTACCGAGGGCGAGTGGCTAAAAACCCTGAAACGCTATCCTTTTGAAGTACAGAGTTTACCGAGTGCTTCGTTTAATCTTATTCAGCAGGTTGGTCGCTTGATTCGTAGCCACGGTTGTTACGGTGAAGTGGTGATTTATGATCGCCGCCTGTTGACCAAAAATTATGGGCAGCGTTTACTGGGTGCATTGCCGGTGTTTCCGATCAGTCAGCCTGAAGCGCCATCAGCTAAACCGATTGATACCAAACCTAAAAAAACGGTGCGGCGCAAACGTGTGAGCAAGAAATAGAAAGGAGAGTCTGAATGGATTACCGTAAAATAATCAAAGAAATAGGGCGCGGTAAAAACCATGCCCGCTCCCTGAATTTTGATACCGCTCGTGGCTTATATGCCCATATGCTCAGAGGTGAAGTACCTGAACTTGAACTCGGTGGCGTGTTGATTGCGTTGCGCATCAAAGGCGAAGGCGAGGAGGAAATGCTCGGCTTTTATGACGCGATGAAGCACCATGTCATCTCCCTGACGCCTCCGGTCAACAAGCCGATGCCGATTGTGATCCCTTCTTATAACGGCGCGCGTAAACAAGCCAATCTCACGCCATTATTAGCGATGTTACTCAACCGCCTCGGTTTTCCGGTGGTGGTGCATGGCGTCAGCCACGATCCCACTCGGGTATTAACCGAAACCATTTTTACGCTGATGGGCATTGAACCCACGCTTCATGCGGGCCAGGCGCAAGCTAAACTGGACTCGCATCATCCGGTCTATATCCCGATCGGTGCGCTTTGCCCGCCGATGGAAGATCAGCTCGCCATGCGCTGGCGAATGGGGGTGCGTAATAGTGCGCATACGCTCGCCAAACTGGCGACACCGTTTGAAGAAAATTCCGCACTTCGTCTTGCCAGCGTTTCCCATCCTGAATATGTCCCGAAAGTGGCGAAGTTCTTTGCTGATATTGGCGGGCGTGGTCTGCTAATGCACGGAACGGAAGGGGAAGTTTATGCTAACCCGCAACGCTGCCCGCAGATTACGCTTATTGATAGTTTGGGATCACGTGTTGTGAGTGAACGTCAGACAGACGTCAATGAAGATGAAATCGTGTTGCCAGCGGGTAAAGATCCCGACGTGACCGCCCGTTGGATTGAGCGCTGTGTGGCGGGTGTTGAACCTATTCCGCAATCATTGAAAATACAAATGGCATGCTGTCTGATGGCGACGGGCGAAGTGGCTACGTTTGATGAGGGTTTACTTCGCGTTAATCAGACATTCTGAATAGCTGAATGCAAAGCAAAAAAAAAGCCCGCGGTAAATGGCCGCGGGCAACAAGGGTTAAAACAGGGTCAAGCAGGGTGGAGCATCGCTCCAAATATATGAGGGTAAATCAGGGCAATACCGCAGGGTTATTTATAGATAACCGCAGTACCGCTCATTTTGCCGTTGGTGTTAGCAGAAGTAATTGAGTACGCTTTTGCGCCAGCTTGTTCTGCTTTAGAAGCCAGTTGTGCTTCCAGGCCATCCAGAGTCGTTGCGTTATCAGCAGAAACCACACCAATTTTGTTCATGTTCTGTGCTTCAGATGGGCTGATAGATTGTGCAGCGAATGCGCCGAAAGAAAGAGTGGTCAGGGCGATAGCGGCTACAGCATATTTGATGGTTTTCATAGTATATTTCTCGCAGGTTATTCTGTTTAAGGTGACGTTGTTCCGTCGATGTGATTATGGTCACACTTTTAGGCAGAAGAATAAATCGAATAGAATTGACGGCCTTGTTCAAATTTTTTGAATTTAAGTTAAATCATTGAAATAAGTGATGATTAGCACACGAATCATCATTCCGGATTGTGTGATCCAGATCCCGCTTCGCTTTCCGCATTTTTTGCTACTTTTTTTCATAAGATAGAACTGGTCTGGCCTGCAATCGCTTGCGCGCTATTTTTACGATAATGTGTGGATTTGCTCTTTCCGCTGCGACACTTACTTTTATAATGAAGACCTTACTTAACTCATGATGAAGAGGTTCGATGGAGATCAAGCTGCACTCCAACGCCACCACCACGCCGCGTACCCGCAAATATATTCAAAGCTCTGACAAAACCGACAGTGAACTGGCGGAGGAGTTGAATATTTCTGTGGATACCGTCAGGCGCTGGCGTAAGCGAGATGACTGTTATGACAAATCTCATCGACCTAATACCATTCATCGTGCATTGAGCCATGAGCAGGAGGCGATGCTGGTCTTTCTGCGAGTACGTTTATCACTTTCCCTGGATGAGCTTGTGGAAGCCGCGCAATTGCTGGTCCAGCAGGGTATTTCGCGCGCCAGTGTCAGCAGAACATTGCAAAACTGGCAGCAATCCCGGCTCGCTAAACCTGATTTAAAGCAGCCGGTCGGACATTTGCGCCTTGATGTGTTTTCGCTTCCTGAAAGCATTAGCCATAAACACGGCTCGTTGCTGGCCTTTAGTTGTCCGGTTTCTGGGTTTTTGGCGGTGGCATTGCGTGAACGAGGCGAACAACAATCCCTTGATGCGCTGGTCGGTTTTTTGCAGCAGGGTTTACTATTGAAAGTGCGGTCATTAACGGCCTGTTCTACCACGCTGACCCAACAACTGGCGCAACAACTTGGGGTTCCCTTGCATGAAGCCCAGCCGGAAGCCTGGCTTGAAAGAGCCGCAAGCGGTGAGTGGACGCAAACGCTGGAACAGTTACTTAACGGTGAGCGTTACGATAGGCGTTTGGGTTTTGGCGCGGTGTTGCTGGAATTTGAAGATTTGCTGAATAAGAGGATTATCCGCAGCCGACTTAAAAACCTCTCGCCGGCTGCGTGGCTAAAAACTCGTTAATTAATCAGGCTCAACGCATGGTCAAGAATCTTCTCCCCGTTGACCATACCGTAATCCATCATATTAATGGTTTCCACTCGCTTATTAAGCGGCGCGGCAATCTGTTTGCAGTCTGCGAGCTTATAGGCGATTTGCGGGCCAAGCAGTGCGCAGTCAAAAGCAGTAATCGCGTTTTTAAAATCGCTCATTCCTTTCGCCTGAATCTCGACTTCAAGCTGGCGTTTCACCGCCGCTTCCTGCATGCGTTTGACGACCAGACTGGTCGACATGCCTAAATCACATACCAGTAGAATCTTTTTCATTTGTCTTTCCTTTGCAGATGTCGAGTAAGAATTGCGTCAGTAACAGAGCAGGGCGGCCGCTGGCCTGGGTGAATTTACCCCGACTCAACGCGGTGCCGCTGACATCTAAATGCGCCCACGGCGACTGGTGGCAAAACTTACTTAAGAATTGGGCGGCGGATACCGCGATGGCCGCGTTATTGGGCGGTGTGTTCGTGAGGTCGGCAATATGGCTTTTGACTTGCGAATCAAAGCTTTCGTCGAGCGGCAGCGGCCAGATTCGGTCCTGGGTTAAATCGGCTGCCTGCTGCAATTGGTGGCTAAGGGGGGAATCATTACTCATCAGCCCGGAGATGTCATACCCCAGGGCTTTGACTACCGCTCCGGTCAGGGTGGCGACATCAATTAGCGCTGCCGGATTAAAGCGCGTTGAGGCGTAGCTCAGCGCATCCGCTAAAACCAGGCGACCTTCAGCATCGGTATTTATAATTTCGACGCTATGACCGGCGTGCGATTTCACCACATCACCCGGCAGCATGGCGTTAACGCCAGGCATGTTTTCGGCCAGCGCCATCACGGCGACAACATTGAGCGGGAGTTGCAGCGTTTTGACGATTTCCATCAGCCCGAACACCACGGCAGCACCACACATATCGTATTTCATGGTGCGCATTCCTTCGCCTTCTTTCAGCCACATCCCGCCGGTATCGAAGGTAATGCCTTTGCCGACAAACGCGTAATACGGTGCGTTTTCCGCGCCACCTTGCCAGCGCAGCGTCACCAACCGGGGCGGGTTGTCGCTGCCTTTTCCTGTGGCATCAAGACAACCTAAACCCTGCTTGCGAATGGCGTGTTCATCAAGGATTTCACAGTGCGTTTGCGGATGCTCGCACGCCCAGCTTTCAGCTTGTTGGGCCACATCATGCGGGCGGCAGTCATTTGCCGGAGTGTCGGCCAGTTTGCGCGAAAGCAGCATACCTTGAGCAACTGCCTGCGTTTGCGCAGCCAGTTCTGACGATTGCGTGTTGTGTTCTGCCACCAGTAATAACAGTTGCCCGTGACTTTGCGCTTGCTGGGCGCGATATCCCAACTGCGGCAACTGATAGAAACGGTTCATCACTGCCACCAGGAAGGTGCGCAGGCGTGCAAAAACGACACGGTTTGCCAGGTCAAAACCTGAGATATCGACGGCGACAGGGTGTGAAAGCGGGCCTGGCAAAACGCTATTCAGGTATTCTGTTAACTGGCGCAGCACTTCAGGACGCTCAATTTTTGCCGCAGATAAAAGCGTCAGTTGCAGGCATTTGCTGCTTAAACCGAAAGTGGTGGTTTGCGATTCACTGGAGAGCGCCATTTCATCCAGCAGCGGGCGCAGCGTTTGCGGCCACGCGTTGGCGTGAGCTTTCCACAGTATTAAATGCGCATCAGCCGGACATTGCGTAAGGGGGGTTAACTGACATTTCATACGATCACCTCGGCGGTAATACGTTCGATATAGGCATCAAGCCACGCCTGGTCTGCCGGGCGAATCAGCGTGTGTTTTCCTTCGCGGGTTGTCAAAAATACCGCTGGCGTTTGCGCTGCCGTGGCGACTGAAAACGAGAAGTTATCAATGGTCGTGGCTGCACCGTATTCACCGCGGTTATTCATACACACCACCGACAAATCACCGGCGCGACCATAGCGGGCAATCAATTGGCTTTCGAGGTCGTAAACCGCTGATTCAGCCGCCTGTTGGGGTGACATTCCGCGCCCCATGCGGCTGACGATTTCGTAGCTGATGCAGCCTTTCATCAAGTCTTCGCCAAGGCCGGTGGCGGTGGCGGCACCAATCTGGCTGTCGGCATAAAAACCGGAACCCGATACCGGTGAATCGCCCACGCGCCCAGGGCGTTTCATAAACAAGCCGCTGGTGGAGGTGGCGACGCACATCTGTTGATTCTGATCGAGCGTAATCACACCAACGGTATCGTGGCCGGTGTACGGGCTGAGGCCGCGATCCAGCGTTTCACGTTTACGCTTGAGATAATGCTGATGGGCGCGATCGGTCAGCATGTTTTTGCGCTCAAAACCTTGCGCGAGCGCCCAGGTTTGCGCGCCTTCGCCGACCATAAAACTGTTGAAGCGCTCGCGGCTTAAGGCTTGTGCCACCAGAATTGGGTTAGCGATATCACGGATACTGGCCACCGCGCCGATGGCGAGCGTTGAACCGTCCATAAATGCAGCGTCCAGTTCAACCACACCTTGTTCGTTAGGCAAGCCGCCGTAACCAACTGATTTATAAAATGGATAATCTTCTACACAGGTGACTGCGCGAACCGCAGCACCACTGGCGTCGTTGTTCCCTTGCAATAACTGCGCGGCTTCACTGACCCCTTCCCAGGCCATACGCCAGGTCGCTATCACGCCCCAGTTTTTTGATAACGTCATGTTTTTACTTACTCCGTGGCGGGTTTAGTTGTGGCAGAAATTTCCGGGGTTTCATTCGCCCGGTATTGCTTGTCCACGACTTTAAGGAACGGCAGATAGATGATGGCGCCAATCAACAGATTGATGAGCTGAATTACAGCACCGCTGAGATGCCCGGTAACGATAAACCCGCTTAATACTGGCGGCAGCGTCCACGGGATATAGACCCCAGTGGTGGTGGCGACCCAACCTATAGACATGGTGATGTATTGCACCGTCACGAGGACCAGCGGGACCAGGTTGAATGGGATAAGCATTATCGGGTTCATGATGACCGGCAGGCCAAACAGCACCGGCTCGTTAATGTTGAAGATGGAAGAACCGGCAGCGAGACGCGAAACATTCTTAATGTGCTGGCTGCGGGCAAATAACAGCATAGCAATCACCAGAGACAAGGTGGCTCCCGCGCCGCCCATCCAAATCATGTCGTAGAACTGCTCGGTGACCACATGCGGAGGCAGCAAGCCTGCCTGCGTTGCGGTCAAGTTCTCCATTTGGTTTTCCATCCAGAATGGACGCAGGATGCCGTTGACCATCGAACCTGAGTTAATCCCTACTGACCACAGGCTGGTGATGCTAAAGCAAGTAAATAACGCGCCAACATAAGAAGTCCCGAAGTGGCGAATTGGCGTAGCCAGCACTTCGTAAACAAACTGGTGAATAGTGTGGTAATCCGTGCGGGCGAACAGCACGCGAATCGCGAGCGCAATCACCAGAATCAGCAGCGATGGAATCAAAGCCGCGAACGATTTTTGTACCGCGGGTGGTACGCCATCCGGCATACGGATCACCCAATTGCGGCTTAGCATCCAGGCAAATAATTCAGTGCTGGTAATTGCACCGAGCATCGCGACAAACAAACCCTTTGAACCCAACCATTCCATCGGAATGAGGTTGCCAATTTCCTGGGTTTTAGCGAAGGGGGTAAGAATCAGGAAGCAGGAGAGAGACAAAATCCCGGCGGACATTTTGTCGATGTCATAGCGCTCCGCCAGACGATAAGCGACCAGGAAACTAATGAACACCGCCATAGTCGAGAAGATGGCATTAAACGGGATTTCGATAGTGGCAGACCAACCTTCACCAAAAATCGACGCCATAAACTGTTGATAGGCAGTGCTTGGGAAAGAGGAGATAACCAGCAGGATTGAACCGACAATAATAAAAGGCATAAACGAGATATACGCATCGCGAATGGCCCCGAGGTGGCGTTGTTGCGCCATTCTTCCGGCAAGTGGCATCAGCTTTGCTTCTATTGCGGCCATCAGGTTTTTCATTGTTACCGCTCCGTAAGGAATCACAAGAGACAATTCTTGTGTTGTATACAGTAGACAGTGTTGGCAATGAAAAAAGTGAGAGGATTCACAAAAGTATCATGTGATTGCTTATTGATTTTGTCAGTCAGGCAACATTGCGTTTGCCTGACCGACCGTACTGCAATTACATCAGTCCCAACATCCGAGGAATGAAGAGGGAAATCTCAGGAATGTAGGTAATCATCATCAGTGAGACAAACAGCGCGGCATAGAAGGGCAGCAACGGTTTGATCAGATTCTGAATTTTAACGCCTGTGATGGAGCAGCCGACAAACAGTGCGCTGCCAACCGGAGGAGTCAGCAAGCCGACGCACAAGTTAGCCACCATCATGATGCCGAAGTGAACCGGATCCATCCCCAAATCTTGCGCGATAGGCAGGAAGATTGGCGTGAAGATAAGTACCGCTGGCGTCATATCCATAAAGATGCCGACAATGAGCAGCACGATGTTGATAAGCAACAGAATCACCAGCGGGTTATCTGAGACACCCATCAGCGCATCGCTAATCATGTAGGGAATATCCGCGTTGGTCATGGCCCAGGACATGCCAACCGAGAAACCAATGAGCAGCAGAACAATCGAGGTTGTCACCACCGAATCAAGGATGAGCTTTGGCAAATCACGCCATTTCACTTCGCGATAGATAAGCACCGAAAGGACGAAGGTGTAAACCACCGCGATGGCTGAGGCTTCCGTTGCGGTGAATACGCCGCCCAGAATCCCGCCCATGACGATAATCACCAGCAACAGGCTTGGCAACGCGTCGAGAAACGCTTTTGCCGCTTGTGCGCAGGTTGGACGTGCAGATACCGGATAGCCGCGGCGCCGGGAGATAATCCAACACACCAGCATGATTGACAGGCCCATTAAGATGCCCGGCAAATAACCGGCCATAAATAACGATGCCACCGATACGCCACCCGCCGTCAGCGAGAACACAATCAGCACGTTAGAAGGCGGAATCAGCAGCCCGGTAATGCACGATGAAACGTTCACCGCCGTTGAAAACGCCGGGTCATAACCTTCTTTATTTTGAATCGGGGAAAGTGTTCCCCCTACGGCTGCGGCAGCGGCAACAGCCGAACCGGAGATGGAGCCAAACATCATATTCGCCAGGACGTTGACGTGGCCCAGAGAACCGGGAATACGGCCCACCATAATTTGCGCGAGATTAATTAAGCGGATGGCTATTCCGCCGCTGTTCATTAGCGTTCCGGCAAAAATAAAGAACGGAATCGCCAGCAGCGCAAAGTTATCCAGGCCATTGGCGAGACGCTGCGAAACAGTGATGACCGCCACATCCCACGGGAACATCAGCAACATAGAGGAAACGGTGGCAATCCCAATCGCAAACGAAATAGGCACCCCGATAAACACCAGAACGAAGAACGCACCAAATAAGGTGAGGGCGATATAAGTTTCCATTATTTCCCTTCCTTGCTGACCAGAGTGTGAGCGTCGGTCAGGATAAAATAGAGCGAGTAAAACATCATAATTGCCCCGCTTAATGGCAGCACAATGTAGACATAACCCATCGGGATTTGTAACGCCGCTGAGAGCTGCGAAGTGGCTAATGTTTTTTCAATCAGTTTCAGGCCGCCGTTGACGATAACCGTCGCTGAAAACAGCAATATCAGCGAGTTGATAACGATGTTAAGCAGCGGTTTTTTATTATCTGGCAGCATCATCGAAAGGAAATCGATGGAAAGATGGCGTTGTGCGCCAACGGTATAAGATGCGCCCAGCAGTCCCACCCAGATCATCAGAAAACGTGCCAGTTCATCGGTGAGGGTACTGGGTTGATTGAGGATGTAGCGGCTGAAAACCTGCCACACCACGCAGACGACCAGAGCAACCATCACCAGTACGGAAAAAGTGGCAATAGTCCGGTCTACCGCAAGCTTTATGGGCTTAAGTATCATGTTTGCATACCTGAAATTTAACCTGGAAGAGCGGGCGATGACTGATCACCCGCTGAAACTTACCGCTCTAAATCACTCAACAGCGGATTCAAATTTAGCCAGCAACGCAGCCTGTTTAGGATCTTTGGCGAAGTCGTCATACAGCGGTTTTACTGCGGCGCGGAATGGGGCTTTATCAACGCTGACGATAGTCGCGCCCATGGCTTTAGCCTGAGCACGTGAGTCAGCATCGACTTTCTCCCAAAGCTTTTGTTGATACGCTTCGGAGTTTTTAGCCGCTTTCATCAGGATTTGCTGCTGTTCAGGTGACAGCTTTTGCCAGGTTTTCGTGGAGATAACGAGGAAGTCAGGGATGGAAGTATGTTCATCTTCGGAGAACACTTTAGCGATTTCGATATGGCGAGTCTGAACCCATGACGGCACGTTATTTTCTGCACCATCAACCACGCCTTGTTGCATTGCGGTATACACTTCACCGAATGAAATAGGAGTGGGTGAACCGCCCATCAATTCAACCATTTTTAATGTTGTAGGGCTTGCCTGGACACGAATTTTAAGCCCTTTTAAATCTTCTGGTTTGGTAATCGGTTTTTTAGCATAGAAACTACGGGTGCCGGCAACATAGGCAGAAATACCGAAGAACCCTTTATCTTTTGTTGATTCCATAATTTCTTTGCCGACTTCACCAAACACCACGCGATTAAAATGCTGCTGGTCTTTAAATAAATACGGCAAATTATAAATAGCGTAAGTATTGTCAAAAGATTCCAAATCACTGGCCGAACCTTTCGTCATATCCAGCGCACCGTTTTGCAAAAGCTCCAGTGTTTCGCGCGCGCTGCCCATTTGGCTGCTTGGGTAAATACGAATACGCATATTACCATCAGAAAGTTGTTGTACCTCTTTGGCTAATTCTTCAAATGCCAGATGCACAACATGGCTACGTTCCAGGTTATGTGCCAGTTTTAAGGTGATTTTATCTGCGGCATTTGCGCCAGTGGCACATAAAGTCATCAGTGAGGCACAGAGTATTTGGCGAGGTAGAGTTAAAAATTTCATAAATAATGCTCCCTGCATAAAATATTAAGTGAGGATGAGAGATTGTTATTGCTGTATGACAGCTTATTGTATTTGTCTGATAACCAGGGTGTGTCGAGGTCACATTTTTAATCGAATGGGATTGGTTTAGATCTTTTTTGTGCCCTTGCTCACCTTTCTGAATTTATTAATAAATGCAATTTTGATTGCGGGAGTGATTAATTTTCGGATTAAAGCGATGAATGCAAGGAAATACCGATGTTTTAATGCGGAATTACTATGACTTTTTATTAATATGTTAATTAGAACTTAAACTTAACAATAAAATAACGGTCTCCTGTTGTGGAAACCGTTATTATTGGAACCCCTCAGGGGATTTCTTGAGACTATTTATAAATAGTCGCGGTGCCGAACATACGTTCATTACCGCTAGCCGAGTTAACAATAAAACCTTTTGCTCCTTCTTCTTTCGCTTTCTCTCCAAGTTTGGCTTGCAGATCATCAAGGCTTGAAGCGCCAGTGACAGAAACGGTTCCTGCCGGACGTAGTTGGCCTGTGTTCATATCACTCATTTCTTGGGCTGCCATGGTAGCAAACGGTAATGCCGCAAGGGTGACAACCGCAGAAAAATACAGCAATTTTTTCATAATCACATCCTCATCGCTTTTAGGGGTCGATTAAAAAAACATCAACACTGAAAGTGTAGGTCTAATGTGATAATTAAAGGACGCAAAAAATTGATGAACTCATGCTCATTTTTTGAACGACATTACTTGACGAAATTCTTACAAATCATACAGATACAGGTTCATGATTTTGTTAGTTTTATCGTGCGTCCGGGCGAATCAGATCGAAGCGCTGCGTTTCATCAATGGTGTAATAAGCTGACGGGCCACCCGCGCGCAGCACAGGTTTCGCCAGCGCAGTCTGATAAATACCGTC
Organism: Buttiauxella agrestis ATCC 33320; assembly: GCF_000735355.1. GTDB lineage: Bacteria > Pseudomonadota > Gammaproteobacteria > Enterobacterales > Enterobacteriaceae > Buttiauxella > Buttiauxella agrestis. Next base: position 272,726 of record NZ_JMPI01000022.1, read on the forward strand.
TATCAGCAAGGCTTCATCAATATGCACCGCGACGACTTCGCCCAGTACCAGCCAGCTATCAATCGCTATACCGTCGGCACTCGTTAACTGAATGCATTGCGACAAACGACATTCAAAGTTAACCGGGCTTTCTGCGACCCGGCTGGCTTTAACTTTTTGACCAGGAACGGCAGTTAATCCGGCGCGGGTAAATTCATCGTCACCGTGTGGAATTGACGCTGAGGTTTCATTCATCTGCTCCGCCAGTTCGCGTGTCGCAAGGTTCCAGACGAACTCTTTAGTGTCGAGAATATTTTGCACGCTGTCTTTCCAGCCGCTGCTGGCAAAACCAATAATCGGTGGGCGATAATTAAAACAATTAAAGAAGCTATACGGGGCCAGATTACGGTTCCCGTGGCTGTCATATGAAGCAATCCAGCCGATAGGGCGAGGGCCGACGATCGCGTTAAGCGGATCATGTGGTAAACCGTGGCCATCGGCAGGTTCATAGTAATAGCGTTTCGCGGACATAAAACCTCTGCTTGCGTGATGAAATTGACGTGGCGTGTTTACGCCGCTGGCTTCACAGAGTATCTTACGCGCCCACACAAGGAGAAGCCGCAATGAAAACCTCTGACACCACCAAACCGGGTCTGCACCCTCGCAACCGTCATCGTAACCGTTATGATTTCCCGGCGCTGACGCAAAGTAGCCCGGCGCTGAGCGCGTTTTTACGCCCTGGCCCACACGGCGATACGACGGTTGATTTTGCCGATCCGCTGGCGGTGAAAGCATTGAACCAGGCGCTGCTGGCCCATTTCTACGGTGTGAAACATTGGGATATTCCAGAAGGTTTTCTCTGCCCGCCAGTGCCAGGTCGCGCTGACTATATTCACCATCTAGCCGATTTGCTGGCAGAAGGGAATGGCGGCGTGGTGCCTTCTCAGGCTTCTGTGTTGGATGTGGGCGTGGGCGCGAACTGTATTTATCCGCTTATCGGGCAGCATGAATACGGCTGGCGTTTTACCGGGACGGATGTTGACCCGGAAGCGATGCGCAGTGCGACCGCTATTATTGACGCCAATCCGGGGCTTTCGCGCCTGATTCGTGTGCGCCGCCAGAAAACCCCGACCGCGATTCTGCCAGGCGTGATTCATAAGAATGAAATGTTTGATGCTACGCTGTGCAACCCGCCGTTCCATGATTCAGCGCAGGCGGCACGCAGCGGCAGCGAGCGTAAACGCGTTAACCTCGGCCAGGCTAAAGACGGCGCACTGAATTTTGGTGGACGTGAACAAGAGCTGTGGTGTGAAGGTGGCGAAGTCGCATTCGTCAGCCAGATGGCGAAAGAGAGTAAAGAATTTGGCCGTCAGGTGCAGTGGTTCACTTCACTCGTATCACGTGGCGAAAACCTGCCGCTGATTTATCGCGCATTGCAGGAAGCGGGCGTGGAAAAAGTGGTGAAGAAAGAGATGGCCCAGGGGCAGAAACAGAGTCGTTTCATTGCCTGGACCTTTATGAACGACGCACAGCGCGCTCGTTGGGCCGCTACGCGTTATAAATAGTCACACCGTAGGATTTGCGGGTGGCAGCGTTCCCGCTGCTGCCTGCGCATCCTGTAGCGCTTGAACGCCATCGGCACCCGGTTGCATCACTTGCACCGTTTGTACTGGCGGGCGAATGCCTGCCGCATCAAAGTGCTTTTTCACCATCCCATCTAATGCAAATCGCACCGACCACTGCTTCAGCGGCTGGGTTGTAAACGATACGCGCACCGTAAATGCCTGATTAGTCAGCCCGACAATCCCGGCAAATGACGGTTCGCCAATCACCAGTTTGCGAATATCTTCCTGCTCCATCAATTCATGCACCGCCTCTTTCAGAATACGGTTAGCTTTGTCGACATCCTCCTGCCGGTCTACGTCATAGTTGGCGACAAACGAACCAATGCCGCGCACAAAGTTGGCGAACGTGGTTATCGATGACCATGGAATGATGTGATACGCCCCGGTATCCTGGCGCACACCAACCGAACGAATCGACATGCGCTCAACGCTGCCGGTAATCGGCCCGATAGTGACTAAATCTCCAGTGTTCATCCCATTTTCAAACTGAATAAACACCCCGGTAATAATGTCTTTGACCAGCGTTTGCGCCCCGAAACTGATGGCTAACCCCAGAGCGCCAGCCCCGGCGAGTAACGGTGCGATATTCACCCCAATTTCTGACAGTAAAATCATAATGGTTATGGTGCTGATAACGACCGCCAGCGCGTTACGGAACAAGGTGAGCAGCGTGCGGGTACGTGCGCTAGGCATCGGGCGACCATGAATATCAGATGCCAGGCGGTTTTCAATCAGGCTTGCCAGCAACGTCCAACCAACGGCTGAGAACAGCAAAATCAGCACAATGCGGATGATAATGTCGATAGTCTTCTCACCGGCGCCGTTAGTGAGCCATGCCCACATATCAAACAGTCCCCAGGCATTGAGCAGCATCATCACGGCAACGCAAACCGTCAGAATACGCGCCAGTTTCAATAGCGCTGAAATCCAGCCATTCAGCCGTTTTTGCAGTTCCGGGTAATTGCGCTGAACCTGGGGTGAAAGCGAGATGGTTTTCGCCAGCCAGCGTGACAGCATCCCTGAGATAAACGCCGCAATACTGATAATCGCCAGGCTATGCAGAGAAGCCGCCATCATCCATTTGAGGCTGTTACCAGGATCGAATAGCGAGAAGAAGAACAACACCACAAAGTAAGCGCTCGCCAGCCAGTGCCAGACCAGCGCGAAGGCGCGAATAAACAGGCTGAAAAACGCCATCGAGCGGTCAGCCAGTTGAATCAGGCTTTGTTGGATATGGCGTTTATTGGTGAATATCAGATACAGCGCCCAAAGCATAATGCACAGCATTATCAAAACATTGGTTATCGCGCCGACTTGTACGTTGACCTGGTTGGAGATAATCGGCACCGCGACCAGAATACCGTAGCCAATCAGGCTGCTTAAACCGGCGAGACGAATGTTCCAGTATCGCGCGTTCTGGTCACTGACCGGGAAGGGACGTAAATCGGGGAAACGCGGGCAGAATATTAATCGCAATATCGCTTTGAAGAATTCTATTAACGCAAAGGCATTCAGGAACAGCCCCTGCTGGCGGGCGATGGTGCGACTGCCTGCGTTCATCATGTCGCTAAATATTTGCCCGACGAAAATCGTTAATGCCAGGAGCAGCAAGTCGATGATAAATGCGCCAATGATCATCAGCGGCAGATGGAACCAGCTCGAGCGGTCGCGGTTCTTTTTGCGCCCCCATTTACCCATGCGCGTCCAGACCGGCGTCATACAGGTTCGAATCAACAAATAGAAAGCGAAAACGCTGACGGCGAGCATCGCAAAATGCGTGAGTGCGTTATAGAAAGTCTGTGGATTAAACGACTTATGCGGAGCACCGGTAATATTGCGGTGCAGTTGAGCAAAACGCTGGGCTAATTCACCGCCGTAATGGCGACTGACATCGGTGACATTTTCGAGCACCGTTTTGTCCTCGCTCAGTTGCTCAGGCGGCACAATGGCGGGAACCGGCTCTGGCGGTGGCGTGGCAGCCACTTTGCGTAGTTGTTCAATTAACTCATTGCGCGATTGCGAGTTATCCAGCACATCGGCCAGCGCGGAATAGGCTTTCTTTTTTTCTTCAAGATTAGGTTCGGCGGGTGGGGCGGTAGTGTTCTGTTGAGAGGAAGCCGCAGCCGCAGCGGGGAGGCTGACAGCCTGAGTTTGAAAGCTAAACATGCACAGCAGGAGCAAGAGTAGCGGCACGGCGTTCCTCCGGACTGAAAGTCAGACAAAGGAATAATTATAGAGGGGAGGGAGAAGGCGGCGAGAAAACGGGAATTATCTGGTGTGAACGTTGGACTGATGTCGGATGACGCTGCGCTTATCCGACCTACGCCGGGATTGGTTTTGTAGGGGGGATAAGCCGTAGGCGTCATCCACCAACTTTAAAGCGGCGGGGTCGCATTCGCTTACCCGCCCTGGACGTTATTTTAAGAAACGTGCTGCAAGAATTCCTGTAAACGCTGGCTTGGCGGGTTCTCAATCAACTCTAGCGGGTTGCCATCTTCAGCAATGCGGCCCTTATCAATAAAGATCAGGCGCGATGCGACTTTGGCAGCAAAACCAACTTCGTGAGTCACGATAACCATCGTCATGCCTTCTTCGGCCAGATCCTGCATAACCTTCAGAACTTCATGGCGCAGTTCCGGGTCAAGTGCAGACGTTGGCTCATCGAACAGCATCATTTTCGGCTTAACCGCCAGCGCACGGGCAATGGCCACACGCTGTTGCTGACCGCCGGAAAGCTCTGAAGGATAGTGATGCGCACGCTCGGCGAGGCCCACTTTTGCCAGCAGTTCTTTAGCCAGTTTATCGGCCGCGTCTTTTTTCAAACCACGGACACGAATCGGGCCAAAGGCGACGTTTTCCAGCGCAGTCAGGTGTGGGAACAGATAAAACTGCTGGAACACCATGCCTGCTTCCTGACGAATCAGGCGCTCATCAACTTTCGGATCGTTTACTTTCAGACCATCAACGAACAGGTCGCCGCTGGTGATATCTTCAAGTTTGTTAATGCAGCGCAGCAGCGTGGATTTACCCGAACCAGACGGCCCGATAATAACGACGACTTCACCTTGTTTAATATCGAGATCGATATTGTGCAGCACCTGGGTTTTGCCAAAGTGCTTAGAAACATTTTTAAATTCAATCACAGGATTTTCATCCTTCTTTCAAGGCGACGCAGCACGAAGCTCAGCACCAAAGTAATAATCAGATAGAAGACCGCAACGGCGCTCCAGATCTCCAGCGCACGGAAGTTTCCGGCAATAATTTCTTGCCCCTGACGGGTCAATTCAGCCACACCGATAACGATGAACAGCGACGTATCTTTGATACTGATAATCCACTGGTTACCCAATGGCGGCAGCATACGACGCAGCGCCAGCGGCATAATCACGTGGCGAATAGTTTCACGCTTAGACAAGCCCAATGCCAGGCCTGCTTCCTGAAAACCTTTATGAATTGACAGCACCGCACCACGGGTAATTTCCGCAATGTACGCGCCGGAGTTGATCATAATCGTTACGACGGCGGCGCTGAACGGGTCAATGCGCAGGTCGTTAAAGGCCATTGGCAGGGCAAAGTAAATAAACATGACCTGCACCACAATTGGCGTGCCGCGAATCACTTCAATGAATACTAATGCGATGTGGTTGGCAATCCAGCCGCCGTAAGTACGGGCGAAGCCTGCGACCAGACCAATTATCAGACCGCCGCAAAGCCCGAGGACCGAAATCCACAAGGTCATTTTGGCGCCTTCAATTAAAAGCGGGATTGCAGGCCAAATGGCACTCCAGTCGAACTCCATGATTAATTCCTATATGTTACCGTGGTTCAAAAATAGCAGGGGCGAAAGTCGCCCCTGAGGTCTTACTTAAATCATTTTAGAGTTATTATTTTGGCTCAGTGCCGAACCATTTTTTGTAGATTTCGTTGTATTTGCCGTTCTCTTTCAGGGTTTTCAGCGCGCCGTTAACTTTAGTGCGTAGGTCGTCGCTGCCTTTAGGGAAGGCGATACCATACTGCTGTGCTTCAAGAGAATCGCCCACGGCTTTGAATTTGCCCTGGCCCGCAGTCTTGATGAAGTACAGGATGTTTGGTGTGTCGTGCAGAACAGCGTCAGCACGGTTAGTGCCCAGTTCCATGTAGGCGTTGTCGATGTTCGGGAACTGACGCAGGTCTTTAGTTTTGATATTCGCTTTCGCGTAATCAACAGAACCGGTGCCGCCCTTAACTGCAACAACTTTACCATCAAGGTCTTTCACGCTTTTTACGCTGTCGTTGTCGGCTTTAACCATCACCAACAGGCCGCTTTTGTAGTAGCCATCAGAGAATTCGATCGCTTTTTTACGTTCTTCGGTGATGGTGATACCCGCCAGCGCGAGGTCAATGTTTTTGGTTTGCAGCGCAGGAATGATGCCGCTGAAATCCATAGGCTTAAGGGTATATTCCAGTTTTAATTCTTTTGCTACGGCATCCCACAAATCGATATCAAAGCCGACGTACTTATCGCCTTGTTTAAACTCGAAAGGAACAAATGCGGTATCGGTCGCAACGACCAGTTTCTTATCAGCGGCGTGGGAAGAAACCGCAAAAGCCAGAGTGAGTGCAGCCAGTGAAACTTTCAAAATCGACTTCATAGCATTTCCTTGTTTATCCATGGGGCAATCCCCTGCATCAGTAAGCCGCAGCATGGAAGAATCGTGCCAGATCTACAACATACTGTTTTGCAAGGATGTGAATTTGTAACATTGCACAAAAATGGTTGCAAGCCAGCTGCGGCGCACTGTTGTGGTGCCCAGTTTTGGTGCGAGATTGCGTGAGCAAGACCGATGTTTAGTTTTACCGCAGTTTAAGGTGGTAAAACAATCATCCGTTAACGATTGTGTGAAGTGATTATTACAAATGAGTAACTTATGCGGCAAGGATAAACAATTACGTGCGCTAAAATGGTGCAGGCATCCTCCCGAAAACGGGAGGATGAGATAACAATTTAATCCCCAGACAGGGATTTAAATGGCCATTAATCGATATTTGATTCGATAAACCACAGGAATTTATCCAGATCGCGTGAAGCGGCTGTCAGGATGTCTGCGGTATCTTCATCTTTAGCTTCGCTGATAGCTTTACGCACGTCGTTTGCCACAATCGCGTAACGATCGGCCAACTCTTTCAGGTGATCCTGAACGCTGTGGATGTCCAGCGGATAGCTTTTTAATGGTGTTTTGCTGTTAATGACTTGGGTGGTACCGAGAGCCACGCCTCCGAGTTGAACGGCGCGTTCTGCCATGGTGTCAAGATGGTCGGTAAGAGCTGTGCGGAACCCGTCCAGCATTTCATGAATGGCAATAAAGTTTGCACCACGCATGTTCCAGTGCGCTTGCTTGGTAATCAACGACAAATCAATGAACTGAATAACCTGGCGATTAAGCAGCTCAACGGTGGCTTTCTTTTCGCTGTCTGCAACATCATTACGGGTATGCAGTAAGGTAGTAGATTTGGTTTTTACCAGTTTAGCGGTAGTCATAATCTTTCGTCCTCTTGATGTTATGTCCAATGAATTACCGGAAATAAGTATAGCACCGGTTTTAATTCTTGTTGGAGCAGATAATACCTATCAGATTAATAGCAGAGTCCGGATGGATTTTAGTAACTCATTGTTAGTAAATTACTTTATATTATTTATGACGAGGTGTAACGATAATAGACAAAAGATGAACTGTGAATGGGAATTATTTTTATTTTAATCTAAGAGTAATCCTGAATATAAAGTCTTGATCGGTGATGAATATTTACCGTGATCGCAATAACCACGGTAAATAATGAAGAGAATTAATTTACGTCAACGCTGGTAATCTGCGGTTCGCGCTTAATCGTCAGGGTTGAGCCGATGGAAGCCGCGATGATGGAGAGCAGCGCCAGCCATTGCACCAGGGTCAGATGCTCACCGAGGAACAACATGCCAGACAACGCTGCAAGCCCCGGCTCCATGCTCATTAATGTGCCAAATGTGCGTGTTGGTAAGCGGGTCAATGCAATCATTTCAAGCGAGTAGGGAAGTGCTGTAGACAAAATCGCTACACCCAGGCCGAGCGGTAAAAGCGACCAATGCCAGAGCGCTTCACCAGCTTGCCATGCTCCAATCGGTACAAAAATAACGGCAGCAATCAGTGAACCGAAGGCAACCGTTGCTGGGCCATGGTCAGCACCTGCCTTTTGGCCAAACAGAATATAAATCGCCCAGCAAGCCCCGGCGCCCAGTGCAAAAGCGGCACCGGTTAAATCGACGCTCGAAATAGATTGCCCCAGAGGCAGCAAGAACCACAGTCCCAGCACGGCCAGAATCACCCAGACAAAATCCACCGCCCGTCGGGAAGAGAATAACGCGACGGCAAGCGGGCCTGTGAATTCCAGGGCAACGGCAATGCCCAACGGCACCGTCTGAATAGACAAATAGAAGAGGTAGTTCATCCCACCGAGCGCCAGTCCATACATTAACAATGGGAAGCGTTGTTCGGCTTTAAAGCGTAATCGCCAGGGTTTAAAAATTACCACCAGAATCAACGTACCCAGAGTCAGACGTAGTGCCGTCACACCGGGTGCGCCGACGAGCGGGAAGAGTGATTTTGCAAGTGATGCGCCACTCTGAATGGAAGTCATGGCAATCAAAAGAACAACAATGGGCAACCATACTGGGGTTTTACGGGGGGATAACGGCATCCTGCGTCCTGTCAGTCAGAGTCTGGTTTGGTCAAGAAATTAAAAGTAACCCCAGTGTAAATGATTAACTTATGGCTGGTTGAGAATTCATTGAAAAAAATAATAGTCTGATGCAGTAACATAACTGCGTGATTGCATAAGATTTGTTCGAATCTGTTTAAGAATTATCTGGATGACGATGTTGCGTTTCATGACAATAATTGCTGCGGTTTATGGCAAGAAGTCCATGAATTGAAGGGATTATGATGTAATGGAAATGTTCTGTTACATGAAAGGATTCTTTAGACAACGTAAATGTCGAAGAGTTTCTTACACAATTTTGATATATTAAAAACTTAGAAGTTACTTGAAGCACATTTGAGGTGGTTTATGAAAAAAATTGCATGTCTTTCAGCATTAGCTTGTGTTCTGGCCGTTTCCGTTGGTACCGCATCTGCAACTAGCACCGTAACCGGTGGCTACGCACAAAGCGATATGCAGGGCGTTGCTAACAAAGCTGGCGGTTTCAACTTGAAATACCGTTACGAAAACGACACTCAGCTGGGTTACATCGCTTCTTTCACTCACACTGAGAAAAGCCGTACCGAAGATGGCGTTTACAACAAAGGTCAATACTACGGCATCACTGCTGGTCCAGCTTTCCGCATCAACGACTGGGCAAGCATCTACGGTGTAGTCGGTGTTGGTTACGGTAAAGCATTAGCAACCGCATACCCAGATCACGATTCAACTAGCGACTACGGTTTCTCTTACGGCGCTGGTCTGCAGTTCAACCCAATCGAAAACGTTGCTCTTGACGTTTCCTACGAGCAGAGCCGCATCCGTAACGTTGATGTTGGCACCTGGATCGCAGGCGTGGGTTACCGCTTCTAATTTCACTCTTTAATCGAGTGAAAAAAAATCCGCCTCTCGGGGCGGATTTTTTATGCGCTGAATTTGAGTTAACGCGTTTGCGTTTCAAACACATCCGTCTGCAAATGAGTATAGTCCACCTTCTTGAGCTTAAAGTTGGTGATATAGATTGGCCCCGCTTTTTGCTCAGAGATGAACTTGTATTTCGGCGTTAACTCTTTGGTTTTAATCCCGGTCCACGCTGAGAAGAAGTTCAGGAAATCATTGGCTGAACGGCGCGCTTTAATCTGACGATGCGCGGTATCATCGCTTGAAAGCACCATAAACGGCACCTGGAAGTTTTGCTGGAACTCGTCATCATGTGCCAGATATTGCACATCGGTGCCACGTTCTTTGAACGCCAGTCCGTGGTCTGAAAAGTAAACCATCGAGAAACTGTCACCGGTATTTTTCAGTTGCTGATAGAGCTGTTTGAGCAAGTCGTCGGTCTGCGTCATGGTATACAGATAACAAGATGTCTCTTTCGACTGCACAAAATCTTTGTATTTGCCCTGAGTCCGGTCGCAGGCCTGGGGATGTGAACCCATCAAGTGCAGCACAATTAATTGCGGGGTAGTGTGCTGGGTGGCAAACACCTGCGCCGTCATCTTTAATAATGCTTCGTCACGGGTATTTTTATCCGCTTCAAAATCACCATTTTTCAAAAAATGCACTTCATCCGCACGCTTGGCGATGCTGGCAATGGCGGTATCGTATTCACCGATTTGCCCCTGGTTTGAGAACCACCATGTCTGGAAACCAGCACGGTTGGCGAGGGTGATAATGCTGTCCTGATATTGCGGTTTGCCATCAATAACCCGGTTGAGCGTCATCCCCAATGATTTCTGCGTTGAACCACTGGCGGCAACATAATCCATAAACAAGTTGCCATTGACCTGGCTGGCGAAAGGCGTGTTATCCCAGTGACCACCGAAAGCCCCCAGCGCATCACGCCGTGCGCTCTCACCAATCACCACCACATAAGTGTGATACTTCGGTTTAACCGCCAGCACATTCCAGGTGTCCTTCATCTGAGCGAAGGCCTGCATCCGCGTCTGTTCGTCGATCACTTCCTGGTTATTGACTACCACATCTTTGACGAACCGGAACACCGGATAACCGGAATCTTTGAATTTAAATACGCCACCGTAAGCCAGATTTTGCACCGGAGCCACAAAGAAACAAACCACGCTGACAACCAGACATAAACTGTCGAAATGACACCAGTTTCTTTTCTTCGGCGCGACTTTACGACGCACGGCAATAATGCCAAGCGCCAGAATAAATACCGACACCAAATAGCTGTACCACGGGAAGATAGTCATCAATTCCGTGGATTCTTCGAAGTTGGTCGAATGCAGGGCCAGCAAGGTATTAAAGTTGGGCGAACCGTAGGCCTGACCAAACGGGAAATACATCGCGGCTATCAAACTGCAAATTGCCAGCAAACCTTTCTGGAATTTAGGCGCGCTGCGCCAAAGCAGCAGCAATACGCAGCTAAAAGCCACCGCATACAGAATGCTAAATTCATAACCGAGAGCGAAGTTAATCAGCAAAGACTGAAGGAAATAAAAGCCAGTCCACGGATTGAGCGCAATTGCGCGGGTCGTCAGGGTTTCTTTAACCGTTAAATTCATGTTTACCGAGATCTACTAAACGCCATGCGAAAACCCTGGCGACGAGGGTAAGAACCTGCCTGACAGACGGAAAAGAAGGGGGAACTGGACCGCATCTGCGAGCCGCTTCATGTGCAGGGCTGCAAGAAGATAGAGCGGTACGATAAGAAGATCAACTGATAAGAGAAATGTGTTTTGCGAAGCAGGTAACAAAACCGACAAATGGTAGGGTTAAAGTGCGACTAAACGGTAATTTCAGGGAATCTAATGAAAGGAAAAACTAACAGCTGGGATAGCCGACGTGAGTCAGACTACTGGTGAAGAAGGCAGGGCGGCTGCCTATGACTTCGGTTTTTCGCCCTGCTGTGGTTTGCCGGAAACCCAATCACATAACATATTGAGCAGCATCAGCCGCACTTGAAACGGGGAATGTGTAAACACGCTCATGCACCTCTTAAATTCATTCATCTTGTCCTCCTAATAACATCTGCTGCCTTCAATTCCTTTTAAGGCTGACTGCATTACATACAGATATAGCACAGGCTATATTGTATAGCTATTGCTAATTCGTTAAATTTTTGTGCTTGGGTGATGCTGGTTTACAATGGGGCCAAAGCTCGTCATCGGACGATGCCGCACCCCTGCATGAGGAAGCATCATGAGCCGTACGCCAGGCCAAAAAAATAAACCAAAAATGACGCAGTTGGTAAACGTTGAAGAGCATGTCGAAGGCTTTCGGCAGGTGCGTGAAGCGCATCGCCGTGAATTGATTGATGACTACGTTGAGCTGATTTCTGATTTGATTCGTGAAGTGGGGGAAGTGCGCCAGGTTGATATGGCGGCAAGGCTTGGCGTCTCTCAGCCAACTGTTGCTAAAATGTTAAAAAGACTCGCCTCGGTGGGGCTTATTGAACAAATTCCATGGCGCGGCGTATTTCTGACGGCAGAAGGTGAGAAGTTGGCGCAAATGAGCCGTGAGCGTCATCAAATCGTTGAAAACTTTTTTCTCGCGCTGGGCATCAGCCCGGAAACGGCCAGAATTGACGCCGAAGGTGTTGAGCACCACGTGAGTGAAGAAACGCTGGAAGCCTTTCGCTTGTTTAGCGAGCAGCGGGGATTTAAGTAGCAATGTTACTGAACCTGGTGCGCCCGTTTGCTCGCGATCGCTTTCTTCATCTATTGCTTATCGTGGGCGTTATTCTGAGTTTTGCCGCGCCTTTTCAGCCGCAGCATTGGGTTCATGCCATTGACTGGCACACTATCATTACGCTTGCGGGCTTAATGATGTTGACCAAAGGCGTGGAACTGAGCGGTTATTTCGATGTGCTGGGCCGCCGCATGGTGAAGCGGTTTGATAATGAACGAACGCTGGCGATATTCCTCGTCAGCGCAGCGGCATTACTTTCAACGTTTCTGACTAACGACGTCGCGCTGTTTATTATAGTGCCGCTGACTATCACGCTGAAAAAATTGTGTGCGATACCGATTAATCGTCTCATCATATTTGAGGCATTAGCGGTCAACGCAGGCTCGATGCTCACGCCCATTGGCAACCCGCAGAATATTTTGCTGTGGGGACGCTCGGGCTTATCGTTCGGTGAATTTACCTGGCAAATGGTGCCGCTGGCGCTGGCGATAATGTTCAGCTTGTTGGTGCTGTGCTGGTTCTGTTTTCCGCATAAAAAGCTCACGTATCACGCTCACGATAAACTTCATGACTGGCAGCCGCGTCTGGTGATGAGTTGCGTCGCGTTCTACATCATCTTTATCGTCGCGCTGGAATTAAAGCAGGAAATATGGGGACTGGCCGTGGTGGCTGTGGGTTTTTTACTGCTGGCAAGGCGCGTATTGCTGAGTATCGACTGGAGTCTATTGCTGGTATTTATGGTGATGTTTATCGACGTCTACCTGATTACGCAGCTTCCGGTATTACAACAGGCTTTGTCAGGAATAAATCAACTCCCGGCCGGTGGATTGTTTGCGTTAGGAATAGGTCTCTCACAGTTTATCAGTAATGTTCCATCGACCATTTTATTACTGAATTACGTTCCTGCTTCCCTGTTACTCGCCTTTGCAGTCAACATCGGTGGTTTTGGGTTATTGCCGGGATCGCTGGCGAATTTAATTGCATTACGCATGGCAAATGACCGCCGCATCTGGATTCGCTTTCACTATTATTCACTGCCAATGCTGTTATGGTCGGCCCTGCTGGGCTACGGTATTTTGCTGTTGCTTAAGCAATTATAAAAGAAGGGGCTTTTCAGCCCCTTATTCAAGATTACGCGTTAAACGGCGCTTCTTTTTTCAGCGCTCGCTCAATCACATTCAACACACCTTGCTCATTGCAGTGCCCGGTCTGATAAGCGGCGATTTGCTTAATTTTTTCCGGCGCATTCGCCATCGCGAAACCATATTTTGCCTGGCGTAGCATTTCGATATCGTTCCCACCATCGCCAAACGTCACCACTTCGCTGTCATCAATGCCCCATTTTTCCTGCAATATTCGCAAGCCATTCGCTTTGTGAACACCGGGAATAATCAGGTCAATCGAGCCATGACCGCTGGTGACTGGCACCATAATTCCGTCGAATTGCGCAGCCAGAACATCCATGGTGTCGTCTAATAAATTATCTGGCAGATTCAGGGCGAATTTAAAGAACACGTCATCCAGATTTGAGAAGTTTTCGACCACTTCCAGGCGGTGATAATAACTGCGCGCCATTTTGATAAACGCGTCGTCATAGCTTTTCAGGGTGTAGCCGTTGCGTTTGCCACAAGCGATGATATCCACATGCGGCAACGTCAAAAGATGATCGATGACGGTGTTGAATTCCTGCTTTGTCAGCTCACCGTTAAAGGTATCTTTGCCTTCGCTGACTACCCAACCGCCATTATCGGCAACGAAAGAAATCTCGTGGGCGATCTCCGGGAAGAATGAAATGAGTTGGTAATATTGGTTGCCGCTGGCGACCACAAATCGAATGCCTTGTTCTTTCATCTGCGCGTAAAGCTCCGCAAAACGCGCACGGTTGTACTCTTTGTTATCGTCCAGGAACGTACCATCCATGTCGACGGCAATTAATTTCACACTCATCGAACTCTCCCTTCAAGCGAGTTGGTCACAAGATCGGTTGGTTTAGCGACGGCTTTCGCAACCAGTGCGGCGACCACCATTAAACTCAGTACCACTAACATAGCCAGGCGCAGGCCGTAATGTTCGCCTAAGAAGCCCAACAACGGCGGGCCAACTAAAAACGCGATATAGCCGGAAGCCGCCACCACACTGACGCGAGTTGCCGGATCCGGGCCGGTATCGCCCGCTGCGGAAATCGTTAATGGGAAACCGAGAGAGGTTCCCAGTCCCCATAAAATAACGGAAATACCCGCCACAAAGGTGTTATCCACAAAGATGATTAAGCCGATGCCTAAGATCCCCATCATTGCGCAGGCGCGAACCACGGCTACACGGCTGTAGCGATCGATAAACCAGCCGCCGGTAAAACGCCCTACGGTCATGCCCAGCGTGAAACCGACATAAATCATTGAACCTGAGGTTGGGCTAAAACCATGGCCATCGACCATCAGTAGTGGCAGCCAGTCGTTGGCAGAACCTTCAGCAAACGCCATTGCCAGTACAATCGTGCCAATTAAAATCAGCTGTAAATCTTTATAAAAGGGCGGATGAGGTTTGTGCTCATTATCTTTATTAGCATCGGCATTATTTTTCCCGACACCGTGTGGGATTGCAGTAATGGCAATAATAATCGGCGTGATAACCACCAGGCCAATCACTAAAAGATGCCCATACGCGGTGACGTTAAGGGCGGTCAGACTCATGCCAATTCCCGCGCCTGCTAATGTGCCGAGGCTATAAAAGCCGTGCATCATGGGTAATACGGTCTTTTTTAGCAGCCCTTCAACAATTGCGCCTTCGACGTTCATTGCCACTTCAGCCGAACCCAGTCCAGCCCCGAGGATTGCCAGGCCAGTTGCGAACAGAACAGGAGACGCCAGGAACAGCGCGGCGCCCATCACCAGCATGCCAGTGACCATCAGCGTCATGCCGCTGCGAATAATATTGCGCGTACCAAAACGTTTAACCAGCCAGCCGGAACATAAAATGCCGCTCATCGAACCAATCGACAGGCCAAATAGCACGATACCCATACCGGCAGTTGAAACGCTGAGTGTGTCACGAATGGCTGGAGTACGGGTGGCCCAGGAGGCCATGACAAGGCCGGGCAGGAAGAAAAAGGCGAACAGCGCCCAGGTGCGACGTTGAGTCGCTTTGCGATGACTAATGGCGGCAGACATGGAAGTACCGGTTGGCGGCGAATGGAAATTACACTAGCAAGTTTGTGTACATTTGTACACATTGCCTGGTAAACTCTTTTGAGCCTGTTTTTACCGAGCGAAAATGATGACGAAAGCTCCGCGACGCAACGACCCCGACCGCCGTTCACGTATATTGCACGCCACGTTGGATATGCTGGTGGAACACGGTATTAGCCATATCACGCACCGCAAAATTGCCGAAGCGGCAGGTGTCTCGCTGGGATCGATGACCTACTATTTCGACGGCATCGAATCGCTTTTGAGCGAAGCCTTTACACAGTTTGCGCATCAAATGTCAGACGATTATCGTTGTCGCATTGAGCAGGCCCGTAATCGCGATGAAGCCTGCGAAGCGATAGTCGACATGATTTGCGGTGAGAAAATCGCCACGTCATACAACCTGCAAGTGATGTATCAACTCTATGCTTACGCTAATCGCAATCCTGAACTAAAAATCATCATGCAGGATTGGATGTGTCGCAGCCAGCAAGCGCTCGAGGCGTTTTTTGACCCGATAACCGCTCGCATGCTGGATGCTTTTATCGAAGGTATGACACTGCATTATGTGACGGACAGGCATCCGTTGAGTCGTGAGGACTTGAGCAGGATGCTGGCAAAAATTGCCGGTTAGATTGGACAGGGTATTCTTATCAGTCAATCGTCGTACCCGCACTCATATTGACCACAGTTGCCGTCATCGCCCCTGCGTTTTCTGACGCCAGAAATGTCATTAACTCTGCAATCTGCGAAAGCGTGGGCAGACGTTTTAACATCGTACTTTGTGCCGCCCCTCCTACCCACTGTTCCACGCTCAAACCCATCGCTTGTGCCTTTGGCTCGAAAACTTCTCTGGTATAGGAACCAGCCTGAACGGCATCAGAAATAGCATGTGATCGGACGCAGACGACGCGAATATTCTTCGGAGCAAGTTCGCTGGCTAGTGTTTTAATAAAGGCTTCTGTACCAGCGTGCTACCGATAGCTCCGCTGCCCCCGAAGATCACCACGATTTTATCTTTAAGTAACATCACGAATCCTCGCTCACTAGCTCTCAGTATTCAAATTATGAAGGATGGGTTTAGATTTGGTGGTGATTAAGGCGTGACTGGAGCAGAGATGGGCAAGAGTTTGATTTGAAAGGGAACACGAATTTCAGGCAATAAAAAACCCATCAACCTTGAACCAAAGAGGCGGGGTTGATGGGCTCCACAAATTGGGGACATCAAAGAAAAGCAGTGGCACTAATTAAGACTTTGTCTTGGGTAAAAAGTTCGCACTGTCATAAAAAAATCTTTTTTCTTTGTCTGCGGCACGGATCACAAACCAGGCCATATGATTACGATAAGCGTCCCCGCCAACGTTAACAACACGTTAGCGATAGCGTAAGTTCCGGCGTAGCCAAGGGCTGGAATATTACTGCGCGCGGTGTCGCTGATAATTTCCATCGCCGGTGCACAAGTTCGTGCGCCCATCATCGCCCCGAATAGCAATGCGCGGTTCATACGTAAAACATATGCACCGAACAGGAAGCAGATCACTACGGGTACCAGGCTAACGATAAGGCCTGCAATCAACATTTGCCCGCCGACTGCACCTAAACCATTGCCAATGCCGCTACCGGCACTTAACCCGACGCCCGCCATAAACACCATCAGGCCGAATTCTTTCACCATGTTCAACGCCCCTTGCGGGATGTAGCCGAACGTTGGGTGGTTGGCGCGCAAGAAGCCCAACATGATTCCGGCAAACAGCAAGCCTGCGGCGTTACCGACACCGAAACTAAACGAGCTGAACTGGAAGGTGATCATGCCGATCATCAGGCCGATAATGAAGAAGGCGCAAAAAGCGAGCAGGTCGGTAATCTGGCTATGAATCGAGATAAAACCGATGCGCTCTGCCACGGTTTTCACGCGTCGAGCGTCACCGCTAACCTGTAAAACGTCGCCTTTGTTCAGCACGATATTGTCGTCGATAGGCATTTCAATCTGGCTGCGGATAACGCGGTTCAGGAAGCAACCGTGATCGGTCAGCTTTAATTGCCCCAGGCGGCGACCTACGGCATTGTGGTTTTTCACCACAATTTCTTCGGTGACGATGCGCATGTCCAGCAGGTCACGGTCAAAAACTTCTTTACCATTACGGAAGCTTGGGTCGAGACGAGAGTGTGCGTCCGGGTAACCGACCAGCGCGATTTCATCCCCTTTTTGCAGCACAGCGTCACCGTCCGGGTTTGCCAGAATACCGTTACGGCGAATACGTTCGATATAGCAACCGGTCTGGCGATAAATACCCAGTTCGCGCAGATTTTTGCCATCCGCCCAGGCAACAAGTTCAGAACCGACGCGGTAGGCGCGGATAACGGGCAGGTAAACTTTGCGTGCGGCATCGGTATCCAGACCGCGTTCACGAGCGATTTGTTGAGCACTGGTTTGCAAATCCTGGTGCTGAAGTTTTGGCAGATAACGCGCACCAACAATTAAACTCACCAGGCCGATAAGATAAGTCAGCGCGTAGCCGAGGCTCAGATTATCAAGAGAGGCGGCAAGTTCGGTTCCCGCTATGCCGGAATGGCGCAAGGTATCACCTGCACCGACCAACACGGGGGTAGAGGTCATCGAACCGGCGAGCATACCGGCGGTGAGGCCAATATCCCAGCCAAAGAGTTTCCCCAATCCGAGTGCAAGAAGCATGGCGCTGCCGACCATCACCAGTGCCAGCATTAAATAATTTTTGCCGTCGCGGAAGAAAATTGAAAAAAAGTTTGGCCCAGCTTCCACGCCAACACAAAAAATGAACAGCATGAAACCCAGATTTAGGGCGTCTGTGTTAATGGAAAAATGTTGTTGTCCGAGTAATAAAGAGACCACTAAAACACCAATGGAATTACCCAGTTGGACAGAACCGAGGCGTAATTTACCCAGACATAAGCCTAAGGTCAGAACAACAAATAATAACAGGATGTAATTCCCGCTTAACAAATCTGCGACGTTTATATTCACGAAGGATAACTTCTTGTTTACTAGTAAGCTGTTGAAAGAAATGGTTTTTTGGGTTAGGGTTTCTACTAATTACAACGCAATTTAATGTATTTTTATTGCATTAAAATATCCAGTGCACAGACCTGATAATAGCCGCTAGTTTAATCTTTATGTAGTTTTACGGCTAGTAAGAATATTGTGCGAATTGCGCGACTTATTTTTTAGCAGGGATTGCTGAAACTTATCTGACCCGGGCTGTTCTGCGTGCAGAACTGTAATTTTAAGTTCGATACAAGCGATCGTCAGGAGGATGTGTGTTCATGCGTGGACAACGTTGGTTTGGAGTCATTTGTTGCTTCGTGTTGTTTGTTGGCGTGTTTTTGTCTCAGAAGTTGAGTGCCGCCAATAGCTACCCGGGTGATAGACATTCAGAGTGGGGATTGCTGTTTTTTATCCTTCCGGGTGTTATTGCTAGCGTGTTTTCACGCCATGGCCGAGTGATCAAACCGCTGATGGGCGCAGTACTGGCTTCACCGCTTTGTCTGTTAATCATTCACTTTTGGCTTTCGCCAACGCGAACGTTCTGGCAGGAAATGGCCTGGATGTTTAGTGCTGTGTTTTGGTGTGCTCTTGGAGCATTGAGCTACTTATTTGTTCGTACATTGCTCCGCCGTCAGCGGCGATAAAAAAAACCGGCTCAGTTATACAACGGAGCCGGTTTTTTTAGTTTGAGTATTTATTCCGCGTTCTGGAACAAGCTCAGGTGTTCTTTAGCGTAAGCTTCAAAATCAGTGCAACCACCGATGTGTTTCTGGTCGAGGAAAATCTGCGGTACAGTTTCAACAGGTTTACCTACGGTTTTTTCCAGATCGGCTTTGCTGATGCCTTCTGCGTGAATATCAACGTAACGGAAGTTGAAGTCATCACGCTCAGCGGTCAATTTCTCAGCCAACTCTTTAGCACGAACACAATATGGGCAGCCTGGGCGACCAAAGATTACTGCAAACATAGAATCTCCTTTATTTTTTGTGGCCGAACGAGCCGGCGAATGGCAACTATAATGCCGCTAACCGGGGGGAATGGAAAGAAGGTCTTGCCTCTTACATTGATATTCATCGTCTATATTGCAATGTAAGAGTCAGGCGCAACCAGGTTATACTCAAGTGATAATTGCCTGTGGAGACAAGCGGATGCGTTCACTCGGAGCCTTACCGAAACCTGTATTAATCCTCGAAGTTATCGGTATCGCCTTTTTATTGCTTTCTTATCTTTCCCTGAACGGTTATGTGGCATTACCCGCACCCTTTGGGAATGCGACGGCGGCCATCATCATGGTATTTTTAGGGATTGCACTCATGATCCCGGCAGCGGCATTCATGGTGTGGGCGATGGCTCAAAACGTTGCGCCGCTGCTGACCAAAGGGCAATCGCCCGTTAAGAAATCTCTTTCAGACAAGCCAAAGGATAAACACGATGACGCCGACCATTGATCTGCTGCGTTCACACCGTTCCGTTCGTCGCTACACCGACGAGCCAATTACTGACGAACAGCGTGCAGCGATTGTTGCCAGTGCCCAGGCGGCCTCAAGTTCCAGTTTTTTACAATGCACCTCGATTATCCGTATCACGGACAAATCCCTGCGTGAGCAACTGGTTCCGCTCACCGGCGGGCAGAAACATGTCGCGCAAGCCGCTGAATTTTGGGTGTTCTGCGCCGACTTTAACCGTCATTTGCAAATTTGCCCGGAAGCGCAGTTAGGTCTGGCCGAACAGTTGCTCCTTGGCGTGGTCGATACGGCTATTCTGGCGCAAAACGCGTTTACCGCAGCGGAGTCGCTGGGATTGGGCGGCGTTTATATCGGCGGGCTGCGTAACAACATCGAAGCGGTGACGGAATTACTGAATATCCCAAAACACGTGTTACCTCTGTTTGGTTTATGCCTGGGTTGGCCCGATGAAGACCACGGTATTAAACCGCGCATCCCGGCGGCCATGATCATGCATGAAAATAGCTATCAGCCGGTCGATGAAAACGTGCTGGAGCAATACGACGAAGAGATGGCGCAATACTATCTTTCCCGTGGCAGCAATACGCGCCGCGACACGTGGAGCGATCATATTCGTCGCACAATCATCAAAGAAAACCGTCCATTTATTCTCGATTATTTGCACAAACAGGGCTGGGCTACCCGATAACAACCTCTGGCGGTGGCGCTCGCCGCCGCTGATCAATACATTTTCGCTATCAATCACCCGCCTAAACGGTATTGGTTCTGCACTATTGTCAGTCGGTATAACAGAGTTAACGCAAATTCTGATTATTCGACTCATGACAAGGAGCACCTGATGCCGATGACTACTCTTGATAACTCTCCGTATTACGCCGCAGATATTATCCGTTCCCGTATTAATGGCCTGGTGCCGCGCGTGGCTTTCATTTTGGGGTCTGGCCTGGGCGAACTGGCTGAGAAAATCGAACAACCTATTGTTTTCCCTTACGACGAACTGCCAGGCTTTCCGGTCAGCACGGTACACGGCCATGCCGGTGAGCTGGTGGTAGGGACGCTTGCGGGTGTTCCTGTCGCTTGCATGAAAGGGCGCGGTCACTTCTACGAAGGGCGCGGTATGTCAGTGATGACTAACGCGATTCGCACGTTTAAATTGCTCGGCTGTGAAATCCTGTTCTCCACAAACGCCGCGGGTTCATTGCGTCCTGAAGTGGGGCCTGGCAGCCTGGTTGCATTGAACGACCATATTAATACCATGCCGGGTACTCCAACTATCGGCCCTAACGATGACCGTTTCGGTGAGCGTTTCTTCTCTCTGGCAAATGCTTATGACGCCGATTACCGTGGCGTATTACAGCAAGTCGCAAAAGAGCAGGGCTTCCCACTCACCGAAGGTGTGTTTGTTTCCTATCCTGGCCCCAACTTTGAAACCGCAGCTGAGATTCGCATGATGCAAATCATCGGCGGCGATGTGGTGGGTATGTCTGTTGTGCCCGAGGTGATCAGCGCTCGCCATTGCGGCCTGAAAGTGGTGGCGGTTTCGGCGATTACCAATCTTGCTGAAGGCCTGGGAAGCGTGCAGCTTTCTCATGCGCAAACGCTGGCGGCAGCGGCACTTTCGCGCCAGAACTTTATTAATCTGATTTGCGGTTTCCTGGGCAAACTCGCCTGAGGCACTACCAACACACCGGGTAAAACACATGGCGATTAACGTTTTGGCGATTAAACCTCGCTTGAAAATCATGTTGTTTTTGCAGTATTTCATTTGGGGCGCATGGCTGGTCACACTAGGCTCATACATGATTAACACCCTCGGTTTCCGGGGGGCTGATGTCGGTATGGTCTACAGTACCAAGGGACTTGCGGCGTTATTAATGCCGGGGATCGTCGGCATTATTGCCGACAAATGGCTGCCTGCGAATCGTGTCTATGCACTCTGCCACCTGGTGTGCGCCGCAATGCTGGCCTGGGCTGCCAGCATTAATCAGCCGGGGCTGATGTTTTGGGTGATGCTGGGTAACGCGATGGCATTTATGCCAACCATTGCCCTGTCGAACACCATCTCGTATGCCAGCCTTGAAAAAGCCGGCCTGGATACCGTCAGCCATTTCCCACCGATCCGCGTTTTCGGCACTATCGGTTTTATCGCCGCGATGTGGACGGTGAGCCTGATGCGATTTGAGCTGAGTAATCTCCAGCTTTATATTGCCGCGGGAGCCTCGCTGGCGCTGGCGTTGTATTCCCTGACTCTGCCAACCATTCCGGTGGCGAAAGGCGGTGTGTCGCGCTCGTGGGTGAGTCGTCTGGGTCTGGATGCGTTTGTATTATTCAAGAATCCGCGCATGGCTGTTTTCTTCTTATTTGCCATGCTGTTGGGTGCGGTTTTGCAGATAACCAATACTTTCGGCAACCCGTTCCTGCATGATTTTGCGCGTAACCCTGAATTTGCCAACAGCTTCGTGGTTCAGTACCCGTCGATTCTGCTTTCAGTTTCGCAAATGTCTGAAGTGGCATTTATCCTCACCATTCCATTCTTCTTACGTCGCTTTGGGATTAAACAAGTGATGTTGATGAGCATGGTGGCCTGGGTGCTGCGATTCGCCTTGTTTGCCTGGGGGGACCCGTCTGCATTTGGTTTCGTATTACTGCTACTTTCGATGGTGGTTTATGGCTGTGCGTTCGACTTCTTTAATATCTCGGGCTCTGTGTTTGTGGAACAAGAAGTTGATAAACGTATCCGGGCCAGTGCGCAAGGGCTGTTTATGACGATGGTTAACGGGATTGGTGCCTATCTCGGGGCGATTCTCAGTGGCTATGTGGTGGATTACTTTAGCGTTGATGGCGTCAAAGACTGGACGACGATTTGGTTGGTGTTTGCCGGATATGCATTAGTGCTGGCAGTTATTTTCCACTTCAGTTTCCAGTATCGACACAATCCTTCGCTCAAGGCTTCGGAACCGGTCGCACATTAACAGTCGGCTGGATTACAGCGAGCGGCAGGAGTGATAGTTTATGGGGCTGCCAGAACAAAGGGAGCCTCATGAGCATTTCACAGCGAGTTTATCGCACCGATTTAAAACTATTGCGCTATTTCCAGGCTGTGGCAGAAGAGCTGCATTTTGGCAAAGCTGCGGCGCGCTTAAATATGTCCCAGCCGCCGCTGAGTTTTCACATTAAAGAATTAGAGTCCCAGCTCGGCACCGTTCTGTTTATTCGCCATTCACGTAGCGTCGCGCTTACTTATGCGGGTGAAATTCTACTCGAAGAAACCCGGCGTTTGCTCGACAGCGCAAACCTTGCCCTGGCCCGAGTCGAACAAATAGGTCGTGGCGAAGGTGGGCGAATTCACCTGGGCATTGTCGGCACCGCTATCTGGGGCGGGTTGCGTCTGGGGCTGCAACAATTTATCGCTGATTATCCCGCGATTGATATTTTATTCCGCGAAAAGTCACCTGGCGTCCAGCTTTCTTTAATTGAACGCCATGACATCGACGCCGGGATCTGGCGTATGGAAACCAATCCACCTCCCGGTTTACGCAGCGAAAAACTTCACGACGCGACGTTTTTAGTGGCCTTGCCAGAAAAGCACCCCCTCACAAAACAAACCGCCATTGATATCGAGCAGTTGCGTCACGAGGCTTTTGTCACCATGACGGCGGTGCATTCTGACTGGACCTTTTTGCAGGGGGTCTGTCGGGAGGCGGGGTTCACGCCGCGTATAGTCAGGGAAGCCGTCGAGCCGCAAACGGTGCTGGCATTAGTGAGCATCGGTATCGGATTAACCATCATGGCCGACAGCTACGCGCAAATGAACTGGCCGGGCGTGACCTTCCGCCCGCTCACAAAAGCGATCCCGGCGGATCTCTATGTGGTCTACGATCCGCATCATCTGGCCTCCACAACACGCCATTTAATTGACGTGTTAAAACAGTCTCCAGATACATTGCCCGTTCGTTGAAACAACATGGCAGTGCTATGATATCCGCGCTGTCATTATTAGAGACTATCCCATTAGGCTATTTTATTTGTTAGTTTTGCCCTGGGCTGTGCTCAAAATCCTCACGTACTTCGTGTACGCTCCGGTTTTTCCGCGCAGTCCGAGTCCAAACTAACTGCATCAATCACGCCTACTGAGATTGTCTCATAGACTGGAAACGCTGAGGTGCAGGGTGAAAATCGCCATTTTGTCCCGGGATGGAACGCTTTATTCTTGTAAACGGCTTCGTGAAGCGGCATCGCGCCGGGGTCACGCCGTCGAAATTATCGATCCCCTTTCTTGCTATATGAACATCAATCCGGCAGCACCCTCTGTGCATTATAAAGGCCGCCAGCTTCCGCATTATGATGCAGTTATTCCACGTATCGGCTCGGCAATCACATTTTATGGCACTGCGGTTTTGCGCCAGTTTGAAATGCTGGGCAGCTATCCACTCAATGAATCCGTCGCGATTACCCGTGCGCGCGACAAACTGCGTTCCTTGCAGTTGATGGCGAGGCAGGGCATTGATTTGCCCGTTACCGGTTTTGCTCACTCACCTGATGACACCAGTGATTTAATCGACATGGTAGGCGGTGCTCCGCTGGTGGTAAAACTGGTGGAAGGTACACAAGGGATTGGCGTCGTGTTGGCTGAAACCCGGCAGGCGGCAGAAAGCGTGATTGATGCCTTCCGGGGTCTTAACGCTCATATTCTGGTGCAGGAATATATAAAAGAAGCGCAGGGCAGGGATATCCGCTGTCTTGTGGTCGGCAACAACGTGGTGGCGGCAATCGAACGCCAGGCAAAACCCGGTGATTTTCGCTCCAACCTGCATCGCGGAGGCGTGGCAAATCAGGTTGAAATCACCGAACGTGAACGCGAAATCGCCCTGCATGCGGCTGCAACGCTCGGGTTGGATGTGGCGGGCGTTGATATTTTGCGCGCCGAACGCGGCCCACTGGTTATGGAAGTCAACGCGTCGCCAGGTCTGGAAGGCATTGAAAAAACAAGCGGTGTGGATATTGCGACACTGATGATTAAATGGATTGAACAGCAAGCGCAGCCGGGATATTGCCTGAAAACAGGCGGCTAAATTCGAACGCATGAGCCATTGGGCGCATAATATTAGTATGAGGCGTTATTTTTGCGTAAGCTATGGCGCGACTTACTCACCCTTATTTAAGAGGCTACGGCATTTATGGATTCACTCGTTGTCCCGACTCTGGACATCTTACGCCGCTGGCTTGACGAAATCGGCGTGACCATTTTCGAGTGCGACACTTGCCAGGCGCTCCATCTGCCCCATATGCAGAATTTTGATGGTGTCTACGATGCGAAAATCGATCTGGTCGATAATATCGTCTTGTTCTCAGCGCTGGCCGAAGTAAAACCTTCCGCTTTGCTGCCACTGGCATCTGATTTGTCCTCTATCAACGCCAGTTCGTTAACCGTGAAAGCGTTCCTGGATATCCAGGATGACAATTTGCCTAAACTTGTGGTTTGCCAGTCGCTGCAAGCGTCAGTCGGCATTACCCGTGAGCAGTTTGCTGCCTTTGTAAAACAGAGTGAAGAGCAAATCTCTATGGTGATTCTGGAAGCGTGTGCCAACCAGCTGCTCTTTATCTCTGAAGGAGAAGAAGAGCAAGATGACGGCACAATTATTCAAACCCACTTCCTGCACTAATCGTTTCTTTCCTGACCGCAGCGGCTGCCATACCCGCTGCGTTCCATGTTTTTTTATTCTGCCTTAATAGCCTCCCACCAGAATTATTCTCGCCACTCCTGCCCGTTTTGCGCCACACCATAGATGTTTTATGCTTAAAAAATTGATAAAAGTCACTTTTCTGCCTGGGCTATAGTCTCTAAGTCTGGCTACAGTTATTCTTGCGGGACGCGTAAAGCGTGCAATGTCTGCTGGGGAGGCGTCAGTCTTTTTTCACAGCAGTTTGAATAGAGATGCATGATTCTTGCATGGCCTGTGTGCGAGAAAAAAATGCGTGAAAGGTTGATTGAGTAAATTATGCTCGCGAAAGCGAGATTTACCCTTTATTCAGAAGGAATGATAACTATGTTCGCCCAACGTAAAAAATTGCTATCGGGTATGGTGGCGGGTTTGCTGATGGCCGTTTCTGCCACCACATTTGCTGCTGAACAAAAGACGCTGCACGTTTATAACTGGTCTGATTATATTGCGCCGGATACGCTGGCAAACTTCACCAAAGAAACCGGTATTAAAGTCGTTTATGACGTCTTCGACTCCAACGAAGTGTTGGAAGGGAAGTTGATGGCGGGCAGTACGGGCTACGACCTGGTTGTGCCTTCTTCGCAATTCCTCGAACGTCAGGCTCAGGCCGGGATTTTCCAGCCGCTGGATAAAAGTAAACTCCCGAACTACAAAAACCTCGATCCGGAAATGCTCAAGCTGGTCGCGCACAACGACCACGACAATAAATACGGCATTCCGTACATGATGGTCACAACCGGTATCGGTTACAACGTCGAAAAAGTCAAAGCGGCACTGGGCAAAGACGCGCCAGTGGATAGCTGGGATCTTATCCTGAAACCCGAAAACCTCGAGAAGCTGAAAAGCTGCGGTGTCTCCTTCCTTGACGCACCAAGCGAAGTCTATGCCTCTGTGTTGCACTATCTGGGCAAAGATCCTAACAGCACCGACCCGAAAGATTACACCGGGGCGGCGAACGATCTGCTGTTGAAACTGCGCCCGTCTATCCGCTATTTCCACTCTTCTCAATACATCAATGACCTGGCAAACGGCGACATTTGCGTCGCGATTGGTTGGTCGGGCGATATTCTCCAGGCAGCGAATCGCGCCAAAGAAGCAAAAAATGGCGTGAATATTGCTTATACCATTCCTAAAGAAGGGGCGATGGTGTACTTCGATATGTTCGCCATGACCGCAGATGCGAAAAACAAAGACGAAGCCTATCAGTTCCTGAATTACCTGATGCGCCCGGATGTCGTGGCGAATATCAGTAACCACGTTTATTACGCGAACGCGAACAAAGACTCGACGCCGCTGCTGAACGCAGAAATTCGCGATAACCCAGGTATTTATCCGCCAGCTGATGTGCGTGCCAAATTGTTCACACAAAGTGTGCAATCGCCAAAAGTTGACCGCGTAATTACCCGGGCGTGGACTAAAGTTAAAACAGGCAAATAAGTAAACCTGTTAGCGACTTAACAAGGTTTGCAACGGAGTGGTGCACCGAAACAGTGCATGCGCTCCAACACGAGCAGAGGCCGAGGCCTCTGTATCGTCATTAGTACGGCAACCGGGTCGTACATCTATTTCGTTTTTGCCGGAGAGCAACATATTGAACGACGTAACTCCTCGTCCACACGCGAAAACTCGCAAAGCGCTCACCCCGCTGCTTGAAGTACGCAACCTCACAAAATCCTTCGACGGGCAACACGCCGTTGATGATGTGAATCTCACCATTTATAAAGGCGAAATTTTTGCGCTGCTCGGGCCATCCGGCTGTGGTAAATCAACACTTTTACGTATGTTGGCAGGCTTTGAGCAACCGAGTGCCGGGCAGATCGTGCTTGATGGCGTCGATTTGTCGCATGTGCCGCCGTATCAGCGCCCGATCAATATGATGTTCCAGTCGTATGCGCTTTTCCCGCATATGACGGTTGAACAAAATATCGCCTTCGGCCTCAAGCAAGACAAACTGCCGAAAAGTGAAATCACTCAGCGCGTGCAGGAAATGCTAACTCTTGTGCATATGCAGGAGTACGCGAAACGTAAGCCGCACCAGCTTTCTGGCGGACAGCGCCAACGTGTCGCGCTGGCACGAAGCCTCGCGAAACGGCCAAAACTGTTGCTGCTCGATGAGCCAATGGGCGCGCTGGATAAAAAGCTGCGTGACCGTATGCAACTTGAAGTCGTCGATATTCTTGAGCGCGTGGGCGCGACCTGCGTGATGGTGACGCACGACCAGGAAGAAGCGATGACTATGGCGGGGCGTATCGCCATCATGAATCGCGGTAAATTCGAGCAAATCGGCGAGCCGGAAGAAGTCTATGAATACCCGGCAACGCGCTACAGCGCTGAATTTATCGGTTCGGTAAACGTCTTTGAAGGTCTGTTGAAAGAGCGTCAGGAAGATGGCCTGGTGATTGACAGTCCAGGGCTTGTGCATCCATTGAAAGTAGACCCGGATATTTCAGTGGTCGACGGTGTGCCGGTCTACGTTGCATTGCGCCCGGAAAAAGTAATGCTTTGCGACGAACCGCCTGCCGATGGCTACAACTTTGCGGTAGGTGAAGTGGTGCACATTGCTTACCTTGGCGACTTGTCGATATATCACGTCCGCCTGAAAAGTGGCCAGATGATCAGCGCGCAGTTGCAGAACGAGAACCGCAATCGTAAAGGAATGCCGACATGGGGCGACGAAGTGCGCCTGTGTTGGGATGCTGAAAGTTGTGTGGTGTTGACGGTTTAAGGGGGCGAAATGAGCACGATGACTGAACGCCCGGCGGAGCCACCGGCAAGCGGTTTTAAATTGTGGCTGGGAAAAATGCAAATGCGCCATGGCCGCAAGCTGGTGATCGCTTTGCCTTATCTGTGGCTAATTTTGCTGTTTATGCTGCCATTCTTGATTGTCTTTAAGATAAGTTTTGCAGAAATAGCGCGATCCATTCCGCCTTACACCGATCTCGTCACCTGGGCAGACGATCAGATTTCGCTGGCGCTGAATCTGGCTAACTATCTTCAGCTAACTGACGATCCGTTATATGCCGAAGCCTATCTGCAATCGCTGCAAATGGCGGGCGTTTCTACAATTTGCTGTTTGCTGCTGGGCTATCCGTTGGCCTGGGCGGTGGCTCACAGTAAATCCTCAACACGTAATATTCTGTTGTTATTGGTTATTTTACCTTCATGGACCTCGTTCCTGATTCGCGTGTATGCGTGGATGGGGATCCTCAAAAATAACGGTGTGCTTAATAATGTGCTGATATGGTTGGGTGTTATCGATCAACCGCTGGTGATTTTACATACCAATCTCGCGGTTTATATCGGTATCGTTTATGCCTATTTACCCTTTATGGTGCTGCCGATTTATACCGCGCTGACCCGAATTGATTACTCGCTGGTGGAGGCCTCTCTGGATTTAGGTGCCCGGCCGCTGAAAACATTCTTTAGCGTTATCGTGCCGCTCACCAAAGGTGGGATTATTGCCGGCTCGATGCTGGTGTTTATTCCGGCGGTAGGGGAGTTTGTTATCCCGGAACTGCTCGGCGGGCCAGATAGCATCATGATTGGTCGTGTACTGTGGCAGGAATTCTTCAATAACCGCGACTGGCCTGTGGCCTCAGCGGTAGCTATCACTATGCTTATCCTGCTGATTGTGCCGATTATGTGGTTCCACAAATACCAGAACAAAGCGGCGGAGGACCACGCATGAACAATTTACCGGTAGTGCGTTCACCGTGGCGTATTTTGATTTTGGTGATTGGTTTCACCTTTCTGTACGCCCCAATGTTAATGCTGGTGATCTACTCATTTAACAGCTCAAAACTGGTAACAGTTTGGGCGGGGTGGTCTACACGTTGGTATGCCGAGCTATTCCACGACTCGGCGATGATGAGCGCAGTGGGGCTGAGTTTGACCATTGCGGCTGCGGCTGCAACAGCCGCGGTTATCCTTGGCACCATTGCTGCTATGGTGATGGTGCGTTTTGGTAAGTTTCGGGGCTCCACAGGTTTTGCCTTTATGCTCACCGCACCGCTGGTTATGCCTGATGTCATTACTGGCCTGTCGTTGCTGTTGTTGTTCGTCGCGCTTGGGCATGCCATTGGCTGGCCAAGTGACCGCGGCATGTTGACCATCTGGCTTGCGCACGTCACTTTTTGTACTGCGTATGTGTCAGTGGTAATTAGCTCACGCTTGCGCGAGCTAGACCACTCAATCGAAGAAGCGGCAATGGATTTAGGCGCCACGCCGCTGAAGGTGTTTTTTGTGATCACCGTTCCGATGATTGCCCCGGCAATCGTCTCCGGCTGGCTACTGGCGTTTACCTTATCGCTCGATGATTTGGTTATTGCGAGCTTCGTCTCAGGGCCAGGTGCGACAACCTTACCGATGCTGGTATTCTCGAGTGTCAGAATGGGGGTCAACCCGGAAATTAACGCTCTGGCATCTATCATTTTGGGTGTCGTCGGGGTTATTGGCTTAATTGCATGGTGGTTTATGGCGCGGGCAGAAAAGCAGCGTCTGCGCGATATCCAGCGTGCAAGGCGTAGCTGAAAGGTTTAAAATCTGATAAAACCTTCAGTGCCGCGCCAGACGCGGCACTGTGACGTATGGAACACGAGGTTTGCGGAAATTTTCAGGAAACGAAGTCAAACTCAAGCCAAATTGAATGCCCCCACACTCGTTCTGGTGGCGGCAATCGCTATTCTTACTACGCGGATGCTCGATCTTATGTTGCTGTTCAACATGCTCGGGTTGCGTGGAGTGATTGATTTTGTTCATCGCAGTGTGCAAACCTGGAACCTGACGCTGATTTTCCTTGGCAGCCTGGTGATGCTTTGCATCGAGTTACGTTGTGCGTTTGTCATCATGAAAGGGTGCAACTGGGGGCGCTGGGTATTCCTTGCCACGCAGGTTATTGCGGTCTCATATTTATGGGCGGCGTCGCTGGGTTGGGGTTATCCCGAACTTTTTAGTATTCCCGGCGAGTCAAAACGTGAGATATTCCGCTCGTTAATGATGCAGAAACTCCCCGATTTACTGGTGTTGTTCCTGCTGTTTGCCCCTTCGCGCAGTCGGCTTTTTTTCAAACTTCAATAACCGCGTAGTGTTTTGATCTGCGCCCTTCAGGATTTAATTATGCATTGCGCGCTATACCAGGCTAATCGTTGCCGTTCTTGTCAGTGGATTGAACAGCCGATTTCTGAACAGCTCACCGACAAAATGAACGAACTTCAGCAATTACTGGAGGGAGTTGCGGTGCAAGACTGGCGCGCGCCAATCAGTGGCCCTGAACATGCTTTTCGTAATAAAGCTAAAATGGTGGTCAGCGGCAGCGTAGAAAAGCCGTTGCTTGGCATGCTGCACCGCGATGGGACGCCTGAAGATTTAACCGAATGCCCGCTTTATCCTGCCTCTTTCCAGGTGGTTTTTGCCGTACTGAAACCTTTTATTGCTCGTGCGGGTTTGACGCCCTATAACGTGGCGCGTAAACGTGGCGAACTGAAATATCTGTTGCTGACGGAAAGCCAGTTAGATGGCGGCATGATGCTGCGTTTTGTATTGCGTTCCGATGCAAAAATTGAGCAGCTGCGTGCGGCGCTGCCATGGCTGCAACAACAACTCCCACAGCTCAAAGTGATTTCCGCCAACATCCAGCCAGTGCATATGGCGATTATGGAAGGCGAGCAGGAGATTCCGTTCACCGAACAACAATGGCTTGAAGAAAATTTTAACGGCGTGCCGTTATATATCCGCCCGCAAAGTTTCTTCCAGACTAACCCAACGGTTGCTGCGTCGTTGTATGCCACCGCCCGTGAGTGGGTGCGAGAAATGCCCGTCAAACATATGTGGGATTTATTCTGTGGAGTTGGCGGCTTTGGGCTGCACTGCGCCACACCGGATATGAAACTGACTGGAATTGAAATTGCCCCAGAAGCAATTGCCTCAGCTCGCCAATCAGCCGAAAAACTCGGCTTAACCGATATTCACTTCCAGGCGCTGGACTCCACGAAATTTGCGACTGAACAGGAAGATATTCCTGACCTGGTTTTAGTGAATCCGCCAAGACGTGGCATTGGCCAGGCGCTGTGTTATTTCCTGAACAACATGGCTCCGAAATACATCATCTATTCAAGTTGTAATGCGCAGACGATGGCGCAGGATATTGCTTCGCTGGCGGAATACCGGGTTGAGAGAGTACAGCTGTTTGATATGTTCCCGCATACGGCGCATTACGAGGTGTTGGCGTTGTTGGTGCGGCTGCCTTCACCTTAATCTCCAAAACCTGGATAGAAGGAAATCGACTCGTGTGACATCTATCCAGATAAAGAAAATAATATGACCTATCAATTCTCTGCATTTGGAAATGGCAGTGCTGGAGTATAAGAATCCTGCTGCTCGGGCTGAGTATAAATTGAGTTCTCATACTCTTCCGTTATAGGGAATGTTAAGGTAGCACAGATAAGAGGTATAATCAGGCCACACCAGAAAATAGTATGATTACTCTTGGTAATATTATCCCTTTTCCAATAATAAACAGGGGAGAAAAATATCCATATCCAATGTGGTAATTTTGTATATCCGGCCGCGGTTAAATTGATTCGGTCCTTAATAAATAATGTTATAGGCAGGGCGTAACCTATAAGTTGAAGTGAAATAAAAATCACAGGGCTTGAATGTAGCTGCAAATAAGTTATTGGAATGAAAAATATCGGACAAAGAACTAGCAGCCAAATATAAAGGTTATTCAAGGGAGGGCGAGAAGAATTAGATTGTAGAACACTATTATTTTCCATTTAAATCATCCATGTAAAATTCTGTCATGTATTTTACATAGATAATTTATCTAGTGCAAAAACGTCACACCCACTATTAACTGGATGTAATTTAAGTAAAAATACGTATTTTTTCATTTTTCAAATGTACGAATTCAGATTGTACATTTATACTTTAAATGATTGGGTCTACTTCATCAGCACGATACTTGTGAGAATATCGGCCAGAAGGTAAAAACACAATCTGGCCTGGATATTTAGAACATGTAAATAATTACTGCGGGAACCACTGGTCGCTAATCTTCTGATAAGTCCCGTCAGCTTTAATCGCTGCCAGCGCGGTATTCAGTTTGGTCAGCAATGCCTTGTTATCCGGGCGAACCGCAATCCCCAGGCCCGTACCGAAGTATTCTGCATCAGTCACGTGCTCGCCCACCGTCCCTAACTGCGGGTTGGTTTTCAGCCATTCATTAACGACAGCCGTGTCGCCAAATACGCCATCAATACGCCCATTTTTCAGGTCGATAATCGCATTCTGGTAGCTATCGTAAGAAACGGTTTTAATTTCCGGATGTTTATCCTGGAGATATTTCTGATGTGTGGTGCCGTTTTCCATGCCGATACGTTTGCCTTTCAGTTCGTCAAAAGATTTAAACGCCCCTTTTTTGGCAATCACCACCGCTGAGTTGGCATAGTACGGTGCAGTGAAGGAAACTTGTTTGCTGCGTTCAGGGGTAATATCCATGCCGGAAATGACGGCATCGTATTTACGGAATTTAAGCGACGGGATCAGGCTGTCAAATGCATGGTTAGTGAATGTGCATTCAGCTTGCATTTGTTTGCATAAAGCTTTTGCCAGGTCGATATCAAAACCGACAATCTGATTATTGGCATCCAGCGATTCAAATGGCGGATAAGTCGCCGAAGAACCAAAGTTGATTTTGTCGGCCGCAGCCACGTTGAATGCGGCTGTGGCGAACAGTGCGGCCAAAATAAACTTCTTCATGTGTGTAGCTCCTGTCTGTCGTGTTTTATTGTATTCACCGTTTTCCGGCGTCAAAAAATCATGCCAGTAAATGAATTTATATGCAAATTAAATGTATAATTATATTTGTCGGGATATAAAAAAGGCGGGGAATTCCCCGCCGTTTTCTATGATTCGCTATCGTTTAATTTCGACGTTCAAATGCCAGAGCGCGACGTTCTACCACACGCATTATGAGCGTCAGTAAACCGTTCACGACCAGATAAACCAGGCCTGCGGCACCGAACACCATCACATCGTAAGTCCGTCCATACAGCAACTGCCCGTGGCCCATCACTTCCATCAGCGTAATGGTGTACGCCAGCGAAGTACTTTTAAACACTAAAACCACTTCGTTCGAGTACGACGATAGTGCGCGTTTAAATGCATAAGGAAGCAAAATGGCGAGCGTATCCTTTTTGCTCATTCCCAATGCGCCACACGATTGCCACTGCCCCTCAGGAATCGCGCGAATAGCCCCGTAAAACAGTTGTGTGGTGTAAGCCGCACTGTTTAACGAAAGGGCAATCAATGCACACAACCACGGCTCAGAAAGCAGATGCCACAACACAGGGTAATTTTGAATCGACGGGAATTGACCTGGGCCGTAGTAAATAAGGAAGATTTGCACCAGCAAAGGCGTACCAGTAAACAGGGTGATGTAGGCACGTACAATATGAACCAATACCGGTGTTTTCAGCGTCAAAACGATGGTGAAAAACAGCGATAAAATCAACGCGACCACAATTGACGCTACGGTCAGAGTCAGGCTGGTATGCAGGCCTTTAAACAGTTCCGGTAAATACTCAAGCATCAGCCGGGTCTCCGTTCAAAACGAGTCGCTCTCTGGTCAATACGTTTGAGCACGTACTGGCTGATGAGGGTGATCACGAGGTAGATCGCGGCAGCGACCACATACCAGGTAAATGGCTCCTGGGTACGGGTGGCGATACTCTTGGTTTGTAACATCAAATCATTGACGCTTATCAGCGAAACCAGCGCGGTATCTTTAAGCAAAACTAACCACTGGTTGCCTAAACCTGGCAGCGCATGGCGCCACATTTGCGGCATCACCAGACGGAAGAAAATGGCTGCTTTCGATAAACCTAATGCCTGGCCGGACTCCCATTGCCCAATTGGTACGGCTTTGAGTGCGCCACGCAAAGTTTGCGAAGCATAAGCCGAGTAGAGCAAGGAAAGTGCAATGACGCCGCACAGGAACGGGCTGACATCGAAATTCTCGATCTGTAATTGGATGGGGATCTGCGCAAAACCGAGATTGAGCGTGAAGCCATCTGAGAGGATAAGCAGTAACTGTGAGGAGCCGAAATAAATAAACAGCACCACCAGAATTTCAGGTAAGCCGCGCAGCACCGTCACCCAAGCTGAACCCAGCCAGGCTATCGGACGCCATTTTGCAGACTCCCATACGGCAAAAATCATCGCCAGAGCCAGGCCGATGATTAGCGCACAAACGGCAAGGCCGACGGTCATCCCGGCGGCGCTTGCTAAAGTAAACATTTCGTTCATTCAGATTACTTCTGGAACCATTTTTCGTAGATGGTTTTGTAGGTACCATCTTGCTTCACTTTTTCAAGTGCAGTGTTGAACTTCGCCTGCAGGTCAGTGTTGCCCTGACGAACAGCGATGCCCAGGCCTGTACCGAAGTAGTCTTTATCCGTAACTTTATCGCCAATGGCGGCTAGTTTAGGATCGGCTTTCAGCCATTCGGTAACGACAGCAGTGTCACCAAATACCGCGTCAATACGGCCACTTTCCATATCCAGCTTGGCATTCATGTAGCTGTCGTAAGGAACGGTGGTGATTTCTGGATGTTTATCCATGATAAATTTCTGGTGCGTGGAGCCGTTCTGCATACCCACTTTTTTGCCTTTCAGCGCACTGATATCAGCAATTTTGCCTTTCTGGCCGACAAACAGCGCAGAGTTTTCATAGTATGGGGTGCTGAAAAGTACCTGTTTTTCACGCTCTGGGGTGATATCCATACCTGAGATTACCGCGTCGATACGGCGGAATTTCAAACTTGGGATCAGACTATCAAATGCTTGATTACTGAAAGTACAGGTTGCATCGATCTCTTTACACAACGCATTGGCTAAATCGACATCAAAACCAACAATCTTGTTACTGGCATCCATCGATTCAAACGGAGGGTAAGACGCTTCCATAGCAAAACGAATAGTTTGTGCAGCCGACGCGGAAAGGCTCAGGCTGGCTAATAATGTGGCAAGCAGAACTTTTTTCATGGTTATTTTCCCGGATACATCAGTGTGACAGATAGAATTTAAACGCTTCGGTCTGTGGTTTTGCGAAGCAACTCGCATCACCTTGCTCGACGATGTGGCCATTTTCCATGTAAACCACACGGCTTGCGGTTTTACGCGCAACTTCCACTTCGTGGGTCACGATGACCTGAGTGATGTTGGTTTCTGCCAACTCACGAATGATGCTGACGATCTGCGCGGTGATTTCCGGATCCAGTGCTGCGGTGGGTTCATCGAACAGCAGGATCTGTGGTTCCATCATCAAGGCACGTGCAATCGCGACACGCTGCTGCTGGCCACCGGAAAGGTGCAGCGGATAGCGGTCCATATACGGTTTCAGGCGTAAACGCTCAAGCAGTTTGTCGGCACGCTGACGCGCTTCATCTTTGCTGATCCCCAGAACGCGACAAGGCGCTTCCATCAGGTTTTGCAGCACAGTGAGATGAGGCCAAAGATTATATTGCTGGAACACCATGCCAACATTGCGACGCAATTCACGAATGGCTTTATCGCCAGGCGCTTTTGCAAAGTCAAAATGGTTATCCGCAATGGTGAGTTGCCCGGAGTGCGGCATCTCAAGCAGATTGAGTACGCGCAGAAGCGAGCTTTTACCTGCGCCGCTTGGACCAAGCAGCACCAGCGTTTCGCCCTGTGGGCAACTAAGGGTGATATCGAACAGCGCCTGGTGTGCGCCGTAAAAACAATTAATGCCGTTTAGTTGAATACTCATGCGCATAAGTTGAATAGCAATTGAAGCCGCAAAGGGTACCTTTAACAGAATAGTTATGCAATCTTTGTGCGTTAAAACCTAAAAATAACTACTCACATGCATTAAAGGTAGCACAATATAGCGGGGCGGGGTGAAGGCAAGAATAAATGTCGGAGTTATGTCAAAACTCCAGACTATTTACATGGGTTATGAATTTCACCCCGCCGATTGCGTGAATATTAGACAGTTGTTAGTTGGTTTCTATTGCCTGACGCAGGCTACCTGAAGGTGCGTGGCTGTTTTCGCCTAAATAACGCACGTCATCCACTGCCCAGCACTGACCCTCACGAATCATCAATACTTCATCGTTCCAGCTTTGACTGCCTTTAGTCAGTTTCACACGCAACGGAATATTCCGTGCGTCGGTGTTGGGAATGGTTGATGCAGAAGCCACTTCGGCTGTGTCCGCGCCGTCTGCATTGCTGGTAAACATATTGCTGCGCATAAATTCATTCTGCGCGTTTGGCGAAGCGCTGGCTTTCTGGAGTTGCTGCGCCAGAGAATCACTCATATAAGGACGTAAGCCGGTAATGGCGCTGCTGCCCTGGGTTTTATGGGTTAATTGATAATCGTAAAATTTCTGTGCCACGCTATCCGGGCCGCCCTCAATACAAGGGCCGCTGCGGGTGCCAATATCTTTAAAAGCGGGAGTAACGGGGGTAGTACAGGCCGTGAGGAGCAGAGCGCACGGAAGAAGAACCAAAACTGAGCTGCGCATTTTTATTTCCTTATTTTCTCAGGAGGACTCACTTAGCATAGCGTATCGCTGTCAAAACCCGTCATACTTCGAGCTGCCTCTTTGTTGGCTGCGCGAACTCACCCGAATCACTTAGTTTACTAAGCTCGTCGGGATTCGTTTACTTGCCGCTGCGATGCCGCTCGAATTATTTAGGGTTTAATATGTTGATTCAAAAAAGAGAGAGGGAAGCGAATGCAGTGGCGAATTAGCCTGATCATTTTCGTAGCTTTGCTGGTGGGGTGCTCCAGTAAGCCTGAAGTTGTTGAAAAAACCGTTGTCGATAAAGGCGATTTTAAAGTCGACACCAGCCACACCGCGAGGAATGCCTATCCACGGGTAAAAGTGTTGGTTATTCACTACACCGCCGATGACTTTGCCGGTTCGCTAACCACTTTAACTGAACAAAATGTCAGTTCACATTATCTCATTCCTGACACCCCTCCGGTATCTGGCGGCAAGCCTGTTATCTGGCAATTAGTGCCTGAGAGCGAATTGGCGTGGCACGCAGGAGTGAGTTTTTGGCGTGGCGCAACGCGGATTAATGACACCTCGATTGGTATCGAGCTTGAGAATAAAGGTTTTACGCGTCAGGGCCGTGGAAAGCAGTTTTATCCCTTCAATGCTCCGCAGATCTCGGTGCTGGAGAAACTGGCGAAAGTGATTATCGCTCGTTATCAAATCCAACCGCAAAATGTTGTCGCCCATGCGGATATTGCTCCGCAACGTAAAGTTGACCCAGGTCCGCTATTCCCATGGCAGCAATTGGCTCAACAGGGCGTGGGTGCCTGGCCGGATGCAAACAGAGTAGCCTTTTATCTGAATGGTCGTGGGCCTTACCAACCGGTGGACAGGCGAGGTCTGCTGGATTTGCTATCGCGTTATGGTTATCAGGTGACGCCTGATATGGCGTGGGAGCAGCAAAAGAGAGTGATCCAGGCTTTCCAGATGCACTTCCGCCCAACGAAATATTCCGGTGATGCGGATGCGCAAACTGAGGCAATAGCGGAAGCGCTACTTGAAAAATACGGGCAAGGTTGATTAGCGATGCAATAACGTACCGTGGTCACGCAGCCAGAGCGCGGTACGCCGGATACCTTCATCAAGCGTAACAACAGGCTGATAACCTAATTCTGTTTCAGCGCGTGTCGTATCGAGCGTTAAATCAAAATTAAGCTTCGACACGCCGTAGTGAGTGAGCACCGGTTCTTTGGCTGATTTACTGCCAAAACGCTCCATGCTTCGGGCAATCATATCCAGCATCGGATACGGTACCGAACGGATCCTGCATTGAATGTCTAATTCATCAATCAGCTTTTGCACGATAACCCGCAGCGGGCGAGCTTCCATGTTAGTGATGTTGTAGGCGCGCCCAGATGGCTGTGATTCGCACTGAGTTGCGAGCCACATCGCATGTACGGCATTTTCGATATAAGTCATATCGACCATCGCATCACCACCGCGCGGTAACAGCACGCTGCCGTAATGGCGCATCATCTGTACCAGACGTGGGAAGAAGACTTTGTCGTGCGGGCCGAACAAACTTTGCGGACGCAGAATCGTAAAGCGCGTGTGCGGATTCGATTGTGCCAGCAGCTGAATCACTTCTTCGCTGGCGGCTTTGCTGCGGGCAAATTCGTTGGCAAAGCGCACCGGACGGAAGTCCTCGCTGATATTGCGATGATGGTGATAATCAAAATAGAGTGAAGGTGAGGAAATATGCACAAAGTTGCGCACCCCCCACGCCACTGCCCATTCACCTAAGCGGCGAGTTGCGCGAACATTGGCGAGATCAAATGCTTCCTGTGTCCCCCACGGGGAAGTAAAGCTTGAGCAATGCCAGAGCGTGTCAACATCGGCCAGCATCACTTTGGCCTGCGAGGAAACCAGTTCCGTCAGGTCGGCATGGACGAACTCGGCACCCATTTTTTCCAGCAGTTTGCCCATGGCTTCATTGCGCCCGGTTGCCCGTACGCTGATGCCTTTTGCGCGAAGAAATTCGACCGCGTTTCGGCCTAAACCG
Source organism: Buttiauxella agrestis ATCC 33320 (assembly GCF_000735355.1). GTDB lineage: Bacteria > Pseudomonadota > Gammaproteobacteria > Enterobacterales > Enterobacteriaceae > Buttiauxella > Buttiauxella agrestis. The sequence goes on from NZ_JMPI01000022.1 coordinate 311,680, forward strand.
CTGGTGGCGCCCGTTACCAGTACCTTCATGTCGACCAACTCATGATAATTGAGATTTACGCTGCGCATTTTTCCGTGAAATGGCAGCGCTTGCAATGGGGAAAGCTAAAGATTAGGACTCTTAACGGACTTTATGTGCAGATTGTTCGGAAAGCTGGCAAATCCGTCGGGCCATGCCGCGGAAAATGAACAGATGCGCGGGGATCATGACCAACCAGTAGAACAAACCTGCTGTTCCATGCGGATGCCACCAGGCGCGAACATCCAGCGTGCGATGTTGGCCGTGGTCACGCAAAGTGAAAGAAAGTCGCCCAAGTCCGGGGGCTTTCATGCCAAACAATAGCGTCAGCTCTTTTTCGGGTTCGACAATAATCACTTTCCAGCTATCAACCCGATCTCCAACTTGCAGCATTTCCCGCTCCGGGCGTCCTTTCGCCAGTCTGTGACCGACCAGCAAATCCATATATCCTCGGGTTTGCCACAGAATGTTGCCGAAGAAATATCCTTCTTTGCCGCCAATCTGATTCACCACTTGCCACAAATCTGCCAGCTCAGCGGAGGTCGTTAACGTACAACCTGCCTGTTTGGGGAAGAAGCCATATTCCGGACGCCAGCGGGCATAGGCCTGTGCGTCGTAACCCCAGTCCTGCGAGTTTGCCAGCTTGTGTTCATCTTCAAGTGTTGCGCGAACGGCATCGTCAAAGGTGAGCAGAGTTTGTGGGATCAGCGCACGTAACTCGCGATCGTCAGCCAGAAGATCGTGCTTTAATCCCTGGATCAGGGCCTTGGCGATGGTCGGGGGCACCGACGTTATCATGTTTAGAAACCACACCGAGATCCAACTTGTCGGCAGCGGAATGGGAATCAGTGGGCGGCGTTTACCGCTTATTGCCATGAACCGTTCGAACTGCTGCTGATAACTCAGCACGTCAGGTCCGGCAGCCTCAAATACACGGTTCTCCTGCGCAGGATGTTTCAGCAATTCAACCAGATAATAGAGCAGGTTTTTCAGCGCAATCGGCGTGGTGCGCGAGCGAACCCAGCGCGGTGGCGTGAGCACCGGCAGGTTGTAAACCATGTCGCGCATCACCTCAAAGGCAGCGGAACCGGCACCAACAATAATACCGGCACGAATTTCGGTAACGGGAACGCCTGCATCACACAGAATATCCGCTGTTAGCTGGCGAGCGCGTAAATGCTCGGAGTCGCCATCACCTTCAGCGGCTTGCAGAGAACTGAGGAATATCAGCTGTTTTACTGGATGCACACGCAGCGCATCGCGCAAATTCAGGGCCGTCTGGCGTTCATGGGCCACGAAATCGGCTCCGTCACCCATGCTGTGCACCAGATAATAAAGCGTATCGACGTTTTCCAGCAGTTGAGGTAGCGTTGACGGCCACTGTAAATCGACGTGACGGCAGTCAACGCCCGGCCAGGGTTGTTTTTCCAGCCACTCAACGCGCCTTGCGGCCGCCGTGACATGATGCCCGGCAGCGGTAAGTTCCGGCACAAGGTGTTGTCCGATATAGCCGCTTGCGCCAAGTACCAGAATATTTTGTGGCTGTGTCATCTTCCCTGACCCTCCGGTTAGCGTTGTAAAAATGCCTGCCAGTGGGAAACCACTTCGGTCAGTTGCTGGCGATTCACATCAAGATGAACAACCAGACGAGTGACTGGCCCTGCGCTCATCAGCACACCGCGTTCTTTCATAAATTTGCCGAGGCTTTCAGCCTGCTCAACCGGCACGCGAGCAAACACCATATTAGTGTCCTGACGTGTCACATCGACGCCAATTTCACGTAACTCACCCGACAGCCAATGCGCGTTGTCGTGGTCTTCTTTAAGGCGCTGCACGTTATTCTCAAGGGCGTACAAACCTGCGGCTGCCAGAATACCGGCCTGGCGCATACCGCCGCCGACCATTTTGCGCCAGCGCGTGGCACGTTTAATGTATTCCTGGCTACCGACTAACAAAGAACCAACTGGCGTTCCCAGGCCTTTTGAGAGGCAAATCGTGAAGGTATCGCAGTAACGCACCACTTCTTCCAGCGTGCAGCCATATTCCACCACGGCGTTGAAGATGCGCGCACCATCAACGTGTAATGCCAGTTTATGATTGCGGCTAAATTCCCACGCCTGCTTGAGATACTCGCGCGGCAAAACTTTGCCGTTATGGGTATTTTCGAGACTCAGTAATTTCGTGCGTGCGAAGTGGATATCATCAGGTTTGATTTTTGCCGCGACTTTATCGAGAGGCAGCGAACCATCGGGATTGGCGTCAATAGGTTGCGGCTGGATGCTACCTAACACCGCAGCACCACCCGCTTCATAGAGATAATTGTGCGCCAGTTGCCCCACAATATACTCTTCGCCACGTTCGCAATGGCTTAACAGGGCCACCAGGTTAGCTTGGGTGCCCGTTGGCAGGAATAGCGCGGCTTCTTTGCCGCTGATTTTTGCCGCGTATTCTTGTAATTCATTGACCGTTGGGTCATCGCCATAGACGTCATCGCCGGTTGGCGCTGCCATCATACGCTTGAGCATTTCTTCACTCGGCCGGGTTACTGTGTCGCTGCGCAAATCAATCACGGTGGTTCCTTATTATTATCCTCAATTAAAGGAATGTTTTACCGGAACCAGTTCGTTTTCGCCAGTTCGATAACTTCATCGCCGCGCCCGCTAATGATGGCGCGAAGCATATACAGGCTGAATCCTTTGGCTTGTTCGAGTTTAATTTGCGGTGGGATCGCCAGCTCATCTTTGGCAACGACCACATCTACCAAAACCGGGCCGTCGATGCTAAAAGCACGTTGCAAAGCAGTGTCTAACTCTTCCGCTTTCTCAACGCGGATGCCGGTAATGCCGCAGGCGTTAGCGATATTGGCAAAGTTAGTGTCGTGCAATTCGGTACCGTCCGTCAGGTAACCGCCAGCTTTCATTTCCATTGCCACAAAGCCCAGCACGCTGTTGTTAAACACCACGATTTTGATGGGTAATTTCATTTGCACGACCGACAAAAAATCCCCCATCAACATGCTAAAACCCCCGTCGCCACACATCGCGATAACTTGTCTGCCTGGTGTCGTAGCTTTTGCACCGAGTGCTTGCGGCATGGCGTTGGCCATTGAACCGTGAGTGAACGAACCCAGCAAACGGCGTTTGCCGTTCATTTTCAGATATCGTGCGGCCCAGACTGTCGGCGTGCCTACGTCACAGGTGAAAATGGCGTCATCATCAGCGTAATGGCTGATTTGTTGCGCGACATATTGTGGATGGATGACTTTGCCATCGCCCTGTTGCGCGAGTTCGTCCAGGCTTTCGCGGGCCTCGCGATAGTTATCCAGTGCTTTATCCAGGAAGCTGCGGTCTGTCTTTTCTTCCAGAAGCGGAATCAATGCCGCAAGTGTGGCTTTAATATCCCCGACCAGCGCCATATCCACTTTACTGTGCGCCCCGATGCTGCCAGGGTTGATATCAATCTGAATGATTTTCGCGTCAGTCGGATAGAAAGCACGATAAGGGAATTGGGTGCCGAGCAGAATCAGCGTGTCGGCATTCATCATGGTGTGGAAGCCGGAAGAAAAACCAATTAGCCCGGTCATGCCTACGTCATAGGGGTTGTCATATTCAACATGCTCTTTACCGCGCAGGGCATGGACAATGGGCGCTTTAAGCGTGGCGGCAAACTGCACCAGCTCTTCATGCGCACCGGTACAACCGCTGCCGCACATCAGGGCAATGTTGTCGTTGTAACGCAGCAGTTGCGCCAGCTTTTTGAGTTCTTCCTGTGCAGGAAGAACAACGGGTTGTGGAGCCGCGTACCAGTGGGAACTTGCTGTTTCAGGGGCCGGTTTCAGCGCGACATCGCCAGGTAAAACCACAACTGAAACGCCACGGTTAAGAACCGCTTTGCGCATGGCAATTGCTAACACTTGCGGAATTTGTTCCGGGGATGACACCAGCTCGCAATAATGGCTGCATTCGCGGAATAACTCTTCGGGGTGGGTTTCCTGGAAATAGCCGCTGCCAATTTCACTTGATGGGATATGCGCAGCAATCGCCAGGACCGGAACCCGGTTGCGATGGCAGTCGAACAGGCCGTTAATTAAATGCAGATTACCAGGGCCGCAGGAACCGGCACATACCGCCAGCTCACCGGAAAGATGGGCTTCTGCACCCGCAGCAAATGCGGCGACTTCTTCATGGCGGGTGGGCATCCATTGAATTGTGCCCATGCGGTTCAGGCTATCGGACAGTCCGTTGAGGGAATCACCGGTGACGCCCCAGATGCGTTTCACGCCTGCACTTTCGAGAGTTTTTGCCACATAAGCGGCGACGGTCTGTTTCATTGCTTCTCCTTGTCACGATTCAGTTAACGTAAACAAGCTTAGTCAAGGAAACAGAAGAGGCGGGGCAGAAAGTGCCACTCAGAGTCTGAGTGGCACGCGTGGATCAAGCGAGAACTAAGTCTCCTTGCGGATGACAACAGCAAGCCAGCACATAACCGTTGGTAATTTCTGCCTCGGTCAACGTCATGGAACTGCTGACCGTGTAATCACCGGACTCGACTTTGGTTTTACAGCTACCACAAACTCCGGCGCGACATGCCGCGTTGACGGGTACGCTATTGCTCTCCATTGCCGCCAGCAACGTGCTGCCAACGGGTGCATAGAACTCGCGCAGCGGTTTTAGCGTGGTAAATTTCAAACCACTTTCGACAGGAGCGGCGACGGGTGTGAAGAATTTCTCAGAATAAAACTCAGTCACCCCCAGGGCTTTGACTTCTGTTTCGACCAGTTCCATATACGGCGCTGGGCCACAGGTCATTACGGTGCGCGAGGCAATATCCGGCACGGTTGCCAGAATTTCGCGGGTTAAACGCCCGGCGATAAAGCCGTGTGTCGCGTTATTCTCGGCAATCATGGCTACCGAATAATTGCGCCATTCGTCGGCAAAAATCACATCTTCGGGCGTTCGAACGTTGTAAATAACCTGCACGTCGGCCAGCGGACGATGCTCTGCCAGCCAACGGCGCATCGCCATAATCGGCGTCACGCCACAACCTGCCGCGATTAACAAATAGCGATCGGTGTTCAGATTTTCACAGGTGAATTCCCCCTGGCCTTCAGATAGCCACAGGTAATCACCTGGTTTCACATCCTGAGTCAGCCATTGGGAACCAACGCCATTCTCGATACGACGAATCGTCAGCGTGATAAACGGGCTGAGTCCCGGCGTGGAAGAGATTGTGTAAGCGCGCAGTGTCTCATCGCTATTACGAATACTCACCAGCGCGTATTGCCCAGCCTTGTAAGGATAGAAATCGTGATTAATCAGCGATAGCGTCCAGACATCCGGCGTTTCCTGATGAATATGATGCACCTGCATACGATGCGGACACAGTGGCGTTGGCATGGTCATGGCGTCTCCTTATGCACTCATCAGCTGTTGAATATCTTGCTCAACGGTAGTGATGGCGCGCAGGCCAAATTTCTCGTTCAGCACAGCCAGCAGATTTGGCGTCAGGAAAGCGGGTGTCGTTGGGCCAGCGACGATATTAGTCACGCCCAGAGACAGCAAGGTCAGCAGGATAACAATCGCTTTTTGCTCAAACCAGGAAAGCACCAGACTTAGCGGTAGATCGTTCACGCCGCAGCCGAGTTTCTCAGCAAGCGTGACGGCAAGAATGATCGCAGAGTAAGCATCGTTACACTGGCCTGCATCGACCAGACGTGGCAGACCTTCGATATCGCCGAAGTCCAGCTTGTTGAAGCGATATTTACCGCAAGCCAGGGTCAGGATCAGGCAGTCTTTTGGCACGCTGGTGGCAAAATCAGTGAAGTAGCTGCGTTCGCCACGCTCACCGTCACAGCCGCCGACCAGGAAGATGTGGCGCAGTTTTTCACGGCTGACCAAATCAATTAGCGTATCGGCAGCGCCCAACAGAGTCTGGCGACCAAAGCCTACAGTGATCAGGTGCTCGATTTCGCTGTACGGGAAGCCAGCCATTTGTTGCGCCTGAGTAATTACGGGGGCGAAATCATCACCTTCGAGATGGCTCACGCCCGGCCAGCCAACAATGCTGCGTGTCCAGATACGGTCAGTATATGAACCCACTTCCGGGTTGATGATGCAGTTGGAGGTCATCACCACGGGGCCTGGGAAACGGGCGAACTCGGTCTGCTGGTTTTGCCAGCCGCTGCCGTAGTTACCCACCAGATGCTTGAATTTACGCAGCTCAGGGTAACCGTGGGCTGGCAGCATTTCACCGTGGGTAAAGACGTTAACGCCAGTGCCTTCGGTTTGTTCCAGCAGGTTGTAGAGATCTTTAAGATCGTGGCCGGAAATCAAAACACATTTGCCCGCTACCGGGCGCACGTTAACTTGCGTCGGGGTCGGGTGACCGTATTTTTCGGTTTCGCCGAGATCCAGAATGCTCATCACTTTGAAGTTCATCTGGCCGATTTCCATGGAGCACTCAAGCAGTGCGCCCATGTCAGCAGGCCAGGTTCCGAGCCACGCCATAATTTTGTGGTATTGCGCGTAGATATCGTTGTCGTATTGGCCGAGTACGTGAGCGTGTTCCATATAGGCCGCCGCACCTTTCAGGCCGTACAGACACAGCAGACGCAGGCCAAGAATATCTTCGCCAATTTCTGCTTTATCGCGGTTTGGCGCGAATTCAGCCGCCTGGCGTTGTAAATCACCCAAATCTTTGCTGACCAATTGCAGCTCGGCCATTGGGTTGGTAACGGTCAGGTTAGGGTTAATCGCCAGGCTGCGTGCCTTCAGGCTTTCTCGCAGCGTAATGGCTTCCTGCGCGTAACCCACAATGCGCGGGGAGTCGAAGTTCACGTTGGTCAGGGTAGAGAAGAAAGCGCGCGGCGCAAAGTTGTCGATGTCATGGTCGATGATGCCAACTTCACGAGCAGCGATTGCCCATGCAGACAGCCCTTGCAGCGTGGCAATCAGCAGGTCCTGGAGATCGGAAGTTTCGGCAGTTTTGCCACACATCCCCTGCGCATAAGAGCAGCCGTTGCCTGCCGGGGTGCGGATTGTTTGTTCACATTGCACACAAAACATGATCGTACCTTTTAAAGTTATATTTAATATACATGTTTAAGGTTATGCTCAGTGCGACACAGGGAAAAGGGATTTTTAATGCAACTTAGAGGGAGATTGATTTAGCGCAATTTTGGCGGTAGAAACCTACCGCCAATGAGGTATCAGGAGGCGAAAAAGGCCATGAGTAAAGGCGTCAGCAAGCTGAGAATAAAGCCGTGAACGATTGCCGCGGGAACAATTTCTAAACCGCCGCTGCGTTGCAGAACCGGAAGCGTGAAGTCCATCGACGTTGCGCCAGATAACCCAAGTGCGGTTGAGCGACTGCGACGAACGAGACCGGGAATCAACATGATTGCCACCAATTCACGCGCCAGATCGTTGAAGAACGAGGCACTACCAATCACCGGGCCGTATGATTCGGTCATTAAAATACCGGAAAGTGAATACCAGCCGAATCCTGAGGCCATCGCCAGCCCGGTCTTAATCGGCAGGTCGAGAATAAAGGCATTGATAACGCCACCGGCGAGGGAACTGAGTGCGACGACCACGGCGACAATCATGCCCCTTCGGTTCAGCACGATCTGTTTTAGCGTCATGCCGCTATTGCGCAATTGGATACCGACTAACAGCAGCAGGAAGATTAATGTGTATTCGCTGGCATCGGTTGCGTGCTGCAAAATAGGCCATCCTGCCAGACCTAGCAGAAAACCGGCTACCACTACGCCGCATAATTTGAGCGATTCCAGTGCCATTGCAATACGTGAAGGGAGTTTTTCTTGCTCGTGGTTGTGTCGCCACGGCATCGAACGCTCCAGCCAGAGCAGTGCCGCAGCATTGCACAGCAATAACACCACCACGGTGACCGCCGCGTAATGAAAAATTGCCAGCAGATTACTTGCCAGGTTGTCGAGAAATGCGAGGCTGATGCCCATGAAAAACAAAATAACGTACACAATCCAGCTTAATAAGCGATTGATTAGCTTTAGCAGACTGGTTTGTTTTAATGGAATGAGATAACCGATAATCAGCGGCACTAAGATAATTAACAATCCCGAAAACATGGTGCGGACAATCCTTGCAATAAAAGTAACGACATGTGTCACACTACCCAAAGTTCGGGAATGAGTAAAGCTACGAAAAAAAAGGATTATTATGCAGGGGGAAGATTGGCGAAGAGCGGTGGGAAAGCCGCGTCACTTGCCAAAATTCGGCAGGTGACGCGAAAGTTTGATTAGTGACGTTTTTCTAGCAAAGTACGGTAAATAATGCCACCCAGGATACCGCCAATAATTGGCATTACCCAGAACAGCCAGAGCTGCTGAAGTGCCCAACCGCCCTGGAAGATGGCGACCGCAGTACTGCGCGCTGGGTTCACAGAGGTGTTAGTCACAGGAATACTGATTAAGTGAATCAGCGTCAGCGCCAGGCCAATGGCAATAGGAGCGAAACCCGCTGGAGCAAGCTTGTCTGTTGCGCCATGAATAACAATCAAGAAGCCACAGGTTAATACGATTTCAATAATGATGGCTGACAACATGGAATAATGGTCCGGTGAATGCTCGCCATATCCATTCGATGCAAAGCCGCTAGCCGCAGCATCAAAACCGCTTTTCCCGCTGGCAATTAAATAGAGAATACCTGCCGCAACAATACCGCCAATGACTTGCGCAACAACATAGCCAATCACTTCTTTTGCCGGGAAACGTCCGCCTGCCCATAAACCCAGAGTCACAGCCGGGTTAAAGTGGCCGCCGGAAATATGCCCGACGGCATAAGCCATCGTTAATACGGTTAAACCAAATGCTAATGCGACGCCTGCAAAACCTATCCCCAATTCAGGATACGCTGCGGCAAGAACCGCACTGCCACAACCACCAAATACTAACCAGAACGTACCAAAGAATTCTGCTGCTAATTTCCTGAACATAACCACCTCTGCGTTTCATAATTTTAACTGCGGGTAGGGTAAATAAACGCACCCATCCGATTATTTTTTGTCACAACTATTTAAGGCGTAACGTAAATAATAAAAGAGCAGTAATGTTAATGAGATCACTAAGTCAGAACCAGCCTATAAAATCCTAAAAAATTGATTTAGGGCAATGAGATGGCATTCCTTACAAGAATAAACACGTAGAAAGTATAGAAGACTTTTTAATAAAGTAAGAATCTTCTGCTATTCAATGTATTTTCTGATTACCCTGATTTTATCAAGGATTAAATGCAAGGGTTTCGGCTATTATTAAATAAAATAAAAATTGAAATTTAGATAATTCCTGCTACTTCATTAATAACCCGGAATGCTCACCTGCAACCTGAGGCACGAAGGGTATATACTCAGGTTATGCGTTGAGCCGTGCGGCTAATGGAAAGCATCAACCAATCTGGAGGGATTATGTTTCTCGAGCGAGTAGAAATTGTCGGATTCAGGGGTATTAACCGTCTTTCGTTAATGCTTGAGCAAAATAACGTGCTGATTGGCGAGAACGCATGGGGTAAATCGAGCCTGCTGGATGCCTTAACCCTGTTGTTGTCGCCGCACGAAACGCTTTACCATTTTAATCGTGATGATTTTTACTTTCCGCCGGGCGACGTACAAGGCCGGGAACACCATTTACACATTGTTCTGACATTTCGGGAGACTGCTCCAGGGCACCATCTTGGGCGGCGTTACCGTTCACTTGCGCCGGTGTGGGTTGAAGGTAACGACGGCTTTCAGCGCATTATGTACCGCCTGGTGGGCGAACTGGCGCCAGACAATTCGATTTTGACGCTTCGCAGTTTTCTCGACGAGAAAGGCCACGCAATCGATCTTGATGATATTGATGACGTGGCAAAACAAATTACCCGCCTCAATCCTGTTTTGCGCTTACGTGACGCGCGTTTTATGCGTCGATTACGCAATGACAGCATACCCACTATGCCAGAAACCGAAATGACGGCTCGCCAGCTTGATTTTCTTTCGCGTGAGCTGGTGTCGCGCCCGCAAAATCTTACGGATGCGCAGTTACGTCAGGGGCTGTCGGCGATGGTGCAATTGCTCGAGCACTATTTTTCTGAGCAGGGGGCAGTAGCTCACCAACGTTTATTACGCCGTCGATCCCACGATGAACAACGCAGTTGGCGTTATCTGGATATCATCAACCGCATGATAGATAAGCCAAATAGTCGAGCGCATCGGATGATTTTATTGGGGATGTTCTCCACGCTTTTGCAAGCGAAAGGCAGCGTGGCGCTGGATAAAAATGCGCGGCCTTTATTGCTGGTCGAAGATCCCGAAACCCGGCTGCATCCCATTATGTTATCGGTGGCCTGGCATTTACTAAACTTGTTACCGCTGCAAAAAATCACCACCACCAATTCCGGTGAATTGTTATCTCTCACGCCTGTCGAGAATGTCTGCCGCCTGGTGCGTGAATCCTCTAAAGTCGCAGCCTGGCGGCTCGGCCCGGGTGGAATGAACGCCGAAGACAGTCGCCGCATTGCATTTCATATCCGCTTTAACCGTGCTTCTTCGCTGTTTGCCCGCTGCTGGCTATTGGTTGAAGGGGAAACCGAAGTGTGGGTGATGAACGAACTGGCGCGCCAGTGTGGGCATCATTTCGACGCCGAAGGGGTGAAGGTTATTGAGTTTGCCCAGTCGGGGCTGCGGCCATTGATTAAGTTTGCTCGACGTATGGGTATTGAATGGCATGTGCTGGTGGATGGTGACGAAGCCGGTAAGAAATATGCCTCCGTCGTGCGCGGCATTCTGGAAAATGACCGTGACCAGGAACGCGATCATTTAACCGCATTACCTGCGATGGATATGGAACATTTCATGTATCGGCAAGGGTTTTCCGATGTCTATCACCGGGTGGCGCAACTCCCTGAAAACGTGCCGATGAATATGCGCCGCGTTATCGTCAAAGCAATTCATCGCTCCTCAAAACCCGATTTAGCTATTGAAGTGGCAATGGAAGCCGGAAGGCGGGGCGTGGATGCGGTACCGTCGCTGCTGCGAAAGATGTTCTCACGGGTGCTCTGGCTTGCACGTGGCCGGGCTGACTAACCCGGCCGTTGGACTAAAGCTGCTGCTCAATTTGTTCCATCATCTCATCTAACAAACTGTAGCGGCGGCGATACTCAGCGCGTTTTTTACTGGCGATATCCTCAATGGGTTTGCGTGACACAGTAAGTGGCAGTTCAAAGAAACCTTCAGGCGTTAATTCCCCGCTCATTGATTCCCAAAAGCTATCGTAATCTGCATGGATTTTGTCTTTCTTCTTTTTCGCATAACGCCAGGAACGGTAAATATGCGCGTTGTTGCTCACTGCCAGAATCTGGCTCATGCCTAAATGATGCGCCAGCAGGCAGGCTGCTTCCAGCACCAGACGCTTCGGGAATAAGCCATGACAGGCTTTTGTCGCAATCTGAATGTATTCATGCGGGATATCACTTTTAGCGCCCTGTAGCCCACCGATGAACAAAGTCGGCTTATCATGATGTTGGCATAGTGTGAAAGTTAACCCGGCGAGGGCAACCCCATCATCACGGCTCAGGGTTATTGTCGCTTCACCTTCTTTATCCACATTGGCGATAGCGCATAAATCAAGATGGTAGAAGTTCTCATCTTTACCCGTTATTGTTGCCAGGCGTACGCCACTGGCTGAATAGTGCTGCTGTAACAAGTGCTCAGGCAGTACGTGAGTTAAAGCGTGATAGTGGAAAGACAATGCATTAACGGCATCCTTACGGTTAAAATTTGCCGTTAAATAAGGACGGTGCGCACGACAGGGTAAACCCGGCTGCACGGCGAGCAGTTTTTCCAAAAAAGGCTGGTGGGCCAAATCGGCCAGTAAACGAGCCGTCGCGAGCGGAGTAGTCAGTGAACGCAGGACGAATTTCCGACGATAAACCGGATTTTGCCAGGCGCTTCCAGGCATCCATTGTCCGGTGGCTAAAGAGAGAAATAACTGCCAGCCATTGCGTTGAGTGGCGGGTATAAATTCGTTTACGGCAGCTGGATACATGGTTGAGGCCTGGTTGAAGGGTTATGGCGTAATTTCACCATTTGTTTGCTCAACGAATGTTCAATCGCCACACAGGTCGATAAGACCATATAGTTTTTGTTGATACTTCGTTTAATTTGCCAGTTTGTTTGTAGGATACCTATGAGATTCAAGGGAAAAATTAAAAAGCGTTATTGGCTTCTGGGCCTGCTGGTATTACTCCTGGTGATCTGGCTGTGGCAGTTTTTAAATGCGCCAGCGCCGGTCTATCAGACGATGATTGTGCGTAAAGGCGAGCTGCAACAAAGCGTGTTGGCGACCGGCAAACTGGATGCTCTACGCAAAGTGGACGTCGGTGCTCAGGTCAGCGGGCAGCTCAAAACGCTGTCGGTGAATATCGGCGATAAAGTAAAAAAGATCAGCTGTTGGGGGTGATTGACCCGGAACAGGCGCAAAACCAAATCAAAGAAGTTGAAGCGACACTCATGGAATTGCGTGCGCAACGGCGACAGGCTGTGGCTCAGGCGAAACTCGCGCAAGTGACGTTAAATCGCCAACGGGCGCTGGCAAAAACTCAGGCGGTTTCGCAGCAGGATTTGGATACCGCAGCGACCGATCTGGAAGTCAGGCAGGCGCAAATTGGCACCATAGACGCGCAGATTAAACGCAATCAGGCCTCGCTGGACACGGCAAAAACCAACCTCGATTACACCCAGATTGTGGCTCCAATGGCGGGTGAAGTGACAGAAATCACCACCAAACAAGGCCAAACGGTGATTGCCGCACAGCAAGCGCCAAACATTCTGACGCTTGCCGATCTCGGGACCATGTTGGTGAAAGCGCAGGTTTCTGAAGCGGACGTGATTCACCTTAAACCGGGCCAGAAAGCCTGGTTTACGGTGCTGGGCGATCCATTAACGCGTTATGAAGGCGTGCTCATTGATATTCTGCCGACGCCGGTAAAAGTGAACGACGCGATTTTCTATAACGCCCGTTTTGAGGTGCCGAATCCGAAAGGCGTGTTGCGTCTTGAAATGACAGCACAAGTACATATCCAACTTGGCGGCGTAAAAGATGTGCTCACTATTCCACTGGCTGCGCTGGGCGAGCCAGTTGGCGATAACCGCTACAAAGTTTCGGTATTGCGTAACGGTGAAACGCGTGACCGTGAAATCACCATCGGGATGCGTAATGACACGATAGTGCAAGTCGCCAATGGACTGACTGAAGGTGAAGAAGTGGTGATTGGGAAAAGCACCACCGGGAGCGCACCATGACGGCACTGCTTGAGCTACGGGATATTCGCCGTAGCTATCCGTCGGGAGACGAACAAGTTGAAGTGCTTAAAGGCATTAATATCACCATTGAAGCTGGCGAAATGGTGGCGATTGTCGGTGCGTCTGGCTCCGGTAAATCGACGCTGATGAATATTCTCGGCTGCCTGGATAAACCCACCAGCGGGAGTTACAAAGTCGCGGGCCAGGATGTTGCGTTACTGGATAGCGACGCGCTCGCCACATTACGCCGCGAACATTTCGGCTTTATCTTCCAGCGATACCATCTGCTTTCTCATCTTAATGCGACGCAAAACGTTGAAGTCCCGGCGGTATATGCCGGGACGGCGCGGGTCTATCGCCAGCAGCGGGCGCGGGCATTATTGATGCGTCTTGGGCTTGCAGAACGCGTGGACTACCTGCCTTCACAACTCTCTGGCGGCCAGCAGCAGCGTGTGAGTATCGCTCGCGCCCTGATGAACGGCGGGCAGGTGATTCTAGCGGATGAACCGACCGGCGCGTTGGATAGCCATTCCGGTGAAGAAGTGATGGCCACGCTTAAGCAACTGCGTGAGCAGGGGCATACCGTCATTATTGTGACGCATGATCCTTCCATTGCCGCGCAGGCGCAGCGTGTGATTGAAATTCGTGACGGTGAAATTATCAGCAATCCTCCCTCGGTGGCGCAAGAATCTGCCGCACAGAAAGAGGTGAAAACTCAGCCGATAAATTCTGCGTTTCAGCAAACTATCAGCAGCTTTCGTGAAGCATTCGCCATGGCCTGGCTGGCGCTGGCGGCGAATAAAATGCGCACTTTGCTGACCATGTTGGGGATTATTATCGGTATCGCATCTGTGGTGTCGATTGTGATTGTTGGCGACGCGGCGAAACAGTTGGTATTACAGGACATTCGCTCGATTGGCACCAATACGATTGATATTTATCCGGGTAAGGATTTCGGCGATGACGATCCGCAGTATCAACAGGCGCTAAAATATGACGACCTGGCGGCTATCAGCCAGCAGCCGTGGGTCAGTTCAGCCACCCCGGCGCTCTCGAGCAATTTACGTGTGCGTTACGGCAACGTTGATGCGGCGGCAAGCGTGAATGGTGTCAGCAGCCAATATTTTAACGTTTACGGCATGAGCTTTAGCGAAGGCAACACCTTCAACGAGGAGCAATTGACCGGGCGTGCGCAAGTGGTGGTGCTCGATAGCAACACCAAACGCCAGCTCTTCCCGAATAAAGCCAACGTGGTCGGTGAAATCATTCTGGTGGGGAACATGCCTGCAACGGTCATCGGCGTGGCGCAAGAAAAGCAGTCGATGTTTGGCAGCAGCAAAATTCTGCGTGTCTGGTTGCCTTATAACACCATGGCCGGGCGAGTGATGGGGCAAAGCTGGCTTAACTCGATTACGGTGCGAGTCAACGAGGGTTACAACAGCCACGAAGCCGAACAGCAGCTCAATCGGTTGTTGCAGTTACGTCACGGTAAGAAAGATTTCTTCACCTACAATATGGACGGGCTGTTGAAAACGGCGGAAAAGACCACACGTACTCTTCAGATGTTCCTGACATTAGTGGCGGTGATTTCGTTACTGGTGGGTGGGATAGGCGTGATGAATATTATGCTGGTTTCGGTGACAGAACGTACCAAAGAGATTGGCATTCGTATGGCCGTAGGAGCCAGAGCCAGTGATGTATTGCAGCAGTTTTTAATTGAAGCAGTGCTGGTGTGTCTGGTGGGCGGTGCGTTGGGGATTTCGTTATCCTTGTTGATTGCCTTCACGCTGCAACTGGTTTTACCCGGCTGGGAAATCGGTTTTTCACCGATGGCGTTACTGACTGCATTTGCATGTTCGACCGCTACGGGGATTATATTTGGTTGGCTACCGGCAAGAAATGCCGCGCGATTAAATCCAATTGATGCGCTAGCGCGTGAATGATTTTAATCTTTGGTATTACGTTTGGTTATAAAAATGCCAGCGTACAAGCTGGCATTTTGATTTAGTGATGTACACAATGAAACAAAAGGTCAGGCGACCGCAGCTTCGAGTTCAAGAGGCACAATCAAACTAGCGTGATTGCCTTTTGGCCCCTGGTGCACATCAAACCTGACAGTTTGTCCGGCTTTAAGCGTTCTGTAACCATCCATCTGAATGGTGGAGTAGTGAGCGAAGATATCTTCGCCGCCGCCCTCAGGGCAGATAAAACCGAACCCTTTGGCGTTATTGAACCATTTAACTGTACCCGTCTCCATGCTTCTACATCCTTCGTAAATCTTATAAGTGAGATGGAATGAACCGGTGGGTGAGGGCGGGCTGTTCAAAACCTCGCCAACTCACGCTTGTACAATGTAGATAATTTAACCATGTCGTCAAGCGTTGCACGGGGGGGTAAGAATGAAAATGAATCAAAAATTTGAAGCAGTTAACGCTATTGTGATTAATGTGACGAAGCTCTCGATTGCGATTTACCGTCCCTTTTAAACACAATGAATCACGTTAACTGAAAGCGTATTACACTCAACCTATGGGCTTCGCCTTCATGACAAAGGGCGATTAAACATGATGACGATTTGCAATGGGTAAGACGAACGATTGGTTGGATTTCGACCAGCTGGTGGGCGACAAACTGCGCGAAGCGCTCAAACCACCGTCGATGTATAAAGTGATGTTAATGAACGATGACTACACGCCGATGGAATTTGTTATTGACGTGCTGCAAAAGTTCTTTTCTTATGATGTAGAACGTGCAACGCAATTGATGCTCACTGTGCACTATCAGGGTAAAGCTATCTGTGGCATTTTTACTGCAGAGGTAGCGGAAACCAAAGTCGCGTTAGTGAACCAGTATGCAAGGGAGCATGAGCATCCGCTGCTGTGTACGCTAGAAAAAGCCTGAAGAAGGCAAAATTTGGGGGAGGTGCCTATGCTCAATCAAGAACTGGAACTCAGTTTAAACATGGCTTTCGCCAGAGCGCGCGAGCACCGACATGAGTTTATGACTGTCGAGCATCTGTTGCTGGCTTTACTCAGCAACCCATCAGCTCGTGAAGCGCTGGAAGCGTGTAGCGTAGATCTGGTGGCGCTGCGACAGGAACTCGAGGCCTTCATCGAACAAACCACACCGGTTCTGCCAGCCAGTGAAGAAGAGCGCGATACTCAACCGACGCTCAGCTTCCAGCGTGTGCTGCAACGTGCGGTGTTCCACGTCCAGTCTTCTGGTCGCAGTGAAGTGACTGGCGCAAACGTGCTGGTGGCTATTTTCAGCGAACAGGAATCCCAGGCAGCGTACTTGCTGCGCAAACATGAAGTCAGCCGCCTTGATGTGGTGAACTTCATCTCTCACGGTACACGTAAAGACGAACCAAATCAGGCTCCGGGAGCAGAAAACCCGGTCAATGAAGAGCAAGCAGGCGGGGAGGAACGTATGGAAAACTTCACCACCAATCTCAACCAGCTTGCACGCGTGGGAGGGATAGACCCCTTAATTGGCCGCGATAAAGAGCTTGAGCGCGCCATTCAGGTTCTGTGTCGTCGCCGTAAAAACAACCCGCTGCTAGTGGGTGAATCCGGGGTGGGTAAAACCGCCATTGCCGAAGGACTTGCCTGGCGTATCGTGCAGGGCGACGTTCCGGAAGTGATTGCCGATTGCACGATTTACTCGCTGGATATTGGTTCGTTGCTGGCGGGCACTAAATACCGTGGTGATTTTGAGAAACGTTTCAAAGCGCTGCTTAAACAGCTTGAGCAGGATCAGAACAGCATCCTGTTTATTGATGAAATTCATACCATTATTGGTGCGGGTGCCGCATCTGGTGGGCAAGTTGATGCTGCAAACCTGATTAAGCCGCTGCTATCGAGCGGCAAGATTCGGGTTATCGGTTCAACTACGTACCAGGAATTCAGCAATATTTTCGAAAAAGACCGTGCTCTGGCGCGTCGCTTCCAGAAGATTGATATTACTGAGCCAAGCGTTGAAGAAACCGTTCAGATTATTAACGGCCTGAAACCGAAGTACGAAGCGCACCATGACGTGCGTTACACTGCGAAAGCGATTCGTGCCGCGGTGGAGTTGGCGGTGAAATACATCAACGATCGCCATTTGCCAGATAAAGCGATTGACGTTATCGACGAAGCGGGCGCTCGTAGCCGCCTGATGCCGGTGAGCAAGCGTAAGAAAACGGTCAATGTCTCTGACATCGAAACCGTGGTTGCGCGTATTGCGCGTATCCCGGAGAAAAGTGTTTCAGCAAGCGACCGCGATACGCTGCGCAGCCTGGATGACCGCCTGAAAATGCTGGTGTTTGGCCAGGATAAAGCCATCGAGGCGTTAACCGAAGCCATCAAAATGAGCCGCGCCGGTTTAGGGCACGATCATAAGCCAGTGGGTTCCTTCCTGTTTGCCGGGCCAACTGGTGTAGGTAAAACAGAAGTGACCGTGCAATTGGCGAAATCGCTGGGCATTGAGCTGCTGCGTTTTGATATGTCCGAATACATGGAACGCCACACCGTGAGCCGCTTGATTGGCGCACCTCCAGGCTACGTTGGTTTCGACCAGGGTGGGCTGTTGACGGATGCGGTGATTAAACATCCTCACTCAGTGTTGCTGCTTGATGAAATCGAAAAAGCGCACCCGGATGTCTTCAACCTGTTACTGCAGGTTATGGATAACGGTACGCTGACCGACAACAACGGGCGCAAAGCCGATTTCCGTAATGTGATTCTGGTGATGACCACTAACGCCGGCGTGCGTGAAACCGAGCGTAAGTCTATTGGCCTGATTCGTCAGGACAACAGTACCGATGCGATGGAAGAGATCAAAAAGATCTTTACTCCAGAGTTCCGCAACCGTTTGGACAACATCATTTGGTTCAACCATCTGTCTACGGATGTGATTCACCAGGTTGTCGACAAATTTATCGTCGAGCTTCAGGTGCAGTTGGATCAGAAAGGTGTGTCTCTGGAAGTGAGCCAGGAAGCCCGTGATTGGCTGGCGGAAAAAGGCTATGACCGTGCAATGGGTGCTCGCCCAATGACGCGTGTCATTCAGGACAGCCTGAAAAAACCGCTCGCTAACGAACTGCTGTTTGGTTCATTGGTGGACGGCGGCCAGGTGACTGTCGCGCTGGATAAAGAGAACCAGAAACTGACTTATGACTTCCATAGCGCTCAGAAGCATAAACCAGAAGCAGCACACTAATTCATTCGTGTTGCCATAAAAAAAGGCCAGGTTATTAACCTGGCCTTTTCATTACTAAACTGTCTGCGCCGCATGTATCTATGCAGCGCTAAATAAAACTATCAGCGACTACGGAAGACAATGCGGCCTTTGCTCAGGTCGTACGGGGTCAGCTCTACAGTGACTTTGTCACCCGTCAGGATGCGGATATAGTTTTTACGCATTTTACCGGAGATATGAGCGGTTACCACGTGCCCGTTTTCCAGCTCAACGCGGAACATGGTGTTAGGTAACGTATCAAGAACGGTACCCTGCATTTCAATATTGTCTTCTTTGGCCATCTAATCCTCGAGGGTATCACTACCATAGTTTTGAACCGGCAAGATAATGCCCAAGTTCACGTATCATGTAAAGAATTGTTGGTGAAATCACCAGCGAAAGTGCAATTTGCACATTACCCAAAACCCACTCAAAAGCTGCACGGATTGTGCCTGCGATGAGGGCTGCGAAGAGATAAACGATGGGTTGTCCCTGTTAAAGCTAATCCCAAACGGCGGCGGGGTAATGAGCAGAGCTCACTCTGCGGGGCTAATTATAACACTCTTAACAGTAATGTGCCGTAAACATTATCGTTACGACAGGATTTGTGGCACCCAACAATACGATGCCAGATGTTGTGGACGAAATATCGACAAATGTTCCAGATATTCCCGACGCGGAATTTCAATCGTACCTAAAGATGCGGTATGCGCGTTAAGAACCTGGCAATCAATCAATTTCCCGCCATAGCTTAGAAAGTGTTGGCAGAATACCAGTAACGCAGTTTTGGATGCATTTTCCCGGCGGCTGAACATCGATTCACCGCAAAATAATGCACCTTGCGCCACACCGTACATTCCACCAACCAGTTCGTCTCCTTCCCAGACTTCAATAGAATGAGCGTGGCCTAATTCGTGCAGTCGCGTATAGGCGTCGATAATTTCGGGTGTAATCCATGTGCCTTCTTCACGGTCATCTGCGCAGTCGCTGATGACACGCTCAAAAGCATGGTTGAGCGTGACACGATAGGGCGAGTCGCGATGGAAGCGCTTCATACTGCGACTCAGATGAAACTGTTCCGGGAAAAGCACCGCGCGCGGATCGGGCGACCACCATAAAATCGGGTCGCCTGGCGAGAACCACGGAAAGATGCCGCGTTGATAAGCCATCAACAAACGAGCTGGACTTAAATCACCGCCAAGTGCCAGTAACCCATTAGGTTCACGCAACGCGCCTTCCGGGGAAGGGAAGGCGATTGAGTCACGAGAAAGCTGAATAAGGCGCATGACGACACGGCTCCACGGCTAGCAATAATTATTGATAATAGACCAATTACAAAGGCTACAAACGCTGATGAAAATGATAATAACGACCCGCGCTAGCCATCAAATCTGCGTGATTACCTTGCTCAATAATTTGCCCGTTGTCCATCACAATTATGTTGCCGAAATCAGCCAATCCGCGCAGGCGATGAGTGACCATTAAGACGGTTTTCTCTTTGGTCACTTCTGCCAGTAAATCAAGTATTTGACGCTCAGTTTCTGCATCCAGACCTTCGGTCGGTTCATCGAGCAAGAACAGCGGAGCATCATGTAATAACGCACGGGCAATGGCCAGGCGGCGCAGTTCGCCACCAGAAAGCTGGCGGCCACCTTCACCCAACCAACTATTAAGACCTGAATCGTCTAACAACTTCTCCAGACCCACGCGGGTCAAAACTTGCTTCAGCTCATCATCGCCGGCGTCAGGTGCGGCGAGTAGAAGATTGTCGCGCAGTGTGGCGCTGAACAAATGCACACGCTGTGACACGACGCTGGTTGAAGTACGTAAAGCCGTTTCATCGAATTGGCTGAGCGCCTCACCATTAAGACGAATTTCGCCCTGCTGGGGTTCCCAGGCGCGGGTCAGCAACTGTAGCAGTGTCGATTTTCCGCACCCGGTTCGACCCAAAATAGCGACGTGTTGACCGGCTTCAACCTGCAACGAAATATCACGCAGCGCCATTTGCGACTGTTCGGGATAAGCGAAGCTGAGGTTGTGAATCTCCAGTGCCACACGCTCAGGTACGGCATGAGTTTTCTCGGTGAAAATAACCTCGGGTTTCTGGCTGGTAATTTCAGTCACGCGCAAGGCCGAAGCAATCACTTGCCCCAAATGCTGAAACGACCCGGTGACGGGAGCCAGTGCTTCAAACGAGGCGAGTGCACAGAACACAAACAATGCTATCAGCGCACCTGGCGTAGTATTTCCACCCACACCTGCGGCGGCCATCCACAGCATCAGAATGACGGCGATTCCGCTAACCAGTAGCATAACTGCCTGCGACAATGCCGTAAGTTCAGCCTGGCGGCGTTGCGCTTCTTGCCAGTTGTCTTCGCTCGCTTCAAGCTGCTGGCGATAACGTTGTGTCGCACCGAAAATGGTCAGTTCCGCGTGGCCCTGTAGCCAGGCTGTAAGCTGCTGGCGATATTGCCCCCGTTGTACGGTAATCGCTTCACCGGTTTTTCTGCCCGCAAAATAGAACACGGGTGGCAGCAGAACTAATGTAGCCAATAAAATGCCGCCGAGCGTGAGCGCCAGGTGCACATCCAGCCAGCTTAATCCGAACGTGACGACCACAATCACGACAAATGCACCGACCAGAGGTGAAATTACGCGCAGATAGAGGTGGTCTAAGGTATCAACATCGGCGACCAGACGGTTAAGCAACTCACCCTGGCGAAAACGAGCCAACCCGGCAGGGGAGAGTGGTAGCAATTTGCTAAAGGTGGAAACTCGTAAGTGCTGGAGAACGCGGAAAGTCGCATCGTGGCTCACCAGTCGCTCAAAATAACGGCCCGCGGTACGGGTAATCGCGCCGCCGCGAACACCTGCGGCAGGCAACATGTAGTTGAAGCTATAAATGCCGGCCACGCCGACTACCGATGCGGCGGAGAGGAACCAGCCTGATAGTGTCAGCAGCCCGATACTGGCTAAGAGAGTAATAATCGCCAGCACAACGCCCAGCATCAGTAACCATTTATGGCGGCAATAAAGCGCAAGATAGGGGAGTAGCGCGCGCATTAAATTTCCTCCTGGCGATGAGTCAGTAACGTTGCAAACGGGCCTTCCTGAGAGGCCAGCGTTGCGTAATTTCCTTGTTGCACGATACGTCCATCACGCATCACCCAAACCTCGTCCCAATCGTTGATGTAATCTAACTGGTGCGTCACCATCAGGGTGGTTTGCTGTCGGGAGGCATTGCCCAACGCTTCCATTACACGCTGTTCGCTATGGGCGTCCAGGCTTGCGGCAGGTTCATCGAGCAATAACAATCCACATGGCATTAATAAGGCGCGCGCGACGGCAACTCGTTGTGCTTGTCCGACGGATAAGCGTGCTGCTGATTCACCTAATGGTGTATCAATCCCTTGCGGTAACAGTGGCAGGAATTCATTGACTGAGGCTTTTTCTAACGCAGCGGCTAGTTGTTCGGCGTTGGCATCAGGCACCGCTAAAAGCACGTTCTCACGAATAGTGGGGGCGGGGAGTTGCGGGTTTTGTCCGACCCAACTCAGTTGTTCGCGCCACCATTTTGGGTCCAGCTCTGAAAGCTCAACCCCGTTGACCAAAAGCTGACCCTGGTAAGGTAAAAATCCAGATATCACATTAAGCAGAGAGCTTTTCCCGGCACCGCTTTGCCCAACCAGCACCACGCGCTGCCCGGCAGAAAGGGTGAAGTTCAGCGGGCCGGCGAGTGCTTTCTCTTCGGTCGAAAGAATCACCAAATCACGCGCTTCGATGCTGACAGGTTCGTTATTGTTGAACCGTGCACAACCTTGTTTACGCTGTTGTAGCGGGGCATCAAGGAAAGTCATCAGGCTATCCGCTGCACCGACGGCCTGCGCTTTTGCATGATAAAAAGTGCCTAAATCGCGTAACGGTTGGAAAAACTCAGGAGCCAGAATCAAAGCCAGGAAACCAGCAAATAGGGTTACGCCAGTGCTGTAATGGCCAAAATTCAACTCACCTAAATAAGAGAAGCCGAAGTAAACCGCGACGACTGCGATGGATAGCGAGGCAAAGAATTCCAATACGCCTGAAGACAGAAATGCGAGGCGCAAGACTTCCATTGTCCGCTGGCGGAAATCCTGAGAAGCCGCACGAATATTCTCGGTTTCGGCATTTCCACGATTGAACAAGCGCAACGTTTCCATGCCGCGCAGACGGTCAAGGAAATGGCCGCTCAGACGCGCCAGTGCCTGGAAGTTACGACGGTTAGCATCTGCGGCTCCCATCCCTACCATCGCCATAAACAGCGGGATCAGTGGTGCTGTACACAGCAGAATCAGCGCGGCAACCCAATTAGACGGGAAAATCACGATCAAAATCAGCACCGGAACCATCACCGCAAGCGACATTTGCGGCAGATAGCGGGCATAGTAATCGTGCATATCTTCAATTTGTTCCAGCACAAGCGTAGCCCAACTGCCCACAGGCTTGCCCTGAATCCAGGCGGGGCCAGCCTCATGAACGCGGTCGAGCACTTTGCGCCGAATTTCTTGCCGTATGTGCAACCCGGCGTAGAAACCCGCTTTTTCACGCAGCCAAACCACCCATGCGCGCAATACAAAAATCAGTATCAGGATGACAAAAAGCAGAAGCAGCGCTTCGCGAGGAATGTTTTCCATGATCATGTGCTGCAACATCCGGGCTAAAAGCCAGGCTTGAGCAACAATTAAAAGTCCACTGATCAAACCCAAAACGCGGGAAAGTCCTAACCAGCGGCGCGAAATAATGCTTTGTTGTTTTAGCCAACGGCTAAGTTCTTGTTGACGGGTTTTATTCATGGTTGCCAGTGCAGGTAAATGATGAATTATCAGGCAAAATTTGCGGGCAATGTTACAACGCAGACAAAAGAAAGGCGACTTATTCAGTCGCCTTTACGTATCTTCAAACTGTCGCTATGGATTACGAGAGTTACTTATTCTGTTCGGCCAGACCGTCCAGGTAGCGCTCGGCATCCAGTGCGGCCATACAGCCCGTGCCTGCAGAGGTAATCGCCTGGCGATAGATATGATCCATGACGTCGCCTGCCGCGAACACGCCAGGGATGCTGGTTTGTGTTGCGTTGCCGTGAATACCGGACTGCACTTTGATGTAGCCGTTTTCCAGCTCGAGCTGGTCGGCGAAAATTCCGGTGTTCGGGCTGTGTCCGATTGCGACGAACAGACCTGCAACTTCTAACTCTTCAGTCTGGTCAGTATTGTGTGCATCGCGCAGACGCAGACCGCTCACACCCATCTGGTCACCGGTTACTTCATCGAGCGTGCGGTTAGTGTGCAGCACGATATTGCCGTTCTTCACTTTCTCCATCAAACGATTGATGAGGATTTTCTCGGCGCGGAAGCTATCGCGGCGGTGAATCAGGTGCACCTCAGAGGCAATATTTGCCAGATAAAGTGCTTCTTCAACCGCAGTGTTACCCCCGCCGATAACCGCAACTTTTTGATTGCGATAGAAGAAACCGTCACACGTTGCGCAGGCAGAAACGCCACGGCCTTTGAACGCCTCTTCGGAAGGCAGACCCAAATAACGAGCAGAAGCACCCGTGGCGATAATTAACGCGTCACAGGTGTATTCGCCGCTGTCGCCTGTCAGACGGAACGGACGGTTTTGCAAATCCACTTTAGAAATGTGATCGAACAGAATTTCTGTTTCGAATTTGGTCGCATGTTCGTGCATGCGCTCCATCAACGCTGGGCCTGTCAGGTCATTAGGATCGCCAGGCCAGTTCTCAACTTCAGTTGTTGTGGTCAACTGGCCACCTTTTTCCATCCCGGTAATCAAGACGGGCTTGAGGTTAGCGCGAGCCGCGTAGACTGCTGCGGTATAGCCCGCAGGGCCGGAGCCAAGAATTAGCAATTTACTGTGTTTAGCGGTGCCCATGAGATCCTCATTGTTCGTTGGCAGTCAATCGAGGGATTGTAGGGAATTTGGCGGGTTAAAAAAAGGGTGCAACGGTGGTGATGGGTAATAGTGTTAACGATATGTGCAATAGTCGTGTTCAATCAATCCCTGCAAATGAATAGAAAGCGCATAGAAATCCATCAGAACAGGGTAATTAGTCACGCCACTAAAGTGATGAATAATCGTCAAGTCGCCGGGATATATGGCACGTTCCACTAATTTTCGATGTTTTGCTTTGACAATCCGCTAAGCATTTGCGAAAACATTCGAGGAAGAAAAACATTTGGTGTGAGAGCAGTAAAATAATCACGCATACCTGATGCAATTTTACCGGGTTATTGAAATCTACTCATGGCGTGGACAGACGCCATGAGTGATGTCGATAGCGGCCATTGGGCACCGGTCTTCTCACGTACACTCGGAACATTGACGTTGACCGGGTTATGGCAGGTGAAGGAAGGAACAAAGAGAGACAATAATAATGGTAGATAGTAAGAAGCGCCCTGGCAAAGATCTCGACCGCATCGATCGTAACATTCTGAATGAACTGCAGAAGGACGGACGTATTTCCAACGTCGAGCTTTCGAAGCGAGTAGGGCTTTCACCGACTCCGTGCCTTGAGCGCGTACGTCGTCTGGAACGACAGGGTTTCATTCAGGGCTACACCGCTCTGTTGAACCCGCATTATCTGGATGCATCACTTCTGGTTTTTGTTGAGATTACTCTGAATCGTGGCGCCCCGGATGTGTTTGAGCAATTTAACGCCGCAGTTCAGAAACTTGAAGAAATTCAAGAATGTCATTTGGTATCCGGCGATTTCGACTACCTGTTGAAAACCCGTGTACCTGATATGTCGGCGTACCGCAAATTACTAGGCGAAACCTTGTTGCGACTGCCGGGTGTGAACGATACCCGTACGTATGTAGTGATGGAAGAGGTCAAACAGAGCAATCGTCTGGTTATTAAGACCCGTTAACACGGGCCAGGTGCAAAATCTGCGTATTTTGGTTACACTCCTGGTAATTCATACAGCAACAGTGCCGGGAATGCCCGGCACTGTTGCTCTCCATATTTATTAAGGACCTGGAGAGTCTTACTTGAGCCAGGAATACACCGAAGAAAAAGAAGTTACATTGAGGAAACTCAGCAGCGGGCGTCGTGCGTTAGAGGCGTTACTGCTTCTTGTTGCCATTTTTGCCGTCTATTTGATGGTGGCGTTGCTCAGTTTTAATCCTTCCGATCCGAGTTGGTCACAAACCGCATGGCACGAACCTATCCACAATCTGGGTGGAATGCCAGGTGCGTGGCTGGCCGATACTCTGCTATTCATCTTTGGCGTGATGGCCTACACCATACCGGTAATCATTATTGGTGCGTGTTGGTTCACCTTCCGTAACCGTGATAGCGAAGAGTTTGTTGATTACTTTGCCGTTTCCTTACGCCTGATTGGTGTATTGGCAATGGTACTTACGGCCTGTGGCCTGGCGGCGATAAACGCAGATGATATTTGGTACTTTGCCTCAGGTGGCGTGATAGGGAGTTTGCTCAGCACCGCGATGATGCCTTTGCTTAATAGTAGCGGCGGCACAATTGCCTTGTTGTGCGTTTGGGCGGCAGGTTTAACCCTGTTTACCGGCTGGTCCTGGGTCAGTATTGCAGAGAAAATTGGCAGTGCGACATTAAGCGTGCTGACTTTTGCCAGTAACCGTACGCGCCGGGATAACACCTGGCAAGACGATGATTACGACTACGAAGATGAAGAGCATGGTGATGAGCACGCTCCGGAAGTGGAAAAGCGTGAGTCTCGTCGTGCGCGTATTTTGCGTGGTGCATTAGCACGTAAGCAGCGTATATCTGAGAAATTCTCCAATCCTAACGCGCGTAAAACAGACACTGCGCTGTTTTCTGGTAAGCGTATGGATGATGCGGAAGATGACGTTTTATTCTCGGGAAATAAAGCGACGCTGCCTGAGGACGACGTTTTGTTCTCAGGGAATAAAGCAACACTACCTGAAAGCGACGAATACGATCCGTTATTACACGGGCAGTCTATCGTTGCCCCGGTTGCGGCAACTGCCGCCGCTGCAATGGCGAACCCTGCCTATGCCGCTCCCGTTATGCCAACCGCGACCGTATCACCAGTAGCTGCTCCGGCACCAGAAGTGGATCACCATCCCGCTATTGCCTGGGAACCTGCGCCTACTACGATGACGCCTGAACCCGTTATTGCGCCTGCGCCTGAAAGTTACGACGCGCCTCACGCGACGGATCAATATCATCCGCAATATTCTGCGCAACAAAATCCGCAGCAGCATCCGCAGCAAGTCACCAGCCATTGGTCAGAACCGGCTGCGGAGCAACCTTTTGTTGAACCGGCTTACTATGAACCAGAGGCTCCAGAGCCTGTTGTTCAGCCTGAGCCTGTTGAAGAATTCAAACCCGCCGTTCGCCCGCCGCTGTACCATTTCGAAGAAGTCGAAGAGCGTCGTGCGCGTGAACGTGAGCAACTGGCAGCCTGGTATCAGCCGGTAAACGAACCTAAGCCTGACCCTTATGGCTATGACAGTTCTCCAGCTTTTGCATCAACAAGTTCTACGGACGCTTCGCGGATTGAACCACCGGCTATGCCTCAGGGGATGTCCAACGTAATGCCGGAAATTCCGATCGTGCCAGCCCCGGATATTCCGCAAGGTGTTAAAGATGCTGCAAAAGTCGCAGGTGTTGCGGCAGCGTTTAGCCCGGTGTTTAGTATTGCCAGCGACGCGCCTCGTCCTCAGGTTAAAGAGGGGATTGGCCCGCAGTTGCCACGTCCAAATCGTGTGCGCGTACCGACTCGTCGTGAGCTTGCGTCCTATGGCATCAAGTTGCCTTCTCAGCGAATGGCTGAAGAAGAAGCGCGTCGCCAGGGCGGGATGGATATCGAAGACGACTATGCTGACGATGCCGAGGAAATGGAACAGCAGGAACTCGCTCGCCAGTTCGCGGCCCAGCAACAGCAGCGTTATGGTGAAGAGTATGAAGGCGATGCGACGCAGCAAGATGAAGCTGAGGCTGAACAGGCAGAATTAGCTCGCCAGTTTGCAGCGCAGCAGCAACAGCGTTACTCCGCGGAACAACAGCAACCAACACAGCAACAGCCAAATAATGTGCCGTTCTCACTGGATGATTTTGATTTCTCACCAATGAAAACGTTAGTCGATGATGGCCCGAGCGAGCCATTATTTACGCCGAGTCCGGTTGAAGCACCAGCTCCTGTTCAGCAACCGCAAAGTTGGCAAGCCGCGCCGCAGTCGCATGTGCAGCAGCAACCGCCAGCACCTGCTCCTGTTGCAGCACCTCCGGTACAAGAAAGTTTGATTCATCCATTCCTGATGCGTAATGGGGACGATCGTCCACGGCAGCGTCCAACAACGCCATTGCCATCGCTGGACTTGTTGACCTCACCGCCAGCAGAAGTGGAGCCGATTGACACCTTCGCGTTAGAGCAAATGGCTCGCCTGGTGGAAGCTCGTCTTGCCGATTACCGGATTAAAGCCGATGTGGTGGATTACTCTCCAGGCCCGGTTATCACCCGTTTCGAGCTGGATTTAGCGCCAGGTGTTAAAGCCGCTCGCATTTCTAACTTGTCTCGCGACCTCGCGCGCTCGTTATCAACGGTTGCGGTGCGTGTCGTTGAAGTTATTCCAGGCAAACCCTATGTGGGCCTTGAGTTACCAAACAAAAAACGCCAGACCGTTTACCTACGCGAAGTTCTCGACTGCGCTAAGTTCCGCGAAAGTGCTTCTCCGTTAACGGTCGTCCTGGGTAAAGATATCGGTGGCGAACCGGTGATTGCCGATCTGGCGAAAATGCCACACTTGCTGGTTGCGGGTACAACCGGGTCCGGTAAGTCTGTTGGCGTGAACGCCATGATCCTCAGCATGTTGTATAAAGCGACGCCTGAAGAAGTGCGCTTTATTATGATCGACCCGAAAATGCTTGAGTTGTCAGTGTATGAAGGCATCCCACATCTGTTAACGGAAGTCGTAACGGATATGAAAGATGCGGCCAATGCATTGCGCTGGAGCGTGAACGAAATGGAACGCCGCTACAAACTGATGTCTGCTCTGGGCGTTCGAAATCTGGCAGGTTACAACGAACGTGTGCTGGAAGCTGAACGCATGGGTCGTCCAATTCCAGATCCATTCTGGAAACCCGGCGACAGCATGGAAGTTTCCCATCCAATGCTTGAAAAGCTGCCGTATATCGTTGTGTTGGTTGATGAATTTGCTGATCTGATGATGACGGTCGGTAAGAAAGTGGAAGAGTTGATTGCTCGCCTGGCACAGAAAGCGCGTGCTGCGGGTATTCACCTGGTGCTGGCCACTCAGCGCCCATCCGTTGACGTTATTACAGGGTTGATCAAAGCGAACATCCCGACGCGTGTGGCGTTTACCGTCTCAAGCAAAATCGACTCGCGAACCATTCTTGACCAAGGTGGCGCTGAGTCGCTGCTGGGAATGGGTGACATGCTTTATTCCGGGCCGAACTCGACGCTGCCGGTACGTGTTCATGGCGCGTTTGTCCGTGACCAGGAAGTCCATGCTGTGGTTCAGGACTGGAAAGCGCGTGGTCGTCCACAATACATAACGGGTATCACTTCCGATAGCGAAAGTGAAGGCGGCGCAGGTGGCGGGATTGACGGTGATGAAGAGCTTGATCCGCTGTTTGATCAGGCAGTTTCCTTCGTGGTTGAAAAACGTAAAGCGTCTATTTCCGGTGTTCAGCGTCAGTTCCGCATTGGCTATAACCGTGCAGCCCGTATTGTTGAACAGATGGAAGCGCAGGGGATCGTGAGTCCGCAAGGTCACAACGGTAATCGCGAAGTGCTTGCACCACCGCCATTTGAGTAACTTTTTGCATCAGAGCCGCCGTTGCGGCTTTTATGCAAAGAAGGGTAAATTACCGGAAAATCAGCTTTTTCTTCTGTTGCTCCCAAGCAATTCTCCACTAAAGTGGGCAACAGAAATGCCACAGTGCAGTCGCTATGTGGCGCATGAATTTAAGGGATCGTAATGAAGAAAATCGCTATTACTTGTGCTTTATTGACTGCTCTGACCGCAACTGCTGCCTGGGCTGACGCCGCGGGCGACCTGAAAACGCGTCTGGATAAAGTCAGCAGCTTCCACGCAAGTTTCACACAGAAAGTCACCGACGGTGGCGGCGCTGCAGTGCAAGAAGGTCAGGGTGATCTGTGGGTTAAGCGCCCGAACTTATTCAACTGGCATATGACTCAGCCTGACGAAAGCGTCCTGGTTTCCGATGGGAAAACATTGTGGTTCTACAACCCATTTGTTGAGCAAGTGAGTGCCACCTGGCTGAAAGATGCGACTGGTAACACTCCGTTTATGCTGATTGCGCGCAACCAAAGCAGTGACTGGCAGCAGTACAACATCAAACAAAACGGTGATGATTTTATTCTGACGCCTAAAACCAGCGCCGGTAATCTCAAGCAATTCACCATTAACGTTGGACGTGATGGAACCATCCATCAGTTCAGTGCTATTGAGCAAGACGATCAGCGCAGCAGCTACGCGTTGAAATCTCAGCAAAATGGCTCGGTGGATATGAGCAAGTTTACGTTTACCCCGCCTAAAGGCGTGACGGTGGACGACCAACGTAAGTAGAGGTATGAGTGAGCAACTTGTCGCTCGATTTTTCTGAAAATACCTTCCAGCCTCTGGCCGCGCGTATGCGGCCGGAGAACCTCGCGCAGTATATCGGCCAGCAGCATCTTCTCGCTCCGGGTAAACCTCTTCCTAAAGCTATCGAAGCCGGGCATCTCCATTCGATGATTTTATGGGGCCCCCCAGGCACCGGTAAAACCACGCTTGCGGAAGTCATTGCGCATTATGCGGACGCAGATGTAGAACGAATCTCTGCTGTTACCTCCGGTGTAAAAGAAATCCGCGAGGCTATTGAGCGCGCGCGTCAGAGTCGTAATGCTGGGCGACGTACGATTCTGTTTGTTGACGAAGTCCATCGCTTTAACAAAAGCCAGCAAGATGCTTTCTTGCCGCATATTGAAGATGGCACGATAACCTTTATTGGCGCGACCACTGAAAACCCCTCATTCGAGTTGAACTCCGCTTTACTTTCACGAGCCCGGGTTTATTTGCTCAAATCGCTGACGACTGAAGATATTGAAAAAGTCCTCGATCAGGCGATGAACGACACGGCTCGCGGCTACGGAGGGCAGAATATTGTCCTGCCGGACGAAACTCGTCTGGCTATCGCTCAACTGGTCAACGGTGATGCTCGCCGCGCACTGAACACGCTGGAAATGATGGCTGATATGGCCGAAATTGATGCGAGTGGAAATCGTGTGCTACAGATTGCGCTGTTGACCGAAATTGCAGGTGAACGTAGTGCGCGATTTGATAACAAGGGCGACCGTTTCTACGATCTGATTTCCGCGCTGCATAAGTCAGTACGCGGTTCCTCGCCGGATGCTGCACTTTACTGGTATGCGCGCATTATTACTGCAGGCGGCGATCCTTTATATGTTGCCCGGCGTTTGTTAGCGATTGCGTCCGAAGATGTAGGCAATGCCGATCCACGTGGTATGCAGGTCGCTATCGCTGCCTGGGATTGCTTCACGCGGGTTGGCCCTGCAGAAGGGGAGCGCGCCATTGCACAAGCTATTGTTTATCTTGCTTGCGCGCCAAAAAGTAATGCAGTTTACAAAGCTTTCAAGGCAGCAATGGCTGATGCCCGTGAGCGCCCGGATTACGACGTTCCCGTTCATCTTCGTAATGCGCCAACCAAACTGATGAAAGAAATGGGGTATGGTCAGGAGTATCGCTACGCTCATGACGAACCCAATGCTTATGCTTCCGGAGAAGTTTACTTCCCGCAGGAAATGGCACAAACACGCTATTATCAGCCTACAAACAGAGGTCTTGAGGGCAAGATTGGTGAAAAGCTCGCCTGGCTTGCTGAACAGGATCAAAATAGCCCGACAAAACGCTACCGATAATTCAGGCGTTGCGGTAAGGTTAGCAAGACTATCATTCATTGCGGTTGCAGGCTGTGACCGCTATCCCCTTCATTTAATTCGATAAGCACAGGATAAGCATGCTCGATCCCAATCTACTGCGTACAGAGCCAGACGCAGTCGCTGAAAAACTGGCACGCCGAGGCTTCAAGCTGGATGTAGAAACGCTGCGCTCCCTTGAAGAGCGTCGTAAAGTATTGCAGGTTAAAACAGAAAATCTGCAGGCTGAGCGTAACTCGCGATCGAAATCCATCGGCCAGGCGAAAGCGCGCGGGGAGGACATCGAGCCATTGCGTCAGGAAGTTAACCAACTCGGTGAAGAACTTGATGCGGCGAAAACTGAACTTGATGCCCTGCAGGCAGAAATCCGTGATATCTCGCTGACTCTGCCTAACCTCCCGGACGATTGCGTACCGATGGGGAAAGACGACAGCGAAAACGTTGAAATCAGTCGCTGGGGTGAGCCACGTAAATTCGATTTTGAAGTGCGTGACCATGTGACGCTGGGTGAAATGGCTAAAGGCCTGGATTTCGCTTCTGCGGTTAAACTGACCGGCTCTCGTTTTGTTGTGATGCAAGGGCAAATTGCTCGCCTGCATCGCGCACTGAGCCAGTTCATGCTCGATTTGCACACCGAACAGCATGGTTACATTGAAAACTATGTCCCGTACCTGGTGAACCAAGAAACGTTGTACGGTACGGGTCAGTTGCCAAAATTTGGCGGCGACTTGTTCCATACTCGTCCATTGGATGAAGAGGCTGACAGCAGCAACTATGCGTTGATCCCAACCGCTGAAGTGCCGTTGACCAACCTGGTGCGTGACGAGATTATTGATGAAGAATCTCTGCCGCTGAAAATGACCGCTCATACGCCATGCTTCCGTTCAGAAGCGGGTTCTTACGGTCGTGATACCCGCGGTCTGATTCGTCAGCACCAGTTCGATAAAGTCGAAATGGTTCAGATTGTGCGCCCTGAAGATTCTATGGATGCACTGGAAGAACTGACAGGACACGCAGAGAAAGTGCTGCAATTGTTGGGCCTGCCATACCGTAAAGTGCTGCTGTGCAGTGGTGATATCGGTTTCGGCTCGGCGAAAACCTACGATCTCGAAGTCTGGTTGCCGGCGCAGGACACTTACCGTGAAATCTCTTCTTGTTCAAACATGTGGGATTTCCAGGCGCGTCGTCTACAGGCTCGTTGCCGTAGCAAAGCAGACAAGAAAACCCGTCTGGTACACACCCTGAACGGTTCTGGTTTGGCTGTAGGTCGTACTTTGGTTGCGGTACTGGAAAACTACCAACAAGCTGATGGACGTATCGAAATTCCAG
Organism: Buttiauxella agrestis ATCC 33320; assembly: GCF_000735355.1. GTDB lineage: Bacteria > Pseudomonadota > Gammaproteobacteria > Enterobacterales > Enterobacteriaceae > Buttiauxella > Buttiauxella agrestis. Next base: position 344,546 of record NZ_JMPI01000022.1, read on the forward strand.
AAGTGCTACGTCCGTACATGAAAGGTCTTGAGTACATCGGCTAATCATTGCGACTAATACATTAGTACTGTTTTACTCTCTGAAAAGCGCCTAAGGGCGCTTTTTTTATGCCGTAATTATTCTCATTCCCACAGATAATCTGCCTTTATTGATACCAGGCAATAACAAATACCCCTATATGAGTATCATTGCCTCCAGAAAGAGAGTGATGATGACGAATACAACTCATTCAGTTCCCTTATCATTTCGCCGTTTGAAGTTACATGATGTAACCGGGCAGCCAATCGTGGGACTGACATAAATTAAGACACTCCTTTCTCTTTTTGGCTGAGCAACGGAAACGCGGGCCTATTTCCCTGAGTAACCTTTGCCAGCTTGTTCAAACGTGAGCACGATACAAGTGGGTCATTATGAAAGAGAAAACTTCTAATGCGGTTCTGAGCGCACAAGTTAGCCGCCGTAAGCTGGTGAAAACCACGGCTATCGGTGGGCTTGCAGCTGCGAGCGGTGCATTAACACTCCCCTTTAGCCGTATGGCTTTCGCACAAACTGCCGCTGATACGGTCAGTACCGCTGAAAATGTGGTGTGGAGCGCTTGCACAGTAAACTGTGGCAGCCGCTGCCCATTGCGCATGCATGTGGTCGATGGCGAAATCAAATACGTTGAGACCGACAACACCGGTATTGATGATTATGAAGGTCTACACCAGGTGCGCGCTTGCCTGCGAGGCCGTTCAATGCGTCGCCGCGTCTATAATGCCGATCGCCTGAAATACCCGATGAAACGCGTTGGTGCTCGTGGAGAAGGGAAATTTGAGCGAATCAGCTGGGATGAAGCCTTCGATACCATTGCCAACAGCATGAAAGGCATTATCAAAGAACACGGCAACGAAGCCATTTATCTGAACTACGGCACAGGGACGTTGGGCGGCACGATGACTCGCTCCTGGCCACCGGGTTCCACGCTTATTGCTCGCCTCATGAACTGCTGCGGTGGCTATCTAAATCATTATGGTGATTACTCTACCGCGCAGATTGCCGCAGGCCTGAACTATACCTATGGCGGCTGGGCGGATGGCAATAGCCCGTCTGATATTGAAAACAGCAAACTTGTTGTGTTGTTTGGGAATAACCCGGGCGAAACGCGTATGAGTGGCGGCGGGGTGACTTATTACCTCGAGCAAGCGCGTGAAAAATCTAATGCTCGCATGATTATCATTGACCCGCGTTATACCGACACTGGTGCAGGTCGTGAAGATGAATGGATTCCAATTCGTCCAGGTACAGATACCGCTCTTATCTCCGCCCTCGCGTGGGTGATGATCGCTGAAAACCTCGTTGACCAGCCTTTCCTCGATAAATACTGCGTCGGTTATGACGAAAAAACGCTACCAAAAACGGCTCCGGCGAATGGCCATTACAAGGCTTATATCCTCGGCGAAGGGGCTGATGGTGTAGCGAAAACCCCGCAGTGGGCAGCAAAAATCACGGGTATTCCTGCTGAGCGCATCGTGCAACTGGCTCGTGAAATCGCCACGGCTAAACCCGCGTTTATCAGCCAGGGATGGGGGCCTCAGCGCCACTCAAACGGCGAGCTGGTTTCGCGCGCAATCGCCATGTTATCGATCCTGACGGGTAATGTGGGAGTCAACGGTGGTAACAGCGGTGCACGCGAAGGTTCTTACAGCCTGCCATTTGTGCGTATGCCGACCCTGGAAAACCCGGTGCAAACCAGTATTTCGATGTTCTTGTGGACGGATGCTATAGAACGCGGCCCAGAAATGACTGCGACTCGCGATGGTGTGCGCGGTAAAGATAAGCTCGATGTGCCGATTAAAATGGTCTGGAACTATGCCAGTAACTGTCTGATTAACCAGCATTCTGAAATTAACCGCACCCATGACATCCTTCAGGATGACAAAAAATGCGAGATGATTGTGGTTATCGACAACCACATGACTTCTTCTGCGAAATATGCGGATATCTTGCTCCCAGATTGCACCGCTTCTGAACAGATGGATTTCTGTCTTGATGCATCTTGCGGCAACATGGCTTACGTGATTTTTGCAGGTCAGGCCATCAAACCACGCTTTGAGTGCAAAACCATTTATGAGATGACCAGCGAAATCGCCAAACGAATGGGGGTTGAGCAGCAATTTACCGAAGGTCGCAACCAGGAAGAATGGATGCGTCATTTGTACAAACAATCGCAAGAAGCTATTCCTGAACTCCCGAGTTTCGAAGAATTCAGCAAGCAAGGCATCTTCAAGAAACGTGACCCGGAAGGGCATCACGTTGCCTATAAAGCTTTCCGTGAAGATCCGGCGGCCAACCCACTGACGACCCCTTCCGGGAAAATCGAAATTTACTCTGAGCAACTGGCTGAGATTGCCGCGACCTGGCAACTTAACGAAGGAGATGTCATCGATCCTCTGCCGGTTTACAGCGCTGGCTTTGAAAACTACGGCGATCCTTTGGCAGAGAAATGGCCATTACAGATGACCGGTTTCCACTATAAAGCCCGTACTCACTCAACCTACGGCAACGTGGAAGTGTTGAAGGCCGCCTGCCGCCAGGAAATGTGGATCAACCCGATTGACGCCCAACAGCGTGGGATCAAAAACGGTGACATGATCCGCATTTTCAACGGACGTGGTGAAGTCCATATCAACGCGAAAGTGACACCGCGTATCATCCCCGGTGTTGTCGCGATGGGGGAAGGGGCATGGTATAGCCCTGATGCCAATAAAGTGGACCATGCTGGTTGCATTAACGTGCTGACTACACAGCGACCATCGCCACTGGCGAAAGGCAACCCATCCCACAGTAACCTCGTCCAGGTCGAGAAGGCGTAAGGAATAGCTGATGACAACCCAATACGGATTTTATATAGATTCCAGTCGTTGCACCGGTTGCAAGACCTGCGAGCTGGCTTGCAAAGATTACAAAAACTTAGGCCCGGATGTCAGTTTCCGCCGCATTTATGAATACGCGGGCGGTGACTGGCAGGAAGACAACGGTGTATGGCAGCAAAACGTCTTTGCCTATTATCTTTCGATTGCATGCAATCATTGCGAAGACCCGGCTTGCACCAAGGTTTGCCCGAGTGGCGCGATGCACAAGCGCGAAGACGGATTTGTCGTCGTCAACGAAGACGTGTGCATTGGTTGCCGCTACTGCCATATGGCTTGCCCTTATGGCGCGCCGCAGTACAACGCAGAAAAAGGGCACATGACGAAATGCGATGGTTGCTACTCGCGTATTGCTGAAGGGAAGAAACCTATTTGTGTGGAATCTTGCCCGCTGCGTGCGCTGGATATGGCTCCGATTGCAGAATTACGTGAGAAATATGGCGAACAGGCAGCGATAGCTCCGTTACCGTCAGCACATTTCACCAAACCAAATATCGTCATTAAACCCAACGCCAACAGCCGCCCTTGTGGGGATAAAACCGGCTATCTGGCAAACCCGAAGGAGGTGTGAGATGGGTAACGGATGGCATGAATGGCCGTTAATGGTCTTTACGGTTTTGGGGCAGTGCGTCGCAGGTGGTTTCATAGTGATGGCGCTGGCGTTGCTGACTGGCATCTCAGACCGCGTACTACAAAAGCGCGTGCACTGGGCGATGATTGTGCTTTGGGTTCTGATGGGGATTGGCTTTATCGCCTCCGTTCTGCACCTTGGTTCACCGCTGCGGGCGTTTAACTCGCTTAATCGTATCGGTGACTCCGCATTAAGTAATGAAATTGCCAGCGGTTCGGTGTTCTTTGCGGTGGGCGGTTTCTGGTGGTTGGTTACCGTGCTGGGAAAAATGCCTCAGGTATTGGGCAAAATCTGGATGGTGCTGACCATGATTCTGGGCGTGTTTTTCGTCTGGATGATGTGCAAGGTTTACCTGATTGATACCGTGCCAACGTGGTATAGCGTTTATACGCCGCTCACTTTCTTCCTGACGATGTTTATAGGTGGCCCGCTTCTTGGTTATTTACTGCTGCGTGTTGCGGGCGTAACGGGCTGGGGAATGCGTCTTCTTCCCGCTATTTCGCTCTTAGCGATTGCGGCGAGTGCAGTCGTTATGATGTTACAGAGCACGGAACTGGCAACTATTCACAGTTCTATTGCGCAGGCATCAGCACTCGTGCCGCAATACGGTGCGTTGATGTCGTGGCGATTGCTGCTGCTTTCTGCTGCACTAATTTGCTGGATTGTTCCACAATTAAAAGGTGGGCTGGCAAGCCCGGCAGTCCTGACGTTTGCATTCGTGCTGATGATTGCTGGAGAGCTTATCGGACGCGGAGTTTTCTATGGCTTGCATATGACTGTCGGCATGGCGATAGCCAGTTAATCAACTTCTAATATTAAATGCGCCTCCGGGCGCATTTTTTTTTACCCTCGTATAAGAAAATGTCATCTGAATCACCATGAAATTTTTCATCTAATCCGCTTCGATTCACAGTTGCAGATGCTATCAAAAACAGAGACATAGCATTTTGGCGCTGTACTTCGCTTGTCACTTGGATAAGTTTTTCAAATCGACGGCTTTCAAATCGTGCCAGGCCCCGTCAGCGCTGGATTGACAATCATTTTTCCAGTGGCATGATGCGCACAAATTATTCTCTTCCTCGCGGTTTTTTACATGTCCACCTATACCCGACCAGTGATGCTTTTGCTCTGTGGTCTGATGCTTTTGACCCTGGCGATAGCAGTTTTAAATACACTGGTTCCACTCTGGTTAGCTCACGGAAATCTTCCTACCTGGCAAGTTGGGATGGTGGGTTCATCATATTTTACCGGAAACTTATTGGGTACATTGATTACCGGGTGGCTGATTAAACGCCACGGATTCAACCGTAGCTATTATCTTGCGTCACTGATTTTTGCCACAGGCTGTGTCGGTCTGGGTTTAATGACCGGTTTCTGGAGTTGGATGATGTGGCGTTTCATCGCCGGTATTGGCTGTGCGATGATTTGGGTGGTAGTTGAAAGTGCTCTCATGTGCAGCGGGACTTCACGTAATCGTGGACGCCTGCTGGCGGCATATATGATGGTTTATTACGTTGGCACCGTGCTGGGCCAATTGCTGATAAGCAAAATGCCGACGGATTTAGCCAGCGTTCTGCCATGGGTAACCGCGCTTATTCTGACCGCCATTCTTCCGTTGTTATTCACTCGTATTGTTAACGATCGCAGTGAAAACCAGGAGGCGACATCCGTCTGGCCGATGCTTCGCCTGCGCCATGCCCGCCTTGGAGTGAACGGCTGCATTATTTCCGGGATTGTTCTCGGTTCGCTTTACGGATTAATGCCGTTATACCTGAACCATCAGGGTGTGAGTGATGCGGGCATTGGTTTCTGGATGGCAGTCATGGTCAGTGCAGGCATTGTGGGCCAGTGGCCGGTAGGGCGCCTGGCCGATCGTTTCGGTCGTTTGTTGGTGCTGCGAGTTCAGGTGTTTGTGGTGATTTTGGGTTGCATGGCAATGCTGACTCATGCCGCAATGGGGCCAACATTATTTGTACTGGGCGCGGCTGGGTTTACACTTTATCCGGTAGCAATGGCCTGGGCTTGTGAAAAAGTTGAGCACCATCAACTGGTGGCAATGAACCAGGCTCTGTTATTAAGTTATACCGTTGGCAGTTTGCTTGGCCCAACATTTACCTCAATGCTGATGCAAAGCTACTCGGACAGCCTGTTGTTTGTGATGATTGCCGGAGTGGCGTTTGTTTACTTACTGATGCTGCTGCGCAAAGCGGGGCCACATTCCACACCTATTGCCCACGCCTGATACAAAAATGGCCCTCGTTGAGGGCCATTTTTGGTGGTGCATCAAGATCAGTACATCACTTTGTGACCGTACTGCTCCAGAATCCCTTTGACGCGTTCCATGGTTTCTTTCTTCGGTGGATGTACGCCATCAAGTTTGTACTCTTCACCCATAGCGACCCATTTGTGTTTGCCCAGTTCATGATAAGGCAAAAGCTCAATCTTCTCGACGTTGCCCATATCTCGCGTGAACTCGCCGAGGCGATGTGCAGAGTCATCATCATCAGACCAGCCTGGAACGACAACGTAGCGAATCCAGACGTTAACGTTTTTATCTGAAAGATAACGGGCAAATTCCAGGGTGCGATGGTTTGAAACACCGACCAGATTCTGGTGAATCTCGTCGTTCATTTGCTTCAAATCCAGCATCACCAGGTCAGTCACTTCCAGCAATTCATCAATGACCGGGTCGTAACGGCGCACAAAGCCGTTAGTATCAAGACAGGTATGAATACCTTCTTTACGGCAGGCACGGAACCAGTCACGCACAAACTCAGCTTGGAGAATGGCTTCGCCACCTGATGCTGTTACACCACCACCTGATGCGTTCATAAAGTGGCGATAGGTCACCACTTCTTTCATCAATTCTTCTACAGTAATCTCTTTGCCGCCGTGAGTATCCCAGGTATCACGGTTGTGGCAATACAGGCAGCGCATCAGGCAGCCCTGGAAGAAGGTAATAAAACGAATACCGGGACCATCCACGGTACCGCAGGATTCAAAGGAATGAATTCGGCCAATTACTGACATTGCGGTGTTCTCTCCAGTATTGGTCCAGGCTTTACAGCAAGAACCAGGTTGAGCGCGGTCTTTAAACAGAATGCCGCGTCGAATCAATTTTGCAAGATACCCTAAACTTAGCAGCTATCTTGCAAAATCGGTTCTGACATAAGAAAAGGCCCCACCGAGGTGGAGCCTTTATTCTACGCCTTTTCAGACAAACCGTGAATTACATGGTTTGAGTGAAGGTACGGGTAATAACGTCCTGCTGCTGTTCTTTAGTCAGGGAGTTAAAACGTACAGCGTAACCAGATACACGAATGGTCAGCTGAGGATATTTCTCAGGGTGTTCCATCGCATCCAGCAGCATTTCACGGTTCATTACGTTCACGTTCAGGTGTTGACCACCTTCGATGGACGCTTCGTGGTGGAAGTAACCATCCATCAGACCCGCGAGGTTAGTTTTACGAACTTCGTCGTCTTTACCCAGTGCGTTAGGAACGATAGAGAAGGTATAAGAAATACCATCTTTAGCGTAAGCAAACGGCAGTTTAGCAACGGAAGTCAGAGAGGCAACAGCACCTTTCTGGTCACGACCGTGCATTGGGTTAGCACCTGGACCGAATGGAGCGCCAGCGCGACGACCGTCTGGGGTGTTACCGGTTTTCTTACCATAAACCACGTTAGAGGTGATGGTCAGAACAGACTGAGTCGGGATAGCGTTACGGTAAGTAGTCAGTTTCTGAATTTTCTTCATGAAACGTTCTACCAGGTCAACAGCGATGTCATCTACGCGAGAATCGTTGTTACCGAACATTGGGTATTCGCCTTCGATTTCGAAGTCTACAGCCAGGCCGTCTTCGTCACGAACAGGTTTAACTTTCGCGTATTTGATTGCAGACAGTGAGTCAGCTGCAACAGACAGACCCGCGATACCACAAGCCATGGTGCGAACAACGTCACGGTCATGCAGAGCCATCAGAGACGCTTCGTAGCTGTACTTATCATGCATGTAGTGAATGATGTTCAGCGCGGTGACGTACTGTTTAGCCAGCCAATCCATGAAGTGGTCAAGACGATCGAGAACATTATCGTAGTCCAGAACATCTGCCATGATTGGTGCTTCTTTAGGACCGATCTGCAGTTTCAGTTTTTCATCAACGCCGCCGTTGATTGCATACAGCATGGTTTTCGCGAGGTTAGCACGAGCACCAAAGAACTGCATTTGCTTACCAACGATCATTGGGCTTACGCAGCATGCGATTGCGTAGTCATCGTTGTTAAAGTCAGGGCGCATCAGATCATCGTTCTCGTATTGCAGAGAAGAGGTATCGATGGAAACTTTAGCTGCGAACTTCTTGAAGTTCAGTGGCAGTTTTTCAGACCACAGAATAGTGATGTTCGGCTCCGGAGACGGCCCCATGGTGTACAGGGTGTTCAGGAAACGGAAGCTAGATTTGGTAACCAGAGTACGACCATCTACACCCATACCGGCGATAGATTCAGTTGCCCAGATTGGGTCACCAGAGAACAGCTCATCATACTCAGGGGTACGCAGGAAGCGAACCATACGCAGTTTCATGACCAGGTGGTCAATCATTTCCTGTGCTTCAAGCTCAGTAATTTTGCCTGCTTTCAGGTCACGTTCGATGAATGCATCCAGGAAGGTGGATACGCGACCGAAGGACATTGCAGCGCCGTTCTGAGATTTAACCGCAGCCAGGTAGCCGAAGTAAGTCCACTGAATAGCTTCTTGAGCATTTTTAGCAGGACCAGAGATATCGCAGCCATATTTAGCAGCCATTTCTTTGATCTGACCCAGAGCACGGTGTTGCTCGGAGATTTCTTCACGCAGACGGATTGTTGCTTCCAGATCTTCGCCGTTTTCCAGTTTGGATTGCAGAGAGTTGAACTGAGCAAATTTGTCTTTCATCAGGAAGTCGATACCGTACAGCGCTACGCGACGGTAGTCACCAATGATACGACCACGACCGTAGGCATCCGGCAGACCGGTGATTACGCCTGATTTACGGCAGTTCAGGATGTCTTTGGTATAAACGTCAAACACACCCTGGTTGTGGGTTTTGCGGTATTCGGTGAAGATCTTTTTAAGCATTGGGTCAAGTTCGCGACCGTATACTTTGCAAGAACCTTCAACCATTTTGATGCCACCAAACGGAATAATTGCACGTTTCAGTGGAGCATCAGTCTGCAAGCCAACGATAGTTTCGAGGGACTTGTTGATGTAACCAGCATCATGGGAGGTGATGGTGGAAGCGAGGTCAGTATCGAAGTCAACAGGCGCGTGAGTGCGGTTTTCCTGTTTAACGCCTTCCATGACGTTGTCCCACAGTGTGGTAGTTGCTTCAGTAGCACCTGCCAGGAAGGACTCGTCACCCTCGTAAGGGGTGTAGTTTTTCTGAATAAAGTCACGCACGTTGACTTCATTCTGCCAGTCGCCTTTGGCAAAACCTTCCCAGGCTGTGGCTAACTTCTCATTAAGCTCGGACATTTAACACCTACCTTCTAATGTGGATTTCTTATTCCCTGAACAATGGTTAGCACATTAGTGCTTATCGCCACCGCGCAGATAAATTACCCAGTACGTCAACCCAACCAGTACACCGCCACCAATGATGTTCCCGATAGTCACGGGGATTAAGTTATCAGTGATGAAGTTCAATACGGTCAAGTGTGTGAAATTGTCCGGAGACGACCCAACTGCGGTCCAGAATTCCGGGCTTGCAAAGTTGCGTACTACGATACCCAAAGGGATCATGAACATGTTTGCGATACTGTGCTCAAAACCACAAGCAACAAACATGGCGACCGGGAGGATCATAGCAAACATCTTGTCCATCAAACTGCGGCCCGAGTAGCTCATCCAGACAGCCAGACAGACCATCAGGTTAGCCAAAATACCGAGGCATACAGCTTCAATAAAGGTGTGATGCATTTTGTGGTCTGCAGTTTGAAGTACATTCAGACCCCACGCACCATTTGCTGTCATATACATGCCTGACAACCAAATCAACACCACGAATAGCAACGCACCAACCAAGTTTCCGACATAGACGTTAATCCAGTTCTTGGCTAGCTGACCCCAGGTGATTCGCCCGCTGGCTTTCGCAACAACGATTAACACCGTAGAGGTGAAAAGGTCGGCACCGCAGATGACACAAAGGATTAGCCCTAAGGAGAAGCAAGTACCACCAATCAGTTTTGCAATCCCAAATGGAATGGTTGCAGTACCGGTGGTAGCAGTGATGTAAAAGACAAAGGCAATCGAGATGAACATGCCCGCAGTGATCGCTAAATAAAACGTGGTCAGCGGGTGTTTTGTTGCTTTATAGACGCCAGCATCTTCGGCGACTTTCGCCATAGCGGCTGGGAGCAATAGATCAAAAGGGTTGTCAGCTTTCACACTAACTCTCTCTTATTTAATTCGGCGACGAGATACTAACAAAGCATTATAGAGTAAAAATTGATATGGATCATATCTCGCCAAGCTTATAGGCCTGTTAAAAGCAGGTGATTACCTGATTTTCAGCGTAAGTAATTGATATTAATTATAAAAATAAAGTTTAAAATTTATAACGTAATTTGATATTTACCCTCGAAGCCCAGGTGAATGGTTAATTAGAAATGAGTATTTCAATAATTTTGCAACAATATTTATAGCTTAAAATAATATTATTTCACCAATATTTAACTATTGGGTCACAAATGAAATTATTGCGGTGACAATAAAAACACGGGGCAATAAAAATCGCCCCGTAATATAGCGTAAACCTGATGATTTACGCACCTTTACTCATATTTTATTACTTTATTTCCAGAAAGCCGCTTTTGCGCGTTGCAGTTTTTCATACGCGCCTAACAATGCCTGATGTGCAGGGAAAGCTTTCAGATCGCTGTCTACAGCTTGCAAGCCATAGAATGGCGCTTCACCGCTCAGAGCAGCACTTGCTGCTTCTACTGTTTCTGCGCCGTACATACGGACGAAGGCATTCAGATATTGCAGTGGTTGGCGGTCTTCTTCCATCGCCAGTAACAGCAGGGTTTGCAGGCAGCGATAGTAGTTCGCACGCTCAGGGCTGAAAATAGAGGCGTTGAACTCCATCGTCCATTCAGTCCAGATAAGCGCCTGTTCGGTATCACCACCCGCCAACGCCAGCATGGCTTTCAGCTCGCCAATACGTAGCGTGTACCAACCGTTGTCTTTACCGGTAGCCAGGCCGAGCAGTTCACGCACACGGGTGAAATCATCATGACCTTCTTCATCTAACTGCGAGATCAGACCCAGATAATCCTGCTTTTCCCACTCACTTCCTGGCAGCGCCAGAATGGTGTCGCGCAGGTGATAACCCATATTGTTATTGGCAAGCAGCAAATCTTCTGCAGGATAGATATCGGACATTCCAGGCACGATGATACGGCAAGCGTAAACATCCAGATGTTGGTAATCGGCGATGTATACTTCTTGATCTTCTGCGTCAAAGATGGCCATCAAAGTGGCGAATTCTTCTTCTGTTGTGCCGGAGAAACTCCAGTCAACAAACGGATAGTCAGCATCCTGCTTGAACATATCCCATGAAATCAGGCCGCTTGAGTCAATGAAGTGAGTTTCCAGGTTCGCATGTTCGGCCACTTCTTCGTCATCAAAAGTAGGCGGAGTGAACACGTCCAGGTCTTTTAAACCACGGCCCTGAAGCAGTTCAGTCACTGTACGCTCTAGCGCAACACCAAAATCAGGATGCGCGCCGAAGGAAGCAAAACAGGTCCCGTTTGCTGGGTTGAATAATACAACGCAGATAACCGGATATTTGCCGCCTAATGAACCGTCGTAAGCGAAGATTGGGAAACCTTCAGCTTCCAGTGTGGCAATGGATTCAACCACGCCAGGATAGCGAGCCAACACTTCCTGTGGGATTTCCGGCAGGCTGATGCTTTCCGCGATAATGCGGTTTTTAATGTAACGCTCAAAAACTTCTGAAAGCCCCTGAACACGGGCTTCGTTTGCGGTGTTCCCTGCAGACATCCCATTAGAAACATACAAATTCCCGATGATGTTCATCGGAATATAGACTGTTTCTTGATCGGATTGGCGGGTAAATGGCAGAGCGCAGATCCCGCGCTCTTCATTACCTGATTGCAGGTCAATCAGCATGCCTGCGGTGACTTCGTTTTCAGGATCGTAGAACGCACGCAGACGGTCGTCGAGAATACCTTCTGGCAACTGCTCGTCTTCAGGAATCGGGAACCACTTCTCGTTTGGATAATGCACAAACGGGCCATTGGCAATGGTTTTGCCCAACCAGAAATCAGCGAAGAAGTAATTGGTCGACAGGCGTTCGAAATATTCGCCCAACGCGGATGCTAACGCTGCTTTTTTAGTCGCACCCTTACCGTTGGTGAAGCACAGTGCGCTGTCTTTATCACGAATATGAACGGACCAGACGTTAGGGACCGGATTTAACCAGGAGGCTTCTTCTATATTAAAGCCAAGATCGGCAAGCTTGGTCTGGAAGCGAGCGATGGAATCTTCCAGGGCGGCATCTTTGCCAGGAATAAAGGTTTGAGTCATGAGGTTTCACTTTTGTCGTACGCAAAGCGCGCAATGATACGGGTTTTAGCCAACTGACGCTATCGTCAGCGGCAAGCAGGCGGCCTTAGCATAACAGGCTATGCTTATTGCTAGTAACCTACTGTTATGGCGGTATAAATGAAGAGTTTTGATCTCCAGCGGATGGCGCTAGACAAAGTCCCTTTAGATTTTCTGTGGGAAGTGGCTTTTCGTAGCCTTTACACCTTTGTGCTCGTGTTCCTGTTTTTAAAGATAACCGGGCGGCGTGGCGTAAGGCAGATGTCGTTGTTTGAAGTGTTGATAATTCTGACTCTTGGCTCAGCGGCAGGTGATGTGGCGTTTTATGACGATGTGCCGATGCTGCCTGTCTTCGTCGTATTCATGACTCTCGCTTGCTTATATCGTTTGGCGATGTGGTTGATGAGCCACAGTGAAAAACTCGAAAATCTGATGGAAGGAAAACCCGCGGTAATAATAGAAGAAGGTGAGTTTGCCTGGGAAAAAATGAAGGCTCAAAACATGACCGAATTTGAGTTCTTCATGGAACTACGCCTGCATGGTGTAGAGCATTTGGGGCAGGTTCGGTTGGCGATATTAGAAACTAACGGACAGATTAGCGTCTATTACTTCCCCGATGATTTGGTCAGGCCGGGTTTATCTATATTGCCTGAGTATTGTAGCGAGCGTTTCGAGAGGGTTCCGGAGGATGGGGATTACGCCTGCATTCGATGTAGTGAAGTGTTGACGTTAAACGCAGGAGCAAAAATTCTTTGTCCACGCTGTAAACATCATCAATGGGTCAAAGCCAGCACGGCAACACGAGTCACCTGACGGGCGTTTATCGGGTGTTTAATTCAGCGATTAGTTGATTCTGTTGTGTGATTTTGCGCACATTACCGCAGCATGCCGTATTAACCATTGCAGCCTCAGCATCTCAATGATAAAACCGAATATGTGGTAAAACTTATGACTCTAAGCGTGGTGAGGGGAAATGACTCAGGTATACAATTTTAGTTCCGGCCCGGCGATGCTACCGGCTGATGTACTTCGTCGTGCACAAAATGAACTCTGTGACTGGCAAGGTTTAGGCACCTCCGTAATGGAGATAAGCCACCGCAGTAAAGAGTTTATTCAGGTTGCTGAAGAAGCTGAAAAAGATTTTCGCGATCTGCTGCAAATCCCCTCGAACTACAAAGTTTTATTCTGTCACGGTGGTGGTCGCGGACAATTCGCGGGCGTTCCGCTCAATATTCTGGGTGACAAAACTACCGCTGACTACGTTGACGGAGGCTACTGGGCGAGCAGTGCAGTAAAAGAAGCACATAAATACTGCAACCCCAATGTTATTGATGCCAAAGTCACTGTTGACGGTCTGCGCGCCATCAAACCGATGAGCGAATGGCAAGTTTCTGAAAACAGTGCTTATCTGCATTTCTGCCCAAACGAAACCATTGATGGCATTGCTATTCATGAAGCGCCAGATTTTGGCGACACCGTTGTTGTTGCTGACTACTCATCCTCTATCTTGTCGCATCCGATGGACGTTAGCCGCTTTGGCGTAATTTACGCTGGCGCGCAGAAGAACATCGGCCCGGCGGGTCTGACGCTGGTCATCGTGCGTGAAGATTTGCTCGGTAAGGCGCATAAAGCGTGCCCGTCGATTCTTGATTACACCGTGCTTAATGACAATGATTCTATGTTTAACACCCCGCCAACCTTCGCCTGGTATCTTTCAGGTCTGGTGTTTAAATGGCTGAAAGAGCAGGGCGGCGTTGAAACGATGGACAAAATCAATCGGGCGAAAGCAGAACTGTTGTACGGCGTGATTGATAAAAGCGATTTCTATCGTAACGATGTTGCTTCGGCGAACCGTTCACGCATGAACGTGCCATTCCAGTTGGCTGACAGCGCACTCGACAAACTGTTCCTCGAAGAGTCCTTTGCTGCGGGTCTGCATGCGCTGAAAGGCCACCGCGTTGTCGGTGGGATGCGTGCCTCCATCTATAACGCCATGCCGCTTGAAGGCGTTAAAGCATTAACCAACTTTATGGTCGATTTTGAACGTCGCCACGGTTAATTGCTGTTAGTTGTGATTATCCCCGCGACATGCTTCGCGGGGGTTTTATTCTGTTTTGAGTTGAGAGTATTTTCCCCATGCTGGAATCCCTGACGTTACAACCCATCGCATTGGTCGACGGCACAATTAACCTCCCTGGTTCAAAAAGTGTTTCTAACCGAGCACTGCTACTTGCAGCGCTGGCTAATGGCACTACCGAACTGACTAATTTGCTGGATAGTGACGATGTGCGTCACATGCTTAACGCGCTGAAAGCCTTGGGGGTGAGTTATACACTTTCCGCGGATCGTACGCGTTGTGAAGTCACAGGAATGGGTGGCCCGTTACAAGCCTCAGGTGAGCTTGAACTGTTTTTAGGTAACGCGGGTACGGCAATGCGCCCACTGGCGGCGGCATTATGTCTGGGCAGTAACAACATCGTGCTGACGGGTGAACCGCGCATGAAAGAACGTCCAATCGGCCATTTGGTTGATGCTTTACGCCAGGGCGGCGCGCAGATTGATTACCTGGAGCAAGAAAACTATCCGCCGTTGCGTCTGCGTGGTGGTTTTAGTGGCGGGCAGGTTTCTGTCGATGGCAGTGTCTCCAGCCAGTTCTTGACTGCACTTTTAATGACGGCGCCACTGGCAGCAAACGACACCGAAATCACTATCAAAGGTGAGTTGGTATCGAAACCTTATATCGACATCACACTGCACCTGATGAAAACCTTCGGTGTAGAAGTGGAAAACCGGGATTACCGTAGTTTTGTGATTCGTGGCAGCCAACAGTACACCTCACCAGGCGCTTATCTGGTGGAAGGTGATGCTTCATCAGCGTCCTATTTCCTCGCAGCTGGTGCCATTAAAGGTGGTACGGTAAAAGTGACCGGTATCGGGCGCAATAGCGTCCAGGGTGATATTCGCTTTGCAGATGTGCTCGAAGCAATGGGTGCAAAAGTGACGTGGGGAGAGGATTTTATCGCCTGCGAGCGCGGAGAACTCAACGCTATTGATATGGATATGAACCATATTCCTGATGCAGCGATGACCATTGCAACTGCGGCTTTGTTTGCTAAAGGCACCACTACATTGCGCAATATTTATAACTGGCGCGTGAAAGAGACTGACCGCCTGAGTGCAATGGCTACAGAGTTGCGCAAAGTTGGAGCGGTGGTGGAAGAGGGCGAAGATTACATCACTGTGACTCCCCCCGCTCAGCTACAAGTTGCAGAAATCGGGACTTATAACGATCACCGCATGGCGATGTGTTTCTCGCTGGTGGCATTGTCGGACACTCCGGTCACGATTCTTGATCCGAAATGTACAGCCAAAACCTTCCCTGACTACTTTGAACAATTAGCACGCATCAGCACTCTCGTGTAGCGTACAACATTATGCTCCGGTCATTGCGTGTACCGGAGCCTATTTTAACTACACCGCTTAGTATCAATCCCGCGCTTAATATCAACTCCGTTTTCATACCCTTGCTTTTATTGCACCAGCGTGTACCGCTGTTAATCTCGCTTCCGATTTAATCGACAAATCAATGATTTGTTTCATGTATAGCTCATCAATGGAAGATAACTATGAAGACGTTAAAAATGGCAGCACTGTTAATTACAAAGTGTATTTGACCAGTGATGTAAATGCCTGGGCAATGGCTGACGGTTGTGTGCGTGTGTATAGCGGCCTGATGGATATGATGACTGATAACGAAGTGGAAGGCGTTTTGGGCCATGAAATGGGACACATTGCGATGGGTCACACTCGAGAAAAAATGCAAACGGCGTATGCGACAATGGCCGCTCGTGATGCAGTCTCAGCAACCAGTGGTGTCGCTTCGCAGCTATCTCAATCGCAACTTGGTGATTTGGTCGAAGGGGTCATCAATGCAACATTCTCGCGTAGTGAAGAATCTGAAGCGGATGATTTCTCATATGATTTGCTGAAAAAATGCGGTATCAGCACCCAAGGTCTTGCCAGCAGTTTTGATAAACTGGCAACGCTGAGCGGAACAGCAAAATCTATGTTTGATTCACATCCACCTTCAACGGAACGTGCGCAGCATATTCGCGAACGCATAGCAGCTGATAAAAAATAATCTACCTCTCTGATTTTAGGGCTGGTTTTTCCCAGCCCTGTCTCAATTCGCGCAATTCTTCTACACTCAGCCCTATTAACGACGATAATTGGCACGAAAGATAACGGTCAGGGTTCTGGCGGCGTATAATACGCGGCGTTTCTATTTCAGGTCCGCAATTCCAGCGAGAGGAGAGTAAGATGACGGCACCCGCCCCGGTAATAACAATTGATGGCCCAAGCGGCGCAGGTAAAGGCACGCTTTGTAAAGCCATGGCGGAAGCGTTGCAATGGCATCTGCTTGATTCCGGCGCGATTTACCGCGTTCTGGCATTAGCGGCTCTACATCACCAGGTAGATGTGACCTCTGAAGATGCATTGGTTCCGTTGGCCGCTCACCTTGATGTGCGCTTTGTTGCCAATAATGGCAATCTGGAAGTCATCCTCGAAGGCGAAGATGTCAGCGCTGAAATCCGTACCCAGGAAGTTGCCAACGCTGCTTCTCAAGTCGCTGCTTTCCCGCGTGTCCGCGAAGCCTTGTTGCGTCGCCAGCGTGCTTTCAGAGAAGCGCCGGGCTTGATTGCTGATGGACGTGATATGGGGACGGTTGTTTTCCCTGATGCCCCAGTAAAAATATTCCTCGATGCGTCTTCCGAAGAGCGTGCGCACAGACGTATGCTACAGTTGCAGGAAAAGGGCTTTAGTGTTAACTTTGAGCGCCTTTTGGCAGAAATTAAAGAACGTGATGACCGTGACCGTAACCGTGCAGTAGCGCCGTTAGTGCCAGCCGCAGATGCGTTGGTGCTGGACTCAACCAGCATGTCCATTGAAGACGTCATCAAACAAGCGCTGAGTTATGCGCAGAAAATTTTAACACCAGCACAATAGTCAATATTGTGCTGGTGTGTGTTTTGTCATATTTGTCATGATATTGCCATAGTGGTATCCTGACATATCGGGTAGTTTTTTACCCCTGTAACCTAAACCCTGTCGGCATGGAGCCAATGGCGGGGTATGTGAAACAACCCCATTCGGCGGGATGCTAAATGGACGTTAAACTAAAGAACCTTGAAGATTAACAACATGACTGAATCTTTCGCTCAACTCTTTGAAGAATCCCTGAAAACAATCGAAACCCGTCCGGGTTCCATCGTTCGTGGCGTAGTAGTTGCTATCGACAAAGATATCGTACTGGTTGACGCTGGTCTGAAATCTGAGTCTGCAATTCCTGTAGAGCAGTTCAAAAATGCTGCTGGCGAACTGGAAATCCAGGTTGGTGACGAAGTTGATGTTGCTCTGGACGCTGTTGAAGATGGCTTTGGCGAAACTCTGCTGTCCCGTGAAAAAGCTAAGCGTCACGAAGCTTGGATCACGCTGGAAAAAGCTTACGAAGAAGCTGAGACTGTGGTCGGTATCATCAACGGCAAAGTTAAGGGTGGCTTCACTGTAGAGCTGAACGGTATTCGTGCGTTCCTGCCAGGTTCACTGGTAGATGTTCGTCCGGTACGTGACACTCTGCACCTGGAAGGCAAAGAGCTTGAGTTCAAAGTCATCAAGCTGGACCAGAAGCGTAACAACGTTGTTGTTTCTCGTCGTGCAGTTATCGAATCTGAAAACAGCGCAGAACGTGATCAACTGCTGGAAAACCTGCAAGAAGGCATGGAAGTTAAAGGTATCGTTAAGAACCTTACTGACTACGGTGCATTCGTTGATCTGGGCGGCGTTGACGGCCTGCTGCACATCACTGATATGGCATGGAAACGCGTTAAGCATCCAAGCGAAATCGTGAATGTTGGCGATGAAATTACCGTTAAAGTACTGAAGTTCGACCGTGAGCGTACTCGTGTGTCTCTGGGTCTGAAGCAACTGGGCGAAGATCCATGGGTCGCTATCGCTAAGCGTTATCCAGAAGGTACCAAACTGACTGGTCGCGTGACTAACCTGACTGATTACGGCTGCTTCGTAGAAATCGAAGAAGGCGTTGAAGGCCTGGTTCACGTTTCCGAAATGGATTGGACCAACAAAAACATCCACCCATCCAAAGTTGTTAACGTTGGTGATGTAGTGGAAGTTATGGTTCTGGATATCGACGAAGAACGTCGTCGTATCTCCCTGGGTCTGAAGCAGTGCAAATCTAACCCATGGCAGCTGTTCGCTGAAACCCACAACAAGGGCGACCGCGTTGAAGGTAAAATCAAGTCAATCACTGACTTCGGTATCTTCATCGGCCTGGACGGTGGCATCGACGGCCTGGTTCACCTGTCTGATATCTCCTGGAACGTTGCAGGCGAAGAAGCAGTACGTGAATACAAGAAAGGCGACGAAATCGCGGCTGTGGTTCTGCAAGTTGACGCAGAGCGTGAGCGTATCTCCCTGGGTGTTAAACAACTCGCAGAAGATCCGTTCAACAACTACGTTGCACTGAACAAGAAAGGTACTATCGTTACTGGTAAAGTAACAGCAGTTGACGCGAAAGGTGCTACAGTTGAATTAGCAGATGGCGTAGAAGGCTACCTGCGTGCTTCTGAAGCTTCCCGTGACCGCGTTGAAGATGCAACTCTGGTTCTGAGCGTAGGCGACGACGTTGAAGCTAAATTCACCGGTGTTGACCGTAAAAACCGTGTTGTGAGCCTGTCTGTTCGTGCTAAGGACGAAGCTGACGAGAAAGATGCAATCGCTACTGTTAACAACAAACAGGAAGATGCACCGAACTTCTCTAACGCTATGGCTGAAGCATTCAAAGCAGCTAAAGGCGAGTAATCGTCTGAGCACTAAATCAGGGCGGCTACGGCCGCCCTTGTTCGATTGATAGCTGTAAGTTAATTTTCCTGAAAGGAAACCGGAGGAATCATGACCAAGTCAGAATTGATAGAAAGACTTGCAACTTCGCAATCTCACATCCCGGCGAAAGCTGTAGAAGATGCAGTGAAAGAGATGCTGGAGCATATGGCCTCTACTCTCGCCCAAGGTGAGCGTATTGAAATCCGGGGTTTCGGCAGTTTTTCCTTACACTATCGCGCACCTCGCACCGGACGTAATCCAAAAACTGGCGATAAAGTGGATCTGGAAGGCAAATACGTTCCGCACTTTAAACCAGGTAAAGAATTGCGTGACCGCGCCAACATTTACGGTAATTAAGTCTTCGGACTTGATCCTCAAGAGCGGCACCTTAGGGTGCCGTTTTTTTATACTCAAAATCTGTCTTTTCGAGCAGACTCGCAAAATTCATGAGCGTTACTTTTTAGAGCGTAAAACCCTGGAACCCTCATCGGAAAGTCAATAAAACCTGACTGACTCTAATGATTAGATATCTCAGACTGCCCTCAACAAGGAGGTTCTGTGAACAATCTAATCGGTCTGTGTTTTTGCATAATTATTGGCATTATCCCCTTAATGGTGCTGCCTGCTATTCCTGCTGGCAACGTCATAGCCGCACTGCTTGTTATCGCCCTGTGCCTGGCTTTTATTCCATTCCGATTGATGCGTTTCGCTGCAATTATTGTGATTTGTTTTGGCTGGGCGCTTTTCAGTGCAAGGCAGAGTCTTATGCCCTTCGAAAGGTGGGCGGCGAAACCCGTTGTCGTCGAAGCGACGGTTACTCGCACTGATGGAAAACAGAATCATGAGCTGCAAATAATCTCGGTAGAAGGCAAATCCATTTTCCCAACCTTTGGTATCAGAAGTCAGGGAACTTACCTGGCAGAAAGTGTGTGCGCAGGGCAGCGCTGGCGCATGAAAGTCCTGCTTCGCCCGGTTCATGGCCAACTTAATGAGGGCGGTTTTGATAGCCAAAGATACGCACTTGCACAGCATCAGCCTTTTAGTGCACGTATTATTTCGGCTCAACAAATCTCTGAAAAATGCAGCCTGCGAGCACATTGGCTTACTGCAGTGGAGGGAGTGACCGAATCATTGCCTTATCAGGGAGTCATTCTGGCGTTGGCTTTTGGTGAACGTTCTGGCGTGAGCGATGAACAAAAGAACTTATTGCGCCAGAGTGGTACCGCTCATCTGATGGCGATTTCCGGGATGCATATTTCACTGGCGGCCATGGTCGGTTGGTTACTGGCGCGTTTGTTGCAACTGAGTTTTCCGGCCCATCGAATTCATTACAGGATGCCCTTAATAGCCAGTGTCATAGCCGCCGGCGTATATACCTGGCTTGCTGGCGGAAATCCTCCGGCAGTAAGAGCATTGATTGGTTTGAACATCTGGTTATTACTTAAGTTACAAGGCCGAAGCTGGTCGGGATGGGAAGTCTGGTTGTGTTGTATTGCCGGTATCCTGATTTACGATCCGCTAGCGGTATTATCAGACAGTTTTTGGTTATCGATACTTGCCGTGGCGGCACTTATTTTTTGGTATCAATGGATGCCGCTTCCGCGCAGTGTGGCAACGGCGCGATGGTTCTGTCGATATCCGCTTTATTTATTACACCTACAAATTGGCATTATGCTTTTACTGATGCCGCTCCAAATTTTTATCTTTCACGGAATCAGCCTCAGTGCGCTGTTTGCCAACGTGTTTGCGGTCCCGCTGATTTCATTTGTCGTTGTCCCATTGCTACTTGCCGGATTAGTATTGACCCACGCTCCGTGGCTCGGTGAACACTTATGGTGGGCAGTTGACCGCTTTTTAGCACTGTTATTTAACGTTTTATCTCTGTTACCAGACGGTTGGCTGACTGTGGACAGGCGCTTCCAGGCATTGAGCCTGAGCGGTTGGTTAATTGTCGTTATCCATCGTTTATCACTTTGGCGGAGCTCATTTGTATCAGTAGTGGCTCTGATGTTGTCTCTGGCTGCTTCTACAATGCGAGTAGATAAAAAAGATGATTCATGGCAGGTGGTTATGCTGGATGTGGGGCATGGGCTAGCTATCGCGCTGATCAGGCAAGGAAAAGTGTTTTTATATGACACCGGGAATGCCTGGCCTGGCGGTGACGCTGCGCAACAAGTCATTATTCCATGGTTGCGTTGGCATCATTTGTCACTCGAGCAAGTTGTCATAAGCCATGAACATCTTGACCATAGAGGGGGGTTAAACAGCCTACAACGTGAATGGCCTGCTATAAAAGTTCGTAGCCCTTTACGCTGGGCGGGGCATAATCCTTGTTTTCAAGGTGAGAAATGGCAGTGGCAGAAATTACAATTTACCGTGCTCTGGCCACCCGTTTCACCCACTTCGACCGGTAATAATGGCTCATGTGTTGTGATGGTGAGCGACGGACATTTTCGTATTTTATTAACCGGGGATGTGGAAGCTGAAGCAGAATTGGCTATGCTGAAGAGGCGATGGGGCATATTACATGCTGATATTATTCAGGTACCTCATCATGGCAGCCGTACATCATCTGGTGCTCCCTTACTACGAGCAGTCGCTGGAACTGCGGCACTTGCCTCAACATCGCGCTATAACGCATGGCATTTACCTTCTGGAAAAGTAGTCAAACGCTATCAGTCGCAGGGGTACACCTGGTACGACACTGCGCAATCAGGCCAACTTACTATCGATATAAATAGTGATAAATGGCAAATCAATAGCCTCAGAGCTCAAATTTCACCCCGTTGGTATCATCAGTGGTTTGGTGTATCCCGGGATAATGGGTAGAATATGCGGCTATTTCATCTAATGCTGGTTTACTGAATGCATAACGATAAAGATCTTTCCACATGGCAGACCTTCCGCCGCCTTTGGCCGATGATTGCTCCTTTTAAGCCAGGTCTGATTGTGGCTGGTATTGCGTTAATCCTCAACGCTGCCAGTGATACCTATATGCTGTCTTTACTCAAACCGTTACTGGATGATGGTTTTGGAAAAACCGATAAATCGGTTTTGCTCTGGATGCCTTTAGTTGTTATCGCACTGATGGTGCTGCGTGGCGTGACAAGCTATGTTTCCAGCTACTGTATCTCCTGGGTTTCAGGGCACGTGGTTATGAACATGCGTCGTCGTTTGTTCAGTCATATGATGGGGATGCCTGTTGCATTCTTTGACCAACAGTCAACGGGGACTCTGCTCTCGCGTATCACTTATGACTCCGAACAAGTTGCCTCGTCTTCTTCCAGCGCATTAATAACAGTTGTCCGTGAAGGTGCTTCAATCATCGGCCTGTTTGTATTGATGTTCTGGTATAGCTGGCAGCTTTCGCTGATTCTGATTGTGCTGGCACCTATCGTTTCTTTTGCTATCCGCTTTGTTTCAAAGCGTTTTCGTAATATCAGCAAAAATATGCAGAACACGATGGGCCAAGTGACAACCAGTGCTGAGCAAATGCTGAAAGGTCATAAAGAAGTGTTGATCTTCGGCGGTCAGGATGTTGAAACCGAACGTTTCAACAAGGTCAGTAACCGTATGCGTCTTCAAGGCATGAAACTGGTGTCTGCATCGTCTATCTCTGATCCGATCATTCAGCTCATCGCTTCTCTGGCTCTGGCTTTCGTCATTTATGCGGCAAGCTTCCCAAGTGTTATGGAAACACTGACTGCTGGTACTATCACGGTTGTGTTCTCTTCCATGATTGCACTGATGCGTCCGTTGAAATCATTAACCAACGTCAACGCACAGTTCCAACGCGGTATGGCCGCATGCCAGACGCTGTTCTCTATTCTCGATACTGAGCAAGAGAAAGACACCGGGACTCGCGTGATTGAGCGTGCTAAAGGTGATGTTGAATTCCGTGATGTGACCTTTACTTACCCTGGCCGCGATGTGCCTGCACTGCGCAGCATCAACCTGAATATTCCAGCAGGGAAAACGGTAGCGCTTGTCGGGCGTTCGGGGTCGGGGAAATCCACCATCGCAAGCCTGATGACGCGTTTTTACGATATTCAGGAAGGCAACATTACGATTGATGGTGTGGATATTCGTGAATACACACTGTCTTCTCTGCGTAATCAGGTAGCTCTTGTTTCGCAAAATGTTCATTTATTCAATGACACTATTGCGAACAACATTGCCTATGCGCGCAATGAACAGTATTCGCGTGCAGATATCGAAAAAGCTGCGCAAATGGCTTATGCCATGGACTTTATCAGTAAGATGGATAATGGCCTGGATACCGTCATTGGTGAAAATGGCGTGCTTCTTTCAGGCGGCCAACGTCAGCGTATCGCCATTGCCCGCGCACTGTTACGCGACAGTCCAATTCTGATTCTTGATGAAGCAACATCTGCTTTGGATACCGAGTCAGAACGTGCAATTCAGGCTGCACTGGATGAACTGCAGAAAAACCGTACCTCTCTGGTCATCGCTCACCGTTTATCAACTATTGAACAGGCTGATGAAATTGTCGTGGTAGAGGACGGTCGCATTGTGGAACGTGGTGCTCACGTCGAACTGCTTGAACACCGTGGGGTCTATGCGCAACTGCATCGGATGCAATTCGGTTCATGATTGAACGCATTTGGTCGGGAAAATCTCCCCTCTATCTTTTGCTATTACCGCTCTCCTGGCTTTATGGCCTGGTGAGCGGTGCTATTCGTCTTAGCTATAAAATAGGGTTACAAAAAAGCTGGCGCGCTCCTGTGCCAGTGGTGGTGGTCGGGAATCTGACTGCGGGTGGTAACGGCAAAACTCCGGTTGTTATCTGGCTGGTTGAGCAACTACAGCAGCGTGGTATTCGTGTTGGCGTGGTCTCGCGGGGTTATGGCGGTAAAGCAGAATCCTACCCATTGTTGTTGAACCCGGATACCACTACTACCCAGGCGGGTGATGAACCCGTACTTATCTATCAGCGCACTGGTGCCGCAGTCGCTGTGGCACCCCGTCGTAGTGATGCGGTAAAAATACTGGTGGAAAAAGTACAACCGCAATTGATTATTACCGATGACGGTTTGCAGCATTACGCGCTGGCCCGTGATAAAGAAATTGTGGTTGTTGACGGCATCAGGCGATTTGGTAACGGCTGGTGGTTACCGGCAGGGCCAATGCGTGAACGCACAGGCCGTCTGGCGTCTGTGGATGCCGTTATCACAAATGGTGGTGTGGCAAAAGCGGGAGAAATCTCGATGGCGCTCTATCCCGGTGATGCAGTCAATTTGTTGACCGGAGAAAAGCGCCCGGTACATCTGTTGACAAATGTGGTTGCAATGGCTGGCATTGGACATCCACCACGCTTTTTTGCCACGTTGCAGCAATGTGGTGTAAATCCGGTTCACACAGTCAGTCTTAGCGATCACCAGGCACTGAGCGAAAGTGATGTGGAAAAACTCGTTCAGACGGGGCAAACCTTGTTAATGACCGAGAAAGATGCGGTGAAGTGTCGTGCTTTCGTTAACGATCATGATAACTGGTGGTACTTACCGGTCGATGCGCATCTGGCGCAACCTCAGGCCGATGAATTATTGCACTCATTATTGGCGCTGGTGCGCTAAACAAAAGTTCGCGCACCAGAATTCAAGTTTGCTGACGACAGGTATTCTTTCATGTCTGTACCGCAACTGACTTTACGTGCAGCCCGCAACCTTCATCTGGCAGCACAGGGCTTATTACAAAAACCTCGCCGTCGTCCAAAACCTTCCGATGTTACCGCTGCGATTTCGCGCATGTCACTGCTTCAGATTGACACGATCAATATTGTTGCACGAAGCCCTTACCTCGTCCTATTCAGTCGCATTGGCAGCTATCCGCAAAGCTGGTTAGATGATGCTCTACTTGGTGGTGAGTTAATGGAATATTGGGCGCATGAAGCCTGCTTTTTGCCGCGAAAAGATTTCGCGTTGATACGCCACCAGATGCTGAATCCAGAAAAGATGGGCTGGAAATATCGCCCTGAATGGATGGTAGAACATGCCGCAGAAATTGAAAAACTTTTAGCCCATATCGAATGCAACGGCCCTGTTAGATCTGCCGATTTTGAACACCCGCGCAAAGGCGCTAGCGGGTGGTGGGAATGGAAACCACATAAAAAGCACCTTGAAGGTTTGTTCACTGCCGGAAAAGTTATGGTGGTTGAACGACGTAATTTTCAAAGGGTGTACGATCTCACCTCACGTGTTATGCCGCACTGGAATGATGATTTGCATCTCATTCATCAGCAAGATGCGGAACAACAAATGCTTGCAAACAGTGCCCGTAGTCTGGGGATTTTCCGTCCCGAATGGCTAGCTGATTATTACCGACTAAAGAATATCTCGCTCAAACCCCTGCTTGCACAATGGCAAGAGAACGGCATCGTGACTCGGGTCGATGTGGAGGGGATTGGTGAAATGTGGCTACATCATGAACAGTTGCCATTAATGGAAAAAGCCGAGAAAAATACCCTACGCGCCACGCATAGTGCGGTGCTTTCTCCTTTCGATCCGGTGGTATGGGATCGCAAACGTGCTGAAGTGTTGTTCGGATTCTCATATCGCCTTGAATGCTACACGCCTGCTGAAAAGCGCAAATACGGTTACTTTGTGCTTCCATTATTGCATCAAGGGGCTTTAGTCGGTCGTATTGATGCAAAAATGCATCGTAAAACCGGTGAGCTGGAAATTATCAGCCTCTATCTTGAAGACGGCGTTAAACCGGGTCAGGTATTGATCAATGGCTTGCACTCGGCACTGACAGATTTTGCGCAATGGCAAAATGCGAGCCGGATTCTTCTTGGAAATATTCCCGCCGTTTTAGCTTCATCCTGGGGTGAAGGCTGGGAAATTAGCCCGGAAAGCCCGTGAATTATGTTATTCTGCTGCCTTTGATGGCAGCCATTCTGGAGTAACCATGGATCATCGATTACTTGAAATCATTGCTTGCCCGGTATGTAACGGCAAGTTGTACTTTAATCAGGAAAAGCAGGAGCTTATCTGCAAACCTGATCACCTGGCGTTTCCCCTGCGCGATGGTATTCCAGTGCTGCTGGAGACTGAAGCTCGAGTATTGACTTCTGACGAGACGAATCCATGAGTTTTGTGGCAATTATTCCTGCTCGCTATGCTTCGACACGTTTGCCGGGCAAACCTCTGAAAGACATCAACGGTAAACCGATGGTGGTGCATGTTCTGGAGCGCGCCCGCGAATCGGGTGCCGATCGCATCATCGTTGCAACCGACCATGAAGATGTTGCACGTGCGGTTGAAGCGGCTGGTGGTGAAGTTTGTATGACCCGCGCGGATCACCATTCTGGCACCGAACGTCTTGCTGAAGTTATTGAAAAATATAATTTTAGTGATGATACTGTGATTGTGAATGTGCAGGGCGATGAGCCGATGATCCCTCCGGTTATCATTCGCCAGGTCGCGCTCAATCTGGCAAACAGTCAGGCAGGAATGGCGACACTGGCTGTGCCAATCGACTCTGCGGAAGAAGCCTTCAATCCCAACGCAGTAAAAGTCGTGATGGATGCGCAGGGTTATGCACTTTATTTCTCCCGTGCGACGATTCCATGGGATAGAGATCGCTTTGCCCAGTCGCGTGAAACAATTGGTGATTCTCTGCTGCGCCACATCGGTATCTACGGCTACCGCGCCGGTTTTATCCGCCGCTATGTGACCTGGGAACCTAGCCAGCTCGAACAAATCGAAATGCTCGAACAGTTACGCGTTTTGTGGAATGGTGAAAAAATCCATGTCGCTGTCGCTAAAGAAATCCCGAGTATTGGCGTTGATACGCCGGAAGATTTGGAACGCGTTCGTCAGGCAATGCGCTAATCCTTCTTCTCTAATAAAAAACCGGCGCTGAGCGCCGATTTTTTATTATCGTCAGTCAATTTGATCTGAATGGATGACATCCTGCGTTCTCAAGCTCATTATAAAAACACCAGTGTTGTAAGGGGTAATGAGTCATGGAGTTGCTACGCAAGGAATTGAGTCATCTGCTGGGTGAAAAACTAAGCCGGATTGAGTGCATCAATGAACAGCCAAACACCGCTCTGTGGTCGCTGTATGACAGCGACGGGAATGCGATGTCTCTGCTGGCAAAAAGTTTTAGCACCCCCGGCATTGCTGCTCAGTTAGCCTGGAAAATGTCGATGCTTGCACGATCCGGCACAGTGCGTATGCCTGTGGTTTACGGCGTTGTGACTCACGATGACACTCCTGGGCCGGATGTACTATTAATGGAGCGTTTACGTGGCGTACCCGTTGAAGCTCCCACCCGCACGCCAGATCGTTGGGAGCATCTCAAAGATCAAATTGTAGAAGGCCTGCTAGCCTGGCACCGGGTTGATAGCCGTGGCTGCGTCGGGAATGTCGACAACACTCAAGAGAATATCTGGCCTTCATGGTATCGGCAGCGCGTCGAAACGCTTTGGGCCACCATCAATCAATATCCGAATAATGGCCTGACTATGCAGGACCGGCGCATCCTGTTCCGCACACGGGAATGTTTGCCGCGTCTGTTCGAAGACTTCAACGACAATTGCGTGTTGATCCACGGCAACTTTACCCTCAGCAGCATGCTAAAAGATGGTCGTAGCGATCAGTTACTGGCAATGGTAAATCCGGGTATGACGCTTTGGGCACCGCGGGAATATGAAATATTCCGCCTGTATGAAGCAGGGCAGTCTGAAAGTTTGTTGTGGCATTATTTGCAGCGTGCGCCCGTGTCAGAGTCATTCTTGTGGCGGCGTTGGCTATATGTTCTGTGGGATGGTGTCGATCAACTGCTACAGACGGGCCGCTTAAATCGACCCGTCTTTGATGTGGCTGCGAAAAATTTACTTCCCTGGATCTCCTGAGGATCCTTTCATCCACTGCCAGATGCGTCCCAGAGTTTCATAACCAGCCCGGTCGCTGTGCATTAGCCACACTGGAGAAGGGATGATTCTCTCCCAGGGATTTAACGGAGACTCAATCGCCAGTTGGTTCGCGGGTGCCGGAAGGGGATGTAAACCTGCATTGTGGAAGAAAACCATCGCCCTCGGCAAGTGAGAGGCGGAAGTCACCAGCAAGAACGGTTGCTGCCCGATGGCTTTCTCCACCGCAGCCGCTTCTTCTTCGGTATCTTTTGGCGAGTCCAGAGTGATTATCTCGGAGCGTGGAACGCCCAGACTCTCAGCCACTCTGGCACCGGCTTCAGCGGTACTGACCGGATTTGTCATCGCTCTTGCCCCGGTAAAAATGAGCTTCGAACCAGGGTTTTCCTGCCATAACCGAATGCCTTCAGTCACGCGTGGCAAACTATTATTGATGAGATTGGAACTCGGCGCCCATTCTGGGTTCCACGTATAGCCACCGCCTAAAATCACGATGTAATCCACTTTCTCGCTACCGCGCCAGGTCGGGTAGGTATTTTCGATAGGCTTGAGCATTTTGTCGGCTACGGGCTGTAAGCTAATCAGCAGCAAAACTAACCAACTCACGCTTAACAGCGCTTTTGCGCTTTTTTGCCAACGGGTGAACCACAACAAGCAAAGTGCCACGCCCATCATCAATAATAAAAAAGGTAAGGGCAGAAGCAGTCCCCCGATAAATTTTTTCAGGATAAAAAGCATGAATTATGGGTCCTTTTTTAGCCATACAGCAGGTAAACGCAGGTGATCTTACACCAGACGGGTTCATTCCTGGCGCAGCTGTGCCAAAATACCCACCGATCTCGGATAATCCCTTTTCCCCCAT
This sequence comes from Buttiauxella agrestis ATCC 33320, assembly GCF_000735355.1. Taxonomy (GTDB): domain Bacteria; phylum Pseudomonadota; class Gammaproteobacteria; order Enterobacterales; family Enterobacteriaceae; genus Buttiauxella; species Buttiauxella agrestis. The sequence continues at coordinate 373,355 of NZ_JMPI01000022.1, forward strand.
GGAGCCGTACCCGTGCGTGACCGCAATTTTGACGACATTGCTGAGAAGTTCTCACGCAACATTTACGGTACAACCAAAGGACAACTTCGCCAGGCCATCTTATGGCAAGATCTTGATGCTTTGCTCTCCACTATGCCTGAGAAATTACGGGTTCTGGATGCAGGAGGCGGCGAAGGACAAACTGCCTGCGGTCTTGCTCAGCGGGGTCATGAAGTTCTGATCTGTGATGTTTCCGCTGAGATGATTTCTCGCGCTCAGGCACAAGCCTGTGAGAAAGGTGTGAGCGAGAACATGCATTTCGTACATTCCTCCGCCCAGGATATTGGTCAACATTTGGAAAAGCCGGTTGATCTGATATTGTTTCACGCTGTGCTGGAATGGGTCGTAGATCCTCAGGCCGTACTGAAAACATTGTGGGATTGTCTGGCACCCGGCGGTGCTTTATCCCTGATGTTCTACAATGCTAACGGCTTACTGATGAGAAATATGTTTGTCGGTAACTTCGAATATGTTCTCCAGGGCATGAAAAAGAATAAGCGAAAGACTCTGTCGCCTGACAATCCGCTACAGCCAGAACAGGTGTACCACTGGCTGGAGCAAATTGGCTGGCAGATAACCGGGAAAACCGGTGTGCGAGTGTTCCACGATTACTTGCGCGATAAGCACAAACAACGCGATGGTTTTGAGAATTTGCTTGAACTGGAAACGCGTTATTGCCGCCAGGAACCTTTTGTGAGCCTCGGCCGCTATATCCACGTGACTGCTATCAAGCCGCTTGAGCCAAGGAAAAATTATGAGTGATGTTTCCCAGACAGTGCCGGAGCTGGTTGCCTGGGCCAGGAAAAATGACTACTCGATTTCACTTCCAACAGAGCGCCTGACGTTCCTGTTGGCTATCGCCACTCTAAACGGTGAGCGCCTGGATGGTGAGATGAGTGAAGGCGAGCTGATAGATGCTTTCCGCCACGTCAGCGAAGGTTTCGACCAAACCAGCGAAACCATTAACGTTCGCGCCAATAACGCCATCAATGACATGGTGCGCCAGCGTTTAATCAATCGTTTTGTCAGCGAAATCAATGAAGGTAATGCGATTTATCGCCTGACGCCGCTCGGCATTGGTATTACTGATTACTACATTCGCCAGCGCGAGTTTTCGACCTTGCGTTTATCCATGCAGCTGTCGATTGTCGGGGGCGAATTGAAGCGCGCGGCAGATTCAGCGGATGAAGATGGTGATGAATTCCACTGGCATCGCAACGTTTTTGCGCCACTGAAATACTCGGTCGCCGAGATTTTTGACAGCATCGATCTCACCCAGCGCATCATGGATGAGCACCAACAACAGGTTAAAGATGACATCGCGCAACTGCTGAACAAAGACTGGCGTGCGGCCATTTCCAGTTGCGAAATGTTGTTATCCGAAACTTCCGGTACGTTGCGTGAGTTGCAGGACACCCTTGAAGCCGCAGGTGACAAGCTTCAGGCAAATCTATTACGCATCCAGGATGCCATTCTGGGGCGTGATGATCTGCATTTTGTTGACCGCCTGGTGTTTGATTTGCAAAGCAAACTGGACCGCATCGTTAGCTGGGGCCAACAGGCCATTGACCTGTGGATCGGCTATGACCGTCACGTTCATAAATTCATTCGTACCGCTATCGACATGGATAAAAACCGTGTTTTTGCGCAGCGTCTGCGCGTTTCGGTACAAAACTATTTCGATGCCCCTTGGGCACTGACCTACGCCAACGCCGATCGTCTGCTGGATATGCGTGATGAAGAAATGACGCTGCGTGACGATGAAGTCATGGGCGAGCTGCCAAGTGACCTGGAATTCGAAGAGTTTAATGAAATCCGCGAACAGCTTGCTGCCATGATTGAAGCTGCACTTCAGGTCTATAAAACCAGACAAGTGCCGCTGGATTTAGGTGTGGTAATGCGGGACTATCTGGCGCAATACCCACGCGCCCGCCATTTCGATGTGGCGAGAATCGTAGTCGACCAGGCTGTTCGTCTGGGTGTGGCTGAAGCAGACTTTACTGGCTTGCCGCCACAGTGGCAGGCAATTAACGATTACGGAGCCAAGGTACAGGCGCATGTCATCAACAAATATTGAAAAAGTGATGCCAGTAAAACTGGCACAGGCGTTGGCCAATCCGTTATTTCCAGCACTCGATAGCCAATTACGCTCCGGAAGGCACGTCGGGCTTGATGAACTGGATAATCATGCCTATTTGATGGACTTCCAGGATGAACTGGAAGAGTTTTACACCCGCTATAATGTGGAGTTGATTCGCGCGCCGGAAGGTTTCTTCTATTTGCGTCCGCGCTCCACCACGCTGATTCCGCGCTCTGTGTTATCCGAGCTGGACATGATGGTCGGGAAAATCCTTTGTTACCTGTATCTCAGCCCGGAACGCCTGGCTAACGAAGGTATCTTTACTCAGGTTGAACTCTACGACGAGTTATTGACGCTGGCGGATGAAAGTAAACTGCTCAAGCTTGTGAATAACCGTTCTACTGGCTCCGATCTGGACCGCCAGAAGCTGCAAGAAAAAGTGCGTGCCTCGCTAACCCGTCTTCGCCGTCTCGGCATGATCTGGTTTATGGGGCATGACAGCAGCAAATTCCGTATTACCGAATCCGTATTCCGCTTTGGTGCCGATGTGCGCGCCGGTGACGATGCGCGTGAAGCGCAGTTACGCATGATCCGTGATGGAGAAGCGATGCCGGTAGAAACTCGTTTGCAACTCAATGATGAAACAGAAGAGTCGCAAATTGTTCAGGACAACGCGGAGGATGAACAGGAATGATTGAACGCGGAAAGTTTCGCTCACTAACGCTGATTAACTGGAACGGTTTCTTCGCGCGTACTTTTGATTTAGATGAGCTGGTTACCACGCTTTCAGGCGGTAACGGTGCCGGTAAATCCACCACAATGGCGGCGTTTGTCACCGCGTTAATCCCCGATTTAACGCTGCTGCACTTCCGTAATACCACCGAGGCTGGGGCCACATCTGGCTCACGCGATAAAGGTCTGCACGGTAAATTAAAAGCCGGTGTCTGTTATTCCTTGTTGGATGTGGTTAACTCCCGCAATCAACGTGTCGTGGTCGGTGTGCGTCTGCAACAAGTCGCAGGTCGCGACCGCAAAGTCGACATCAAACCGTTCGCCATTCAGGGTCTGCCGACGTCTATTCAGCCAACACAATTGCTGACGGAAGCGCTCAACGAACGCCAGGCGCGCGTACTAAGCCTGCAAGAGTTGAAAGATAAAGTGGAAGCCATCGACGGCGTTCAGTTTAAACAGTTCAACTCGATTACCGATTACCACTCGCTGATGTTTGATTTGGGCATTGTGGCGCGTCGTCTACGCAGTGCGTCAGATCGTAGCAAGTACTACCGTCTGATCGAAGCCTCGCTTTACGGCGGGATTTCCAGCGCGATCACCCGTTCACTGCGCGACTATTTATTGCCTGAAAACGGCGGCGTGCGTAAAGCCTTCCAGGATATGGAAGCGGCTTTGCGTGAAAACCGCATGACGCTTGAAGCGATTCGCGTCACTCAATCAGACCGTGACCTGTTTAAGCATTTGATTTCTGAAGCCACCAATTACGTGGCCGCAGACTACATGCGTCATGCCAACGAACGCCGCATTCATCTGGATAAAGCGCTCGAATTCCGTCGTGAATTGTTGACCAGCCGTAAGCAACTGGCTGCGGAACAATACAAACATGTCGAAATGGCACGCGAGCTTGGCGAACACAGCGGTGCGGAAGGGGATCTGGAAACAGATTACCAGGCGGCCAGTGACCATCTGAACCTGGTGCAAACGGCGATTCGCCAGCAGGAAAAAATCGAGCGCTATGAAGCCGACCTCGATGAACTGCAAATGCGCCTCGAAGAACAAAATGAAATTGTTGCTGAAGCCTCTGAGCAACAAGAAGAAAACGAAGCCCGCGCCGAAGCCGCAGAGCTGGAAGTTGATGAACTGAAAAGTCAGCTTGCCGACTACCAGCAAGCGCTTGATGTGCAGCAAACTCGCGCGATTCAGTACCAACAAGCGTTGCAGGCGCTCGAGCGTGCGCGTTCACTGTGCCATCTGCCAGATTTAACCGCTGAAAGTGCGGAAGAATGGCTGGAAACCTTCCAGGCTAAAGAGCAGGAAAGCACTGAGAATCTGCTCAATCTTGAGCAGAAAATGAGTGTGGCGCAAACCGCGCACAGCCAGTTTGAGCATGCTTATCAGCTGGTGACGGCCATCAATGGCCCGGTGAGTCGTAGTGATGCCTGGAACGTTGCGCGTGAATTACTGCGTGACAGCAATAATCAGCGCCACCTGATGGAACAAGTTCAGCCATTGCGTGCTCGTCTTAACGAACTCGAGCAGCGCCTTCGCGAGCAGCAAGAAGCTGAACGGATGTTTGCTGAGTTCTGCAAACGTCAGGGTAAACACTTCGATCCCGAAGATCTGGAAGTGTTGCATGACGAGCTTTCTGAACGCATCGAAACCTTGCAGCAACGCGTTGCTGATGCCAGCGATCAGCGTGCCAATTTGCGTCAGGAACAAGAGCAAATTCAGGCGCGTATTAAACGCCTGCAACAGCGCGCCCCGATTTGGCTGGCAGCGCAAACCAGCCTGACTCAGCTTTGTGAGCAAAGCCATGAGCAGTTCGAGAGCAGTCAGCAAGTTACTGAATATATGCAGCAACTGCTTGAGCGCGAGCGTGAAGTCACCGTTGAACGTGATGAAGTCGGCGCCTGTAAGCGTGCGATCGATGAAGAAATCGAACGTCTCAGCCAACCAGGCGGTGCTGAAGACTCACGTTTAAATGCGCTGGCTGAACGGTTTGGCGGCGTACTGCTGTCGGAAATTTATGACGATATCAGCCTCGACGACGCACCGTACTTCTCTGCGTTGTATGGCCCATCGCGTCACGCCATTGTGGTGCCAGATTTATCGTTAGTGCGCGATCAACTCGATAATCTCGAAGATTGCCCGGAAGATTTGTACTTAATTGAAGGGGACCCGGCTTCCTTCGATGACAGCGTTTTCACCGTTGAAGAGCTAAATGCCGCGGTTCTGGTCAAAACTGCCGAACGCCAGTGGCGCTATTCGCGTTTGCCTCAGCTGCCATTGTTTGGTCGCGCGGCCCGTGAAAACCGTCTCGAAAAGCTGCATGCAGAGCGTGAAACTCTGGCGGAACGTTTTGCAACGTTGTCATTTGATGTTCAGAAATCTCAGCGCTTGCACCAGTCATTCAGCCGCTTCATCGGCCAGCATTTGGGCGTGGCATTTGACGATGATCCGGAAGCGGAAATTCGTCAGCTAAACACTCGTCGTGGCGAAGTTGAACGTGCTATCAACAGTCATGAAAACGACAATCAGCAACAGCGCCAGCAATACGATCAGGCTAAAGAAGGCGTTGATCAACTTAACCGCCTGTTGCCGCGCATTAGTTTGTTAAATGATGAAACACTGGCTGACCGTTGTGATGAAATCCGTGAGCGTCTTGAAGAAGCGGAAGAAGCGGCTCGTTTCCTTCATCAGTTTGGTAATCCGCTGGCGAAACTCGAAGCAGTGGCGTCGGTACTGCAAAGCGATCCAGAACAGTTCGAGCAGTTAAAAGAAGACTATCAATACGCGCAGCAAGTGCAGCGTGACGCGCGTCAGCAGGCGTTTGCGTTGACTGAAGTTGTGCAGCGTCGCGCACACTTTAGCTACTCAGATTCCGCCGCTATGCTTGATGGCAACAGCGATTTAAATGAAAAATTGCGTAACCGTCTTGAGCAGGCCGAAGCAGAACGTACTCGTTCACGTGAAGCGCTGCGTAGCCATGCCCAGCAATTGAGTCAGTTCAGCCAGCTAATGGCATCGCTGAAAAGCTCCTTTGACACTAAAAAAGAGCTGCTGACCGACCTCCATAAAGAGTTACAGGATATCGGGGTTCGTGCCGATCTCGGTGCGGAAGAGCGCGCACGTGCGCGTCGCGACGAACTGCATACTGCGCTAAGCAACAACCGCTCTCGCCGTAATCAGCTTGAAAAAGCGCTGACCATGTGTGAAGCGGAAATGAGCAACCTGACGCGTAAACTGAAGCAACTGGAACGCAGCTATTTTGAAATGCGCGAACAGGTTGTGACAGCGAAAGCGGGTTGGTGTGCCGTCATGCGCATGGTGAAAGAGAATGGGGTTGAGCGCCGTCTGCATCGCCGCGAACTGGCGTATGTGACCGGCGACGAGCTGCGTTCTATTTCGGATAAAGCATTGGGTGCTTTGCGACTGGCGGTAGCGGATAACGAGCATCTGCGTGATGTCCTGCGTATGTCTGAAGATCCTAAACGTCCTGAACGTAAAATTCAGTTCTTTGTGGCTGTCTACCAGCATCTTCGCGAGCGTATCCGCCAGGATATCATCCGTACTGACGACCCAGTTGAAGCCATCGAACAGATGGAGATTGAACTGAGCCGTCTGACTGAAGAATTGACCTCACGCGAGCAGAAACTGGCGATCAGTTCCCGCAGCGTGGCGAATATCATTCGCAAGACGATTCAGCGCGAGCAGAACCGTATTCGGATGCTCAATCAGGGTCTGCAAAGCGTTTCATTCGGCCAGGTAAACAGCGTTCGCCTGAATGTGAACGTGCGTGAAACCCATGCGATGTTGCTGGATGTGCTTTCAGAACAGCATGAACAGCATCAGGATTTGTTCAACAGTAACCGCCTGAGCTTCTCAGAAGCATTAGCGAAACTGTATCAACGCCTGAATCCGCAAATCGATATGGGCCAGCGCACGCCGCAGACCATTGGCGAAGAACTGCTGGATTATCGCAACTATCTTGAAATGGAAGTTGAAGTTAACCGTGGTTCAGATGGCTGGTTGCGTGCGGAAAGTGGCGCGTTATCTACCGGGGAAGCCATTGGTACCGGGATGTCAATTCTGGTTATGGTCGTTCAAAGCTGGGAAGAAGAGTCGCGCCGCCTGCGCGGAAAAGACATTTCCCCATGCCGTTTGCTGTTCCTTGATGAAGCGGCACGACTGGATGCCAAGTCCATTGCGACGTTATTTGAGCTGTGTGAACGACTTGAAATGCAACTGATCATTGCGGCACCAGAGAACATCAGCCCGGAAAAAGGCACTACTTATAAGCTGGTACGTAAGGTTGTTCAGAACCATGAACACGTACACGTAGTTGGGCTGCGAGGCTTTGCACCGCCGCTTCCCGAACCGGTTGCCGGAACAATAGATGCGTCATAAATAATCGCGGGCTACGGCCCGCGTTTTCTTTTCTCGATAGTTCTTAATCTTTAATTTTATTTACATTTATACGGGCAAATAATATTCGCTGTTTATATACTGAGTTTAAAACCCAGCGCTAAAAGCTGGGGAATGTAATGTGTATAAACAGGGGGCAAAGGATGTTGCTAAAAAAAACGCACGGTTTTCGACTGTCAGCGCTCGGTTACGGGCTGGCACTCAGTTTCGCTCCACTGTTTATGGCGCAGGCCGATGAGCCAGCGGTAGTTCCCTCTGACAGCTCTGCTGTAAGCATTGAACCAGCCAGCTCACCTGACCAGCCATTACCACAATCAACCGCTACCGCCACGATGGTGGGCGTGCTCCCGCTTAATTCTACCGGTATGTCAGCCGCGCAAAGCCGCTCTCAGCTCGTGGCGCATCTGCCTGCGGGTTACACACCGGTTTATTTGAATGCGCTATCAGCCTTCTATGCCGCACGTGAAATGAAGCCGATGTGGGAAAATCGCGATGCAGTTAAGGCCTTCCAGCAACAGCTCGCGGAACTTGCCATAGCCGGTATACAGCCTCAATTTACGACCTGGGTTGAGTTGCTGACCGACCCCTCCGTTACCGGTATGAGCCGCGACATCGTTTTATCTGATGCGATGATGGGCTATCTGCAATTTGTGTACGGTATTCCAACCGAAGGCAACCGCTGGCTTTACAGCACCAAGCCATACAAGATGCAGACCCCGCCAATTTCCGTAATTAACCAGTGGCAGGTGGCTGTCGATCAAGGAACGCTGGTGAGTTTTGTTGAGACCTTAGCGCCTCAGCATCCGCAATATGCCAAATTACATCAATCGCTCGTGCACTTGCTGAGCGACTCGCGCCCCTGGCCTCAATTGACCGGGAGCGAAACACTGCGCCCTGGTCAGTGGAGCAACGACGTGCCAGCCCTGCGTGAAATTCTTGCGCGTACCGGTATGCTGCAAGCTGAGCCATCTATTCCTCTGCCTGACCGCTCGGGCAGAGGCGATACCATTGCGGCGGTTAGCCCGTCAGCGATTCAGTTAGACAGTGACCAGACCGCGCAACAGGTTCCAGATGCTGTCGCCGGGAAGAAAAAGAAATCAGCTCCTGCTGTTCGCAGTGCCTATAGCAAAGAGTTGATTGAAGGGGTGAAGCGCTTTCAGAAATGGCAGGGGCTGGGTGTTGATGGCGCAATTGGTGCACTAACACGCGACTGGCTGAATGTGACACCACAGCAGCGTGCATCGCTGGTGGCGTTAAATATTCAACGTTTGCGCTTGCTGCCGAAGAAACTTGATACCGGCATTATGGTTAACATTCCTAACTATTCCCTGAGCTATTACCTTAACGGCAGTGAAGTATTGGCTTCGCGTGTGATTGTTGGGCGCCCGGATCGTAAAACTCCGATGATGAGCAGTGCGCTCAATAATGTGGTGGTTAACCCGCCATGGAACGTGCCACCAACGCTTGCGCGGAATGACATTCTGCCAAAAGTGCGCCAGGACCCGGGCTATCTCGAAAGACACGGCTATAGCGTACTGCGTGGCTGGAGTAACAATGCCGAATCTATCGACCCGTGGCGCGTTGACTGGGAAACCATCACGGCCAGCAATTTGCCTTTCCGCTTCCAGCAAAAACCGGGCACGCAGAACTCGTTAGGGCGTTATAAGTTTAATATGCCCAGTTCTGATGCGATTTATTTGCATGACACGCCAAATCACAACTTGTTCCAGAAAGACGCAAGAGCGCTGAGTTCAGGCTGCGTGAGGGTAAACAAAGCTTCTGAGCTGGCAAATATGCTGTTACAGGATGCGGGCTGGAACGATGCGCGGATTTCGAGTCAGCTTAAAGACGGCAGTACGAAGTATGTAAACATTCGTCAGACCATCCCGGTGAACCTTTACTACCTGACTGCTTTCGTTGGTGAAGATGGGCGCACCCAGTACCGTACAGATATTTACAATTATGATCTCACCGCGCGATCTGGCGCACAAATTCTTCCAAAAGCTGAACTATTGATCCGGTAAATGCAGTAATTCTAATGAATTAGCGGTCGTAATAATTGCGTAACCCAATCGGGGCCTCTACAGGCCCCGGTTTTACTGGGTTTAGCGCGCCTTGACTCGCATTGTTTTGGCAGTTAAGGTTCCCGGCAGTGCGCCTGAAGTGCATATTATTCGATCGTTTTTTACCTGTAGACCTGGACATCATGGACAAATTTGACGCAAACCGCCGCAAGCTGCTGGCGATGGGTGGCGTGGCTTTAGGTGCCGCTCTGCTTCCGTCGCAAGCGTTTGCCACACTCTCAACACCGCGCCCGCGCATTCTGACTCTCAATAACCTGCACACAGGTGAGTCATTGAAAGCCGAATTTTTCGATGGTAAAGGCTATATTCAGGACGAATTAGCAAGGCTTAATCATTTCTTCCGTGATTATCGCGCGAACAAAATGAAATCCATCGACCCTAAATTGTTTGATCAGCTTTATCGTTTGCAGGGTTTGTTGGGGACCAACAAACCGGTGCAATTGGTATCAGGCTATCGTTCGCTCGACACCAATAATGAATTACGTGCCCACAGCCGCGGTGTTGCTAAAAAGAGCTATCACACCAAAGGCCAGGCCATGGATTTCCATATTGAAGGGATTTCGTTAAGCAATGTTCGCAAAGCAGCATTATCTATGCGCGCTGGTGGTGTAGGATACTACCCACGCAGCAACTTTGTGCATATTGATACCGGGCCACTAAGGCACTGGTAAAACAACGGAATCCGGCGATTGCTGCCGGTATTGGAGTGTCATGAACTATCACATTATCCCGGTCACTGCATTCGGCCAAAACTGTTCACTGATTTGGTGTGAAGAAACTCAACAGGCAGCGTTGGTTGATCCCGGTGGTGAAGCCGAAAAGATCAAACAGCAAGTTGCAGCGAAAGGGGTGAAACTCACGCAAATCCTGCTAACGCATGGTCATCTTGACCACGTTGGTGCGGCTGCTGAACTGGCCGAGTTTTATGGCGTTCCTGTTGTCGGGCCGGAAAAAGAAGACGAATTTTGGTTGCAGGGATTACCTGCACAAAGCCAAATGTTTGGTCTGGAAGAATGCCTGCCGCTGACCCCCGATCGTTGGTTAAATGAAGGGGATAGCGTGTCAGTGGGAAATGTAACCTTACAGGTGTTGCATTGCCCAGGGCACACGCCTGGTCACGTTGTATTCTTTGATGCGCAATCTCAGTTGCTGATTTCCGGTGATGTGATTTTCAAAGGCGGAGTGGGGCGCAGTGATTTCCCGCAGGGCAATCATGCCGCGTTAATTGACTCCATTAAGCGTAAGTTACTGCCGCTGGGTGATGATGTGACGTTTATCCCAGGGCACGGCCCGCTTTCAACGCTCGGTTACGAGCGCCTGCACAACCCGTTCCTGCAAGACGAATTACCGGTCTGGTAAAGTCTGGTGAAATAAAAAAAGCCGCTTTAATCAGCGGCTTTTTTGTCTCTGCTATTTGTTTACAGCACAGCGACGATGGCTTCGCACAGCGGTGCCATGTTATCTGGCGTCATACCTGCAACGTTCACACGCCCGGATGCAACCGCATACACACCAAACTCTTCACGTAAACGCAGCACCTGCTCTTTGGTCAGGCCGCTGAACGAGAACATGCCGTTCTGGTTGATGATGAAGCTAAAGTCGCGGTCAGCACCTTTCTCTTGCAGAGTATTCACAAACAGCTGGCGCATGCGATGAATACGCTGGCGCATGTCAGACAGTTCCTGCTCCCAGATAGTACGCAGCGCTTCGTTGCTCAAAATGGTAGCAACAACAGATGCGCCGTGTGCTGGCGGGTTAGAGTAGTTAGCGCGAATCACTGACTTCATCTGGCTGAATGCACGGTCAACGGTATCGGCATTCGCGGCAACCAGCGTACAAGCACCTACGCGCTCATTGTACAGGCCAAAGTTCTTGGAGTACGAACTGGCAACAATCAGTTCCTGGTGGCTTGCAGCAAAGATACGCAGGCCTTCTGCATCTTCTTCCAGACCACGAGCAAAACCCTGGTAGGCGAAGTCAAACAGTGGCAGCCAGCCTTTGGCCTGAGACATCTCAGCCAGGACCTTCCACTGTTCAGCCGTTGGGTCGATACCGGTTGGGTTGTGGCAGCAGCCATGGAACAACACGACGTCGCCAGCTTGTGCCGCTTGCAGACTGCTAACCAGGCCATCAAAATTCAGAGAATGGTTTTGCGCGTCGTAATAGTCATATTCGCAAACTTCCAGACCCGCTGAATTAAATACGCTTTTGTGGTTCGGCCAGCTTGGATTGCTCACCCACACACGTTTAGCCGTGGTGTTTTTAGCGAGGAAATCAGCGGCAACACGCAATGCACCTGTGCCACCTGGGGTTTGTGCAGTGCGGGCGCGTTTGGCAGCGCTCAGCGCATTGCCTTTCCCGAACAGCAATTCCTGGGTGCAATGACCGAATTCAGGAATACCGTCGATACCGAGGTAATTCTTGGTGTTCTCATTCTCAAGAAGATACAGCTCTGCTTTTTTAACGCTGGTCAGAACCGGAGTTTTACCCGTTTCATCTTTATAAACACCAATGCCGAGGTTAATTTTTGTCGGACGGTCATCGGCGCGAAACAGATCGGCCAAACCAAGAATTGGATCAGCAGGGGCTGCGGTAATGTTCTCAAACATGACGGGTTTCCATTTTGATATCGAGGGAGTAACGCTCTCAGGTTAACTGCTGTTTTAGCAAATGCCAACCGTTTGCAACAAAAAGAAACAGGCTCCGTCACAAGTAATTTTTTTCATCTTTTCAGGCATAAAAAAACAGGGCCGAAGCCCTGTTTTTAAATCATCCTTGCAACAAAGTTGCGGGATAATTAGAACTGGTAAACGATACCAACTGTGGTCTGGTCGTCAGTTTCCAGACCAGTAGCAGCGCTGTATGCGTTATCATCCAACAGGTTGAATTTATACGCAGCGTATACGTTCATGTTTTTGTTGAAGTAGTACCAGGTACCCACTTCGACGTATTTAACCAGGTCAGCATTGCCGCCGTTGAAGCCATTACGTGCAACCAGGTCTTTACCTTTAGACTGAACGTAACCAATGGATGGACGCAGGCCGAAATCGAACTGGTACTGAACTACAGCTTCGAAGTTCTGAGTTTTGTTCGCGAAGTTAGCATCTGCTTCGCGAGTCATGTTGGTAGTCTCTGCATACTGGATAGCTGCGTAGACGTTGTTTGCATCGTATTTAGCAGCAGTAGACCATGCTTCAGCTTGATCACCGCTCGCGCCGCCGTTGTAAGCAACACCGGCTGGAGTCGAAGCTGTTAATGCATTTTTCTGTGCATCGGTACGGTCAGAGTTCGCATAACCCGCAGCAACGCTGAAGCCTTCTGCAAAATCATAAGTTACAGCCGTGCTGTAGCCTTCGCCGTTGGCTTTAGCGCCGTTACCGCTCAGGGAAATTGACGTTGGAGTACCGGTAGTGTTGTCGTATTCAACTGTCACTGGGCTGTTACGATCGTTTTTACCCTGATATTGCAGAGCAAAGTTCAGACCATCAACCAGGCCGAAGAAGTTGCTGTTACGGTAGGTCAGAACGCCATTGGTACGGCCAGTCATGAAGTTGTCAGTAGCAACCCAAGAATCGCCACCCCAAACAACCAGCATATCTGTATAAGCCGCTACGTCGTAGATTGCGCCGTAGTTACGACCGTAATCCAGGGAGCCTGCATCGCCAAATTTCAGACCAGCAAATGCCAGACGAGTGTTTTGGCTCTGAGCGCCTTCCGGATTGGAAGCGGTCATGTTGTATTCCCACTGACCGTAACCAGTCATCTGGTCATTGATCTGGGTCTCACCCTTGAAGCCAATACGAGCATAGGTAGAGTCAGCGTTGGTGCTGTTGCCGTTAGTTGTCCAGCCATGCTCACCTACAGCTTTACCGTAGAAGTCCAGTTTGTTGCCGTTTTTGTTGTAGATTTCTGCAGCGTTAGCTGCACCGGCTACCAGCAGAGCAGGGATTAACACTGCCAGAATATTGCGCTTCATCATTATTTATTACCCTCATTAGGTTTTTTTGTAACACCTGCCACTGCCGTCAATAATTCTGTACGGAACTATTGATGAGAGTTTGGTGTCTTTCTGTATCTGTCAGGCATCTTTCCATCCATGAAACCGTTTCGCTAGCCTGAAAGTGCTACAAACATCGAGAGTGAGTTACAAGAAGAAACTATGTGTAACTAAATGTGTATTTTACGGAACTTTGTGAACTATCTCAAACTTCCTGGCCGCTTCGTCTAAAATTCCACCTTTCTTATCCTATATATATGAAATACTTATGTTTAATTGGCATAAGTTAAACTTCAGTGAATATTTCGCTTACATTTGTACATTCTTTGAGTGATTTTTGGATGTCCAGACTTCTGTGTGAAAATTATCCAAATGTGCTAAGTCAATTCTCGGAATGAGGATGCAAGCCAAAAGTAGGGTTATTTTGTGTTTGTCTGTTTCGCAGACACAATTGGTAACGGGGAAGTGGCGAAATGGGGTTGAAATTGACGTTTGTTTAACTTTCGTTGAAGAAAAAAGACGAATTTGTTTCAGGTAGAAAAAAGGCCAGCAATGCTGGCCTGAGTAAAAATCAAATCTTAGAAGTTTGCATTACGCGGTGTACGTGGGAACGGAATCACGTCACGAACGTTTTGAACGCCGGTTACATAGGCAATCAGACGCTCAAAACCAAGGCCGAAACCTGAGTGCGGCACGGTGCCGTAACGACGCAGGTCGCGATACCACCAGTAATCTTCTTTATTCAGACCCATCTCGGCCATGCGCGCATCAAGCACGTCCAGACGTTCTTCACGCTGAGAACCACCGATGATCTCACCAATGCCTGGCGCTAACACATCCATTGCAGCAACGGTTTTACCGTCTTCGTTAAGGCGCATATAGAAGGCCTTAATGTCTTTCGGATAGTTTTTCACAACAACCGGAGCTTTGAAGTGTTGTTCAGCAAGATAGCGTTCATGCTCGGAAGAAAGGTCAACGCCCCAGTAAACTGGGTTTTCGAATTTCTGACCGCAGTTTTCCAGAATTGTAACTGCGTCGGTGTAATCCACCTGTGCAAAGTCAGCTTCGATGAAGCGCTGTAAACGTTCCACTGCATCTTTGTCAACGCGCTCGGCAAAGAACTCCATGTCATCCATGCGCTCATCAAGCACTGCTTTAAAGACATATTTCAGCATCGCTTCAGCCAGACCCGCAACGTCGTCGAGGTTGGCGAAAGCAACTTCCGGTTCCAGCATCCAGAACTCAGCCAGGTGGCGGCTGGTGTTGGAGTTTTCAGCGCGGAAAGTTGGCCCGAAGGTATAAACTTTGGACAGAGCACAGGCGTAAGTTTCGCCATTCAACTGGCCGGATACGGTCAGGAACGCTTCTTTACCGAAGAAGTCTTTATCGAAATCGATTTTGCCAGCTTCAGTACGCGGCAGGTTTTCCATATCCAGCGTAGATACGCGGAACATCTCGCCTGCACCTTCGGTATCAGATGCAGTAATCAGCGGGGTAGACACCCAGAAATAACCCTGCTCATGGAAGAAACGATGCAACGCCTGAGCCAGAGTATGACGAACGCGAGCCACAGCGCCGATCATGTTGGTGCGCGGACGCAGGTGAGCCACTTCACGCAGATATTCAATACTGTGGCGTTTTGCCGCCATCGGGTAAGTATCAGGATCATCAACCCAGCCGGTAACTTCGACTTCGGTCGCCTGGATTTCAAAGCTCTGGCCCTGACCAAGAGATTCAACCACTTTACCGGTGACAACAACGGAGCAACCGGTTGTCAGGCGCAGTACATCTTCATTGTAATTAGGCAGAGAATTATTAATGACGGCCTGTACAGGAGAGAAGCAGGAACCGTCATAGACGGCGAGGAATGAGATACCAGCTTTTGAATCTCTTCGAGTACGCACCCACCCGCGAACGGTGACTTCTTGGTCAACGGCTACACGGCCCTGGAGTACGTCGGCTACAGGCACAACGCTCATAGTTTTCTCTCTATTAAATGGTCAGTGACAAAAAAATAATTACCCACAATTGGGGGTTATCTATGTTACCTGTCGCGAGCTTTCAGACAAGCAGAAAAATCAAAGGAAATGAAGAAATACAATTAAAGAAGAGAACCCATGAACAAGTTGGATATTGTTTATGGGTTTTATCAGGATCAGCTGGCTTTTTTAATCTGCGGTAAATCGAAGGCTTTACGCAGCGCCCGAACGAAGGCTTTATCGTGGCAAATGGTTTTGCCTGGGCTATCAGAAAGTTTAGCGACCGGCTTGCCGTTACACTCCACCAGTTTGATTACAATATTAAGCGGTTTAACCTGTGGAATATCGCAGGTCAGACGCGTACCAATACCAAAACTCAAATTAACGCGGGTGCAGAAATGACGATACAGCTCAATCGCCTTTGGCAAATCGAGGTTGTCTGAGAACACCAATACCTTAGTTTTGGGATCAATACCCAGCTTCTCGTAATGCGCGATAGCTTTCTCACCCCATTCAACCGGATCCCCGGAATCATGGCGCAGCCCCTGGTATTGGCTGGCAAACGAGTGATCAAAATCACGTAAGAAAGCATCCATTGTGATGCAGTCGGTCAGCGCAATGCCGAGTTGGTCAGGATACTCGTCAAGCCAGGCCTGAAGTGCTGCGCGTTGGCTGTTTGCCAGAACCGGGCTGATTTGTTGGTGTGCCTGGAACCATTCATGAGCTTGAGTGCCCATTGGAGTTAAATCCAGGCGGCGCGCCAGGTCATAATTGCTGGTGCCGACAAACCACGATTCTTGTTGCAGACGGGTAACGATAGCCTCTTGCACTTCACGCGAGAAGCGGCGGCGGGTGCCGAAATCCATCAGGCGGAATGCGGAGAGATCGACCTGCGCCGTCAGTTCGTTGAACTGAACCAGTTTGCTTTCCAGGCTGTCGAGTGCCATTTGCGGGGTCACGCCCGGCGAACGATGTTGATGCACCACCTCGCTGATAACCGCCAGCAATGGCACTTCCCACATAATCACTTCCAGCCACGAACCGGTCAGACGAATGTCTAAATGACCATTATTATTGCTGATGTGAACTTGCGTGGGGTCGTAGCGGAAAGTACGCAGCCATGCGAGATAATCTGCTTCAAAAAACGGCAGACTTTCAAGGAATGCGAACTCCTCATCGTTGAGCGTGAGGTGGCGCATGAAATCCACCTGTTCACGGATGGCATCGGCATAGACACCCAGCAGGTCGTCACCACGGCAACGGAACTCGGCGGCGACGCTCACGTCGTGATAACGGTGGAATACCGCCTGCTGCATATGAAGCTTATAGGCATCAGTATCCAGAAGCGTTTGCAAAATCGGGGAAGCGTGTCGTGTCATGGCGCGTTGCAGCATCCTCTCACAGGAGCGTTTCCATCAAGGGCTAAGCAGATAAAAGACGCAGGAGTATACCCTGATTATCTGTTTATTAAACCCGGATCACAACACACGGACACTTTCTGGTCGATGGCAATTCGTGCCGCTTGTTATAAAAATGTAGCAATTCGCGTGAGAACCCCAGAAAAGATGATGATTCTGCGTGGCAACATTAGGGCAACAGGAATAGACTGAACCCCGAAAACTTACGGATGATATATAAGGTTTTTTATGACACAACAGCCACAAGCCAAATATCGCCACGACTACCGTGCGCCGGATTACACGATTACCGATATCGATTTGACCTTTGACCTTGATGCCACAAAAACCCTGGTCACTGCTATTAGTCAGATTACCCGCCAGGGCGCAGCAGGCGCGCCACTTCGTCTTGACGGCGAAGACCTGACGCTGGTTTCAATTGATGTGAATGGTGCCGCCTGGGAAGATTACCGCCAGGAAGAGGGCGCATTGATTATTGAATCACTGCCAGAAGCCTTCACGCTGACCATCGTTAATGAAATCAGCCCGGCGACCAACACCGCGCTGGAAGGGCTTTACCTTTCCGGCGATGCGCTTTGCACCCAGTGTGAAGCAGAAGGTTTCCGCCATATTACCTGGTATCTTGACCGACCGGATGTTCTGGCGCGTTTCACCACCAAAATCATTGCCGACAAATCCAAATATCCTTTCCTGTTATCTAACGGCAACCGCATTGCCGAAGGTGAGTTGGATAACGGCCGTCATTGGGTACAGTGGCAAGACCCGTTCCCGAAACCTTGCTACCTGTTTGCGCTGGTGGCAGGTGATTTCGACGTCCTGCGTGATACTTTCAAAACGCGTTCCGGCCGCGATGTGGCGCTGGAATTGTTCGTTGACCGTGGCAATCTCGACCGCGCAAGCTGGGCGATGACCTCTTTGAAAGCCTCGATGAAATGGGATGAAACCCGTTTCGGTCTCGAATACGACCTCGACATCTACATGATTGTCGCCGTTGATTTCTTCAATATGGGCGCGATGGAGAACAAAGGGCTTAACGTCTTTAACTCCAAATACGTGCTGGCGCGTGCTGAAACGGCGACTGACAAAGATTATCTCGATATTGAACGTGTTATCGGCCACGAATATTTCCATAACTGGACCGGCAACCGCGTGACTTGTCGCGACTGGTTCCAGTTAAGCCTGAAAGAAGGGCTGACCGTGTTCCGCGACCAGGAATTTAGCTCCGACCTCGGTTCACGTGCGGTCAACCGCATTCAGAACGTGCGCACTATGCGTGCCGCACAGTTTGCAGAAGACGCAAGCCCGATGGCGCACCCGATTCGTCCGGATAAAGTTATCGAAATGAACAACTTCTACACGCTGACCGTGTATGAAAAGGGTTCTGAAGTTATTCGTATGCTGCACACCTTGCTGGGTGAAGAGAATTTCCAGAAAGGGATGCAACTTTACTTTGAACGCCATGACGGCAGTGCGGCGACCTGTGATGATTTCGTGCAGGCGATGGAAGATGCGTCAAACGTTGACTTGTCTCACTTCCGCCGTTGGTACAGCCAGGCCGGTACGCCTGTCGTCACCGTGCGTGATGACTACGACCCGGAAACCGAGTTGTACACGCTGACCATCAGCCAGCACACACCGCCTACCGCCGAGCAACAGGAAAAGCATCCGTTACACATCCCGTTCGATATCGAGCTGTATGACAACGAAGGCAAAGTGATTCCATTGCAGAAAAACGGCCACCCGATTCACCACGTGCTGAATGTGACGCAGGCAGAGCAGACGTTTGTTTTCGATAACGTTTATTTCCAGCCGGTTCCGTCATTGCTGCGTGAATTCTCAGCGCCGGTGAAACTGGAATATAAATGGAGCGATCAGCAACTGACGTTCCTTATGCGTCATGCGCGTAACGATTTCTCCCGTTGGGATGCGGCGCAAAGTCTGCTGGCAACGTACATCAAGCTGAACGTCAACCGCAGCCAACAGGGCCAACCGTTGTCGCTGCCGCTGCATGTGGCTGATGCGTTCCGCGCGATTCTGCTGGATGAGAAAATCGACCCGGCGCTGGCGGCAGAAATTCTGACGCTGCCTTCGCAGAACGAAATTGCCGAACTTTTCCAGAAAATCGATCCGCAAGCGATCGCCGCCGTGCATGAAGCCTTAACGCGCACGCTGGCAAACGAGCTGGCGGATGAATTCCTGGCAGTTTACAACGCCAACAAACTTGATGCTTATCGTGTTGAGCATGCGGATATCGGCAAACGCGCGCTGCGCAATACTTGCCTGCGTTATCTGGCCTTTGGCGAGAAAAAGCTTGCTGAACAACTGGTGCGTAACCAGTTCGAAAGCGCTGATAACATGACCGATTCTATCGCTGCCCTGGCCTCGTCTGTTGCTGCGCAGTTACCTTGTCGCGCAGAACTGCTGGCCGAATTTGACGAGAAATGGCACCAGGATGGACTGGTGATGGACAAGTGGTTTGTGTTGCAAGCCACCAGCCCAGCAGCAGACACCTTGAGCAAAGTGCGTGAGCTACTGAACCATCGTTCATTTAGCATGGGCAACCCGAACCGTGTGCGTTCGCTGATTGGTGCTTTTGCGGCGGGTAATCCGGCGGCGTTCCACGCACTCGACGGCAGCGGTTATCAGTTTATGGTGGAAATGCTCAGTGAGCTAAACCACCGTAACCCGCAGGTGGCTTCACGTCTGATTGAGCCGTTGATTCGACTTAAGCGTTACGATGCGAAACGTCAGGAAATGATGCGTGCGGCGCTGGAACAGCTGAAAGGGCTGGAAAACTTGTCGGGTGATTTGTTCGAGAAGATTTCTAAAGCGTTGGCTTAAAAACCACCCTCACCCTAACCCTAACCCTAACCCTAACCCTAACCCTAACCCTCTCCCGGGGGAGAGGGCCGGGGTGAGGGCGAACAAACTTAACCGGTCCGCACCACGCGTGCCGGTTCTTCAACAACCTGCCGCTTCATCACACGCTTTAACACCTGCGCTTCCAGTTCAGCCAGCCGGACAGAGCCGAGCTTACGTGGGCGAGGCAAATCCACCGTCAGATCCAAACCGATCTTTCCTTCTTCAATCAGTAACACACGATCCGCCATTGCAACGGCTTCGCTAACATCGTGTGTCACCAGCAGCACCGTAAAGCCATGTTTCTGCCATAAAGAAACAATCAATTCCTGCATTTCAATGCGCGTCAGGGCATCGAGCGCACCTAATGGTTCATCCAGCAACAGCAGCCGTGGGCGATGAATCAGCGCCCGAGCCAGCGCCACACGTTGTTTCTGGCCGCCGGACAGGGCGGCCGGCCATTCATTAGCACGATTGGCAAGCCCAACCGCTTCCAGCGCTTTCATCGCCGATTCTTTCCAGTTCCCTTTCAGCCCCAGGCCGACATTATTAATCACTGACTTCCATGGCAGCAGGCGTGCATCCTGGAACATCAAACGCGTTTCATCCTGACTCTCGCGTAGCGGGGCATTTCCGGCAATTAACGAACCACCGTTAGGGTTTTCCAGCCCTGCCAGCAAACGCAGCAACGTACTTTTACCCCCGCCGCTGCGTCCAACAACCGCAACAAACTGCCCGGCGGGAATATGCAATTCGAGTTCATCAAGAATCGTTTTATCGCCGTAACGTTTAGTCACGCTGTTCAGTAGTAGGGGAGTACCCTGATTTAAACGAGCGGTATTCATGCATTCTCCTCCTGTAACTGATAAGCCGGGTGCCAGCGCAGCCAGACACGTTCAAGTAATTGCGCGCTGATATCGGCAAGTTTGCCGAGCAGGGCATACAGAATAATGGCGACAACGACGACATCGGTTTGCAAGAATTCGCGGGCGTTCATCGCCAGGTAGCCAATTCCCGAATTGGCCGAAATAGTTTCGGCCACGATTAACGTCAACCACATCAGACCAAGTGCAAAGCGAATCCCGACCATAATTGAAGGCAGCGCACCGGGGAGAATGACCTGGGCAAACAGGCTAAAACCAGACAGCCCATAGCTGCGTGCCATTTCCAGCAGACCCTGGTCGATATTACGGATACCGTGCCAGGTATTGATGTAAATCGGGAATAACGTGCCAAGTGCGACCAGGAAAATCTTCGCTGACTCATCAATGCCGAACCATAAAATCACCAGCGGGATAAGCGCGAGGTGCGGAACGTTACGCAGCATCTGAATCGAACTGTCCAGCAAACGTTCCCCCCAGCGTGACAGGCCACTTATCAGCCCGAGCACTAACCCAAGAGAGCCACCAATACTGAAACCGATCACCGCACGCCAAGAGCTAATCGCCAGGTGTTGCCACAATTCACCGCTTGCTGAAAGATTCCAGAAAGCGAGAACCACCCCTTCCGGAGAAGGGAGGATGCGCGAGGATAGCCAGCCTGCGCTTGAAGAGAGTTGCCAGATGACGATAACCGCAACGGGCAGCACCCAGGGTGCCAGTCTCAACAACAGTTTGTGCGTTGATGGGGTCATTGGCGGCTCCTTAGCTTTGCGCGACTTTGCGCGGGATGAAGTCATTCGCCACCACTTCACCTTTTTCCTGAATCTGGCGCGGCTGGGGAATTTGTGGGATCGCAACATCAAGATGTGGGAACAACAGTTCGCCGACCCGATAGGCTTCTTCCAGATGCGGATAACCGGAGAAAATAAAGCTGTCGATACCGAGTGCCGCGTATTCATTAATACGTGCCGCCACCGTCGGGCCATCTCCTACCAGCGCGGTGCCTGCGCCACCACGCACCAGACCAACGCCCGCCCACAAGTTCGGGCTGATTTCCAGATTGTCGCGCTTGCCACCGTGCAACGCCGCCATGCGGTGTTGGCCGACGGAATCCGTGCGTGCAAAAGCAGCCTGCGCTTTGGCGATCGTTTCGTCATCAAGTTGGGAAATCAGGCGATTAGCGGCTTCCCACGCTTCTTCATTTGTTTCACGCACTATCACATGCAGACGAATACCGAAACGAACGGTGCGCCCATGTGCTGCGGCTTTAGCACGAACCTGCTCAATTTTCTCTTTGACTAAATGCGGTGGCTCGCCCCAGGTGAGATAAAGATCAACTTGTTCGGCAGCCAAATCCTGCGCCACATCTGAAGAGCCGCCAAAGTAGAGCGGTGGACGCGGTTGTTGTACCGGTGGGAACAGCAGTTTCGCGCCTTTAACCTGAATGTGTTTGCCTTCGTGATCGACCGTTTCGCCTTCCAGCAAGCGCCGCCAGATGTGGGTAAATTCTGCGGAAGCTTCGTAACGTTCCTGATGATTAAGGAACACGCCGTCTGCGGCTAACTCTTCCGGATCGCTACCCGTGACCAGGTTAAATAAAGCGCGACCGTTGGAAAGCCGGTCAAGTGTTGCGGCCTGGCGTGCTGCCACGGTTGGCGAGGTTACGCTTGGGCGCAGTGCCACCAGGAATTTCAAACGCTGCGTCACCGGAATCATGGAAGCGGCAACCAGCCAGGCATCTTCGCAAGAACGCCCTGTTGGGATCAGTACACCAGTAAAGCCGATTCTGTCTGCCGCCTGGGCAATTTGTTGCAGGTAGCCATGGTCAACCGGGCGTGCGGAGTCGTTGCTGCCTAAGTAATGGCCATCGCCATGGGTAGGTAAGAACCAGAACATATTCAGACTCATGATTTATCTCCTTTAGCGGGTTGCCAGATGCGGGTGCGAATATCGACTTTCTTAGGCACTAAGTGGTTGTCGTAAAATAGATCTGCCGTTTGCTGTTGTTTTGCCGCAGTCTCGGCGCTGACAGGTGTAATCACCGTTGGTGGGCGATGTTCGAAATAGGTGGCAATCACGTTTTCCGGCAGTCCCATGGTTTTTGCCAGCAGCGCAACGCTTGCGTCACGTTGGGTGCGAGTTAACGCATCGGCATCACTAAAGGTCTTCAGAACGTGTTGCAGGAACGGACCGTTTTGTTCGGCATAAGGGCGTGATGCAAGATAGAAAGAACCCGTCTGATTCAGCTCGCTGCCGTCGGTTAACACGCGTACGCCACCGTTCAACAGTGCTGCGGAGTAATACGGATCCCAAATTGCCCAGGCATCAACGTTGCCTTGTTGGAATGCGGCGCGAGCATCGGCTGGTGTTAAATAAGCAGGCTGGACATCGGTAAATTTCAGCCCGGCTTTTTGTAGCGCTCTCAATACCAGGTTGTGGGAACTGGAGCCTTTCTGGAAAGCGATTTTATGCCCTTTCAGGTCGGCCACGGTTTTAAGCGGGCTGTTCTCTGGCACCAGAATCACTTCGGCTTTTGGTTTTGCCGGTTCAGAACCGACATACACAAGATCTGCGCCTGCCGCCTGGGCGAAAATTGGTGGAATGTCACCGGTGCTGCCCAGATCGATACTGCCAATATTCAACGCTTCCAGCATTTGCGGGCCAGCCGGGAATTCAATCCACTGGAATTTGGTTTGCGGATACTCTTTTTCCAGCAGCTGATGGCTTTTTGCCAGCACCATGCTCACAGAACCTTTTTGATATCCGATGCGTAACTGTTCTGGCACGGTTTCTGCGGCGTGCAGGGTGGTGCTGAGGCTCAGAGCGCCAGTCAGCATCAGCCAGGGCGCGGTTCGTTTTAGCAGATTAAACATGGGCAACTCCTTGCGCCTTAAAAGGGGAGGTGACGATAAAATCCCGGCGGTGCAGTGCCTGCCAGAACGTTTCCAGCGAGCTATCAAGACGCTGTTGTAAGTTATTGCTGAACACCGGTTTGTGCTGGTAATCCGCAATTTGGCTGTCGTCGGCAAATACGCCATGAAGGATTTCCTGAGCTTTCAGGGCGTTAAGCACAGGCTTTAAGGCGTAATCGACCGCCAACATATGTGCCACGGTGCCGCCAGTTGCCAAAGGCAGAACGACTTTTTTATCCAGCGCACGCTCAGGCAGCAGATCGAGCAAGGTTTTCAGCGCACCGGAAAACGAAGCTTTATAGACAGGAGTTGCGATGATCACCCCATCGGCTTGCTGTAATTGTTCAATTAACGCGAGCAGTGCCGGGCTGTCGAAACGGGCGTACAGCAAATCTTCTGGAGCGAAGTTATGTAGATGCCAGTGACATACCTCGATATCCAAAGCGCTTAATTTTTCGCGGGCATATTCCAGCAGCGCACTGGAACGAGAGGGGAAGCGCGGGCTTCCAGCCAGGGTTATCACACGCATATTGTTTCCTTATAACTAAATGTTTGCTTTTAGGTAACATTGATAACAATTGAGTGTGATATTCGCGCAGAAGTGTTATTCCACTAAATGATTTATCTGGTTTTCATTTGCCAGAAATCGCATAAAGGACAAAGAGAAGAAAACGTTTGCGTTGATTCGGTGTTTTTTGTTGCAGGTCAATTCCATTCAGGGGCGTTATCGTTAATAATACTGCCCCGGTTTGCATACCGGGAATCCAGGAGAGTTCATGTACTACCCCTTCGTTCGTAAAGCCCTATTCAAGCTCGATCCAGAGCGCGCTCATGAAGTGACATTTCAGCAATTGCGTCGTGTAACAGGTACACCTCTCGAATGGCTGGTGCGGCAAAATGTGCCGTCAAAACCTGTGACTTGCATGGGACTGACATTTAAGAACCCATTGGGTCTGGCCGCAGGCCTGGACAAAAACGGTGAGTGCATTGATGCGTTGGGTGCCATGGGCTTTGGCTCCATTGAAATTGGCACTGTCACGCCTCGCCCACAGCCTGGAAATGATAAGCCACGCATTTTTCGTCTGGTTGAAGCTGAAGGTTTAATTAACCGCATGGGGTTCAATAACCTCGGGGTTGATAACCTGGTTGAGAATGTCAAAAAATCTCATTTCGATGGGGTATTGGGCATCAATATCGGCAAGAATAAAGACACTCCAGTTGAGCAAGGCAAAGACGATTATTTGATCTGCATGGATAAAATTTATCCGTATGCGGGTTATATCGCGATCAATATTTCTTCGCCAAATACCCCTGGATTACGTACGCTGCAATACGGCGAAGCCTTAGACGATCTTTTAATTGCGATTAAAAATAAGCAGCAGGAACTTCAGGCATTGCACCATAAATATGTGCCGGTCGCCGTGAAGATCGCGCCGGATCTTTCTGAAGAAGAATTGATCCAGGTGGCTGATAGTTTAGTTCGCCATAATATTGATGGGGTAATTGCCACCAATACCACATTAGATCGTAGCCTGGTTCAGGGCATGAAATATTGCGATGAAATGGGTGGATTAAGTGGTCGCCCGGTTCAGTTAAAAAGTACCGAAATTATTCGCCGCCTGTCGCAAGAATTAAATGGTCGCTTGCCGATTATTGGCGTCGGTGGGATTGATTCAGTGATTGCCGCGCGTGAGAAGATGGCGGCTGGCGCTTCACTGGTTCAAATATATTCCGGCTTCATATTTAAAGGCCCACCGCTGATTAAAGAAATCATTTCAGGTCTGTAATCATTTTACTTTCCAGACAACCGGAGCTTTATTTCCTGCTCCGGTTGTTTTATATTCCATCACTGTTGCTAATTTGAACATATTGGTCTTTTATTAATGTGTTCATTTACGAAGCGGCGATGGCGATAAGGATATTTTTAATCGCGGGAAGAAGAGAGAAGGTAATAATTATGCGGATTAAACCGGACGATAATTGGCGTTGGTATTATGACGAAGAGCACGATCGTATGATGCTCGATTTAGCCAATGGTATGCTTTTCCGTTCGCGTTTCCCACGTAAAATGCTCACTCCTGATGCCTTTGAAAATACTGGATTTTGTGTCGACGATGCCGCGCTTTTTTTCTCTTTTGAAGAAAAATGTCGCGACCTGGTTTTAAGTAAAGAACAACGCGCGGAACTGGTATTAAATGCGCTGGTGGCGATTCGTTACCTCAAGCCGCAAATGCCAAAAAGCTGGCACTTTATGTCTCACGGTGATTGCTGGCAGCCGATTCCTGGCGACGCCGCTTGTGTATGGTTAAGCGATGATATGCAGCAGGTGAATCTGCTGGTGGTCGAAACGGGTGACAACGCGGCACTCTGCTTACTGGCGCAACCGGGTCTACAACTGGCTGGTCGCACGATGCAGTTGGGTGATGCAATAAAAGTGATGAATGACAGATTAAGGCCGCAACCGTTAAGCAACGACCTTAACCTCGATCAGGCTGTTTAATTTCCCGCTAATTCCACATCGCCCGCCGGTATACAGCTGCAGCACAGAATTGTTCCGTCGTCATTGATAGCGCTTTTCTTCAACGCTTTGACTTCTCCGCTAACCAACTTAATTCGGCAACTTCCACAAATTCCTGCCCGGCAAGAATAGGGCACACGAATGCCTTGTTGTTCTAGCTGTTCGAGCAAAATTTGCTGATTGTTACCGCGAAACTGTTGGCCCTGCCAGTCAATGGCGACCATGCTCTCTTGCTGCTCGAAAGGTTCGAGTGACTCTGCCAGCGCCCCGGCGCCATATATTTTGGCGGGCTTAGTCGCTAACACCTGAAGTTCATCCCCGACACGAATCACGCCGCTGTTACGAGCAATGAGATTCTGGCCAAAATCAACATCGCCATTATCCAGCGCTGTACGGAATTTTTGCAACGTCGCCAGTGGTTCGCTACTCGGATGCTTGCGCCCACGTTCCGGGCTGACGGTTGTCAAAATACAACGGCTGCAAGGCTTGGCGACATCAAACGTCACACCACCCATTCGCACCACTTGCCAGGTGTCTTCTTCCCAGGCTTGCGCACCCGTCACCACAATGTTCGGGCGAAACTGTGTCATTTTGACGCTTGCCGGGCAGCGGTTCTGTAAATCACGCAGTGACGCTTCGTTAGCCAGTAGGAAAGGGTAGCCGTCGGCAAAAGATAACGGGACTTCTTGATGACGTTTTACGCGGCGCGTTAAGGATTCGCCCAACCAGCGTAATTGAACCGGGCGAGAAAAAAAACCGCTCAACCATTGATTGATTTCATCAGGCGCTATTTGCGCGGTGAAGTGATTTCCCCAGACTTCGGTCGGTTCAGCCTGAGGCTGAAAATCCGCAAAACGCACGGTGGCGGAGCTGCCGTCTGGTGCGCTCAGGAACAAACCATCGTGAGTAATTGCCGGAGTAAACAGCACCATTTCCGGTGAAGTACGTGCGGTAATAAAAGTGCCGTCAGGTTCTGTCACCATAAAGATGCGATCAAAGGCCAAACCGCTTGGGGTTACCTGCGCATGAGAGAGGGCAAGACCGCGCATTGATTTCACCGGGTGAATAAAAAGTTGAGACAGGCTAATCATGGCGTCCTCCTTGCCCGTAAAAAAATAATAAGAAGCCAACTTTATGACATGCGTGGCGGATTGGCTATAATGCGCCACAATTTTCTTTTTACACCTGATAAGTGACGATATGAATTCTCTGTTTGCCAGTACGGCGCGTGGGCTTGAAGAGCTATTAAAAACTGAACTGGAGGGCCTTGGTGCGCAAGCATGCCAGGTGGTTCAGGGCGGCGTACATTACCAGGGGGACTCACGTCTGCTCTATCAAAGCCTGATGTGGAGCCGCCTTGCGTCCCGCATTTTGCTGCCTTTAAACGAATGCAGTGTTTATAGCGATCTGGATTTGTACCTCGGCGTACAGACCATCGACTGGCCTGCGCTGTTTGGCCCGGATGCGACCTTTGCGGTGCATTTCAGCGGTCTGAACGACGTTATCCGTAATAGCCAGTACGGTGCGCTAAAAGTGAAAGATGCGATTGTTGACTCCTTCACGCGCAAAAACCTGCCACGTCCAAACGTCGAACGTGAACAGCCAGACCTGCGTATTAACGTCTGGTTGAATAGAGACACCGCCAGCATTGCACTGGATTTAAGTGGCGAAGGCCTGCATCAACGCGGCTACCGCGATAGCACTGGCGCCGCGCCTATTAAAGAAACGCTGGCATCCGCCATTGTGATGCGTTCTGGCTGGCAGCCGGGTAATCCGTTGCTCGATCCTATGTGCGGTTCCGGCACGCTGTTGATTGAAGCGGCAATGATCGCCACCGATCGCGCTCCGGGTCTGCATCGCAAGCACTGGGGTTTCCTGGGCTGGGCGAATCACGATGTCGATTTGTGGAAAGAGATCACCACCGAAGCGCAGGTTCGTGCGCGTAAAGGTCTGGGTGAATACACTTCGCGTTTCTATGGTTCGGATAATGACTCTCGGGTTATCGAACGCGCGCGCGCCAATACCCGTCGTGCGGGTCTGGGCGATATCATCAGCTATGAAGTCAAAGACGTGGCTAAATTGACCAACCCGCTGCCAGAAGGTCCGGTTGGTACGGTTGTCAGTAACCCGCCATACGGTGAGCGTCTGGACAGTGAGCCTGCGCTGATTGCGTTGCACAGTCTGCTTGGCCGCAATATGAAAAACCATTTTGGCGGCTGGAATTTATCACTGTTTAGCGCATCCCCAGATTTGCTAAGCTGCCTGCAACTGCGTGCCGAACGTCAGTTTAAAGCGAAGAACGGCCCGCTGGATTGTGTGCAGAAAAACTATCAATTATCGGCTACCAGCACGGGTGCGCAATCAGGCCAGATTGCTGATGATTACGCAAACCGCCTGCGTAAAAATATCAAAAAACTCGACAAATGGGCGCGCCAGGAAGGCATCGAATGCTACCGAATTTATGATGCCGATTTGCCCGATTATAACGTTGCTGTTGACCGCTACGGCGAGTGGGTTGTGGTTCAAGAATATGCGCCGCCGAAAACGGTGGATGCCAACAAAGCGCGCCAGCGTCTGTTTGATGTGATTGCTGCAACAATGTCTGTACTGGAATTGCAATCCAACCGACTGATCCTGAAAACCCGTGAGCGTCAGAAAGGGAAAAGTCAGTATCAGAAAATGGATGAGAAGGGTGACTTCATGGAAGTGAGCGAATATAACGCTCGTCTGTGGGTCAACCTGACGGATTACCTTGATACCGGTTTGTTCCTCGACCACCGTATCGCACGTCAAATGCTGGGTAAAATGAGCAAAGGGAAAGATTTCCTTAACCTGTTTGCTTATACCGGCAGTGCGACAGTTCACGCAGGGTTAGGTGGTGCTAAAACGACGACCACCGTCGATATGTCTCGTACTTACCTGGAGTGGGCTGAGCGTAACTTGCGTCTTAACGGTTTGAGTGGCCGTGCACACCGCCTGGTTCAGGCTGATTGCCTGGGCTGGTTGCGTGAAACCGATGAACAGTTTGATCTGATTTTTATCGATCCGCCGACGTTCTCAAACTCAAAACGTATGGAAGAATCTTTTGATGTCCAGCGCGACCACATCGTGCTGATGAAAGACCTTAAGCGCCTGTTGCGCCAGGGCGGCACCATTATGTTCTCCAACAACAAACGTGGCTTCAAAATGGACTTTGACGGGTTAGCTAACCTGGGCCTTAGCGCTCAGGAAATCACGCAGAAAACCCTGTCGCAAGACTTTGCCCGTAATCGCCAAATTCATAACTGCTGGCTCGTTACTCACGTAGCCAAGGATTAATTGTCATGTCATTAATTAGTATGCACGGTGCCTGGTTGTCGTTTAGCGACGCACCGTTATTAGATAACACCGAACTTCATATCGAAGAAAACGAACGTGTCTGTTTAGTTGGCCGTAACGGCGCGGGTAAATCCACGCTGATGAAAATCCTCAACCGTGAAGTGCCTCTCGATGATGGCCGCATGGTTTACGAACAGGATTTAATCGTCGCGCGTTTGCAGCAAGATCCGCCGCGTAATGTTGCCGGCACGGTTTATGACTTCGTTGCTGAAGGCGTTGAAGAACAAGCGGAACATCTGAAGGCTTATCACGATATTTCCCATAAAGTGATGACCGATCCGAGCGATAAAAACCTCAATGAGATGGCGCGTATCCAGGAGATTTTGGATCACCAGAACCTCTGGCAACTGGATAGCCGCATTAATGAAGTGCTCGAACAATTAGGTCTGGAAGCTGATACTGAACTGTCGGCACTTTCTGGCGGCTGGTTGCGTAAAGCGGCACTAGGCCGTGCGCTGGTGAGTTCTCCACGTGTTCTATTGCTTGATGAGCCAACCAACCACCTGGATATCGAAGCTATCGACTGGCTGGAAGGTTTCCTGAAAGAGTTCCAGGGCAGCATTATTTTCATCTCGCACGACCGTTCATTTATTCGCAATATGGCTACGCGTATCGTCGACCTTGATCGCGGCAAACTGGTTTCTTACCCTGGCGATTACGATCAGTATCTGCTGGCCAAAGAAGAAGCTCTACGTGTTGAAGATCTGCAAAACGCCGAGTTTGATCGCAAACTTGCTCAAGAAGAAGTGTGGATCCGTCAGGGCATTAAAGCACGCCGTACGCGTAATGAAGGCCGCGTGCGTGCCTTGAAAGCGATGCGTAACGAACGCAGTGCTCGTCGTGAAGTGTTGGGCAGCGCCAAAATGCAAGTTGGTGAAGCGGCGCGTTCCGGCAAGATCGTCTTTGAAATGGAAAACGTGTTTTACCAGATCGCTAACAAAAACCTGGTGTCGGATTTCTCAGCCCAGGTGCAGCGCAGCGACAAAATCGCGCTGGTGGGGCCAAACGGCTGTGGCAAAACCACATTACTGAAACTGATGTTAGATCAGCTGAAAGCGGATAGCGGGCGCGTGCATTGCGGTACCAAGCTTGAAGTGGCGTACTTTGACCAGCACCGTGCTGAGCTTGATCCTGATCGTACGGTAATGGACAATCTGGCGGAAGGTAAGCAAGAAGTGATGGTGAATGGTAAGCCACGCCATGTACTGGGCTACTTGCAGGACTTCCTTTTCCACCCGAAACGCGCCATGACTCCGGTTCGTGCGTTGTCTGGTGGTGAGCGTAACCGCCTTTTACTGGCGAAGTTATTCCTAAAACCAAGCAACTTGATGATTCTCGATGAACCGACGAATGACCTGGATGTCGAAACGCTCGAATTACTTGAAGAGTTGATTGATGGTTACCAGGGAACGGTCATGTTGGTGAGCCACGATCGTCAATTCGTTGATAACACAGTGACCGAATGCTGGATTTTTGAAGGTGAAGGTAAAATCGGTCGCTATGTGGGCGGTTATCATGATGCTAAAGGTCAGCAAGCTTCTGCTCAATCTTTACGCCACTCTGTGGCAGATAAAGCGCAAAACAACCAGCCTGCTAAGGCGGAAGTTGTTAAACGCGCAAGTAGCAAGCTAAGCTATAACCTGCAACGTGAATTAGAGCAATTACCGCAACGTCTTGAACAACTTGAGGCGGAGCTGGAAGCCCTACAAGCGAAGGTCGGGGATGCTGAGTTCTTTAACCAGCCACACGATGTGACGCAAAAAACATTGAGTGATATGTCCAACGCAGAAAAAGCACTGGAAGAGGCTTTTGAGCGCTGGGAATATCTGGAAGCTCTGAAAAACGGCGCGTAACCCAAGGAGACCCGATATGTGTGCCACGCATCATCATCGTTCACACATATTGTGTTCACAATGTGACCTACTAGTTGCGCTACCGATATTGGAGGACGGCCATAAGGCCGTCTGTCCACGTTGCGGTACAACACTTCTCACTCAGTGGTCCTCACCACGCCAACGTCCTACAGCTTATGCGCTAGCAGCTCTGTTTATGTTGTTGCTCGCCAATCTATTTCCCTTCATCAACATGAAAGTAGCAGGACTCAGCAGTGAAGTTTCGCTGCTTGAAATTCCAGGCGTCATGTTCAACGAAGACTACGCAAGCCTTGGCACTTTCTTTATGGTCTTTGTGCAGGCAGTGCCTACGTTCTGTTTAATTACGATTTTGTTATTGGTTAATCAGGTGGCATTACCACTGACGTTTAAAAAGCGTCTGGCACGAATCCTGTTCCAGCTAAAGTCCTGGGGTATGGCCGAAATTTTTCTCGCGGGCGTTTTGGTCAGTTTCGTCAAATTAATGGCTTACGGCGACATTGGCGTCGGGAGCAGTTTTATTCCGTGGTGCTTGTTCTGTGTGTTGCAACTTCGGGCATTCCAGTGTGTGGACCGGCGTTGGCTTTGGGATGATATTGCGCCTGAACCGGCGATTTCGGTACCGCTTAAAGTCGGTGTATCAGGCCTTCACCAGGGGTTGCGTTCTTGTTCATGCTGCACAGCAATCGTGCCAGAGGAGCAGGAAATTTGTCCACGCTGTGAAACCAAAGGATATGTTCGTCGCCGTCATAGCTTGCAATGGACACTCGCTCTGCTGTTGACTTCAATTATGCTGTACCTACCCGCAAATATATTGCCCATCATGATAACCGAAGTGTTGGGCAGCAAAATCCCGTCGACGATTATTGCCGGGGTTATCTTGTTGTGGAGCGAAGGCTCTTATCCGGTTGCTGGCGTTATTTTTATCGCCAGTATTTTGGTTCCGACACTGAAAATGTTAGCGATTGCCTGGTTGTGCTGGGATGCTAAAGGCCACGGTCAGCGTGACAGTGAAAGAATGCATTTGATCTACGAGGTGGTCGAATTTGTCGGGCGTTGGTCAATGATCGATGTGTTCGTTATAGCGGTATTATCGGCCCTGGTGCGTATGGGAGGATTGATGAGTATCTACCCGGCGATCGGTGCCGTGATGTTTGCATTAGTAGTGATTTTGACAATGTTTGCAGCGATGACCTTTGACCCTCGCTTGTCCTGGGATCGCGCACCGGATTCAACTCATGAGGAGTCGTCTGAGCATGGAAAATAAAAGCGGGGAAGCAAAAGTCGCAAAGGTGAAAAATTGGTCCCCGGTATGGATTTTCCCTATCGTAACCGTGCTAATCGGCGCGTGGATCTTATTTTATCACTACAGCCATCAAGGCCCGGAAGTGACGCTGATTACCACGAATGCCGAAGGTATTGAAGGTGGGAAAACCATGATTAAAAGCCGAAGCGTTAATGTCGGTGTCGTGGAAAGCGCTGTCCTGTCCGATGATTTGCTGCATGTCGAAATTACGGCACGTTTAAATTCCGGTATGGAAAAACTTCTGCACAAAGACTCAGTGTTTTGGGTGGTGAAACCGCAGGTCGGCCGCGAAGGTATTTCTGGCCTGGGTACGTTACTCTCGGGTGCCTATATCGAACTGCAGCCGGGGACGAAAGGCTCAAAAGTGGAACGTTATGATTTACTGGATGCTCCGCCGCTGGCACCGCCGGATGCAAAAGGCATTCGTATTACGCTCGATAGCAATAAAGCAGGGCAGCTCTCTCCTGGCGACCCGGTTCTGTTCCGGGGTTATCGCGTCGGTTCAGTTGAAACCAGCACTTTCGATGCTGCAAAACGTAGTATCAGCTATCAGCTGTTTATCAGCGCGCCAAACGATCGTCTGGTCACCAGTAATGTGCGTTTCTGGAAAGACAGTGGGATCGCCGTGGATATGTCATCCCAGGGGATGCGTGTCGAAATGGGTTCTCTCACCACGCTGTTTAGCGGCGGTGTGAGTTTTGACGTGCCGGAAGGTTGGGATCTTGGCAAACCTGTGAAAGCAGGCAGCGAATTCAATCTGTTTGATGATCAGAAAAGTATTCAGGACTCCTTGTATACCGATCACATTGATTACCTGATGTTCTTTAAAGATTCCGTGCGTGGTCTGCAACCAGGGGCACCTGTTGAATTCCGTGGTATACGCCTCGGGACAGTGGCGAAAGTGCCATTCTTCACCGAAGGCATGCGTCAGAAAATCAACGATGATTTCCGTATCCCGGTTCTGATCCGTCTTGAACCTGAACGTTTGCAGAATCTTGTTGGTGATGACATCCATATTCAGGACAACATGACCTCGTTAATTAAACGTGGTTTGCGGGCTTCGATGAAAACCGGCAGCCTGGTGACTGGGGCACTGTTTATCGATCTTGATTTCAACCCTAAAGCACCGCCTGTTACCGATTTGCCGACCTTTAACGGTTATCCAATTATCCCAACGATGAGCGGAGGCCTGGCGCAAATCCAACAGCGCTTGCTGGAAACTCTGGATAAGATTAATAACTTGCCATTGAATCCGATGATTGAGCAAACCACCAATTCGCTTGCCGAAAGTCAGCGAACCATGAAGCACTTGCAGCAGACCCTCGATAATCTGAACAAGATTACGTCGAACAAGTCGATGCAATCATTGCCTGAGGATATGCAGTCAACGCTTCGTGAGCTCAATCGCAGCATGCAAGGCTTCCAGCCAGGCTCTGCTGCTTATAACAAGATGGTGGCGGATATGCAGCGTCTTGACCAGGTTCTGCGTGAATTGCAGCCGGTGCTACGAACGCTGAACGATAAGAGTAATTCGCTTATCTTTGAAGCGAAGGATAAAAAAGATCCCCAGCCGAAGAGGGCAAAAGAATGAAAAGATGGCTTCCATTGATTGCTGCATTAGCCTTAACGGCCTGTAGCAGCAGCGACGAAGGAAAAACGTATTACCAACTGCCTCAAAGCTCAACGCCTGCTGTGCAGGCTGTGAGCCAGCCTGGCACCCACTTGTTATGGGTGGAACAAGTGGCGGTTCCTGATTACCTCGCCGGAAACGGCGTGGTTTATCAAACCAGTGATGTTCAGTATGTCATCGCTACCAGCAACTTGTGGGCGAGTCCTTTAGATCAGCAACTACGTAATACGCTGGTGAGCAATCTGAGCAGTGCATTACCCGGTTGGGTGGTGGCTTCACAACCGTTGGGCAGCCTTCAGGATACTCTGAATGTTAATGTGACGGGTTTCCACGGACGCTATGACGGCAAGGTGATTGTGAGCGGTGAATGGTTGCTCAATCATCAGGGGCAATTGATTAAACGCCCGTTCCATGTGGAACTTAAGCAGCAAGAAGATGGTTATGATGCAATGGTGAAAACCTTAGCGCAGGCCTGGCAGCAAGAGGCGCAAAGCATTGCCAGCCAGTTAAACCGTATTAATTAATTTTCTTAAGTAGCACAAAAAAGCTGCGTCTTTCCGCTGTAAAGCGGGGCGCAGCTTTTCTTTTGGCATTAACCTATTACCCGACCCATCTCACATTTTTATCTCAAATATCATCACGTGTAGCTCACATTTATGACATTGGCGTGAATTTTGCGCATTGACGATGGCTGTTTTTGGAGGTATTCGTTATATGTGCTTGCACATTTTGCAGGCACTGTTTTCTTTCCACCAGATTAAAGAAATGAGGGAAACG
Organism: Buttiauxella agrestis ATCC 33320; assembly: GCF_000735355.1. Taxonomy (GTDB): domain Bacteria; phylum Pseudomonadota; class Gammaproteobacteria; order Enterobacterales; family Enterobacteriaceae; genus Buttiauxella; species Buttiauxella agrestis. The sequence continues at coordinate 408,241 of NZ_JMPI01000022.1, forward strand.
AGGCATGAAGAGACAAAAACGAGATCGCCTGGAACGGGCTCATCAACGTGGTTATCAAGCAGGTATCGTCGGACGTTCCAAAGAGATGTGTCCTTATCAGACACTGAATCAAAGGTCGTACTGGATGGGAGGCTGGCGAGAAGCCATGGAAGACAGGGCGGTTACCGCGTAATCACTGTCTCTTTAGAAAAAGAAACCTCCGCATGGCGGAGGTTTCGCGTTTCAGAGCTTTATACAATCAGACTTAGAAAGCAGTAGTGTCTTTGAACAGACCTACTTTCAGATCGGTAGCGGTGTAAATTACACGGCCGTCAACCAACACTTCACCATCTGCCAGGCCCATAATCAGGCGGCGATTAATAACGCGTTTGAAGTGAATACGGTAGCTGACTTTTTTTGCAGTTGGCAGGATCTGACCCGCAAGTTTAACTTCACCCACGCCCAGCGCACGGCCTTTGCCTTCGCCGCCTAACCAGCCCAGATAGAAGCCTACCAACTGCCACATCGCATCCAGACCCAGGCAACCAGGCATTACCGGATCGCCGATAAAGTGGCAACCAAAGAACCACAGGTCAGGATTGATATCCAGTTCTGCTTCAACGTAACCTTTATCGAAGTTACCGCCGTCTTCAGTCATCTTGACTACGCGGTCCATCATCAGCATGGATGGCGCAGGCAAACGTGGGCCTTCAGCACCAAACAGTTCGCCACGACCAGAGGCAAGAAGATCTTCTTTTGTATAGGATTCGCGTTTATCTACCATGTTTACAGTAAGCCTTTTTATAATGAAGCACGCATGTTAGCTAACACGTGTACGCTCAACAAGTCCGATCAGTTTTGATTGAACCAGTTAAGCCAACGTAATGGCCATGGATAACGGTGCCGAATATCTTGCGCAGATGCCTGAGCGATTCGCTCTTGCACCGCACGCAACAGCGTATTTTGCCCTTCGCCATCCCAGGGCAGGTTTGTTAATAAGGGTAGTGCATCCGTGACATCGTCGATGGCCCAAATCGTGAATTGCCCTTGTTCTACGGCATCCAGAACATCCTGGTGCAGACAAAGGTGACGCACATTAGAAACCGGGATAATCACGCCTTGCTTGCCGTTAAACTCACGTTGCTGGCAAATACGGAAGAAGCCTTCGATTTTCTCATTCAGGCCACCAACAGGTTGCACACGACCAAACTGATCGACTGAACCTGTCACCGCGATATGCTGATAAATAGGCACATTAGCCAGCGCACTGATTAACGCGCACAGTTCGGCCATTGAAGCGCTATCACCGTCGACTTCGCTGTAAGACTGCTCGAAAGTCAGCGAGGCGGAGAAGGGGATTTGCTGATCAAGCTGCAATTCTGACATCAAAAATGCCTGCATGATCATCATGCCTTTCGCATGAATATTACCGCCCAACTCAGCTTTGCGCTCAACGTCGGTAAATTCACCATCACCCACATGCACAACACAACTAATGCGCGAAGGTTCGCCGAATGCACGTGGATGACCAGGGAATTCAATGACCGACAAGGCGTTTATCTGGCCAACCATTTCACCTTCTGTTTCGATCAGGATCTGCTCAAGCAGGATTTCGTCCTGCATGCGTTCAGCCAGATAACCTTCACGCCATTCGCGCTGCGCTAGCATTTGCGTCAGCTCTTCGGCACCAAAGCTTTCATTTTCAGTGAATGCGGCAACTTCACGTAGCTGGCGGCTAATCCATGACGGGCACAGCGGCAGAGTTTCCTGGTCGCCGGTATAACGCACGGCTTCACGGATGAGTGGCTGCCAGGCATCCGCTGCAGGAACTGGCAGGGATTTTGATTGCGCAACGGCATAAATCCACTGGCACCACAACGCCATATCATCGGCAGAGGCGATCTGCAGATTCTCTTCAAACTCGCTGTAAATGGCCGAAGTCGCCAGTTCAGGTTCCATGTCCTGGAAATCAGCCAACGATTCACGTTCACCCACCAGCACCAGTTTCAGGCTTAATGGCAGTGATGGAATGTTAACGGGCAATGGACGAGTTTCATCCTGGGAAATCCAGTCGAAACGGCCTTGAATGACCATTTGTTTAAGGCGCAACCACAGTAGCGGTTGTGCTAAAACACTGCGCAATGACAGCACCAGAATGCCACCATTTGCGCGGTGAACCAGACCCGGTGTCAGCGTGATTTCACCCGCGAACTGACGCACGCAACCGAAAAGTTGTTCCGCTTCAATCCAGTCAGCGGCAACGACTTCAGACTGGCCTGCAAAATTGTCTTCAGCTGTTTCGGCAGGGCGTAGCGTGATGCGCGAGCCTTCAATCAGGTAATGTCCGCCTGTCAGAGCGTTATCCTGCGACCAGCATTCACGTGCTGCTGCGGTAATGAGATTAAGGTACTCGGCTTCTTCAGCGGCTTTTACCAGCATCAGATCGGCCGAGGCTACCGGTTGGCTTAGCTGCACAAGTCCATAAGACAGACGAGGTTGTACAGCGGAGAAAGGGGCAGTTTCGGAATCATAAGGCTGTGCAAAGATTTCCTGATAGCTTTCGGTATCAGGTACAAGAGCACGCCATTCAAGTCGATTAGTCGTCAAAGTCGCTATTTATTAATTAGATGTCAAAGGCGCGATTATACAAGAATAGCCAGGGCAGCACACGGTTTATGCGGAGCGGCAAGTTTACTTAGCTCACAGCTTTCATTTTTCAGGTAAGCGAAAATAGAAAAAACTGTTATTCTGAAGTGAGTTACACGGTCACACTGAGACAACAATGAAATATCAACAGTTGGAAAATCTCGAGAGCGGCTGGAAGTGGAAGTATCTGGTTAAAAAACACCGCGAAGGCGAGCTAATCACACGTTATATCGAGGCGAGTGCAGCGAAAGAAGCTGTTGATGAGTTGTTACGCTTAGAGAATGAACCGGTGCGTGTGTTGAGCTGGATAGAGCAGCATATGAATCCAGAACTTCACAACCGCATGAAACAAACTATCCGTGCGCGTCGTAAACGGCACTTTAATGCCGAGCATCAGCATACGCGTAAAAAATCCATCGACCTGGAATATCTGGTCTGGCAGCGTTTAGCTGGCCTTGCTCATCGGCGTGGATGCACACTGTCGGAAACGATTGTACAGTTGATTGAAGATGCGGAGCGTAAAGAACAATACGCCAATCAGATGTCATCTCTCAAACAAGATCTGCAGGCATTGCTGGGCAAAGAATAAGAGCAGTTGTTGTGACGCTGTGCTTCTCTATTCCTGGTTACTTAGAATTCAGAAACAAAAAACCCCGCCGAAGCGGGGTTTTTTTATAACGGTAACTTATGCCGCAGGCTGAGTTACAACGTCTTTGATACCTTTAACTTCGATCTCAACGCGACGATCTGGAGCCAGGCAATCAATCAGTTTAGCTTTAGGAGCTACGTTATCACAGGTGTTGCCAGTAACTGGGTTAGATTCGCCCATACCGCGTGGGGAGATCTTGTTAGCTGGGATACCTTTAGAGATCAGGTAATCAACAACAGACTGTGCACGTTTGTCAGACAGTTTCTGGTTGTATTCATCAGAACCGATACGGTCTGTGAAGCCCAGAACAACTACTGAACCATCTTTCGGATCAAGGTTGCTCAGCTGAGTATACAGCTGATCCAGAGCTTGTTGACCTTCTGGCTTCAGAGTTGCTTTGTTGAAGTTGAACAGAACGTCAGACTTCAGGGTGAAGTGCTTGGTCTGTACTTCTGGAGCTGGAGCTGGAGCTGGAGCTACAACTGGAGCTGCATCGTACTGGCCGAAACGGTAAGAAACACCCAGGCTCAGCATGCCGTTGTCTGGACGAGTACCAACTGTTTGTGCGTCACCGATGTTGCTAACCCACTGGTAATCCAGACGAGTTGCGATATCACGGGTGATTGCGTATTCAAGACCAACTGCCGCCAACGGGGAAACACCAGTGTCGTGGTTGCTCACACGAGTAGTGCCGTTGTCGTAGTTGCCTTTGGAGTCTGCACGCCAAACCATACCACCCAGACGAGTGTAGATGTCCAGTTCGTCAGTGATTGGGTAGCTCAGTTTAGCAGCCAGTTGAACGCCTTGCGCTTTGAAAGCACCGTTATCAACGCTGCCGGTATAAGCCATACGGCCCAACCAGTCATAACCCATTTCCAGACCAACGTACGGGTTAACCTGGTAACCACCGAAGGCACCAGCACCCAGTTGGCTGTTGTGAGTTGAACCATTGTTGTTCTGATAGCCGTTTCCGTAGAAACCGGTGTCATGGAACTGGGACCAACCCAACTTACCACCTGCATACCAGGTGTTATCTTTCGGTGCGGCCTGCGCTACGGTAGCGAAGCCAGCCAGTGCCACTGCAATCGCGATAGCTGTCTTTTTCATTTTTTGCGCCTCATTATCATCCAAAAAGGCCATGAGCTTTAAAATCGCTCTAAAGCCCAGGGTTAAATCCTTCGCCCGAGTTTATGCTCACTTGTTACTCTACCGATCAATCGGTGTTATGGAAGAGCAACCCTGGCGAGCTAAAGTCTACAACGTAGTTGAAAACTTACAAGTGTGATGTCCGTCAGGCATATGAAAAAAAACGACTTGTGTACACATTTTCTAACAAGTTCGCGCAGAATTTATACTCAAAGATTTCTGGAGAATGCCGCTACAAGCGGCTTGAGACGCGGTTCCACTATGAATCATAAAGATTTGTCAGGAGCTGAAGAAAAGTTCCAGGATTTCTCTTAAATTTACTTAATGATACAAACTAGAATGAATTTTTAGGCCAGTTCGTGGTCGACACCCTGTTTTGGAGGTGTGCATCGGACGCATTATGAAGCCGATCGCATTACCCATTTCAGCTGCTGATGATAGCTGCAAATGTTCTTCATCTGTTAATTCTTTAGGCAACCAACCGATGACCACGCTGTAATTTCCAGTCTGCAATGCTTTTACCATAGCATCTACGGTGAAAAGTGGATCTAACTGGCTCACCTGCATGACTTTTGTAAGTGGAAGACCTGCCGATTTAACCCATTGACGACTCAATTTTTGCTGTGGCGTTAGCCAAAGCTGCCAACGTGACTGTTGACCAAGTTGCTGGAGCAGGGGCAACAGCACCAGTTGCGTAACCCATGGCTGATCTTCGCTATAGATCACTTCACTAATCAACCCTTTAGTATTGTTACCTGCTGATGACTGAGTCAAAGAAGAAAGAGGGGCAACGTGAGTTAGAACGTTATGTGATTGCATAGTTAATCCCGCCTGATGGGTTACTGTATGAATATACAGTAATGCCTGTCAGGCCAAAGATCAATCTAAATTTCGGAAAGCATATCGCAATTTCTTCACGTAAATCTGCGGAATGCGAAAATGTGATTGCCGTCTGTCATCAGGTTACCTATTTTCGTGTTACTGGAAACAGTAACAAGCCGCAATGATGTGTTATAGCATGATATTTAAGGATATATTCATGAAAAAGCGATCTTATACAAGGATTCATCAATCGAAAGAATGCTTATCCCCGCTAGGGGATATCAGCCATCGTTCATTATTTGGAGGCTATAGTCTGACGGTCGATAATGTCGTGTTTGCCATGGTTTCTGAAGGGGAACTTTACTTAAGAGCTTGTGAGCAGTCAGAGGTATATTTTGTTAAGAGGGCGGCAGCGCCATTGCTCTATAACAAACGTGGGCGGACGATTGAACTTAATTACTTCCGTGTTGATGAAGGGTTGTGGAACGATCAAGAAACGCTTTTAAAACTCTCATCGGATGCATTGTTTAGCGCCCGCCGTGAAAAATCCCGCCATAAATCTCATCAACGACTCAAGGATCTCCCGAATTTAACCCACAGTCTGGAGATGATGCTGTGGGAAGCCGGTATTGCGGATGTCAGAACGCTACATGCTTACGGTGCGAAGCGGTCATGGATAAAGTTGAGGAGCGTGAATAAAGGGCTGGGAGTCAGAGTACTACTGGCCCTGGCGGGGGCGATTTGCGGTATTCATGAAGCAGCACTCCCGGCGACGACGCGCCAGGAGTTAGTTGAGTGGGGGCAGCTATATGAACAACGGCAGGCGGGTTAATCGTACTGCTGTGTGACAAGCTGCTGGAGGCGCGAGATTTCTGGTAAAAGTGCAACCAACAGGCCAATTTGCTGAAGGACTAACGGCTCTTTGGTCTCTGGTTGCGGCTCCAGTGAAGTTATCCGCTCGGACAACCCTTGCAAGGCTTTTTGAACGCGTTCTTCATCGGCAGGCAGATGATGCAGTGCATCATCGACGTAACAGACGGCATCATCAAGCAGCAACAAAATATCTTCATTGGTCAGCATTTCGCGGTGCGCGCCCAACGCCGAAATATAACTGTTAAATGTATGATTGAGGCACAATAAGCGAAATGCCGTTTCTCGCGCTTCCGGCGTGACTCTGGGCTCTGAGGACATGTTCGATACCACAGATGCCAGCTCCGCATCCTTGTTGTGTGCATCCCGGCGCGCAATACGATACTCCAGTCGGTTATCACGGCCTTGATGATATTGCTCGAGAATGGCATCCAGATAGCGGCAATTGGCATTGAATGCCCGCTCTACAACTAATGGCAGCCGACGGAATCGCCAGTCAGGCCAGATGTAACTCACCGCCGCCCATGCGATCCCACATCCCAAAAGGGTGTCGAAAATTCGCGGCATTGCGACTTCAAAACCTTCGCCCAACAAGTTGAAACACAGCAACACCAGCAACGTGATGAACATAGTGGCGTGAGCGTATTGCACGTTGCGGAAGGCAAAAAACAGCACGCCGGTGATAACAATTAAAACCAGTTGCCCTTCGAGCGACGGCACAAAATAGAGAACCGGTAAACCAACTGCCACGCCGACTAACGTGCCAATTATACGAAGCGCTAAGCGGCGACGAGTGGCACTGTAGTTAGGCTGGCAAACAAACAGGCTGGTCAGAAGTATCCAGTAGCCATGTTTTAGCCCGGTTAACTGAATAAACGCGTAGCCTACGCACAGCACCACAGACATGCGTACCGCATGGCGGAATAAAGCAGACTCCGGCGTCAGATTTCGCTTCAGCCGTTGCCACATATCACCAAAGCCGGTCAAACGGTCATCAAGCAGGCGGTTTTCGATATTATTTTCCGGTGCTGCCAGCGCCTGCTCAGACTCAATTGTCGCCAGTTGAGCGTCAATTGCGCGCAAGTTACTCACCAGATAACCCAGTGCTTTTAATTCGCTCGCCAGCGCCGGGTCAGTTTTCAGCCTTTCAATCGCAGCGTCCAGATGTGTAAATGCACGCTCAAAGCGTGGATCGTGTTGGTATTTCAACCGCAGTAAAACAGATCGCGAGAGCTGCAAACAGGCTTGAGATTGCAGGGACAGCAGGCGTTGAAAGCGGAACATAATATCGCTGTAGCGGAATTTGTCGCGCAGCGCCTGGTATTGAATATGTGATGAACTTGCGCGTTCATGAATATCCTGGGCGACAAAATAGTAGTGCAGCGTTCGGCGTGTGCCGCGCTGCCCACGATCGCCACGTAAACGCGTCAATAAAGAACCTTTGGTCTGATTTAACGTTGTCACCAACTGGCTGTTAGCCATGGCAAGCTCAAGCATTGGAGCCTGGCTTTCTTCTTCGATATCGGGGTCAAAAAGCGTAGCTTTAACTTCCAGATAACGAGCGAGGCTTTCATAACAACGCGCCAAGTTATCTTGCAGCGGGCGGATGGGGAAAATCAGATGGCCTGCCAGAGTCAGCAAGTTGTACCAGATTGCACCTGCCAGCAGCAGAATCGGTTGTTGATACCAGTGGTCATATAAAGAAATACCCAACATGGTATAGATGGCAATGAGCAGCGCGCCAAAGGCGATGGTGGCATAACGCTGGCCTAAACCGCCCAGCAGAATAAATCCGCTGGTGGAAATCATCAATCCAATGCCAAACAGCAGCGGCCATGGGTACAGCAACTCCACAGACGCCGAAGCAATAAAGAAACTCACCAGGGTAATCAGAAGATTTCGCAAGCGCCCGGCCAGCCGGTCATCTAAATCGGCAAGGGCTGCGGCAACCACACCCAGGGTTAGTGGAATAGTGAGCTTAACTTCACCTAACCACCAGGGCAGGGCAGCAGTGCCAGTGAGCGCAATAAAAATGCGCAAGTTATACAGCCAGGCACTGTTCCAGGTATAACGACGCAGAATTGGACTAAGCATTAATACTCACTATTCTTGTCAGAATTACTGGAAACGACGGCGGGCGTTAGCTTCACGCGCAGCCTGTGCGACTTCGACAGAAACGACACGGCGGCCCACAGGCCAAAGCGCGATAACAGCGATTTTGAAATTAGCGATCCCCACAGGGATACCGATAATGGTGATGCATTGGGCAATACCAGTGGCGATATGAAGTAAGCATAACCACCAGCCGAAAAATATCAGCCAAATAATGTTCAGCAATGTGCCGCCGGTATTCAGAATGGCGCTTTTCCCTTGAGGGTTGAGTTCGTCGACATGCACCGCTTCGTTACCGTATGGTACGAAAGAGAGTTTAGTAATCTCCCAGCAGGATCGTGTCAGGGGCAACGTGAAAATAAAAATGATACTGACCAGAGTGGCCAGCAACCAGGATAGGGTGGTCAGAAAACCGCCGAGTACAAAGTTCAAGACATTTAGGACTGTACGCATAATCACTCTTATTTAGGGTGTAAATAAATAACCACAACAATTGTAACGCGTTTTTACTCTGGAGCGTCATTCCTTCGCCGGGTAAACTTAACCACAATCACCATTCTGGATCAGGCAAAGCGTAATGGAATTAAAAGCGACCTCTCTTGGCAAACATTTAGCACAGCACCCATACAATCGTGTGAAATTACTGGCTGCGGGTGTAGAGGTGAAAGGAGAACGTCACGAATACCTTATTCCATTCAATCAGTTAATTGCTATCAATTGCAAGCGTGGCCTGGTCTGGGGCGAGCTGGAATTTGTGTTGCCGGATGACAAAGTGGTGCGTTTGCATGGTACAGAATGGAATGAAACCCAGCGCTTTTATCATCATCTTGATCAGTTATGGCAGAGCTGGAGTGTCGAGATGAGTGAAGTTGCGGCGCAGGTGCTTCAACAGCAGTATGCCGAGATTACGCGCCGCATCCAGCAGGAAAAATGGTTCAAACGCAGCGATATGCAGGCATTGCAGCAAAATGTACGCGTCGCTTTTTCTGCATTGCCACTCCCGCAGGCAAGGCTGGAGGATTTCGATAATTGCCGCGAATTATGGATGCATTGCAAAGCCTGGCTTGAACAAGGTGAGACTCGTCGCCATCAGCGTAATACCGCGTATACCAATCATATGCTTGAAAAGCATGCTGATTTTTTCCAGAAAATAGAAAGCTCACCGCTCAATCATTCTCAGGCACGCGCAGTGGTCAACGGCGAAGACTCACTTTTGGTGTTAGCGGGAGCCGGGAGTGGCAAAACTTCGGTATTGGTGGCTCGTGCGGGGTGGTTACTGCAACGTGGCGAGGCCAGCGAAGATCAAATCTTGTTATTGGCATTTGGTCGCAAAGCCGCTCAGGAGATGGACGAGCGTATCGCTGAACGTCTCCATACCGACGCGATTTCAGCTCGTACCTTCCATGCTCTGGCGTTGCATATTATCCAGCAAGGCAGCAAAAAAGCGCCGCGCGTCAGCGAACTTGAATCCGATACCAACGCACGCCACCAACTACTGATTGAAAGCTGGCAGCAGCAATGTCGAGAGAAAAAAGCGCAGGCGAAAGGCTGGCGTGAATGGTTGCGCGACGAGTTGCAGTGGGACGTGCCGGAAGGCGAATACTGGAAAGACGAGCGTCTGGCGAAACGTCTGGCCAGTCGATTAGATCGTTGGCTTGGCCTTATGCGAATGCACGGCGGCTCGCAGGCTGACATGATTGCCTCAGCGCCAGAAGACATTCGAGATCTCTTCGCTAAACGCGTCAAGCTCATGGCGCCGTTATTAAAAACCTGGAAGACGGCACTGAAAGCCGAAGAGGCTGTCGATTTCTCAGGGCTGATTCATCAGGCCATTAATGTGCTGGAAAAAGGGCGATTTATCAGTCCGTGGAAGCATATTTTAGTTGATGAATTTCAGGATATTTCGCCTCAACGGGCAGCATTACTGGCGGCGCTGAGAAAACAAAACTCGCATACTTCGCTGTACGCGGTGGGCGATGACTGGCAGGCAATTTATCGTTTCAGCGGTGCAGAAATGTCGTTGACAACCGCATTCGCTCAAAACTTTGGCGATGCAGATCAATGTGCGCTGGATACGACGTACCGCTTCAATGATCGCATCGGCGAGATTGCTAATCGTTTTGTGCAGCAGAATCCACATCAACTTGCTAAGCCGCTGAACAGCCTGTCAAAAGGTGATAAAAAAGCCGTAACGTTATTGGCCGACGATCAACTCGAAGCGCTGCTCGACAAAATGAGTGGTTATGTTCAGCCTCAAGAACGCATTCTGGTGCTGGCGCGTTACCATCATTTACGCCCGGCGATTCTGGAAAAAGCCGCAACGCGTTGGCCTAAACTGGCCGTCGATTTTATGACGATTCATGCCAGCAAAGGGCAGCAAGCAGACTATGTTGTGGTTCTGGGATTGCAGCAGGGGAAAGATGGTTTCCCGGCAGTGGCACGCGAATCTGTCATGGAAGAGGCGTTGTTGCCGCAACCTGAAGACTATCCTGATGCGGAAGAGCGGCGGTTGTTGTACGTGGCGATGACGCGGGCCCGTCATCGTGTCTGGCTGTTATTCAACAAACACGAACCGTCCAGTTTTGTCGATATTCTTAAACAGCTTGGCGTGCCCGCAGCCAATCGACCGTAATTATTTCAGTCGATCTGCCAGATAGCGTGGGTAATCCGGGATTAGAATTTCAACTGACTGGTCAAAGCCTGGCGATTGAATAATAAAATCAGCGGTCGATAAATTGGTCGCAACCGGGATGTTCCACACTGTCGCCAGGCGCAGTAACGCTTTAACGTCCGGGTCATGTGGAACGGCGTTAAGCGGGTCCCAGAAGAAAATCAGCACATCAATTTTCCCTTCAGAGATCAGTGCCCCAACTTGCTGATCGCCGCCCATCGGGCCGCTTAGCATGGCGTTGACATCCAGACCGCTGCCACGCTGAATCAGATTTCCTGTGGTGCCGGTTGCGTACAACACATGATGGGTGAGAGTGGCTTTATGGCGCTCAACCCATTTCAGCAGCGCGTCTTTGCAGTGATCGTGCGCAACCAGCGCAATATGTTTTTGTTCCGCCAGCGTGCGGGTCGTTAATTCCATTGCTTAATCCTGATTGATTAAAATTGCCTACAGCTTACTGAAAGCCACTGATGCTGCAAGAGAAGGGTGTCAAAAATGCAGGATTAGCAAAGCAATTATTGCGTTGGGTTATCTTTTACCCATTGTAAGAAACGCTCACGAGTCGATTTGTCTGCCTGTAAAAACCAGTATCGCAGGCGTTGCTCCGTTAAGGTTTCTGACTGCCGGGGTGGAGTATCAAGCTCGGATGATTTCGAGAGCAACTCGCTATCATCCGCCATCATTGTAGCGAAACCTTTTATCGACGCCGTTTTTCCCGCCTTGTTGTAAAACTGAGTATCTCGCTCGTAATCAATTCCCTGAGATGTGGCTTTGATCGGCAAAATATCAATTTTCAAGGGGATCACGGCGGCGTCACCATCCAATAATTGCAGATGCGGAGCGTGGTCGAATTCATCACTTTCTTTATCATTCTCTAAACGGGGCAGATTAAAATTAACCTGGCTAACTTCTTTGGTATCGAAGCTCACTACCAACGGTGGCGAGATATAAAGCCGTTGTTCACGCGTGCTGGTACGAATATTTTTTTCAACCCGAAACACCAGTTGATGCGGGCCATTATCCAGCTCAAGACTATCCGCGCCTCGCAGTAAAGAACTGGAAACTTTTTTCCCATCAAGCACCAGCAAATCGATATCCGTAGACAAACGTAACGTTGTTGACCACGCTTCAGGCGGTAACATAAGCAAACAACATATCGCTATGAAGAACCAGGTTCTCATCAATGACTCCTGCCTCAAGTAAATTGGGCTATCCGTAGCTGAATGTATCAAAATTTTTCACATCGCCCGCTCATTAACATATAGACATATTTCCAGGATTTGCTCTACTACGTCCGTATGGGAAAGATGGTGAGTCAGGAAGGGATGGCATACACTTTTGATTACTGAGTCCCAGCGGAGAGTGTGATGAAACAGGCAGATATCGAAACTATTCTAAAAAGCACCCGAACAATTGCTCTGGTTGGGGCGAGTGATAAGCCCGACCGGCCAAGCTATCGCGTGATGGCGTATTTGCTCGACCAGGGTTATGAAGTGATTCCTGTGTCGCCGAAAGTGGCGGGTAAAACGCTTTTAGGCCAGCAGGGTTATGGCACGTTGGCTGAAATTCCTAAAAAAATCGATATGGTGGATGTATTCCGCAATTCTGAAGCTGCGTGGGAAGTGGCGCGAGAAGCGATTGCCATTGGCGCAAAAACGTTGTGGATGCAATTGGGCGTCATCAATGAACAAGCCGCCGTACTGGCGCAAGATGCTGGGCTGAACGTGGTCATGGATAAATGCCCGGCGATAGAAATTCCGAGATTGGGTCTGGCTAAATAATTAAATAATAAAAAACCCCACAGCGTGGGGTTTTTGCTAATTACGTAGGCGAGGTGCCTGAAGTTGCTGCCGTATCGAAGCCGCCAATTCATCCATCGACGGTTGTTCGGGATGCTCGTCTTGTGACTCCCCACTTAACTGGGCTTCAGCAAGATAGGTATGCACCGCCTGGCCATCATCATCTTCCATCACTACATGATACCAGGGGGCACTACGGAGGACATCGTTGTCGGCCAGATCATCTTCCGCAGGTTCATCCAGAGAATATTCCGGGTCGATATCGACCACCACCCCCAGATAACCCAGCAAAGAATGTCGTACTTGCTGGCCAATGCCGAATTTGCTGGCAATCATAGTCACCTCCTGAGAAACATTACCTGCCATTAATGTGCGGGCAACATTCCATTTTTCAAGTTACATGATGCGACAGGCAAACCCTTTCAGATACAGCCCTTCCGGGTAGGTCGCGATCACTGGGTGATCGGCGGCCTGGCGGAACTGCTCTATAAATTGTACATCACGCCCGGCATCAACGGCGGCATCAGCGATGATTTTCTGGAATAAATCTGTCGTCATCAGTCCAGAACAAGAGAACGTCATCAGAATGCCACCCGGATTCAACAGCTGGATGGCCAGCATGTTGATATCTTTATAGCCGCGGCAAGCACCCATCAATTGGCTCTTGTTTTCGACAAACTTCGGTGGGTCCATCACGATAACGTCGAACTTCTCACCCTGGTCGCGATACTTGCGCAGCAGTTTAAATACATCATCACGCAAGAACTCAGCTTTGCTCAAATCGAGTTTGTTCAGCTCAACGTTTTGCTTCGCAACATCAAGCGCATCCTGAGAGGTGTCCACGCTGACAACCTGGCTACATCCGCCCATCAAAGCAGAAACCGCAAAACCACCGGTATAAGAGAAACAGTTCAGCACACGCTTATCTTTCACATACTGGCGAGTGGCAAAACGGCTGTCACGCTGGTCAAGGTAGTAACCCGTTTTATGGCCGCCTTTGATATCGACCAGCAACTTCATGCCGTGCTCTTCAATTGGCAATAAATCAGGTGGCAGTTCACCGCTGACCGGGCCTTGCGTTAATTCCATACCTTCTTTCTTACGCACCGCTACGTCAGAACGGTCGTAAATCGCGCATTCTGGGTAGAGGTTTTGCAAAGCAGCAACCAGTGCCGGGCGCTGATATTCCGCACCGGCTGAAAGCAATTGCAGCACTAAAAAATTGCCGAAACGATCGATAGTGACGCCTGGCATTCCATCGGACTCGCCTGCAATCAGGCGATAGCTGTCCAGCCCGTCACGCGCGGCGAGCCATTCGCGCCAAAGTTGCGCCTGCTTTAAACGACGAATGAAGAATTCAATATCAATGCTTTCGTTGGCATCAAATGTCCAGACGCGAGCACGAATTTGCGACGATGGGGAATAAGCGGCGCGGGCTAACCATTTGCCCTGGCTATCCACGACATCAATCGTTTCACCAAGGTTGGCTTTGCCTTCCATGCGTGCAACGGCACCAGAAAACACCCACGGATGACGGCGCAATAACGATTTTTCGCGCCCTTTGGTTAACACTAAACGTACACTCATAATTTGCTATGCTTTCTTGCTAATAATTGGGCGTCATTTTCCGGCTTACACCGGCTAAATGCAACGCAAGAACCCGAAACGGAGGAAGTTATGGCCACAGTATGCACACTTGCCTGGGTCCACGGCCTGGTTCAGGGCGTCGGTTTTCGTTACAGCACCCAGCGCGAGGGGTTAAAACTGGGGTTAACCGGTTATGCCCGCAATATGGATGACGGTAGCGTTGAGGTATTGGCCTGCGGTGAAGCGCAACAGGTTGAGGCGCTCATCGCATGGCTAAAAGCTGGGGGGCCGCGCAGTGCCAGGGTGGATAAAGTGCTGACAGAACCTCACCAACCTGACCGCCAATGGACAGACTTTAGTATTCGCTACTAAATGCATTTCACCGGCTTTGGTAGGCCAGCAATTTTCGTTGCCTGCTTAGCCGGCCCTTTTGGAAACAATCGATACAGATAACGGCTATTGCCTTTTTCGTCTCCGAATTTGTTTGCCATGGCTTTAACCAGCATCCGAATTGCCGGGGAAGTATTAAATTCGAGATAAAACTCGCGCACGAATCTCACCACTTCCCAGTGCTCTACGGCAAGCGTAATGCCTTCTTTGGCGGCAATCGCTTCGGCAAGCGGTTCGCTCCACTCCTGGCTATTTTTAAGATAACCATCGGCATCGGTTTCTATCTCACGGCCTTCAAACATCAACATCATTATTCTTTGCTCCAGACAAACTGGGCGCAGTGTAGCAAATTTACCGGGCCAGAAAAAACAAAGCCCCGCAGATGCGAGGCTTGGGTGTGAGGTGCTCTGTGCGATTAATCGCGGCTTGCGAAGCCCAGAATGCTCAACAGGCTGATGAAGATATTGTACAGAGAAACGTACAAGCTCACCGTTGCGCGAATGTAGTTGGTTTCGCCACCACGGATGATATTGCTGGTTTCAAACAAAATCGCACCGGATGAAATCAGAATAAACACCGCGCTTATTGCCAGATGCAGAGCAGGCAATTGCAGGAAGATGTTTGCCACCATACCGATAAGCACGACAACCACGCCCGCCATCAGCATACCGCCGAGGAAGGACATGTCTTTTTTGGTGGTCAGCACATAAGCAGAGCAGCTGAAGAACACCAGTGCGGTGCCGCCCAGCGCCATGCCAATGACATCGCCCATACCGGCAGAGATGTAGGAATTCAGCATTGGCCCAAGGATATACCCCAGGAATCCCGTAAAGGCGAACGCAGCCAGAATACCGGTCGGCTTATCCGCCAGGCGATAGGTTAAAAACATCAGCCCATACATGCCGACCAGCGTCAGAATCAAACCTGGGGATGGCAGCATCAGCACGGTGCTGGCGGTTGCGGTAATCGCAGAAAACGCCAGCGTCAGGCTGAGCAGGAAATAGGTATTACGCAGTACCTTGTGGGTACTCAGCAGTGACGAACGGTCACGCGAGGAAGTAATTATGCGATCCATTCAGAAACTCTCTCTTATAGCAGTGGTTATAGTGAATGAGAGTAATGGCCTCCTTTATTGCAATAAAGTCCTTTTACCCATCTTTACCTTGCCGGGCATTATTTCACAGACCAGACCTCCGTCATAAAACTCACTTATATGTGGCTGAAATTTATTGCTTTATCTATTTCGGCTGCTAAGAGTGTTAACCGTACCGTCGTTAATAACTCAAATAAGGCGTGTTATGAAAACAAATAACCACATCACATTTATGAAATCGTTTATCGCAATTGGACTGGCTAGTGCAATTTCAGGTGCCTGGGCGGCTAACGTTCCAGCAGGAACCGAACTGGCTGCGAAACAGGAACTAGTACGCAACAATGGCAGCGAACCGGCTTCACTTGATCCTCATAAAGTAGAAAGTAGTGTGGAGTCGGCAATTATCAGTGATTTTTTTGAAGGGCTGGTAGAGGTACGCAACGATGGTTCCATCGAGCCAAGACTGGCCGACAAGTGGGAACAAAAAAGCAGCACGGAATGGGTTTTCCATCTTCGCCCAGGTATTAAATGGTCCAACGGTGAGCCGATCACTGCTGAAGATGTGGTCTGGAGTTGGCAGCGCCTTGTTGATCCTAAAATAGGATCACCTTATGCGAGCTATCTCGGCAATATGCATGTGGAAAATGCGGCGGATATTGCAGAGGGTAAAAAATCTCCTGATACGTTAGGTGTGAAAGCGTTAGATGCAACCACGCTACAAGTTACGCTGACTCAACCTACTGCCGCCTTCCTCGCAATGCTCGCTCACACCTCGCTGGTGGTGGTTGATAAAGCCGTCGTTGAGAAGTTTGGCGACAAATGGACGCAACCGGCCAATTTTGTCAGCAGTGGGCCATACACACTTTCTGATTGGGTAGTAAACGAAAAAGTTATCGGGGTGCGTAATAAAAACTATTGGGACGATAGCCACACCGTAATTAACAAAGTGACTTATTTACCCATTGCTTCTGAAACCTCAGACATCAACCGCTATAAAGCCGGTGAAATTGATATTGTTTTGACTGTGCCGCAAACGCTGTACGCTTCACTGAAGAAATCTATACCCGATCAAGTCCATGTGACGCCTAAGCTTGCGACCTACTACTACCAATTTAATACCACTAAAGCGCCATTTAACGACCCGCGTGTGCGGCGTGCGCTGAACATGGCACTGGATAAAGACATCATCGCTGAAAAAGTGCTGGGGCAGGGGCAAATCCCGGCCTGGGTCATCAGCCAGAAAGATATTGGTGGTGTTGAACTCAAATCACCTGATTACGCCAGTTGGAGCCATGAGAAGCGTGTAGCGGAAGCGAAAAAGCTTCTGGAAGAAGCGGGGTTTAATGCCACCCATCCGTTGAAATTCAATCTGTTGTACAACACCTCTGAATCGCATCAACGCATTGCCATTGCCGCCAGTTCAATGTGGAGCAAAAACCTGGGAGTTGAAGCGAAACTGCAAAACCAGGAATGGAAAACCATGCTTGATACGATGCACAGCGGGACATTTGACGTGGTGCGTTATGCATGGATTGCTGATTACGACGATGCAGCGACATTCCTGAATAACTTCCGCACTGGCGATAGCGAAAATACCTCGGAGTACAGCAATGCCGCTTTTGATGACGCACTAAAAAATGCAGCCAAAGCAGACAATGTGGAACAGCGCGGTAAGTTCTACCAACAAGCCGAAGATAAACTGGCGGAAGATGTGCCAGCCATTCCGGTTTATCACTATGTGCTGGTCCAGTTAGTGAAACCTTATGTCGGCGGATACGCGCCAAACAACCTTGGTTTCTACTACACCAAAGATATGTACATCAAAAAACATTGATAGTCGGCGCGTTGCAGGCGGCAAAACTTGCAACAAATTCTGATGTTAAATTACTCAAGTTGTTGGCGTTTCACTCAAACAGCGCGAGTTTGGTGATTTATCAGGCGAACGAACAAAATCGTGCTTTACAGGAAGTATGGGGATGTTTATAGTTCGCCTCGTTGGAAGCGTGGCCGAGTGGTTGAAGGCACCGGTCTTGAAAACCGGCGATCCGAAAGGGTTCTAGAGTTCGAATCTCTACGCTTCCACCAACATTCAAGCCCTAGCTTAGAAATAAGCTGGGGCTTTTTCGTTTTTACTTCTGGTAACGCGGTGCCGGAACGCCCGTCAGGCAGCTTTCAAAAACAGCCAGTCGCGCTGATTCATAGGCTTCCCATTTCGCCAGGTCATGCAGAGGCGGAATCGTCACCGCTTCGCCTTGATCCAGGCCCGCTAACGCCGCATCGACCAGATTCTCCGTGGTCATGATGGCGGCGGGTGGCAGATTTTCCATAGAAACACCGGACACCTCCCAGATTTCTGTCGCCGTCATGGCGGGCAATACCGCCTGAATCTTCACGTTGGTACCCGCCACTTCCTCCTGCAAACCTCTTGTGAAATTCAGCACATAACCCTTGGTGCCGCTGTACACCGAACTTCCTGCGCGCGCATGCAGCGAAACGACCGAGGCAACGTTAATCAGCGTGCCGCTGTTTTGTGCCTGAAAACGGGTGAGGGCGGCAAGGCTCAGGCGTGTCAGCGCGGTGATATTAAGCGCTATATCGGCCTGATGTAACTCAGCGCTGCCTGCCGTAAATGGCGCAAGGTGTGCGACACCGGCATTATTGACCAACACACTTATCCGTTCATTGCTGCGAAGTGACTTTTCCACCGCCTGCATGCCGCTCTCCTTTGCGAGATCGGCGGTTAATGTCTGAACGTTGATACCGTGCAGAGATTCCAGTTTTGCTGCCAGTTCACGCAGGCGATCTTCGCGACGTGCAACCAACAGCAGATCGTATCCGCGAGCGGCGAAGCGCTCTGCATAAACCGCGCCAATGCCTGAAGATGCGCCGGTAATTACTGCAACAGAAGGGGAAGTGGTCATGGCAAAGCCTCGTGGGTGAAAGTAAATTTTAGGTTTCATTATGAAACTAAATTAAAAATAGATTTAATGGTTTTATAATGCAACCAAATTATGCGGAATTTTTTCTTTCTGCGTTTGTTGGAGAGGAATGGATGGGGCGGATAAATAGAACTTTTATCCACCCTTCAACAGGTTACTCGACGGGAATAGCTGGGATTTGTGCGACCACTTCTTCAGGGGCGAGAGTGCGTCCATCCTGTGCTTGTAGCGTGAGTTTACGCAGAGGTTGATGCAGTTCGTCGTCAACCAACACGCTGCATTTTTCGTGGCTATCAAACAGATAATCGCCACCCCATTGCGCCAGCGCAACCAGCACTGTTTGCAGGGCGCGGCCTTTTTCAGTTAACACATATTCATT
This sequence comes from Buttiauxella agrestis ATCC 33320, assembly GCF_000735355.1. Taxonomy (GTDB): domain Bacteria; phylum Pseudomonadota; class Gammaproteobacteria; order Enterobacterales; family Enterobacteriaceae; genus Buttiauxella; species Buttiauxella agrestis. The sequence goes on from NZ_JMPI01000022.1 coordinate 427,323, forward strand.
CCATGCGCTGCCGTCGGTTGCGGGGCGAACCGTCAAAATGTCTTGCTCAACCAGTTGTTTTAAGCGCTGAGTCAGCATGTTTTTGGCGATGCCGAGGTTTTTTTGGAACTCACCAAAACGCGTCAGGCCGTTCAGTGCATCGCGCACAATCAGCAACGACCACCAGTCACCGATGATATCAAGCGACCGGGCTACCGGGCAGATACTGCCTTCCATACTTTTGCGTTTCATTTGACCTCCACAGCACATCATTTGGTTTTATTATAAAACCCATTATCCATATTGAATAGTTTTCCTTCTTCCTCTGTTTTTGCGACAGGCTCAAAAGGCGGTTGCGCTATTTTCTGCCAAACTGAATGCGGCACTTCATTCGTGCCATAACATCTTGAGGATAAAGGGATGAATAAAAAAACGATTGCAACATTACTGGCTATGGCTTACTTCGCACCTGCACTGGCGCACGCCGAAACCGCGCCACAGGGTTACAAACTTGAACAAGTGTTGCTGATGAGTCGCCATAACTTGCGCGCCCCACTGGCTAACAATGGCAGCGTGCTGGAACAATCCACGGCTCAGTCATGGCCTGAATGGGATGTGCCGGGTGGGCAGCTCACCACTAAAGGCGGCGTGCTGGAAGTGTATATGGGCCATTACTTACGTGAATGGCTTGCCGAACAAGGGCTGGTCAAAAGTGGTGAATGCCCAACGCCACAAAGCGTTTACGCCTACGCTAACAGCTTGCAACGCACCGTCGCTACGGCGCAGTTTTTTATCACCGGGGCGTTTCCTGGATGTGATGTTCCTGTCCATCATCAGGAAAAAATGGGCACCATGGACCCAACCTTCAACCCGGTCATCACCAATGATTCGCCTGAGTTTAAGCAAGCCGCTCTGAAGGCGATGGAAACCCAGCGCGAGCACTTCAAACTGGACGACAGCTACCAGCTACTGGAGCAAATTGTCGCATTCAAAGATTCGCCAGGTTGCAAAGAAAAACAGGTGTGTGACCTGACCGCGCAGAAAGACAAATTTAGCGCCAATGCCACAGAAGAACCTGGCGTGAGTGGCCCACTCAAAGTCGGTAACTCGCTGGTAGATGCGTTTACGCTGCAATATTACGAAGGCTTCCCGGTAGATAACGTCGCCTGGGGGAAAATCAAAACCGACCAGCAGTGGAAGGTATTATCCCAGCTGAAAAATAGTTATCAGGACACGCTGTTTACCTCGCCACAAGTGGCGCGAAATGTCGCCGCACCGCTGATCAAATACATTCAGAAAGCGTTGGCGGGCAATGATAATAAAGGGCCAAAAATCACGTTGCTGGTTGGGCATGACTCCAACATTGCGTCGCTGCTGACGGCACTGGATTTCAAACCTTATCAATTGCCTGAGCAATATGAACGTACGCCAATTGGCGGGAAAATCATGTTCCAGCGTTGGCATGATGCGGATAACAATCGTGAATTGATGAAGGTGGAGTACGTCTATCAAAGCACCGAGCAGTTGCGTAAAGCGGATGTATTAAGCCTGCAACAACCTCCGCAGCGTGTGACGCTCCAGCTTAACGGTTGTCCGACCGATGCGAATGGTTTTTGCCCGTGGGATAAATTTACCGAAGTGTTAGCGCAATCGGTGAGTCAGGCGAAGTAAAAGAAAGGGGATCCCCCGCCGTGAGCGGGGGAAATCGGACTACACGTTTTTCCGCTCGATGGTTTGCTCGCCCCAAAATAGCGAATCTTTATCCGTTTTTTCAAATGCCAACGTTAAGACTTCGTCGTTGCCATCTTCCCAAATTTTCTCAGCTAATTTTTCGTCGTATTTTGCCACTTCAAAAATAGCCTCTGCTATTTCAGGAGAAGTGTTTCTCAAACTCGCCCATTCACCAACATGATGAACTTTTGATTGTTGATTCTGCATGCTCTCCTCCGTAATGAATTTAACCGTTCAGTTTAACCGCCAGTCGCGCGACGTGTTCGCCCTGGAAGCGCGCAATCGACAGCTCTTCCTGGCTCGGCTGGCGCGAACCGTCTGCTCCGGCAATCGTTGTTGCACCGTAAGGCGTCCCACCACGAACCTGTGAAACATCAAACAATTCTTGTGCCGCGTAACCGATAGGGACAATCACCATGCCGTGGTGGGCAAGTGTGGTCCAGGTTGAAGAGATGGTATGTTCCTGGCCGCCGCCAGTGCCGGTTGAACTAAACACGCTGGCAAGTTTGCCGTGTAAAGCGCCAGATGCCCATAAGCCACCCGTTTGATCGAGGAAGGTGCGCATCTGCCCGGACATATTGCCAAAGCGGGTTGGAGTGCCAAAAATAATCGCGTCGTAATCGGCAAGCTCTTGTGGTGTGGCTTGCGGGGCATTTTGCGTCTTACCCCCGGCTTTTAAGAATGCATCGGCGGGCATGGTTTCCGGGACGCGTTTCACCGTTACCTCTACGCCATCAACCTTCTGTGCACCTTCTGCCACAGCGTGTGCCATGGTTTCGATGTGTCCGTACATTGAATAATAAAGCACCAGAACTTTAGCCATTTCGCTTCACTCCTTACCTGTGTCGCAGCGTTTGCTGCCGTACTTTAAAGATAAGTGCTGTGGCTCAGACTGCAACCTTGAGTGCCGATTCCTTGATCCTTCACAATATGGCAGGCATTTGAGGGGAAATGTCGCATTACGTCACATTTTCCTGAGGTGACTATTTCACTAAAAATAAGAAAGTCTTATGGATTAAGCGGCGAAAAAATCACCCATTCTGGCGATTACATGTTGCAAGATATTACGATTAACTGGTCAATTACCCTCACTGCACTAAGCTTACTTCCACGCGGCAACGTTAATACTCGTCATATTTCAAGCCGCAGGGGTGTTGGCTTCACTCACTTACCCGAATCACTTACTTATGTAAGCTCATCGGGATTAGTTCCCTTGCCGCCTTCCTGCGACTCGAATTATTTAGAGTATGTTTTGTTCGCGCGGTGAAAGAATCTTCTTTGACCGAATGCAATATGATCTCTTAACTATTTCGCAATCCAATCTGGAGGTTAGAAATGGCAAACCATCGTGGTGGGTCAGGTAATTTCGCTGAAGACCGTGAAAGAGCATCAGAAGCAGGTCGCAAAGGTGGCCAGCATAGTGGCGGGAACTTCAAAAATGACCCGCAACGTGCCTCAGAAGCAGGCCAGAAAGGGGGCAAAAATAGCCACGGCAAAGGTAGCAGTAAGTAATCATACGCAGCCTGGTTAACCCCAACCGCCGGTGAAAGCCGGCGGTTTTATTTTGTCTGTCCCATTGCGCGGCCCCCCGTCGCACAGCACACTATCCGGCTTGCTTATTCCGCTTCGGTATTTCCATGTCAGCCCTATTGCGCCGTTACCAATTTGCCATAAAACCCCAGGAAGCCATCCTGATCCTCATTACCATGTTTTGGGGTGGGACATTCCTTGCCGTGTCATATGCGATGACGATGAGCGGGCCGTTCTTTTTCGTCGGATTACGCTTTGCCACCGCCGCGCTGGCGGTTGGTTTGCTGTCACTAAAAACACTGCGCGGCCTGACCTGGCTTGAGGTCAAAGCTGGTGTGTTTATCGGGGTGTCGATTGCGATAGGTTACAGCATGCAAACCTGGGGTCTACAGACCATTCCCAGCAGCAAATCCGCATTTATTACCGCGATGTACGTGCCGCTGGTGCCCGTTCTGCAATGGATTTGTCTGGGCAGAATGCCGGGTGTGATGTCCTGGATTGGCGTAGCACTTGCGTTTATCGGCCTGATTTTTCTTGCCGGGCCGGACGGCACCTCGTTAACGCTTGGCGCGGGTGAAATTATCACGCTGATTAGCGCCCTGGCGATTGCCGCAGAAATCATTCTTATCAGCGCCTGGGCGGGGAAAGTGGATATTAAACGCGTCACGATTGTGCAGCTTGCAACCGCCTCGATTGTTGCGTTTGCCACCATGATTCCGGCTGGCGAAAGTGTTCCTGCATTTACTCCTGATTTGCTGGCTATTGCGTTAGGTCTTGGGATTTTCAGCGCCATTATTCAAGTGACGATGAACTGGGCGCAACGCAGCGTTTCCCCGACGCGAGCGACGGTGATTTATACCGGTGAACCGGTTTGGGCAGGTATTTTCGGGCGTATTGCCGGAGAACGATTACCCGTTTTGGCACTACTGGGTGGCGCGTTGATTGTGCTGGGCGTGTTGGTCAGCGAGCTAAAACTCAAACGCAAAAAGAAGCAGGAATCACTCTCAGCATTGTAGAGACCGGATATGTCTGTTTTGTCGGGGGTCGCTACGCTAGCCCGACCTACAACGACTTACTGTAGGTCGGATAAGCGAAGCGTCATCCGACTTATGGAACGACTGCGCCGTCGGCAATAACCACCGGGCGGCGGCTCAAAATAGCGTTCAGTATAATCGCGCCAAAAGTAGCCGTCCCAATCCCGCCGAGCGTGAAACCACCGATCGTTAAGGCGAAATCACCCGCCCCCAATACCAGCGTTACCGCCACCATAATCAGGTTGCCGTTCTGGCTTAAATCAACATTGTGCTGCACCCAAATCCGTGCCCCCGCTACGGCTATCAAGCCAAACACCACAATAGATGCGCCGCCAATCACTGGCCCCGGAATAGTATGGATAAGCGCGCCAAATTTTGGTGAAAAACCCAATAACATAGCGATGCCGGAGGCGGCGACAAACACGAGTGTTGAATAGACTTTTGTCACCGCCATCACACCGATATTTTCCGCGTAAGTCGTCACGCCGCTGCCGCCGACCGAGCCTGAAAGCATGGTTGCCAGGCCATCGCCGACAAACGCTTTGCCGATGTACGGGTCCATATTTTTACCCGTCATCCCGGCAACGGCTTTTAAATGTCCGAGGTTTTCTGCCACCAGAATCACCGCCACGGGCGCTATCAGCATCATCGCCTGCACGTTAAACGTCGGTGAAGTCATTTGCGGAATACCGAACCATGCCGCAGCACCAATCAGCGCAAAATCCACCGGTTTACCGAAGCCAAAACCATTTGCCAGCACCGCGTAAATGGCGCAGGCGAGAATGAGGCCAATCAGAATTAACAAGCGTTGGATCATGCCTCGGGTAAACACCGCAACCAGCCCGATACACATCACCGTCATGACCGCCATCCAGCTATCGAAGCTGCTGGCGGAAACGCCCCGCACCGCAATGGGTGCCAGATTCAGGCCGATGGCCATCACCACTGCACCGGTCACTACGGGAGGCATCAGCCGTTCAATCCAGCGCGTTCCGGCCTTCATCACCACAAACCCAATCAGCGTATACACCAGGCCACAGGCGATAATTCCGCCGAGCGCCACGCTTAAATGCGGGTTTAAGCCTTGCCCGTTAAAGCCGGTCACTGCAATCACCACGCCGACAAACGCGGCACTCGAGCCTAAGTAACTCGGTACGCGCCCTCCGGTGACCAGGAAGAATAGCAGCGTCCCAACCCCCGACATTAATATCGACAAATTAGGATCAAGCCCCATCAAAAGCGGCATCAGTACCGTTGCGCCAAACATTGCCACCGCATGCTGCACGCCCATCACCAGCGTTTGACCGAGCGGCAGCGTTTCATCCGGGGCGATGACTCCGCCTTCCGTTATCGCAGATTTTTTACGCCATTGTGGAAACCAGGAATTCGCCATACTCATCTCCAGAGGGAACACGTTTCGGCTAACAGGCAGGCCGCATCAGTTGGTGATAGCCACGGTCAAACCACACCAGACCGTGGGACTCGTCGTTACGTTCAAGAGCCACTAATTCACAGAATAAAATGTCATGCGTGCCCACACTGACGACCTGGCTGATACGGCAATCAAAAGAGACAATGGCCCCTTCAAGTTGCGGACAACCTGTCGCACCGTTTCGCCAGCGCGCGGCGGAAAAGCGCTCGGTCATGGCGGTTTTTCCGCCAAACAGATTGGATAACGCTTCGTGTCCGGCGGCCAGAGTGTTGACACATAGCGCCTCGTTGCGGTTAAAAATCGGCCACACCGAAGCGCTACGATTCAGGCAAACCAGCAGGGTTGGCGGGTCATCTGTGACGCTGCACACCGCTGATGCGGTAAAGCCCGCGCGTCCGGCAGGGCCGTCGGTGGTGACGATATTCACCGCCGCCCCCAGGCACGACATCGCATCGCGGAAGATTTGTTTCTCAATCATCTTTGCTCCTTAAGCCACGCGGCAAGCGGCTTCAAACGCTAAACGTGGCAGACGCGTATGGGCTTTTGCCGGGTCGCCATAACCGATGTTTATCAGCAAATTACTTTTCCAGCCGTTGGCGCTGAAAAACTCCGTATCGACTTTTTCACGGTCAAACCCGGACATCGGCCCGGTGTCGAAACCGAGCGCCCGACAGGCCGCAATCAGATAGGCCGCTTGCATGGAGCTGTTGCGAAATGCCGTTTCTTCTGCCAGCTCCGGGCTTGAGGTAAACCAGGCGCGGGCGTCGGCGTAAGGGAACAACGTCGGCAATTGTTCAAAGAAAGCAGGATCCCAGGCCACGATGGCGGTCACAGGCGCGCTCATGGTTTTGTCGATATTGCCTGATGACAGCGCGGATTTAAGACGTGCTTTTGCCTCCGGGCTGCGGATAAATAAAAAGCGTGCAGGCGAACAGTTGGCGGAGGTTGGGCCAAGGCGCATCAGGTTATAAATCTCGGCAAGCTGGGTATCACTCACCGGTTTATCCAGCCACGCGCTGTGGGTTCGAGCGCCGGTAAACAGCGTTTCCAGCGCCTCGCTTGAGAGGGCATGACTCATACATTTTCCTTCTGAAAAGAGGGTTCGATTTGCTGCAAAGCGCTCATTGCGCTCAGAAACCGTTGATTAAAATTGTTCGCGTCAGTGACGTTGCAGGCGTGTCCACCCCACGGCATCACTTCAAGCGTGCTTTCAGGCAGCGCTTCATGTAATTCCACAGAACAATTCCACGGCACCAGAAGATCGTCGCGGGAGCAAATCAGCAGCACCGGCTGGTGAATATGTGCGGCTGTGTCGTGGAAATCAGCCGCTTTCAGCGCATTCAGGCGGCGAGTCAGATTTTCAGCTCCCTGAAAGTGCGCATTGTGCATCGCTTCTTCGGCCTCGAGGCACGGCTGATTCGCCGCCATCCAGTCTGCCGGGTAGAGAAAAAGCGGTTGAGCCTGCAAATAGGCGGTTGGGCCACTATCGCGCAGCAGCGTTTCACGCACCGCAAAACAGCGCCGTGTATGGGCATTGAGCTGCAACCAGCCATTAATTATCGCAATGCGATCAATAGACGCCGGGTAGTCCAACGCCAGTTGCAGGGCGACCAGCCCGCCGAGCGCATGTCCGAGCACGCTGTAATGCGTAATGCCCTGTTGCAACACGGCGCTGTGGATTTCATAAGCCATATCGGCAAGCGAGTAATCATTGGGTAGCGGCTCGCGGTTCACGCCAGTTCCGCGCTGGTCGTACACCACCAGTTGGTAATGTTCGCTCAGTGCCGCTCGTTGTGGCAGCCAGTAATTGCCAGTTCCTCCAAGCCCCGCAATCAAGAGCAGAACGGGGGCGTCGGGGAAGGGCGCTGGAGTCAGCTCAATTTGCATAAGCTATTTCCCGATATGAGCGACGCTGGCGATTTCAACCAACGCATCGGGTTTTACCAGCCCGCACTGAATGCAGAAGCGGGCCGGTTTTTCACCGGGGAAAAACTCGGCGTACACTTCGTTGATGGCGGCGTAGTTGCTCCAGTCGGTGATGAAAATTGAGTTAAACGTCACGTCATCCAGGGTGCCGCCTGCGGTTTCAATCACCGATTTTATGGTTTCCAGCACATGGCGCGTCTGGGCTTTGGCGTCTCCGACATACACCACATTGTTTTGCTTATCGAACGGCAACGTGCCGGAGACATACACCACGCCATCGGCCAGCGTGCCCGGTACAAATGGCGCAATAGGGGTTGTGGTTCCCGGCGGAATAATCACAGTTTTCGGCATCGGCATTCTCCTGTTCAGGCAATTCGGGCAAGGGATGGCGGCTGTAACGCCTGGCAAAACGTGCCGACGTCGCTCACCCAACCAAAGAAGGTTTCAATATTGAAAAGTGCGGCTTGCTGCGCAAACGCAGGCCCGGCCTGATGCGTGGCGTCGGCTAAAACCACGCCAAAATATTCGAGGAAAAAGCCATCGCGTAGTGTCGATTCCACGCAAACGTTGGTGGCGATACCGGTAAACACCAGGTGGCGAATACCCCGCGACCGCAAAATGCTATCCAGCGGCGTGTTAAAGAAACCGCTGTAACGAGGTTTGGGCAGCACGATATCACCCGGCTGCGGCACCAGTTCGTCCACCAGTTGGTAATCCCAGCTGCCTTTTGCCAGCAGTTTTCCCTGTAATTCCGGCTGCTTGCGCATGGTTTTGAGAGCGTTGGACTTGTGGAAATTCGGCGAACCTGGCCCGCCAGCTTCGACATAATCGCTGTCCCAACCGTTCTGGAACCAGACAATCAACATGCCAGCTTCCCTAGCGGCGGCCACCGCTGTTTTAATGTTTTCGATAACCGGTTTGGTTGCTGAAACATCAAAGCCCGCAAGGTCCAGATAACCGCCCTGGCTTGCGTAAGCATTTTGCATATCGACGACGATCAGCGCCGTTTGTTCAGCGGCAAAAGTGATGGCTTCGGGGCGAGCATCAAGAGTGATTTGTTTCATCACGCCACCTCGCGAGCAGAAGGGGAAAGATGCGTACGCGACTGCATCAGCGGTTGGATTTTTTCGCCGAAAGCTTCAATGCCAGCGAGGAAATCATCAAAGGTGAGCAGTACGCCTTCGGCACCGGGAACGGTGGCGACTTCATCCAGTAGACGGGCGACGGTGGCGTAAGAGCCCACCAGGGTGCCCATGTTGATATTCACGGCTGAAGTGGGGTCTGCCATCTGGCGCACGTTGGTATCGGAACCGGAACGCGTGTCTTTTTGACTTTGTTCGGTCAACCACGCCAGCGCTTCTTCATCGGCACCCGCTTTGTAGTGCTCCCATTTGGCCCGGGCGGCCTCGTCGGTTTCATCGGCGATAATCATAAACAGTACGTAGGAACCGACATCGCGCCCGGTTATTTGCGCCGCTTCAACCATGCGCGCGGCAGTGGGAGCGAAGGCGGTTGGCGTATTTACACCTTTGCCAAAGCAGAAGTTGTAGTCGGCATATTCGGCAGAAAATGCCATGCCAGCGTCGCTCTGCCCAGCGCAAATCATTTTTACTGGCTGAGAGGGACGCGGGCTTAAGCGGCAATCGTTCATGGTGAAAAACTCACCTTTTAAATCACTTTGCCCGGTTCCCCACAAATCGCGCAGTACCGTGGCGTATTCAGAAAGGTAGTCGTAGCGACGAGCGAAATATTCATCGCCCGGCCAGATGCCCATTTGCTCGTATTCCGGCTTCTGCCAGCCGGTCACCAGATTCACCCCAAAGCGCCCCGGTGCGATGGAATCAATGGTCGACGCCATTCGCGCCACGATGGCAGGCGGCAATGTGAGCGTGGCCGCTGTCGCGTAGATCTTAATTTTGGATGTCACCGCCGCAAGCCCTGCCATCAGACTGAATGACTCGAGGTTATGATCCCAAAATTCAGTTTTGCCGCCAAAGCCGCGCAGTTTGATCATCGAGAGGGCAAAGTCGAAATCGTAATATTCGGCTTTTTGCACAATCGCTTTGTTCAGCTCAAACGTGGGCATGTATTGCGGCGCGTTAGTAGAAATTAACCAGCCGTTGTTGCCGATAGGAACAAATACGCCAATTTTCATCACAAGCCTCTCTGGAAATGGTTGCTTTCAGTTGAGTCTTTGCAAGCCGGATGCCAGGTTGGAAAACTGGTTTGTTATCATCATGTTGATAATTGGTTTCTATTTTTGATGTATTAAAATCAGACTGTTTGGTCAAAATTAGTGCACAAAAAACAGGCGTCAGTGCGCGTTCAGGGTGCAAAGGGGCGCAAACAGATCGTTGTCGCAAGGCGCTTTTGCTATGCTGTTGGGCAAAACCGAATAAAGAGAAATGGCATGGCACAAGGTGGCGCAGCAACCAAAGAAACCGGACGGCGCGTGCGTGCGGTCGCAGCGAAAAAGCAGGCAATTCTGGCTGCGGGACTGGAGTTTTTCTCCCAGTTTGGCATTCACGGCACCAGCATCGAGCAGGTCGCTGAGCGTGCCGAAGTGTCGAAAACCAATCTTCTCTATTATTACCCTTCCAAAGAAGCGCTCTACGTCGCGGTGCTCAAACAAATTCTGGATATCTGGCTGGCGCCGTTGCGTGCTTTTCGTGAAGATTTACAGCCGCTGGTGGCGATAGGCGAATACATCCGTTTGAAACTTGAAGTTTCACGTGATTACCCGCAGGCCTCGCGCTTGTTCTGCCTCGAAATGCTGCAAGGCGCACCGTTGCTGAAAGAAGAATTAACCGGGGATTTAAAAACGCTGGTGGATGAAAAATCGGCCATTATTGCCGGTTGGGTCGAGAGCGGAAAACTGGCGGCGGTAGACCCGCACCATTTGATTTTTATGCTGTGGGCAACCACTCAGCACTACGCTGACTTCGCAAGCCAGGTTGAAGCGGTGGCGGGCAGCAATCTTCAGGACGAGGCGTTTTTCCGCCGCACGGTTGAAAACGTGCAGCGGATGATTATCGAAGGTATTCGGGTGCGTTAATTTGAGCCTGGATGGAAAACACAGCTTACGTCGCCTTCTTCGCAATTGAGCGTGCTTTTCAGCAGCTCCGTGCGCTCACGGGTTTTGTCTGTCATACATTGTGCGTGCACCATTGGGGCGACGGATGCGCCGTCAGCGCCAGAGGTTAAGAATGCACAGTCGGCATCGCGAAAAGCAATCCACGCATTTTGCGCCGCTTTGAGCTGGGTTTTCTGAGTATCCGTGGCGAGCTTCATTGCCTTCTGATAAGTCTGATTGAGCAAATCATCCTGCTTTTTATATTCTTTGCCGTAACACTCATTCAGTCCAGCCTGCGATGTCTCGTTATCGCAACTGTCGGCAAGCACATTGGCGCTTAATAACAGGCAAGAAATAAGTAAACAAACGCGTTTCATCATCATTCCTCGAAGAAAAAAGGCTCCCAAAATGGAGCCTTTTTAGCGTAGTGAAAACTTAGCCGATTGTCATCAAACTGGCGTTGCCGCCTGCGGCTGCGGTGTTCACACTCAGCGAACGCTCAACGTACAAACGCTCTAACAACAGGTTGGTTTCACCGCGAGCAAAGCCCTGCACCGAAACAATCGCACCGTCGCGTGCCGCCACTTTCTCGCACAGCAAACGTAGCTGGTCGGAATCACCGTGGTAAATCACCGCATCAAACGACTGGCTTAACAGCGCATCTTCTTTGGCGAAGTCGATGTGTTTTTGTACCAGTGTCGGCAGCGATTTTGCCAGTTCACGATGCAGTTTATCGTCAGCCCACAGCGCACGGCTGCCAACACTAGTGACTGCCGCCAGTTGCACCAGCGCGTCTTGCTCGTTATCGGCGATACATAACACGCGTTCACGCGGCATTAACGCGTAGGTATTGCGCTCGCCCGTTGGCCCCGGTAGTTGGCGTAAAGTGCCGCTTTGTGCCAGCTGTGCGAAACGTTCGCAAATTGCAGATAATTCGCCTTTCTTCACTGACCACTGCGTCAGCGCCTGGTGGGCTTCCTGGAGGCGGGCTTTCAGCGTGGTATCCACAGGCAGCTCCGCATCCTGACGGCTAAAGGTGGTTTGCAGCGCGCTATCCGGGCGGTTAGCCAGCAGGCGATACAAATACAGCGGGCCACCGGCTTTCGGACCTGTACCGGATAAACCTTCACCGCCAAACGGCTGCACGCCGACGACTGCACCAACCATATTGCGGTTCACGTACATATTGCCGACGTGCGCCGAACCGGTCACTTGCGCGATGGTCTCGTCGATACGGGTATGTACACCCAGCGTCAGGCCGTACCCGGCGGCGTTGATTTGATTAATCAATGCTTCCAGGTTGTTGCGGTTGTAGCGCACCACGTGCAGCACCGGGCCAAACACCTCTTTTTGCATTTCATCGAAGCTTTCCAGCTCAATCAGCGTCGGTGCGACAAAAGTGCCACTCTGCCACTCTTTTGCATCCACGCTGTTTTCACGCGCGGCCTGGAATACTTTGCGGCCTTTACCACGCAGCGTCTGGATGTGTTTCTCGATATTCTCTTTGGCCTCGCTGTCAATCACCGGGCCGATGTCTGTTGTCAGGCGGCCTGGGTTGCCCATGCGGCATTCCGCCATCGCGCCGCGCAGCATTTGCAGCGTGTGCTCGGCGACATCTTCCTGAATACACAGGACGCGCAGGGCAGAACAACGCTGGCCCGCGCTATCAAAGGCGGAGGCAAGCACATCAACTACCACTTGTTCGGTGAGCGCGGAAGAATCGACGATCATCGCGTTCAGACCACCCGTTTCGGCAATCAGCGGAGTCGGGCGGCCTTGCGCGTCAAGACGGTCAGCGATATTGCGTTGCAGTAAAGTGGCGACCTCGGTGGAGCCGGTAAACATCACGCCACGCACGCGGGCATCACCGGTCAGCTGCGCGCCGACGGTTTCACCCCGGCCAGGCAGCAGTTGCAGCACGCCCGCAGGCACACCAGCTTCGAGCAAAATAGCGATACCCTGCGCGGCAATCAGCGGAGTTTGTTCGGCCGGTTTTGCCAGCACGCTGTTACCCGCAGCAAGGGCGGCGGCAATTTGGCCGCTAAAGATAGCCAGCGGGAAGTTCCACGGGCTGATACACACTACCGGGCCGAGCGGGCGATGGGTTTCGTTATCGAAATCATCGCGTACCTGGCCTGCGTAGTAATGCAGGAAATCGACCGCTTCACGCACTTCGGCAATCGCATTGCTGAAGGTTTTACCGGCTTCGCGCACCAGAATGCCAATCAACTGCTGCATCTGACCTTCCATGATCACCGCTGCACGCTCAAGAATCGCGGCGCGTTCTTGCGGCGGCGTGGCGAACCAGATTGGCGCGTTGTTTACCGCGCTTTCCAGCGCCTTTGAAACTTCATCGGCTGTCGCTTCACGGGTAAAGCCCACGATATCGGTGGGTTCCGCCGGGTTCTTCACCGCAACCATATCGCCTGGTGCAACAGGGTTTTCCAGAATCGGCAGCGCCTGCCATTTTTGTGCCGCACTGTTCAGCAGAGCAGAAGAGAGCGAGGCCAGGCGGTGTTCGTTCGCCAGATCCAGCCCGCCGGAGTTGGTTCGACCGCTGCCGTATAGCTCTTTTGGCAAGGGGATTTTTGGATGTGGCAGGCCAAGTTGACCTTCTTTGCCTGCAATGCCTTCGATGGCGGTGACAGGGTCAGCGACTAATTCGTCGAGCGGTAGCGTGTTATCGGCGATACGGTTAACAAACGAGGTGTTCGCGCCGTTTTCCAGCAGGCGGCGCACCAGGTACGCCAGTAACGTTTCATGGGTGCCGACCGGGGCATAAATGCGGCAAGGGCGGTTCAGTTTTCCGTCGGCAATTTTGCCCACCACTTGATCATAAAGCGGCTCGCCCATGCCGTGCAGGCACTGGAATTCGTACTGGCCCGGGTAGTAGTTTTGCCCGGCGAGGTTGTAAATGGCCGCCAGCGTGTGGGCGTTGTGGGTCGCAAACTGCGGGTAAATCAGGTTCGGTACGGCCAGCAGTTTTTTGGCGCAGGCCAGATATGAGATATCGGTGTATACCTTGCGTGTGTAAACCGGGTAGCCTTCCAGGCCGTCCATTTGCGCACGTTTGATTTCACTGTCCCAATATGCACCTTTCACCAGGCGAATCATCAGGCGGCGACGACTGCGGGAGGCGAGGTCAACCAGGTAATCAATCACGAACGGGCAGCGTTTTTGGTACGCCTGAATCACGAAGCCAATACCGTTCCAGCCCGCCAGTTCTGGCTCAAAGCAGAGTTTTTCCAGCAGATCGAGGGAGATCTCCAGGCGATCGGCTTCTTCGGCGTCAATGTTGATGCCCACGTCGTACTGGCGTGCCAGCAGCGTCAAAGATTTCAGGCGCGGATATAACTCTTCCATCACGCGGTCGTACTGCGCGCGGCTGTAACGCGGATGCAGCGCAGAAAGTTTAATGGAAATGCCTGGGCCTTCGTAAATACCGCGCCCGTTTGAGGCTTTACCAATCGCGTGAATTGCCTGCTGATAAGAAACCATGTACGCCTGCGCGTCGGCGGCGGTCAGTGCCGCTTCACCCAGCATATCGTAGGAGTAGCGGAAACCTTTTTCTTCCAGTTTGCGGGCGTTGGCGAGCGCCTCGGCGATGGTTTCGCCGGTCACAAACTGCTCGCCCATCAGGCGCATTGCCATATCCACGCCTTTGCGGATTAACGGCTCGCCACTCTTGCTGATTATACGGTTTAGCGAGTGGGACAAACTGGCTTCGTTGTGGGTGGAAACCAGACGGCCAGTAAACAACAAGCCCCAGGTCGCTGCGTTCACAAATAGCGACGGGCTGCGGCCAATATGCGAGTGCCAGTTGCCGTTGCTGATCTTGTCGCGGATTAACGCATCACGCGTCGCTTTGTCCGGAATGCGCAATAAAGCTTCGGCGAGACACATTAATGCCACACCTTCTTGCGAAGAAAGTGAAAATTCCTGCAATAAACCCTGTACCATGCCCGCCCGGCCTGTTGCGCTCTTCTGATTACGCAATTTATCGGCGAGCTGATAAGCCAGTTTGTGGGTTTGTTCGGCGATCACCGGGGAGAGGCGAGCTTGCTCGAGGATCATGGGCACCGCGTCGGTTTCCGGGCGACGCCAGGCGGCGGTAATTGCGGCGCGCGTGACCGACTGCGGAAGAATTTGCTCAGCGAAATCAAGGAACGGCTGGTGCGTTTCTTCAACGTGCGGTACGGCTTCTTCACTTTCGTTGGCGGCACCCGCCAGCAGAGCCGGGAGTTCTGGCAATTCGTCGTTGTTTTCCAGGCGTTCAAGATAGTTAAAAATCGCCTGTTTAATTAGCCAGTGCGGTGTGCGGTCAATGCGTGAAGCGGCTTCTTTAATGCGCTCGCGAGTCGATTCGTCGAGCTTAACACCCATGGTAGTGCTGCCCATGCCTGTCACTCCTTTATACCCGTTGTCCTTCAAGCCGAAGGAAGGGAATTAAATGGGGGGATTGATAAAAGTTACCCGGCAATATCTACCATGTTGCAACTTTGTGCAACCTTGTTAAATGTGAGCTGGATAGCAAGCTGGGAAATAGATTGAATTGTTAAATTTGGCCTAAGAAAGCGAGCGGGCTAATTATTCGCAGACAGGGTGAATTTACCGACACAGTTAACAGTTTAAGAGGGTGCAACCGTGAAAAGCGTGAGCGAGTGCAACCTCCAGGAAAAAGCTATTTTTTGTACGGTGAATTTATTGTGAATAACGTGTTAAAACGCTTGCGAGATGAAATTAATAAAAACCTGTGCTGCGTTCCGGCATGGCAAAAATCTGGAGAACTTGCATGACTATGAGTACACCAATGCTGGTGACTTTCTTTATCTACATCTTCGGCATGATATTGATAGGGTTTATCGCCTGGCGTTCAACCAAAAACTTCGATGACTATATTCTGGGCGGTCGCAGCCTGGGAAGTCTGGTCACCGCATTATCAGCAGGCGCATCCGACATGAGCGGCTGGTTGCTGATGGGCTTGCCCGGCGCGATCTTCCTTTCCGGTATATCGGAAAGCTGGATTGCCATCGGCCTGACCGTGGGCGCCTACATCAACTGGAAACTGGTTGCGGGCCGTCTGCGCGTTCACACTGAAGTGAACAACAATGCGCTGACGCTGCCGGATTATTTCACCGGGCGTTTTGAAGATAAGAGTCGCATCCTGCGTATTATCTCGGCGTTGGTGATTTTGCTGTTCTTCACCATCTATTGTGCGTCTGGCATCGTGGCGGGGGCGCGTCTGTTCGAAAGCACCTTTGGCATGAGCTACGAAACCGCACTGTGGGCGGGTGCTGCAGCCACAATCATTTATACCTTCGTTGGCGGGTTCCTGGCGGTGAGCTGGACCGACACAGTACAAGCAAGCCTGATGATTTTCGCCCTGATCCTGACTCCAATCATGGTAGTGATTGCCGTCGGCGGGTTTGACGATTCCATGGCGGTTATCAAGCAAAAAAGCATCGAAAACGTTGATATGCTTAAGGGCCTGAACTTCGTGGCGATTATCTCGCTGATGGGCTGGGGGCTGGGCTACTTTGGTCAGCCGCATATTCTGGCGCGTTTCATGGCGGCAGACTCGCATCACACCATCGTTAAAGCGCGTCGCATCAGTATGACGTGGATGGTTTTGTGCCTGGCGGGCGCGTGTGCCGTGGGCTTCTTCGGTATCGCGTATTTCAACAACAACCCGGCGCTTGCGGGCGCGGTGAACCAGAATGGCGAGCGAGTGTTCATTGAACTGGCGCAGCTGCTGTTCAACCCGTGGATAGCTGGCATCTTGCTGTCGGCCATTCTGGCGGCGGTAATGTCCACTCTGAGCTGCCAGTTACTGGTGTGTTCAAGTGCAATCACTGAGGACTTGTACAAAGCCTTCTTCCGCAAAGACGCGGGGCAGAAAGAGTTGGTGTGGGTAGGGCGTTTCATGGTGTTGGTGGTAGCGCTGATCGCCATCGCGCTGGCGGCAAACCCTGAAAACCGTGTGCTGGGCCTGGTGAGCTATGCCTGGGCAGGCTTTGGTGCCGCGTTTGGCCCGGTTGTGCTGTTCTCGGTAATGTGGTCACGCATGACGCGCAACGGCGCACTGGCGGGGATGATCATCGGGGCAGTGACGGTCATCGTCTGGAAACAGTTCGGTTGGTTGGGTCTGTACGAAATCATCCCTGGTTTCGTCTTCGGCAGCATCGGCATTGTGGTTGTTAGCCTGCTGGGTAAAGCGCCAAGTGCCACCATGCAAAAACGCTTTGAACAAGCGGATGAGATTTACCACACCGCGCCACCAACAAAGTTACAGCCTGAGTAAAATTCAGGGACTGCACATTCTCTCAAAGGCCGCATTCAGCGGCCTTTTTTACAAGTGTACATAAATAACCAAATTATCTTCTTGTGTTTATTTTTGCCGTAATGATAATCACAATCGTTTTGGTTTACTTTTCTTTACGTCTTTTGACCTGAGTTCACAGTTGGGGTGTCAGGAATGTTTGTTCCGTTTCTCATAATGTTACGCGAAGGCCTGGAGGCCGCGCTGATTGTTAGCTTGATTGCAAGCTATCTCAAGCGTACACAACGCGGCCAGTGGATTGGTGTGATGTGGATTGGCGTTGTGGCGGCAGCCGCGCTCTGCCTGGGCCTGGGTATTTTCATTAATGAAACCACCGGTGAATTTCCGCAAAAAGAACAGGAGCTGTTCGAAGGCATCGTGGCGGTTATCGCTGTCTTCATTTTGACCTGGATGGTGTTCTGGATGCGCAAAGTGTCGCGCAATGTGAAAGGGCAGCTAGAACAGAAAGTTGACGAAGCACTGCACAGCAAAGGCAACCACGGCTGGGCGCTGATTTTAATGGTGTTCTTCGCCGTCGCCCGTGAAGGCCTCGAGTCTGTATTCTTCTTGCTGGCAGCGTTCCAGCAGGATGTCGGCATCATGCCGCCGCTTGGCGCAATGCTCGGTTTGGGCACCGCTATCGTGCTGGGTTTCTTGCTTTACTGGGGCGGTATTCGCCTGAATCTGGCCGTGTTCTTTAAATGGACGAGCCTGTTTATTTTGCTGGTGGCAGCAGGGCTTGCGGCGGGAGCGGTTCGTGCGTTCCACGAAGCGGGGCTCTGGAACCACTTCCAGGATATTGCATTTGATCTCAGTAATGTTCTTTCAACGCATTCCCTGACCGGAACGCTGCTCGAAGGTATTTTTGGTTACCAGGAGACGCCGACAGTTAGCGAAGTGGCGATGTACTTTATTTACCTGATTCCGGCGCTGGTGCTGTTCTGCATTCCTCCACGCATGAATACTCAGGCGACAAATAACGTTCGTTAGTTACAACATACTAATTTTTGAAAGGGATTGGCCATGACTACACATTTTCGCCTTAAAGCCTTGCACGCAGCGCTGTTCGCGTTCGCTTCTTCTACTTTCGCGGTACAAGCCGCTGATGTTCCTCAGGTAAAAGTGACTGTCACCGATAAACAGTGCGAACCGATGAACATTACGGTTAATGCCGGGAAAACCCAGTTCATCATTCAGAACAACAGCCAGAAAGCGCTGGAGTGGGAAATCCTGAAAGGTGTGATGGTGGTTGAAGAGCGCGAAAACATCGCCCCTGGTTTCTCGCAGAAAATGACCGCTAACCTGCAAGCGGGCGAATACGATATGACCTGCGGCTTGTTAAGCAACCCGAAAGGCAAACTTATTGTTAAAGCGGCAGGGGAGCAGACAGCACCGAAGAACGATCTGATGGCACTGGCTGGCCCGATCACCGAATACAAAGCGTATGTCACCGCACAAGTTGCCGAGCTAGTGAAAGGCACCAAAGCGTTTACTGACGCAGTAAAAGCGGGCGATGTCGAAAAAGCCAAATCCTTGTATGCGCCAACGCGCCAGTACTACGAGCGTATCGAACCGATTGCAGAACTGTTCTCTGACCTCGACGGCAGCATTGACGCCCGTGAAGATGATTACGAGCAGAAAGCCAATGATCCAAAATTCACCGGTTTCCACCGTCTTGAAAAAGCGCTGTTTGCGGATAACACCACCAAAGGCATGGAAAAATATGCCGAGCAGTTGAATACCGACGTGCTGGATTTACAGACGCGCATCTCTGAGCTCGCATTCCCGCCGAGTAAAGTGGTGGGTGGCGCGGCTGGCCTGATTGAAGAAGTTGCGGCGAGCAAAATCAGCGGTGAAGAAGACCGTTACAGTCACACCGACCTGTGGGACTTCCAGGCAAACGTCGATGGCGCACAGAAAATCGTTAATCTTCTGCGTCCGTTGCTGACCAAAGATAACGCGCCGTTGCTGGCGAAAGTGGATGCCAACTTCAAGAAAGTGGACACCATTCTGGCAAAATATCGCACCAAAGATGGCTTCGAGACTTACGACAAACTGACTGATGCCGATCGTAATGCTCTGAAAGGGCCGGTAACCGCACTGGCGGAAGACCTGTCTCAACTGCGCGGCGTTCTGGGTCTGGACTAGGTTTCGGGATAACGTTTTATGGAAGATAAAAACAAAAACGGCGGGCATATTCCGGCTCGCCGTCGGTTGCTGAAAGGTTTGGGCGCGCTCGGTGGCACCCTCGCCGTTGCGGGCGGTTGCCCGGTGGCGCACGCTGCAAAACAAGAAACATCGCCAGGCACTTTGCCGCCAGACGCTCGCATGGAAAAACAGCCGTTTTACGGTGTGCATCAGGCGGGCGTGTTAACACCTCAACAAGCGGCCATGATGCTGGTGGCGTTTGATGTGCTGGCCAGCGACAAGGCAGATCTCGAACGTCTGTTTAAATTACTGACGGCGCGGTTTGATTTCCTCACCACCGGAGGCCCGGCACCGGATACACCCAATCCGCGCATGCCACCGATGGACTCCGGGATTCTGGGGGCGGAAATTTACCCTGATAACCTGACGATAACGTTGGCGACAGGTACGTCATTGTTTGACGAGCGCTTCGGTTTGCAGGGGCAAAAGCCTGCAAAACTGCAAAAAATGGAACGCTTCGCAAACGACTCGCTGGATGCCAGCCTGTGCCACGGTGATTTGCTGCTCCAGATTTGTGCTAATACCGCCGACACAGTGATTCATGCGTTGCGTGACATTATCAAACACACGCCTGATTTGCTTAGCGTGCGCTGGAAGCGGGAAGGGTTTATCTCTAACCACGCGGCACGTTCGCGCGGCAAAGAGACGCCTATCAACCTGTTGGGCTTTAAAGATGGTACGGCGAACCCAAACAGCGAAGATAAGCCGCTGATGGATGAAGTAGTTTGGGTGACGCAAAATCAACAAGAACCCGCATGGACAGTGGGTGGCAGCTATCAGGCCGTGCGCATTATCCAGTTCCATGTTGAGTCCTGGGATCGGACGCCACTCAAAGAGCAACAGACTATTTTTGGCCGCGATAAACACTCTGGCGCGCCGCTTGGTATGAAGAATGAGCACGACGAGCCGGATTATGCAGCCGATCCTGACGGCAACGTGATTGCGCTGGATGCTCATATTCGCCTGGCAAACCCGCGCACCAAAGAGACGCAATCCAATCTGATGATGCGCCGGGGCTATAGCTATTCGCTGGGTGTTTCCAAATCCGGGCAACTGGATATGGGGCTGTTGTTTGTCTGCTTCCAGCATGATCTTGAGAAAGGTTTTCTGGCGGTGCAGCAACGGTTAAACGGCGAGGCGCTGGAGGAGTATGTGAAGCCCATTGGCGGCGGGTATTTCTTCGTGATGCCAGGCGCTCGGGATAAGCAGCACTATTTAGGGCAGGGGCTGATTGAGGCGTAGTTTATTGATGTCGAAACCACCCTCATCCTAACCTTCTCCCTGAGGGAGAAGGGATTGACCGGTTTCTCCCTCTCCTGGGGGAAAGGGCCGGGGTGAGAGCAATCCTTCCCCTGCTAATTTTTTATTTGCTAACAATTTGCCTGCCTATAATTCAATCAATTTTTATCTACCTATATCATTGAAATAAAAATGACATTTTTTTATGTCATAACTTTGAATAGAAGGTGACGAAACGCGAATGTTGAATTAAAGTAAAATAAGTGTTGCATTTAAGATAAAATTTGATGTACTTAAAGCACGAGCGGTAGTTCCCGGCTGTGAATTTAAATCACATTGGAGATCGCGAATGGGTGGGTCCAGTACCGGACGATTGAACAAACTTCTTACCCGCACTATCCAGCGCGGAGGTGTCTCCTCCGGCTTCGCTATCTTCACCGCTAAAAAACCTAATCCTTTAACAACTCAATGTATTAACGATGCGCTAAGCGGCGTAACTCGTCTAACTGGTGCATCCTCTCAACCGGCAGTTCCTGGCTTAAAAGGAAGCCAAACCTCATCCGTTAGTGAACATAATCGCGCCCAATGTCGTGACGCGGGAAATGAAACCAACTGTAAGGTGCCATCCATGGGAAGACAGAAAGCAGTGATCAAAGCTCGTCGTGAAGCAAAACGTGTGCTGAGACGGGATTCGCGTAGCCACAAGCAACGCGAAGAGGAATCGGTCACATCGCTTGTGCAGATGAGCGGCGTTGAATCTATCGGCATGGCCAGGGATTGCCGTGATAATTCACCAATAGCGGCGCGAAATGAGGCTCAACAGCACTATCTTAATGCCATCGAGAAAAAGCAGCTGATCTTTGCCACGGGCGAAGCCGGTTGCGGCAAGACATATATCAGTGCGGCGAAAGCCGCTGAGGCCCTGATACATAAGGATGTCGACAGGATAATTGTTACCCGCCCGGTCCTGCAAGCTGACGAAGATCTCGGCTTCTTACCCGGGGATATTTCGGAAAAATTCGCCCCTTATTTCCGCCCGGTGTATGACATCCTGGTGCGACGTTTAGGGTCGTCTTTCATGCAGTACTGCCTGCGTCCCGAAATCGGCAAAGTAGAGATTGCGCCGTTCGCCTATATGCGCGGACGTACCTTCGAAAATGCGGTGGTTATTCTTGATGAGGCGCAGAACGTCACCGCAGCGCAAATGAAAATGTTCTTAACGCGCCTCGGGGAAAACGTGACGGTGATCGTCAATGGCGATATCACGCAATGTGATTTGCCACGGGGTGTTCAGTCCGGTCTGAGCGACGCTCTGCAACGTTTTGAAGAAGATGAAATGGTTGGTGTGATTCGTTTCGGCAAGCAAGATTGTGTGCGCTCAGCCCTTTGCCAGCGCACGTTGAATGCCTACGACTGATTTCTGGTGTCATTGAATTGTAAAGCCCAAACCCTGTTTGGGCTTTTTTCTTTGCGCGAATTATTTACCCAAAATGTGAAGGGTATCAAAACGGATGGTCAAGGAGAGACAATTTCAAGTCCTGCGTTATTATTCCCCGCCAGATTGTTGCCGTATACTTCTTTCAACCAGAAACAATCAGAACTTTCCAATCAGTCCCTTTTGCAGGCGTGGGTTGTGCTGATATCCGACATGCAGGCTGTTGCAACGTGAGGAATTTATTATGACGACTAAAAGACGTATCTACCTATTTTGTTCTGCCGGAATGTCCACCTCATTACTGGTATCAAAAATGAAGGCGCAGGCAGAGAAGTATGAAGTACCGGTGATTATCGAAGCCTGGCCTGAAACGCTGGCTGCTGAAAAGGGCAAAGATGCGGATCTGGTATTACTTGGACCGCAAATCGCTTACATGCTGCCAGAAATTAAAAAAGTATTACCCGGCAAGCCAGTAGAAGTTATTGATTCGGCAATGTACGGCAAAATTGATGGGTTAGGCGTGCTGAAAGCAGCCGTCGCATCGATCAAGAAAGCATCAGCAAACAACTAATTTTTTATTTTGTTTTATTTTTCCGTCAAAGAACGACCTTACACAACCTGGCCGCAAGACTCTTGCGGCAATAAAGGAAATTACAAATGAGTAAAGTCATTGATTCACTTGAAAAGATATTGCTTCCTTTCGCAGTGAAAATTGGGAAGCAACCGCACGTCAACGCAATTAAAAATGGTTTCATCAAATTAATGCCATTGACACTTGCCGGTGCCATGTTCGTATTAATTAATAACGTGTTTCTGAGTTTTGGCGCAGGTTCATTTTTCTATTCTTTAGGTATTCGTTTAGACCCCTCGACCATTGAAACCCTTAATGGGTTAAAAGCCATTGGCGGCAACGTATATAACGGTACGTTAGGTATTATGTCGCTAATGGCTCCTTTTTTCATTGGTATGGCACTTGCTGAAGAACGTAAAGTTGACCCACTGGCAGCCGGTTTATTATCCGTAGCGGCATTTATGACTGTTACTCCATATAGTGTTGGCGAAGCTTACGCTGTCGGCGCTAACTGGTTAGGTGGTCAGAATATTATTTCCGGTATTGTTATTGGTCTGGTCGTCGCGGAATTATTTACTTTTGTTATCCGCCGCAATTGGGTTATTACTTTGCCAGATAGCGTACCGACTTCGGTTTCGCGTTCCTTCTCTGCATTAATTCCAGGTTTTATTATCCTGTCTATTTTTGGGATTATTTCCTGGCTGCTGGCAAACCACGGTAGCAACTTCCACCAGATCATTATGGACTCCATCTCTACGCCGCTGGCGTCGATGGGTGCGGTAGTGGGTTGGGCGTACGTTATCTTCAACTCCCTGCTGTGGTTCTTCGGTGTGCATGGTTCGCTGGCGCTGACCGCGCTGGACAACGGCATCATGACTCCGTGGGCGCTGGAAAACATTGCAATCTACAACCAGTACGGCTCTGTACAAGCGGCACTTGACGCGGGTAAACAGTTCCACTTCTGGGCGAAACCAATGCTCGACTCCTACATCCTGTTGGGTGGTTCTGGTGCGACGCTTGGCTTGATTATCGCAATCTTCATGGTTTCACGTCGTGCAGATCACCGTCAGGTGGCGAAACTGGCACTGCCTTCAGGCATCTTCCAGATTAACGAACCTATCCTTTTCGGTCTGCCAATCATCATGAACCCGGTTATGTTTATCCCGTTCGTACTGGTTCAGCCGATTCTGGCAGCCATCACGCTTGCGGCTTACTCTCTGGGGATTATTCCTCCGGTCACAAACCTGGCTCCGTGGACCATGCCGACCGGCCTGGGCGCCTTCTTTAACAGTAATGGCAGTATCGCTGCTCTGTTAGTTGCGCTGTTCAACCTGGGTGTCGCGACATGTGTCTACATCCCGTTCGTTATCCTGTCTAACAAAGCGCAGGCTGTCATCGAAGAAGAAGAAAGCGAAGAAGATATTGCTAACGCACTGAAATTCTGATCTTAAGTTTTGGTTGGGGATGGCCCCCTGTCCCCAACCACTTTAAATTTACCGGGAGAGAATTTGATGTTTGATTTAGAAAACGTAGTCGATAACGAAGTCGATACTAACGATCTTGAAGAAGTGGTTATGGGTTTAATCATCAACTCAGGTCAGGCTCGCAGCCTTGCATACGGCGCACTGAAAATCGCTAAAACTGGCGATTTTGAAAAAGCCTGGGAGTTGATGGCCCAGTCGCGCGAAGCACTGAATGAAGCACACCTGGTGCAAACCAAACTGATTGAAGGTGACCAGGGCGAAGGCAAAACCAAAGTCAGCCTGGTGCTGGTCCATGCGCAAGACCATCTGATGACTTCTATGCTGGCGCGCGAGCTGGTGACAGAACTTATTGAGCTTCACGAAAAAATAAAATAAGTTGGAGTCCCTATGCAGCCACCGGTAATCAGTATGGAAATCAATACCGCTCGCGAGAGTCAACTTTTTGATGGTCAACATTTCCACATGTTCATCCACAACAAAGTCGAAAGTGTCTCCGGGTTGCACCAGCATGATTATTACGAATTCACGGTGGTGCTGACAGGACGTTATTACCAGGAAATCAACGGTAAACGTGTGCTGCTGGAAAGAGGGAGTTTTGTTTTCATCCCGCTCGGTTCTTACCATCAAAGTTTTTATGATTTTGGTGCGACCAGAATCCTGAATGTCGGTATCAGCAAGGCTTTCTTTGAACAGCATTATTTACCGTTATTTCCCGCTTGTTTTATTGCTTCACAGGTTTATCAGATTAAGAACGAATTTCTGACATATATCGAATCTGTGACGGCGTCATTAAATTTCCGTCAGGGTGAATTTAGTGAATTTCTTGAAATGGTGACGTTTTATATTGTGAATCGTCTGCGCCATCATAAAGAATCAGAATCAGGCGGAGATATTCCGGTCTGGCTAAAAAACACCGTTGAGCAGATGCATGGCAAGTCGATGTTTGGTGATAAAGCCTTAGTGAATATGGTGGAGCTGTCCGGTAAGTCGCAAGAGTATTTAACGCGCGCCACGCAACGCCATTACAGCAAAACACCGATGCAAATTATCAATGAGATAAGAATTGATTTTGCCAAGAAACAACTGGAGATCACGAACTATTCTGTTACCGATATTGCTTTCGAGTCTGGTTACAGCAGTGCCAGTATGTTTATTAAAAACTTTAAGAAGTTAACTTCTTTTACGCCGCAGCATTATCGGAAGCAGTTATACAGCATTAAGTGAGTTATTAAATATTCTGTAAATGTATTAGTGAGGGTTAAATATAATCCTCAATAATACATCTATATCGCTGTCTTAATTTACAGTGCAATAAACTTGTACCGGAGTCCTCATGAGTAAAAAATTGAAAGTCGTCACAATCGGTGGTGGTAGCAGCTATACACCTGAATTACTCGAAGGTTTTATTAAACGTTACGAAGAGTTGCCGATCACTGAATTATGGCTGGTTGATGTTGAAGCTGGAAAAGAGAAGCAAGATATTATCTTTGATCTTTGCTTACGCATGATTGAACGCGCGGCTGTGCCGATTGCGCTGTATAAAACCCTCGATCGTCGCGAAGCACTGGTTGATGCCGATTTCGTTACCACGCAATTGCGTGTCGGGCAGTTGAAAGCTCGTGAACTCGATGAACGTATCCCGTTAAGCTACGGCTATTTGGGCCAGGAAACTAACGGTGCTGGCGGCTTATTCAAAGGCCTGCGTACTATTCCGGTAATTTTCGACATCATTAATGATGTGAAAGAAATCTGCCCAGACGCGTGGGTCATCAACTTCACCAACCCGGCCGGTATGGTCACCGAGGCGGTTTATCGCCACACAGATTTTAAGAAGTTCATTGGCGTTTGTAACATCCCTGTGGGCATGAAAATGTTCATTAAAGATGTGCTGAAACTAGCCCCGACTGATGAACTGAATATTGACCTGTTCGGCCTGAACCACATGGTGTTCATCAAAGATGTCATCGTTAACGGAACCTCTCGTTTCGACGAGCTACTTGATGGCGTTGCATCCGGCACGCTGACTGCGGGTTCGGTCAAAAACATCTTTGACTTGCCGTTCAGTGAAGGCTTGATCCGTTCCCTGCGTTTGCTGCCGTGCTCTTATTTGCTCTACTACTTCAAGCAAAAAGAGATGCTGGCTATCGAAATGGGCGAGTTCTATAAAGGTGGCGCGCGTGCCACGGTTGTTCAGAAAGTTGAGAAACAATTGTTCGAGCTTTACAAAGATCCGGCTTTGAACGTGAAACCAAAAGAGCTGGAACTGCGTGGTGGTGCTTACTACTCTGACGCAGCTTGCGAAGTCATCAGCGATATCTACAACGACAAGCAAAGCGAGCATTACGTTAACGTGCCGCATCATGGTCATGTAGATAATATTCCGGCAGACTGGGCGGTTGAAATGACCTGTACAATCGGTCGCGATGGTGCAACGCCAACTCCGCGCATTACCCATTTTGACGAAAAAGTGCTGGGCCTGATTTACACCATCAAAGGCTTTGAAGTTGCGGCAAGTGAAGCGGCTCTGAGCGGTAACTTTAACGATGTTCTGCTGGCGCTCAACTTAAGCCCGCTGATTCATTCTGATAAAGACGCAGAAAAAATTGCCCGTGACTTGCTGCTGGCACACGAAGCGAATCTGCCAAACTTCGCACAGGCGATTGCTGCACTTAAATAACCGGAAGCCTTCCCTGCAAAGGGAAGGCACCTCGCGAGGCGACAATGGACAAGCTATTAATTGTTAACGCGGATGATTTTGGGCTATGTAAGGCACAGAATTACGGGATTATTGACGCATTTACCCGCGGGGTTGTGACTTCGACCACCGCTATGGTTAACGCCTCAGGTATTGAACATGCGGTGGCGCTGAGTGCGAAACATCCAGGTTTGGCGATTGGCATGCACTTTGTGTTGACGCTGGGCCGGCCTTTATCTGCTATGCCAGGCCTGGTGGATGATAAGGGTGAACTTGGCAAATGGATTTGGCAGCGCGCCGAAGAAGGCTCCCTGGTGCTGGCAGAAATTGAGCATGAGCTGGAATGCCAGTTTGCGAGATTTATCGAGTTGTTTGGCCGTATGCCAACCCATCTCGACAGCCATCACCACGTGCATATGATCCCGCAGATTTACCCTATCGTTGAAGCGTTTGCCAAAGAGAAGGGCGTGGCAATTCGTTTCGACTACGATGCCGCGTTACCAACTGAGCTTGAATGTGTGGGTGTGAAGACAGCCGAAGGTTTCGATAGCGGCTTTTATGGCGATGCCATTTCCGAAACGCTTTTCCTCGAAACCCTGGAAAGGTCAACAGCGCGCGGCGAGCAGTCACTCGAGATTATGTGTCACCCTTCATTTATTGATAACACGATACTCGCCAGCAAGTACTGTTACCCGCGTCTGGCGGAACTGGATGTGCTGACCTCGCCTTCGCTTAAATACGCGATTGCAGAGCGTGGATATCGCCTGGGAACGTTCAAAGATTTGTAATATTTGCATGGTGGATGACGCCTGCGGCTTATCCACCACGCAACATTCCCTGAAACGGGTAGGTCGGATAAGCGCAGCGTCATCCGACACTTATCACAGACTCACGCAGATTTCGTGAGCATCGCAATAAGGCTATCGACAACGTCCGGAGCCTGCTCGTAAAGATTGAGATTTTCTGGCTGCATCAGCCAGTTTTTGACTATCCCACTCAGGTAACCGTGAATAATTGTTATCGCCAATTCGACATTGGTGTTAACAGGAATTTGCCCTTTTGAAATACAATTGCGCAATAATTTTTTCATTCTTTCCCGATTAAACCAGTAACGCTCTCTTATTTCCCTCTCAGAATACATTTCCCCATTGAATTCGCACGTATGGTAAAGAATTTGTAGAAGTTCATGTTGGCGGCGATCTGTCGAAATGAATTTTAATGTCTCGATTATGATTTCACGTAATAGTTTTAAATCATTATCTGGGTTCTGGATTTTGAGTTTTCGCCTTATTTCCAATGCGATACACGACTGAATATTCCAGATTTCATTAAACAGTGAAACCTTGCTGTCAAAGTGCCAGTAAATCGCGCCGCGGGTCATCCCCGCTGCATCAGCGATGTCTGCAAGGGTCGTTGTGGAGACGCCATTTTTAGCAAATAGTGTGATTGCGACATCAAGAAGATGCTGACGCGTTTTTAACGCGTCGGCTTTTGTTTTTCGGGCCATAGGTAATTAACTCTTTATGGATATTAGTTACAAGAATTAACAGGTTTAAATATTATTTTTCTATTCTTGGTTCGATTGATAAAACTAAGAATTATTGTGTTCTTTAAAGTTTTTGATGTCCAGCCCTGGAATATAACTTTATACATACACGCATGAATCATTAATCCATAAAGCCTCTGTTAAGCTCGCCTGTTATATATCCGAAAACAGAGTTCGAGCTCTAACAGGGAAATCTTCACATGGCGAAGTTTTTTATCGAGCGCCCCATATTTGCCTGGGTGCTGGCCATCATTTTGATGTTGGCGGGGGTTCTGTCCATCATCAATTTGCCTGTGGCGCAGTACCCAACAATAGCCCCGCCAGCGGTAGCTATTAACGCAACTTATCCCGGTGCGGATGCCAGTACCGTCCAGGATACGGTGACGCAGGTTATCGAGCAAAATATGAATGGCCTCGATAACTTGATGTACATGTCCTCTACAAGCGATGCCTCAGGTAGTGTGACGGTCACGCTGACCTTTAAATCCGGCACCGATCCGGATATCGCTCAGGTTCAGGTGCAAAATAAACTTCAACTCGCGATGCCTTTATTGCCTCAGGAAGTTCAGCAGCAGGGGATCAGTGTTAAGAAATCCTCCAGCAGTTTCCTGATGGTTGCCGGGTTTATCTCGCAAGATGGCAGCATGAGTCAGGAGGATATTGCCGACTATATTTCCTCGAATATCAAAGATCCTATCAGCCGGACGGCTGGCGTAGGTGATGTGCAGCTTTTTGGTGCGCAGTATTCAATGCGTATCTGGCTTGATCCGATCCAACTGAACAAATATCAGCTCACAACGCTTGATGTCATTAACCAGATTAAAACTCAAAACGCGCAGGTTGCCGCCGGGCAACTTGGCGGTACTCCGGCCATACCAGGCCAGCAACTCAACGCATCTATTATTGCGCAGACGCGCTTGCGTGACCCCGAGCAATTTGGTCACATCCAGCTAAAAGTGAAACCAGACGGTGCGAAAGTCGAATTGCGCGATGTCGGGCGCATTGAGTTGGGTGGTGAAAACTACAACGTTATTGCGCGCTACAACGGCAAACCCGCTGCTGGCCTGGGGATTAAATTAGCCACCGGTGCGAATGCGCTGGATACCGCCAAAGCGGTGCAGGCGCAGATGGCCAAACTCAAACCCTATTTCCCACACGGATTGACAGTGGTTTATACCTACGACACCACGCCGTTTGTCAAAATCTCTATTCGCGAAGTCTTCAAAACATTGCTTGAGGCCATCGTGCTGGTTTTCCTGGTGATGTATCTGTTTTTACAGAACTTCCGCGCTACGTTAATTCCTACGATTGCCGTACCGGTAGTGTTACTGGGCACTTTCTCGATCCTCGCCGCCTTCGGCTATTCCATCAACACGCTCACGATGTTCGGCATGGTGCTGGCGATAGGCTTACTGGTGGACGATGCCATTGTGGTGGTGGAAAACGTTGAGCGCGTGATGGTGGAAGAGGGGCTGCCGCCGAAAGAAGCCACGCAAAAATCAATGGGGCAAATTCAGGGGGCATTAGTCGGAATTGCGATGGTGCTGTCGGCGGTGTTTATTCCGATGGCATTTTTTGGCGGTTCTACTGGCGTAATCTACCGCCAGTTCTCAATAACTATCGTTTCTGCGATGGCGCTGTCGGTGCTGGTTGCACTGATTCTGACGCCTGCACTTTGCGCGACCTTGCTCAAACCGGTGGCTAAAGGTAGCCATGGGAAAACTACCGGGCTGTTCGGCTGGTTTAACGCACGTTTCGAGCAAAGCACTCAGCATTACACTGACAGCGTGAAGCAAATTCTGCGTCGCACTGGCCGTTATATGGTGCTTTACGTGCTGATTGTGGGCGGAATGGTAGCCCTGTTCCTTCATTTACCCACCTCATTTTTACCGGAAGAAGATCAGGGCGTGTTCCTGACGATGGTCACGCTGCCTGCGGGAGCGACTCAGGCCAGAACTGAAAAAATCATGGACCAGATTACCGATTACTATCTGACCCATGAGTCGGCAAACGTCGAGTCCGTGTTTACCGTTAACGGCTTTAGCTTTAGTGGAAAGGGTCAGAATAACGGCCTGGCGTTTGTGCGACTGAAAGACTGGGACAAGCGTCCGGGGAAAGAAAATGAAGTGACCGCGATTGTAGGGCGTGCCACCCGCGCGTTTAGCAAAATTCATGATGGCATGGTCTTCGCGTTCAACCTGCCTGCCATTACCGAGCTGGGCACGGCAACGGGCTTTGATTTTGAGTTAATCGACCAGGCGAGCCTTGGGCACAATGCCCTGACAAAGGCGAGAAATCAGTTACTGGGGATGATTTCAAAACGCCCGGATATGCTGGTGCGGGTGCGTCCGAACGGTCTCGAAGACACACCGCAATTCAAGCTGGAAGTTGATCAGGAAAAAGCGCAGTCACTGGGCGTGAGCATTTCTGATATTAACCAGACTATTGCTACCGGCCTGGGTAGCACCTACGTCAACGACTTCATTGACCACGGACGAGTGAAAAAAGTCTATCTGCAGGGCCGGGCATCCAGCCGCAT
Organism: Buttiauxella agrestis ATCC 33320; assembly: GCF_000735355.1. Lineage (GTDB taxonomy): Bacteria > Pseudomonadota > Gammaproteobacteria > Enterobacterales > Enterobacteriaceae > Buttiauxella > Buttiauxella agrestis. Next base: position 458,064 of record NZ_JMPI01000022.1, read on the forward strand.
GTTGCCGCAGGATATTAACAGTTGGTATGTGCGCGGGAGTAGCGGGCAAATGGTGCCGTTTTCATCCTTTGCCAGTGCTCGTTGGATTTACGGTTCCCCTCGTCTGGAGCGTTACAACGGCCTGCCGTCCATGGAAATCCTCGGTGAAGCGACTCCGGGTAAAAGTACCGGTGAAGCCATGTTGTTGATGGAGGATCTGGCGACGAAATTGCCGAGCGGAATTGGCTTCGACTGGACAGGCATGTCTTATCAGGAGCGCTTATCCGGCAACCAGGCCCCAGCCCTTTACGCCATCTCTTTGCTGGTCGTTTTCTTATGTCTGGCGGCTCTTTATGAAAGCTGGTCCATTCCTTTCTCGGTCATGCTGGTGGTGCCGCTTGGCGTCATCGGAGCGCTGCTTGCCGCCACATTGCGCGGATTAAATAACGACGTTTATTTCCAGGTTGGGCTACTGACCACCATTGGCCTGTCGGCCAAAAACGCCATTTTGATTGTCGAGTTCGCCAAAGACCTGATGGACAAAGAAGGTAAAGGGTTAATCGAGGCAACGCTCGACGCAGTGCGCATGCGTTTGCGCCCGATTCTGATGACTTCCCTGGCCTTCATTCTTGGCGTAATGCCGTTAGTCATCAGCAGCGGAGCGGGGAGTGGCGCGCAAAATGCCGTGGGTACGGGCGTGATGGGCGGGATGGTTTCCGCCACGCTCCTGGCGGTCTTTTTTGTTCCAGTGTTCTTTGTGGTCATCAGCCGCCGTTTTGGAAAGTCGAAATAACAGGAATTCGCCGCCGGTGGAATGCTTCTGACGGCGACAAATCTTTACTTTAAGAATCAAGCTTTAAGGAATAGTAATGAAGAAATATGGTGAGTTCATCCTGCTGCCTTCCGTGCTGTTGTTAGCGGCGGGTGTATTAACGGGTTGTAATGATAAAGGCGACGAAAAGGCAGCAATGCCTGCGCCTCAGGTCAATGTGTATACCGTTACAGCCGCGCCGTTAGCGGTGACGACTGAACTTCCAGGACGCACCGATGCCTTCCGTGTGGCAGAAGTTCGCCCACAGGTCAGCGGTATTATTCTGAAGCGCAATTTTGTTGAAGGCAGCGATATTCAAGCGGGAAGTTCGCTCTATCAAATTGACCCGGCACCTTATCAGGCCGCATGGAACAGTGCGCAAGGCGCACTGGCTAAAGCTAAAGCGGCTGCAAATATCGCGCATTTAACGGTGAAACGTTACGTACCGCTGCTCGGGACAAATTACATCAGCAAACAAGAATACGACCAGGCCGTTGCGAATGCCCAGCAGGCTGATGCAGAAGTCACTGCGGCAAAAGCTGAAGTGGAAAATGCGCGAATTAATTTGGCCTACACCAAAGTCAGCTCGCCAATCGACGGGCGCATCGGTAAATCGAATGTCACCGAAGGGGCATTAGTGACTAACGGCCAGACTTCATCAATGGCAACTGTGCAACAGCTCGACCCGATTTACGTCGATGTCACCCAATCCAGCAATGATTTTATGCAACTCAAACAGTCGGTTGAGCAGGGAAGTCTGAAAAAGGCGAATGGCAAAACCGCAGTGCAACTGATGATGGAAGATGGCAAGCCTTACGCATTAAACGGTGAGCTGGAGTTCTCTGATGTGACGGTCGATCAGACAACCGGTTCTATCACTTTGCGTGCCGTGTTCCCCAACCCGCAGCACCAGTTGCTGCCGGGGATGTATGTGCGCGCGAAAATTGACGAAGGCATTCAACCTGAAGCGATTTTAGTGCCGCAGCAAGGTGTGACGCGTAATCCACGTGGAGATGCAACGGTGATGGTGGTTGACCAAAACAACAAAGCCGAAGTCCGTGAAGTGACTGCACCGCAGGCGATTGGCGATAAATGGCTGGTGACTAAAGGCGTTAAACCGGGTGACAAAGTGATTGTCAGCGGGCTTCAACGCGTTCGTCCTGGGGTTGCTGTACAGATAGTGCCGGATAGCGCTGCCGCTCAAACCCGCTAAGGTATCCTGGATAATGGCTAAGTTCTTTATTGAAAGACCTATCTTTGCCTGGGTGTTGGCGATCATCCTGATGATTGCCGGTGCGCTGGCAATCCTGCAACTTCCTGTCGCACAGTATCCGACTATTGCACCGCCTGCCGTCGCAGTGACGGCAACGTACCCTGGTGCAGATGCGCAGACGGTTCAGGACACCGTGACGCAGGTTATCGAACAGAACATGAACGGCATCGATAACCTGATGTATATGTCTTCCACCAGTGATTCCGCCGGCGGCGTGACCATCACTTTGACCTTTAAATCAGGCACCAGCCCGGATATTGCTCAGGTTCAGGTGCAGAACAAACTGCAACTGGCGATGCCGCTATTACCGCAAGAGGTGCAGCAGCAGGGGATTAGCGTTGAAAAGTCCTCCAGTAGTTTCTTACTGGTTGCCGGATTTATCTCCGATAACCCGGCGCTGACGCAGGATGATATTTCCGATTATGTGGCATCAAATATTAAAGATTCCATTAGCCGTACCAACGGCGTGGGGGATGTTCAACTGTTCGGTGCGCAGTACGCGATGCGTATCTGGCTGAATGCGGATGCGTTGAACAAGTATCAACTTAATCCGGGCGATGTCATTACGCAGCTAAAAATGCAGAACGACCAGGTCGCTGCTGGCCAACTCGGCGGTACGCCAGCGGTTAAAAACCAGCAGCTTAACGCTTCGATCATTGCCCAGACGCGTTTACGCGACCCCGCAGAATTTGGCAAAGTGACGCTGAAAGTGAACCCAGATGGCTCCGTGGTGCATTTAAGCGACGTGGCGCGTATTGAGTTAGGGGGGGAAAACTACAATACGGTTGCGAAAATTAATGGTCAGGCCGCAGCAGGTCTGGGGATTAAGCTTGCCACTGGCGCAAACGCGCTGGATACCGCAGCAGGTATCAAGGCAAAACTGGCCTCGTTGCAACCTTATTTCCCGCAGGGAATGAAGGTGGTTTATCCGTACGACACCACGCCGTTTGTCAAAATATCGATTCATGAAGTGGTGAAAACGCTGTTTGAGGCCATCATCCTGGTGTTCCTGGTGATGTACCTGTTCTTGCAGAATTTCCGTGCGACGCTGATCCCAACCATTGCGGTGCCAGTGGTTTTGCTTGGAACCTTTGCCGTACTTTCTGCGTTTGGCTATTCGATCAACACATTAACCATGTTCGGCATGGTGCTGGCGATAGGCCTGCTGGTTGATGACGCGATTGTGGTGGTGGAAAACGTTGAACGCGTGATGGCCGAAGATCATCTCTCGCCAAAAGAAGCCACCAAAAAATCTATGGGCCAAATTCAGGGTGCCTTAGTGGGCATCGCCATGGTGCTCTCGGCGGTATTTATACCGATGGCCTTCTTTGGCGGCTCGACAGGGGCCATATACCGCCAATTCTCGATAACCATCGTTTCGGCGATGGCGCTCTCGGTGCTGGTGGCGTTGATCCTGACTCCCGCGCTGTGTGCGACGTTGCTAAAACCTGTCGATCCGCAGGCCCATGAAAAAACTGGTTTCTTTGGCTGGTTTAACACAAAATTCAACCAAAGCGCGCATCACTATACAGATAGTGTCAGCAATATTTTGCGTAGTACCGGGCGTTACTTGCTGCTGTATCTGATCATTGTGGTCGGAATGGCGGTGCTATTTTTGCGTTTACCGACCTCATTCCTGCCCGAAGAAGATCAGGGTGTGTTTATGACTATGGTGCAACTGCCTGCGGGTGCGACGCAGGAACGGACGCAAAAAGTGCTCGACGAGATATCGCATTACTATCTCAACACCGAAAAAGCGAATGTCGAATCGGTATTTACGGTCAACGGCTTTAGTTATAGCGGGCAGGGGCAAAACTCCGGGATTGCCTTTATTAGCTTGAAACCGTGGGAAGAACGCGCAGGCAAGGAGAATGGCGTGGGTGCCATTGTTGAGCGGGCAACTAAAGCTTTCGGTAAAATTCGCGATGGGCTGATATTCCCGTTTAACTTACCGGCGATTATCGAGTTAGGGACAGCTACTGGCTTTGACTTTGAATTAATCGACCAGGCAAACCTGGGGCATCAACAATTGACCGTCGCACGTAATCAACTGATGGGAATGGTGGCAAAACACCCTGATATGTTGACGCGTGTGCGCCCGAATGGTCTGGAAGACACGCCGCAGTACAAGCTCGAAATCGACCAGGAAAAAGCGCAATCCCTTGGCATTAGCCTTGCGGATATCAACCAGACGATTGCCAGCGCATTGGGCGGCACTTACGTGAACGACTTTATCGATCACGGTCGTGTGAAGAAGGTGTATGTCCAAGCGGATGCGCGTTTCCGCATGCTGCCGCAGGATATTGATAATCTGTTTGTTCGCGGTAGCAACGGGCAAATGGCACCGCTTTCAGCATTTTCATCGTCACATTGGATGAACGGTTCGCCACGTCTCGAACGCTATAACGGTTTGCCATCTATGGAACTGTTGGGCGAAGCGGCGCCGGGGAAAAGTACCGGTGAGGCGATGGTGCTGATGGAAAAGCTGGCGTCGAAACTGCCGTCCGGGATTGGTTATGACTGGACGGGAATGTCCTATCAGGAACGGCTTTCCGGGAACCAGGCACCTGCACTGTACGCTATCTCTTTAGTTGTGGTGTTCTTGTGTCTGGCAGCGCTTTATGAAAGCTGGTCGATACCGTTCTCGGTGATGCTGGTGGTGCCACTCGGCGTGGTCGGGGCGTTACTGGCGGCGGCGATGCGTGGAATGAACAATGACGTTTACTTCCAGGTGGGGCTGCTGACGACCATCGGCTTATCGGCTAAAAACGCGATACTGATCGTCGAATTTGCCAAAGATTTGATGGAGAAAGAAGGCAAAGGCTTGATTGAAGCCACGCTCGATGCGGTGCGTATGCGCTTGCGCCCAATACTGATGACTTCGCTGGCATTTATTCTGGGTGTCATGCCGCTGGTATTAAGCAGTGGGGCAGGCAGTGGCGCGCAGAACGCAGTGGGAACCGGTGTAATGGGCGGGATGCTCTCGGCAACCTTACTCGCCATCTTCTTTGTGCCGGTCTTCTTTGTGGTGATACGAGCGCGATTTAGCAAATCCAGACCAGAGTAAAACTCACAAGCCCGAACTTAGGTTCGGGTTTTTTATGATGGTAGGTCGTACAGCAGCGTCATTCGACAGACAGAACACAAATTACAGACGAAAAAGAGCCCGCATTTTCATGCGGGCTCTTTCTTAAATATGGCGGTGAGAGAGGGGTTCGAACCCTCGATACGTTGCCGTATACACACTTTCCAGGCGTGCTCCTTCAGCCACTCGGACACCTCACCGTATTGTTTTTGTTGCCAACTTCAGGGGGCAACGGGGCGCTACTATAGGGATTGAACCGCATTCGGTCAAGTTTAATCTTCTGTTTGCGTACCGTTTGGTCAAGCTATGAACGATGCCAGATTTAAGGCGAAAAAAAAGTCTGAACGTGAATTCAGACTTTCTCTTGGAATGTGGCGGTGAGAGAGGGGTTCGAACCCTCGATACGTTGCCGTATACACACTTTCCAGGCGTGCTCCTTCAGCCACTCGGACACCTCACCGTTTTGTTGTTCCTTGACTGCTGGAACGGGCGCTAATGTAGGGAAAACAATTGTCGGCGTCAATCCACTTTTTAGTTATTCTGGTGCGTTTAGCCAAACTTCAAACAACTTGTTTCTTAAAGCGCCAGAACGTGATGGTTTTTTATTACATTCATATTATGTATCGTTAGGTGCTTGCTGATAAGTCTAAGAAATAACGGAGAAAGCATGGATATTATTTTTCACCATCCGACCTTTAATTCCCAACAGTGGATTGAAGGCCTACATCAAAAACTTCCAGAAGCAACGGTTCGCCAGTGGTTGCCTGGCGATAACCAGCCTGCGGATTATGCGCTGGTCTGGCATCCCCCGGTTGAAATGCTCAGCGGCCGTTCGACACTGAAAGGCGTATTTGCGTTGGGGGCGGGTGTGGACTCCATTCTGAGTCAACTCCAGAAGCACCCTGAGATGCTGCCAAAAGGTGTACCGCTATTTCGCCTTGAAGATACCGGTATGGCGCTTCAAATGCAGGAATATGCCGTCAGCCAGGTGTTGCACTGGTTCCGCCGCTTTGACGATTACCAGGCATTAAAACAGCAGGCGAAATGGGAGCCGCTGGAAGATTATCGCCGCGAAGATTTCACCATTGGTGTGCTCGGTGCGGGGGTTTTGGGTGGCAAAGTCGCCGAAAGCCTTGCTGCCTGGGGCTTCCCGGTGCGCTGCTGGAGCCGCAGTAAAAAAGATTATCTGGGTATCACAAGTTACGCGGGCGCAGAACAGCTGGGTCAATTCCTCTCCGGCACTCGCGTGCTGATTAACCTGTTACCAAACACACCGCAAACCGTGGGCATCATCAACAGCGAGTTGCTTAATAAACTTGCTGATAATTCTTACGTGATGAACCTTGCGCGTGGCGTGCATTTGGTTGAAGACGATCTGCTGGCGGCGCTTGATAGCGGTAAAGTAAAAGGTGCGATGCTCGATGTGTTTGCCAAAGAGCCACTTCCTCAGAACAGTCTGTTGTGGAAACATCCTCGCATTGCAATTACCCCGCACCTTGCGGCGGTCACGCGTCCTGAAGAAGCGATGACGTATATCGCGAAAACGATTCGCCAAATTGAAAATAAGGAATCTCCGAGCGGACAGGTTTCTTTGGACAACGGCTACTAAACCAATGCCCGGCCTGGTCCGGGCTAAAAAACAACGGCGATAACTGCTATCCTTGCGGGAAAGAGATAAAAGGAGAGAGCCATGTATCCCGTTGACCTGCACATGCACACCGTCGCCAGCACCCACGCCTATAGCACCCTTCATGACTACATCGCGATTGCTAAAAGCAAAGGCATCAAACTGTTTGCGATTACCGACCATGGCCCGGATATGGCTGATGCACCGCATTACTGGCATTTTGTGAATATGCGCATCTGGCCAAGAGTGGTCGATGGCGTAGGCATCTTGCGTGGCATTGAAGCCAACATTAAAAATACCGCCGGGGACATCGACTGCACCGGCCCGATGCTGGACTCACTCGACCTGATTATTGCCGGTTTTCATGAGCCTGTTTTCCCGCCACAAGATAGTGCCACGCACACCGAAGCCATGATTGCAGCGATGGCGAGTGGGAATGTCCACATTATCAGCCATCCGGGCAATCCAAAATTCCCGGTTGATATCGAAGCTATCGCGCAGGCGGCAGCAAAATACAACGTGGCGCTGGAGCTGAATAACTCCTCATTTACGCATTCGCGCAAGGGCAGTGGCCCTAACTGCCGGGCCATTGCCGCCGCAGTGAGAGACGCCGGGGGCTGGCTATCGTTGGGTTCTGACTCACATACCGCCTTTACGCTTGGGGATTTCGATGAATGCCGCAAAATTTTGGCAGAAGTTGAGTTCCCGGAAGATCGTATACTCAATGTTTCCGTTCGCCGTATGCTCGGGTTCCTTGAATCCCGCGGCATGGAACCTATCGACGAATTTGCCGCACTTTGATTATCACTGACTGAATTTCTACTAAATGGACCGTTAGCATGAATGAGTTTTCAATTATTTGTCGCATCTTAGGATCACTGTATTACCGCCAGCCTCAGGATCCTCTGTTGGTTCCGCTGCTGACGATGATCCGCGATGGCAAACTGGCTGAACATTGGCCGCTGGAGCAAGACGAGTTGCTGGCTCGCCTGCAACAAAGCTGCGATCCTCAACTATTGGCTGCTGATTATAATGCGCTGTTTGTTGGCGAAGAGTGCAGTGTGCCGCCGTACCGTTCAGCATGGGAAGCGGGCAGCAACGAAGGTGAAGTGCGTGAGTTCCTCAAACAGCGCGGTATGCCGCTGGCCGACACCCCAGCCGATCATTTTGGCACCTTATTGTTAGCGGCTTCGTGGCTGGAAGATCAGTCACAAGAAGATGAGTTTGAAGCGCAGGTTCGCTTATTTGACGATTACCTGTTGCCATGGGCGGGGACATTCCTGGGCAAAGTTGAAGCGCACTCCACAACCCCGTTCTATCGCACCCTGGCCCTGTTGAGCCGTGAAGCTATTCAGGCGATGCGTGATGAGTTAGAAGAAGAAAACGAAGAGTAGCTGCATGTGATATAAATCACATTTAGACTGCAACGTATCAGTAGGATCTACAAAAAATGTGCGGTAGATCGTGGTCGAACCATAAGGCTCTGCTATGATACGCCGCTATGAACATACTTATTTCTCTGGCATTGACCACCGGTATTCTCTCAGGCCTCTGGGGTTGGGTTGCGGTGAGTCTCGGTCTACTCAGTTGGGCAGGCTTCCTCGGTTGTACCGCGTATTTCGCGTGTCCGCAGGGTGGTCTCAAAGGGCTTTTCATTTCTGCATGCACTTTATGCAGCGGTGTTCTTTGGGCGCAGGTGATTATTCACGGTAGCGCGCTGGCTCCGCATCTGGAAATTCTGGGATACATGGTCACAGGTGTGGTGGCGTTTCTGATGTGCGTGCAGGCAAAACATATGTTGCTATCGTTTGTGCCTGGAACGTTTATCGGGGCTTGCGCCACCTTTGCAAACCAGGGCGAATGGCGAATTGTGGTGCCTTCGTTGCTGCTTGGACTGGTCTTTGGGTTTGCTATGAAGAACAGCGGCCTTTGGCTGGCAGCGCGAAAAGCCAAACCTGAATCTCAAGTTATTGCCGAATAGAGTTAGACGTATAAATAAAAAAAACCAGCCGCGGCTGGTTTTTTTCTATCTGCTGAATATCAGGATTCAGGAGGGACCGACATTTCTCGGTATTTAGCGAGTATCGGATTATTAATGTCTTGCGGATTTTGTAGATCCCACAAGCCGCGATTAATACCATCATTAACCAGATAAATAACGCCTGTTTCAATGGCCGACATCAGACACATCATCACCGGTTCGTTAGTCGTATAGCCGATTTCACCTTCCAGCAACCGTTGGTAATCTACGAAGCGGAATACCCCGGCCTGAACTTCATAAGACAAAATCGTTTTACTGGTGTTTACCGACGACAATACTTCACCGGTACTGACGTTAACGACACGCAAGTTAACTGCAATTTGATCCAGCTGATATTGTGTTTCGCCGCCGATACCAAAATAGCGTGCGCCCACACCACCAGATTTCACGTTACTTTCATACCCAATAATTGAACCTTCAACCATCACGTTTGCGGCAATAAGAGAATCAAGTGGTCTGCGGTTATTCTCGGCAACCGTGCCATTTTCCTGTGCTGCACGAATGATCTTACGTTCGTTTAACAGGTTTTGCAGGCCCTGACGCTCCAATGGAACAAACCAGCGTGAATCTTTCAGCGCTGTTACCAGCATTGAAGTCGCACTCTGTGGAACAGCAGTTGAGAAGTTACTTGCTGGATAAGGTTTAAATTGCCCGGTTTCATCCTGAATATTATAAACCGAGACAAACAGTTTCCCTTTTGATTCCGGCAAATGGGTTAAATCACGATAACTTTGCGCCCGAGGCATAAGTGTAGGTTTCGCAGCTTCTTTTGGTGGCGCCGTCAAACAACCACTTAATAAACACACCGCTACGATGAGAAGTAAACGCTGCATGATGTTTATCCTTAAATACTTTTTCATTATTTAAGAGCCACTAGAAATCAGTAGATGAGTTCTGTAAGCCAGCAACCTGAATAGTTGATGTCTTCCCTGTTTTACGGTCAGTCACGTTTAACTGTAACTGCCCATCAGAGTTAGCGATATCAACGATAAAATCATTGGTTACCATGCGCCCTGGTTTGCCCGTATTAATATTGCTAAGCAAACCGCCCAATAACTGTGACTGAATGGCCTGAGTAAAGTTATCCAGTGCAGACGGAGTTTCAATACCAAAGTTGTCATCGAAACTGGGGTCTTTGTAAGAGTTTTGTGCTTGTGCAGAATTAAGTAAAAACGACCCGTTATTAGGGTTCCCACCAAAATTTGGGTTCGTAAATTGGAACGTCATACTTCCCGCCCACGACAGGGGCGATATTAGCAGTAAAGACAAAACTGCATGAGTGATACGCATGGCAGCCTCCTAAAATTCGTCGGTGGTTAAATCGCCGGTGCTCAACAATGTCTTGTCAATTTGCCGGCGATTAATCGCTTCTTCGGTTTGAACCAGTGCGATAGTGACGTTGCGGTCAAAATCACGTTTTGAGGGGAATAAAAAGGACTGAAAAATAACGTCCTGATCGACTGTAATGGTAATCCAGCTTCCCCAACGGGCACTGGGTCGCTCATTTATAGTTAAATTCCCGGTAAAACTGCTTTCCCACCTGTCACTGAAGGCTCGATAAAAGTCATGGCCCACAGAAGAAACGGTGTGATCCGTTAACAATCCGGGGATTTCAACTTCCACGGCGCGAACGCCCCCGGAGGCGCAGAGTAAAGCTGACGCCAGCAGTAAAGCAGCAGATAATTTCATCGCCTTATCGCCTGAGGTTGTCGTTTGCCCAGGAAACCGCCTGAGTGCGGTTTTTTACAGATATTTTCTTGAAAAGATTATAGAGATGAGTTTTTACCGTGTTTTCACTTATAAATAACGACTGAGCGATTTCAATATTCGAAGCGCCAATACGCAATTTATTAAGTATTTCCTTTTCACGGTGAGTCAATAGAGATGACTCGACATTATTGAAACGATAATTCCCTGAGTGATTAATAAGGTAGCTTGCTAACTTTTGCGAGAAGTAGCACTCTCCGGCCATCACACCACGAATTCCTTCTACCACACGCGGTTCTTCCTCAGACATATAAAACACACCATTAATATGCGGCCAGTTTTCTATGTCACGGAATTGATACTCTTCAGGGGTATTTAATAACAACAACTTAATGCTGTTATGTTTGCGACCTAAGTTATCCTGCCAATAGTTAATCAGCTTTTTATCGGCTTCAACCATATCGAAAAGCACCACAACATTACCGACGACATCTTCAAGAGAGCGTTGAATGTTATGAAGTTTCCCATTAATAGAGAGTGAAGACTTTAGATGCTGTAATAACGCAGTCGCCTGTAGCGAGGGTTTCGTGATCAACAATAAAGTTTGAGCATTTAACGCCTGACTATTCATTGTATGGACTTCATTAAACATGATGAAACTCCATCCGAGTTTGCGCATCAATCAGCTGGATTAACAGAAAGTTAATCCACCAGAAGTACTGATAGGTGCTGCACTGCTGTGTTTGAAATTAATGTAACACTGTCAAAATACGCTAAGTTGCGCCCTGACTTATTGTGTTAAACAAAATGTTACTGCTGATTTCAATCTAGCGGTTACTAATCTTAAAGCAAGTGTTAAAGCTGTTACAGAATGTAACTGTAGATATTAAAATGTTGCAACATAATGTTTTTGATATTTAGTTTTAATACTAAAGTTGTACACGTATTATAAATTGCACAGTTTTAAAAATCATACAAATGATTGTAGTGTGTTGATTCTCATAAAATAATTGATTTTTACTGTCTGCGTATTGAAACTTAACATATGTAAATGGTGAAGGTTACACTCTCCATTGAATACTCTCTTAAGAAAACTCATCTTCGTGACGGGGTCTGCTAAAAATTGCCAAAATTGACTCTGAAAACTCAGCCGGGCGGCAAAGTCAGGCTTGATTAACGAGGGTATTTTAAATGCTTGCAGGCTAATTAAAATTGTCTTTCAGGAAGCCTTTGTTGTGTCTGGTGTTTTTTATTTATCTCATGCTTTGTAATGAGTGGAAATATCAAAATACAACGTGCGGGTGAGATATTTTAAATGTTTCGACAGACATACTCATTTCCGTAACGCAGCAATAACCTTTCATCGTTAGCGTTAACAAGTAGGCAGCAGTTTAAATTGGAAGAAGTATTTCAATGGCTGCATCCAGACTCAGGGTGACAACATGAAAAACAGATCGTTATTTATGATGTTAGCATTGCTGGGTGCGCCTGGTTATGTATTTGCGAATAATCCTGACCTCGCAAAATCGGAATATAACTTTGCTAGAAATGAATTAAGCAAAAGTTCATTCAATCAGGCAGCAATAGTCGGTCAATATGGGAACAATAATAATTCACATGTTGACCAAAATGGAACCCGGCAGTTAGCGGTGGTAAATCAGACAGGTGCTGGAAACCGCGCGAACGTCGATCAATCAGGGAGTTACAACGTTGCTTATATTGCGCAAACAGGCTACGGCAATGACGCGGATATTCAGCAACAATCGTCGGGTAATGCCGCACTTATTATTCAGAAAGGTACTGCTAATAGGGCAAGCATTATTCAACAGGGCACGCAAAAATCAGCAGTTGTTGTACAGAAACAGTCTCAAATGGCGGTACGCGTAATTCAACGCTAATACTTGACTATTTGGACTAACATTCTCAATACAATGGGGGTTTCACCATGAACTTTTTCAAAATCGCAGCAATCGCAGTAGTGGTGGTTTCAAGCAGTGCAATGGCATCAGGCCTTCAATTCCCTTGGAATCCAGGTCACGGTGGTGGTAATGACAACGGCCCAGAATCAGAAATGAAAGTGTACCAACACGGTGCAAATAACAACGTAACTGCGCTGCAAGCTGATGCGAAAAAATCTACTGTAGATATTAAACAATATGGTGTTGGCAACGGTGCTGATGTTGGCCAGGGTGCTGATAACGCCTCTATTGACCTGCTGCAAAAAGGTTCTAATAACAACGCAACAATTGATCAATGGGAAGCTAAAGGCTCAACCATTGATGTTAGCCAATATGGTTCAAGAAACGGTGCAACTGTTAACCAAACAGCCGCTGGCTCTTCCATTGAGTTGACCCAGGTTGGCTACCGCAACGGTGCAAATCTTCAACAGCATTAATTGAGATTTTGCACTATATAAAAACAGGGCCATGGCCCTGTTTTTTTATATGAGAGGGGAATATAAATGCACACTTTATTATTGCTTGCGGCCCTCGGTAATCAGCTGAGTTTTGACACTCAGCAGCAGGGAAATATCTATACCATTGTACCCGTCGCGACATTAACTCAGGACTGCCAGTGCCAATTCAAGCTCACGGCACAACGTTCGGGTACCGCCGGACAAAGTAACAGTAGCCAAAGCAGCCAGGTCTTTATCAAAGCCAACGAACCCGCCAAATTATCCCGTTTGAGTCTCAATATTTCGCCTGGCGACAACGTTACCATCACGGTGACAGTGACCGATGGAAAAGATATTCATCTGGAAAAACAATGGGCCCCACCGGGCCGCGTTTAACTTTATTGCCTGTAAGTTAAATTATTGTTGCGCATGTGTGGCGTTTATTTCTTATTTGAACCAGGTTTGATCTGTAGTTCGCGTGTTTTTTGCCGATAACCCTCATACCACTTAATTGAGGAGTCCATAGTGTGAAAACATCAAGCCTTAGACGTTCAATGCTGTTGCCATTAGCCATATTTGCATTCCCGTTATTTAACGCACACGCAGACGGCGGTGTGATTCACTTTCAGGGCTCAATAGTCGAAGATGGATGTCGTTTATCGCCGCAGGAACAATCTGTTCAGTTCTCTTGTTCGCAAAATGGAAAGCCAGTCGTGCAAACTGTTGCATTTAATAAACTCAATGATTTCTCTGTGGGCGCGGATACCCCGGTTTCTACCAACATTCGCTATCTCGATTCCGCACGAAAACTGGCTATTCTGGAAGTTACCTATCGTTAAAACTAAAGGCCCGGAAACTATGGGCCTTTAGATTTATCTTAGCAGTATTTATTTCATGGCTATTTTTGTTACTATTCCCGCCGCTTGTTAATTAATAAAGCTCGAAATATAAGCGCCTTGAGAAAAATCTTTATAAATTAAGATTCTTATCGTTGTCTTGATGCTTTGCGCGGGATATATCTGGCTGGTCGTCGAAGACGGGAAATGGTACTGAGCATGAAGTTAGCGTTTAATATTGTCGACTGGCAGGCTAGTGCCCCTGGTTTATCTGAAAAAGAGCAGTGGCAGGCGTGGAGCAACGGCCCGGCTGTCATCGCATCGGACGCGGCGGTGGCTAAATGTCGCCATTTACCGATGATGACCGCGCGTCGTCTGGCTTCGGGCAGCCGCCTTGCGGTGGATTGTGCGCTGGCAATACTGTCTCGCCATCAGGTTGATGCCCTGGTTTTCTCCAGTCGCCATGGTGAACTGGAACGCAACTTTCGAATTTTGACGGCTCTTGCCGAAGGTGAAAGCCTGTCGCCCACAGATTTTGCCATGTCAGTTCATAACTCAGCGGTGGGTAATACCACCATTGCAGCCCGCCAGTCACTGGTCTCCTCTTCGGTTTCCGCGGGATACGACAGCTTTGCGCAAGCATTAGTCGAAGTGGCTGCTCTGCATCATGCGGGTTACAAACGGGTATTTCTGGTGGATTTTGACGGACTTATACCCGAATTTTACCGCCCGCACCTTGCCGGAGAAGCGGTAGATATCCCGTTCTCCGTCGCGCTATTACTGGAATCAGGCTCACAAATTTGCTGTGAAGCGACACCTTGTCGAATGAGCGAACCACAAAATTTGCCGCAGGGTCTGGCGTTTTTGCATGGCTGGCTGAGTAAAAAGGCTGCATTCACTCTTGCAGGTGAGCGTATGGGCTGGCGCTGGAGTCGTCATTAATGTGGCTGCGCATTAAATGGTACTGGCGCGTGCTGATGACCGGCTGGTTATTCGTGTTATTTGGTAGCGGTGGTCTGCTACTTACGCTGGTCTGGTTTAATTTTCTGTTGCTGTGTGTGCGCGATAAACCTAAACGCCGCGAGATTGCGCGTCGTAGCATTGCTGCCAGTTTCCGGTTATTTTTACGCATCGGACGCGGGCTTGGCGTATTCGATTACCGTTTTGAGGGTTTCGAACAGCTCACAAACGATCGCGGATGTTTGATTGTTGCGAACCACCCGACACTGTTGGATTACGTATTTATCGCCTCCCAGGCACCCCACATTGGTTGTCTGGTGAAAGCGAGCCTGATTCACAATCCCTGCTTCCGTGGTGTCATAAAGGCTGCGGATTACCTGGTAAACAGTCAGGGCGAAACATTACTCCCTGAGAGCCAAAAGCGGCTGGCAGAAGGGGAGGCGATATTGATTTTCCCCGAAGGAACGCGCACGAAACCTGGAGAACCATTGGTGCTTCAGCGCGGTGCGGCCAATATTGCGGTGCGCAGTGGCTGTCCGTTACGAATCGTCCATATTTATTGTGACCAACGTTATTTGGATAAACATAGCCGCTGGTATCAGATACCCAAGCGTAAACCTATGATCACTGTGAGTGTAAAGCAGCGGATCGAAAGCCAGGGGTTTATGGCGAATCATGACGAAGCCTCCGCACTTGCGGCCCGTCGTCTGAACCAATATTTGTGTCAGGAACTGGTACCTGATCCTCATTAAAACTCGGATGTAACTATGGAATCCTTAGAGACCGATATTAAACAACTCATTATCGACACTCTGAATCTGGAAGAGATCAGTGTTGATGAGATTGAAAGTCAGGCCGCCTTATTTGGTCAGGATGGCCTTGGACTTGATTCCATTGATGCACTGGAATTGGGCCTTGCGGTTAAAAAACGTTTCGGCGTGGTGTTATCCGCTGAAAATGAAGCGATGCGCGAACATTTTTATTCCGTCGCCAATCTCGCTGCCTTTATTAAGAATCAAAACCCTGCGCACAGCGCCTGAATGAAACCACGAGTACGTTATGAATAAAGACGATATTTATCAGGAAGTCACTGGGTTACTGGTGAAGTTATTTGAACTGTCTCCTGAACAAATTACCCCGCAGGCTCGTTTATATGAAGACCTGGATCTCGACAGCATTGATGCGGTCGATATGGTCGTTCATTTGCAAAAGCGCACCGGTAAAAAAATCAAGCCGGAAGATTTCAAAACGGTTCGCACCGTACAGGATGTCGTAGACGCGGTAGAGCGTTTGCATAGCGAGTCTTAATCGCGTGCTGGCAAAACGTGCACTCAGTATTGTTGGAGGGCTGGCCGTCATCGGTTGGCCCTTTGCCGTCTGGTTAGTCATCTCATATGCCGAATTACACATTTTGCTGCCAATTCTGGCGCTGTGTTTTGTGCTGCGTTTGTGTACCTTACGGGGCAAAACCGGAGCCTTAAGCCGCGCCTTTAAAGGCCTGGCGATTGCGGGCGCGGTGTTGTCCGTTGCCAGCATCTGGATGCGTGAAGCGCAACTGTTGTTGTGGTATCCGGTGGTCGTTAATGGCGTCATGCTGGCGTTATTTGGCTCGTCGCTGTTTAGCAGCATGTCGATAGTCGAGCGCCTGGCACGCTTGCACGAAGGGAACCTCCCGCCAGCAGGCGTGCGTTATACCCGCCGTGTGACTCAAGTCTGGTGTGTGTTCTTCATCATTAATGGCAGCGTGTCGCTGTTTACCTGCCTTGCGGGGAACGTTCATTGGTGGACGCTGTGGAACGGAATGATTAGCTATCTATTGATGGGGCTATTATTTGCCTGTGAATGGCTGATCCGGATACGGGTGAAACGACGTTATGAATAACCCTTTGCCGTTGGCGCAGTGGCTTTGTACAAATCGTCACCCGCAACATGTTGTGGCGTTTGCAGGGCAGAAGCTCTGGACCCAGGCCGATTTAATCAATGACGTGCAGCGCATTTACGGCTGGTTGAAGACTCAGCCAGGCGAGCATTGGGCGCTCTGTTTTGACAACAGTTACGACTTTCTTGCCGCGCTATTAGCCACGCTTCACGCCGGAAAAACGCCGGTTATTCCCGGTCATCGTCGTGAAGCACAACTGCGCGAGCAGCAAAACCATTTCTACGGTGTGATGAGCGATACGGCACTCAATCTCAGTTGCCCGGTGATAAACCCGCAAGATTTAATCTGCATGCCGGTTCAACCGTTTGAGCCAGTTCATGCCAATGCTGGCGTGGTGCTGTTCACTTCCGGCTCAACGGGTGAACCCGCGCAAATATTCAAATCATTACAAGCGTTGGATGAAGAAATTGCCTGGCTTGCTGCGCTGTGGGGCGACGGTTTATGCAACTGCCGCGTGGTCGGGTCGGTTTCGCACCAGCATCTCTACGGCTTTACCTTCCGCATCATGCTGCCAATGGCGCTCGGTTTGCCGGGCGATGCGGCGATGATCCACTTCCCGGAACAACTCGCCGCTCACTCTTCACATCCGCTGCTGTTCATCAGCAGCCCGGCATTTTTAAAGCGTCTTGATGTCAATCTGACGCCACCTGATGTGAAAAGAGTGATTTCCGCGGCCGGAAAGCTGGATGACGACACGGCGAAAATGGCACGAGCCTGGCTTAAACAGCCTGTCTCAGAAATTTATGGCACCACTGAAACGGGCGTGCTGGCGTGGCGGGAACATTCGCAATCGGCACCTGTTTGGCAGCCATTCCCGTTAGTGAATTTTATTGCGCAAGAGGATGGCTGGCAGGTTGCGTCGCCATTAACGGATAATAATCCGGTGCAACTGGACGACATTCTCGAATTTACGCCGCAGGGGCATTTTCGTTTATCGGGTCGCCGCGATCGCATTGTAAAAATTGAAGAAAAGCGTATTTCACTCAGTGAAATTGAACGCCGTTTGCTGACGCTGCCGGGGATTGAAGATGCGGCAGTGGTTCCAATTATGCGCGCAAACCGCATTGCTCTGGGGGCGGTAGTGGTCGTTGGTGAGCAAGGCGGAGATAAGCAGCGCTGGCGAGTCGCGCTCCGCGCCTGGCTTGAGCCGGTCGCTATTCCACGTTACTGGCGTATCGTCGAACGCATTCCGCTCAATAGCCAAAGCAAACGCGCATGGACGCAACTACAGGAATTATTTGATGAAACCCGTTGAGTTAAATCGTTCGCAACCCGAGGCGCACCAACTGCGTTTACAGATGGACGTACCGGCAACATTAGGCTGGTTTTCGGGGCATTTCCCCACGCAGCCGATTTTGCCTGGCGTCGCCCAGTTGGATTGGGTGATGGCTTACGGTCTGGAGCTGGCGCCGGGAACGCGCTTTAGCGCGATTGATAGCGTTAAATTCCAGCAGCCAATTGTGCCGGGCAGCAAGCTGGAACTGAATCTGCAATGGGACGCGCAACGCAACGTGCTGAGTTTTTCTTACACCTTGTTGACTGAACAAGGCGAGATCCCGGCCAGCAGCGGGAAGATCAAACTATGCCCGTAACGCCTTCGGCTTTTCGCCCCTGTGTGGTGATCCCCTGTTACAACCACGGCGCCACGATAGCCGCTGTGGTGGCTCGGCTGCAACCGTATGATCTGCCTTGCATTATTGTTGATGACGGCAGCGAACCTGCGACTAAACAGCAACTGGCGCAATTAACCGGCGTCACCTTGATTGAGCTTGAGTCCAACCAGGGTAAAGGCGAGGCGGTGATGACCGGGCTTAAAGCGGCGGCGCAGGCAGGGTTCACTCACGCCATTCAGCTTGATGCCGACGGTCAGCATTGTATTGAAGATGTGCCGCGTTTTTTAGATGAAGCTCGCGCACATCCTGCCAGCCTGATATCCGGCACCCCGGAATACGATGAATCCGTACCGAAATCACGCCTTTACGGGCGTTACATCACCCACGTCTGGGTATGGATTGAAACGTTATCCCTGTCGTTAAAAGACAGTATGTGCGGCTTTCGCGTCTATCCGCTGGCGGCTACCCTTGAGGTAATTGCCCGCCACAGCCCCGGCAAACGAATGGATTTCGACACCGAAATCATGGTGCGATTGTATTGGGCAGGGACCGATAGTCGTTTCTTGCACACCCGGGTGATTTATCCGCCAGATGGCGTTTCACATTTCGATGCGCTGCGCGATAACGTGCGTATTTCCTGGATGCATACGCGATTGTTCTTCGGTATGTTGCCGCGCATTCCGACGCTGCTGACCCGCCGCCGTCATCAAAGCGCCCACTGGGCTCAAGTCCCGGAGCGTAAAGGGCTGGCGGGAATGCGCCTGATGCTCAATATCTACCAGCGCTTAGGGCGACGTGCATTTAACGCTCTGCTTTATCCGGTTGTGGCGTGGATGTGGCTCACGGGAAGCACGCAGCGAAAAGCCTCGCAACAATGGCTGGCACGCGTTCGTGAGCAAGCGCAAACCCAGCAAATCACGTTGCCGAATGGCTTAAATAGCTATCGCCATTTCTTACGTTTTGGTGATGCGATGCTCAACAAAATTGCTGCCTGGCGCGGGGATATTATCTGGGGGCGCGACATTGAATTCGCGGCTGGCAGCCGCGAAGTGTTACAGCCGCAGGCCGGGCAGGGGAAGCTCATTCTCGCGGCCCACCTCGGCGATATCGAAGCCAGCCGCGCTCTGGCGCAGGTTGAAGCCGGGCTGGTCATTAATGCGCTAGTCTTTACCGAACACGCCCAGCGTTTTCGCCAGATTATTGAAGAAATCGCCCCTCAGGCTGGCGTGAATTTATTGCCGGTAAGCCACATTGGCCCGGAAACAGCCATGATGCTGCAAGAAAAGCTCGAAGCCGGAGAATGGGTGGCTATCGTCGGAGACAGAATTGCGGTAAATCCACAGCGCGGCGGCGAGCGGCGCGTGTGCTGGAGCGAGTTTATGGGGCGTCCAGCTCCCTTTCCACAAGGGCCGTTTATTCTTGCCGCAGCATTAAGATGCCCGGTCATTCTGATGATGGTCTTGCGTGAACAAGGCAAGCTGCGCATTCATGCAGAACATTTTGCCGATCCGCTATTGCTGCCGCGCGCCACGCGCCAACAAGCGTTACAAGAGCACATTGATTATTACGCGCTGCGTCTTGAGTTTTACGCGCTGCGCTCGCCACTCGACTGGTTTAATTTTTATGATTTCTGGCAATTGCCGCCGGAAAAGGAGTCTGGATGTTAAATTCCCCACGTTTTACCGTGGAGATCGGTATCAAAGTCCCATTCCATGATGTCGATGCAATGGGCGTTGTGTGGCACGGTAACTATTTTCGCTACTTTGAAGTGGCGCGTGAAGCGCTGCTCGGGCAGTTTGATTACGGTTATCGCGCCATGCAGGAGTCGGGTTACGTTTGGCCGGTCGTCGATACACGGGTGAAATACCGTGATGTTGTGAAATTTGAACAGCAAATACTGGTGCGGGCCACGGTGCTGGAATACGAAAACCGCCTGAAAATTGGCTATGAAATTGTCGATGCCGCAAGCGGAAAACGCACCACTACCGGTTACACCATTCAGGTTGCCGTTGAAGCAACAACGGGGGAGATGTGTTTTGTCTCCCCTCAGATCCTTTTTGAACGCATGGGCTTGAGTTATGAATAGAATCATTTTTTTGGCCTTGCTGTTTATCAGCGGTACGGCGAGCGCCATTACGCTTGATGACGTGCAACGCAGCTTTGCCTCGCAGCCAGTTGTGCGGGCGAAGTTCCAGCAGGACCGCCAGATTAGCGGCATGGCACAACCGCTGCATTCCAGCGGAGAAGTGCTTATCGCAAAAAGCAAAGGGCTGTGGTGGCAACAACAGCATCCTTTCCCGATGACGCTGGTGCTTGATGATAGCCACATGGCGCAAATCATGGGCAATCAGGCACCGCAGATCATCACCGCGGACAGCAACCCGCAAATGTTCCAGTTCAACCATTTATTGCGGGCGTTATTTCAGGCCGACCGCAAAGTGCTTGATGAAAACTTTTCCAGCGTGTTTACCGACCAGGGCAAAGGCCAATGGCAACTGGTCTTAACGCCAATCACCACGCCGCTCGACAAGCTTTTCAGCACCATTACGTTGCAGGGCGACAAACATCTTAATCGCATTGCGTTAAACGATTTGCAGGGCGATTTCACCGAAATCACCTTCAGTAACCACCGTCTGGAACCGCGAAAATTGACTCATGAAGAGCAGCAACGCTTCACCTTCTGACGTGCATCGCCGCCTGGCATGGGGCTGGCTGGCGGTCGTCACGCTGCTGGTGGCGTTACTCGCCGTGACGCTACCCAAAGCCAGGCTCGACAGCAGCGTGCTTTCGCTCCTGCCTGCCAGCAGCCTGGGGAAAATCCCACCGCAAATCGAGAACGGTTTTTTGCAACGTCTCGACAGACAAATGATGTGGATGGTTAGCCCTGGCGATAAGCCGAATGACGAGGCGGCAGCATGGTGGCAAACACAACTGCAACAGCAGCCGTTTTTGCAAGGCGTGCAAGGCCCGATGGATGCCAAAGGCCAGCAGGAGTGGGGGGAATTCTACTTCGAGCACCGTAATGGCCTGGTGGATACCCAGACCCGCAGCCGTTTACAAAACGGTGGGGAAGCGCAGGCGCAATGGATATTAGCGCAACTCTATTCGGCATTTTCCGGCGTCAGCGGTAAAGAGCTGACCAACGACCCGCTGATGCTGACGCGTGGTTCGCAACTGGCGCTGCAACAAACGGCCAGCCAGATGCGGCTGATGAACGGCTGGCTGGTGGCGCGTGATAAACAAGGGCGTTACTGGTATTTGCTGCACGGCGAACTCAAAGGTTCTTCCTTTGATATGCAGCAAGGGCGCGAAGCGGTTGAACAACTGCGAGCCTTGCAGCATAAGCTGAAACAGCAGTTCCCGCAGGCACAAGTGATGTCACGCGGCACGCTGTTTTATAGCGATTACGCCAGCCAGCAGGCCAAACACGATGTTTCTACATTGGGTCTTGCCACGGTTATTGGCGTGCTGTTGTTGATATTGTTGGTGTTCCGCTCGGTGCGCCCGCTCATTTTATGTGTCACTTCTGTCGCCATCGGCGCATTGGCGGGCACCGCCATCACGCTGTTGTGTTTTGGCGAACTGCACCTGATGACACTGGTGATGAGCATGAGTATCGTCGGCGTTTCGGCAGATTACACCCTGTATTACCTCACCGAACGCATGGTTCACGGTGGGCAAAATTCGCCGATTGCCAGTTTGCGCAAAGTGCTTCCGGCATTGCTGCTGGCGTTGGCGACGACCTCCATTGCTTATCTGATTATGATCCTCGCGCCTTTCCCCGGTATTCGCCAGCTCGCGGTATTTGCCGCCAGCGGTTTGATAGCTTCCTGCCTGACGGTGGTGTGTTGGTATCCGTTTGCGGTGCGCGGTTTGCCCGTCCGCCAGGTGCCTTGTCGCCATTGGCTCAACGCCTGGCTTGACGCGTGGCAACACAACAACGCGGTGCGTTTTGGAATACCACTCGCATTGTTGGTTATCAGCCTCGGCGGAATAGCATCATTAAAAATCAATGACGATATCGCCAGCTTCCAGGCACTCCCGCAAGATTTACTCCGTGAAGAACAGGCAATAACCGCTTTAACCGGGCAGGGGATGGATCAAAAATGGTTCGTGGTTTACGGCGACAGCGCCGAGCAAACCCTGCAACGACTGGAAAAACTCGCCCCCGCGTTGGCTAAGTTGAAAGCCGATAAAGCCATCGACAGCTATCGCCTGATCCCACTCGCCTCCCTTGAACAACAGCAGGCAGATTTGCAGTTGCTGCGCGAAGCGGCACCGGTGCTACAAAAACGCCTCGCGGAAAGTGGGATTACGGTAAGTGCGCCAAATCTGCAACAAATGGCGGTGACGCCGGATGTCTGGCAAAAAAGTGTGATCAGCAGCGGCTGGCGTTTGCTCTGGCTGTCGTTACCAGATGGCAAAAGCGGTGCGCTGGTGCCTGTTAGTGGCGTTCACGACAGTCAGCAACTCGGCCAGATTGCGGCAAAAATTCCGGGTGTCGGTTGGGTTGACCGTAAAGTCATGTTCAACGAATTATTCAGCCATTTCCGTAGCTTACTGGCCACTCTGTTAGCTGCGGCGGTAGCGGCTATTGCACTCAGTTACGTGCTGCGCCTGGGCGTGAAACGGGGCTTGCTCAGTGTTGTGCCTTCGCTGTTATCGCTGGGCGGTGGCCTTGCGGCACTCGCCTTGAGCGGGCACGCACTCAATTTGTTCTCGTTATTAGCGCTGATGCTGGTGCTGGGAATTGGCATTAATTACACCCTGTTCTTTAGCAACCCGCGCGGAACACCGCTGACGTCATTGCTGGCCATTAGTGTTGCTTTGCTGACCACACTTTTCACCTTAGGCATGCTGGTCTTTAGCCAGACGCAAGCCATCGCAAGCTTTGGCATTGTGTTGAGTTGTGGGATCTTCTGCGCATTTTTAACCGCACCATTAGCCTTACCTCCATCCACCCAGGGAAAGGGAAAGAGAGAATCATGAAAAAATTTCCAACATTGGCCATCGTGTTTGGCGCGCTTTTACTGAGTGCATGCAGTGCCCCAAAACCGGATAACACTCGCCCGCAGGCGTGGTTAAAACCGGGTACGCTGGTGACGTTACCCGCGCCGGGTATTTCACCGACCATCACCGAACAGCAGCTATTAAGCGCCCAGGTTAAGGGAAAAACGCAATCGCTGATGGTGCTGCTCAATGCCGATCAGCAGAAAGTGATGCTGGCGGGTTTGTCCCCGCTGGGGATTCGTTTATTCCGTTTGACCTACGATCAGAGCGGGATTAAAACCGAACAATCCATCACGCTTCCCGAATTGCCTCCAGCCAGCCAGGTGCTTGCCGATATTATGTTGAGCTACTGGCCGATAAGCGCCTGGCAGAAGCAATTGCCAGCGGGGTGGACGCTAAAAGATATTGATTCATGCCGTGAATTGCGCGACGACCAGGGTGAGCTGATTGAAACCATCCACTATCTGATGCGTGATGGAATCCGCCAGCCTGTGAGTGTTCATCATCTTCGTTTCGGCTATGTCATCCGTATTCAGCATCTGGAAAGCTAATCATGATTACTTTTTCGGCCGTGGGCATGGTTAATGCGTTGGGCAACAACCTTGAAGACATCGCGGCAAATTTGCAGGCAGGCGTTGCGCCAGGCATGGGGCCAGATACTGAAGGCTGGCTGCAACAAGGCGAATGTTGGGTCGGACGCGTCACGGGTGAATTGCCTGAAATCCCAGAAGAAATGGCGCGGTACAACAGCCGCAACAATCGTCTGTTGTTGGCGGCGCTGGCGCAAATTCGTCCGCAGGTGGATGCAGCAATAGCGAAATACGGCGATTCTCGTGTGGCGGTGATTCTCGGAACCAGCACTTCCGGATTGGATGAAGGCGACCGAATGGTGAGCGGTAGCCACGGTGGAAATCCCCCCGAATCTTATCGTTACGGTCAGCAAGAATTGGGTGATCCATCGCGTTTTCTCAGTGACTATCTGCAATTATTTGGCCCGGCATTGACGATTTCCACCGCCTGTTCCTCCAGTGCGCGGGCAATCATTACCGGCAAACGGCTGATTGAGTCGGGCATGGTGGACGCCGCCATTGTGGGCGGTGCGGACACATTAAGCCGAATGCCAATTAACGGCTTTAGCAGCCTCGAGTCACTAAGCAACGTGCGCTGTAAACCCTTTAGCGCCGAGCGCAACGGGATCTCCATCGGCGAAGCGGGTGTCTTGATTTTACTCACCCAGAAGCCGGGGAAAGTGCAGTTGCTGGGTGTTGGGGAATCGACGGATGCCTGGCATATGTCGGCTCCGCACCCGGAAGGTGTCGGGGCGATTCGCGCCATTGAAATGGCGCTGCGGGAAGCAAAACTCGCGGCGGATGAGATTGGCTATATTAATATGCACGGCACCGCCACCCGTCTGAATGACGAAATCGAAGCCAAAGTGGTGAATCAACTTTTTGGTGAGCGTATCCCTTGCAGCTCGACGAAACACCTGACCGGCCACACGTTAGGTGCAGCAGGCGCTTGTGAAGCCGCACTGTGTTATTTATTGCTGGCAGGTGATTTGCCGTTACCCGCGCAGGATTTCAGTGATACGCATCAAGACTTGACCCTGGCGGGCTGTGGTTTACTCACCGCGCCGCAGGCATTCTCTAAACCCATCATGTTGTCGAACTCATTCGCTTTTGGCGGCAACAATGCCAGTCTGATTTTAGGAGTTTCCGATGACTGATTTTCTTGCCCCTCACCACTATTTGCCGCATGAAGCGCCAATGTGTTTGCTCGAATCGGTCGTGGCGGTGGAACAAGAAAGCGCACAGTGTCGCGTGACGGTCAGCCACAGCGGCGCGCTGGCTCCGTTTCTGGATGCGAAAGGGGATTTGCCGGGGTGGTTTGCCATTGAGCTGATGGCACAAACCGTCGGTGTCTGGTCTGGTTGGCATTCCAACAACAACGGCGAAGAAGCAAGCCGTGTGGGTATGCTGCTCGGCGGGCGGGGTTTGCGTTGCCCGGAAGGTGTTTTTGCCCACGGTGCGGTGCTGGATTGTCATGTCACGCTGCTCATGCGTGATGACAAAATTGGATGTTTTGAAGGACAAATTCTTGCAGACGGAAACGTACTGGCGAGCGGGCGAGTCAACACGTATCAGCCTGATAATAATGAATTAGAACAATTATTTTAAAGGAAAGCTGTTGTAGGTCGGGCAAGCGCAGCGCCCCCGACACCACGGGCGAAAACGGTGGATGACGCTGACGCTTATCCACCCTACAAAAAGAATTAATCTGATAATAAATAAAGAAATTATTTTAATGGGATGGCAGCAAGATGACACAAACGGTATTAATCACCGGGGCCAGTAAGGGAATTGGCAAGGCTATTGCTTTGGGGCTTGCCGCCGATGGATTTGCGGTAGTGGTGCATTACCATCGCGACGCAGCGGGCGCACAGCAAACGCTTGAAGAGATTAACGCTCAGGGCGGAACAGGTCGCGTCATGCAATTTGACAGCTCCGAGCGTGAACAATGCCGCAGCGTCATCGAAGCTGATATTGAAAAGCACGGTGCATATTGGGGCGTGGTGAACAACGCGGGTATCACTCGTGATGGCGCGTTCCCGGCACTCAGCGATGACGATTGGGATGGCGTCATGCGCACCAATCTCGACAGCTTTTATAACGTTATCCAGCCGTGCGTCATGCCGATGATCGGCCTGCGAGCGGGTGGGCGAATTATCACACTCTCGTCGGTTTCAGGTCTGATGGGCAACCGTGGGCAGGTGAATTACAGCGCCGCAAAAGCGGGCATTATTGGTGCCAGCAAAGCGCTGGCCATTGAGCTTGCGAAGCGCAAAATCACGGTGAACTGCATCGCGCCTGGCTTGATTGACACCGGCATGATTGAAATGGAAGAGGCCGCGTTAACCGAAGCGATGCGCCTGATTCCATTGCAGCGTATGGGCCAGCCGGAAGAAGTCGCTGGGCTTGCGCGTTATTTGATGTCACCCGTGGCGGGTTATGTGACGCGCCAGGTTATCTCCATCAATGGAGGTATGTTGTGATTAAGCGTGTTGTAGTGACTGGAATGGGCGGTGTCACTGCGTTTGGTGAAAGCTGGCAGGATGTGGCGACGGGCTTGAAGTCGGGTAAAAACGCTGTACGCCAGATGCCGGAATGGCAAATTTATGACGGGCTGAACACGATGCTCGGCGCTCCTGTCGATAATTTTGTTTTGCCTGAGCACTACACCCGCAAGCGCATCCGGGCGATGGGCCGCGTTTCATTGCTTGCCACACGTGCAACCGAGCTTGCGCTCATCCAGGCCGGTTTGCTGGATGACCCGATTTTAACCGGCGGCGAAACCGGTATTGCCTACGGTTCTTCTACCGGCAGTACCGGCCCGGTGAGCGAATTTGCCACCATGCTGACCGAGAAACACACGCGCAATATCACCGGCACCACTTACGTGCAGATGATGCCGCACACGGCTGCGGTGAACACCGGGCTATTCTTTGGTTTGCGCGGGCGCGTGATCCCCACTTCAAGTGCGTGTACATCAGGCAGCCAGGCGATTGGTTATGCGTGGGAAGCGATTCGTCACGGCTACCAGACCGTGATGGTGGCGGGTGGTGCAGAAGAGTTATGCCCATCGGAAGCGGCGGTTTTCGATACGCTATTTGCGACCAGCCAGCGCAACGAGCGGCCAAAAAGCACGCCATCTCCTTTCGATGTGCAGCGTGATGGGCTGGTGATTGGCGAAGGTGCTGGCACATTGATCCTTGAAGATCTGGATCACGCGCTGGCGCGTGGCGCGACGATCTACGCCGAGATTGTGGGTTTCCACACCAACTGTGATGCGGCACATATCACTCAGCCGCAGAAAGAAACCATGCAAATCTGCATTGAGCGCGGCCTGCGTTCAGCCGGACTCACGGCCAGTGATATTGGCTACATTAATGCTCACGGCACTGCCACCGATCGCGGCGACATTGCCGAAAGCCACGCCACGGCGGCGGTTTTCGGCGCTCGCACGCCAATCTCATCGCTGAAAAGCTATCTCGGTCATACGCTGGGGGCTTGTGGCGCGCTGGAAGCGTGGATGAGTATCGAAATGATGCGCGAAGGCTGGTTTGCTGAAACGCTGAATTTAACTTCACCTGATGAAGCCTGCGGTGAACTGGATTACATCATCGGCGAAGCGCGCAAAATCGACACTGAATTTGTGCAAAGCAATAACTTCGCCTTCGGTGGTATCAACACTTCACTGGTGCTGCGCCGTTGGCAGTAAACGGTTATCACCTTGCGGTGGGTGACGTTGCCCAACTGAAAGATGATGCGCTGGCTACGCGCTGGCTGGCGGCTGAATGGCTACAGGACGCACCTGGCGGGCGTCGCCGGGATGAGTGGATCGCGGCCAGAGTGTTATTGGCAATGCTGCTCAATAATGGCCCGTTACCTCAGCTGGAACGCAGCGCGCAAGGTAAACCGCATCACCCGCAATTGCCTGCATTTAATATCAGCAATAGCGGCAAAAGTGTCGCTGTGCTGGTGGGGGAAGGGGATGTCGGCTG
Source organism: Buttiauxella agrestis ATCC 33320 (assembly GCF_000735355.1). Classification (GTDB taxonomy): domain Bacteria; phylum Pseudomonadota; class Gammaproteobacteria; order Enterobacterales; family Enterobacteriaceae; genus Buttiauxella; species Buttiauxella agrestis. The sequence goes on from NZ_JMPI01000022.1 coordinate 485,901, forward strand.
TGATCTTGAAATAATCCGCCCGCGCGCGCGTTTTATGGCGATTGCCCGCCACAGCTTTGACACAAGCCTGTGCGACTGGCTGGAATCTTTGCCAGAAGTGGAACACATCCCGCAGTTCTGGCGGCTGTGGACGGCGCATGAAGCGGTGCTTAAACAGCGCGGGGGAACGGTCTGGCAAATGGAGCAGCTCCGTTTGCCGCTCCAGACGTTATGCCCGCCAGACCGCTTTTTACATCACGTTACCGTTGAAGACCGGCTTATCGCTTGTTGCGGCGAGCAGCCATTTCCCGCGAATTTTGGCGCGGAGTTGGTGATTTTGTCGGATGACGCCTGCGGCTAATCCGACCTACGCGGTTTCAGAATATTTAGTTGGGTGGATAAGTGCCGCGTCATCCACCGGTTTTTAAAGCATTTTTACTGCTTCAATGCCCAAATGTGATAAACCCCGTCAATCAGTTCGGCCCCTTCCAGTTCTTTCTCAAAACCGGGGAATTTTTCTCCCCATTGCGCGATGCTGCTTATGTATTTCAGCCATGGGCCCTCTGCATCGCCGAAGCTTTCACCCGGCATCACAATCGGTATTCCCGGTGGATAAGGAATCACGCCCACTGCCGAAATACGGTTGGGTAACTGGTCGATAGGTAAATGGTCGGCTTTGCCCGCCATATGCTGCTGGAAGGCGATGCGCGGGCGCGTCACCGGAATGGGAATATTGCCAAACGCCTCGGCTTGCAGTTTGTCCATCTGGCTGGTTTTCATGTAATTAAACATTTCATCGCACAAGTCTTGCAGCCCCATTCCTGCGTAACGTGCAGCGTCGGCGCTGATTAAGTCCGGCAGGCAGCGTTTGAGCGGCGTGTTGTTGTCGTAGTCGGTTTTGAACTCCAGCAACACGTTAATTAGCGTGCCCCATTTCCCTTTGGTAACACCGATGGAGAACAGGCACAGCACCATAAAATCGGTGGTGCGCGACGGCACAATCCCGCGCTCGCCAAGATACGCCGTAACCATTGCCGCAGGTATTCCAGATTCCAGCAGATTGCCGTCATCGCCCATGCCAGGGGCTAAAATCCCGGCTTTGATTGGATCGAGCAAACACCAGTCGTCTTCGAGTTGATCAAATCCGTGCCATTTATCACCCGGTTTTAGCGTCCAGCAAGCGGGGTCGGTAGTGAGCTGCTCGCGTGACGCTTTGACAAACGGCACTTCATTTCCCGCAGTATCGGTGATGGTCGGTGCGTTCCACGGTGAGAAGAACCAGTCGTTGTTTTTGGCAAATGCTGCATGCACTTTTGCCAGCGCTAGGCGGAAATCGACCGCTTCGACAATCACCTCTTGCGTCAACGCTTCGCCCTGGCCGCCATCCATCATCGCCGCGCCAATTTCGTTGGAGGCGATGATCGCATACAGCGGTGAGGTGGTGGCCTGCAGCATGTATGACTCATTAAAGCGCGAGTGCTCAACCGGTTTTTTGCCGTTACGAATGTGGATGTAGGAAGATTGCGACAGAGCCGCCAGCAGCTTGTGCGTGGAGTGAGTGGCAAAAACGGTTGGCCCAGTGCTATCGAAATCTTTCGGCTCGCCACGCATCGCAAAGCGGCCTTTGTACATCGGATTGAAGCGTGCGTAAGCGTACCAGGCTTCATCAAAGTGAATCTGATCGACGCTTTGCGCCAGTAGCTCTTGCGCCGCTTCGGCGTGATAACACATGCCGTCGTAGGTACAGTTAGTGACTACCGCGTAAACCGGTTTATCACTCACCACTTCGTGTTTCAGCGGGTTGGCGTCAATCGCCGCCCGAATACTTTCTGGCGTGAATTGCCGTTTTGGAATGGGGCCGATAATGCCGAAGCGGTTGCGCGTTGGCACGAAATAAACTGGCAGCGCCCCGGTCATCACTAAGCCTTGTTCAATAGACTTATGGCAGTTACGGTCGCAGAGCGCGATTTCAAACTCGCCTACTACCGCCTGCATAATGGCGCGGTTGGAGCCGGAGGTGCCGTTTAATACTGAATAGCTTTTGTGCGCCCCAAACACTTCGGCAGCGTAGGTTTCTGAGGCTTTGATCGGCCCGCTGTGGTCGAGCAATGACCCCATGGCGGCGCGTTCGATACCGGTATCGGTGCGGAATAAATTCTCGCCGAAGAAGTCGAGAAATTCACGCCCGACCGCCGATTTGGTAAACGCCACGCCGCCCTGGTGGCCCGGTGCGGCCCATGAATATTCCGGATTTTCCAGCGTGTAATTAAACAATGCGCGAGTAAACGGCGGCAGCAGTTGCTGGTAATAGCGCTGAATCAGAGAGCGGGCGCGCGCGGCAATAAATTCGGCAGTGTCTTCGTGCATCCAGACAAATTCATTCACCAGCCGCATGGAGTCGAGTGTTAACGTATCGACGCACGAATGTTCCGCCATTAACAGCACCGGAACACTCTTATTGCGCCGCCGAATGGTTTGCAGCAGCGCAAAGGCCTGGCTGTGGGATTCGTCGTCATTGCCGCCGGAAGTCCAGTCAACAAAGATGCAGCACAGCGAGGCATCGGATGTCACCGTCGCGATGCCATCGTCAAAGGTTGCCGCTGAAATCACGGCAAAGTTATTTTCTTCCAGCGCCTCGATAAGCTCTGCCACTGCACGTCCATTGGTGGTGTTAACGTCCTGAATACTGCTGTCGACCACCAGAATTTTGCGTTTTTGATGCGTGCCTAAATCAAGCATATCCAGCTCCAGTTAATCGTTAGCCACGGGTTTATCCAGCGGGTAGGGGTTTTTATGGCGACGGTTATAGTTAACGGTGTACATCGCGGTAATCACCATGATGGCAACGAACGACCACATCACTTCTGTCGCGCCCGAACCGACCACCGCCCAAATGCAGTAAACAAAAGCAATCAGCGTAATAAACAGGAACGGGAGGCGTTGATTACCCATATGCCCCTGACCGACGAGCATTAACGCCGCACAGGTATAAATGTAGGGCACCAGGGTAAAGATGACCGAGACCGAGGAAACCACGGCGAACTGCGAAGTGGCATCAGGGGAGATACTGGCGAGCTGGAAGATAGTCATCAGCACGCCGACGATGAGCAGGCCAGCAACGGGCGTTTGGTCTTTATTCACTTTGGCAAAAATGGGTGGAAATAATCCGTCATCGGCAGCGGCTTTTGCCGTTTGGCCTGCCAGTAATGTCCACCCGCCGAGGCTACCTAAACAACCGGCTGCGGCACAAAACGAAACAATTGCGCCTGCCAATGGCCCCATCGCCATGCGCGCGGCATCGCCGAACGGTGAAGCGGAGACTTTCAGGGCGGCGTTGGGGATCATGCCCATAATGGCGGTGCTGGAAAGCACATAACAAACCGCGGCGATGAGTACGCCGCCGATGGTGGCAATCGGGACGTTGCGTTTAGGGTTTTTGACTACAGCGGCGGCGACTGACGCACTTTCAACACCAATAAATGACCACAGCGTGACGCTCAAAGTACTTTGAATCGCACCAAAAGTGCCTTTGCCGCTGACGTTCCACGCTTCCATGTAGGTATCACTTTTAAACCAGAACCACCCCAGAACGGCAACGGCAACAATCGGAATTAACGCCAGAATCGTGGCGACCGCCTGCACGCGGGTGATCATTTTCGGGCCAATAATATTCAGCCCGACAAACAGCCACAAAATAGCGATACAGGTTACGGTCAACGGCCACGGCTGGTTTAACATCGGGAAGAAGTAACTGAGATAGCCGACACCAATCACCACCATCGCGACATTACCAATCCAGCACGCCAGCCAGTAAAGCAGGTTGGTTTGATAGCCGAGGAAGGGGCCAAACGCCCGACGCGCGTAGGCGTAAGAACCGCCGGGGCTGTCATCGAGCGAGGACATTTTGGCGTACACCATTGATAACGATATTGCGCCGACTATCGTCACCATCCAGCCAAAAATAGCAATCCCACCGGTGGCGGCGAGGTTTGCCGGGAGTAAGAAAACACCCGACCCCATAATATTTCCCGCAACCATTAACATCACCGGGACTAGCCCGACTTTTTGCGCTTCACTAGCCATAGAATCTCTCCTGAAAGGAAGAAACTTTGTTGTAGTTAACGAGAAAAAAGCTGGGATAGATGAAGGTGATAAATCCTTAGGAAGTGATATACGTCTGCTGTTCGGTAAGTTTAGACTACTATCAAAGACTAACTGGAGGTTTCCCAATGAGTGAAAGAATGTCGGTGATACAAGGTGATATCACCCGCGTCGAGGTTGATGTGATTGTCAATGCGGCGAATTCATCCCTGATGGGGGGCGGCGGCGTGGATGGTGCGATTCATCGTGCAGCGGGGCCTGCGATACTTGAAGCGTGTAAAGTGATTGTGCGCCAACAGGGCGAATGTGCGCCTGGACATGCGGTGATTACTGAAGCCGGAAATATTCCTGTTAAAGCCGTCATTCATGCCGTTGGCCCGGTGTGGCAGGGCGGCGAAAAGCACGAAGCCCAATTGCTTGAGCAAACCTATCGCAACTGCCTGGACTTAGCGGCTGCCAATGGTTATCGCACGATTGCGTTTCCGGCAATTAGCACGGGGGCTTACGGTTATCCAAAAGATGAGGCCGCAAAAATAGCCATTGATACTGTTTATCGTTATATCGGCCTGCGTCCGTTACCGGAACAGGTGATTTTTGTCTGTTTTGACGACGAAAATACGCAAATATATCAACAGCTTCTTGCCCAACTCTAATTTGAAAAACCATCACGCTACACGCCTGGGAAAGGCGATCACCCCCACGCTTGCTGAGCACCCAGGTCTGAGTGGTATCCATCCGCTTGCTGATAGCCTCGACGCATTTGCAGCACGTTATTTACTGTGCGGTATGGCGGAGAAAACGCTCGATATTCAGTACTACATCTGGCAGGACGATATGTCGGGGCGGCTGTTATTTAGCGCGTTACTGGCGGCGGCAGAGCGCGGCGTGAAGGTTCGCCTGTTGCTCGACGATAACAACACCAATGGTCTGGATGACATTTTAAAATTACTCAATTCTCATCCGCAGATTGAAGTCCGGCTGTTTAATCCCTTTTCATTTCGCCTGTTTCGCGCCATCGGTTATCTGACTGATTTTGCCCGGCTCAACCGCCGAATGCACAATAAGTCGTTCACCGTTGATGGCGAAACGACGATTATCGGTGGTCGTAACGTGGGTGATGCCTACTTCGGCGTGGGTAAACAACCGCTATTTTCAGATTTAGACGTGTTGGCTATCGGCCCGGTCGTCGGCGAAGTGAGCCAGGATTTTGAACGCTACTGGAACAGTCAGTGTGTCTCGACGCTGGAAAAAGTGTTGGATGTTGACCCCGATGTTTTGCATAACCGTGTGCAGCTGCCTGACGACTGGCGTGATGATCCGAAGGCGCGACGCTATCTTGATCGACTCACAACCAGCCAGTTTGCGACTAACCTGGTTTCCCGAACCCTCGAAATGTACTGGGCAAAGACGCGTTTACTGAGCGATGACCCGCGTAAAGGGCAGGGAAGGGCGCGTAACCACACGCTATTACCCCAGCGCCTGATGAATGTGATAGGTATGCCGGAGCAGGAAATAGACATTATTTCCGCCTATTTCGTGCCAACTCGCGCCGGTGTAGCGCAAATGTTAGGCCTGGTGCGTAAAGGAGTGAAAATCGCGATTCTGACGAACTCGCTGGCTGCCAATGATGTTGCGGTTGTTCATGCGGGATATGCACGCTGGCGGAAAAAGCTCCTGCGCCATGGCGTCGAGCTTTATGAATTAAAACCTGAAAATGATAATCCTCGCAGGCTGCGTGACCGTGGCTTGACCGGTAATTCAGGTTCCAGCCTGCATGCCAAAACCTTCAGCGTCGATAAGCAAAAAGTGTTTATTGGCTCGTTCAATTTTGACCCGCGCTCCGCGATGCTTAATACCGAAATGGGGTTTGTGATTGAGAGCGAAGCGCTGGCACTGAACATTCACCAACGGTTTACGCAGAGCCAGAAAGAAGCTGCATGGGCGCTGCGTTTAGACCGTTGGGGGCGAGTGAATTGGGTTGAAACTAGCGATGACAAAGAGTTTGTCTGGAAGAAAGAACCGCACACCCGCTTTTGGCAGCGGGTGTTGGTGAGATTGGTTTACAGGTTGCCGATTGAGTGGCTACTGTGAAATTTGTGTCGGATGACGCTGGCGCTTATCCGATCTACGAAACTTTCACTGCCACATTCTGCGGTTTGCCGGAGAACAAGAAGCGCAGCAAGGGAATTCGCAGGTGGATTTCATAAAGCGCGACTGCAATTCCCACGACAAAAATTAGCCCGGTTATAAAGCCCAACGCGTTTGAATGAATGTGCGGCGTGATGTATGCGCCGAAAAACAGCGTTAACGGATGGTGCACCAGATAAATAAAAAGCGAGGCATTGACGAAATAGGTGACGCGCTTTGACTGGAAGTTAAGCAATTTATGGCCAAGTGAAAACACCACATTAACCATCCACAAGCCCATCACCATCGTAATCACGCTTTCTGTTTCATACATCCACGCATCGCCGCTGCCATAACGCTGATTGAGCAAATAGGCGACAAAGGCGAGGGCAGCACCCACTGCGCACCATCGCGAAGGGGTCGTAAACAGCGCTTTTAGCTGGGGGCGAACAAACACTAACGCACCGAGCATGAAGAATGGCAGGTAAAACAGCGTTTGCATGACCACGAAATTAAATAAACCATCGCTTAAAATTGGCGAATAAATAATAAAAATCGTGCGGCGAATGGCGCCGTATAAAATACCGAATCCCAGAAACGCGATTGAGAGCTTTCCTAAAGTGATTGCGGATTGATTATTTTCTGAGGTATCAGCCAGACGTTTTTTCATTTGTTGAAACAAAAATAAACAAACGGTAGTCAGCACGACCATCACTAATAAAAACCACAGGTGAGAAACCAGTTCCCACACCAGCGTGTTGTACTTTTCGTAAGGGGTCAGGCCGGGCCAGTTTTTGGCTTTATCATTCACCTGTTGCAGCATTAAAAATTGCGGCAGAGTTAACAGTGGAATGGCGGTTAACATCGGGATACCAACACGCTCCACACGCACTTTCCACCAGCGTTTAAGCGGGTAGCGCAAAAAAAGCATGTAAGAGAAATAGCCTGAAATGACGAAAAACACCTGCATGCGGAAGGCGTGTATAAAGTCATTGAAAAGGGTTAATCCCCATGAGGCTTCGGCGCTGTTGACGTGCCATTGGTGGCTTGAATAGATGAGCGAGATGTGGAACGGGATGCCTAAAAGCATTAACCAGGCCCGAATTGAATCCAGGAAAAACTCGCGTTGCTGTGGTGCTTTACTCATAATACTCCAGACATTATCGGACGAATCGCCTTATCCTTAAGAACATATCCCAATAGGCTTGAAGTCCCGAACGGTATCAATTCCGTGGCAACCCTACACTAACCGTGACATCCTGTCTCCTGGATGCACTCTGAAAGCGTAAGCAGTTGTCTTTTTTTGCTTAAAGGCTGAGCCGCCGCGCTGAACAATGCGGGTAATTGGTTGTCGGAAAGCAGAAGTTTCCATTAAAATGGATTGGATTGATTTAAGCACACAAAGGGGGATGTGCTGGTTAATATGAAACATAAACTAAAAATGATGAAAATGTGTGGGCTTGGTGCCGCTGTAATGCTGTCACTTTATACCACCTCGGTTTGGGCCTTCACCATCGATGATGTCGCAAAACAAGCGAAAACATTAGCGGGCAAAAGCTACGAAGCACCGAAAAGCAATCTGCCATCGCTCTTCCGCGACATGAAATATGCGGACTATCAGCAGATCCAGTTCAATCATGACAAAGCCTACTGGAGCAAGTTAAAGACCCCATTTAAGCTTGAATTTTATCATCAGGGTATGTACTTCGACACCCCGGTTGCTATCAATGAAGTGACAGCAACAGCGGTTCATAAGATCAAGTACAACCCGGATTACTTTAATTTCGGTAATGTAAAACACGATAAAGACACCGTGAAAGATCTCGGCTTTGCCGGGTTCAAAGTGCTCTATCCGATCAACAGCAAAGATAAGAACGACGAAATTGTCAGCATGCTCGGGGCGAGTTATTTCCGTGTGATTGGCTCAGGTCAGGTTTATGGCCTGTCTGCTCGTGGTTTGGCTATCGATACGGCTTTGCCTTCTGGCGAAGAGTTCCCACGTTTCCGTGAATACTGGATTGAACGCCCGAAAGCTGGCGATAAAACGCTGACCCTTTATGCGTTGCTCGACTCCCCACGTGCAACGGGTGCGTATCGCTTTGTGATTACCCCTGGGCGTGACACCGTCGTTAACGTGCAGTCGAAAGTTTATCTGCGCGATAAAGTCGGCAAACTGGGCGTGGCACCACTGACCAGTATGTTCCTGTTTGGGCCAAACCAGCCTTCACCTGCTACAAATTTCCGTCCTGAATTGCATGACTCTAACGGTCTGTCTATTCATGCCGGGAACGGTGAGTGGATTTGGCGTCCGCTGAACAACCCGAAACACCTGGCTGTCAGCTCGTTTGCGACAGAAAACCCAGTTGGATTCGGTTTGCTGCAACGTGGCCGTCAGTTCTCTCGCTTTGAAGATTTAGACGATCGTTACGATCAGCGCCCAAGTGCCTGGGTTGCGCCACAAGGTGATTGGGGTAAAGGTCGCGTCGAACTGGTGGAAATCCCTACCAATGACGAAACCAACGACAACATCGTTGCTTACTGGACACCGGATCAACTGCCGGAACCAGGCAAAGAGATGAACTTTAAGTACACCATTACCTTTAGTCGTGATGAAGACAAAATGCATGCGCCTGATAACGCATACGTTGCGCAGACTCGTCGCTCAACAGGTGATGTGAAACAGTCAAATCTGATTCGTCAGCCTGACGGCACGATTGCGTTTGTTGTGGATTATATCGGTGCGGACATGAAAAAACTGCCGCAAGACACACCGGTTACTGCGCAAACCAGCATTGGTGACAACGGTGAAATCGTTGACAGCCAGGTACGTTATAACCCGGTCACTAAAGGCTGGCGTTTGACCGTACGTGTGAAAGTCAAAGACGACAAGAAGCCGACTGAAATGCGTGCAGCGCTGGTCAATGGTGACCAAACGTTGAGCGAAACCTGGAGCTACCAGCTACCTGCCAATGAATAAGATTACTGATACTGCGTCTGATTACATTGATGCACTTGCGCTTTCTGCTGAGCAGAAGGCGGCGCTTCCTGCATCGAGTCTGCAAGCGGTGCACGAGGCGCTCGACGCGCTCGACGCGCAAGGGCACCACTATGACAGAGCTGATGATTCCCCTTTAGCTTCGGTAAAGGCCCGGCTCGAAATGAGCTGGCCTGGATCGCTCGGTGGTGAACAGCTGATCGAGGATGAAGAAGGGCGCACTCAGTTGCAGGCGATGCCAAAAGCAACGCGTTCTTCTATGTTCCCCGATCCGTGGCGCACCAACCCGATTGGTCGTTTCTGGGACCGTTTACGTGGGCGTGAAGTTAACCCTCGCTACATGTCGAAAGAAGAGGCTGAAGCCGAGCAGAAATGGCGTACCGTCGGGACCATCCGTCGATACATCCTGTTGCTGCTGACCATTTCTCAGACTGTGGTCGCAACCTGGTACATGAAGACCATTCTTCCGTACCAGGGTTGGGCGCTGATTAATCCTTCCGATATGATTGGCCAGGATTTGTGGGTGTCCTTCATGCAACTGCTGCCGTATGTCTTGCAAACCGGCATCTTGATCCTGTTTGCGATTCTGTTCTGTTGGGTATCAGCCGGTTTCTGGACCGCGCTGATGGGCTTCCTGCAACTGCTGATGGGCAAAGATAAATACAGTATCTCTGCGTCAACCGTCGGCGATGAGCCTATTGATCCGGCGAACCGTACCGCGCTTATCATGCCAATCTGTAACGAAGACGTAGACCGTGTTTTTGCGGGTCTGCGTGCGACGTGGGAATCGGTCAAAGCAACGGGCCAACAGCAGCACTTTGACGTTTACATCCTGAGCGATAGCTACAACCCGGATATCTGCGTTGCCGAGCAAAAAGCCTGGATGGAGCTGATTAACGAAGTGCAGGGCGAAGGGCAGATTTTCTATCGCCGCCGTCGCCGCCGCGTGAAGCGTAAAAGTGGCAACATTGATGACTTCTGTCGTCGTTGGGGCAACCAATATAGCTACATGGTGGTGTTGGATGCTGACTCCGTAATGAGCGGTGATTGCCTGACCAACCTGGTGCGCCTGATGAATGCTAACCCAAATGCGGGCATCATTCAGTCTTCACCAAAAGCGTCTGGCATGGACACCCTGTATGCGCGTTGCCAGCAGTTTGCAACACGCGTTTACGGGCCGCTGTTTACGGCGGGTCTGCACTTCTGGCAGTTGGGAGAATCCCACTACTGGGGTCACAATGCGATCATCCGCGTAAAACCGTTCATCGAGCACTGTGCGTTAGCGCCACTGCCAGGTGAAGGTTCATTCGCCGGTTCAATTCTGTCGCATGACTTCGTAGAAGCCGCTTTGATGCGCCGTGCGGGTTGGGGCGTGTGGATTGCCTATGACTTGCCGGGTTCTTATGAAGAACTGCCACCGAACTTGTTGGATGAACTCAAGCGTGACCGTCGTTGGTGCCACGGTAACTTGATGAACTTCCGTCTGTTCCTGGTAAAAGGTATGCATCCGGTTCACCGTGCGGTATTCCTGACAGGCGTCATGTCATATCTGTCCGCGCCGTTGTGGTTTATGTTCCTCGCGTTATCGACTGCCTTGCAGGTGGTGCATGCGTTGACGGAACCGCAATACTTCCTGCAACCGCGCCAGCTGTTCCCGGTGTGGCCGCAGTGGCGTCCGGAGTTGGCGATCGCGTTGTTTGCCTCCACCATGGTGTTGCTGTTCCTGCCGAAGCTTCTGAGCATCATTTTGATTTGGTGCAAAGGCTCGAAAGAGTTCGGTGGATTCTTCCGCGTAACGGCTTCTCTGTTGCTTGAAGTGCTGTTCTCAGTGCTGCTGGCTCCGGTGCGCATGCTGTTCCACACCGTATTTGTGGTCAGCGCGTTCCTCGGTTGGGAAGTGGTATGGAATTCACCGCAGCGTGATGATGACTCCACACCATGGGGCGAAGCGTTTATGCGCCACGGTTCTCAGCTTCTGTTGGGTCTGGTATGGGCGGTGGGGATGGCATGGCTGGATTTACGCTTCCTGTTCTGGCTCGCGCCAATCGTGTTCTCACTGATTCTGTCGCCGTTTGTGTCGGTGATTTCGAGTCGTGCGACCATCGGTTTGCGTACCAAACGCTGGAAACTGTTCCTGATCCCGGAAGAGTATTCTCCTCCGCAGGTGCTGGTGGATACCGACAACTACCTGAAGCTCAACCGCAGCCGTACGCTGGATGATGGCTTTATGCACGCGGTGTTTAACCCGTCGTTTAACGCCCTGGCAACCGCCATGGCTACTGCGCGTCACCGTGCAAGCCAGGTGCTGGAAATCGCCCGTGACCGTCACGTTGAGCAGGCGCTGAACGAAACGCCTGATAAACTCAATCGCGATCGTCGTCTGGTGCTGTTAAGCGACCCGGTAACGATGTCTCGTCTGCATTATCGTGTGTGGTCGAACCCGGAGCGATATTCCTCCTGGGTGGATAGCTACAAAACGGTGAGCCTGAACCCTGAGGCTCTGCCGACGAAATAATGCGAAATACGCGTTATCAATGCCGACCTTCGGGTCGGCATTTTTTTGCGCTCAGGCAACCGGCGGTTATACTCAGCCGGAAAAACAGGAGAGACAATTTGTTAAGAGTGATGGTTGTGATAGCGATGGCGTGCGTGCTGAGCGGGTGTGGCAGTATTATCAGCCGTGCAGTTCCGGGGCAGGGACATGGTAATCAGTATTACCCCGGTGTGCAGTGGGATGTGCGTGACAGCGCATGGCGCTATATTACCGTGCTCGATTTACCGTTTTCTCTGGTATTCGACACGCTATTATTGCCCATTGATGCCAGCCACGGGCCTTACGAATAGGTGTTATCTTTCATCCCATTCATCAGCCGCCGTCTGCCCTTCCTCGGTATCCAGAGGCGGCTCAAGTTGAAATTCACCTTCATCCCATTCATGTAGCGTATTTTCTTCAATCCATTCCTGACGTAACTCGATTTCATCGTAGTCACCGTCGAAGACACTTTGCGCAGCCTCACCGCTGACCATCGGCAAACATTCCCCGTCCTCGCTGTCATCAGCGAAGAACTCGGCCTGCCACATAATATCGCCGTCCTGAAGAATGTATTTCTGAATGTTCAGCTGCGAAACGCTGGCACTCTCTTCATCAAGTTCAGGGTTGTCTACAAGGAAAAGCTCGCGTGCGGCATCAATCGCCTCTTCTAGCGTCGCATACAGACTCATACTCATCTCCTTTTGTTACAGGTCAGGGAGCGCGCTACAGCGCATTTTCAAGTTAATTGTTGACGCTCTTAGCAAAGTTGCAAGTATGAGATTTAATCCTCGTCGAACTTCGAGTTGTCTCTTTGTTGGCTGCGTTCACTCACCCCAGTCACTTACTATAGTAAGCTCCTGGAGATTCTTTCACTTGCCGCCGCGATACAACTCGAATTACTTAGAGGATTAGGGCGTTAATCTTCCAAAACACGGGTGCGATCGGTCGGGCGGCGCAGGCTAATCCATGAGTAAAGCGCATTGAAGAGGACGACGCAGGCGGTGACTAAAAACACCGTCCGGAAGCCGTAGCTGGCTGAAACAGCTGCCCCGATTAACGGCCCGGTGACGTTGCCAATATCGCGGAAGGACTGGTTGTAGCTAAAGATACGTCCGGCAATTTGGTTGCTGGAGTTGTAAATAAGCAGGGTTTGAACGGCTGGAAGCAGTGCGCCATCAGCCGCACCGAGCAGGAAACGCAATATGCCCAATTGCAAAGGCGTTTGTACCATCGACATTGGGATCAGCAGCAGCACTGAAATCACCAGCGCACAAATTAAAATTCTCTCCGGGCCAATTCTGTCACCCAGTTTCCCCAGTCGCGGCGCACTAATCAATGCTGCAACACCCGGCACCGAGGCAATCATGCCGCTGATAAAGGCCAGGTTGCTGACATTCCCCGCCAACTCACGCACATATAGCGTCAGAATCGGTGCAATCGAACCGGTCGCTACCTGAATAATCATCGTGGTGACAAACAGACTCAGCACCAGTTTTGGGTTTTTCAGCGAGGTGAGCACCTGGCGTGCGTGCAGCATGTCTTTCTTATGAACCGGAGTAAATTGCTCACGAATACAAAAAAGTGTGAAAACGAAGCAGGTAAATAGCACGGCTGCCGTAATGAAAAATACCGGACGAAGACCGTAGGTATCCGCCAGAAAACCGCCGATCATTGGCTCGAGTAATGCACCGCTTACGCCACCCGTTGAAAGTGTGCCGAGTGCCCAACCGCTTTTATGACGGGGAACCTGGGTAGCAATCAGCGCGTTCGCATTAGGGACAAATCCACCTAACAAACCGAGCAAGGCGCGCAGAGCTAAAAATTGCCAGATATTGCTCGCAAAGCCCATTAACACCATCACGATAGACATACCCAATGCGGAACGCAGCAGCATTATTTTGCGCCCTTTGCGGTCGGCAAGCCCTCCCCAAAACGGTGACGCTATCGCAGAGAACAGAAAGGTAATGCTGAAAACGATGCCCGACCACATATTCAGGGCGCTGTGGCCCGTCACACCGAGGTGTTCGACATACAGGGGAAGAAAAGGCATAACCAGGCTGAATGCGACGCCGGTCAGAAAACACCCAAGCCATGCGACGGTAAGATTTCGTTTCCAGTTGATAGTGCTAGTGCTCTCGGGGAGAGTCATAAAACTCCAGTTCGGTGCAAAGAAGATGTGCTGAGGAATTATTACCTTGCTAATTATGCGCCTGTAAGCGGCAGGGAGGCAACGTTTCTGAAACCGTATTTTAGAACGAATTAGGGCGACCTGGCGTCGCCCTATGACTTAATCGAATAGAGAGAGATTAGTAGCGCGCAGGCACACCCTCAGGGCGTGTTTTGAAGCGGCGGTGTAGCCACATATATTGCTCTGGGGCCATCATGATGCATTGCTCGATGATTTTGTTCATCCAGATTGCCGTGCCTTCCGGGGTTTCCAGCGGCGGGGAAAACTCTGCGGGGAGAATAATTAGCTCATACCCTTTGCCGTCCGGTTTACGGCGTGGAACCATCGGGACAATCGCGGCACCTGACATACGTGCAAGAGTGTATGTCCCCATGGTGGTTGCCGCCTCATCTACGCCAAAGAACGGGACGAAAACACTGCCGCGCGGGCCGTAGTCGTGATCTGGCGCGTACCAGATGATTTCGCCCTGTTTGAGCGCACGAATCATCCCTTTAAGATCTTTGCGGTCAATCATGCTTTTGTTTGAGCGCATCCGGCCCCAGGTTTGTAGCCAGTCAAGAAGGGGGTTGTCATTGGGGCGGTATACACCGATGCCAGGCGTATTCATACCAAACATTCGCGCACCAAGTTCAAGCGTCAGGAAATGAATACCGATGAGCAGCACGCCGCGTTTGGCCTCTTGCACCGCATGGATTTGATCTACGCCGCTGACGTCGCACCAGCGCTGAATACGCCAGGTTGGCCAGAACCAGGCAATGCCGGTTTCCATCAGGCCAAGACCCACGGACTCAAAGTTTTTATCCAGATAGACCTCGCGCTCTTCCGCCGTTTTATGTGGGAAGGCGAGTTCAAGATTGCGACGGGTAATTCTGACGCGGCGTTTCATAAAACGCCTGGCGAGTTTGCCGAGGCCACGCCCAAGTCGGTAAATCACTGGGTAGGGGAGCAGGGTAATTAAATAAAGTAAGCCAATCCCAAACCAGATTCCCCAGTACCGGGGATGAAGTAAAGCGCGCGAGAATTGCGGTAAGTTCGTCATGTAAAACCTATAGTGACGGCAAATGCCGGATCTTCTTGAGTAAGTCTATTGTGACATTAAATATGAGGCAGCCAAAATTAACAGTAGCAGAGTGTTTGATATTGCACCGTTTGTTGTTTCGGTTGCGGATAAATGAGGAAAATGTAGCGTAAAATACAGGGATGTAAATTAACGTTAATTGCTTTATGATGCAGCCCACTTTTTTCCTGTCAACGATTGCCGAGCGAACACCATGCCAGTGTTACACAACCGCATATCGAATGATGAATTGCGCGTGCGCATGTTGGCTGAAACCGAGCCACGCACCACAATCTCATTCTATAAATATTTCACTATCGAAGAGCCGCAAGCTACGCGCGACGCGCTTTATCTGGCGTTTACCGCGCTGAATGTTTTTGGCCGCGTGTATCTCGCGCATGAAGGGATCAATGCGCAAATTAGCGTTCCGCAAAGTCGGGTCGATGCCTTCCGCGAAACACTTTACGGATTCCATCCTGCGCTCAATGGCGTGCGTCTGAATATCGCCCTTGAAGACGATGGAAAATCATTTTGGGTACTGCGCATGAAAGTGCGTGACCGTATCGTTGCCGATGGCATTGAGGACGCGTCATTTGATGCCAGCAATGTCGGCGCTTATCTGAAGGCCGCGGATGTTAACGCGATGCTCGACGACCCGGATGCTGTGTTTATCGACATGCGTAACCATTACGAATATGAAGTGGGCCATTTCCAGGATGCTATGGAAATTCCTGCGGACACATTTCGTGAACAGTTACCGAAAGCGGTCGATATGTTGCAGGACGACAAAGACAAAAAAATCGTCATGTATTGCACCGGTGGGATTCGTTGTGAAAAAGCCAGCGCCTGGATGCTGCATAATGGCTTCAAAAATGTTTATCACATCGAAGGTGGGATTATCGAATATGCGCGCCGAGCGCGTGAGCAAGGTATCCCGGTGCGTTTTGTCGGCAAAAACTTTGTCTTCGACGAGCGTATGGGCGAGCGCATTTCTGATGATGTGATTGCCCACTGCCATCAGTGTGGGACAGCTTGCGATAGCCACACCAACTGCAAAAACGACGGCTGCCATCTGCTGTTTATTCAGTGCCCAGCTTGCGCTGAGAAGTTTGCTGGCTGCTGTAGTGACATTTGCCGCGAAGAGTTGGCGCTTACGCCAGAGGAACAACGTCGCCGACGTGCAGGCCGTGAGAATGGCAATAAGATTTTCAATAAATCCCGTGGGGTTTTGAACACCACATTAGGGATCCCGGATCCTGAGTGATCTGTGTGGGTGGATACAAACGTATCCACCCATGTTTCTTATTTCAATGAATTAAAGCGTGAAAGGGAAAACGGCTTAAGGTCGAAGTTCGACTCGTTGCCCAGCGCAAACTGACAGGCGATTTCCCCCAGTACCGAAGCGAATTTAAAACCATGCCCGCTTAAGCCCGTGATGATCATCGTGTTGTCATGATCCGGAAGGGTATCAATAATAAAATCTTCATCCGGCGACATATCATATGTGCAGGCCGCGCCATGCATACAAACCCCGACGCCTGGCATTATCTGGCGTAAGAAGCTGAACACTTCACTACCGTCAGTGGCAACGGCGCCAAATGGTTTGCGTTGCTGTGGCTCGCTAATAATCTGCCCGCCATCATGTTTGCCCAGTTTGAGTTCGTTATCCTCACCTGCCGGGAACCCGTAATACTGGCTGCCATCAGGCAATTGGGCGGTAAATGCGGGGAAGTTATTGCTCTCGCTATAGCGTCCATCAGCCTGGTGCCAGCTAAAGATTTTACGCACCGGCGTCACCGGCAAATCTGGCAGCAATTTTGTGACCCAGGTTCCGGCACTGACCAAAAGTTTATCAGCGGTAAATTCACCTTCTGGCGTCTGAACCACGACACCTTCAGCGGTATGGCGAATGTCCGTCACCGGGCAGTTAAATAGTTGTGCGCAACCGCCCTGATTTGCCAGACGGATATAGGTCTTCACCGCCAGCTCGCTACGCAATACGCCAGAATCTGGCTCAAACAGGCCAAGATACTGTTCCGGGACCGTGATTTGCGGCCAGCGCGTCATCACTTCCTGGGCTGTGAGCGTCTCAAGCGGCAATGACCAGTTTTGCGCGCTGCTTTGTACCGTGGAGATAAACGCTGAATCTTTTGGCCCGAGATTAATCACGCCCGTGCGATGGAACACTTTCTCACCGCTGATCTCCTGCAACGCATCCCAAAGCTTTTGTGCACGTAACACCAGCGGGACATATTTTTCCCCTTCACCATAAGCGTGGCGCATCAGACGTGTATCGCCATGATGGCTACCTTGCTGGTGGGGAGGATGGTGGCTATCAATCATTAACACGTTTAAACCGGAGTGAGTGGCATAGCACCCGGCGGCTGCGCCGACAGAACCACTACCGACAATGATAAGGTCATAATGCATGGTGCTTTTTCTTCCCTCTGGCAAAAATTAAATTATATAGCAGAGTAATTAATTCCTCGCGGGCTGACAATTAAGCGAGGCCTGAATAATAAAAAAGGCACCTCAACGGTGCCTTGCGTTATTTGGGTAGCATCGGCAATCAATGCTTACGATAATCGTTTACCTGGTAATCACTAGATTCAATCTTAGCAATGCCGGCTTCTAAAATAGAAATAAATTGCCGGGCAACATCCGTGGTCAGCCATAAAGTTTGACCGATTTCAGTTTCGTCGTTCTTTTGCGTATTCGAGGTCAGGTAGTGCAGGCGAAGCATCAGCGCGTCATAGCTATCTACGGTGCTGATGTCCCATCCGACTAAGGGATGGGTCTGGATAACATCACTATTTTTTTCCATCATAACCCCTTTTATACGTGTGTTTAAGACAACGGTTCGCGAGGTTTAATGCTTGTTTAATGTGAAGCCAGTTAAGTATATCAATGATTAAGCTAATTCGACGGAGAAATAAATACCTTGCAACACAATTTTTACATAAAAGCGTGTATTTGGACGATTTTTAAGCAGGCGGATGTTTGTTGATATCAGTCAAATCTGAGTTGTGAGCGGGAAGGGAAATATTTAAAGAGTGAAATTTAAACAATAAAAAAACCGGATGCCGACACCCGGCATAAAAAATAACGAGGGAAAATTATTTTGGTGATGGTATGAAAGCAGCGGTACAACATTGAATTTGCCACTTCCAGGATGGTTTTTAATCCGCAGCAAACCAGTCGTCGGCGCTTTCCCAGGTTTCTTGCAATATTTCGCTAATACGATCGCGAGTTTCTTTGCTGGCCCCTAACACTGAAAGGTTGTTAGCAGCGGCATAACGCACCTGAACATGGCTTTCGTCTTCAGGATAATACTGGGTAATACGGCGTGAGAGTTCATTGGCAAGCGCATCAACAGCGCCTGGCGGCAGAGATGTAGTTTTGGCAATAGTGACTTCAATACGCATAATAGCCCCCTGTATAATATACTGGATATTTATACAGTTATATTCTCAGGTATGCAACAGGGGGCATTAAATTTTATTATTTTACTGACCAGTTGACTTGTTCGCCGGCAAGGAAAGGTACGATGCTATCGTCAGAAGTCTCAATGATTTCTGGCATTTGTACCGGAGTACGCACCAGTTCAATGGTTTCTTCGTTAACCGGTAAACCGTAGAAACGTGGGCCATTCAGTGAAGTAAACGCTTCGAAATGCTGCATTGCATTCATTTCTTCAAAGACGGTCGCATAAGCGCCCAGTGCCGAAGGAGCGTTAAAGCAGCCTGCACAACCACAACTCGCTTCTTTACGGTGACGTGCGTGTGGGGCTGAATCCGTGCCAAGGAACACGCGGTCGCATCCGCTGGCAACCAGCTCACGTAACGCTTCCTGATGAACGCTGCGCTTCAAAATTGGCAGGCAGTACAGGTGAGGGCGAACGCCGCCAACCAGCATATGGTTGCGGTTAAACATCAGGTGTTGTGGTGTGATGGTCGCGCCCAACAAGGAGTTTCCTTCCTTCACATACTGTGCCGCGTCTTTGGTGGTGATGTGTTCAAACACCACTTTCAGTTCAGGTAGTTGCTTACGCAGCGGTTCCATCACAGTTTCGATAAAGCGTGCTTCACGGTCGAAAATGTCGATGTCTGCATGAGTCACTTCGCCGTGAATAAGCAAAGGCATGCCGATTTTTTGCATACGCTCAAGCACCGGTAAAATCGCGGCGGTGCTGGTCACGCCGTGGCTTGAGTTGGTTGTTGCGTTGGCAGGATAGAGTTTTGCAGCAGTAAACACGCCTTCGTTGAATCCGCGCTCAACTTCGTTCGGGTCAAGGGAGTCAGTCAGGTAGCAGGTCATCAACGGCTCAAAATTATGCCCTTGAGGCACCGCATCCAGAATGCGTTGACGATAAGCAATGGCGGCTTCAACCGTTGTCACAGGCGGCGCCAGATTTGGCATGACAATCGCGCGACCATAAATTTCGCTGGTATAAGGCACCACCGTTTTTAACATCTCACCATCACGAAGGTGAACATGCCAGTCGTCTGGGCGGCGAATTTTTAATACCTGAGGTAGTACGGTCATGAAAGTGCTCCGGCGTAGGAAGGAAATAACGATGATTTATGCCGGGCACAAAGGATAAGCGCAAACGTTTCGCTTTGCACCCATTTCGTTGAGATTTTCACGGGGAGAAGGTGTTCTCCCCGCAGGAAAGCCGATTACTCAGTGAAAGGAATCACAATCTCGCCAGGTTTAACTTCAATCCCTTTAGCGTATTTCTTAGCCAGTTTTTCGCCTGTGCTGTTGTCTTCACTCAAAATATAAGCGGGCTGCTGGTTAAAGTAATTCCGTAACGACTGATTCAGATAGGGAATCAGAGTCTGAACAATCGTCTTCATTTTTTCTGGCTCAACGGTGGCGTCTACCACTTCCATTTCCTGCAAATAAATAGCGCCTTGCTCTTTATTGAAGGTGGGTAAAGCTTTCAATTTCAGCTTGATATTGGCTTTTTGGTTACCGAAAAGTGACGTCATATCCAAATTAGCATCGCCCGTCAGCGTGATTTTGTTTGGCTCTTCACGGCCAATCGCACTGGCTAAATTGGTCAAAACAATATGAGCATCGGCAACACCTGGCAGGCCAATGTCTTTAGAAAAATTATTACGTTTATGCAGCGCCTGGTTGATTTCCTGCTCGCTGACGGTGTATTGCGTTAGCTGGTTACAACCCACCACTAATCCGCTCAGCATCAATGCTGCGGCTAACACTATCTTTTTCATGGAGTTCCTTAACATGCTGCTTTGGTCACAGATCCTGACATAAAGCATGATGTTCTACCAGCGCAGGCAGTGCTACAGGAAAAGGCTTAATTTTTTATTCAGCACAATGTGTTTATGAACCAGAAGTTGAAGGCGGGTGGAATCACCCGCCGTAAAACCATGAACAATCTTTAAATGGCGTGGGATGACAGCAGATTAATTTGCGTCTGTTTGGCCATATTATCGCGATAGGCAGCAACCCGGCTTGGCCACTCAATTCCGGCAACCAGCGTCAGATTACGCAGCAGCGGGAACAGATGAATATCATCTTCTGACAGCTCGCCGTTAACCGCATTGGGCTGAACAATCAGCTTATCGAGCTTGCGCAAATCATCGCTGATTTTCTTGATAAGACCCGGTGAGTGCGTCAGAAGATCGGCAAAGGAACCGATCATCGCCTCTTTCTTTTTGGTGAAATAAGCACGCGCTTCGGGTGTGGCAAACTCATCGAATGGCGCTTTCGCAATGCGGGGTATCGTCAGTTGCTGAACATAACTTTGCACATGGCGCAGCCACTCGGAAATAGCGGCGTTAGTGCTGCCAGTAATTAACGGTTCGCCATCGAGTTTATCGACGTAATGCACGATATCCATGCTTTCGGGTAGATAACGACTATCGTCTTTTTGCAGGATTGGCGCCATTTTCTTGCCAATCATTTTTGTCGGGGTAGCTTCATCGTCGTTTAACAAGACTTTTAACTCGATGGGGATGTTCTTTAAGCCAAAAATCATGCGTGCTTTAAGGCAGAAAGGGCAGTGATCGTAAATATAAAGCTTCACGTTACTCCTCCATATCAATCGTCAGGAAAAATCCGTCAATTTTTGAGTATGGAGGAGAATACCAGGGGCTGCAAACTAGTTGCCCGGTTCAAGCATCGAGGGTTCAACAGGTTTCGTGCTGAACTGCCACCACAGCGCGAAAAGCGTAATGATGCCAATAATCCCCAGCATCACCCACGGAAGTTCCGGCTGATTAATGCTTTTCCCTGCGTCATAAAGCCACCCACCGCCCGCGTAACCAAATGCGCCACCGATCGCCAGGCCCAGCCGACTGAACCCCATATAGCTGCCACGAGCGCGTGAATCGGCAAGCGATGCGCTCAACGTTTCGCGAGCCGGTTCGGCAATAATGGAGCCAATGTAAAACACGCAAATCAGGGTAAACAGCTGCTGAAGATTGCTGCTTAAACCCATCGGCAACATCGCCAGCGACATCAGCAACAAACCGGCCATCAAACGCTGCTCAAGACGAAAGCGTTTTTCGCTCCAGCGAGCAATTGGGTACAGCAGCGTTAACGAGAGCGCCGCTTCAATGGCGTACATCCATTTCACTGCGGCAGGCGTCCCGGCAATTTCGTTGACCATAATCGGCAGCATCAACATTACCTGCACCGCTAACATGTAATAACCGGCTAGCGTCAGAACATAAGTGATGAAGCGTTTGTCACGCAGCACACGCCCCATGCCTTCCAGCATCGGTGTGCGAATAGTGGAAAGTTTATAAGCAGGCAGCAGCCAGGCATTGACGCCTGCGCAAATGACAAACATCACGGCGCCTACAGCACACACCAGACGGAAATCATATTGCAGCAACCAGCTTCCAAGCAGGGCGCCAATCACCGCCCCGGCGCTGTCTTGCATCATCAATATTGAGAAGAAACGGCCACGCTGATGTGGGCGCACCAGTTTTACCACCAGGGCTGCGCGTGGAGGGTCAAACAACGTCCCGCCAATTGCGGAGATAAAACACGACAACCACAACACCCACGGCTCCTGCGCGATACCCATCAGCGCAAAACCGACGGCGCGCAGCAGCATTCCGGTGACGATCATTGGTTTGGCGCCAAGTTTATCGGCGATAGCCCCGCCAAATATTCCCAGCCCTTGCTGTGTTAATTGGCGCAGGCCGAGCGCAATGCCCACCATTAATGCGGCCCAACCCATTTGGTCAACAAAGCGAATAGAAATAAGAGGGAAAACCACGAAGAAGCCTAATACCACTAGCATATTATCGAGCAATAAGAAGTATTTACCCAGGCTCCTGGCCTGCGCGACCCGCGCCATCTCCCCTCCAGGGAACTTTAAAAGTGTGACAAACTTCTATTCTCTACTGCTCTCAGGGTTTTTGACAGGGAGCCACGCGACAATATTTTTTTATCAATCTGGCGCTTTGATTGAACTCATTAATCGAAAAAAGTATGACCTGATGAAAAATCTGCATGTTGTTGTTTTCCTTCCGTCGCCAGGCGCAGGTATAGTAATTAAGTTGCCTAAGAAAAATGTGGGATGTGAGGAGTAGGGTGAACATGTTTGGCTACCGCAGTAACCTGCCCAAAGTACGCTTAACAACCGACCGCCTGGTGGTGCGTCTGGTGTATGAGCGCGATGCCTGGCGTCTGGCTGATTATTACGCTGAAAACCGCCAGTTCCTGAAACCGTGGGAGCCGATTCGTGACGACAGCCATTGCTACCCTTCCGGTTGGCAGGCGCGGTTGGGCATGATTGGTGAGATGCACAAAACGGGCAGCGCTTATTACTTTGCGCTGCTTGATCCAGAAGAAAAGGAAATACGTGGCGTTGCCAATTTCTCCAACGTGGTGCGTGGCTCTTTTCATGCTTGTTATCTCGGCTATTCGCTGGGCGAGAAATGGCAGGGGCAGGGCATGATGTTTGAAGCGTTGACTACAGCAATACGTTACATGCAACGCAGCCAAAATATTCACCGCATCATGGCGAACTATATGCCGCACAACCAGCGCAGCGGGGATCTCCTTGCCCGCCTCGGTTTTGAAAAAGAAGGCTATGCCAAAGAGTATTTACTGATTGATGGAGTCTGGCGCGACCATGTGTTGACTGCATTGACTACCAAAGAATGGACCCCTGGCCGTTAAGGACGAGAAATGAAATATCAGTTAACTGCGGTTGAAGCGCGAGTTGTGGGTAGCCTGATGGAAAAGCAGGTGACCACTCCCGAACAATATCCGATGTCGGTGAACGGCGTGGTGACGGCATGTAACCAGAAAACCAACCGCGAACCCGTTATGGAATTAAAAGAACATGACGTTCAGGACACGCTGGATTCGCTGGTAAAACGCCACTTTCTGCGCACCCTCAGCGGGTTTGGCAACCGTGTCACCAAATACGAGCAACGTTTCTGCAATTCTGAATTTGGCAATCTCAAACTCTCGGCTGCTGAAGTCGCCGTTGTGACCACTTTGCTGCTGCGCGGGGCGCAAACGCCAGGTGAATTACGCACACGCGCCGCCAGAATGTTTGAATTTGCCGATATGGCACAGGTTGAAGCGACGCTCGAAAATCTGGCTAATCGCGAAGATGGCCCGTTTGTGGTGCGTTTGCCGCGCGAGCCTGGCAAGCGTGAAAGTCGCTATATGCATCTTTTCAGTGGCGAGGTTGACGCCTCTGAACTGGCAGCGTCCCAAAGTCCTGCGCTGCCTACAGAAGATTTAACGGCCCGCGTCGAACAACTTGAAAGTGAAGTTGCCGAGCTTAAGCAACGCCTGGATTCACTGCTCGCGCATCTTGGGGATTAATGAATGACTAAACTTCGCGTCGGCGTGGTCGGCTTGGGCGGGATTGCGCAAAAAGCGTGGCTGCCGGTATTAACTCAAGCGGGTGACTGGATATTTCAGGGGGCGTTTTCTCCAACCCAGGCTAAAGCGCAAAAGGTTTGCGATGCGTATCGCATTCCCTATGTTTCCTCTATTTCAGAGCTGGCCGCGCAGTGTGACGCGGTGTTCGTTCACAGCGCAACCAGCAGCCATTTCGCGGTCGTCAGCGAACTATTGCAGGCAGGCGTTAACGTTTGTGTCGATAAGCCTCTGGCTGAAAATCTTGCTGATGCGGAACGCCTGGTAGAAATGGCGCATCGCCAGAAACGCACATTAATGGTCGGTTTTAACCGCCGTTTCTCTCCGCTGTATCAGGATCTGAAAGCGAAACTGGCGACTGGCGCGTCGTTGCGAATGGACAAACACCGTGCGGATAGCGTCGGGCCAAACGATCTGCGTTTCACATTGCTGGATGATTACCTGCACGTCGTTGATACGGCCTTGTGGCTCGGTGGGCGTGAAGCACAATTGCAAAGCGGCACCTTGCAGACTAACGACCAGGGGCAAATGCTGTTTGCTGAACATCACTTTGCCAGCGGTAATCTGCAAATCACTACCAGTATGCATCGCCGAGCGGGAAGTCAGCGCGAGTGGGTTCAGGCGGTGACAGACGGTGGTTTATATGATGTGACTGATATGCGCGAATGGCGTGAAGAGTGCGGCAGTGGCGTGGTACATCGCCCAATCCCTGGCTGGCAAAGCACTCTTGAGCAGCGAGGATTTGTCGGTTGCGCGCATCATTTCCTTGAAAGTGTGGCAAATCAGACGGTTCCTGAAACCGCAGGCGAGCAAGCGTTGATGGCGCAGCGCGTGGTTGAGAAACTGTGGCGTGATGCGATGAGCGAATAACACGAGTGCTATTTAAATAGAGTATCGGTAGACTACGCGCCTACGAAATGTCCCTTAACAACGCCTGCCCAGCAGGCGTTGATGTTTGTGGAACCATATAATAAATGAATCTTTTAAAATCGCTGGCAGCTGTCAGCTCGATGACGATGTTTTCTCGCGTGCTCGGATTTGCACGTGACGCCATTGTGGCAAGGGTTTTTGGGGCTGGAATGGCGACGGATGCCTTTTTTGTCGCGTTTAAATTACCAAACTTACTGCGCCGTATTTTTGCGGAAGGCGCTTTCTCGCAAGCCTTTGTCCCGATTCTGGCTGAGTACAAAAGCAAACAGGGCGAAGATGCCACTCGCGTGTTTGTCTCGTATGTTTCCGGTTTACTGACCCTGGCGCTGGCCGTCGTGACGGTTATCGGGATGATTGCGGCACCCTGGGTGATCCTGGTAACGGCGCCCGGTTTTGCCGACACCGCCGACAAATTTGCGCTGACCTCCAGCC
This sequence comes from Buttiauxella agrestis ATCC 33320, assembly GCF_000735355.1. Lineage (GTDB taxonomy): Bacteria > Pseudomonadota > Gammaproteobacteria > Enterobacterales > Enterobacteriaceae > Buttiauxella > Buttiauxella agrestis. Next base: position 511,129 of record NZ_JMPI01000022.1, read on the forward strand.
TGTTGCGTATTACGTTCCCGTATATCTTCCTGATTTCGCTGGCGTCTTTATGTGGCGCGATTCTTAATACCTGGAACCGTTTCTCGGTGCCTGCATTTGCGCCAACTTTCTTAAACCTCAGCATGATTGGTTTTGCGCTGTTTGCCGCGCCGCATTTTAATCCGCCGATTCTGGCGTTGGCCTGGGCAGTTACCGTCGGCGGTGTCTTGCAACTGGCGTATCAGTTACCGCATCTGAAAAAGATTGGCATGCTGGTTTTACCGCGTGTGAATCTGAAAGATGCCGGTGCGATGCGTGTCATTAAGCAGATGGGACCGGCCATTCTTGGGGTTTCCGTTAGCCAGATTTCATTGATCATCAACACCATTTTTGCCTCGTTCCTCGCGTCCGGTTCCGTTTCCTGGATGTACTACGCAGACCGCTTGATGGAGTTTCCTTCCGGCGTACTGGGTGTGGCATTAGGGACTATCTTGCTGCCGTCTCTGGCGAGAAGTTTTGCCAGCGGCAATCACGACGAATACTCGCGCCTGATGGACTGGGGGCTGCGTTTATGTTTCCTGCTGGCGCTACCCAGTGCCGTTGCGCTAGGTATTCTGGCAAAACCGCTGACTGTTTCTCTGTTCCAGTACGGTAAATTCACTGCTTTCGATGCGGCCATGACGCAACGTGCGCTGGTGGCGTACTCCGTCGGGTTGATGGGGCTGATTGTGGTGAAAGTGCTGGCACCCGGTTTTTACTCGCGCCAGGACATCAAAACGCCGGTCAAAATTGCCATCGTGACGCTTATCATGACCCAGGTGATGAACCTGGCGTTTATCGGCCCGCTCAAGCACGCCGGGCTGTCGCTGTCGATTGGTCTTGGGGCTTGCCTGAATGCCAGCCTGCTATACTGGCAACTGCGTAAACGTGATATTTTCCACCCACAACCGGGTTGGAGTGGCTTCTTGTGGCGTCTGTTTGCCGGTGTGATTGTCATGGCTGCGGTGTTATTTGGCGTGATGCATATTATGCCTGCGTGGGATATTGGCACTATGCCGTACCGTTTATTGCGTCTGATGGCTGTGGTTGTCGCGGGTATTGCGGCGTATTTTGCCACGCTCACGGTGTTGGGATTCCGCGTGAAAGATTTTGCGCGACGGACCCTGTAGTAAACGGACTTTGTAGCCAACGCATTGTGCATTAAACTGCGCGCTGCAAAATTTGACATATTGAACGATTAATTAGGCGGTAATAGCGATGCACGGAACAATCACAACCTGGTTTGAAGACAAAGGTTTCGGTTTTATCAAAGATGAAAATGGCGACAACCGTTATTTTCATGTGATTAAGGTCGCCAATCCAGATCTGATTAAGAAAGATGCTTCGGTGACTTTCGAGCCAACGACCAACAATAAAGGTTTGTCGGCGTATGCGGTAAAAGTAGAACCTGATAGCAAATACATCTATATCGCGGGCGAGCGCATTAAAATCACTGCGATCAAATCTTTCCTGGTCTATAGCGAAGAAGTCCCAGCCGAAACCAAGATTGATAAAGAGAATGCGGTGTTGTCTGTTGGCGCACTGATGAACAGCATTCGCCCGAAAGCTGACCCTAAACCGGGTGAAATGCGCACGCTGAAAAAACTGGCTGTCACCACGTTCCAGGGTTCGACGTTGATTTTCTCGGAAGATGAAATTGATGTTGAAGCGACGATGAAGATTTTGAAGGCGTTGCCTCGCTAAATTTGCTGGAAGGCGCTTGCGCTTGTCGACCTTACGATGCAAAAGTTCATCGTAGGTCGGATAAGCGTAAGCGCCATCCGACAGCAAATTAAGACTAAATCGTTATTTTTTTATTCCCGCCACGACTCACCGTCGTCGCCTGCCCGTCAGCACCGTAAAGATTCGGTTCCTGATGCGGCTTGAGCACTGCCAGCGCTTCTTCATTGCGCGCCAACTGATCTTCTAATAGCCAACCATTGTGCTGATTGATATCACGTAAATGCTGCGTTTTTTGCGTAATCGTCTGCCAACGCTGGCTGATATCCGTGCTGCTTGTGTTATGTGCATTTTGTTCGGCACGGCGAAGCTGCTCAAGATAATCAAGCGTTGCCAGCAACGAGCTTTTATCTTCGGTAATGCGCTGTAATGCACTGCCATTTACATGGCCTGCGGATAATTGTTGCTGCTCGGCGTCCATCACCTCTTTGAGAGAGTTGAGCACCACAGTCATTTGATCCATCACTTCTAACAGACGATTCATGCAATTATTTACTCAATATATAGCTCTGAGCTTCCTGGATGAGTGCATCGGCGATTTTGCCGGTATCCATTTTTAGCTCACCATTGCGGATAGCAGTTTTGAGTGCTTCAACGCGTTCCATATTGATATCACCGCTGCCCGGCTGAACTAACTTCGCCTGCGCATCGCTGAGTGTCACATTGGTGCTGTTTGGGGTCGTGCTCTTTTCCAGACGGCTCTTTTGGACCGGAGCTTCTGACGTTTCACGCGGTTGTACGGTGCTTACCGGTTTCAAAGGAGATGTGCGATCAATACTCATTATTCTATCCTCATCGAGGTGGCCCACTGCACGAGAGCCTGCCAATATCTATCATCTGTTAACACACTATCGGCAGTCGCCGCAGATTCTTTATAGCCTTCTTAATTGCCCGTTGAATATTACAAGTTAATCAGAATATTCCCATCAACGTCGACTGTGCCGCTCACAATCTGACCCGAATCCATTCGTACACGCGCATTCTGCGCCACCGCCGCATTATTCAACGCTTTGCCTTCGCTATTTACGCTAAAACCTTCACCTGCTGCGACGACGTGTACTCGCTGTCCGGCTTTCACACGCCAGGACTGGCGTACCATGGACAACATAATGGGCTGATTGGGTGCGATATCACGCAGCGTTACTGCACTGCTGGCCTGGTTGATATCCAGCATTGCACGCGGAGGTAATTGGTCTAAACGCCCACGCTTGAGCTGCACCTGAGTTTCGTTGATCACCGTGCCACGCGGCAGTGCAAGCGCTGCCACCACGTAGTTCCCGGTAGCCTGAACTTCTGCCTGAATATAGCGTTTCTCGTTTCCGCATCGTGCCAGAACGCTCACATTTCCCCATAAACGACCATTGCCCGGCATCGAAAAATCGGGAAGTGGGCAGGGAGGCAATTGTGCATCCGGCGTTTTTACAATCACCGACACGTCATCGCTTATACCCACCAGACGTTGCTGGAAAAACTGGGTCAATGGTGCGTCCAGAATACTGGCAAAAGCCTGCGGGCAGGCCAGTAAAAGGGCAATTGTGCTCCAGGTTTTTAGTCCAGCCATCTCGCTTCTCCTTGTTCAGGTTGCAGTGATTTTAACCGCACACCGAATTGATCAAGGCGACAAATAGCGACGCATTTTGTGTCTATTCCAACGATAACGCACGCGTAAGGAGATTTAAGCTGTCAGACAAATCCTAATTATGCGGAGGGAACATGCTAGACAAACTGGATGCCTCACTGCGATTTCAGCAAGAAGCGATTAATTTGCGTGCCCAGCGTCAGGAAATTCTGGCAGCAAATATCGCCAATGCGGATACCCCGGGCTATCAGGCCCGCGATATTGATTTTGCCAGTGAAATGAAAAAAGTGATGGAAAGAGGCCGTGCCGAAGGCAGCGGTGTTGCGCTTGCGCTCACCTCCGCACGCCATATTCCGGCGGCGACACAAACCACTCCTTCGCTTGATCTCCTCTACCGCGTTCCTGACCAGCCATCTATGGATGGCAACACCGTCGATATGGACCGCGAACGTACGCAATTTGCCGATAACAGCCTGAAATATCAATCCGATCTCACGGTCCTCGGCGGCCAAATCAAGGGCATGATGTCTGTGCTGCAACAGGGTGGCTAATAGATGGCATTACTGAATATTTTTGATATTGCCGGTTCGGCAATGACGGCGCAGTCCAAGCGGATGAACGTGGCGGCGAGTAACCTGGCTAACGCAGATAGCGCCACTGGCCCGGACGGCCAACCTTATCGCGCTAAGCAGGTTATTTTCCAGGTAGATGCCGCTCCGGGTGCTGAAACGGGTGGCGTAAAGGTGACGGGTATTCAAGAAAGCCAGGAGCCGGACAAACTGGTGTTCCAGCCGGGGAACCCGCTGGCTGATGCCAAAGGTTATGTGCGGATGCCAAACGTGGACGTCGTAGGTGAGATGGTCAACAGCATGTCGGCGTCACGCAGCTACCAGGCCAACGTTGAAGTGCTCAACACCGTGAAAAGCATGATGTTGAAAACCCTGACTTTGGGTCAGTAAAGGAGTGACTGATGGGCATCGCCGTTAATATGAACGACACCACGACCAGTGGTGTTAATACTTTATCGGGTAATAGCAGCATTACCGGGAACAATGCTGCCGATCTACAGAGTAGCTTTTTGACGCTGCTCGTTGCGCAGCTGAAAAACCAGGACCCGACCAACCCTCTGCAAAACAACGAACTGACCACCCAACTGGCGCAAATCAGCACCGTGAGCGGCATTGAAAAACTTAATACCACGCTCGGTTCTGTGTCTGGTCAGTTGACTAACAACCAGTCTGTGCAGGCCAGCGCTCTGATTGGCCATGGCGTAATGATCCCTGGCTCGAAAATTTTGGCGGGCAGTGAAGCGACCACGCCGTTCGGTGTTGAGTTGCAACAGGGGGCGGATAAAGTCACCGCAACCATCACCGATAACACCGGCAAAGTGGTTCGTACGCTCGATATTGGTGCGCTTAGTGCAGGTGTTCATACCTTCACGTGGGATGGCACCGCTACCGATGGGACGACAGTGCCGGACGGCGCTTATAACGTTGCCATCAATGCCAGTAATGGCGGGACACAACTGGTTGCTCAACCGCTGAATTTTGCGTTGGTCAACGGTGTCACGCTCAGTAACGGCAAGACCTTGCTCGACCTCGGTACTTACGGCACCTCAACCCTCGACGATATCAGGCAGATTATCTAAGCCTCCCACCCTTTGCAGGAGTAAAACATGGGCTTTTCTCAAGCGGTCAGCGGCCTGAATGCTGCGGCCACCAACCTGGATGTAATTGGTAACAATATTGCCAACTCCGCCACCTACGGTTTTAAGTCCGGCAGCGTTTCGTTTGCCGATATGTTTGCAGGCTCGAAAGTGGGTCTGGGCGTGAAAGTTGCGGGTATCACCCAGGACTTTAACGACGGTACCACAACCAATACCGGGCGCGGCCTGGATGTGGCTATCAGCCAGAATGGTTTTTTCCGCCTGGTCGATACCAACGGTTCTATTTATTACAGCCGTAACGGCCAGTTCAAACTGGATGAAAACCGTAATCTGGTGAACATGCAGGGGATGCAATTGACGGGTTATCCGGCAACCGGCACGCCGCCAACCATTCAGGAAGGGGCGAACCCGGTAGGGCTTGCTGTTCCAAATACCCTGATGGCGGCGAAAACCACCACTACGGCATCGATGCAGATCAACCTGAACTCTACCGATCCCACGCCGACGAAAACGCCTTTCAGTGCGACAGATTCAGATACCTACAACAAAAAAGGTTCTATCACTGTCTTTGACAGCCAGGGTAACGCCCATGATATGAACGTATTCTTTGTGAAATCCACTACTGCGAACACTTGGGATGTTTATACCCAGGACAGCAGCGTGGCGGGTAGTCCTGTGACAAAAGGCGCGTCGATGGTGTTTAGCCCAAATGGCACGCTGACTTCGGGTGGCACTAACACCCTCACCACCGGGGCTATTAATGGCGCGACACCGGCGACATTTGATCTGAGTTTCCTGAACTCCATGCAGCAAAACACCGGTTCTAACAATATTGTTGCCGCGAATCAAAATGGCTATAAGCCTGGTGACCTGGTGAGCTACCAGATCAACGAAGACGGCAGCATCGTGGGTAATTACTCCAATGAGCAAACCCAGCTGTTAGGTCAGATTGTTCTGTCCAACTTTGCAAACCCGGAAGGTCTGTCTTCTGAGGGCAACAACGTGTGGTCTGCGTCTAATGCTTCAGGTGTTGCCCTGTTGGGTACCGCGGGTTCTGGCAACTTCGGCACGCTGACCAACGGTGCGCTGGAGTCCTCGAACGTCGATCTGAGTAAAGAACTGGTCAATATGATTGTCGCGCAGCGTAACTACCAGTCCAACGCACAGACCATCAAAACCCAGGACCAGATCCTCAACACCCTGGTTAACCTGCGCTAATCACTGACGGGATAGCTTAATGGATCACGCAATTTATACCGCCATGGGTGCGGCCAGTCAGACGCTGAACCAACAAGCGGTGACGGCCAGCAACCTGGCAAACGCTTCAACGCCGGGCTTTCGCGCACAGCTTACCGCTTTGCGTGCGGTTCCGGTGGAAGGGCTATCTTTGCCGACGCGCACCCTGGTGACAGCTTCAACGCCAGGCGTGGATATGTCGCAAGGTCAGCTTGATTACACCCAACGCCCGCTGGATGTTGCTCTGCAACAAGACGGTTGGCTGGCGGTACAAAGTGCTGATGGTACTGAAGCTTATACCCGCAACGGCAATATGCAGGTGAGTCCTGCCGGGCAACTCACCATCGGCGGGCAACCGGTGATGGGCGAAGGCGGCCCGATTGCCGTACCTCAGGGTTCAGAGCTGACTATCGCGGCTGATGGCACCATTTCTGCTCTTAACGCAGGTGACCAGCCTAATACCGTGGCACCGATTGGCCGTCTGAAACTGGTGAAAGCCACCGGGCTTGAAGTGGTGCGCGGTGATGACGGGTTTTTCCGACCAAGTGCTGCCGCTCAGGCCACGCGTGGCGCGACGTTGCAAGCTGACGCATCCATCACGTTGATGCCTGGCGTGCTGGAAGGCAGCAACGTTAAGCCAGTAGAAGCCATGGCTGACATGATTTCCAATGCTCGTCGTTTTGAGATGCAGATGAAAATTATTTCAAGCGTGGATGAAAACGAGCAGCGGGCGAATCAGCTGTTGTCGATGACATGATAATCAGCCGCGAAACTAACAGGAATTCAAAATGATCAGTTCTTTATGGATCGCAAAAACTGGCCTTGATGCCCAGCAAACCAATATGGATGTGATTGCCAACAACCTGGCAAACGTCTCCACCAATGGTTTTAAGCGTCAACGTGCGGTGTTTGAAGATCTTCTTTATCAAACCATTCGCCAGCCTGGTGCGCAATCGTCCGAACAGACGACGCTGCCGTCCGGTTTGCAGATTGGTACCGGTGTGCGCCCCGTAGCCACCGAGCGTTTGCACAGCCAGGGCAACCTTTCGCAAACCAATAACAGCAAAGATGTGGCGATTAAAGGCCAGGGGTTCTTCCAGGTTCAGCTTCCGGATGGCACCAGTGCCTATACGCGCGATGGCTCTTTCCAGGTGGATCAAAACGGCCAGTTAGTCACCGCGGGTGGTTTCCAGGTTCAGCCTGCAATAACCATTCCGGCGAATGCCCTGACGATCACCATTGGACGTGATGGCATTGTGAGTGTGACTCAGCAGGGGCAAGCGCAGCCGGTGCAGGTGGGGCAGCTTAATTTGACCACCTTTATGAACGATACCGGCCTGGAAAGCCTGGGTGAAAACCTGTACGCCGAAACCCAGTCTTCCGGTACGCCGAACGAAAGCACGCCAGGCCTTAACGGCGCGGGCTTGCTGTATCAGGGGTATGTTGAAACCTCTAACGTGAACGTTGCCGAAGAACTGGTGAATATGATCCAGGTTCAGCGCGCCTACGAAATCAACTCTAAAGCCGTTTCTACAACCGATCAGATGCTGCAAAAACTGACGCAACTGTAAGGCGTTTGCCGGTGCGTTTTGCGCGCCGGCTGTCTTTATCTGAATGACCTGAAGATGAAAGCAATGCAAAACCCAATGGTTCTTCGTCCTATCGTGATGTGTCTGGTGCTCGCCACAAGTGGCTGTGCGCTGATACCAACTAAACCGCTGGTGGAAGGTGCGACGACCGCCCAGCCAGTGCCTGGCCCTGCACCGGTAATCAATGGTTCTATTTTCCAGACGGTGCAACCGGTGAACTATGGGTATCAACCGCTGTTTGAAGACCGCCGCCCACGTAACGTTGGTGACACGTTGACCATTGTGCTCCAGGAAAATGTCAGCGCCAGTAAGAGTTCTTCGGCAAATGCCAGCCGTGATGGCAAAACAAACTTTGGATTTGATGTCACGCCGCGCTATCTCGAAGGCCTGTTCGGTAACAACCGTGCGGATGTCGATGCAGGTGGCGGCAACAGCTTTAACGGTAAAGGTGGGGCGAACGCCAGTAACACCTTTAGCGGAACGTTGACCGTGACGGTGGATCAGGTGCTGGCGAACGGCAACCTGCACGTCGTGGGTGAAAAACAGATTGCCATCAACCAGGGCACCGAATTTATTCGTTTCTCCGGCGTGGTGAATCCTCGCACCATCAGTGGCACCAACACCGTGTCATCAACCCAGGTGGCGGATGCGCGTATCGAGTATGTCGGCAACGGCTACATCAACGAAGCGCAAAACATGGGCTGGTTGCAACGCTTCTTCCTTAATTTATCGCCGATGTAAGCGAGGAACACATGACCAAATATTTATTCGGATTGCTGATGCTGGTGGCGACACTGGCGCAGGCCGATCGTATCCGCGACCTGACGACGGTTCAGGGCGTGCGTGAAAACTCCCTGATTGGCTATGGTCTTGTCGTTGGCCTTGATGGAACGGGCGATCAGACAACCCAGACGCCTTTCACCACTCAGACGTTAAACAACATGCTTTCGCAGTTGGGGATCACCGTTCCGGCGGGCACCAACATGCAGCTTAAGAACGTTGCGGCGGTCATGGTCACGGCGAAGTACCCGGCATTTGCGCGCTCAGGGCAGAACATCGACGTCGTCGTTTCTTCAATGGGTAACGCCAAAAGTCTGCGTGGCGGCACATTGTTAATGACGCCATTAAAAGGCGTTGATAACCAGGTGTATGCGCTGGCGCAGGGTAACATTTTAGTCGGCGGTGCAGGGGCCTCAGCGGGTGGCAGCAGCGTTCAGGTGAACCAGCTTAATGGCGGGCGCATCACCAACGGCGCGGTTATTGAGCGTGAATTACCGGGCACCTTTGGCTCCGGTAATATGATCAGCCTGCAACTGAACAACGACGATTTCACTCTTGCGCAGCAAATCACGGACACCATCAACCGCTCGCGTGGCTATGGCAGTGCGTCGGCGCTTGACGCTCGCACCATTCAAATTCGCGTGCCAACCGGTAACAGTTCGCAGGTGCGTCTGCTGGCCGATATTCAGAATCTCGAAGTCAACATGCCTGCACAGGATGCGAAAGTGATTATCAACTCTCGCACCGGTTCGGTGGTGATGAACCAGGAAGTGACGCTCGATACATGCGCCGTGGCGCAGGGGAACTTGTCTGTTACGGTGAATCGCCAGGCACAAGTGAGCCAACCGGATACGCCATTTGGTGGCGGTCAAACGGTGGTTACGCCGCAAACGCAAATCGACCTGCGTCAGAATGGCGGGGCGCTGCAACGGGTTAACGCCAGCGCAAACCTGAATAACGTTGTTCGGGCATTGAACACGCTGGGCGCATCGCCAATGGAATTGATGTCGATTCTTCAATCTATGCAAACCGCGGGCTGCCTGCGTGCCAAAGTGGAAATCATCTGATGCTTAACGATACCCAGTCACTGGCGAATGCGGCATGGGATGCTAACTCTCTTAACGAGTTGAAAGCGAAAACCGGGCAAGATCCTAAAGGTAATATGAAGTCGGTTGCTCGCCAGGTGGAAGGGATGTTCGTGCAGATGATGCTGAAAAGCATGCGTGAAGCGCTGCCAAAAGATGGCTTATTTAGCAGCGAGCAGACGCGCATGTACACCAGCATCTATGACCAGCAAATCGCGCAGCAGCTCAGTGCCAAAGGCCTTGGGCTGGCCGACATGATGGTTGAGCAAATGGGCGGCAATGCTGACCCGCAGGAAGATGCAGGTAAGGTGCCGATGAAGTTTGATATGCAAACGGTTACCAGCTTCCAGAACCAGGCGTTAACGCAAATGGTGCGCCAGGCCATCCCGAAAGCGCCTTCTAACGAAGAGCCGCTAACAGGGGATAGCAAAGACTTCCTGGCGCAGCTTTCATTACCGGCACGCCTGGCCAGTGAGCAAAGCGGTATTCCGCACCACCTGATTCTGGCGCAGGCTGCGCTGGAGTCAGGCTGGGGGCAGCGTCAAATCCTTACGGAAAAAGGCGAGCCGAGCTTTAACCTGTTTGGCGTGAAAGCCAGCAGCAACTGGAAAGGGCCGGTGACTGAAATCACCACCACCGAATATGAAAACGGTGAGGCGAAAAAGGTGAAGGCCAAATTCCGCGTTTACAGCTCTTATCTGGAAGCGCTTTCTGATTACGTCGGCTTGCTGACACGCAACCCGCGTTACGCCGCCGTGACCAATGCCAACAGCGCAGAGCAGGGCGCGCAAGCCTTGCAGAATGCGGGTTACGCTACGGATCCAAACTATGCCCGCAAATTGACGGGCATGATTCAGCAGATGAAAGCGATGGGTGAAAAGGTCGCAAAAGCGTACAGCAATGACTTATCCAATTTGTTCTAAATAGACTTCATTAAACCCTCAAGTGTCGCCAGCAGCTGCCGATACTAACTGACAGGAATCGTGATAAACGCGTTAAGGAAATTTCATGTCCAGTAGCCTGATTAACAGTGCCATGAGTGGCCTGGGTGCAGCCCAGGCGGCACTGAATACCGTCAGTAATAACATTTCTAACTATAACGTCACAGGCTATACCCGCCAGACGACCGTGTTGTCGCAGTCGCAAAGTACGCTGGGCGCAGGTGGCTGGATTGGTAATGGCGTGCAAGTCAGCGGTGTGCAACGTGAATATGATGCGTTCATCACTAACCAACTGCGTGCGGCGCAAACCCAAAGCAGTGGTCTGAATACTCAGTACCAGCAAATGTCGAAAATCGACAATATTTTGTCTGGCACCACCAATACGCTGGCGACCACCATGCAGAGTTTCTTCACCGGCTTGCAGACGCTGGTCAGTAACTCAGAAGATCCGGCGGCAAGACAGGCATTAATTGGCAACGCCAATGGCCTGGTAAACCAATTTAAGGTTACGGACCAGTATCTGCGCGATCAGGATAAGCAGGTGAATACCGCTATCCAGAGCAGCGTGGAACAAATCAACAACTACGCCAGCCAGATTGCGAATCTGAATAACCAGATTTCGCGCTTGACCGGCGTGGGTGCGGGTGCCACACCAAACGACTTGCTTGATCAACGTGATCAGCTGGTGAGCGAGCTGAACCAGATTGTTGGCGTGGAAGTCAGCGTTCAGGATGGCGGCACTTATAACGTATCTATCGCCAACGGCCTGTCTCTGGTTCAGGGTGATAAAACCAATAAGCTGGCGGCGGTTTCCTCCAGCGCTGATCCTTCGCGCATTACGGTTGCTTATGTTGATTCTGTTTCCGGCACCACAGAAATCCCAGAGAATCAGCTGAAAAACGGCACGCTGGGTGGCATGTTAACTTTCCGCTCGCAAGATCTGGACAGCGCACGTAACCGCCTGGGGCAGCTGGCGCTGGCGTTTTCTGATGCGATTAACCAGCAGCACGGTAAGGGTTTTGATGCTAACGGTGATAAAGGCGAAGATTTCTTTAACATCGGCGGCCCGTCGGTATTAAGCAACGCCAGGAACACGACTAAGACCGAGTTAACGACGACAGTTGCTGATAGCAGCAAAGTTCAGGCCAGCGACTACAACGTTGTTTTCGATGGCACCGACTGGCAGGTAACGCGCTTATCCGATAACGCGAAAATCGATCCAAAGCCAACAAAAGATGCCAACGGTAATGTGACCGGGCTGGCATTTGATGGTTTGGATATCACGGTGAAAGGCGCACCTCAACCAGCGAAGAATGACTCCTTTACCGTGAAGCCTGTGTCTAACGTGGTGGTAAATATGGAAGTCGCGGTTACTGATGAAAGCAAACTGGCGTTAGCCGGTGCCGATGATGCAGGTGAAAGCGATAACCGTAACGCCCAGGCTCTGCTGGATTTGCAAAAAAGTAAAGTCGTGGGTGGCAATAAATCGTTTAACGATGCCTACGCAAGTCTGGTCAGCGATGTGGGTAACAAAACCAGCACGCTGAAAGTCACCAGCACGACACAAAATAACGTGGTCACGCAGCTAAGTAATCAACAACAGTCAATCTCTGGCGTCAACCTTGACGAAGAGTACGGCAACTTACAGCGTTTCCAACAATATTACCTGGCGAATGCCCAGGTGCTTCAGACGGCATCAACTCTGTTTGATGCGTTACTGTCCATCCGTTAATTAAGGAATCTGGCGTATGCGTATCAGTACCGCAATGATGTACCAGCAGAATATGCGTGGCGTGACCAACTCACAAAGTGAATGGTTGCGTTATGGCGAGCAGATGTCTACCGGTAAACGTGTGACTAAGCCGTCTGACGATCCGATTGCTGCTTCGCAAGCCGTGGTGCTGTCTCAGGCTCAGGCGCAAAATAGCCAGTATGCTTTAGCGCGTACTTTTGCGACGCAAAAAGTCTCGCTGGAAGAAAACGTGCTGGGGCAGGTGACAACAGCGATTCAGTCAGCGCAGGAAAAAATCGTTTATGCCAATAACGGCACATTAAGCGATGATGACCGTGCGTCTCTGGCGACCGATCTGGAAGGCATCCGTAACCAAATAATGAACCTGGCCAACAGCACTGATGGTAACGGGCGCTATATTTTTGCCGGGTACAAAACCGAAGCCGCACCGTTTAGCGGTACAGCCGGAAATGTCACTTATAAAGGTGGCGATACGCCTGTGTCTCAAAGTGTTGATGCGGCGCGTACCATGACCATTGGCCATACCGGAACCCAAATTTTCAACTCCATCACCAGCAATGCGGTGCCAGAGCCAGGAAATGGCACGTCGGAAACCAACTTGTTCAATATGCTGGACTCCGCCGTCAAAACCCTGAGAACACCAACCGAAGGTTTAGATGATGCAGGCAAAGCAGATTTAACTGCGGCCATTGATAAAACCAGCCGTGGATTGAAAAACTCTCTGAACAACGTGCTGACGGTCCGTGCAGAATTGGGTACGCAACTCAGTGAGTTAGATAAGCTTGACGAGTTAGGCAATGACCGTGCCCTGGGCCAGGCACAACAAATGAGCGATCTGGTTGACGTGGACTGGAACTCAGCGATTTCTTCTTATGTGATGCAGCAGGCAGCGCTTCAGGCATCTTACAAAGCCTTTAGCGATATGCAGGGTATGTCGCTGTTCCAACTCAATAAATAATTTTGCCTTTTTGGGCGTGCTTTGAAACTGAGTACGCTTTATATGCCCACTTCAGCACCCCGAAGTGGGCTTTTTTTTGTCTTAAATTCAGGTGATGCGGCGTAACAAATAAAAAAGCCGACTGGTTTCCCAGTCGGCTTTTTCGCAACGCTTAGCGATTATTCAGCGCTTTGCGGGCGTGTAGCAGGAGCAGTTGCCTGGTGAGTAGCGCTGTTAGCGCCAGCAGAGCCACGGCCACTGAACTCATACGTTGGGCGAACCCAATCGCTCTGGCGTGGTGCTTCCGGGTTGTAATCCGGCGCTGGAGCTTTCGTCATTGGTGCCGTTGCATGTTTAATCACATGTGTAACAACCGGCTGTGCTGGCGCAGTTTCCACCTGAGGAACAGGCTGAACAGGAGCCAGTTTAGGCTCAGGCTGCACATCAACAATGGACTCCTGAGCGACAGGCTGTTCAGCTTCAACCACTTCTACTGGTTTCACTTCTTCAACCGGCGCTTCAGGTGTAGTTTCTTCAACGACTACCGGGGCAACCTGAGCAAGTTCTGCTGCCTGTTGCTGATGAGTTTCGACAGCAACAGCTTCTTGTGCAGGCTCAACTTCATCAATCACTTGTTCAGCAACAACTTCATCTTGCACTGCAATCAGATGCGGCTGCTCGCTAACGGGAGCGGCAATCACTTCCGGATGCGTCGTTTCAACGTGTGGTGCTTCAACCTGAACTTGTTCAGCTTGTACGCTTTCAACTTTTACATCTTCAACAACAGTCTGCGCTGCAACAAATTCCTGCGCGGTTGGCTGTGCGTTGTGAACGTATGCAGTCTCTTGCTCGTGAGCAACAAAGGCAGGTACATGATCAACGTTGTTTTCGTACTGCGACTCTTCATGAGTACGAGCAACCGGATAATTAATCCAGGCTTTACCCGATGCCAATTCTGGAGAGGCACAAGCTACCGTCATCGGCATTGGTGATTGCGTTGGGTAACGCTCATCACGATAGCGGCGACGACGCTGACCACTCACGCGCAGATGGCGTGGAGAGCGGCGAGAACGACGTGGCATACCGTTAGAATCGTTACGAGAGTCGTTGTTGTCATCTTGCTCAACATTCGACTTTTCAGCCTTCTCAACAGGCTTATCGATAACGGCTGGTAACGGGATAGTCGCCAGTTCGGTACGCGCAGCCGGTGCTTGAGCCACTACCGGCGTTGCCACAACTTCAGCCGCAGAATCTTGTTCAGATTCAAAGCGAACTTTCTGGCTCAACTGGCGTTGCTTACGACGCGGCATAACCTGGACGCGTTCTTCCTGCTCTGCATCTACTTCAACTTCTGCTACCGCGTCATCACGTTGCAGAACTTTAACTTCCTGCTGTGCCTGGCGCTTGTCATCGCTGCGGCGACGGTTACGTTCGCGGCGTGGTTGCTGCTCGTCACGGGCTTTTGGCTTTTCAGCTTCTTCAACAGCCACGTTCGGGCGATTTTCACGCACTTCAGTATTTTGCTGCTGACCCTGGCGGCGATTACGGCGGTTATCATCGCGATCACGGTTTTCACGTGGCTCACGGTTGTCACGATTTTCGCTACGGTTATCACGGCCTTCGCCACGATTATCACGGTCGCGGTTGTTGCGATCGCCACGATCGTTACGGTCACGACGGTTATTCGGACGACGGTTATTACGACGTTCCTGGCCTTGACGCTGGCTTTCAGTTTCAGCAGGTTTTACTTCCTGAACTTCTTTGCTTTCAGTTGCCGTCTCGCCTGCAAACAGGTTTTTCAACGCACCGAAGAAGCGGCTCAGAAGCCCTGGCTGTTCTGGGGTCGCTGTTTTGGCAACGGCAGCTTTAACTGCTGGAGCCGGTGTGGCAGCCACAGGTGCAGATTCTGGCGGAGCTGGCGGCGCGTCTGGCATGACAAAGGTCGCGAGCGCAGGTTGCTCTGGGCGCTTACGCTCGGCGTACTCTTCTTCAGACGGCATTGCCATTTCTTCTTCATGCAGCTTAGGCAGCATGTAGCTCAGCGTTTTGGTTTCTTCGCCTTTACGGACGCGCAGAACGGAATAGTGTGGAGTTTCCATCTGATCGTTAGGAACGATGATGGCTTTCACACCGCCCTGACGGGTTTCAATCGCACTCACCGCAT
Organism: Buttiauxella agrestis ATCC 33320; assembly: GCF_000735355.1. GTDB lineage: Bacteria > Pseudomonadota > Gammaproteobacteria > Enterobacterales > Enterobacteriaceae > Buttiauxella > Buttiauxella agrestis. The sequence goes on from NZ_JMPI01000022.1 coordinate 526,617, forward strand.
CACGTTTTTCGTTCAGCAGGTAGGAAGCAATCGGTACCGGAACAATCGCGTGAACTTCCTGGGTATTCTCTTTCAGCGCTTCTTCTTCAATCAGACGCAGAATGGAGAGTGCCATGGATTCGTTGTCACGCACCGTACCTGTGCCGCTACAACGCGGGCAGACGTGGTGGCTGGACTCGCCCAGAGAAGGGGAGAGACGCTGACGAGACATTTCTAGCAGGCCAAAGCGAGAGATATGACTAATCTGGATACGAGCCCTGTCCTGACGGACAGCTTCACGCAGACGGTTTTCAACTGCACGCTGGTGGCGCACAGGCGTCATATCAATGAAGTCGATAACAATCAAACCGCCGAGGTCACGCAAACGCAGTTGGCGCGCGATTTCATCAGCCGCTTCAAGGTTGGTATTAAATGCCGTTTCTTCGATGTCGCCACCGCGAGTTGCGCGCGCGGAGTTGATGTCGATAGCGGTTAATGCTTCGGTGGAGTCGATAACAATCGAGCCACCGGACGGCAGACGGACTTCACGCTGGAAAGCGGATTCAATCTGCGATTCAATCTGGTAGTGGCTAAACAGCGGGATTTCACCGGTGTAGAGCTTAATTTTGCTGCTGAAATCAGGGCGACCCAAGGCACCGATATGCTGGCGAGCCAGTTCGAGTACTTTCGGGTTATCGATAAGAATTTCACCGATGTCCTGACGCAGGTAATCACGGAAAGCACGCACGATAACGTTGCTTTCCTGGTGAATCAGGAATGGCGCAGGGCGATTTTCTGCCGCTTTTTGAATCGCTTCCCAATGCTTCAGACGGAAGCTTAAATCCCATTGCAGTGCTTCAGCGGATTTACCCACGCCAGCAGTACGTACAATCAGACCCATGCCATCTGGCAGTTCCAGAGAGGAAAGGGCTTCTTTCAGTTCGGTACGGTCGTCACCTTCGATACGGCGGGAAATACCACCTGCACGTGGGTTGTTCGGCATCAGCACCAAATAACTACCGGCCAGACTAATAAAGGTGGTTAAGGCTGCGCCTTTATTACCACGTTCTTCTTTATCAATCTGAACAATCACTTCCTGGCCTTCGCGCAAAACATCTTTAATGTTCGGACGACCATGTGATGAATAATTAGACGGGAAATACTCGCGGGCAATTTCTTTAAGAGGAAGGAAACCATGACGTTCCGCGCCGTAATCTACAAATGCCGCTTCCAGACTTGGTTCAATACGGGTGATTTTGCCTTTATAGATGTTAGCTTTTTTCTGTTCGTGTCCAGGACTTTCAATATCCAGATCGTACAGGCGTTGCCCATCTACAAGGGCGACACGCAACTCTTCTTGCTGAGTCGCGTTTATTAGCATTCTTTTCATCGTAACTTACTCATTATTCTTACATTGGTGACAAAGCTACGGGCATGGTGACGCTGACCGGGAGTGAACCGATGGCCTCGTGACTAAACGCTAAGTCGCCAACCTCACGGTTGTCGCTTGCTGAGAGGCGCAAAGTGTCGGTAGCCTGTATTTCATACGGAAATACAGCGCAATTATCGTGGGAATAACCTTAGAATATTTCTTAAGAGTTGATTCCATTTTACCGGTCAGGCTGCAACCCGCAGCCCGCTAACTGCCTGAAAGTACAATACGTCTTACGCCATTGCTGCGTGGATGGACGTTCAGGCAAAACTGGTAATTCCGCAAAATTCCTTGTTCTAACAAGTATCAACACGGAAAACCGCAACATTATTCCATTGCTAACCTTATTATAGCAAGATGACTTTTGCCTTTGATGCCTCGTTTCTTACAGTTTTTTAACTCACTTTTTCGCTGCATGTCGCAGAAAACTGAAAAATGGGAGTCAGGCGACTTAAAACCAGGCAGATTCTCAGTTAAGCACATAAAAATGAGTGGCGCTATGCGCGCACGCTATTTAGAATCGCCGACCATGAAAACTCCGACACCTTCAGTACAAATCGTTGCCATTTCTTCTGACGAAGCTGGGCAGCGTATCGATAACTTTTTGCTCGCCCGCTTGAAAGGCGTGCCGAAAAGTATGATTTATCGCATTTTGCGTAAAGGCGAAGTGCGCGTGAATAAAAAACGCATTAAGCCCGAATATAAAATCCAGGACGGCGACGAAATTCGTATTCCGCCGGTTCGCGTAGCCGAACGTGAAGAAGAATCCGTTTCACCACATCTACAAAAAGTGGCGGCGCTGACTGACGCGATTATTTATGAAGATGACCATATTCTGGTGCTCAACAAGCCGTCTGGCACGGCGGTTCACGGCGGCAGTGGTTTAAGCTTTGGTGTGATTGAAGGCTTGCGTGCTTTGCGTCCTGAAGCTCGTTTCCTCGAGCTTGTGCACCGCCTTGACCGTGACACTTCCGGAATCTTGCTGGTGGCGAAGAAGCGTTCCGCGCTGCGTTCGTTGCATGAGCAACTGCGTGAAAAAGGGATGCAGAAGGATTACCTGGCGCTGGTACGTGGCCAATGGCAATCGCACGTCAAAGCTGTGCAGGCACCGCTACTGAAGAACATTCTGCAAAGTGGTGAGCGTATCGTACGGGTCAACAGCGAAGGCAAACCTTCGGAAACGCGTTTCAAAGTTGAAGAGCGCTATGCGTTCGCCACGCTTGTGCGTTGTAGCCCGATTACCGGACGAACTCACCAGATTCGTGTGCATACATTGCATGCCGGTCATCCGATTGCTTTTGACGACAGATATGGTGACCGTGAGTTTGATAAGCAACTTGCCGGAACCGGTTTGAACCGTCTGTTCTTGCACGCAGCGGCATTACGCTTCACTCACCCTAATACCGGCGAGATTATGCGGGTAGAAGCGCCAATGGATGAGCAGTTGAAGCGTTGTCTTACTGTGTTACGCAACAACGCGCGCTAGTTATCCACGGGAGGGTGGAGCTATCCACTCTCCGTCATTTACATCAGCAGTGGGTTAACGCCTTCGTTGCGCAGCATTTCGCACAAGCTAATTAACGGTAGGCCTACCAGCGCATTCGGATCCTTTCCTGAAAGCCGTTCGAACAGCGTAATTCCCAGTCCCTCACTTTTAAAACTTCCGGCACACTGTAGCGGCTGCTCTTTACGCACGTAATGGCGAATTTCCTGTTCGCTTAAATGACGGAAATGCACATCAAAAGGTTCGCAAACCACCTGTAAATTCCCGGAAGCTGAATGATAAAGCGCCAGGCCAGTATAAAAAGTAACAATACTATTGCGGGCAAGCATTAAGTGCGCCACGGCTTTTTCTTCGCTATGCGGTTTTCCGGTTATTTTTCCATCTAAAACACAAACTTGATCCGAGCCGATAATCATATGATTCGGATATTCACGGCTCAATGCCTGAGCTTTGGCTTGTGCCAGGCGTGTGACTAAGTGGCGAGCATCCTCTCCGGGAATAGGGGTTTCATCCACCTGCGGAGCCGCGGTAATAAAGGGGATACCCAGTTTTTCAAGTAGCTCCCGGCGCCATGGGGAAGTTGAGGCGAGAACAATTTGCGTCATATTTTTTTCATTAATGATAGCGATTCGGGGAAAGGCATTTTAAACTATGCCACCGCAATGTGTGCGAATAAGTAGAAAAGGCGCTGTTTCCAGGCCATTTTCTTTGACTCTATGACGTTACAAAGTTAATATGCGCGCCCTATGCAAAAAGTAAAATTACCCCTGACTCTCGACCCGGTTCGTACGGCTCAAAAACGCCTTGATTACAAGGGTGTTTACACCCCTATTCAGGTAGAGCGTGTCGCCGAGTTTGTAGTCAGTGTAGACAGTGATGTGGAATGCGATATGTCATTCGCCATCGACAACCAGCGCCTCGCGGTTCTTACCGGTGATGCGAAGGTGTCGCTGACGCTTGAATGTCAGCGTTGCGGAAAGCCATTTGCCCATCAGGTCTACACACAGTATTGTTTTAGCCCGATCGTCAAAGACGAGCAGGTTGAAGCACTCCCGGAAGGATATGAACCAGTTCAGGTCAACGAATTTGGTGAAATTGATCTTCTGGCGTTGGTAGAAGATGAAATTATCCTCTCCTTGCCAGTCGTTCCGGTGCATGAATCTGAACACTGTGAAGTGTCCGAGGCGGACATGGTCTTTGGCAAACTGCCTTCCGAGGCGGAGAAACCAAACCCATTTGCCGTATTAGCCAGTTTAAAGCGTAAGTAATTGAGGAGTAAGGTCCATGGCCGTACAACAGAATAAACCAACCCGTTCCAAACGTGGCATGCGTCGTTCCCATGACGCGCTGACCACAGCAGCAGTATCCGTGGACAAAGTTTCTGGCGAAACTCATCTGCGTCACCACATCACCGCCGACGGTTTCTACCGCGGTCGCAAGGTTATCTCCAAGTAATTGGCGATTCCTTGAGACGTCTAACCCTTGCGTTAGATGCCATGGGTGGGGACTTCGGTCCTTCCGTGACAGTGCCTGCAGCATTGCAGGCACTGGACTCTAATTCCGAGTTAAATCTTCTATTAGTCGGTGACCCCGACGCCATCACGCCATTACTTGCCAAAGCTGATTTTGAAAAACGCTCACGTGCGCAGATTGTGCCTGCGGAGTCGGTTATTGCCAGTGATGCAAGGCCTTCGCAAGCGATCCGAAATAGTCGTGGATCCTCAATGCGAGTGGCGCTTGAGTTAGTGAAAGAAGGGCGAGCGCAAGCTTGTGTAAGCGCAGGAAATACCGGCGCTCTGATGGGGCTGGCTAAATTATTGCTCAAGCCGATCGAAGGAATTGAGCGCCCGGCGCTGATGACGGTTTTACCGCATCAGCAAAAAGGTAAAACTGTCGTGCTGGATCTCGGTGCGAACGTTGAATGTGACAGTAATATGTTGGTGCAGTTTGCGATTATGGGTTCTGTGATGGCAGAGGAACTTCTCGGCATCAGTTCCCCCAGAGTCGCGTTATTGAACATTGGCGAAGAAGAGACAAAAGGTCTCGATAGCATTCGCGATGCATCAGCATTATTAAAAACAATGCCTTCTATCAACTATATTGGTTATCTTGAAGCGAATGAGTTGTTGACGGGAAAAACCGACGTATTGGTGTGTGATGGCTTTGTCGGTAACGTCACCCTTAAGACGATGGAAGGGGTTGCAAGAATGTTCCTCTCGCTTTTGAAATCTCAGGGCGAAGGGAAAAAAAGGTCGTGGTGGCTAATTATATTGAAACATTGGTTACAAAAAAGCCTGAGCAGGCGATTCAGTCACCTCAACCCCGACCAGTATAATGGCGCCTGTCTGTTAGGATTGCGCGGCACAGTGATTAAGAGTCACGGAGCGGCCAATCAGCGAGCGTTTGTTGTCGCGATTGAACAGGCAGTGCAGGCGGTGGCGCGGCAAGTCCCTACCCGGATTGCTGCCCGCCTGGAATCAGTATTACCCAAGAGTGACTGACGTACATGTATACGAAGATTATTGGTACGGGCAGCTATCTGCCTGAACAAGTGCGTACCAACGCCGACCTGGAAAAAATGGTGGATACTTCTGACGAGTGGATTGTCACCCGTACAGGTATTCGTGAACGCCATATCGCAGCGCCAAACGAAACCGTGGCAACGATGGGGTTCGCGGCAGCAACTCGCGCCCTGGAAATGGCCGGTATTGATAAATCCGAAATTGGCTTAATCATTGTTGCCACCACGTCCTCAACACACGCTTTCCCAAGCGCGGCTTGCCAGGTGCAGGCAATGTTGGAGATCAAAGGTTGCCCGGCGTTTGATGTCGCAGCGGCTTGCGCAGGTTTCACCTATGCATTGAGCGTTGCTGATCTTTACGTGAAGTCAGGTGCAGTAAAACACGCATTGGTGATTGGATCTGACGTGTTGGCGCGTACTTGCGATCCAACCGATCGTGGAACGATTATTATTTTTGGTGATGGTGCGGGTGCTGTTGTGCTTGGCGCTTCTGAAGAACAGGGCATCATCTCCACCCATCTGCATGCAGATGGTCGTTACGGTGAGCTGTTAATGCTACCAAACGTCGATCGCGTGAATCCTGAAAATTCAATTCACCTGACCATGGCGGGTAACGAAGTCTTTAAAGTCGCGGTGACTGAGCTTGCTCACATCGTTGATGAAACCCTGGCTGCCAATAACCTCGACCGCTCGGCGCTCGACTGGTTAGTGCCACATCAGGCGAACCTGCGCATTATTAGCGCGACGGCGAAAAAGCTGGGCATGTCGATGGATAACGTGGTTGTTACGCTCGACAGACACGGAAATACTTCGGCGGCTTCCGTACCGGCAGCGCTGGACGAAGCGGTTCGTGATGGACGGATTCAACGTGGCCAACTGGTATTGCTCGAAGCCTTCGGTGGCGGCTTTACCTGGGGTTCAGCACTGGTTCGTTTTTGATTATTAGGGATTTAACCATGACTCAATTTGCTTTTGTATTCCCAGGCCAGGGTTCGCAAGCAGTAGGTATGCTGGCAGAAATTGCAGCAGCAAACCCTGTTGTAGAAGCCACTTTCCGTGAAGCTTCTGACGCGCTGGGCTATGATTTGTGGGCATTGACCCAACAAGGGCCAGCGGAAGAGCTGAACAAGACCTGGCAGACACAACCTGCGCTGCTGACAGCTTCTGTTGCATTGTGGCGTGTCTGGCAGCAGCAGGGCGGCAAAAACCCTGTGTTGATGGCTGGGCATAGCCTGGGCGAATATTCAGCTCTGGTTTGTGCAGGTGTGATTGATTTCGCCGACGCAGTGCGTCTGGTGGAATTGCGCGGCAAATTGATGCAAGAAGCGGTTCCTGCGGGCACTGGCGCAATGTATGCCATCATCGGTCTTGATGATGCGTCTATTGCTAAAGCCTGCGAAGAAGCCGCTCAAGGTGAAGTGGTTTCTCCGGTGAACTTTAACTCACCAGGTCAGGTAGTGATTGCGGGCAATAAAGACGCTGTTGAGCGTGCAGGTGCAGCTTGTAAAGCCGCCGGCGCAAAACGTGCTCTGCCACTGCTTGTCAGTGTGCCTTCTCACTGCGCACTGATGAAACCCGCAGCGGATAAACTTGCCGTCGCGCTGGAAAATATTACTTTCAACGCGCCAACTGTTCCGGTTGTGAATAATGTGGACGTGAAGTGCGAAACATCACCAGAAGCTATTCGTAGCGCGCTGGTGCGTCAACTGTACAGCCCAGTCCAGTGGACAAAATCTGTTGAATTTATGGCAGCGCAGGGTGTGACCCAGTTGCTGGAAGTCGGGCCTGGTAAAGTTTTGACTGGCCTGACAAAACGTATTGTTGACACACTGACTGCTTCGGCCATTAACGAGCCGGTCGCATTGTCAGCGGCGCTCGAGCAATAAGACGAGGGAAACCCATGAGTTTTGAAGGAAAAATTGCGCTGGTAACCGGCGCAAGCCGCGGTATCGGCCGCGCAATCGCGGAAACCCTGGTGGCCCGTGGTGCGAAAGTTATCGGCACTGCGACCAGTGAAAGCGGTGCGCAGGCGATCAGTGATTATCTGGGCGATAACGGCAAAGGTTATATGCTGAATGTAACTGATCCGGCTTCAATTGAAGCTGTTTTGGGAAATATTCGTGCAGAATTTGGCGAAGTCGATATTCTGGTTAATAATGCCGGTATCACTCGTGATAACCTGTTAATGCGCATGAAAGATGACGAGTGGAACGATATCATCGAAACCAACCTGTCATCAGTATTCCGTCTGTCAAAAGCGGTAATGCGCGCTATGATGAAAAAGCGTCATGGTCGTATTATCACTATTGGTTCTGTGGTTGGTACCATGGGAAATGCTGGTCAGGCTAACTACGCTGCGGCGAAAGCGGGTCTGATTGGTTTCAGTAAATCACTAGCACGTGAAGTTGCGTCTCGTGGTATTACTGTAAACGTTGTTGCTCCGGGCTTTATTGAAACGGACATGACGCGTGCGCTTTCTGATGAACAGCGTGCGGGTATACTGGCGGAAGTTCCAGCGGGTCGTTTAGGCGACGCAAAAGAAATCGCCAGTGCTGTTGCATTTTTAGCCTCTGACGAGGCAGGTTACATCTCTGGTGAAACTCTGCACGTCAATGGCGGAATGTATATGGTTTAACCACGATACAAAATATTTGCGTTATTTGGGCGAATGCCCGCAAAATAGCGTAAAATCGTGGTATGACCTGCCGGGATTTAGTTGCATCTTTTTCAACATTTTATACACTACGAAAACCATCGCGAAAGCGAGTTTTGATAGGAAATTTAAGAGTATGAGCACTATCGAAGAACGCGTTAAGAAAATTATCGGCGAACAACTGGGCGTTAAGCAGGAAGAAGTTATCAACTCCGCTTCCTTCGTAGAGGACCTGGGCGCTGATTCTCTTGACACCGTTGAGCTGGTAATGGCTCTGGAAGAAGAGTTTGATACTGAGATTCCGGACGAAGAAGCTGAGAAAATCACCACCGTTCAGGCTGCCATTGATTACATCAACGGTCACCAGGCGTAAGTGAACATCTCCAGGCGGTCATTCGACCGCCTGAGTTTTATCTAAGTGTCCCACTAGTATTATTTTTTCCCTCCCTGGAGGACAAACGTGTCTAAGCGTCGTGTAGTTGTGACCGGACTGGGCATGTTGTCTCCTGTCGGCAATACCGTAGAGTCTACCTGGAAAGCTCTCCTTGCCGGTCAGAGTGGCATCAGCCTAATCGACCATTTCGATACTACCGCCTATGCAACGAAATTTGCTGGCTTAGTAAAGGATTTTAACTGTGATGACATCATTTCGCGCAAAGAACAGCGCAAAATGGATGCCTTCATTCAATATGGAATTGTTGCTGGCCACCAGGCCATGCTGGATTCTGGTCTGGAAGTAACGGAAGGGAATGCAACCCGTATCGGCGCCGCAATCGGTTCTGGTATCGGTGGTCTGGGTCTTATCGAAGAGAACCACTCCTCGCTGGTGAACGGTGGTCCACGTAAGATCAGCCCATTCTTTGTGCCGTCGACTATCGTGAATATGGTGGCAGGTCATCTGACCATTATGTTCGGCCTACGTGGTCCAAGCATTTCCATTGCTACAGCGTGTACTTCTGGTGTGCATAACATCGGTCAGGCTGCGCGTATGATCGCTTATGGCGATGCAGACGCAATGCTGGCAGGTGGTGCAGAAAAAGCCAGTACTCCGTTGGGCGTGGGTGGCTTTGGTGCTGCGCGTGCGCTTTCTACCCGTAATGACAACCCGCAAGCGGCAAGCCGCCCGTGGGATAAAGACCGTGATGGTTTTGTGTTGGGTGATGGTGCGGGCATGATGGTACTCGAAGAGTACGAACATGCTAAAAAGCGTGGCGCGAAAATCTACGCAGAAGTCGTTGGTTTTGGTATGAGCAGCGATGCTTACCACATGACTTCACCGCCAGAAAACGGTGCAGGTGCTGCACTGGCAATGGAAAACGCACTGCGTGACGCAGGTATTACGCCAGCTATGGTAGGTTATGTGAACGCGCATGGCACTTCCACTCCAGCTGGCGATAAAGCTGAAACGCAAGCGGTTAAGACTATTTTTGGCGAAGATGCCTACCGTGTTCTGGTAAGCTCAACCAAGTCTATGACCGGTCACCTGTTAGGCGCTGCTGGGGCAGTAGAGTCAATCTACTCCATCCTTGCGCTGCGCGATCAGGCGATTCCACCGACCATTAACCTTGATAACCCTGACGAAGGTTGCGATCTGGATTTTGTTCCTCATGTTGCACGCCAGGTAAAAGGAATGGAATACACTCTGTGTAACTCCTTCGGGTTTGGTGGTACAAACGGTTCTCTGATCTTCAAGAAGATCTAAACCGTCTCCATAAAGGGCTCGCTTGCGGGCCCTTTATGCATCTCAATTATTCCCCTCTTGCTGCATTCTTCCCGCACTGGCACTCTTAACTCACAACACATTGAGGAATTGTTATGTATTTAATCAATGGTGAGCGAACCGAAACTTTAGCGGCGAACGATCGCGCAGTGCAGTTTGGCGACGGTTGTTTTACGACATCTCGCGTTAGTGACGGTCAGGTCAGATTTTTAGAACAACATCTCATCCGTTTGCAGCAAGCCTGCGAAAAACTCCTTATTCCGTTTGCCGACTGGTCACGGCTAAAAAGCGAAATGCAGCAGCTCGCTGCAACACAACAGCAGGCCGTTTTGAAAGTCGTCATTACTCGCGGCAGTGGTGGGCGAGGGTACAGCGCGGCAAATTGCCAGCAACCGACACGTATATTATCCGTTTCCGCCTTTCCCTCGTTTTATCCGCAGTGGCGCGAGGAGGGGATTAGCCTTGCGTTAAGCCCGATTCAGTTAGGAATTAATCCGCACCTGGCAGGCATTAAGCACCTTAATCGCCTCGAACAAGTGCTGATTCGTACGCATCTTGAACAGACGCAAGCCCAGGAAGCCCTGGTTCTTGACAGTGATGGGTGGCTTACGGAATGCTGTGCCGCGAATTTATTCTGGCGTAAAGGCACACAGGTATTTACACCGTATGTAGATAAATCTGGTGTAAACGGCACTATGCGCCAGCATATTATCTCCTGTCTTGCCGGTTCTGCCTGGCAGCTCACGCAAGTTCGGGAAAGAGTAGACACGCTGGCCCAGGCCGACGAAGTGCTAATTTGTAACGCATTAATGCCGGTTGTCCCTGTTAAACAGGCTGAATCCTGGCAATTTGAATCTCGTGAGCTTTATCAATTTTTAGCACCACTTTGTGAGTAACCGATTAACAATGAAAAAGATGCTACGTTTCTTTCTGCTGCTGTTAGTGGTGTTAGGTGTGGCGGCGGGCGTTGGCTTGTACAAAGTCCGCCAGCTTGCTAATAGCCATCTGACTATTGAACAAGAAACCATATTCACCCTTAAGGCGGGTACGGGTCGTCTGGCGTTGGGTAAACAGCTGTACGAAGAAAAACTGCTCAATCGCCCACGTGTTTTCCAGTGGCTGCTTAAAGTTGAACCCGATCTTGCTAATTTCAAAGCGGGTACCTACCGCTTTACGCCGCAAATGACAGTGCGCGAAATGCTTAAACTTTTAGCCAGCGGTAAAGAAGCGCAATTCCCCATCCGTTTTGTGGAAGGGACGCGCCTGAGCGACTGGCTGAAACAACTGCGCGAAGCGCCATACATTCAGCACACGCTCAAAGATGACAGCTATTCAACGGTTGCCGAAGCCTTAAAATTTGAACATCCAGAATGGGTGGAAGGCTGGTTCTTCCCGGATACGTGGTTATACACCGCGAATACGACGGATGTTGCGCTACTCAAACGTGCGCATGAGCGCATGGTTAAAGCGGTACAAGCGGCGTGGGATGGCAAAAAAGACGGTCTGCCGTACAAAACGCAAAATGATTTAGTTACCATGGCTTCGATTATCGAGAAAGAAACTGCGGTTGCTGCAGAACGTGATCAGGTCGCTTCAGTGTTTATTAACCGCCTGCGTATCGGTATGCGTTTACAAACCGATCCGACGGTAATTTACGGCATGGGTGAAAGCTATAATGGTAGGCTGTCACGCAAAGATCTGGAAACCCCGACGCCGTACAACACCTATGTCATAAGTGGAATGCCGCCTGGCCCAATTGCCATCCCTGGTGATGCGTCGTTACAGGCTGGGGCGCATCCGGCGAAAACGCCTTATCTTTATTTCGTCGCGGATGGAAAAGGCGGGCACACATTTAATACTAACCTTGCCAGCCACAACCAGGCTGTGCAGGTCTATATCAAAGCGTTGAAGGACAAGAATGGTCAGTAAATTTATCGTCATCGAAGGGCTCGAAGGAGCAGGGAAAACTAACGCGCATAACGTGGTGGTTGCGACCTTAAAAGAGCTGGGCATCACCGATCTGGTGTTCACGCGTGAACCCGGCGGAACTCCGCTGGCAGAAAGATTGCGCGAGCTGACGCTGAATAACAAAGGTATCGGCGATGAGATAGTGACGGATAAAGCCGAAGTACTGATGTTCTACGCTGCGCGTGTGCAGCTAGTAGAAACCGTCATCAAACCGGCACTGGAGCGGGGAGCATGGGTGATTGGCGATCGTCATGACCTCTCGACGCAAGCCTATCAGGGCGGCGGTCGTTGTATCGATCAGCAATTACTCATGGCGCTGCGTAATACCGTACTCGGCGATTTCTATCCGGATCTGACGATTTATCTTGATGTGACACCTGAAGTTGGCCTGAAGCGTGCGCGTGCGCGTGGCGAACTGGATCGCATCGAACAGGAATCTTTCGACTTCTTTAACCGTACCCGTGCGCGTTACCTCGAACTTGCCGCAACCGACAGCCGTATTCGTACGATTGATGCGACACAATCGCTTGAAGACGTTTCGCAGGCTGTTCGTCACGCCGTGCTTGAGTGGGCTAAGGAGCTGGCGTAATGAAATGGTATCCATGGTTACGCGCACCGTTTGAGCAAATCCTCAGTCAGTACCAGTCAGGTCGCGGGCACCATGCATTACTGCTTCATTCATTATCCGGCATGGGCGATGATGCGTTAATTTACGCTCTCACGCGCTGGATAATGTGCCAAACGCCGCAAGGTAATAAAAGCTGCGGTCAATGCCGCAGCTGTCAGTTGATGCAGGCGGGTACGCATCCGGACAGCTATGTCATTGCCCCGGAGAAAGGTAAATCGAGCCTCGGCATTGATGCTATCCGCGAAATGACTGAGAAGCTTTACAGCCATGCGCAGCAGGGTGGGGCAAAAGTCGTCTGGCTGGAAGATGCCGGGCTTCTCACTGAAGCTGCGGCAAACGCATTATTGAAAACACTCGAAGAGCCGCCAGCTAAAACCTGGTTTTTCCTCGGCTGCCGCGAACCGGCCCGTTTGCCAGCAACCTTACGTAGTCGTTGCCTTTACTGGTATTTAACACCCCCTGATGAAACTTTCGCGTTGGCCTGGCTTGCGCGAGAAATCACGCTGGATAGCGCACAATTGCGTGCGGCATTGCGTTTAAACTCCGGCGCTCCGGCAGGCGCGCTGGCATTGCTGCAACCTGAGTCATGGAAACACCGTCAGGCGTTGTGTGACAAACTTAGCGAATGTTGTGCGACGAAAAACATGCTGGCTTTGTTGCCTGCTTTAAACAGCGACGACGCCGCGGTTCGACTTCACTGGTTATCTTCGCTGCTGGTTGATGCACTAAAATGGCAGCAAGGTGCAACCGCCTGGCTGACCAATGACGATCAGCAAGCTTTAGTCGCCAATCTTGCCAATAGCGCGACACCTGCCATGCTGCAAGCTATCCTTCATAATTGGTTTAATTGTCGTGAATCGCTGCTCAGCGTCGTGGGCGTGAATCGCGAATTATTGCTGACTGAACAATTACTCACCTGGGAGCGCATTATGCAGCCCGGTGCAGTCCTTCCGACCTTTCATCTTTAAGAGTATCTGTATGTTCCTGGTTGACTCACATTGCCATCTCGATGGCCTCGATTATCAATCCCTGCATAAAAGCGTTGATGACGTTCTGGAAAAAGCGGCCGCGCGCGATGTGAAATTCTGCCTTGCCGTTGCCACCACACTTGAGGGTTATCGCAATATGCGCCAACTGGTGGGCGAGCGTAATAACGTGGCGTATTCATGTGGCGTCCATCCGCTCAATCAAGCCGAAGATTATGATGTTGAAGAACTTCGCCGTCTTGCCGCCGATCCGGGCGTGGTCGCAATGGGTGAAACGGGGCTGGATTATTTCTATACCCCGGAAACCAAGCCGCGCCAGCAGGAGTCATTCCGTCATCACATTCAAATTGGACGTGAACTCAATAAACCGGTGATTGTGCACACGCGTGACGCCCGCGCCGATACGCTCTCGATTCTGCATGAAGAGAAAGTGACAGACTGCGGTGGGGTACTACACTGTTTTACAGAAGACACAGAAACTGCTGGAAAATTGCTCGACATGGGCTTTTATATCTCTTTTTCCGGCATTGTGACCTTCCGCAATGCTGAACAACTCAGGGAAGCGGCGCGTTATGTACCACTGGATCGCATACTCGTGGAAACTGATTCACCTTATCTTGCTCCAGTGCCACATCGTGGCAAGGAAAACCAGCCTGCAATGACGCGTGACGTGGCGGAATATATGGCGGTGCTGAAAGGGGTTTCACTTGAGGAATTGGCCGTTGCGACGACAAAAAACTTCGCTACGTTGTTCCATATTCCTGACTCCCGCTTGCAATCTGCCTGATAAATCAGACTTATTTTAAAGCTCGTAATTAATGATCGAAGCGAGTAAAGTGCACCGCCACAAAAAGGGCGGTGCAGGCCGTTTTTGTAACATTCAGAAACGCGTTTTGTAAGTTTATGAAAGTTTTTCATATGGCTTTTAGAGAAACGTGATAGCCGTCAAACAAACTTTCATGGATTTATTTTACTCTGCGTAATAAATCAAAAGGCACTTAGATGCCTGTTTATGGACCGGATCTCCCCCCAGTCCGATGCGCATAACGCGTAAAAAAAAGCACAAATACTCAGGAGCACTCTCAATTATGTTTAAGAATGCATTTGCTAACCTGCAAAAGGTGGGTAAATCGCTGATGTTGCCAGTATCCGTACTGCCAATCGCAGGTATTCTGCTTGGCGTCGGTTCTGCAAACTTCAGCTGGCTGCCAGCAGTGGTTTCTCATGTTATGGCGGAAGCGGGCGGTTCAGTCTTCGCCAACATGCCGCTGATTTTTGCTATCGGTGTTGCATTAGGCTTCACAAATAACGATGGCGTTTCTGCATTAGCCTCTGTGGTTGCATACGGCATCATGGTTAAAACCATGGCAGTTGTTGCGCCATTGGTTCTGCATATTCCTGCGGAAGAGATCGCGACAAAACACCTGGCTGATACCGGTGTTCTGGGCGGGATCATCTCGGGTGCCATTGCAGCCTACATGTTTAACCGTTTCTATCGCATCAAGCTTCCAGAATATCTGGGCTTCTTCGCGGGCAAACGTTTCGTGCCGATCATCTCTGGTCTGGCTGCGATCTTCATGGGCGTTGTGCTGTCCTTCATCTGGCCTCCAATCGGTACGGCTATTCAGACCTTCTCTCAGTGGGCTGCATACCAGAACCCGGTTGTGGCATTCGGCATCTACGGTTTCGTAGAGCGCTGCCTGGTACCATTTGGTCTGCACCATATCTGGAACGTTCCATTCCAGATGCAGATTGGTGAATACACCAACGCTGCGGGCCAGGTATTCCACGGCGATATCCCACGTTACATGGCAGGTGACCCAACTGCTGGCAAACTGTCTGGTGGCTTCCTGTTCAAAATGTACGGTCTGCCTGCTGCGGCTATCGCAATCTGGCACTCAGCTAAACCTGAGAACCGTGCAAAAGTCGGCGGCATCATGATCTCCGCTGCGTTGACCTCGTTCCTGACCGGTATCACCGAGCCAATCGAGTTCTCCTTCATGTTCGTTGCTCCAATCCTGTACATCATCCACGCGGTGTTGGCAGGCCTGGCGTTCCCAATCTGTATCCTTCTGGGTATGCGTGACGGTACTTCCTTCTCTCACGGTCTGATTGACTTCATCGTGCTGAGCGGAAACAGCAGCAAACTGTGGTTGTTCCCAATCGTTGGCCTGTGCTACGCAGCGATTTACTACACCGTGT
The DNA here is from genome assembly GCF_000735355.1 of Buttiauxella agrestis ATCC 33320. Lineage (GTDB taxonomy): Bacteria > Pseudomonadota > Gammaproteobacteria > Enterobacterales > Enterobacteriaceae > Buttiauxella > Buttiauxella agrestis. Next base: position 542,210 of record NZ_JMPI01000022.1, read on the forward strand.
TCCGCGTGCTGATCAAAGCACTTGACCTGAAAACTCCAGGTCGTGAAGACGCAACTGCCGAGACTTCTACCACTTCCACAAGCGAAATGGCACCAGCTCTGGTTAGCGCGTTCGGCGGCAAAGAAAACATCACTAACCTGGATGCGTGTATTACCCGTCTGCGTGTTAGCGTGGCCGACATCTCTAAAGTCGACCAGGCTGGCCTGAAGAAATTGGGTGCGGCAGGTGTAGTGGTAGCTGGTTCAGGTGTTCAGGCAATCTTCGGTACTAAATCCGATAACCTGAAAACTGAAATGGATGAGTGGATCCGTAACAGCTAAAAAGTAGTTGGGGAGAACTGAGGGAGGCCAGTCAAATGGCCTCCCTTTTTTATTGGCGTCTTTAGGTCTTGTAGGGCGGATAAGCTTGTGTCATCCGCCAGGGTGTGAATCAGAAGGTGTAATTCGCGCTAACGGAGAAGTTACGCGGCGCGCCGTAGACAATCCCACGACTATCAACGTTGGTGTCGTAAGATTTATCAAACAGGTTATCGACGTTCGCCTGTACTGAGAACGCTTTCGTCACGTTATAGCGGGCGAATAAATCAACCAATGCGAAGCTGCCTTGCTCTGAACGATACGTGCCACCCGGAACAGGAACGTCGGACCAGACATGGTCTTGCCAGTTTACGCCACCGCCCACAGCCAGAGCCTGGAGCATTGGCAGGCGATAACTGGTAAACAGCTTGACGCTGGTACGAGGCAGATTTGGGTTAACCGCACTGCCATCGCTATCCTCAGCAACATAACGCGTTGCGCCAAACGACATCTGCCAGTTATCCGTCAGTGCGCCATTCACTTCAAATTCAACCCCACGGCTCACCGTGCCGTCAGCTTCACGATAAGCTGTTTCGCCATTGGTGCCAGGAATAACCAGACCGGTGGATTGCGCCAGATGATCTTGTTCGATGCGGAAGGCGGCCAAAGATGTCGTCAAACGGCCACTCATCCAGTCAGCTTTTAAACCCGCTTCATAGTTATTGCCGGTAATTGGCGACAGATACTTTTGCTCGCTATTGCGCTGGGTCTGCGGCTTAAACACCGAGGTGTAACTTGCGTAAGTGGACCAGGTGTCATTGATATCAAAGACGATGCCCGCATACGGAGAGGTATTATTCTTCTCCAGTTTCTGGTTTAGCGTATCAAGATTGTACTTGGTGTAACGCGCCCCAAGAATAACGTGTAGCGGATCGGCAAGGGTCACGCGCGTCGCCATGTAGGCCGATTTTTGATGAATCGTATCTTTCTGCGCGAGGCTTAATGGGCTCCAGTCAGTTTCAGGGAAGTCACCATTGTAGTTGTTGTAATTGCCAAATTCGGTGTCGCTGATATTGGCCCACGAGCTGTAATAGGTATTGTTCTGGCGCGAATAGCTGGTGCCGATCATCAGTTCATGCTGGCGACCAAACAGCTCATATGAACCATTGGCAAAGGTATCTAACGCATCGACTTTACGCTTCCCTGTGTTGTAACCCGTGCCTCCAACGTAAGGATATGACGGGCCATACGGGCTAACCAACATGCCGGTGGATTTATCGACCAGGCCATCAAGATAAAGTTGTTGGCTATCCAGCGTCGTTTCCGTATGTGTCGCATTGACCGTCAGTTGCCAGTCATAGCCCAGCATTTGTTTGATGGTGGCAAAAGTACGCTTCGTTTCTTTGTCGTTGTAGGCCCAGTCAGGTGCGGTGCTGTAGCTACGGTCTGGATGGGTTTTGCTACCATCGGTGTACCAACGCGGAATACCGCCCCAGGTTGGGTTATTGACGTTGGTTTCCTGGTAGTCATAGCCAACAGATAAGCTGGTCGCGTCGGTCAGGTCCGCATCCACAACACCATAGAAGAATTTCTTCTTCTGGTTATAGCGGTCAACCCAACTGTCGTTGTCCTGATAACCCGCGACCATCCGACCGCGAATATTGCCGTTGTCGGTCAAAGGGGTGGACAAATCTGCGACGTAGCGCTGTTTGTCCCAGCTGCCGTATTCAGCAGAAACGCTGGTGGTGAATTCACGACTGTCAGCGTGTTTACGCACCATATTGATGGCCGCTGACGGGTTACCCGAGCCTGTTGTCAGGCCGTTCGCGCCACGCACCACTTCAATGCGTTCATAGATTGCAGTATCAGAAAGCGCATCGCCGAGATTCCAGTTGGACTCGAACAGTGTCGGAATACCATCCACCATAAAGTTATCAATGGCGAAACCGCGTGCGTAATAGGTCGCGCGGTCAGAATCAGCGTAAGTCTCGCTGATCCCCACAGTGTTATTGAGCACATCGCCCAGGGATTCCAGCTTCTGATCCTTCATTCGCTGTTCACTGATAATGCTGACGGATTGAGGAATATCTCGTGGAACCAACAACATTTTTGTGCCGCTGGTGGTGGCTTTGACACTGTAATCTTGTGCATCTTCAGCATCGCTGGCGTTCGCCTGCGTGCTTTCTACAATCAGTGTATCTTCGCTCTTTTTCTCCGCCGCGAAAGCAGCAGAGGGCATCAGTGCGAAAGCGATACAGGATGCAAGAAGAGAGATTGTACTGGCGGGTGCGAGCCTGCCATCCCTGGTAGAAGTAGTGAAAGACATCATAAACCCTTAATGGATGTTGGAAGTTGTGTCCCTGTGCCAGTGGAATCCGGTCACGGAGTACAGCGTTTTTCGCATATAACATATGAATGAAAATGCAAATGAGAAATATACGCATTCATATGAATGGTGTAAACATTTGTTACCCTACAAATGAAATGTTGTTTTAAACCTGTATTGAAGAGGGATTTACGGCGTGTAAGGCAGGTTCGTGACCTGAAGTGTGATAAAGAATTACTGGCTTGTGGTTGAAAGAGAGTGAGTAACTCGCTCATACTCTTACGTTATGCCCGTCACACAATGAATAAATAAAGGTAACGTCATGGCCGAAGAAACCATTTTCAGCAAAATTATCCGCCGCGAAATTCCGGCAGATATCGTTTATCAAGATGAACTAGTGACTGCATTCCGGGATATATCACCGCAGGCACCTACCCACATCCTTATTATTCCTAATATCCTGATCCCAACGGTAAATGATGTCACCGCAGAACATGAGCTGGCTTTAGGGCGCATGTTAACGGTTGCAGCTAAAATTGCAGAGCAGGAAGGGATTGCCGAAGACGGTTATCGTCTCATCATGAATTGTAATCGTCACGGCGGGCAAGAGGTTTACCACATACATATGCACCTGCTTGGTGGCCGCGTGCTTGGGCCAATGCTGGCGCATAAAGGATAATTTAATGAAAACTAACCCGCTGTTAATGCTTCTTCCCTTTGTGCTGATGGTGGGATGTAGCTCCAAACCTGCCATTCCTGTCAACGACAGACAAACACTGGTGATGGAAGCGTCGGTGTTGGCAGCGGGTATCAGTGCTGAAAGTCCTGAAATTTCAAATGACAACGGCGCCACTGTTTCACGCAGTCAGTTATATAATGAGCAGTCGAAGCCGGTCATTATCAACTATCGTTTTTATTGGTATGACGCGAAGGGGTTGGAGATTCATCCTCTGGAACAACCGCGCACGATAACGCTGCCTGCGAAATCCAGCGTTTCGGTGTCATCTATAGCCAGTTATCCAGACGCACGTAAAGTCCGTCTTTATCTCTCTTTATAAGGGGTGAATTTTGATTAAGGGAATCTATCGATATCTGGTTATCCTCGCTGCAGCGATGATTTTATCCGGGTGTATTAACCGTGGTGAAGCTCCTGCTCCTGTGGAAGAAGTTAAACCGGGTCCACAGCAGCCGATCGAGCCGGTGCCAACAGTCCCAACGGTGCCAACAGTACCGACTCAACCAGGGCCGATTGAGCAACCACAGCCGACCATTCCTGCAACGCCAAAAGTCCGTACTTACGACTGGGGTAGCGCCATGCAGCCGATGGTGGGCAAAATGCTGCAAGCCGATGGCGTTACCGCAGGCGGCGTTCTGCTGGTGGATAGTGTAAACAATCACACCAATGGCTCGCTGCAAACCAGTAAAGCAACCGAGGCTTTACGCGGCGCGTTGGCGAACAACGCTAAATTTACCCTTGTTTCTGCTCAACAACTTTCAATAGCGAAACAGGAACTGGGGTTATCGCCACAGGACAGCCTGGGTTCGCGCAGTAAAGCGATTGGTATTGCCCGTAAAGTGGGCGCTCAATATGTGCTTTACAGCAATGCCAGCGGTAATGTGAATGCTCCAACGCTGAAAATGCAGTTGATGCTGGTACAGACGGGTGAAATTATTTGGTCAGGAAACGGTGCGGTACAACAGACCC
>NZ_JMPI01000023.1 GCF_000735355.1 Buttiauxella agrestis ATCC 33320
AGTGTGATTGCTCAGTATCTTCCGGCGGCTCAGGCCGCCGGTTGCTTTTCTGCACTCGAAGGATTGAGTGGTGGCAGCGTGCATTTCAACGCGGGAGGGCGCGAGTACGTTGCTCGTCACCAGCTTGCGTCTCCGCAGCCGGGCGTTTCGCTATCACGACACTTTCGCGCGCTGAACCGAATGCCTCAGCGCATCGCGCCGCGGCCCGTTTGTCTGGCTGACGGTTGGTTAATCGTCGAATGGCAAACTGGCGAGGTAAAATCCCAACTTCCCTCACTGCAATCGCTCAGTGCCTTGCTGTATGATTTACATCAACAAAACTGTTTTGGCTGGCGAATCAGTCTGTTGCCGTTGCTTGAACACTACTGGTTAATGGCTGCCCCTGAGCGCAAACGTGTGAGCTGGTTGCGGTTGCTTAAAAAAATGAAGCGTCAAGGCGAACCTAAGCCGCTGCGCCTGGCACCACTGCATATGGATGTTCATGCCGGGAACCTTGTGCTCCAACCGCAGGGGCTTAAACTCATTGACTGGGAATATGCGGGTGATGGCGATGTTGCGCTGGAACTTGCGGCAACAATGGCGGCCAATAATATCTGTGATGATTCACTGATACGCGCCTATGCACAATGGAGCCATATTCCGCTGGAAACATTAACCCGGCAGGCAGCGCGATGGCGGCCATGGGTAATGATGCTGATGGCATCGTGGTACGAATGCCGCTGGCGGCAAACACAAGACAGAACATTTATAACTCTTGCAGATGAGGCCTGGAGCCAACTGCGGGAAAAGAACTAATTAAGAGAGGTAGATGTGGGTCCGGTAATGTTAGATGTGGCAGGCTTTGAGCTGGATGCCGAAGAGCGCGAAATTCTGAAACACCCGCTGGTCGGTGGGTTGATTCTGTTTACCCGCAACTATCACGATCCCGAGCAATTGCGTGAACTGGTGCGCCAAATCCGCGAAGCCTCGCGCAATCGTCTGGTGGTGGCCGTTGACCAGGAAGGCGGGCGCGTTCAGCGTTTCCGCGAAGGCTTTACGCTTCTTCCTGCCGCGCAATCTTTTGCTGCCATAAACGGTCTGGAGAACGGCGGTAAACTGGCTGAGGAAGCAGGTTGGTTGATGGCGAGTGAAATGATTGCCATGGATATCGACATCAGTTTCGCACCCGTTTTGGACATTGGCCATATTAGCGCTGCCATTGGCGAGCGTTCGTACCATGAAGATCCGCGAAAAGCGTTGGCGATGGCAACCCGTTTTATCGACGGTATGCATGCGGCTGGCATGAAAACGACCGGTAAGCATTTCCCCGGTCACGGTGCAGTCACCGCCGATTCGCACAAAGAAACCCCTCGCGACCCGCGTGATGAAGCGTTGATTCGTGAACACGATATGCAGATTTTCCGTACACTGATTACCGATAACAAACTCGATGCCATCATGCCTGCGCATGTTATCTACACCGATGTTGACCCGCGTCCGGCCAGCGGTTCCCCGCACTGGCTGAAAACCGTGTTGCGTGGCGAACTTGGCTTTAATGGCGTTATCTTCTCTGACGATTTGTCGATGGAAGGTGCGGCGATTATGGGCAGTTACGCTGAACGTGGGCAGGCGTCACTGGATGCAGGTTGCGATATGATCCTCGTCTGCAATAATCGTAATGGCGCGGTTAGCGTGTTAGATAACCTGTCGCCGGTCAAAGCAGAGCGTGTTACAGGTTTGTATCATAAAGGTTCATTTACCCGTCAGGAGCTGAGGTCATCAGCGCGCTGGAAGGAAGCAAACCAGCAACTTGAGGCGCTGCATGAGCAGTGGCAAGCCCACAAGGCGGGTCTTTAACTCTCGGGCCGAATGGCCTGAATTCGTGTGGTGAGGATGCAATGATTATCTATTTACACGGTTTTGACTCCAACAGTCCCGGTAACCATGAAAAGGTGCTGCAACTCCAGTTTATCGACCCGGACGTGCGGCTTATCAGTTACAGCACGCGACATCCGAAACACGACATGCAGCATCTGCTCAAAGAAGTCGACAAGATGCTGCAACTCAGTGCCGATGAGCGCCCGCTGATTTGCGGCGTTGGGCTGGGCGGTTTTTGGGCAGAACGTATCGGTTTCCTGTGTGATATTCGCCAGGTGATCTTCAACCCAAATTTGTTCCCGCAAGAGAACATGGAAGGGAAAATCGATCGTCCTGAGGAATACACCGATATTTCGACCAAGTGTGTGCAAAATTTCCGTGAGAAAAACCGCGATCGTTGCCTGGCGATTTTGTCACGCAATGACGAGGCGCTGGATAATGCCCGTGCCGCAGAATTGCTGCATCATTACTATGAAATTGTATGGGATCAGGAACAGACCCATAAATTCAAAAATATCTCGCCACATTTGCAACGCATAAAAGCTTTCAAAACCCTCGGCTAGTCGGGGCTTAAAGGCGTAAAAGTGAAAGGGTCAGCCATGTGCTGGCCCTTTTTGTTTATCTTTTCGGCATAAAAATTTGATGCATATCAATTTTGGTATGACCAATACACCATCCATGTTATTCTTTGGTCACATTAGTGAGTTTGTTTAGGTAACTTGTTGTTAATTAAATGCTATTTACATAACCTTTAATTAACAATTGGTTAATATTTTAAGGGGGTCACTTTGACTACGCCATTAAGAAAGATTGTCATTGTCGGTGGTGGTGCTGGCGGACTTGAACTGGCCACTCAGTTAGGTAAAAAACTGGGTCGTGGTAAGAAAGCGAAGATTACGCTTATCGACCGTAACCACAGCCATTTATGGAAACCACTGCTGCACGAAGTGGCTACCGGTTCACTGGATGAAGGTGTGGATGCTCTGAGCTACCTGGCTCATGCGCGTAATCATCACTTCCAGTTCCAGCTTGGCTCAGTGGTTGATATTAACCGCGAAAGCAAAACGCTGACGTTGTCAGAACTGCGTGACGACAAAGGCGAGCTGTTGGTTCCCGAGCGTAAGATCCCTTACGACACCCTGGTGATGGCGCTGGGTAGTACTTCCAACGACTTCAACACGCCGGGCGTGAAAGATAATTGCATCTTCCTCGATAACCCGCATCAGGCGCGTCGTTTCCACTCTGAGATGCTGAATCTGTTCCTCAAGTATTCCGCGAACCTGGGCGCCAGCGGCAAAGTGAATATTGCTATCGTGGGTGGCGGGGCGACAGGTGTTGAGTTGTCCGCTGAACTGCATAACGCAGTCAAACAGCTGCACAGCTACGGTTATAAAGGGCTGACTAACGAAGCGCTGAACGTGACGCTGGTTGAAGCGGGCGAGCGTATTCTGCCTGCATTGCCTCCGCGTATTTCAGCGGCAGCGCACAGCGAGCTGACCAAACTGGGCGTGCGTGTTCTGACGCAAACTATGGTGACTTCTGCTGATGCGGGCGGCCTGAATACTAAAGACGGCGAATATATCGCAGCGGATCTGATGGTTTGGGCGGCAGGTATCAAAGCGCCAGACTTTATGAAAGATATCGGTGGCCTCGAAACTAACCGTATTAACCAGTTAGTGACCGAGCCTACGCTGCAAACCACGCGTGACCCTGATATTTATGCCATTGGTGACTGTGCTTCTTGCGCACGTCCTGAAGGCGGCTTTGTGCCACCTCGTGCACAGGCTGCACACCAGATGGCTTCTTTGGTGCTGACCAATATTCTTGCGCAAATGAAAGATAAACCGCTGAAATCTTATGTTTACAAAGATCACGGTTCTCTGGTTTCGCTGTCTAAGTTCTCTACCGTCGGTAGCCTGATGGGCAACCTGATGCGCGGTTCGATGATGGTAGAAGGGCGTATGGCGCGTTTCGTTTATATCTCCCTGTACCGTATGCACCAGGTCGCGCTTCACGGTTATTTCAAAACCGGCCTGATGATGCTGGTAGGCAGTATCAACCGCGTGATTCGTCCGCGTTTAAAACTGCACTAATCTCAGTTCAGCATTGACTCTCAAACCCGGCCAGCGTGCCGGGTTTTTTATTTGACGTTTCAGCATAAAAATCCATAAATGAACATTTCATGCTTAGGATTTCTCTCAAACACATAGTTTCAGCCTATGAATCAGCACTTTTCATCCGTTGTCTGATTTGTCTTATACGCCCTCTGGTTGCAAAATTGTAAGCAATTGCACAGTCAGGAGGATGTCCTGTGAATAAATCAATGTTAGCGGGTATAGGTATCGGTGTGGCCGCAGCACTGGGTGTGGCGGCGGTTGCCAGCATGAATGTTTTTGACCGTGGCCCTCAGTACGCACAGGTGGTGTCAGCGACACCTATCAAGGAAACGGTAAAAACACCACGTCAGGAATGCCGTAATGTCGCGGTGACTCATCGTCGTCCGGTTCAGGATGAAAACCGTATTCTCGGTTCAGCGTTAGGTGCCGTTGCAGGTGGCGTGATTGGCCATCAGTTTGGTGGCGGGCGTGGTAAAGATGTGGCGACGGTAGCCGGTGCTCTGGGCGGGGGTTATGCGGGTAATCAGGTTCAAGGTGCGATGCAAGATCGCGACACCTACACCACCACGCAGCAGAAATGTAAAACCGTTTACGACAAGTCAGAAAAAATGCTGGGCTACGACGTGACGTACCGCATTGGCGACCAGCAGGGCAAAATCCGTATGGATAAAGACCCTGGCACGCAGATCCCACTGGATAATAATGGCCAGCTAGTTTTGAATAAAATCTAATGGTTATAAATCAAGGCCCATCTTGTGAGATGGGCTTTTGCTTAATGACTACCGCGTAACTGCTGTTGCAATTCCAGCAGCGCAGTAACTTCTGCTATGCGGCGCTGAGTGTAGGCGGGTATTTCGTCAGGCGTGCGCAAAAACAGCCTTTGTTCGCCAAAAACCACATCATGTAAACAACGATCGTAAAGCGGCCCGGCGAGGGTACTGCGTTCGCTGCCCTGTTCAGAGATCCGCTCCACTACCTCATTCACTCCCTCACGATCGATATTGATCATTTGCCCGTCATGAAGATGAATCCGCATCCCTTTTTGCCCGCCAGCAGGCCCGGCATATTTGTTGAGATGGAGCGTATAAGGAATACCACTGAGAGTCCCGGTTAACAGCGCTTCACCTTCAGCTGTAGTGAAATCACCCGCTGCAATCGCGTTCCCGAGGCGATCGCGTGCGTAAATGAGTTCAACGGTGAGCTGGTCATTGCCACCTAACTGATGAACAGTTTCACGCATCATGGCAAGAGTATGAGTGCCGATATCAACAATTACGCCGTCAGGGTGACGCAACTGGCGAGTGTCTGCTTCACCCGTGGCAAAGTTGAGGGCAGCAGGCTCACCCGCGGCGTTAAAACCACTTGGCTCCAGTAAAAAACCTTCGATGCACTTTATTTCATTGATGTTGTGAATGTGATTGCAGGCTTGAGTACGAACCATCCAGTGATCCAAAGCCAGAACACGGGCGGCATTTTGCGGCTTCGCGAGCAGAGTTTTAAGTGTCTCAAGTTGCGCAAGCGTGGCTGCGACGGGTTTTTCTACCACAATAGCAGGCACGTCACTTTGCAAGACGCGCTCCAGAACAGGAAGATGATGCAGAGAAGAAGTCGTGATTAGCACCACATCAAGCGGCATTGCTAGCAGTTCATCCAGAGAATCACAACGGTTAATCCCGTCAATCTGACGCGCGGGGTTAGCGTCAAAACCGTAACATTCGAGCAAGGGAAGAGAGAGACGGCGTAGTGCAGGGAGATATGCTGTTTCGATGACTGAACCTAAACCGATTAAACCTGCCAACATAAGCTAATCCTACCAAATATAAGCCGTACCTATCATTAGAGTCCCTATGTTTTAAATGACTACTGGATTTTGGTCGAGAGGGATTTTGTGTATGAGAGTAAAAAGCAGGCTGGTTTTTCGCCAGCCTGCTGTGAGGAACTTTAGAATTGCAGGTAGTAATTCACGCCGTAAGTGCGCCCACGACCTTTGTATTCGTACAGCGATGGGCTGCCATAAGTTGGGCTGTAGAGTAGAGGCGCGCGCTGACCCCACACGGTGGTGTAGTCTTTATCCAGCAAGTTTTCGATGCTGAAGCTCAGCTTACCTAGTGGCAGAGCGTAACTACCGATAAAGTCGATGGTGTTGTAACCATTGATTTTATTGTCGCTGGCATCGGTTAAATCAAAGGTCTGCTGGCTCTGGACACGCAGGCTCCATGGTTCTGGCGCCCAGCCCACATATGCCGTGGCTTTCGACGGGCTGGCATAAATCACGTCCCATTTCTGCCATTTTCCATCCACTTTGGTTTCGGATTTCAGCACGTTGAAGTTAACACCGGTGCTCCAGTCTGAGTCTGGAATAAAGTAATCCACGGCACCTTCAACGCCGTAAATACGGCGTTTGTCATCTTCAACATTGATGGTCATATCTGCACGGTTGATGGAGATAGACTTGTCAGAGAGTGAGTAGTAAGCCGCAACCTGCGTGCGCAGGCTATCGCCCGAGTAGCGCCAGCCTAACTCATACGAATCGACCTTGATCCCCTGAAGTTTTGACTGTGCAACGTTCACACTGTTCACCAGTTGATAATGGCCATTGACCAGGCGGTAAGTCCCGTTACCGTAATATTTGCCTGGATCAGGTAATTCAACGCCTTGCGAGAAGTTAAACCACGCTTGCTGGCGCTCGGTGATGTGCATTAACACGCCAGCATTGAACAAAGCATTGTCGTAATCAGTGGTGCCACCAGGGATAGAATCCGCTGATTGAGCGATACCATTTGCAATGCCTTGTTGCTGAGTAAAGCCAACAAAATCATCAACTTTGTTTTCAGTCCACTGGTAACGGACGCCGCCGCTTAGCGTAAACATGTCGGTGATGTCATAGCTGGTTTGCATGAATGGCGCGAAGTTGGTAATGCTGTAGCCAGGGTAGCGCCCGGTGGTGTAAATGCTTTGGTTATTCAACCCACCTGAGGCATTCGCTTTCGCTAAATCAAAGAATTTTTGGTTTGAGGTAAAGCTTTCGTGGTCGGCATCCACACCGTAGGTAATTTGCCAGCCATCAACGGGCTGGCTGGTCAGTGCGAGTTTTGCACCGTACTGATCGGTATCTTGCTGCGAGGCCGAGAAACTGGTGACTGCGCCACGCGTCAGGGTCGGGAACGGATAGAACGTCAGGGATTCATCGCGATAATAAACCTGCCCAACCAGCTCCTGGCCGAGGAAATCGCTGTTGGAATATTGCAGGCTAATCAGATGACGCTCGGTGCCAGGAATACGGTCTGAATTGAGTTGGTCGCTGACGTAAGCATTACCATTTCCGGTAACAGCCGAGAAATTCTCGCCCAGATTTAGCCCGTAATCGTCATCGCCCTGGCTCTTGTAATATTGCGTTACTAACTGTAATTGCTGAGTTTCATCAATATTGAGCGTGCCGGTTCCCATCACATCCAGACGGTCAGAATACTGCAAGCCGGTTTGCGTGTTATCAAGCAGAGTCTGGTCGCCATTGCCATCGAACCAGCCACCGAACTTCTGATAGGCCACCGACATTCGTCCGGACGCATGGTCGTTGCCGCCAGAAATAGCCCCTGCGATACGCTCATCGTGATCTTTGCTGCTGTTAAAGCCTGATTTAATGCCCGATTCGAATTCCATCTGGGTTTCAGGCTGGCCTTTTTTGGTGACAATGTTAATCAAACCGCCGGTACTACCGCCGCCGTACAAAGAGGTCGAGCCGGAAATGACTTCAATATGCTCGATGTTGAACGGATCAATGGAATCAAGCTGGCGGCTATCGGTACGGGAAGAATTCAGACGAACACCATCTACCAACACCACGATAGAGCGGCCGCGCATGTTCATGCCGTAGTTGGTGCGGCTTTGACTGCTGACATCAAGCCCTGGAATTAACTGTGCAAGTGCATCTTTCAGCTCCTTGCCACCCTGGATTTGTTGTTCGAGTTCAGTGCCTTCGATAACCCAGGTCGTCTGCGCCATTTCTGCCACGGTACGGTGCATACGGTTCGCAGAAACCAGAATATCTTCTTCTGAAGTTTGCTGCGCAAAAGCTGGAGCCATCATCGCCAGAAGCAGCGGATTAAGCACCCAGCGTGCATTTTTATGCATCATCATCATTCCTTAGATGGAAAAGATTAACATTTGAAAATATTTTGAAATAAGACCGGACTGAATTTTGCCGATAACAGTTCTCATTATCAATCTCAATTGATAGTATTTCTTAAATTAATCTTATGAATAATCACATGATTTATGTGGTTTACTTTTTCTGGATGTAGGCCTGATGCGGCAAAGGAGTCGAAATGGCAGGAGTGCAGGGGTATCGCTTGTTTAATGTCCAGTTAGTGCATAAATCGCAAGTTTCACCTTCGCTAATGAGTCTGGTATTTGGCGGTCAGGATGTTGCACATATGAAATGTGACTCGCCCGATCAGCGAATCAAAATGTTATTTCCCTCTGAAGATGGCTCCATTCCGGCTCTGCCTAATCAAGGTGAGTGGTATCAATTGCTGCAACAATTGCCCAGAGAAAAGCGACCCGTGGTGCGCACTTATACCTTGCGCAAGGTTGATCGCGAGCGCCAGGAAGTCACCGTTGAATTTGTCAGCCACGGTACGGAAGGGCCGGCCTCAGCATGGGCAATTAACTCGCGACCTGGCGACCAAATTCAAATCGTTGCGCCTAATGCCGAATATACTCAAGACAGCGGTGGATACGAATGGACTCCGCCGAGCGGTTTACGCCATGGGCTAATCATTGCCGACGAAACGGCATTGCCCGCGGCGCGAGGTATTCTGGAACTGCTGGCGACTCAGGAAAAACCTCCACACATTCAGGCGTTTTTTGAAGTGCCGGAAGAAGGTGATTGTGTCGATTTGAGCGAGTTCAGCTTCGCGCAAATTCACTGGTTAGCGCGCAAAACCGTTAATGCGACGCATGGCGAGTGCCTGCTCAAATCCGTCAGAGAAAATGCGCAAGTTCCTGCAACAGCAGGCGTGACGGAGGCACTTAATGAAGAAGCGGAAGGCGAACTGCTGTGGGATAAAGCGACCACGGTCAGCAATGATTTTTATGGCTGGGTCGCGGCAGAATCCACGGTGGTGAAACTCCTGCGCCGCCATTTGATTGGTGAATGTGGCGTGAACCATGATGCAATCAACTTTATGGCGTACTGGAGTAAAGGGCGAGTGCGTTAAAAGAGCAGGGCGGCAAACGCCGCCCTGGATTAGATTTTTTTAAGTTCTGGCATCAGCCGCATCGTCGTATTCACGATTTGCATCAGCTCTTCATAGCTGGCGTTTTCGCGCGCGCTCACTGACATCCCCTGAATAATACAGCACAGGTACTTAGCCAATTTACGGATACAACTGGTCGCAGGCATTTCGCCTTGTTCCTGGCGCTTGGCCAGAAAACGCACCAGCGTTTCTTCCTGCATCGACTGACGCGTTTTTATCACTGCCGCGATATCTTCCGAAGATGCGGCCAGCACGGAGGAAGTACAGATGATAAAGCAACCTGTTGGCGTGTCTTTCTCAGTAAAGAGCTTCGCAATCAGCGAAAAATAATCTTCCAGTGCTTGCTCGAGCGTGCGTTCTTCGCAGAACAGGCAATTCTCACGCATTTGCGAGAAACGTTCGATATAGCGGTCCAGAACGGCCTTGAATAACCCTTCTTTGTTGGTGAACTCTGCGTACAGCGTCGGAGCTTTTGCGCCCGTCGCTTCGACCAGATGCGCCAATGAAGTGGCTTCATAACCGTGTTGCCAGAACAAAGCCATGGCCTTGTCGAGTGCTGCTTCCCTGTCAAACACCTTCGGTCGGCCACGGCTTTTTTTAATGCAAGTCGTATCAGATGACATATGCGCCGTTTAACCTTTGTCTGTTTATTGAACGATCATTATAAAAATAATATCACGCGGTAGCTATAGGGAAGAGTGGAAAAATAATTATTTCCTATGCTTATGAAAATATAAGCTTTTATAAAATAATTAACGGTCATTATAAAATTAATTTGACGTGTGATGCAAATCACGTTTATGATTTAGTTATCGAACGTTAAGTAAATAAATTTAACGGCCTTATAAATGTTTATCCAAGGTAACTATCATGAAAAACGTAAAAAATCTTATTGCTGCTGTTGTTCTTAGCTCAATTTCATTTGCAAGCTTTGCAGCTGTTGAAGTTCAGGCTGCCCCAGTTGGCGAGCAGAAAGTAGGAACGATCAGCGCATCCGCCGGGACTAACCTGGGTTCTCTGGAAGACCAACTGGCGCAGAAAGCTGAAGCAATGGGCGCAAGTTCATTCCGCATTACTTCAGTCACTGGCCCAAATACATTGCACGGTACTGCGGTAATTTATAAATAAGCCTGCGCCCTCTAAGTAAAAACTGTCTCCATAAGAAAGGCCCTGTTGAATAACAGGGCCTTTTTCTATTGCAGAAACGCATCCAATCGCTAAATAAAAAGGGCGGCTAATGCCGCCGAAGGTTAGATTTTCTTCAGCTCAGGTAACAGCCGCATTGTCGTGTTGACGATCTGCTTTAATTCCTCGTGGCTTGCATCTTCCCGCGCGCTGACTGACATGCCCTGAACAATGCAACACAGGTATTTAGCCAAATTTCGAACGCAGGTTGTGGCCGGGATTTCACCTTTCTGTTGGTGCTGCTCGAGGAATTTAAGCAGCGTAGCTTCGAGCAGAGACTGACGAGCCTTGATCATTTCAGAGATATCGTGCGAAGAGACTGCCAGAACGGATGAAGTACAAATCATAAAGCAGCCCGTTGGGGTTTCTTTATCGGTAAACAGTTTCGCCACCAGATAAAGATAATCCTCAAGCGCCTCTTCAAGCGTTCGATTGTCACAACGCAGGCAGGTCTCTCGCAGTTTCGTCACACGAGCAAGATAGCGGTCTAAGACGGCCTTGAACAAACCCTCTTTATTGGTGAATTCGGCATATAACGTTGGGGCTTTTGCCCCTGTTGCCTCAACCAGATGTGCCATTGAAGTGGCTTCGTAGCCGTGTTGCCAGAACAAAACCATGGCCTTATCGAGTGCGGATTCTTTGTCGAACACTTTTGGTCGGCCACGGCTTTTTTTGGTATCGCAGGTGTCGGTAGACATAATTAGCCGTTTTAACCTTTTCTATTTTATGAGCGATCATTATAAAAATAATATCTCATGGGTTCTACTGCTAGTTTGTCCAAAAATAAATCATGGCTATCTGTATGAAAAGTAAGTCATTAATAAAATAATTAACGGTCGTTATAAAAATAATTTGACGTGTGATGTAGATCACGTTTATTATTTACTTATCGAACGTTAAGTAAATAAATTAACGGGCTTACAAATCATCTGCTTAAGGTCAAAAATCATGAAAAACGTCAAAACTCTTATCGCTGCTGTTGTTCTTAGCTCAATCTCTTTCGCAAGCTTCGCGGCTGTTGAAGTTCAGGCAACGCCAGCAGGCCAACAGAAAGTAGGCACTATCACTGCAACCGCCGGGACTAACCTGGGTTCTCTTGAAGACCAACTGGCTCAGAAAGCTGAAGAAATGGGTGCGAGTTCATTCCGTATTACTTCAGTCACTGGCCCGAATACATTGCACGGTACTGCGGTAATTTATAAATAAGATTCACGGTAAATCAGTTTCATAAAAAAAGGCCCTGTTAAAAAACAGGGCCTTTTTGCATCTCAAAACAATTAAATCTCGGTGCTGGCAATACCGTACGCGTTCACTTCAATCGGCATCCCGGAGCGGTGCTGCATGGCTTGCTCCATGACGCTAGCATCTGTTTCCGGTGCAGACTGGAACTGTTTCATCTGCTCCGTTAACACAATCGGAAGCACTTTCGGATCGTCATCAATGTGTTTAGACAGAGGCTGATGGACTTCAACTAAACGCCTGCCATCGGGCTCCACTGAGGTTTTAATCGCGGTGTTGATGATGCGCACTGGCGTACCAACAGGCATCTCTTTGTACAACGCTTTAATATCGTCATCACGCAGTCGAATACAGCCAGAACTCACGCGCATTCCAATCCCAAAGTCCGCATTTGTTCCGTGCAGCAGATAAACGCCGCCATAGGCTGCGAGGCGAATGGCATGGTGGCCCATTGGGTTTTCCGGCCCGGCTGGGACGACCGCCGGAAGTTTGATTCCGTTCGCCAGATAGCGCGCGCGAATATTGGCCGTTGGCGTCCAGGTCGGGTTGGCGCGTTTATCTGAAACGCTTGTGACCATAGTTGGTGTCACGGTGTCGCCACCGAGTTGGCCAATGCCAATCGGGTAAACGGTTACGCTATTTTTCCCTGCGGGATAGTAATAAACACGCAGTTCGGCAAGATTCATTACCAGCCCCTGACGCGGCGCATCTGGCAATAGCATCTGGCGCGGAATAGTCAGCACGCTACCCGCACGTGGCACATACGGATCAACACCTGGATTTGCCTGAAGCAGGGCAAGGAAGCCGACATTGTATTTTTTGGCGATGGCTTCAAGCGAGCCGCCGTTATCCTCGACTACATGGAAAAAGTTCTGACCGATAAGGCGACTGCCTTCAGGAGGCAGAGGGTAGGAATTAGCGCTTGCCGGGAAAGCGGCAAGGCTTGCGCTGACCAGCATCAGCGATGCCAACCAACGTACAGGTAAAGAGAGAAATCGCGACGACTGCATTAAGCAAAACCTCATTATTATTAAGGTTAATGTTATTAAAAAGTTAATCGTGAATTATGGCGGGGGAAGATGTAGGGAAACCTTCGTGGTTTGAAAAGAATGTGTAAATGTTACAAAAGTGCCTTAGGGGTAACTAAGGCACGTTAAGCAAATTAAGATACGACTTAAGCCGCTGCGTTCTGGGCTAACTGATGCATAAAGTTACGCACCCATTCCATTCGCGCTTTACGGTCAGCCAGATCTTCAATAAATTTAAGACGCGTTGGCCCGTCCAGGCGGTAATGCTGCGGTTGCTTTTGTAGTAAGCCAATCAGCCAAACCGGATTAACATTGTTCTTCTCGGCAAACTCAATCACTCCGCCTTTTTCATTGCCTTCTATTTTACGCACACCCAGTTTCTGAGCCTGCTGACGCAATGCCGCGATATCCAACAGATTACGCGCCGGATCCGGTAGCAATCCAAAGCGGTCAATCAGTTCGACTTTCAATTCATCAAGCTCATGCGCCGTTTTGGCGCTGGCAATCCGCTTGTAGAATGACAGGCGCGTGTTCACATCCGGGATAAAATCATCTGGCAGTAGGGCAGGCATGCGCAATTCGACTTCGGTCTGGCTGCTGGTCAAATCTTCAAGCGATGGCTCGCGACCTTCTTTGAGCGCATCGACCGCGTTTTCCAGCATTTCCATATACAGAGAAAAACCGATCGTTTCCATTGAGCCGCTCTGGCCTTCACCGAGCAATTCGCCAGCACCTCGGATTTCCAGATCGTGCGTTGCCAGCGCAAAACCCGCCCCTAAATCTTCGAGAGAAGCGATAGCTTCGAGGCGCTTCTGCGCATCGGTAGTCATGGCTTTCGGGTGAGGCGTTAGCAGCCACGCATAAGCCTGGTGATGGGAACGCCCAACGCGGCCACGGAGCTGGTGCAGCTGCGCGAGGCCGAAATGGTCTGCACGTTCAATGATAATGGTGTTGGCTGTCGGAATATCGATACCGGTTTCGATAATCGTGGTGCACACCAGCACGTTAAAACGCTGGTGGTGGAAATCGTTCATCACCCGTTCCAGCTCACGCTCACGCATTTGGCCGTGGCCGATGGTGATACGTGCTTCCGGAACTAACTCCGCAAGTTTGTCTGCCGCTTTCTGGATGTTTTCGACATCGTTGTAAAGATAGTAAACCTGGCCGCCACGCAACACTTCGCGCAGGATGGCTTCGCGAACCACCAGGCTGTCGTATTCACGCACGAAGGTTTTCACTGCCAGGCGGCGGGCCGGCGGAGTGGCGATAATCGACAAATCGCGCATTCCGCTCATCGCCATATTCAAGGTGCGCGGAATCGGGGTGGCGGTCAGCGTCAGGATATCCACATCGGCGCGCATCGCCTTGATACGCTCTTTATGGCGCACACCGAAGCGGTGCTCTTCATCGACAATCAGCAGGCCGAGATCTTTCATCTTCACATCATTTTGCAGCAGCTTGTGGGTGCCGATAAGAATGTCGACTTTCCCTTCACGCGCCTCTTCCAGAATTTGTGCTTGCTCTTTAGCGGTACGAAAACGCGACAGCATTTCGATACGCACCGGCCAGTTAGCAAAACGGTCGCGGAAGTTGTCGAGGTGCTGTTGGGCCAGCAGCGTCGTTGGCACGAGTACCGCAACTTGTTTGTTGTTTTCCACCGCGAGGAATGCGGCACGCATCGCAACTTCGGTTTTACCAAAGCCGACGTCGCCACACACCAGGCGATCCATGGCCAATGGCTGGCACATGTCGCTTAATACCGCGTTGATGGCCTGAGCCTGGTCCGGTGTGGTTTCAAACGGGAAAGCATCGCAGAACATTTGGTACTGTTCACGGTCATGCTTGAAGGCGAAACCTTGTTTGGCTGCACGTTGGGCGTAAATATCCAGCAGTTCTGCCGCCACATCGCGTACTTTCTCAGCCGCTTTTTGACGCGCGCGCGACCAGGCATCGCTGCCAAGCTTATGCAATGGTGCATTTTCTTCGGCACCGCCCGCATAACGGCTAATTAAATGGAGCGACGAAACCGGGACATAGAGTTTGGCGTCCCCTGCGTACGTCAGCATCAGGTATTCAGCTGTAATGCCGCCCGCTTCAAGAGTGGTGAGGCCGGCATAACGCCCGACGCCATGCTCGAGGTGCACAACAGGCTGCCCGGTATGCAACTCGGCCAGGTTGCGAATCAACGTATCCGGGTTAATGGTGCGGCGGCTATCCTGACGGCGGCGGCTGACGCGCTCGCCCAGCAGGTCACTTTCACAAATTAACGCCCGGTTGCGCAGCGTGTCGATAAAACCGTGTTCGCTGGAACCCAGCATTAAATAGCGGCCTTTATCGGCTGCTTCATCGAGCCGATAAATACGTTTCGGGGCAACTTTAATTCGCGCTAACAGTTCGCCTAATGCTTCGCGGCGGCCTTCACTTTCGACGGAAAACACCACGGGGCCATCGAAAGATTCAAGGAATTTTCGCAGGTTATCGAGCGGCGCTTTTTGTTGCGCCTGAACGGATAGATCGGGCAGGGCGTGATAACCCAGGTTGGTAAACGCCGCTTTGTCGGCTAACGAATCCGTTTTGAGCTGAATGCGCGGCCAGTTTTTGAGTTCGCTGAACAGTTCGTCAACGCGTAACCACAGGCTTTCTGGCGGGAGCAGCGGGCGCATTGGGTCAACGCCACGATTTTCGAAACGGGCAAATGTATCCTGCCAGAAACGCTCGGCGTTGGTTTCGATATCACCGGTATTAATCAGCAGCGTATTTTTTGGGAAATAGCTAAAAAGTGGCGGTAATGGTTCGCTGAAGAACAGCGGCTGCCAGTATTCAATCCCCGCCGGGAGCATGCCTTTACTGACCTGCTGGTAAATATGCTCAGGCTCACGCTTTACATCAAACTTGTCGCGCCACTGGCTGCGGAATAGTTCGATGGCTGTTTTATCGGTCGGGAATTCGTGCGCAGGTAGTAGGTTAATGGCATCGACTTCTTCGAGCGTGCGCTGCGTATCAACGTCAAATACGCGCAGGCTGTCGATTTCATCATCGAAAAAGTCAATGCGATAAGGCTGGTCGCTGCCCATCGGATACAAATCCAACAATGCGCCACGGGTGGCAAATTCACCGTGCTCCATGACTTGATCAACGCTGCGATAACCGGCTTGTTCCAGCTGGCTGCGCAGGTTATCACGCGACAAACGCTGGCCTTTCTTCATCACTAACGCGTGGCCGTGTAAATAGCTGTGCGGACACACGCGTTGCATCAGAGTATTCACCGGCAGGATTAACACGCCGCGCTGCATGGTTGGTAGCTGATATAGTGTTGATAAACGTGAAGAGATGATTTCCTGATGCGGCGAGAAACTGTCGTAAGGCAGGGTTTCCCAGTCGGCAAGATTCATCACCATGCTTTCCGTAAACTGGCTGATTTCGTCATGCAGACGCAGCGCATTCTGCATATCAGGGGCGATCAACACCACCGGGCCATTATGGCGCTCTGTGATTTCGGCAACTTCAGTCGCGCACGCAGAGCCGGTGAGTTCACCAAGCTGGCGTTGATCGCCAGCTTTTACAGGTAAGGAGTAGCGATAATTTTCAGGCATATCGGATGTCAGAATCTCTCAGGTTGCGCCGTGCTTTGTGGGCAAATGACCACCAGACGCGTCAAGAAGTTGCTTATTATTATCCGCGATCGTTTTGTATTAGCAACACAATCGCACCGCAACCTGGGATTCATCGTCCACAGAGTGTGACTTAACGCGCCTGCGTTGCGGTCACTAATTTGGCTGGCGGCGAAAAGAACATGTCACCAAACGCAGCACGCGATAATTTCCTGAAACCTAACCCTAATACCGTGCAAATCGCCAGGCTGACAAACGGGTAAACCATCAGAATGGCGAGCAAAAGGTTATCGGAAATTCGTCCGGCGCTAATCTGCCCAAGAGTGAACAAACTGAGTGCTTCGATAACGATGCGGTGAGTGGTGTAGATAGCAATCGTATTGGTACCGACGATATTGAGGAACGCATCGGCGCGGCTTTCTCGCCAGTTATCGAGCACATAAAACAGCTTCATGATGACAAAAATCGAGACCAGGGAAATCACGAGTGGGACATTGACCAGATATAACGCCACGGAAACCAGTGCGGCAGCGACACAAATCAGGGGATGCTGACGAAGGTTAAATTCTTTCATTGCCGTCATTAACTGCGTACCGAACCACGCTCCCAGCCCGTAATAACACATATTGCGCACCACGCTGTTCATGCCCCACCAGGGTAGCGGCGCAAAGCTAATCACGACGTTCACGGCCAACAACATCAATATGACCGGGACTCTGAATTGACGCAGGCTTTTGAACACCAGGAAATAAAGCACTAACGCATAAAGATACCAAAGGCTGGTGCTGGCTTTCGCCATGCTGGTGGCAAACTGGATCAAGGTTTCTGAATAGGCTGCGTTAGAGGTCGGGTTGCGTACCAGATCCGGCGCCAGCCACTGGTTGATTAACGAAATCCCCAGCCACTGCAAAACTCCCCACAACAGCAGAACGTAAAAAATATTCCACAGGCGCTTATCAACACAGTCGCGCCATTGTACGGCGTCGATATAACGGGTTATCAAAAAGCCAGAGATAAAGAAGAACACCGGCATCCGGAAGGGGGCCAGATACAAGTTAAGGTAAATCCAGCTTTTAGCGACGTATTCCGGGAATCCGGTCTGGAACTGAACCAGGTGGGGATAAAAGGTGATCACTGAGTGGTAAATTACGACCAGGCAAATGCACAGCCCTTTGATATGATTTATCCACAATTGTTTGTTTTTCATGCGCCAGTAGTTTCTTCTGTTGCCCTGTATTGGCCTTCAGGGTGGAAGATTGCCCGGCATTTTTTTACCTGAATTGTCTGTTTTTGTAAGAATCTGGCGCATTTAGGAAATTCCGCAGGAACAATTTATCTCCGTTTTATTGCAGCTTTGACTTCGAAAACAAGATGTTATGAGTTTGATTTAACAGGGATTTCGCATGTTCTGAAATATCAAAAAAACGTTACGTTTCATTTACTTGATACGGTATCGCTTATATACTTCTCGCCAACTTTGCATCCGCAACTGCAACAAGACGGAATACATGTATCAACCTGTCGCGTTATTTATAGGCCTGCGCTACATGCGTGGGCGAGCATCTGACCGTTTCGGTCGTTTCGTCTCATGGCTGTCGACTATCGGCATTACGCTTGGCGTAATGGCGCTGGTGACGGTGCTTTCAGTGATGAACGGCTTCGAACGTGAGCTGCAAAACAACATTCTTGGGCTAATGCCACAAGCGATCATCACTTCGCCTGGCGGCTCGATTAACCCCGAAACACTGCCTGCTAAAGATCTCAAACTCGAAGGTGTCACGCGTATTGCGCCCGTGACAACGGGCGATGTGGTGCTGCAAAGCGCGCGCAGTGTCGCGGTCGGCGTGATGTTGGGCGTGAAGCCGGAAGAAAAAGATCCCCTTTCGCCGTTCCTGGTGAACGTGAAACAAACTGACCTGGTCGCCGGGAAATACAACATTATTCTCGGTGAACAACTTGCCGGGCAACTGGGTATTAAACGTGGTGACAGCATCCGTGTGATGGTGCCGTCAGCCAGCCAGTTCACGCCGATGGGCCGTTTGCCAAGCCAACGTCTGTTTACGGTCATTGGTACTTTTGCAGCAAACAGCGAAGTCGACGGCTACCAGATGCTGGTGAACCAGCAAGATGCCTCGCGTCTGATGCGCTATCCGGCAGGCAATATCAGCGGCTGGCGTTTGTGGCTGGCTGAACCGCTGAAAGTAGACGTTTTAAGCCAACAAACTTTGCCGCCAGGCACCGAATGGAAGGACTGGCGCGAACGTAAAGGCGAGTTGTTCCAGGCCGTGCGCATGGAGAAAAA
This sequence comes from Buttiauxella agrestis ATCC 33320, assembly GCF_000735355.1. Lineage (GTDB taxonomy): Bacteria > Pseudomonadota > Gammaproteobacteria > Enterobacterales > Enterobacteriaceae > Buttiauxella > Buttiauxella agrestis. Next base: position 18,598 of record NZ_JMPI01000023.1, read on the forward strand.
CATGATGGGCCTGCTGTTGAGCCTGATTGTGGCCGTCGCTGCTTTTAATATCATCACTTCTCTTGGCCTGCTGGTTATGGAAAAGCAGGGCGAAGTCGCCATTCTTCAGACCCAGGGATTAACACGTCGCCAAATCATGGCGGTGTTTATGGTGCAAGGGGCGAGCGCAGGTGTGATTGGCGCTCTGTTGGGCGCATTATTAGGCGCTTTGCTGGCCAGCCAACTGAACAATTTAATGCCGATTATTGGCGCGTTGCTGGATGGCGCCGCGCTGCCTGTCGCTATTGACCCTGTACAAGTTATTGTGATTGCGATTATTGCTATGGCTGTCGCACTGTTATCCACGCTTTATCCGTCGTGGCGTGCTGCCGCGACACTTCCCGCTGAGGCTTTACGTTATGAGTAATTCTGTCCTGTTGCAGTGTGACAAGCTGTGCAAACGCTATCAGGAAGGCAAAGTGCAAACGGACGTACTGCATGATGTCAGCTTCAGCATTAATACCGGTGAGTTAATGGCGATTGTCGGCAGCTCCGGCTCTGGCAAAAGTACTTTGCTGCATCTGCTGGGCGGGTTGGATACCCCCACTTCTGGCGATGTGATTTTCAACGGTAAGGCGATGAGTTCTATGTCGTCTGCCGCTAAGGCCGAACTGCGTAACCGCGAACTCGGCTTTATCTACCAGTTCCACCATTTGCTACCTGATTTCACCGCGATGGAAAACGTCGCCATGCCGCTGTTAATCGGCAAAAACAATACTGATGACACCAGGCAACGCGCGCTGGAAATGCTTAAAGCGGTAGGGCTTGATCACCGTAGTAATCACCGTCCGTCTGAGCTTTCGGGCGGCGAGCGTCAGCGTGTGGCGATTGCCCGTGCGCTGGTGAATAACCCGCGCCTGGTGCTGGCAGATGAGCCAACCGGTAATCTTGATGCGCGTAACGCTGACAGCATCTTCGAGTTATTGGGCGAGCTGAATGTGCGTCAGGGAACCGCGTTTTTAGTGGTCACTCACGACCTGAAACTGGCGAAGCGCATGTCTCGCCAGTTAGAAATGCAAGATGGTCGCCTGAGTCATGAGCTGACTTTGATGGGAGCCGATTAATGGCGTCGCCTCTGTCACTGCTGATTGGTTTACGTTTTAGCCGCGGGCGTCGCCGTAGCGGCATGGTGTCACTGATATCGGTTATTTCAACGTTAGGCATCGCGCTGGGTGTTGCGGTGTTGATTGTCGGCCTGAGTGCGATGAACGGCTTCGAGCGCGAGCTGAATAACCGTATTCTGGCGGTGGTTCCGCACGGTGAAATCGAGCCGGTGAATCAGCCTTTCCACGACTGGAGCGGTGTTTTACAACGCGTTGAGAAGGTAAAGGGCATTGCCGCCGCAGCGCCGTACATCAACTTTACCGGGCTGGTGGAAAGCGGACCTAATCTGCGTGCCATTCAGGTGAAGGGTGTTGATCCTGCTCAGGAAGTTCGCCTGAGCGCGTTACCGCAATATGTGCAAAACAATGCGTGGCAGAACTTTAAAGCCGGGCAGCAACAAATCATTATCGGTAAAGGCGTTGCCGACGCCCTGAAAGTGAAGCAGGGCGACTGGATATCCATCATGATCCCGAACAGCGATGGCGGCACTAAACTCTTGCAGCCGAAGCGTGTTCGCCTCCAGGTTGAAGGTATTCTGGCCCTCAGCGGGCAGCTCGATCATAGCTTTGCAATGGTGCCAATGGCGGACGCCCAGAGTTATTTAGACATGGGCGACAGTGTCACGGGTATCGCCATTAAAGTTCACGATGTCTTTAATGCTAACCAACTGGTGCGCGATGCGGGTGAAGTCACTAACGCATACGTTTATATCAAAAGCTGGATTGGCACTTACGGCTATATGTACCGCGACATTCAAATGATTCGCGCCATCATGTATCTGGCGATGGTGCTGGTGATTGGCGTGGCCTGTTTTAACATCGTCTCCACGCTGGTGATGGCGGTGAAAGACAAGAGCAGCGACATTGCGGTGTTGCGTACGCTTGGGGCCAAAGACGGTTTGATTCGCGCAATTTTCGTCTGGTACGGTTTGCTGGCGGGGCTATTTGGCAGCGTGAGTGGCGTGATTGTCGGCGTGCTGGCTTCATGGCAATTGACCAACATCATTCGTGTGATTGAAAAGCTCATCGGCCACCAGTTCCTGTCCGGCGACATCTACTTTATTGATTTCCTGCCATCAGAACTTCATTGGCTGGACGTATTTTATGTCTTGATCACAGCGTTGTTACTGAGTTTACTCGCCAGTTGGTATCCGGCTCGCCGAGCCAGTAATATCGATCCGGCGCGAGTATTAAGCGGACAATAAACTCTAAAAATTTAGGGGAGCAGCAAAGCAATGTATTACGGATTTGACATTGGCGGCAGCAAGATGGCTCTTGGGGTTTACGATAGTGAACGTCGTCTGCAATGGGAGAAACGCCTTCCCACCCCGCATGACAGTTATGAGAACTTTTTAACCACCATCGCTTCCATGGTTGAAGAAGCGGATACCCGTTTCGGTCTTAAAGGCTCGGTGGGCATTGGTATTCCTGGTATGCCGGTCACGGACGATGGCACGTTGTATGCGGCGAATGTTCCCGCAGCCAGCGGCAAGCCGGTGCAGGCCGACCTGAGCGCGATGCTTGGGCGTGAAGTGCGTATGGATAACGACGCTAACTGTTTCGCGCTCTCTGAAGCCTGGGATGATGAGTTCCGCGAATACCCTGTGGTGATGGGGCTGATTCTCGGCACTGGCGTCGGTGGCGGAATTATCGTTAACGGTAAATCGATTACCGGGCGTAACTACATTACTGGCGAATTTGGTCATACACGTTTGCCTGTAGACGCGCTGAATGTGCTGGGCCGTGACATCCCCCTGACACGCTGTGGCTGCGGCCAGCATGGCTGTATCGAAAACTATCTTTCAGGCCGTGGATTTGCATGGGTTTACCAACACTTCTACTCTGAACCACTGGATTCCAAAGAAATCGTTGCTCGTTATCGTGCGGGTGATGATAAAGCGATTGCCCACGTTGACCGTTTTGTTGAGCTATTGGCCTGTTGCCTCGGCAGCTTGCTGACTGCCATTGACGCGCATCTGGTGGTCATTGGTGGTGGGTTGTCTAACTTTACTGAGATGTACCAGCAACTGCCTGAGCGTTTGCCTAAGTATTTATTACCTGTGGCAAAAGTCCCTCGCATTGAACCTGCACGGCATGGCGATGCTGGCGGTATGCGTGGTGCGGCTTTCCTCCATCTCACGGAGTAAATTATGCTATCGCGTCGTCAACATCGGCTAAGCCGGTTTCGCAAAACCAAACGATTGCTCCGCCAGCGCTTGCGTCAGCGTGCTTTTTTCAGAGACAGTCCTGGACCCGAAGCGATGGAAAAACCTCGAGTTGTGGTGCTGACCGGTGCGGGGATTTCCGCCGAGTCAGGAATCCGTACTTTTCGTGCAACAGATGGCTTGTGGGAAGAGCATCGCGTTGAAGATGTGGCGACGCCAGAGGGTTTTGCTCGTGACCCGGAACTGGTGCAGGCATTTTATAATGCGCGCCGTCGACAACTCCAGCAGGCAGAAATTAAGCCTAACGCCGCTCATCTGGCGCTGGCTCGCCTGGAAGAAGAGTTGGGCGACCACTTCCTGTTGGTGACGCAAAATATTGATAATCTGCATGAACGTGCCGGGAATAAAAATATTATCCATATGCATGGCGAGCTGCTAAAAGTTCGCTGTGCGCAGAGTGGACAAGTGATTGAATGGAAAGGGGATGTCACCCCACAAGATCGCTGCCATTGTTGCCAGCTTTCCTCACCCTTGCGCCCGCATGTGGTGTGGTTTGGCGAAATGCCGCTGGGTATGGATGAGATTTACCAGGCGCTGGCAACAGCTGATTACTTTATTGCCATCGGTACTTCAGGCCATGTTTACCCGGCTGCCGGGTTCGTGCACGAAGCCCGTTTACAAGGCGCACATACCGTTGAGCTAAATCTTGAACCAAGCCAGGTTGGTAGTGAGTTCGAGGAAAAGTTCTACGGTTTAGCCAGCGAAGTGGTGCCGGAGTATGTGGAACGGTTGTTGAAAGGTCTGTCTTAAACCATCCTCACCCTAACCCTCTCCTTGAAGGAGAGGGGACTGTCCTGTGTTCGCCCTCTCCTTTGGGAGAGGGATGGGGTGAGGGATAGATCAAGGCAGAACTCAGCGTCCAGCCTTCAACTTCTGATAGTAATTCTCATAAATTGTGCTGGCGTCGCCAACATCGTTTTGCCACTCACCATTTTTCAGCACCGTTTCATCTGGATAAAGCGTCTTATCGCCGGAGACTTCTTTTGGCAGCAATTTGCGTGCTTCAAGGTTTGGCGTCGGGTAGCCGATAGTTTCCGCGACCTGTTTTGCAATTTCCGGGCGCAACAGGAAGTTAATCAGTTTCAGCGCGCCATCAACGTTTTTGGCATTTGCCGGAATAGACAAGTTATCCATCCAGAAAATCCCGCCTTCTTTCGGCCAGACAATATCCAGCGGAGTGCCAGCCTGGCGGGCAACATACGCCGAGCCATTCCACACCATACCGAGATTCACTTCGCCTTCCATATACGGGTTGGCTGGGTTATCCGAGTTGAATGCCGCGACGTTTGGCATCAGCTTTTGAAGTTCGTGATAAGCCGCTTCAATCTCTTTCGGATCAGTAGTGTTACCGGAATAACCGAGCTTACGCAGCGCGATCTGGAATACTTCGCGCGCATCATCGGTCAGCAACAGGCTTTGTTTGTACTCCGGCTTCCATAAATCAGCCCAACTGGTGACAGTTTTCGGGTCGATAGCATCACTGTTTACGCCAATGGCTGTCGCACCCCAGATGTAGGGAATGGAGTAGTCGTTATTCGGGTCAAAGGGCTTATTAAGCATTTCAGGATCGAGGTTTTTGAAATTGCTCAGTTTGCTTTTATCGATCTTCTGGATCATGCCTTCTTTGCGCATTTTCGCCACAAAGTAAGTTGATGGCACAACCAAATCATACGCACCGTCTTTATACGTTTTGAGCTTGGCGTACATAGTTTCATTCGATTCGTAAGTCGAATAAATCACTTTGATGCCGGTTTCTTTGGTGAACTGTTCAAGCAGGCCTGGCGGCACATACTCGGTCCAGTTATAGAAGTAGAGCGTTTTGCTGTCGTCGGCATGTGCAGCGCCCATACCGAGCGTCAGAACGCCAGCAGCGAGCAGGTGGCGTGGCCATTTAGTCATTTTAATGTCCCCTGGTTTTATCACGAAGAATAAGCTGACTGGCAATGACCAGGACCAGCGAGAGTACTAACAAAATGGTGGCAAGTGCGTTCACCTCTGGTGAAACACCCACCTTCACCATTGAGTAAATCTTCAACGGTAAAATTTCATAACTTGGGCCGGTCACAAAAGATGAAACCACCACGTCGTCCATCGAGAGCGTAAAACTGAGTAACCAGCCAGCGGCGACGGCTGGCATCGCAAGTGGCAGCAGGATCTTGCGCAGAATAGTTAATTCGCTGGCACCCAGATCTTTCGCCGCTTCTAACATGCGCACATCAAACCCTTTCAGCCGAGAATAGACGGTAACGACCACAAACGGCAGACAGAAGGTGATGTGTGAGAATAGCAACGACCAGAATCCGAGCGACACCCCGAGCAGCATAAACAGCACCAGCAGTGAAATCGCCATCACGATATCGGGCGACATCATCACCACAAACAGCATGCCGCTGACGAATGGCTTGCCACGAAAACGGTAGCGATAGAGTGCCACAGCGGTCAGCGAACCAATCAGCGTTGCTGCGGTGGCAGAAAACACCGCCATGGTCAGCGAATGTTGCGCGGCCTGTAGCAGGCTGTCGTTATTCATCAGCAAGCTATACCACTTTCCGGTAAAGCCCTGCCAGTTAATGCCGAAACGCGAACTGTTAAACGAGTTAACGATCAAAATGATGATGGGAATATACAGATACGCGTATATAGCGGTCATAAAGCCGCCACGAAGCAGGCGACCTATCATTCTAATTCCACCTTTTTATTCAATAAGCTGGCGGCACGCCAGTAAATCAGCAGCATCAGGCCCATCACTAACGTAAGTGTAATGCTGGTTGCCGCCCCAAACGGCCAGTCGCGGATGTTCAGGAACTGGCTCTTAATCACGTTGCCAATTAACAAGTTTTTCGCCCCGCCCATTAAGTCGGAGACGTAAAACAGCCCCATCGCAGGCAGCATCACTAATAAGCAGCCAGCAATAATGCCTGGCATGGTGAGCGGAATAATAATGCGGATAAAGGTCTGAAGTTTACTGGCCCCTAAATCCCGCGCAGCCTCCAGCAGCGGCTTATCAAGCTTTTCAATGCTCGAGTACAGCGGCATTACCATAAATGGCAGCAGGATATACACGAGGCCAAGAATGACGGCGCTTTCGGTATACATAATACGAATCGGTGTATCAATCACCCCCAACCACAACAAAAACGCATTCATATACCCTTTGGTGCTGAGAAAGATTTTAAGTCCATAAATGCGAATTAACGAGTTGGTCCAGAAGGGGACAATCAGTAAAAACAGCAGCAGCGGGCGCACCCGTTCGGGTAAACGCGCGAGGAACCACGCAAACGGATAGCCCAGTACCAGGCAGGCGAGGGTGGCAATCACCGCCATATTTAGCGAGTGCAGCAAAACCTGCGCGTACAAAGGGTCTGCAAGCCGGGTGTAGTTATCCAGCGTGAAAACCATGCTGACGAAATTAGCGTCATCACGCGTCAGGAAACTGGTGCCGATGATCATCAGATTGGGCAGGAACACGAACATTACCAGCCAACCGACGATAGTGGCGATCACAAAGTTCTGGAATTTACGCGAGCTCTTCATCTGCCAGCACAACCTCCCAACTTTCAACCCAGTTAATCGACATTTTCTGGTCGAGCGTGTGGTCAAAATCAGGGTCATCTTCATTAAAGAATTCGCTGACCATCACCATTTTGCCGTTTTCCAGCTCGACATTAGATTCCAGCGTCATGCCTTTGTAGTTACGCTCCCGCACATAACCGATTAAACCCTCGGCCACATGAGTATCGTTGATTTCTTCAACGCGTAAATCTTCCGGGCGCAGCAGCACTTTCAGATGCTGACCTGTCGTAACCGGCATACTCGCGTAAATATGGCACTCGCGGCCTTCGACGCTCGCCAGCACGCGCTGTTCATCAACACGTTCGATAACGATCGCATCAAAGATATTGATTTCACCGATAAAGCTCGCCACAAACAGGTTTTTAGGTTCTTCGTAAATTTCGCGCGGCGTGCCGTCTTGCTCAATTCGTCCATCTCGCATCACCACAATCCTGTCGGACATGGTCAACGCTTCTTCCTGGTCGTGAGTGACGAATACAAAGGTAATGCCGAGTTTGCGCTGGAGGGCTTTAAGTTCGTTCTGCATCTGCTTGCGCAATTTGTAGTCAAGCGCAGAAAGCGACTCATCAAGCAGTAATAATCGCGGTTTATTGACCACCGCCCGCGCAATTGCCACACGCTGCTGCTGGCCGCCAGAAAGCTGATGCGGTTTCCGTTGGGCAAATTCCTCTAACTGCACCATTTTTAACGCTTCAGTTACGCGAGGCGTGATCTGTGCGGCAGGTGTTTTCTGCATTCTTAAACCGAACGCGACGTTTTCAAAAACGGACATATGAGGAAACAGAGCATAGCTCTGGAAGACGGTATTGACGTGGCGATGCTCCGCGGGATGCTGCGTAATATCCTGGCTATCAAGAATAATATTGCCAGAATCCACACTTTCCAGTCCGGCGATTAAGCGCAGTACGGTGGTTTTCCCACAGCCGGAAGGACCCAGGAGTGTGAGGAATTCACCATGATTGATGGTGAGAGATAAATCAGAAATTACGGTTTTGCCATCAAAGCTCTTACCTACTCCCGCCAGTTCTACCAGCGGTGAAAGCGAACGTTGCTGTTTATTCAATTTTTTACGCTGTCCCATATAAAACGCATCAAATTGCGGGCTGATGCGGGGTTTGTGAGTAACCACCTTGCGGTTTTGCACGTTAAGTAAGGGCAGGCATTCTACGGCAAAGCATTGAAATCGCCAATCCTTGATACCTTAGTGTGGCCTGGATTTGAATACCAATCGGCAACAGTTCCCCATTTCACGACTATTTTTAACTCTGGCAGGCTAAAAGTGACCTAACGCAATATTTGCATTTGTGGCTTACTGATAATGAAGTCACAAAAATTGAGGGTAGCGACATGGATAAATTACTTGAGCGTTTCTTACATTATGTCTCTTTGGATACACAGTCCAAGCCGGGCGTAAAACAAGTTCCGAGCACAGAAGGGCAGTGGAAGTTGTTGCGGTTGCTGAGAGAGCAAATGGAAGAGATGGGTTTGGTGAATGTGACGCTTGGCGATCATGGTACCGTGATGGGCACACTTCCTTCCAACGTCGATAAAAAAGTCCCGGCCATTGGTTTCATTTCCCACGTCGATACCGCACCTGATTTCACAGGTAAAAATGTGAATCCGCAGATTGTCGAAAACTATCGCGGTGGTGATATTGCGTTGGGTATCGGCGATGAGGTGCTCTCTCCGGTGATGTTCCCTGTTTTGCATCAGTTGCTTGGGCAAACCCTGATTACCACCGATGGTAAAACGCTGCTCGGCGCGGATGATAAAGCCGGTATCGCCGAAATTATGACGGCGATGACGGTGCTCAAAGAGAAAAACATCCCCCACGGCGATATCCGCGTTGCTTTCACTCCTGACGAAGAAGTCGGTAAAGGCGCAAAACATTTTGATGTTGAAGCATTTGATGCACGCTGGGCCTACACTGTTGATGGCGGCGGCGTCGGCGAACTGGAGTGCGAGAACTTCAATGCGGCGTCTGTGACCATTAAAATTGTCGGCAACAATGTTCACCCGGGGTCTGCAAAAGGGGTGATGGTTAATGCGCTGTCACTCGCTGCACGTATTCATGCCGAAGTGCCGGCCAACGAAAGCCCGGAATGCACTGAAGGCTACGAAGGTTTTTATCATTTGCACGGAATTAAAGGCTCGGTCGATAAAGCGGAGATGCACTACATCATTCGTGATTTTGACCGCGAACAGTTTGAAGCACGTAAACGCAAAATGATGGATATCGCCAAAAATGTTGGCAAAGGCCTGCACCCGGATTGCTATATCGAGCTGATTATCGACGATAGCTATTACAACATGCGCGAGAAAGTGGCCGAGCATCCATACATTGTGGAAGTGGCGCAGCAGGCGATGCGCGACTGCGACATCGAGCCCATCATGAAACCGATTCGCGGCGGTACCGATGGCGCGCAGCTGTCATTTAAAGGTTTGCCTTGCCCGAACCTGTTCACCGGCGGCTATAACTACCACGGCAAACACGAGTTTGTGACGCTGGAAGGGATGGAAAAAGCGGTAGCGGTGATTGTCAGGATTGCGGAGCTGACGGCTGAGCAGAGTTAAAAATGCGGGTGGCAAATGTGCCACCCGCAACGACTTTTAATCCTCGAAATACCAGTAACCGCTGTTAACCAGTGCGGCCAGCATCGCCAGGAAAGATGGGTCTTCCAGCGCATCACCAAACATTTCTGCTTTCAGTGTGATGTTGCTCGCCAGTGCTTCAAGAGCCGGGCGATGCGGGCTGTCAATTTTCTCGCCGTTAACGTAAATCTCATCGGCAATACGCAGCACGCGTAAGCCACCCAGACGAGTAATGGCATCACCTTGTTTCAGGGCGTCGTAAATCTCATCAGGCTGATAGGGCGGTTCTGGCGGAGCGACGTCAAGTTCGTGGCGTGATTGGGAAACAAACTCACCGAACCAGGTTTTGAAGTGCTCAGGCTGGTTGATAAGATCCAGCATCATTTCGCGTAATGTATCCATTTCCTGCGGCAGAACATCCGCCGGGTGCTGGCGCACAGGCACACCAGGGTCGGTATAACGCTGGCTGCCCAGTTCACGTTGCAGCACATAATCGGCAAAACCACTGATCAGCTCGCGGCCACTTGGGGCGCGGAAACCGACAGAGTAGTTCATCGAGTTTTCTAGCGAGTAGCCTTCATGCGGGAAACCAGGCGGGATATAGAGAATATCACCCGGCTCCATTTCTTCGTCGATGATGGCGTCGAACGGTTCAACTTGCAGCAAATCAGGATGCGGGCAGTGTTGTTTCAGCGCAACTTTTTCACCCACACGCCAGCGACGGCGGCCAACACCCTGAATGATAAACACGTCGTACTGGTCGTAATGCGGGCCAACGCCGCCGCCTGGTACCGAGAAGGAGATCATCAGATCGTCAATTCGCCAGTCCGGTAGTGCGCGGAAGGGGCGCATTAGGCGTGCGCTTTGTTCATGCCAGTGGTTAACGGCCTGAACCAGCAAAGACCAGTTGTTTTCGCCCAGGTGATCATAGCTCTGGAATGGACCGTGGCTGACTTGCCATCTGCCTTCGTTATGGCTGACCAGGCGGCTGTCCACCTCGTTTTCCATGGCAAGGCCTGCGAGTTCATCCGGGGAGATGGGGTCGATGAAGTTTTTGAAGCCGCGTTTTAGAACGACCGGGCGTTTCTGCCAGTAGTTCGCGATGAAATCGGGCCAGTTTAGGTCGAGTTGATAGTCCATATTATTATCCGGCAGGTGAAGGAGCCTGCGAGGATTATAACGGATGGTGCTGCCGGTTACGGGAGTATTTTCAATCTTCTTCTCGGTCTGGACGCTGGCGCGCAAAAATCACTTCCATACGCGTGCCACCCAGTTCGCAGCCCGAGGCCTTGATTTGACCATCGTACTGTTCGACGATTTCCCGAGCGACCGATAAGCCCACGCCCTGGCCTGGCCGCAGGGTGTCGGCGCGTTGTCCGCGGTCAAACACTAACGCGCGTTTACTCTCCGGGATCCCCGGCCCGTCGTCATCAACGAATAAATGCAGCGTGTCGTCCAGCTGGCGGCCTGAAATCTCAACAAACTCAAGACAATATTTGCAGGCGTTATCAAGCACGTTGCCCATCACTTCCATAAAGTCATTCTTCTCGCCGACAAAGGTAATTTCCGGGGAAATATCGAGAGTGATATTCACACCTTTGCGTTGATAAACCTTATTTAGAGCGGAACAAAGGCTGTCGAGCAACGGGGCGACGGGATGAAGTTCACGACTAATCAATGCGTTGTCACCGCGCATGCTGGCGCGATGCAGATAGTAGCCAATTTGCTGAGAAATGCGGCTAATTTGCTCAAGCATCACCGGTTCTGCGTTCTCAATATCCAACTTGTTGGTGCGTAACGATCGCAGCGTGCTTTGCAATACGGCGAGTGGTGTTTTCAGGCTGTGTGTGAGATCGGTGAGGGTGGTGCGATATTTTTGGTAACGGTCACGTTCGGTGCGCAGCAGTCGGTTGAGGTTTTGTACGAGGCTGGTTAGCTCTCGTGTGGTTTCCGGGTTTAGCGCGTCACGGTCATGTTTTTCGAGTTCACGAACCTCGCGGGCCAGGGCTTCAATGGGGCGCAGGCTCCAGCGTGCAGCAAACCAAAGCAATGGTATGACTAACAATAAGTTGGCGATGAATACACAGGCAAACATGCTCAGTACCGTGTATTGGCGTTTTAATTCGAGCGGAATTGTGTCCACAACCACAATGGTTAGAGCAGGCATTTTCCCCATGGCAGGGTATTTATTGACCGCGACGGAGTGAGTGACATCATCACTGTAGTCATCGTCATAAAAATTTTTTAGCTTAGTCTGTAGCTTTTCATCGTTTGCCAGCAAGGCGTGGGTGGTATCGAAGTTTGCTTCAAGCTCGTGAAAACCGTTACTGGTGAGCCACTCTTTTTTAATTTGCTGCACGATAAGCGGCACATTGTGCTGGGTCCAAAGCAAGTTACCTTTATCGTCATAGATAAGTGCCATGGTCGGCGTTTTCAGATTCAGGTTGTCTGGCAGGACAACATCCACATGGCCATTTTCAATGCTGGCAAATGTATAAAAAAGATTGCTCTCACCGCGCAGTAAACGGAAAGAGGTTTTATCAACACTGATGCTGTAGCCCACTAATGCCACGAAACCGTAGGCCAGTGACAGCACCATGACTACCACGGCGGTCGCCAGTAAAAAGCGAACGCGAAGTGATAACGGTAAAATACGGCCGAAGAATTTCATGGTTAACGCAGATCGAGGCGGTAGCCCTGACCACGCACGGTGGTGATAGCTTCATGGGGATATTCAGCCAGAATTTTTTTACGCAAACGGCCCATTAATACATCAATGGTGTGGCTTTCGCGCAGTTCGGCATCAGGGTAAAGCTGGAGCATTAATGAATCTTTGCTGACCACTTTGCCATTGTTACGAATCAGCGTTTCCATGATGGTGTATTCAAAGGCGGTGAGCTTAATCTGGTTGTCGTTGATAAGCAGCTCGCGGCGCGATAAATCGACCTGGAAAGGGGGCAGGGAAATAACCTGTGACGCCAGGCCACTGTTGCGGCGCATCAATACCTGCATACGAGCGACAACTTCTTCAAGATGAAACGGTTTAGTCACGTAATCATCAGCGCCCGCGCCCAGCACTTCGACTTTATCCTGCCAGCCTTCACGTGCAGTCAAAACCAGGATAGGCAAGGTGACATCATGGCTGCGCCAGCGACGGATAAGACTCAGGCCGTCTTCGTCAGGCAGGCCCAAATCCACAACGGCAATATCGGGAGTGTGTTCATTCAGGAAATAGTCGGCTTCTTTGGCATCTTCCGCTGCATCAACCTGATGACCGGCTTCACGCAACTGAACCTGGAGATGGTGGCGTAAAAGAGCATTATCTTCCACAACGAGTACACGCATTCGATTTTCCCAGTAAATAGATGGCATTGATAGTTTAACGCTAATTATCAGCCAGGGGGCATAAACCGTGAGTAAACCAGGCGGGAATGTGAAAACGCCACCGCAGCGGGTGGCGTTCAGGTGTTATTTCAACTCGTCAACCATAGTGATGGCGCGGCCAATATAGTTGGCTGGCGTCATCTCTTTCAGACGAGTTTTCTCATCTTCTGGCAGCTCAAGGCTGTCGATAAACTGTTTCATGCCTTCAGCATCTACACGCTTACCGCGAGTCAGCTCTTTCAGCTTTTCGTAAGGTTTTTCGATGCCGTAGCGGCGCATCACGGTCTGGATTGGTTCAGCCAGAACTTCCCAGTTGAGGTCCAGCTCCGCAAGCAGACGGTCACGGTTGACTTCCAGTTTGCTCACGCCTTTCAGTGTGGACTGGTAGGCGATCAGTGCATAGCCGATACCCACACCCAGGTTACGAAGCACGGTGGAGTCAGTCAGGTCGCGCTGCCAGCGGGAAACAGGCAGTTTGCTTGCGAGGTGTTGCAGCATCGCGTTAGACAGGCCCAGGTTGCCTTCGGAGTTTTCGAAGTCGATTGGGTTAACTTTATGCGGCATGGTAGAAGAACCGATCTCGCCTGCGATAGTTTTCTGCTTGAAGTGGTTCAGCGCGATGTAACCCCACACGTCACGATCGAAGTCGATAAGAATAGTGTTGAAGCGAGCGATGCAGTCAAACAGCTCAGCGATGTAATCGTGTGGTTCAATTTGCGTGGTGTACGGGTTCCACTGAATGCCCAGTGAAGTCACGAACTCTTCGCTGAACTGGTGCCAGTCAACTTCCGGGTAAGCGACCATGTGGGCGTTATAGTTACCCACCGCGCCGTTGATTTTGCCCAGAATGTCTACTTTCTCTAGCTGACGGAACTGGCGCTCCATACGGTAAGCCACGTTTGCCATTTCTTTACCCATCGTTGATGGGGTAGCAGGCTGGCCGTGGGTACGGGAAAGCAGAGGAATATCACGGTACTGAACTGACAGGTCTTTCACCGCGTCGATGACTTTACGCCAGTACGGCAGCACCACGTCTTTACGTGCGGTTTGCAGCATCAACGCATGAGACAAGTTGTTAATATCTTCAGAAGTACAGGCGAAGTGAATAAATTCATTCACCGCATGCAGGGCAGGAACCGCTGCCACTTTTTCTTTCAGGAAGTATTCAACCGCTTTTACGTCGTGATTGGTGGTGCGCTCAATGGTTTTAATGCGTGCAGCATCTTCTTCACTGAACTCGGCGACAATTTTATCAAGGTAATCGTTTGCGTTTGCGTCAAAAGCCGGAACTTCCTTGATCGCTGTGTGCGTGGCCAGTTTTTGTAGCCAACGTACTTCGACTTGTACGCGGAATTTCAGCAGACCAAATTCGCTGAAAATAGCGCGCAGAGCGCTGACTTTGTCGCCGTAACGTCCATCAATTGGGGAAACGGCGGTCAGTGAGGATAATTCCATAAGTTACAACTCCAGAGAGGTTAACATTGAGCAAGAATTTGTTTGGCCTGAGCACACAGGCGACTACGAGAAAACATTAACTGCAGGCGGCCACCGCCAACCTGGTGCCATAATACGGCGGCGCGGATACCGGCTAACAACGAGGCACGGACTTTGCTTTGCACCTGCGGGCTTTGCAGCACGGCAGGGGAGCCAGTGACCTGAATACGTGGGCCTAGCGGGCTAATTACATCAACATAAATCCCGGCCATAGCGCTAAGTAACGTTTCGGACTCAAGGTCAAAATGTTCTAATTGACGCTGCAAACCGGCGATGCTCGACCCGAGTTTATCCATCGCACCTTTATTGGCGTAAAGTTTACGCTCAAGAACCATCAGACTTAAGGTATAACGCGTTAATTCAGCGTTCAGACCCTGACGATTACTGGCGTTCAACACACCCAGCAACGTTTCCAGGCCCAATTTCAGGTTGGCTTCATTGCCACCGAAAACGTCCAGCGTGGAACCTGGATTTTGATCAATAACGCTATTTAACGAGACATGCAGCGCCTCGTTATCGCAATGCCCCTGATGCGCCAATTGCTGAACCAGACGAGCAGACTGGCAGATCCCTGCTAGTGCGATAGTGATGTCATAGTAATTTTTAGCCACCAGGTTATTCGTCCTTGTTTGCGATTAAACTTTATTTTATTCAGTTACGAGCGGCACACGCTGCTCAATAACACCACCACCGAGGCACACTTCACCGAGGTAGAACACAGCAGACTGGCCCGGGGTGACGGCGGCAACTGGCTCATCAAAACGCACTTCAATGCGATCTGCATCCAGCGGCGTGATGGTGCAAGGAAGGTCTGTCTGGCGATAACGGGTTTTCACGGTGCATTTCAGCGGTTCGGTCAGCGTCTCACGATCAACCCAATGCAACTGCTGGGCAATTAAACCCACTGACATCAGACGCGGATGGTCATGGCCTTGCGCGACCACCAGAATATTATTCTCAACGTCTTTATCGACCACATACCAAGGATCTTCGCTACCTTCTTTGGTGCCGCCGATGCCCAGGCCTTTACGCTGGCCGAGTGTGTGGTACATCAACCCCTGGTGTTCACCAATGGTTTCGCCATCAACAGTAACGATGATACCCGGCTGTGCAGGCAGGTAGCGACCCAGGAATTCGCGGAATTTGCGCTCGCCGATAAAGCAGATACCGGTGGAGTCTTTTTTCTTCGCGGTGATCAAATCTAACTCTTCGGCGATGCGGCGCACTTCTGGTTTTTCGAGTTCACCAACAGGGAACAGGCTTTGCGCGATTTGCTCATGGCCGAGCGTGTAAAGGAAGTAGCTTTGATCTTTATTATTGTCTAAACCACGCAGCAGGCGGCTTTTACCGTCCACGTCTTCGCGACGCACGTAGTGACCCGTTGCGATGTAATCAGCACCTAAATCTTCGGCGGCAAATTCGAGGAAAGCTTTAAATTTGATTTCTTTGTTGCACAGAATATCCGGGTTTGGCGTGCGCCCGGCTTTGTACTCTTCCAGGAAGTGTTCAAACACGTTATCCCAGTATTCTGCGGCAAAGTTTACGGTGTGTAGTTCAATGCCGAGCTTATCGCAAACGGCCTGTGCATCAGCTAAATCAGCCGCTGCGGTGCAATACTCCTCGCCATCGTCCTCTTCCCAGTTCTTCATGAACAGGCCTTCCACCTTATAACCTTGTTGTTGCAACAGGTAAGCGGAAACGGAGGAATCGACACCGCCGGACATCCCGACGATCACTTTTTTCTGGCTGTTATCAGACATGGAGTAACTCACGACATTGAACTTAAAGGCGGCATATTCTATCACGCATCACCGGGCCTGGCACCCCTAACTCAACGGCCAGTTAAATGCACCGATCATGCTGAGCGGATAACGTTCAGCACGCTGATAGTAGCGGATACTTTCCGCCACTAATGGCGAGCGTAAATTACCTGCGTTAACAATTTGTTGCGCATCCAACCATAAGCAGCGATCGATGTCGCTATCATGCGGAGTAGTGGGGAGTTGCTCTTCAAGATCGATACAGAATAAGAAACGCAGGAACGGCGTGTTATCTGGCGCAATCCATTGGTGCAAGCGGATGAATGTTTGCGGCTGCGCGCAAATACCCGTTTCTTCATACAATTCACGTTGAGCAGCTTCAACCAGCGTTTCGTCGGCTTCCAGATGCCCGGCAGGCTGATTCCATAAGGCTTTGCCATTGATTGTTTCTTCAACAACCAAAAATTTCCCCTGCGCCTGAACCACGCAGGCGACAGTAACGTGCGGTTTAAACATCGTTATTTTTCCTGTCTCAAATTCGTTAGTACGATCATTATAAAGTGATCTGTATCACATATTTTTCTGTGGCCTATACTCTGTTGGATTTCAAAAATCCCTCGAGGGCACCATCATGCAGCTTACCACGCGTATTATGCCGCAACAGAAACGTATCGCTTTAGTGGCTCACGATCCTTGTAAACCCGACCTGCTGAACTGGGCGGTTGATAACCAGGCAGCACTCAGCAACCACATTATTTACGCAACCGGCACTACCGGAAATCTCTTGCAGGTTCATACCCGTTTATCCGTACTGGCTTTGATGAGTGGCTCGATAGGGGGCGATCAACAGCTAGGGTATTTGATTGCTTCAGGTCAGATTGATGTGCTGGTTTTCTTCTGGGATCCGCTTAGTGCGGTGCCACATCACTCCGATGTAAAAGCCCTGATGCGGCTGGCAACGGCATGGAACATCCCTATTGCAAGCAACGCCTGTAGCGCCAATTTCTTGATTAACTCTTCTCTATTTGAGCAAGCGCTGGAAATCACCGTGCCTGATAGTGACGCGTTCCTCAGCAGTCGCGTTTCACACGTCACACAACACGGCGTCAATACTCAGAACCTTTTATAAGGTCTCTATCGGGATTTCGCGCCATTCGCCCGGTGCCAAATCGCTCAGTTCCAGTGTCCCCATTGCATAGCGAATCAGGCGTAGAGTTGGATAACCCACATGCGCCGTCATACGCCGTACCTGGCGGTTACGCCCTTCGTACAAGGTGATTTTCAACCAGCTGGTAGGAATTGCCTTGCGTTCACGAATCGGCGGGTTACGCGCCCAAATCCATGCAGGCTCGTCAACCCGTTCAGCTCCTGCGGGCAGAGTAGGGCCATCGTTTAGGGTGACGCCGTTACGCAGAGATTCCAGCGCTTCTGCTGTTACTGCACCTTCAACCTGCACAAAATAGACCTTCCCGGTACGTTTGCCCGGTTGGGTGAGTTGCGCCTGTAAAGCGCCGTCATTGGTTAACACCAGCAGACCTTCGCTGTCGCGATCCAGACGGCCCGCCGCGTAAATTCCTTGTAACGGTATGTAATCTTTCAGCGTGCTGCGGCCAGATTCGTCGGTGAACTGCGGTAGCACATCGTAGGGTTTATTGAAGATAACCAGCCGCTTCGGTCCGCTATGCTGTGGTTTTTTGGCAGGTCGTTGCGTGCTGAATCGTTTAACTTGCTGGTTTCTAAAAGAAGTTTTATTCATAGTGTTTTCAGACGTTAGGTATTAACGCATTATAACGGAAATCACCAGTGATTGGCGCGGGCCTGATATTCAAGTAGTATTGACACGCACATTACAAATCATTAACAAAAAGAATCGCTCGAAGGAGAAGGTTAATGGAAAGCAAAGTAGTTGTTCCGGCGGAAGGTAAAAAGATCACCCTGCAAGATGGCAAACTGAATGTTCCTCACAACCCAATCATTCCTTTCATTGAAGGTGATGGTATCGGTGTGGACGTGACGCCAGCTATGATCAAAGTGGTTGATGCCGCCGTGCAGAAGGCCTACAAAGGCGAGCGGAAAATTTCCTGGATGGAAATCTATACCGGCGAAAAATCTACCCAACTTTATGGCCAGGACGTCTGGCTGCCAGAAGAAACTCTGGACCTGATTCGTGATTACCGTGTGGCGATTAAAGGCCCACTGACCACGCCAGTTGGCGGCGGCATTCGTTCCCTGAACGTTGCGCTGCGTCAGCAGCTTGACCTGTACGTGTGCCTGCGTCCGGTGCGTTACTACCAGGGCACGCCAAGCCCGGTTAAACACCCAGAACTGACCAACATGGTTATCTTCCGTGAAAACTCAGAAGATATTTATGCGGGCATCGAGTGGAAGGCTGACAGCGCTGAAGCTGAAAAAGTCATCAAATTCCTGCGTGATGAAATGGGCGTGACGAAAATTCGTTTCCCAGAACATTGCGGTATCGGCATCAAGCCGTGCTCTGAAGAAGGCACCAAACGCCTGGTTCGTGCAGCCATCGAATACGCAATCACTAACGACCGTGATTCTGTGACCCTGGTTCACAAAGGCAACATCATGAAATTCACCGAAGGTGCTTTCAAAGACTGGGGCTACCAGCTGGCGCGTGAAGAATTCGGCGGCGAGCTGATCGACGGCGGCCCATGGGTGAAACTGAAGAACCCTAACACTGGCAAAGAAATCGTTGTTAAAGACGTGATCGCGGATGCGTTCCTGCAACAGATCCTGCTGCGTCCTGCTGAATATGACGTTATTGCTTGTATGAACCTGAACGGTGACTACATCTCCGACGCCCTGGCCGCTCAGGTTGGCGGTATCGGTATCGCACCAGGCGCTAACATCGGTGACGAATGTGCACTGTTCGAAGCGACCCACGGCACTGCACCAAAATATGCTGGCCAGGACAAAGTGAACCCAGGTTCAATTATCCTTTCCGCAGAAATGATGCTGCGTCATATGGAATGGTTCGAAGCGGCTGACTTAATTGTTAAAGGTATGGAAGGCGCGATTAACGCCAAAACTGTAACTTACGATTTCGAACGCCTGATGGAAGGCGCTAAGCTGCTGAAATGTTCAGAGTTTGGCGACGCAATGATCGAACATATGTAATTAGCAAATTCGCTAATGATAAAAGGGGGAGCCAATGGCTCCCTTTTTTTATTGTTTTTCTGAAATCGTGAGCTACTACCCTTTACCAAAACTCTGGACGTGATTAATAGATGAATCGACCGAATTCAGGTTCAATCAAAGAGGATGTGGAATGGAAAATTACTCCAACAAAAGTGGTGATTCACAAGTTGTCAGTTTCCAGATTGATGCAAATTCGATGAAAGTCCGGTTCAAGAATAATCACGTGTATCTATACGATATCCGCCACCCAGGGCCAGAGCATCTGGAAAAAATGAAAGAACTGGCGCGTGCCGGATGGGGTTTGAACACTTATATAGAAAGCGAAGTCAAAAACGATTTCTCATCAAAAGTGTTTTAAATCGCAGTAACCGGGTTATGAGAAGTGCAATTTTTACACAAAATACAGATTTTTCGCTCGTGACTGGTTGATTTTATAACAATAAGTTGAATTTTTAAGCGAACAGTTCGCAAGGAATTGCATCGTAGATCGAGTTTATGTACTATGCATTCCACGCCGACTTAGCTCAGTAGGTAGAGCAACTGACTTGTAATCAGTAGGTCACCAGTTCGATTCCGGTAGTCGGCACCATATTTAAGAAAACCACCTTTCAGGTGGTTTTTTTTCGTCTGTATGAAATCAAATTGAAGGAAGGCTAGCTTTCGATAGCGCTTCCTCAGTCGTGCGTTAAATCCAACCCTGCTGACTTGCAAGCCAGACAAGGATAGCGACGACAATTAAAACTACGGTTGTTTTTCTCATTGTTGTGCGACCTGTTGTTAGTCTTCGCAAACCAGCCAGAAATCCGCTTCATCAAACATCTCTTCAACCAGACGGTTGATTTTCTCTTTCTCATTTTTCGTGCAATCACTGTGAACCGCATTCATTTGCATGGGTTTCACTCTGACGTCAGCATCTGGAAAAATGGTCTGAACTCTTCGGGTAAGCTCGGCAAGGATTTTTTCATTTGCACCGGGAAGACCCGCTACATTTCGTTTGTCGTAAACCAGTTCCACGAACATTGATACGTCTCTTTTAAGGCTGTGTTTATATACAGTAATAAATCTCGACATTCAAGGCAAGGGATGTTATTGAAAAAGAATGCTGGAGCTTTCACAGGTAGAGCTATTCTGCGGTACTGGCCGCAACAGGTAACTCTGCTTTCCGCGCTTTTATTTGTTCCATGATGAGCTGATAAGCAACGTAATACTTAAAGATGTTGCTCACGTATTGCACCGTTTCGTTACCTATACGCAGCTGCGCAATTCTTTCAACATTGTTAAACCAGATATTGGGGTCAAGGCCATTTTTGGTCGCTTCTTTACGTAACCGGGCAATTTTAGCCGGTCCCGCGTTATAAGATGCGAAAGTGAATAGCATTTTGTTCATGTCACTCATGGGTTCATCAGCAAAATAACGGTCGCGCATGAAGCGGATGTATTTCACTCCTGCATTAATGTTCGGGTCGATTAAACTGATATCGCCTACCTTTAACTCTTTACCGGTGGTAGGAAGAACCTGCATCACGCCAATCGCGCCGCTTTTGCTTCGCACAGACTGATCGAGTCGTGACTCCTGGTAGCCTTGAGCTGCCATTAGTAACCAATCGACATTATATTGCGCACCATATTTGCGAAATATTTCAGTGACCTGATTAAATTTATTTATCTCTTCTTCCGAACGCGCATCTTTTACCCACTTCGTATTGCGTAAATATTTATAAACCTGCTGATTGCCGAATGACGTGCCGATTTTATGGCTAGCCGTGAATTTATCGAGCTGGGCTTTAAGCAAAGGGGAGTTTTTACGCATAGCAAGCGCGATAGAACCGTCATCCCGCAGCGTAATATTTTCGTAAACCACAATGTTGGGGTAAATCTGTTTCCACAAGATTGCCAGGTATCTGTCCACCACGGTGTAGTCGGCGAGGTTCGCATTTACCATTTCCAGAATATCTTCGGGTTCAAAATTGCCGGGGGCTTTGATCACTATCGCGGGTGGAAGTTGTTTCTCGGTCAGGCTTTTATTAAGCGTATCAATACTCGAAATATAGCTGGTGGAAGGGTTAACAAACAGAGATTTACCAGACAGCGATTCTGCTGTTGTGAGTTCGGGAGCCTTGCCGCTGGCAATCACTACTTCACGGACATTTTTTGCTAAGGGAACGCTGAAATCGACTAACTTTTCGCGTTCTGGAGTCATCGTTAAATTGGCAGCAATGATATCGCCACGGCCAGCAATTAGCTGTGGGATGAGCTGATCACGTGCGGTTGGAATAAAAAGGAGATGTGTTTTTTTTGAGGGTTTAAGGCCTTTATTGATTTGTTTGTCAAACTGGTGCATCAACTCAACCATGATGCCGCGCTGCGTACCCCGGTTGTCAATAAAGTAGAAAGTTTTGCTGTAAGGGATTAAGACGCGTATCACGCGCCGCTCTTTCATCACATCATAATCACCCAGGACGGTGTTAACCTGGGTATCGAATTTCAACGGCTGTTCGTCGGTGGCTGCATGCGTCATCGGCAAAAACGTAGACATCAAGAGAAGTACCAACAACAAACGGGCCATCGCGACACCATCTACACATTCATCCGGCTACCGTTTAACTATAGCTCGCACACAGATGCTTTGATTAAAAAACACACACTCGTATTCGAGGGTTGTGTAGAAGGGCGGCGGGGCGGCAATCCTTGATGAGAAAATTATTATTTGAAAATAATTCTTGCTTCCAAAGCGCAGGCATGAGTAAATGCGTCATCGGTTTGGAAGACAGACCTTATGAAAGCAGTTTTAGTAAAGCAGTCCTCAGTTCAAGCGCTATCAAGTCATCAGATACCCTTCTTCGTGAGTCTCCTCCTAAGTGCCTAAATAAGAAACGTTCTGCAATACAGACCACGTTCGCCATATTAAATGGCTGTAAAATAATGAGGAAGTATCTATGTCTAAAATGACTGGTTTAGTAAAATGGTTTAACCCAGAAAAAGGTTTCGGTTTCATCACTCCTGACAATGGTAGCAAAGATGTGTTCGTTCACTTCTCTGCCATTCAGAGCAATGATTTCAAAACTCTGGACGAAGGCCAGAAAGTTGAGTTCTCTGTTGAGAACGGCGCTAAAGGTCCATCAGCAACTAACGTTGTTGCTCTGTAAGACTGCTAACGCATACTGAGACTTACGCATGCGAAGACGGTGAATAACCCGAGCCGTTAAGTCAAAGTGAATAAACCCGCCATTGTGCGGGTTTTTTGTTATCTAAAATCCGCTAACGCCCATCTTTTATACCTTTAAATCAAACACATAATCGTGCTGTGGTTATGCCCGCTATTTACATTAAATCACGATACACCGTCTGTAGGTTTACGCTCAGTAGACTATGCTTATAGTGAAATATGCTTTTTTCAGTATAGTTAGCATTAATAACTGGAGTTTTTTTATGGGCTTTTGGCGTATTGTTTTTACGATTATTTTACCCCCATTGGGTGTGTTGCTAGGTAAGGGATTCGGCTGGGCATTTATTCTGAACATTGTACTGACACTGCTAGGCTACATCCCTGGATTAATTCATGCTTTCTGGGTGCAAACCCGCGATTAATCAAATAAAACCGTATGGCTGGTTTTAAGTCACGCGGTGTAAGCAGAAAATATACACGGCGTGTTTTTTGGAACACGCTCTTGACGCTACAGGCTACGAGGTAAAACTTGTGGCCTGTTTACATTTTCATCTAAGAATGTTCTGATATAGTCAATTTTTAAGGTACTACAGAGTCTTTTTATGTTTCAGTTAAAACCGGGCATGCTGGCAATGATTATCGGCTCCCGTACCGCCGCCGGGCGTGTGAATGTCGGTAAATCAGTCGAACTTTTTGGTCTTTGCGAGCCGGGCGAAAGCTTTGTAAACCCGGTTACAGGCGTTGTGACGCAACTTCCACACGATGCTAATCATCCGTTGTGGCTGGTGACAGGTAATGTTGTTGCCTTTGATGGTCGTGAAGGTTATACCTTTGTCCGGGCTGAATATTTGTTGCCGTTAGATAAGTCTTTATTGCCAGAAGTTGATGAAACGCTCGCGGTGCATTGATTGGCTTGTGGGGCAGAGCGGGTAATGAAATGTCATTGATTACCCGTCTAACTCGGCGACGCGAGCGATTAGCGCAGAAATCTCACTATCTGCGTAAACTTCGATACCGTGCTGCCGCAAAAACGCCGTGGCAACCCCCATTCCCGGCTGCGTTCTTCCCTGAAATGTCCCGTCATAAATCTTCAAACTGCCACAGGTAGGACTGCCGTCCGTCATTAATGCCAGGCGACATCCGGATTCTTGCGCGGTTTTTAACGCAAGACATGCAGCTAACAAATAATGTTGGCTCACATCCGTACCATCGCTTTCCAGAATGTTTGCTGATCCATTAAGTGCAGCCAGACCACCACCACCCACAAGTTCTGCGGGCAGACGAGGCGTGCTCAATCCCGCCGCCAGTTCCGGGCAATGAATGACCAACCGATTCTCTTGTTGCCAACGCGTCAGCACATCGGCCAGCAGAGGTTTATCCTGCCCGTTATAACGAACTTTAAAGCCCATCAAACAAGCACTGACCAGTATTTTTGTTTTCATTGCGTCACAGTGATTGAGGAGAAAAAGACACGCTACACCAGTGTATCCACGTTTTACTACCCTGCTAAATATGGGCGTTGCCAGGCAAAAAATATCGGCATATCCTATCATTCCTTATGTGCCAGAAGCTGTTAAACATAAGGATATTCAAATAAATGCCTCCATTACCTCTGAAACAAACTCTTCGTATTGCGCTGGTGGGTGACTTTAATCCTGCGGTTATCGCGCATCAGGCGATTCCCCTGGCTTTAGATAATGCAGCTGAATATGTTGGTGTCACCGCTGACTATGACTGGTTATCGACACCTGACGTGACAAGCCAGGAAGATCTCGTGGGATACGACGCGATTTGGTGCGTTCCGGCAAGTCCGTATCAAAATGAAGACGGTGCTTTTCTGGCCATCCGCTTTGCGCGTGAAAACCAGATCCCATTTCTGGGAACCTGTGGTGGGTTTCAGCATGCGGTAATTGAATACGCGCGGAATGTTATCGGATGGCACGATGCCGGACACGCTGAAACTGATAGTGAGGGAAGGTTAGTTATCGCGCCGCTGAGTTGCTCGCTGGTGGAGAAATCTGACGCGATAAAATTAAAGCCCGGCTCAATCATTGCTGAGGCTTATGGCCGGACGCAGATTGAAGAAGGCTATCACTGTAACTATGGGATTGCTGACAGTTTTGCCGACCAGATTCGCAAATCGCAACTACAGGTGACTGGCTGGGATAATCAAGGTGAAATCCGTGCCGTCGAGTTAAGTGGCCACCCATTTTTTGTCGGTACACTGTTTCAGCACGAGCGTAACGCATTGAAAAACAGACCTGCGCCGCTGGTTGAAGCATTGCTCAAAGCGGCGCAGCGTTAATCACGAAGACTGATGCGGACGTGTTGGATTTATTTCTGCATCACGCCCGGCAAAGCCCCCAAATACAGCCATGATACAGGCCAGCAGCGCGCATCCCATCAGTGGAAGGCTCCACTGGCCTGAAATATCATGAACTTTGCCCATCAACGGCGGTCCGAAAGCGGCTAATAAATAACCCACACATTGTGCCATACCCGAAAGCGCTGCCGCCTGGTGTGCACTGTTCGCCCGAAGGCCAATGAACGTGAGTCCTAAAATCATGGTCGCACCGGAACCAAAACCAAAGATCACCACCCAAACACTGGCTAAATCCGGCATGAATAGCAAGCCGACGGCGCTTATGGCGCACAGCAATGCCATCAGAATAGCGATCCCTCGTTGATCTTTGAGTCGGCTTAAAATCACACCCACTAACAAGCCAGGAATGGCGGTCGCCAGTTGCATTAATCCATGTAGCGAACCCGCTTGCGCCTCACTATAACCGTGACTTATCAGTATCGAAGGCAACCAGCCAATCACGACGTAATAAATAAGCGAGTTAATACCCAGGAATAATGTCACTTGCCATGCCAGTGCAGAAGTCCAGATGCCGCGGTTGTGCAGTGCTTTGCTGGTGCTTAATGTTGATGAGGTATGATTTGATAGCTGCGGCAACCAGACCAGCAATGCCGCAGCCGGGAAAATCATCAAGGCTAATAGCGCGCCAGGCCAGCCGTATCCGTGCTGAGCAACAGGTACCACAAACATGGAACCGATGGCCGCTGCAACGCCCATCGTAAGTGAATAGGCACCAGTAAGACGTGCAACGTGGCCAGGAAAATCCCGCTTAATCAGGCCGGGCAATAGCACATTCCCGATAGCAATCCCGCAGCCAATGATTGCCGTACCAAAATACAATAATGCGGTATTTCCCGCAGATCGCAGCGCAATTCCAGCGCAGATAATCAACATGGCAGCAAACAGGGTGCGTTCAATCCCAAACCGGCGTGCAATACCAGCCGCTAATGGGGAAACTACCGCAAAAGCCAATAATGGCAACGTGGTGAGTATGCCCGTTTGCGCCGTCGTCAGGCCGAATGTCTCGCGAATCATATCCAACAAGGGGGCCGCACCGGTAAACGTCACGCGCAGCGTAGTGGCAATCATCAAAATACCGGCCAGCAGTAAGCCATGTTTTTTCAAACGGGTAGCAGTCATTGAACTCATAAAAAGATCTCTAAAAAACGATGCGCTCAAGATACACGCTTTGGGTATGGATGAAATCAACGTAAAATGACAGATTATCCCTAAAACCGGACAACTTAATGGAACGTGGCTTAGCCCTGGAAGGGTTCAATCCCGACAGTAATTGCCAGCCAGCTCAGGCATTTCGCATTCTGGTATCGGAAAGCGAAAACGAAATTCCTTTACACCAGCATCGCAAAGGCCAATTGATTCTTGCGCTGCACGGCGGGATCACCTGTGAAGTTGAACCCGCATTGTGGATGGTGCCAACTCAGCATGCCGTCTGGATCCCTGGGGAAATGCCCCACAGCAACCGAGCCACCGCTAATGCACGGTTGTGCTTTCTGTTTATCGAACCGGGCGCGGTAGAAATGCCTGCGCAATGCTGCACGCTAAGAATTTCACCGCTGGTACGTGAGCTTATAGTGCATCTCACCGAGAAAAACGAAGGGGATTTATCTCAGCCCGAGACGCAAAGGTTGGTTCAGGTATTATTCGACGAACTGCCGCGCCAGGCGGTAGAACAGCTGCATTTACCTATGTCACGACACCCGAAAATTCGGTTTATTGCCGACCAACTGGTGCAACATCCACAGGAACGTTTAACTCTCGAACAATGGGCTTCGCAACTGGCGATGAGCGAGCGCAATCTCGCCCGCCTGGTGGTAAAAGAAACAGGGCTGAGTTTCCGGCGTTGGCGTCAGCAGTTGCAGTTAATCATCGCCTTGCAGCTGCTGATTGGCGGAGTATCAGTCCAACAAATTGCGAGCGAACTGGGATATGACTCAACCAACGCTTTTATAACGATGTTCAAAAAAGCACTCGGCAATACGCCGGGACGCTATCTGGCATCGCTTGAGCCTTAGGTTTTTCCGACAATTAACGAGACAAGTCCGGCGGCAATAAGTGGTCCGACAGGAACGCCGCGAAATAAGGCTACACCTAAAACCGTTCCCACCAGCAAACCGGCCACCAAACTTGGCTGGCTGCTCATTAATGTCACGCCGCGCCCGCCAAGCCAGGAAACAAATACCCCAACGACGATGGCAACCACTGATTTCCAGTTGGTAAAGGAGTGAAGAAGGGTACTGGCGGGTAATGTTCCGCTGGCGATGGGAGCCATCACGCCAATGGTCAGAATGATTATCCCGACCGTTAAACCTTGTTTTTCAATCCACGGAAAGAACTGGCTCAGCGGCGTGACACGCACAATGATGAGTACCAGGATGGATACCGCAACGGTGGTGTTATGGCTGACAAAACCTAGTCCAGCCAGTGCCAGAAGTATTAAGAGGGTTGAGTCGAAGATCATTTTCATTCCTTGCGAAAAATAAAGTTGAGGCTTTTTTATTGTTAACACCCACTTTACGCGCAGGAATGTCTGGTCGTCAGCTTTTTTAAACGTTAGCCAGATTTTTCGTGCAGTTGCATGATAATAATTAAACATAAAATTGATTTTAACGATCAATAAGGCTTTTTTGATCTGTAAAAACTATTTGAATAGTAAGGGTATTGCCTCGTATCTTTTCTCAAATTATCTGGAGGGTTTTAACTCCTCCTCTTAAATAATTATAGATTTATCTCAGGTCATTAACCCTATTTTTTAATCAGGAATGAAAGATTAGCGTGAAGTCAATTTCCCCGTATTTTAACCGGCATGACTTTTCTTGCCCCTGTGGCTGTGGCTTTGCTGACGTGAGCAAAGAATTAGTCGAACTTTTGGACGCCGTACAGCAGCATTTTGAACAGTCAGTTGTCATACAGAAAGGCTGTTGTTGTACGCAATATAGTAAGGAATGCGGGGATATATACGCGAGCCAACATTTATTGGGTACTGCCGCAGATATTACTGTGAATAATATCCCAGCAAATAGAGTTTCTGATTATCTGGAAACCCAGTATCGGCAACAATATGGGATTGGGCGTAGCGAGAATTACACGCATATTGATATCCGCGCATCCGCAGCTCGCTGGCAGGAATAAATAACCTCAGGCCAAACGAGCTATTCGCAAGCTATGTTGCTAGCAATGTTTTCCGGCTTTATTGATGTATAGCGCAGCATCAGCGGCTTTATACATATCATCAAGAGTATCTCCGGGTTTCATTGCTACAGCACCCCAGGAGAAGTGGATACGACCAGTATCATCATGTTTTCTGATATGATCTTCTATACGCTCAATGAGCTTTTGGCTCTCTGCGAGGGAAAAATCCAGCAAGATAATCAGGAACTCATCCCCGCCTAAGCGAACAGGATAATCACTCACCCGCACGGCATCTTTAATTGCATTAGCCAGCGTAATGATTGCTCTATCGCCTTCTTTATGCCCCCAGGTGTCATTGAGCATTTTTAGCTTGTCACAATCTAGCGCGATGAAAGTGACGGCAGAGTTTACTGCCAGGATACGTTGCAGACGAGATTCGAGTACGCCTGTAAGTATTTTTCGGTTGTATAAACCCGTCATCGTATCGCTGATGTTTTCACGGCTGACGTCATGATAGTGTCGGAAATGCATACGAACTAAATGCAATAACACTGCGGTAGAAAATACATAAAATAGAATGATTTTCCATAGCGAGAGAATAAAATAGAGCACATCGAGGGAAAGCAGAATTTGCAACCTTGATTCCACGTTATGCGAGTAATTCACATAATTGAAAATAGATTTTTTACTGCGCAAGACAATTATTTCATCGTTGGTTTGGGTATCCAAAATAGTGATATCCAGGTTGCGGG
Organism: Buttiauxella agrestis ATCC 33320; assembly: GCF_000735355.1. Classification (GTDB taxonomy): domain Bacteria; phylum Pseudomonadota; class Gammaproteobacteria; order Enterobacterales; family Enterobacteriaceae; genus Buttiauxella; species Buttiauxella agrestis. The sequence goes on from NZ_JMPI01000023.1 coordinate 47,360, forward strand.
AAACCAGTGGGCGGTCATAAGGATAGAAAATATCTTTTAGATTGCTAAGGGTGTATTCAGTTACGACAATCCCTTTTAATTCTCCAGCCACATAAACAGGAGACATAATGCTCATGATGTTTTTATTATTGAAGGTATCATGTTGAATCTCAGATGTGGTTTTTTTAATAGATTCAAAGCCGCTAAGAACAGTAGCATTCATCTTTATTTTATCATATTTCTGGAAGTCCTGATTGCTCAGGTTGAAATTAGCCAAATCAATATCCGAGGTGGTATAGATGTATTTATATTTTAGATCAACATAATATGTAAATAGGTCGACATCAAACGTGGGTTTTTTATCATTGCGATTTTGAATATCTACTGATTCGATGGCTTTATCGAACACGGCGAGTTGAGGGATATCCTGTGTCCAGCCAGAGCAGTCCGAATCAAGTGTGATAAGGGTTCCCATCAACAGGGAATGGAGTTGTTGAGGGGGATAAATACCGTTGGAGGAACCATGGTTTTCAACATTGGTGCAGATGTTTTTCTGCTCACTTACGGGCGGCTTTGGCGCGCTAAAACTGCGCGTTAAGAAACTGGCTATGCTCTGATTTTGATATTTATCATAGAGTAATGTGGATTCGGCTTTCTCAATAATATAATGCATGTAGGCATTCATTGAGCGGTAGCTATTCATCATTTCGAAGATAAAAAATGTTGAAGTGAAGGCAATAACACCAAGAGAAATTAAACCGCGTAGCATCTTGTGCTTTAAGGTCATGATAATAAAACTCGAGCAAGAGTCCATGATGATTTATGGCGAATTTTATCACAGGCAAGAAAGGATGTTTGATATATGGTGCAAAGAATTAGCCGGGTAATATTACTTACCAGGCTAATTTTTGCAGAGTTATCAGAGCTAATTGTAAGAGTGGCTAGACTGTTTCTGGAATAGCTCACGGAAGACAGGATAGATATCATCCTGGTCGCGAATATGCTGCATTGCGAAGTTATCAAACGTTGATTGCAAATCCTCATATTCGCGCCACAGCGTCTGGTGGGCGCGGCGGGTTATTTCGATGTAGCTATAATAACGCACCATCGGCAGTATTTTTTTTCGCCAGTAGTTCGTGACACAGCGGTGAATCATCTGCCCAGTTATCACCATCAGACGCTTGCGCAGCGTAGATATTCCACAGCGCCGGGTCATAACGTTCTTTTACCACTTCATCCATTAATTTCAGGGCACTAGAGACAATCGTGCCACCCGTTTCCTGGGAGTAAAAGAACTCATGTTCATCCACTTCTTTGGCCTGGGTGTGGTGGCGAATATAAACCACCTCCACGTTTTTGTAGGTTCGGCTCAGGAAAAGATAGAGCAAGATGTAAAAGCGTTTTGCCATATCTTTGGTCGCCTGATCCATCGAGCCAGAAACGTCCATTAAACAAAACATGACAGCCTGGCTCGAAGGCTCCGGGCGTTTTTCGTAATTTTTGTAGCGTAAATCGAAGGTGTCGATAAACGGCACGCGGGCAATTTTCTCGCGCAGTTCGGCGATCTCTTTGCGCAAGCGTTCTTCTTCAAGCAACTGAGCGGGTTCACTGTTGCTCACGGTTTCAAGACTGTCTTCCAGCTCATGCAACTGGCGACGTTTTCCGGCGGTCATCGCAGTGCGACGAGCCAGAGAGTTTTGTAGCGAACGGACTACGCTGATATTGGCCGGTACGCCATTCGAGGTGTAGCCAGCGCGATGTGATTTAAACTCGGTAATCTGGCGATGCTGATTCTTTTTCAGATTCGGCAAGGCCAGGTCTTCAAACAGTAAGTCGAGATATTCGTCTTTTGAGATTTGGAAAACGAATTCGTCCTGGCCTTCACCATCCTGACTTGCCTGGCCCTGGCCGCCACCTGAACCACCGCCGCCGCCCTGTGGGCGCTCGATACGGTCATTCTGCACAAAGTGATCGTTACCTGGGTGAACACGATGACGCAGCCCGCCACGCCCTTGATGAAACATCGGTTCGCTGATGTCTTCACTTGGGATAGAGACGGACTCGCCGCTGTCCACGTCGGTTACCGAACGCTTGTTGATGGCCTCGGAAATCGACTGTTTAATCTGTGCTTTATAACGGCGCAAAAAGCGCTGGCGATTGACCGCGCTTTTGTTTTTGCCGTTCAGTCGCCTGTCAATAAAATAGGCCATAGTTCCCCCAAACTTCTTTGCCAACTGCGCAGGGGGGCCACTGAGCGTGGCCCCATCTTTGACTCAGACGTTATGAAGACTTGCGTACCCGCAGATACCATTCGCACAGCAGGCGAACTTGTTTACGGGTGTAGCCTTTCTCCATCATACGATCGACAAAGTCATCGTGTTTTTTCTGCTCGTCGGTCGAGGTTTTGGCATTGAACGAGATAACGGGCAGCAACTCTTCGGTATTCGAGAACATTTTCTTCTCGATAACCGTGCGCAGCTTCTCGTAACTGGTCCAGTTAGGGTTACGACCATTATTGTTGGCACGGGCACGCAATACGAAGTTGACGATTTCATTACGGAAATCTTTCGGATTGCTGATGCCAGCCGGTTTTTCAATTTTTTCCAGTTCCGCATTCAGTGATTCGCGGTCAAACAACTGACCGGTATCCGGATCGCGGTACTCCTGATCCTGAATCCAGAAGTCAGCGTAGGTAACATAACGGTCGAAAATGTTTTGCCCGTACTCTGAGTAAGATTCGAGATACGCCGTTTGAATCTCTTTCCCGATAAATTCAGCATATTTCGGGATCAGGTAGCCTTTCAAATGCTCGAGGTATTTCTCTGCCACATCTTGCGGGAACTGCTCGCGCTCGATTTGCTGTTCCAGAACATAGAACAGATGCACCGGGTTTGCCGCCACTTCCACATGGTCAAAGTTGAACACGCGGGAGAGGATTTTGAACGCAAAACGTGTCGATAGCCCGTTCATGCCTTCGTCCACACCGGCGTAATCACGATACTCCTGGTAGGATTTCGCTTTCGGATCGGTATCCTTCAGACTTTCGCCGTCGTAGACCCGCATTTTGGAGTAAATGCTGGAGTTTTCTGGCTCTTTCAGGCGCGACAAAATCGAGAATCGCGACAGCGTTTCCAATGTGCCTGGGGCACATGGCGCGTGTAACAATTCGCTGTGGGTGAGCAGTTTTTCGTAGATTTTGATCTCTTCGGAAATCCGCAGGCAATAAGGCACTTTGACGATGTAAACACGGTCAAGGAACGCCTCATTGTTTTTGTTGTTACGGAACGTTACCCATTCGGATTCGTTCGAGTGCGCCAGAATAATACCGTTAAACGGCAGGGCGGAAATGCCTTCGGTCCCGTTATAGTTCCCCTCCTGGGTTGCGGTCAGCAACGGGTGGAGCACTTTAATTGGGGCTTTGAACATCTCCACGAATTCCATGATGCCCTGGTTTGCACGGCACAGTGCGCCGGAATAACCGTAAGCATCCGGATCGTTTTGCGCATGGTTTTCCAGTTTGCGGATATCCACTTTACCGACCAGCGCCGAGATATCCTGGTTGTTCTCATCACCGGGTTCAGTTTTGGCAATCGCGATTTGCGCCAGAATCGACGGCCAGACTTTCACCACGCGGAACTTGGTGATGTCGCCACCAAATTCATGCAGACGTTTTGCCGCCCACGGCGACATAATCGTGCCGAGATAGCGGGTTGGGACGCCGTACTCTTTTTCAAGAATAGAGGCATCTTCTTGCGGATTGAAAAGACACAGCGGGTGGTCATTCACCGGGCTGCGTTCACCATTGGCACTGAGCGTGTAAATAGGCACGCGCTGCATCAACGCTTTCAGGCGTTCAGCGAGCGAGGATTTACCGCCACCGACAGGCCCCAGTAAATAGAGAATCTGTTTCTTCTCTTCCAGGCCCTGGGCCGCATGTTTGAGATAGGCAACAATTTGTTCAATGGCTTCTTCCATGCCATAGAACTCTTCAAAAGCCGGATAACGGGAAATCACCCGGTTCGAAAAGAGACGGGACAGCCGTGGCTCTGTGGCAGTATCCACCATTACGGGGTCACCGATGGCCATCAATAGCCTTTCTGCCGCATTAGCATAGGCACTGCGATCTTGCTTACAGACAGCAAGAAACTCCTGCAGTGTGAACTCTTCGTCCTTGGCAGCTTCATAACGCTGGCGATAGTGATCGAATATATTCATGGCATGCCGTCCTTTCGTTTTTAGCACAGGTTAGAGAGCCGTTCGTATGAGTAATGGAGGCCCCCGGAAGACGTCTCCTGAATCTCGAGCAACCCTCATGCCAACTTCATTAGTGGCATTTTCATTGCCTCGTTCAGCGTATTTCATCTTCCTAAAATAAAGCGTAGATGGCATTTGCAAAACTTGCATACGGCCGCAAGCCAATTTCAATGACATATCAATAACTCATCCAATTATTTCTCCTTTTGTTGTAAAGAGAAGCAGCGGGTTTCACCTGCGATTCATAAAACTGAAAAATCAGTGAAACCTGTTTGAGAGATGTTGAATGGTTAATCGGAGGTTTCTGGAACGTAAAAAATTTGGGGTGAATGGAAAGGAAGGTTACACTCTCATCGCTGATTATTTGATTAAAGGACTTAATGGATTGTGAGCAAATTCAAAATTCTTACATTGGGGGCGCTAATTGCCTCATCTTTTTCTGCTGTTCACGCCGCTGACGGCCCATGGTCTTTAGGGGCGGCAGCCCTGGTCACACCGAACTTGTACAAAGGCGATCAGGACCGTGTTTATCCTGTGCCGATGGTGGGTTATGAAGGGGATAATTTTTATCTGCGTGGCCTGACTGCGGGTTATTACCTGTGGAATGACCAGACCGACAAGCTGTCTATCACGGCATACTATTCACCGCTCTTTTTCCGCGCGAAAGACAGCAATCTTCATAGTATGCGCCAGTTGAGTAACCGCTACGCGACACTGATGGCGGGACTGTCTTACGCCCATTACACGCAATATGGTTTCTTGCGCACGGTACTCGCGGGTGACACGCTGGATAACAGCAATGGTGTGACGTGGGACACCGCATGGTTGTATCGCTACACTACTGACCGATTGACCTTAACGCCGGGTATCGGGATTACGTGGAGCAGTGAAAACCAGAACGAATACTATTATGGTATCAGCAAGAATGAATCCGCGCGCAGCGGCTTAAATTCTTATGATCCAGATGATAGTTGGGCGCCGTATGTTGAGTTATCTGTTAACTACAAACTGACAGATAACTGGAACGTGTTTGGTATGGGCCGCTACATTCGCCTGGCGGATGAAGTCACGAACAGCCCAATGGTTGATAAAGAGTGGACCGGCGTTTTAATGACCGGAATCACGTATAGTTTCTGATAGTGCAGTTAATGTATTGATGCGGGGCGCTTGCGCCCCGTTTGCATTATTGTGGTGCAACAGTTTTGGAGGGATGTCATGGCAAAACAAATTCTCTTTTCTGATTCACAACTCTTACCCGCAATCGGGCAGGGAACCTGGTACATGGGTGAGCACGCAGCGCACCATACAGATGAGGTGAATGCACTGCGAGCGGGGATAGATCTCGGGTTAACGCTAATCGACACCGCTGAAATGTATGCCAATGGCAGCGCCGAGAAAGTGGTTGGAGAGGCCATCAGCGGCAGGCGAGATGAGGTTTTCCTGGTCTCGAAAGTATACCCGTGGAATGCAGGAGAGCAGAGCGCCATCACTGCCTGCGAAAATAGCCTCAAACGGTTGAAAACCGATTATCTCGATCTCTATTTATTGCACTGGCGTGGGGATATCCCGCTTGAAGAAACCGTCAGTGTGATGCAACACCTTGTGGCTCAGGGCAAAATTCGCCGTTGGGGTGTATCCAACCTCGACTACAGCGATATGCAGGAACTGTGGAATGTGGCAGGCGGGCACGAGTGCGCCACCAATCAGGTGCTTTACCATCTTGCTTCGCGCGGCATTGAATATGACTTATTGCCGTGGAGCCAGCAGCAACGTATGCCGGTTATGGCATATTGCCCATTAGCGCAGGCCGGGCGTTTGCGTAGCGGGTTGATGAATCATCCGGTACTTAACCAACTCGCGAATCATAAAGGCGCGACGGTTGCGCAACTGCTCTTAGCCTGGGTCATTCACCATGATAGTGTTATCGCGATTCCAAAAGCGGGAACTGTGGCGCATGTAAAAGAAAATGCTGCAGCGCTGGAGATTGAGTTGAGTCAGGAAGAGATTGAGCTGATGGAAAAGGCGTTTCCGGCACCGGGCCGCAAAACGCCTTTAGATATGGTTTAAGCTTTTTTCGCTACACGCAGTGTTGCCGCTAAACGCGCTGGCTTATCTGCCGTTGCTTTTTGCGGTGCACTGGCGCATGCCGTTTCGATGCACACGAAAGTTTTATAGCCTTCGTCTGGCATATCAGCCATAGAGACAGACAGAGCCGGGCCTGGGTTCCAGCCAACGACGTTGATATGGTGATGATGAATCACATCAATGCTGCGGTTCAGGCTCGCATCGTGAATTACGCTGCACTCTTCTGGCTCCAGATAGACGCGGTCGGTACGGTCCGGGAAAGTTTGCACGCCGTCGGTTAACTGGCCGAGAGAAGCATTCAGCACTTTATCGATATATTTGTTGCCCAGCCCGCTCACTTTCACATCAGCAATATCGCCAACATTGAAGTAAGTGTGCAGTGCAGAGTTCACTTCAAACTCGCCGTGTGCTTCCAGTTCCATCTCACAGGTTTTACCCAGCTTGTAACGTGCATACAGGGTAAAGTCATGTGGCCAGTATTTGCGAGTGGCATCGCTGCTTTGCAGTTCGAAAGTCAGTGAAACACCGCTTTCATCTTCATTATGTGCAGTCAATGCCCATGGCAGATTACGCGCAAAACCGTGTGCTGGCAGATCGGCTTGTGCGCCTGGGCCAAACCATGGCCAGCAGATTGGCACGCCACCGCGAATAGCTTTGCCGTTCTGGAAAGGCGTATTGTCGCTCAACCACAGTACTTCTTCTTCACCAGCAGGCTTCCACGACAAAAGGTGTGCGCCTTGTAAAGTAAAGGAACCGCGAGCTTGTGGATGGTCGACCACGATAGCTTCCAGCTCGTCAATCTTGCGAAGAGACACGGACGGAGTAATTTGTTCAATAACCGGAAGGGCAAAAATTTTATTAATCATTTGTTCAACCTATCGATCAAAGGCGAAAAAAAAGGGCGACCACAGTCGCCCTTCAGGATTAATGACTCATCTCAACTTATTTGGAGATGTGAGCAATCAGATCCAGTACTTTGTGAGAGTAGCCAGTTTCGTTGTCGTACCAGGAAACCAGTTTCACAAAGTTGTCGTTCAGTGCGATACCCGCTTTAGCATCGAACACAGAAGTACAGATTTCGCCGTTGAAGTCAGTAGAAACAACGTCGTCTTCGGTGTAACCCAGAACGCCTTTCATCGCGCCTTCAGAAGCCGCTTTCATTGCTTTCTTGATTTCTTCGTAGGTCGCAGCTTTTTCCAGACGAACGGTCAGGTCAACAACAGACACGTTTGGAGTTGGAACGCGGAACGCCATACCAGTGATTTTACCGTTCAGCTCTGGCAGTACAACGCCTACAGCTTTAGCAGCACCGGTAGAAGAAGGGATGATGTTCTGAGCTGCGCCACGGCCGCCGCGCCAGTCTTTGTGAGACGGGCCATCAACAGTTTTCTGAGTAGCGGTAGTTGCGTGAACAGTGGTCATCAGGCCTTCAACGATACCGAAGTTGTCGTTGATAACTTTAGCCAGTGGAGCCAGGCAGTTAGTGGTGCAAGATGCGTTAGAAACGATATCCTGGCCAGCATATTTTTCGAAGTTAGCACCACGAACGAACATAGGAGTGCTGTCTTTAGAAGGACCAGTCAGAACAACCTTTTTCGCGCCAGCGGTGATGTGCTTACGAGCGGTCTCATCTGTCAGGAACAGACCAGTTGCTTCAGCAACTACGTCAACGTTAACTTCGTTCCATTTCAGGTTAGCCGGGTCACGTTCTGCGGTAACACGGATAGTTTTGCCGTTAACAACCAGGTGGCCGTCTTTGACTTCTACAGTGCCGTTGAAACGACCGTGAGTTGAGTCGTACTTCAGCATGTAAGCCATGTATTCAGCGTCTAACAGGTCGTTGATTGCAACGATCTCGATGTCAGAACGTTCCTGAGCAGCACGGAAAACAATACGGCCGATACGGCCAAAACCGTTGATACCTACTTTGATAGTCATATATTCCACCAGCTATTTGTTAGTGAATAAAAGGTTGCCTGTAAAATTACAAAAACCTTACTCAGCGTCAAGCGGAATCGTGTCAATCATTGCGACAAATCAATCCTATGGACATCATTTGAACGACTGAACCGCCTCGCGCTTCCCTTTTGGCTCTTTATCCAAATGGGGACGATGCGAGGAATTTTAAAGATCAATTCCAACAAGAATGTGACGGCGATCACAATTGACGCTGCGTTAGAAATTCAGGGCTAAGTTTAGAACAAAAAAGAGCACGGCGTTGTTAATTTTTTGTTAGAATCATGCTGTTATCAGTTACAGTACCCACGGCACGAGATGTACGCATATGGCTAATCAATTACCTCCTGATTCATCTAAAAAAAACCTGTCTGAAATGCAGTTCTATGTCACGCAGAAACATGGCACTGAGCCACCGTTTTCTGGGCGTTTACTGCATAACAAACGTGATGGTGTCTATCATTGCCTGGTCTGTGATGCACCGCTCTTTATGTCAGAGTCCAAATATGACTCAGGCTGCGGCTGGCCTAGCTTCTACGAGCCAGTGAGCGACGACGCTATCCGCTATATCAAAGATTTTTCACATGGTATGGAACGTGTTGAGATCCGTTGCAGCAACTGTGAGGCGCATTTAGGGCATGTATTCCCCGACGGTCCGCAGCCTACCGGTGAGCGCTACTGCGTAAACTCAGCCTCGTTAAACTTCACTGATGATAAAAACGGTGAACAAACTGAAGGTTGAAAAATCGATTCAGCAAATTATTCCACAGGAACTTGCCGCATGATGAACCTGGACGAAATGTTAGACACAATGACACCGGAAGTTTATCAACGTCTGGTGACCGCTGTTGAGCTGGGAAAATGGCCTGACGGTGTGGCGCTGACTCCTGACCAAAAAGAGAACAGCCTGCAACTGGTGATGATGTGGCAGACGCGCCACAACACTGACCCGCAACATATGACCATTGGCACCGATGGCAATATCGTGATGAAGAGTAAGCAGCAACTTAAAGCAGAGTTTGGCATTGAGCCTGCACCGATTGTGACAGTGAAGCTCTGAATTTGAAAAGGCGGGTAACATTGCGTTGCCCGCCATACACGCTGATTTATTAATGCTCGGTTTTAATGCCTAAATCTTTGGCTAACTCTTTCGCCAGTTTATTGTTGTCATCCGCGCCGTACTCCCAGAACATTGCACCGCCTAATCCTTTCGCTTTGATGTACTCCGCCTTGATTGCCACAGAACGTGGGTTCTCATACGAAATAGCGAACAGATCTTTGCCTTCAGCAGACTTAATGGTCAGATACGGAACATGCGCATCGTTATCCCAGTTTTCCGTAAAGCGCTTTTGGGGATCGTTAAGCAGTTTGCTGACAATATCGTTGTATTTCATATAACTGTCTTTAGTCAGGTCAACGCCCATAGACATAAACAAGGCTTTCTCGGCATCGCCGAAATAGGGCTGTGTCACCGGGTTTTTGGCGGCGTCTGGTTTATCCCAATCAATGCCTGGTTCGGTTGCACGTTTAGGGATTCGCCCGTAGAAGCCAATTCCCAGGTTCATCTGCGCAGGTTTCAAACCGGCTTTAATGTAGTTATCAACGACAAAGTTAACGTTGTAGTTATCTGCGGCGGCCACGGTTGGCCAGGTTTTTGAATCATAAAGATTGGCGTTAAAATATTGCGTGCCATACGCCATGTCGTAGGTCATCAGATTGATGTAATCCAGCGCTGGCGCAATGGCTTTTACATCCACCCACTCGGTTGGACTTTTCACGTTAGCGCCCACGGCGATGGTCAGGAGTTTTTCTTTACCTAACGCGGCCCGCAGTTCGTTGAGTAGCGCAGTGAAGTTCGCTTTATCCTCCGGCAGGCTATTCACCAAACCCCACGCCCCATTCACCGGATACTCCCAGTCAAGATCGATGCCATCCAGCCCGTAGCGTTTAATCACTTCCTGCGCCGAGCGGATAAATATCGCACGGTTTTCTGGTGTCGCCGCAGCACCTGAGAAGCCACGCGCGCCCCAACCGCCAACCGATAGCAGCACTTTCAGGGAAGGGTTCTGTTTACGCAGATCGGGGATCTTTTCCAGATCGGCCATCACTTTCGGTGACAGCCAAATCTGATGCAGTTTCGACGCATCCTTCAGGGCAGGGTTTGTTTCGTCTTTTTCATCGTTATAAATCAGACCGAACGAATAGTTGAGGTGCGTTATCTGGCGCACATCGAGTTTATCTATATCGCCGCCCGGTCCGGCTGTGACGTCGCCTCCACCGTTGAAATAACCGACTGAGAGGTAAGAGCTTGCCTGAGCCACACCGGCACAAGCGATCTGTATCACTGCCAGTAACGGCAGCAGTTTACGCGTGAAGACCATAGGGTAGTTCCTCTTTGACGAGCAAGCCTTCAGTAACCAGAGGGAACGGAAGGCAAAATAAACGCAGCTAAGTTGCTGCATTAATAAACAAATTCATTATGAGAGCGCTCTCAGAAATGAGCGAGCAATAAAAGTTAAGAATGAGAGCGGAATCGAATAAAGAAAGGAGGGCGCTTTCACGCCCTGGGGAGCCGGGTCAGTAATTTAGTAAGTAAAATCAGCCAGTGTCATTAGCGTTGCGCCAGCGGCAGACATATCCTGGTACGCTCGCAGACCATCCTGAGGATGCAGATTCACCGCGCGGCAGCCATCTGTAATCACTGTGACTTCATAACCGAGCGACAGGGCGTCGAGCACGGTGAACTTCACGCAATAGTCCGTCGCCAGGCCAATTACCACGAGCTGTTTAATCTCATTGCGGTAGAGCCAGTCATCGAGCTGAGTTTTCTGACGATGCCCGTTATCGAAAAACGCGCTGTAGCTATCAATCTGCGGGTTTTCACCTTTTTGAAAAACAGCCTCTATTTCATGAGTATTGAGCAAAGGATGGAGCTTTGCCCCTTCGCTGTCCTGCACGCAATGATCCGGCCACCAGGTTTGGCGAAGTCCATCGAGTTTCCCCTGTGAAAACGGTTCGGTTCGCTGAACGCTGGCAAAACTCCCATGATTGGCGGGGTGCCAGTCCTGGGTTGCAACCACGACATCACCCTTTGCTTTGCAGTAGCTTATCAAGGTGTTAGCGAGATCAATCGTGCTATCACCTTCCGGGACTGCGAGTGCGCCACCGGCACAAAAATCATTTTGTAAATCAACCAATAACAAAGCACGTTTCATGGTTTCTCCTTACTCATCTGGAGTGAGTTCGCCACGTAAGTTAAGCGACATCGCTTCGCGTATGGCCTGCACGTCGAGATTCTGGCTAAGCAAATAATGAAGTTTAGTCAGCGTGGCCTCTACCGTCATATCATAGCCACTGATAACGCCTGCCTGAGCCAGCGCATTACCTGTGGCATAACCCCCCATATTCACTTTCCCGGACATACATTGCGTGAGATTTACCACCACAATGCCGCGTGAAGAGGCTTCTTGTAACTCCTTGAGGAACGCGCCGTGCTGTGGCGCATTGCCCACGCCATAGGAACGCAATATCAACGCTTTTACCGGCTGGCGTAAGAAGTTACCGACCACATCTGCCGAAATGCCCGGATAAATCGTTACCACGCCAATCGGCTGCGGTGTAATCGGGTGAACGATCAGTTCTCCTTCACCGTGCGGCGCAGGTGGCGTATTCAGGCGGCGAATGTGAATTCCCGCTTCAAGCAACGGTGCCAAATTGGGTGAGGCAAAAGCATCGAAACCGTCAGCGTGCGCTTTGGTGGTGCGGTTGCCGCGATACAGACGATTATTAAAGAACAATGTGACTTCATTAATCGGGAAATTTGCCGCCACATATAAAGAGTTGAGCAGGTTAATCTGCCCATCCGAGCGCAATTCAGCTAATGGGATCTGTGAGCCGGTCACAATCACGGGCTTGCTGAGATTTTCCAGCATGAACGACAGCGCTGAGGCGGTGAATGCCATCGTGTCAGTGCCGTGCAAAATCACGAAACCGTCGTATTCGTCGTAATGCGCTTTGATGTCATCGGCGATGTGCTGCCAGTCCTCGGGGGTCATATCCGAGGAGTCCATCAGCGGCTGATATTCATGAATGGTGAAATCAGGCATTTCCTGGCGGTGGAATTCTGGCATCAACGCCAACTGGCGTTGCAGGTGCCCGGAAACGGGAATGTAACCGTGTTCAGATCGTTGCATACCGATAGTACCGCCGGTATAGGCAACGTAGATGGATTTCTTTTGCATGGAATGGTTTCACATCAGCAATATAGGGCGGGTAAACGAAGTGTCACCCGCCTTAAAAAGCGGTGGACGGCGCGACGCTCATCCACCCGGGAAGTTATGAATTATCGCACATCGCCACAAGTGAGGCAGAAAGCGTAACGGTTTTGCGGGTCATTCATGGTGCCAAACTTATCGTTTTGCGCTTTAACGGCTAACGCAGCATCAGCCAGCGGCGCGGGCAAATATGCCTGCAACGCTTGCGGCAACATGGCGCGCACGGAACCGCTCATGCTATCGAACACCATATCGATAAAGCTCGGGTCATCCTGCCAGAAATCCAGGTGCCATGTTTTCAGCTTCGCCAGTTCTGCCGCTTTCGCTACGGCATCATCGAAATCACCGAGGCTATCGACCAGACCGTTCGCTTTTGCATCCTGGCCGGTCCAGACATGACCTTGTGCGATGGCATCAATTTGCTCTGGAGTCTTCTTACGCGAATCCGCCACCAGATTAACAAAGCGCTTATAGCCATTTTCGATGGTCAACTGCATCATCTGCTGAACTTCCGGTGGTAACGATTTCGTCACCGCCACATCCGCTAATGGCGAAGTTGCCACGCCATCGGTATGAACGCCAATCGAATCAAGACTATTTTCAACGGTATTGATCACGCCAAAAATACCAATCGAGCCGGTCAGGGTGTTCGGGCTGGCGACGATATAATTGGCTGGAGTTGAAATCCAGTAGCCGCCTGATGCTGCCATTCCGCCCATCGAAACCACGAGAGGTTTGCCCGCCGCACGCGCGGCTTCCAGTTCATCACGAATCACTTCTGACGCCGTAACGCTGCCGCCAGGGCTGTTAACACGCAGCACAATTGCCTTCACTTTAGGGTCAAGACGCGCTTCGCGAATTTGCATTGCAGTGGTATCACCGCCTACCTGGCCTGGCGTTTCTTCACCATCCATAATTGCGCCATTGGCGATGATGACAGCAATGGCATCGCCGGTATCAGCCGGTTTTTTCACCACGTAGTCATACATACTGGTGTAGCTGAAATCTTTGTTTTCTTTGTTCCAGCCAAACTGTTTCACCATGGCTTTATCCATGGTGGCGCTGCTGGCCAGTTCATCTACCAGCTTGTTATCCAGCGCGTATTTTGCTGTATCACCACCGAGTTTTTGCAGGCTATCAAGCAGACCTTGCGCACCAGGGAATACCTGAGCAGGCGTTATCTGGCGGTTAGCGGCAATCGTTGCGAGATAGTTTTGCCACAGCTCACCAATCCAGCGGCTATCGGCTTCACGCGCAGCAGGGGACATATCGTCACGAATATACGGTTCCACGGCAGACTTATAGGTGCCGACGCGGAAGATGTGCGTGGAGACTTTCAGCTTATCCAGCAGCGTTTTGTAATACAGGGAGTTTGTTGCAAAACCGTGTAAATCCACCATGCCTTGCGGTGAGAGCCAGATTTTATTGGCGAAACTTGCCAGGTAATATTGCCCCTGGTTATAGCTGTCACCCACGGCGTAAACCGGTTTGCCGCTGTCGCGGAATTCACGCAGTGCTTTGCCGATATATTGCATCGAAGGCTGATCACCACCCGCGAACTCTTTTAAGTCCAGCACAATCCCGGTGATGTTGCGGTCATCTTTAGCCTGGCGAATGGTATCGACCACATCAAACAGCGAGTTTTCCTGCAAGCGGTCAGAACTGGCACCCAGCAACTGGCGGCCAATCACGCCCAGCTTATTACTTACCGAAGGTTTATCGACAACCACACCGGTAATATCCAGCAGCAACGCACCCCGTGCAGGTTCGGCAGGGGCGCTGTTAAGCTGCATCCAGATGCCAACGCCGACCAGAACCAACAGCACTAAAAACAGGTTGAGAATAAACTCTCGAATAAAGTTAAGCAGACGCCAGGTCCACTTAAAAAAACCGGCAACAAATCGCCCAATGGTGCGCATGAATACTCCGTTATTTCTGGCAAGCTGCGTGTGACAGCCAAAGTTACCGCTATCCTAAATACCTCCAGGGCGAAAGTCAGTAGGAAATCTGCCCTGCGCTGTAACAAATTCACCTGCTGTGTTAGTTTTGCCGTTAAAAATCATGACAGGAGTTTTCAAATGGATGCACTCGAACTACTACTTAACCGTCGCAGCGCTTCCCGCCTGGTAGAACCTGCTCCCGCAGGCGATGTCCTGGATAACATTATTCGTGCGGGTATGCGTGCCCCGGACCACGGGACATTACAGCCGTGGCGTTTCACCGTCATCGAAGGCGAAGGGCGTGAGCGCTTTAGCAAAGTGATGGAACAGGCTGCCATCGCTGAAGAGCAAGACGAAAAGGGCATTGAAAAAGCGCGCACCGCTCCGTTCCGCGCACCAATGATTATCGCGGTCGTCGCGCATTGCGATGACAATCACAAAGTCCCGGTCTGGGAGCAGGTGGTCTCTGCGGGTTGCGCCGTTATGGCGATGCAGATGGCGGCAGTGGCGCAGGGTTACAACGGAATCTGGCGCACAGGAATCTGGACTGAAAGTGAAGCCGTGCGTGACGCACTTAAGTGCCGTGAGCAAGACGAAGTGGTGGGTTTCCTCTATCTGGGAACGCCGCAGCTTAAAGCGTCTACCACCGTCAGCGTGCCGGACATCGCTCCATTTGTGCACAGATTCTAAGCAATCACGCAAAAGCTGTCTGGATTGTGACCAGCAATGGCGCAATTCAGACACTGATACTTACTACTCCCTGGCCGAAGAGTTACCATAGCGGCATTGCCAATGACAGGAGTAGTCCATGAGTGAGCAAACCGTTCGTTTGACGCAGTACAGCCACGGAGCTGGTTGCGGCTGCAAAATTTCCCCGAAAGTCCTGCAAACTATTCTGCAATCCGAGCAGGCTAAATTTGTCGACCCTAACTTACTGGTAGGAAACGAAACCAGTGATGACGCGGCGGTATACGATCTGGGCAACGGCACTTGTGTCATCAGCACCACCGACTTCTTTATGCCGATCGTCGACGATCCTTTCGATTTTGGGCGCATTGCTGCCACCAACGCGATCAGTGATATCTATGCGATGGGCGGCAAACCTATTATGGCTATCGCCATTCTTGGCTGGCCGATTAACACCCTGGCACCAGAAATCGCGCGTAAAGTCATTGAAGGTGGGCGTTTTGTATGCCAGCAGGCCGGAATTTCTCTGGCCGGTGGTCACTCCATTGACGCACCAGAGCCTATTTTTGGCCTCGCCGTGACCGGGATTGTGCCTACCGACCGCGTGAAGAAAAACAGCTCGGCCACCGCAGGTTGCAAACTGTTCCTCACTAAGCCGCTCGGTATTGGTGTGCTGACCACCGCTGAGAAAAAATCCCTGCTTAAACCCGAACACTACGGCCTGGCCGCAGAAGTCATGTGCCAACTCAACAAACCTGGCGCTGAATTTGCCGATATCGAAGGCGTCACCGCCATGACGGATGTCACCGGTTTTGGTCTGCTCGGTCATCTCAGCGAAATGTGCCAGGGCGCAGGCATTCAGGCCGAAGTCTGGTTCGATAAAGTCCCTAAATTACCGAGTGTCGAAGACTACATCGCACAGGGCTGCGTGCCAGGCGGTACTTCGCGCAACTTTGCCAGCTACGGATATCTGATGGGTGAAATGACCCAGGCGCAGCGTGATTTGCTCTGTGACCCGCAAACTTCAGGCGGCTTGCTGCTGGCCGTTGAAGAGAGCGCAGAAGCTGCCGTTGCCGCCGTCGCCGAAAAAAATGGCATCAAACTGACCGCGATTGGCGAGCTAAAAACCGCACGCGCGGGCCGCCCGATGATTGAGATTCGTTAGTCGGATGCGTTTGTTTATTGCCGAAAAACCGAGTCTCGCTCGCGCTATTGCTGACGTGCTACCCAAGCCCCATCGCCGTGGCGATGGGTTCATTGAGTGTGGTAATGGGCAAGTCGTGACCTGGTGTATCGGTCACTTGCTGGAACAGGCTCAGCCAGATGCATACGATGCGCGTTATGCCCGCTGGAACCTTGCCGATCTGCCGATTGTGCCGGAAAAGTGGCGCTTGCAGCCGCGCCCGTCGGTCACTAAACAGCTTAACGCCATCAAAAAACTCCTCGTCCAGGCTGACGAAGTGGTTCATGCAGGTGACCCGGATCGCGAAGGGCAACTGCTGGTGGACGAAGTTCTCGACTACCTGGAACTGGCACCGCAAAAGCGTCAGCAAGTTCAACGCTGCCTGATAAACGATCTCAACCCGCAGGCGGTAGAACGCGCTATAAGTCGCTTACGTGCGAACAGTGAATTTATTCCGCTGTGTGTTTCAGCCCTGGCTCGCGCCCGTGCCGACTGGCTTTACGGCATCAACATGACCCGCGCTTACACCATTCTTGGGCGTAATGCGGGTTATCAGGGGGTGCTCTCCGTCGGGCGCGTGCAAACGCCGGTACTCGGTCTGGTGGTGCGTCGCGACGAAGAAATTGAGAATTTCGTCGCTAAAGATTTCTTCGAAGTCAAAGCGCACATCGTTACACCTGCCGATGAACGTTTTGTCGCAACGTGGCAACCAAGCGAATCTTGCGAACCGTATCAGGACGAAGAAGGGCGCTTGCTGCATCGCCCGCTGGCTGAACATGTGGTGAACCGTATCGGCGGGCAACCGGCGATAGTCACTGCCTATAATGATAAACGGGAATCAGAAGTCGCCCCGCTGCCGTTTTCGCTCTCCAGTCTGCAAATCGAGGCGGCTAAACGTTTTGGGCTAAGTGCGCAGAACGTGCTGGATATTTGCCAGAAATTGTACGAAACCCACAAACTTATCACTTACCCGCGCTCGGATAGCCGTTACTTACCGGATGAACATTTTGCCGGGCGTCACGCGGTACTGAATGCGATTAGCATCCACCAGCCTGATTTATTCCCGCAGCCTGCGCTGAATACCGATCTGCGCAACCGCTGTTGGGATGACAAAAAAGTTGATGCTCACCACGCGATTATCCCGACCGCGCGTAGCTCCAAAATTTCGCTTTCTGAAAATGAATCTAAAGTTTACAACCTGATCGCCCGACAATACTTAATGCAGTTCTGTGCCGATGCGGTGTTCCGCAAATGCACCATCGATCTTGATATTGCTGGCGGTAAATTTAACGCCAAAGCCCGTTTCCTGGCTGAAGCTGGCTGGCGCACGCTGTTGGGCGGCAAAGAGCGCGATGAAGAAAACGATGGTACGCCGCTGCCGGTGGTTGCCAAAGGTGATGAATTGCTGTGTGAAAAAGGTGAGGTGATTGAACGCCAGACCCAACCGCCACGCCATTTCACCGATGCAACGCTGCTTTCGGCAATGACCGGGATTGCCCGCTTCGTGCAGGATAAAGATCTGAAAAAGATCCTACGTGCAACGGACGGATTAGGCACAGAAGCGACTCGCGCCGGCATCATCGAGCTGCTGTTTAAACGAACCTTCCTGGTGAAAAAAGGGCGCTATATTCACTCATCTGATGCGGGGCGCGCGTTAATTCATTCTCTGCCAGAACTGGCTGCAAGGCCGGATATGACGGCACAGTGGGAATCGACGCTGACACAAATCAGTGAAAAACAGTGCCGTTATCAGGATTTCATGCAGCCGCTGGTGCAAACGTTATATGACCTTATTCACCAGGCGCGAACCAAGCCGGTTCATCATGCCTTTAAAGGCGTCAAAGCGCCTGACGAGCAGAAAAAACCGCGCAAGCAATGGGCGAAAAAAGAGGGAAGTGAAGATGCGACTAAAAAGCCAGCTCGCCGCCGCCGTGGCGCTGATGATAAGCCTGCCGGGGATGGCGCAGCGTCTTGATCCCCAGATAGATATTTCCGTGCCGCCGGAAGTGTTCAGCACGCAGGGGCAAAGAGCTGCACCGTGCAGCCAGTGTTGTATCTATCAGGATCAAAATTACACCGAAGGGGCGGTTGTGAAAGCCGATGGCGGAATTTTGTTGCAATGCCAGCGCGACGAAAAGACGCTTAGTACAAATCCTTTAGTCTGGCGGCGTGTAAAACCATAAACGCTTCCAGCAAGGGAATATCTGCCGGGGCAAGGTTGTACTCAAATGCCCCGGCCGGTAAACACCAGGCCAGTTCACTGTGGCAAAGTGCCGTTAATTCGCCGCTAAACTCACTGACATGCCAGGCGTGCAGATGAATAATTCGCCCGGAAACTTCCCGCCGATGACTGGCAACGTAATGCCCAACCACCGCGTTAATCGCCAGCTCTTCTTCTAACTCCCGCGCCAGGGCTTCAGGTTGTGATTCACCCGCGTCGACTTTGCCGCCGGGAAATTCCCACAAACCCGCCTGATCGCCATCTTCCGGGCGTCGGGCGAGTAAAATCTTACCGTTACGCTCAATAATTGCCGCAACGACATCAATGGTTTTCATGATACTCATCCGCTCTTTCCCCATGGGCGTGGCATAATACGCGCCATCAAAGGTTTTCTGAAGATTTTCCCGAATGACGAATAAAAAAAGCGCTCCCTGGGTGGCTCCGCTTGAAAAATTGCCTGCCAGTTTACGGCCCATTGTTTCGATGCAACAAAAGCATTTCGGCTCGGTGCTAAACCCAACGCGATGGTGGGGGCGCTTTCCGTTTTTATTCTGGCTGGTGGCATTGTTCGTGGGCTTTCTCGAAAGACGGCGGGCGAAAATCGACCCGGTGGTGCGCTCCCTGGTGATGACGCGTGTTTCCCAACAATGCTGCTGCGAATTTTGCATTGATGCCAATAGCTTGCGGCTGGCAGAGCGTAGCGGTTCGATGGATAAAGTCCTGGCCGTCGCGAACTGGCGCGACGAGACGCTGTTCACCGCCAAAGAACAAGCGGCACTCGCTTATGCTGATGCGATGACAGCGACGCCTCCGCAAATCAGTGATGCGCTAAAAGCCGAACTGAAAACCCATTATGATGACAAAGCCATCACCGAATTAACCGCATTGATTGCCTTCCAGAATCTCTCCGCCCGCTTTAATGCCGCACTGGATATTCCGGCGCAAGGGCTATGCGTCAGCGCAACCGGGAAACAGCCTCATGTTTGATAGTTACCTCCATCCACGGATTAAACCGTCACTGGAACGTGCTGCGGCGACGCTGGATAAACCGTCTATCTCCCCCGATGGGCTGACGCTAATTGGCTTTGCCATCGGAGTGCTGGCGCTGCCGTTTTTAGCGCTGCAATGGTATGGCGCGGCCCTGGTTGCGATAGTGTTGAACCGGCTGTTTGATGGTTTAGATGGCGCGCTGGCGCGGCGGCGCGGCCTGACCGATGCCGGGGGGTTTCTCGATATTTCGTTAGATTTTTTGTTTTACGCCCTGGTGCCATTTGGTTTTATTCTCGCCGACCCGGCGCAAAATGCATTAGCCGGTGGCTGGCTCCTGTTTGCGTTTATCGGGACCGGCAGCAGTTTCCTGGCATTTGCTGCGGTGGCGCAAAAGCATCAGCTTGATAATCCCGGCTACGCGCACAAATCGTTTTACTATCTCGGTGGCTTGACGGAAGGCACGGAAACTATCGCGCTCTTTGTCCTGAGTTGCCTGTTCCCGCAGTGGTTTGTCTGGTTTGCGTGGGTGTTTGGTGCGCTGTGCTGGATGACGACATTTACGCGAGTGTGGAGTGGATATGAGACGTTAAAGCGCGTGGGTGGTTGAAGAACAGCCCTCACCCTAACCCTCTGCCTCAGGAGAGGGGATAGACCGGTTTCTCCCTCTCCTGAGGGAGAGGGGCGGGGTGAGGGGAAAACTTAAAACATCTTACAGAGGCTTACGCTCCCCAGTCGCCACCGGGTTCTTCGGATTACTGCTCCACTCATACCAGCCGCCATCGTACACGCCAACATTCTGCCAGCCCATCGCACGGGCATACATGAAGGTTTCAGACGCGCGCCAGCCGGTGCCGCAATAAAACGCAACGTGCTGATCCGGCGTAATGTTCCAGCTTTTCCACATCGCGGCGATATCATCAGCCGAACGCATAGTGCCATCTGGATTATGGAAATCTTCCATATGCGTGGAGTCGGAACCCGCGTGGCCCCAACGCGCCCCGGCAATTTCACCTTTTGGTTTAATGTAGCTATAGCCGCTGGTGATGCCGATAAATTCCGGCCAGGAACGGATGCTCACTAAAGACGCGTCTTTACGACCTAACAGGCCGCGAGCCTGCTCGGTGTCGAGCATCAGTTGTGGCTGGCCTGGAATGGTTGCGCCGAAATCAGGTGCGGGTTTCACATCGTTTGGCAAGCCACGCTCGACCGGCAATTTGGCATCAGACCAACTCTGCCAGCCGCCATCGAGCAAACGCACATCTTTCACGCCTGCATACAGCAGAATTTGTGCGACACGTGCCGCAGCGTAGACATCACGCCCGTACATAATCACGGTGGTATCGTGACGAATGCCGTGTTTTGCGATCAATGCTTTCAGCTTGTCGTCAGAAACTTTGTTCCATAACGGCTCGCTTTCGATGTCATTGGTATCAATGTAATCCGCACCTGGAATGTGACTCAGCAGGTATTGCTTTGGCGCGCCCCAGGCGGCTTCAATGATTTTCACTTCACCCGCTGGTTTTGCCACGACAGCTTTATTCTGCATCAGATTGTGCAGCCACTGCGGGTAAACCAACTGCTCGAAGTGAGCCATTTTCTGCAAACGAGCGGGTTGCTGGAGAGCATCAGAAAGCAGTGCAACATGCTGATAGCCCAGCTTAGACAAGCGTGTTTTCACCGCTTTTGTCTCATCATCATTGCCATACAGAGCAATCAGACTGTCAGGTTTAATCGCGTGCTGTTTTGCCCACAATTGCAGTTGCTCATCATTCATCATGTCTAACCAACTGGCCGATAAATTCAGAGCGGCAGGCTCATGGCCACCGACGCTGGAAATGGTTTGTGGCCAGCCGTTATAAAAGGCACTTAGACGTGTATCAATAACCACGCCGTGCTGCGCTTGAAGAGTGGATAAAGTCATCTGGGATGGCATATCTGCCGCGGTTGCCATGTGCGCCAACCCGGATAACATCAAGGCGGCGGTTAGTTGAGAAACACGTTTCATCTTATAACCTGAAAGAGAGAAAAAAAGAGCCGCTATTTTTGCCTAATAGCGACGGCTATTCTTTGCGGTAACGCATGAATATGTATGACGAATTAGCTGGGGGAACTATTGATCGTGATTATTTTTCCGCCGACGGGAATATCCTGCGGGTCATGGGTGACCAGCACCACCGGAATGTCCATTTGCTCGACTTGTTGCCAGACAAACTGGCGAAATTGCTCACGCAAGGTCTGATCTAAACGTGAAAAAGGTTCGTCGAGCAGCAGCGCTTCTGGTTTTGCCAGCAACGCCCGCAGCACGCTAATGCGCGCACGTTCCCCACCGGAAAGCGTTGCCGGGTCGCGCCGGGCAAAGTTCGCGAGTTGCGCGTTTGCCAGCGCTTCTTCAACGCAATGCTGGCGCAGCTTACGATCTTTGATCGCCTCAGGAATCGCCATCGCCAGGTTCTGCCCCACGTTCAGATGAGCAAACAGCAAGGCATCCTGAAACAGAATGCCCATGTTTCGCCGTTCAGTGGGTAAAGTATCGCGGCGTTTTTGGTTAAGCCAAAGCTCACCTGACACGCGAAATTCAGCCGACAATGCGCCAATCATCCAGCTTAAAAACGTTGATTTCCCCGCGCCCGACGGCCCCATTAGCGTCAGCACTTCGCCAGGAGAAACGGTAAAATTCAGCTCATTAATCAGCGAGCGCGATGCGTTAGAAATCGAACAGTTCTGAACATTGAGCATCAGCGTAACCCTTGTCGATAATGGCTTACCAGGCGGCTAACCTGGAGTGTAGCGATAAACATCATTGCCGGAAGCAGCATTTGCAGCAACGCCTGAATCGCCTGCTGCTGTGGGTCGCCGCCGCTGCTTAAGGCCACCGCCTGTGTGGTGACGGTGGAAAAACGCCCGGCGCCAGCATAGAGCGTGGGTAAATACTGCGCGACGCTGACTGAGAACCCAACGGCAAAAGCGGCCAGCAGCGGGCGAACTAAAATCGGCAGTTTAACCCGGCATAAAATCTTCCATCTCGACCAGCCAAAAGTCTGCGCGGTGATAAGCAACCGCCTGTCAAACTGCTGCCAGGCGGGGCGTGCCACTAATAACATATACGGCACCACCCACAGCAAATGACTCCAGATAACACCGGGCCAATTGCCGTCTTGATCAAGCACTAACAACATTCGGTATTGCCCGGCGACCAGCGGCAGCGCGGGTAAAAACAACGGTAGAACCAGCCACATATCAAAGCGCGAGTTGCCACCTTCCAGCCAAAGAATAACCACCAGAAAACCGAGTAAGCTACTCGCCAGCGCGATTATTAGTGTGGTGGTTAACGATGATAACTCAGCGGTTTGCCAGCCAGAAAACGCAAGTCCATCGGGAAATAGCGAAGGGTAGAACCAGCCGTCGGCGAATGACCAAACTACCAGCATTGCGATGGCCGCCATGCCCGTTGCGCTCATCATAAAACCGGCACCCGACGCCAGCGGCTGAATACCAGATTGATGGCGCCTGCCGGAAAACTGCCCTAAAGCGCGGCGAATGAACATCCAGAGTCCGTAGCCAACGACAATAAAAACGATCAACATCACCAGCATCAGCAGGGACGTTAACATCCCCATTGCCACGCGCTGCGGGTCGGCATCGTTAAGCCACTGCCAGGCAAGAACCGCGAGCGTTGGCGGGTTTGCCGGGCCAAGAATCATCGCGACATCAACCACCGAAAGGCTGTAGGCCACAACCGCTAATAACGCCCACTTCAGGCGCGGCAAAAGCTGCGGAACTATAACCCGAATGCGGCTTTGCAGCGGGCCGTAACCCAGGCTTTGCGCCACGGTGAGTTGTTGGGACAGCGTCGTGTGGGGGAGCTGCGTGCTGGCAATCCATAACAAAAACCAGCTCTCTTTGAACGCCAGCAATATGCCCAGCCCTACACCGAATTCATCAAGATGAAATGACACTCCACACAATCGTGCCAGCCAGCCGTTATCGGCAAACAGCAACAGAAAACCGCTGGCGAAGGCAACGTGAGGCAAGGCTAACAGGAGCGGCAGTTGCGCGGTGTAACGTTGCCAGCGAACGCCAGGCCAAAGCCCGCAAAGCAGAAGCAAACACAGTGCCAGCGCCCCCAGGACGCTAATCAGGGTTGAATTTAGCGTCGCCAGCAGCGCCTGCGGCCATTGGTTATCCGTCCACAACGCCTGCCATATTTCGGGCATCAGCAGCGGCTTTGTCATCATAGCTAAACCCGGTAGCAGCGGTGCAAAAACGCACGCCACAGCAAGGATTGCTAAGAGACGATGGCTCATTTAGCCCCGTAACGCTGCAACCACTCTTTTTCCAGAGCCTCTACCCAGGCGGCATGCGGTTCAGCCAGGTAAGGCACGCTTTGCTGGTGGACCGGTTTTTGAGCATCAAGTTGCTCACGCAACGGTTGTGGCAGTGTCGAGCTATCAAGCACCGTCGCATCGCCCCAGATTGCCGGGTTGGCTTTCCTAATTTGCGCCTCTGGCGACATCAGGAAGTTAGCCAGCACTTGGGCGCCCGCCTGCGCATTAGCATTAGCTGGGATCGTCACAAAATGGACGTTACCCAACATGCCTTGCTCAAATCCAAATGCCTGGGCTGTTTTCGGCAGTTGTTTACGGTCGATTAAATTGTCGACATGCGAGGGGTTGAACGTCACGGAGAACAGCAGTTCGCCGTCGGCCAGCATGCGGTCCATGCGGGCAGGCGTTGGCGGGAACGTTTTGCCCTCACGCCATAACAGCGGATGCAGCTTATCCAGGTAATCCCACAGCGGAGCCGTCACCTGCTGGAAAGTCGCTGCGTCGGGCGGGGTACGCAACGCTTGCCGATCGCGAGTCAGCACAATGAATAGCTGTTCGATAAACGCGGTGCCGGTGAAATCGGGCGGGCGAGGGTAACTCAGTTTACCCGGGTGCGCTTTGGCAAATGCCAGCAGTTCATCAGCGCTGCGCGGGAATTTAACGTTGGGTTGCACATTGCCAATGAGCATTAACTGCGCGCTGCCCCACGGCGCTTCGGCTCCGTCAGTCGGTTGTGAGAAATCTTCGCGCACGGGTTTATTCTGATCGACGTAGCGCCAGTTGGGCAACGCCCACGCCCAGCCTTCTTTCAGTAATCCAGCCTGTTTCAGGGTGCGGAAGTTTTCGCCATTCACCCACAGTAAATCGACCGAACCCCTGGTTTTGCGCCCGGCTGCATCTTCGCTCTGAATACGCTTTACCGCATCAGCAGCATCGGCAAGGCGCACCACTTTTACCGTCACGCCGTACTGCTGTTTCATTTCACCGGCAACCCAGTCGAGATAACTGTTTACCGCCGGGTCACCGCCCCAGGCGTTGAAATAAACGGTCTGGCCATTGGCTTGCTGACGCAGACTGTTCCAGTTGTCAGGCTGTGCAAAGGCCGCAAAGCTGACCGCAACCAGCGACAGCAAAAGAGTTAAAAGACGCAAAATGGGATCCTTATGATTTTCGGAGCAGGCGGACTATCCGGCTTGAAACCAGCGGCAATAAACCCAGTAAAATAAACATCAGCATCATGCCGGGGGAAAGAATATCGCTCAGGGTTCTAAGCTGGCTCAGTTCGCGTCCGGCGTTGAGATAAACCACAATCGCTGGCAGCATCCCGACAAGGCTAACGGCAAAATAACGCAGAGTGTTGACCGACGTCAGGCCCATCAGCAAATTGATCAAAAAGAACGGGAAAACCGGCGTCAGACGTAAAGCAAAAAGATAGTACAAACCTTCGCGTTCCATCCCACGATTTATGGCCGACATGGGAGCCGCAAAACGTTGCTGTACCCACTGACGCAGCAGATAACGGCTAATCAGCATGGCAAGTGTTGCGCCACAGGTCGCCGCCAAAGCAACCAGAACCGTGCCCTGAATCAAACCAAATTGCGAGCCAGCCAGCAGCGTTAACAGCGTGGCACCGGGAATCGAAAGTGTGGTGACCAGGAGATAAATCACGAAGAAGGCAAACGCTGTTTGCAGCGGATGCTGATGATGCCAGGCAGAGAATTGCGCTTGATAGTGTTGCAGGGCCGCCAGACTTCCCGGCGGCAAATAGATGATGAGGAGAACGAAAACCACAACCAGCGTGGCAAACAGTAACTTACGCATGGGATGTGGTGTTCTTCCTTATAGCTTAAATTCAGCCCACACCGGCGCATGGTCGGATGGCTTTTCCATGCTACGAATATCGTAATCAATGCCGGTTGCAACACAGCGTTCAGCCAGCGGTTGGCTTGCCAGCAGCAAATCTATGCGCAGGCCACGGTTGTCATCAAAACCTTTCGAGCGGTAATCAAACCACGAGAACTTGTCTTGCGCTTCAGGATTTGCGTGGCGGAAAGTATCGACCAGGCCCCAGCTAATCAGGCGGTCCATCCATTCACGTTCTTCCGGCAGGAAGGAACATTTACCGGTACGCAACCAGCGTTTGCGGTTGTCTTCGCCAATGCCAATATCCAGGTCGGTCGGGCTGATGTTCACATCACCCATAATCAGCACCGGATTATCTTTCTTCAGCTCGGTATCCAGGTAGTTTTGCAGATCTTGGTAGAACTTCATTTTGGCCGGGAACTTGGTCGGATGGTCGCGGCTTTCACCCTGCGGGAAGTAACCGTTTATCACCGTCAGATTGCCTAATGGGGAAGGAATTTCCGCCATGATAATACGGCGTTGAGCTTCTTCATCGTCGCCAGGGAAACCACGACGCACGGAAATTGGCGTCTCTTTGGTGAGCAACGCCACACCGTAATGGCCTTTCTGACCGTGATAAAAGACGTTGTAACCCAGCTTTGCAACCTCTTCGAGCGGGAACATGTCATCGTGGACTTTTGTTTCCTGCAAACCGATAACGTCAGGTTGATGCTGTTCAACAATGGCTTGAAGTTGGTGCGGACGGGCGCGCAGGCCGTTGATATTAAAAGAGACGAATTTCATAAGTCGCTGCCGTGGTGACGAGTCAATGTTGCAGGATGTTAGCAGAAAATGGCAAAAATGCCGAGGGATCACCGCTTTGTAGAGGGGATAAGCGCCAGCTTCATCCACCATAACCGCTGCTTTTTCGGTTGACGCTACGCTTAACCGACCTACGAGAATGACGTTCGTTCACATACAAAATCCGCACCAAAATAAGTCACGCCGCCCCGTTTTGGGGCGTAATAGCCGTGCAAACCCCATCATCGATCACAAATCCAGTATTAAATTTTACAGTTGCATAATATTTCTTGTTTTCGTGCGGCGATCCATACGGCACCATAAAACTATGCACTATCTATTCACTTTAAGTGAATATGCCTGGTTTGTAACTCCTTGATTTTCCTTTAGCAACCCTCCGCTATGCATTTATATCGCTGGCTGGCACGAAGCGTGCAATCTACATTTACAGCGCAAACACTCAATTATTTAACATATAAATAACTTTTTATTTACCCGGAGAGGTCTTTATGTCGCAGTCAATTACCCGCCAAAATTTCGACGAATGGATGATGCCCGTTTATGCCCCAGCTTCTTTTATTCCTGTGCGCGGTGAAGGGTCGACATTGTGGGACCAGCAAGGCAAAGACTATATCGATTTCGCCGGGGGTATTGCGGTCAACGCGCTGGGCCACGCCAACCCTGATTTACGCAAAGCGTTAGAAGAGCAGGCGGCAAAATTCTGGCATACCGGCAACGGCTACACCAACGAGCCGATTCTGCGCCTGGCAAAACAACTGATCGATGCCACTTTTGCCGACAAAGTATTCTTCTGTAACTCGGGAGCGGAAGCCAACGAAGTAGCGCTGAAGCTGGCACGCAAATACGCCCACGATAATTTTGGCCCGAACAAAAGTGGCATCGTTGCATTCAAAAATGCGTTTCACGGTCGCACGCTGTTTACTGTTTCGGCAGGCGGACAACCGGCTTATTCGCAGGATTTTGCGCCGCTGCCGCCGCAAATTAGCCATGCCATTTATAACGATCTGCAATCTGCCAGCGAACTGATCAACGAAAATACCTGCGCGGTGATTGTGGAGCCGATGCAGGGCGAAGGCGGCGTGGTACCCGCCGATCCTACTTTCCTGCAAGGTTTGCGCGAGCTTTGCGACCGCCATAACGCGGTACTGATTTTCGATGAAGTGCAAACTGGTGTCGGCCGCACCGGTGAGCTTTACGCTTATATGCACTATGGCATCACGCCGGATGTGCTTTCTACCGCTAAAGCGTTGGGCGGTGGCTTCCCGATTGGTGCGATGCTGACTACCGATAAGTTCTCAAAAGTGATGGTAGTCGGCACTCACGGCACGACGTACGGCGGTAACCCGTTAGCAGGAGCCGTTGCCGGGCGCGTGATGGAAATCATTAACACCCCAGAAGTGCTCAACGGTGTTAAGCAGCGCCACGCGTGGTTTGTAGAGCGTTTAAACAAAATTAATCAGAAGCATCAGTTGTTCAGCGAAGTGCGCGGTTTGGGGTTGTTAATTGGCTGTGTACTCCAACCGGAATACAGCGGAAAAGCTAAACTTATTTTACAGGCTGCGGCTCAGGAAGGCTTGATGATGCTTATCGCCGGGGCAAATGTGGTCCGTTTCGCACCGGCATTAATTGTCAGTGAAGCCGAAGTGCAAAAAGGGCTGGATCGTTTTGAGCGCGCCTGTGAACGCTTTTTAGCGGGAGAGCAATCATGATGATTATCCGTCCGGTTGAGCGCGGTGATTTATCCGGGCTGCTGGCGTTGGCGGGTAAAACGGGCGGCGGGTTGACCTCGCTGCCTGCGGATGAAAAAACGCTGTCGGCACGTATCGAACGCTCCATTCAAACCTGGCAGGGCGACCTGCCAGAAGGCGACCTGGGTTATGTGTTTGTGCTGGAAGATTCCACGACAGAACGCGTCGTCGGCATTTGCGCCATTGAAGTGGCGGTGGGCTTAAACGACCCCTGGTACAACTATCACGTTGGCACCCATGTTCATGCCTCCAAAGAGCTGAACATTTACAACGCGTTACCGACACTGTTCCTTAGCCACGATCACACTGGCAGCAGCGAACTTTGCACGCTTTTCCTTGATGCCGACTGGCGCAAAGAAGGCAACGGCTACCTGCTTTCCAAATCACGCTTTCTCTTTATGGCGGCGTTTCGCGACCGCTTTAATGAAAAAGTGGTCGCTGAGATGCGTGGCGTGATTGACGAACACGGTCATTCGCCATTCTGGGAAAGCCTCGGCAATCGCTTTTTCTCAATGGAATTTAGCCGTGCCGATTACCTGTGCGGTACCGGTCAGAAAGCGTTTATCGCGGAACTGATGCCGAAGCATCCGATTTATACCGATTTCCTGTCTGCCGAGGCGCGGGCGGTGATTGGCAAAGTCCATCCGCAAACTGCGCCTGCGCGTGCGGTTCTTGAAGCCGAAGGTTTCCGCTACCGTAATTACGTCGATATTTTCGACGGCGGCCCAACGCTTGAATGTGATATCGACCGCGTGCGTGCGATCCGAAAAAGCCGCCTCGTTGAAGTGGTGATTGGGCAACCGGCAACCGAAGAGTTACCTATGTGCCTGGTCGCCAACGAAAAATACAACAATTTCCGCGCCATGTTGATTAAGGCGAACCCAAAAGGCGACCGGCTGATTATTGATGCCAAAACCGCTGATGCCCTGAAATGCAGCACTGGCGATAACGTCCGTCTGGTGCGTTTGTGCCCCGAGGAGAAAAAAGTATGACTCAGTGGATTAATGGACAATGGCTTTCGGGCCTGGGCGAAACGCTGCAAAAGCACAATCCGGTGAATGGTGATTTGCTGTGGGAAGGGGCGGCGGCAAATGAGCCGCAAGTTGAGCAAGCGTGTCAGGCGGCGCGTGCCGCATTTCCGGCCTGGGCGAAACGCCCGTTTGCCGAGCGTCAGGCTATCGTTGAAAAATTTGCCACCTTGCTCGAAGCCAACAAAGAGTCGCTGACGGTGACGATTTCCCAGGAAACCGGCAAACCACGCTGGGAGGCGGCGACCGAAATCACCGCGATGATCAATAAAATCGCCATTTCGATTAAGGCTTACCACACCCGTACCGGCGAAACGCACACCGAAATGCCGGATGGTGCGGCCACGTTGCGCCATCGTCCACACGGTGTGTTAGCGGTATTTGGCCCGTATAACTTCCCCGGACATCTGCCAAACGGGCATATTGTTCCGGGGTTGCTGGCAGGTAACACGCTGGTGTTTAAACCGAGCGAACTGACGCCGCTGATTGGCGAGCAAGTGATGAAATTGTGGGAGCAGGCGGGTGTTCCCGCAGGCGTGCTGAATCTGGTGCAGGGCGGACGTGAAACGGGCCAGGCTCTGGCACAGCAGCCGACACTTGATGGCCTGTTATTTACCGGTAGTGCAAACACCGGCTACCAGCTACATCGCCAGTTTGCCGGCCAGCCGGAGAAAATTCTGGCACTGGAGATGGGCGGCAACAACCCGCTGATTGTGGAAGAACCGCAGGATATTGATGGCGCGGTGCATCTGGTGATTCAGTCGGCATTTGTGACTGCGGGGCAGCGCTGTACCTGTGCGCGTCGCTTGCTGGTAAAACGCGGTGCGCAGGGCGATGCATTTTTACAACGGCTGGTGGAAGTGGCGGGGCGTATTCGCCCGGCTGCGTGGGATGCAACACCGCAGCCGTTTATCGGCGGGTTAATTTCGGTCCAGGCCGCAGAACGCGTGCTGACCGGCTGGCAGGAGCATATCGCCCGCGGCGGGAAAGCATTGCTTGAACCCAAACTGGTCAAAGCGGGAACGTCGTTGCTGACGCCAGGTATTGTCGAATTAACCGGCGTGGCAAACGTACCGGACGAAGAAATCTTCGGGCCGCTGCTGACGGTTTATCGTTATAGCGATTTTGATGAAGCCATCAGCATGGCAAACGACACCCGCTACGGCCTGGCAAGCGGGCTGATTTCTCCGCATCGCGAGCAATTCGACCAGTTGTTACTCGAAGCCCGCGCCGGGATTGTGAACTGGAATAAACCGCTAACGGGTGCTTCGAGTGCGGCTCCGTTTGGTGGCGTCGGCGCATCCGGCAACCATCGCGCCAGTGCGTGGTACGCGGCAGACTATTGCGCGTGGCCGATGGCGACGCTTGAAAGTCCGTCCTTCCCGCTGCCTGCGACCCTGAGTCCGGGGCTTGATTTCAGCCGTGAGGAATAGCCATGAAAGCGCGTGAAGTTAACTTTGATGGACTGGTGGGGTTAACCCACCATTACGCCGGGCTTTCTTTCGGTAACGAAGCGTCGACTAAGCACCAGTTCCGCGTCTCGAACCCTAAGCTTGCCGCTAAACAAGGCTTGCTGAAAATGAAAGCGCTGGCAGATGCCGGTTTCGCGCAGGGGGTTATCCCTCCGCAAGAGCGGCCTAATGTTCCTCTGCTGCGCCAGTTAGGTTTCAGTGGAACGGATGCGCAAGTTATTGAGCGTGTCGCCAAAGATGCACCGCAGCTTTTGTCGGCTGTCAGTTCGGCTTCTTCTATGTGGGTGGCTAATGCCGCGACCGTTTGCCCATCGGCAGACAGTCTGGATGGCAAAGTGCATTTCTCGGTGGCGAATCTGAACAACAAATTCCACCGCGCCAGTGAAGCGCCAACCACTGAAAACACATTGCGAGCCATCTTCCGTAACGAGCAGTATTTTTCTGTTCACGGCGCATTGCCGCAGGTCGCTATGTTTGGTGACGAAGGGGCGGCGAACCATAACCGTCTGGGCGGAGCCTATGGCGAGCCGTCGACACAACTGTTTGTTTATGGGCGTGAAGAAGCCAAAGCCGGGCTCGTTCCGGCGCGCTACCCGGCACGTCAGACATTAGAAGCAAGCCAGGCGGTAGCGCGACTCAACCAGGTCAAACCTGATTTACTGGTGTTCGCGCAACAAAACCCGATGGTTATCGACCAGGGCGTATTCCACAACGACGTGATTGCGGTTTCCAACCGCCAGGTGCTGTTCTGCCACGAACAGGCGTTCCTGCATCAGCACGCGCTTTACGAGCAGTTACGTGAAAGAGTGCCTGGTTTTACCGCCATTGAAGTGCCAGCGGATAAAGTGAGTGTGGCTGATGCGGTCGGAACGTATTTATTTAACAGTCAGTTACTGAGCCGTGAAGATGGTAGTATGACGCTTATCTTGCCCGAAGAGTCACGCCAACACGCGGGCGTGTGGCGTTATCTCAATGAGGTTCTGGCGGCGGATAACCCGATTAGCGATTTGCAGGTCTTCGACCTGCGCGAAAGCATGGCTAACGGCGGCGGCCCGGCGTGTTTACGTCTGCGTGTGGTTCTCAATGATGCAGAACTCAAAGCGGTAAACCCGGCGGTGATGATGAACGACAAGTTGTTTATCACCCTCAACAACTGGGTCGATCGCTGGTATCGCGACCAGTTAACTCAGGCTGATTTAGCTGACCCTCAACTGTTGCGTGAAGGGCGCGAAGCACTCGACGAACTGACGCGTATACTAGACTTAGGTTTTGTTTATCCGTTTCAGCACTAATTTCAGTCCTAACCGGAGGCTCAATGTTGGATTTTTTGGCGCAAACCCTGGCGGGTAAAGTGCCAACGCAGACCGCAGGAAAAAACACTCACCTACGTTGGCAGTGGTGGGATGAGGGGATTTGGGCATTGACTCCGCATCAATCTGTGGAAAAGACGCTGGTGTTGTCGGCGGGTATCCACGGCAACGAAACTGCGCCAGTAGAAATACTCGCCCAGCTCGTTGATAGTCTTCTCGCGGGTGAGCTGGCGTTGCAATGGCGGTTGCTGGTGGTTCTGGGTAATCCAGAGGCATTGCGCAGCAACCAGCGTTACCAACACAGCGACATGAACCGCATGTTCGGCGGGGGCTGGCAGCAGTTCCCGGAAAGCATTGAAACCCAGCGCGCCTGTCGCCTTGAACACGCGCTGGATTTGTTCCTCGCCCAAAGCGAAGAGACCATTTGCTGGCATCTCGATATGCACACCGCCATTCGTAGCTCATACCATCCACGTTTTGGGGTGTTACCTTCACGCACCACGCCGTACGATGAGGCGTTTCTCTCGTGGTTGGGTTGCGCGGGGTTACAGGCACTGGTGTTCCACCAGTCACCGGGCGGGACTTTCACTCATTTCAGCAGTGAGCATTTCAATGCGTTGAGCTGCACGCTGGAATTGGGCAAGGCGCAACCCTTTGGTGAAAATGATCTCAGCCAGTTTGAACAAACCAAACAGGCGTTGCAGGCTTTGCTGAGTGGTGAAACTCCGCCAGCGGCGGAAGGTGAACCGCTACGCTATAAAGTGGCGCAACAGATCACTCGCCTCAGCGATGACTTTGTGTTGCACATGTCGGCGAAAACGCAGAACTTCACCGCGTTTCCTAAAGACACATTACTGGCAGAAGATGGCGACACGCGTTACGTGGTGAAAGAAGATATTGAATATGTATTATTCCCTAATCCTCATGTAGCGGTGGGATTACGTGCTGGATTAATGCTACGCGAACTTTAATAAGCATCGGCCTCAGTAATGGGGCCGGAAAATAATCACCGGTCAAACAACAATATACAGATAAATCTTAATAGATGCTTTCTTCGACATTCCAGTTACTATACACTCTCTTCATAATTCCTTTAAAATCATCGCCTTGTTATATTCTGTTGCAATTCAGCGACGTTTTATCCTTATTCTCTTCATAATTGCCGCAATTTTGTTTTTTATCCTTTCAATGCTTTACCGATGCGCACTATTACTTGACGCACAACCCCGTAAACTTAATTTCGTCAACGCGGCAGACCTTGTCGTAATAGAAATCAGAACAGGAATAAACAATATGCGTAAATTAACAGCTCTCTTTGTTGCTTCAACTCTGGCTCTGGGCGCGGCGAACCTGGCTCATGCAGCTGACACCACCACGACCACGGCGGCAAAAACCGATGCGCCGATGATGCACCATAAAGGTATGCGTGGCGGCCATCACGATATGATGTTCAAAGATTTGAATTTGACGGATGCGCAGAAACAGCAAGTGCGCGACATCATGAAAGACCAGCGCGGCAAAATGGAGCGTCCTTCAGTAGAAGAACGTCGTGCGGCACATAATATTATCGCCAGCGACAGCTTCGACAAAGCGAAAGCTCAGGCGCAAGTCGACAAAATGGCCGAGCAAAACAAAACTCGTATGATGGCTCATATGGAAACTCAGAATAAAATCTACAACATTCTGACGCCTGAGCAGAAAAAACAATTTAATGCCAATTTTGAGAAGCGTCTGACAGAACGTCCTCAGCATGAAGGTAAAATGCCTGCTGATCAGGAATAACTGATCGACTGACTTAAGACCGCCGGTTTTGTCCACAATCGCTTTATTGCAGTGGACAGAACCGGCGGTTTTCTTTTTACCCGTCATACTTCGAGCTGCAGGTGTGTTGGCTGCAACTCGAGTTATTTAGGGTAAAATGTTGTTGATGTTGGGTTGTGTAGGGTGGATAAGCGCAGCGTCATCCACCATTTACGTCATCCACCGTTTTGAATCTCAGGCAATCTGCTGGGCGCTACTCAACATCGAACGAATAAACTGTTCAAGCAGCGGTTGCAGTTTTTCTGCTCGCTCTGCCCGCCATGCAAACGGCGGTTGCTCATCCATATAATTACACTGCGCAAGTTCTAACTGCACCGCGTGAACGCCTTGCGACGGTTGCCCGTAAGCGCGGGTGATATACCCACCTTTAAAGCGCCCGTTTGCCACCCAGCTAAACTGGTTTTGCGAGGCTGCACAGGCCACCAGATGTTCTTCAATCAGCTCATCGCAACTTTTACCGCCGTTGGTGCCGAAATTCAGATCCGGTAATTTGCCGTCGAATAGACGCGGAATATGGCTGGCGATGGAATGTGCATCGAACAAAAGCGCGTAGCCGTGTTCGGCTTTCATTCTCTCCAGCTCGCTCTGCAATTGCTGATGGTACGGCTGCCAGATAGTGTCCAGCGCAGCTTTACGCTGCTGCGTATTAGGTTCTTTGCCGGGAATAAAAACGGCTGTGCCATCGAACAAGGTTTCGGGATACAGGCCAGTGGTCGCCGTGGTATAGAGCGGTTTATCATCGGCGGGGCGGTTAAGGTCGATAACCATCCGCGAATAATTACCGACAATCACACTCGCGCCGAGTGCCTGGGCAAATTCATATAGCTTCGGGATATGCCAGTCGGTATCCGGCAATGGGCGGGCCGCATCGCTCAGGGCCGACTCAACTTCTGGCGTTAATGCGGTGCCTGCGTGAGGGATGCTGACCAATAGCGGCAGTTTCCCACGGCTGAAATTAAAAGGTGCTGTCACGTTTCTCTCCCTGATAAATCACGGTGCAGGGCAATTGCCCCCCTAACCAATAGACCAGTTCAGCCGGACGTGCCACAGGCCAGTGCACAAAGTTGGCAACTTTCCCGCATTCAAGACTGCCGTGGCTTTCTCGAATTCCCAGCGCCTGTGCCGCGTGAAGCGTCACGCCCGCCAGCGCTTCTTCTGGCGTCAGGCCAAACAACGTACACGCCATATTCAGCATTAATCGCAGCGAAAGTACCGGGGACGTGCCAGGGTTTGCGTCACTGGCGACGGCCATCGGCACGCCATGTTCGCGGAACGCAGCGACCGGCGGCTGCTGTTTTTCGCGCAACAGATAAAACGCCCCCGGTAGCAGAACGGCCACCGTATTCGCTGCGGCCATCGCTTGTGCATCGGCATTGGTGGCGTACTCAAGATGATCGGCAGATAACGCCTGGAAACGTGCCGCCAGGCTGCTACCCGCCAGCGCGGAGAGTTGTTCGGCATGGAGTTTGACCGGCAATCCCAAACCGCGAGCAGCAGCAAAAACTTTTTCAGTTTGTGCCGGACTGAAAGCCAGATGTTCGCAAAAGGCATCAACCGCATCGGCCAGTTTTTCTTGCGCCACACGAGGGAGTAACTGCTCGCAAACCACATCGACCCACTTATCGCCATCGCCGCTAAATTCTGGCGGTATGGCGTGCGCGGCCAGGCAGGTGGCATACACTTCAACCGGAAGCGTTTCTCCGAGTTGACGAATCACACGCAGCATTTTGATTTCGTTGTCGATATCCAGGCCATAGCCCGATTTAATTTCGACGGTGGTCACGCCTTCTTTTAACAAGTGTTGCAGGCGCTGATGTGCGGAGTTCAGCAGCTCGTTTTCGTCAGCTTCCCGCGTGTGGCGAACGGTGGAAATAATCCCGCCGCCCTGTGCCGCTATTTCCGCGTAGCTCATACCGTTTAAGCGCATTTCAAATTCAGCGCTGCGATCGCCGCCAAAAACTAAATGCGTATGACAATCGATAAAGCCTGGCGTCACGATTCCGCCGTCAAAATGGTGATGTTCAGCGGCGGTGATTTCAGGAAGCTGCGCCCGCGCACCGAGCCAGACGATCTTCCCCTGATGCACCGCGATAACGCCATCTTCAATCAAGTGGTAAAGACCGTCTTTCATCGTGACCAGGGTTGCGCCACTCCACAGGCTGTCGCAGGCGCGAGGATAAGTCATGACATTCTCCACATCAGGTTGTATAGACAATTGACTACAAGCTAGCGCAGCATGATGAGTTGAGCAACCTGGTTGCCGCTAAAGCAGCAGGCAACCCCGCGTTTTGTAGTCCGTCACACAATTTTTTAGCAAACGACGGATTTGGTTTGCGTCGGCACGAAATAATCGCTAAATCATTGGCATCGCAAAAGAAGGAATCAAATCTATGCCAGCATTTTTTGCACCAGTTGTCATGCTCCCGCAAGGCTGGGGACACAATGTGCGCATTACCGTCAATGAACAAGGGACGATAACTCATGTTGAGGCTGGCGCTACAAGCGAGGAGGCCACGCTGCTTCCCGGTGTAGTGATTCCTTCTATCTCGAATTTGCATTCGCATGCTTTCCAGCGGGTGATGGCGGGGCTGACGGAGGTCGCGGGCAATCCGCAAGACAGCTTCTGGACGTGGCGCGATGTGATGTATCGCATGGTGCAAAAACTGTCGCCTGAACAAGTTGGCGCTATTGCCACACGCTTGTATATCGACATGCTCAAGGGCGGCTATACCCAGGTTGCAGAATTTCATTATTTGCATCATGACGTTAACGGAAAACCGTATGCATCTGGCGATTTGATGCTACAGCAACTGCTGCTTGCTGCCGATAACAGTGGGATAGGGCAAACATTGTTGCCTGTGCTCTATAGCCATGCGGGATTTGGCGCACAGCCTCCTGCCGTCGGGCAGAAAAGATTTATTCAGGATGTCGACCGTTACTTGCGCCAGCAACAAGCGCTGGGCAATGCGCTGCGTCGCTATCCGTTGATTAATCATGGCCTGTGTTTCCACTCATTAAGAGCGGTGACGCAGGAGCAAATGGAAGATGTGCTGGAAGCCAGCGACTACCGAATGCCGGTGCATATCCATATTGCCGAGCAGGAAAAAGAGGTCGATGACTGCCTTGCCTGGAGTGGCGAGCGCCCGGTTGAGTGGCTGTATAACCGCTTTGCAGTGGATGACCGTTGGTGCCTGGTTCACGCTACGCATTTGTCGCCGGAAGAGTTAACCCAAATTGTTGAGAGCCGCTCCGTGGCGGGGTTGTGTCCCACTACCGAAGCGAATCTCGGTGACGGTATTTTCCCGGCCACGAATTTCATTGCGCAGGGCGGGCACTGGGGGATTGGCTCCGACAGCCATGTTTCGGTGAATGCGCTCGAAGAGCTGCGTTGGCTCGAGTACGCGCAGCGTCTGCGTGACAAACGCCGCAATCGGATCGTGCTGCCAGAATTGCCGCAGGTGGGTGAAGTGTTATGGCGACAGGCGGCAGTGGGGGGCGCGCAAGCGTGCGGCGTCACTATGGGCATGATAGCGCCGGGGCAACGTGCCGACTGGCTGGTGCTCGAGCGTGATTCCTGGCTTGCGCACATAGAAGATTATGCGTTGCTCAACCGCTGGATATTTGGTGGGAGCCGTGAACAAATCAGAGACGTGTGGGTTGCCGGGAAGCAGGTAATCAGCGACAGGCAGCACCCGCTCGATGAACAAAGCAACACACAGTTTGCGCAGGTGATGCGCACCCTTCAGGAGTGGTGATGGAATTTTTTGATATACGGAAAGTGCCCGTCAGTTTGTGGCGTAACGGGGCTGGAGAAACCCGCGAAATTTGCTGCTTTCCACCCGCAACGCGTGATTTTAACTGGCGTGCCAGTATCGCTTCGATCGCCAGTAGCGGTGAGTTTTCTGCGTTCCCACAGGTTGACCGCGTCATCACTTTGCTCGAAGGGGGCGAAGTGGTGCTGGATGCAGGAAAGGCGTTTCGCCATACTCTGAAACACTTCCAGCCGTTTGCTTTTGCCGGTGATTACACGGTAAAAGCCGAGCTGAAACAGGGGATGTCGATGGATTTTAATATCATGACGCACCGTGACCGTTGCCGCGCCAAAGTGCGTGTGGCGGACCGCTCGTTTACCACTTTCGCGCCACGCGGCGGCATTGTGTACGTGCTAAGTGGCGAGTGGCAACTGGGTGACAAACTGCTCAAGGCGGAGCAGGGCGCGTGGTGGCAAGATGGCCGCCACACTTTGCGCTTGCTGAAATCGGAAGGGAAACTGCTGTTTAGTGAAATCACTTACCTGTAAAACTGCCTACCAACTGATAACGTGAGCCTGGATACAACAGCCGGGCCACCGTCACCACCTGAGAATGATGCCAGGTGCGGCGCTGAATCAACAGACAAGGCTGGCTAGCGGTCACTTCAAGCAATCCTTGTTGCGTTTCGTCGGCGAGCACCGCTTCCACAACATGTTCACCTGAGGTTAACGGCGCAACTTTGCTCAGGTAGTGGTGCGGCGTGAACAGGCGAAAATCCTGGTGAAGATAATCAGCAGCGAGCGCCGGATTGACGTAGCGTGTTTCCAGTTGCACCGCCATATCGTTATCGTAATGAACCAGTTGCGAGTAAAACAGCGGCTCGCCGATGTTAATTGAAAAAGCATGCGCCAGCTTTTCATCCGCGTTGACTTGCTCAAGGGCAACCACCTGGTTGCGATAATGATGGCCACGGGCGGTAATTTCTTCGGCAATGCTGCCCACTTCCAGCATAGCGGTATGGCCTTTTTGCTCGGCGACAAATGTTCCGACCCCCTGCATTCGCACCAGCCAGCCTTCCCCCGTCAGTTCCCGCAACGCACGGTTAATCGTCATTCTGCTGACATTAAGCGCATTAACCAATTCAGTTTCCGAAGGCACTCGCTGGTGGGCAACCCAGTTACCGCTGCGTATCTGGGTGATAATTCCCTGCTTCACCCGCAAATAAATGGGCGCGGGTAAATCACTGATGGCGGCGCGTAATTGGGCGAGAGTCTCAGACATTAGCGGTTCCTTGATTATTTCATTTTGCGGTGAAAGCGCGATCCCGCTCACTGTTCAATAAAAATTACCTATGACGTGCTGGCGGTCATTTGGGTTTATTAGTTAGGTTGTCTATACAACTCTATACGTTCATACGAATTGATGCCATCAGGATGTCGCTATGTCCCTGCAAAAAAAGCTGTGCTGTCTCACTCCAGGGCGTGTAACGCTCGCCACGCTGCGTGAAATCTACCATGGAACCGTCACTCTGAGCCTTGATTCGCAGGCTGTTGAGGCAGTCGCTAAGTCACAAAAAACCGTTGAGGATATCGTGAATCACGGCGATGTGGTTTACGGCATTAACACGGGTTTTGGCAAACTGGCGCAAACCACGATTGCAAAAGAGCATCTCGCTGAGTTGCAACGCAATCTGGTGCTTTCCCATAGCGTCGGCCTTGGGCAACCTCTGCCGGATGATGTTGTGCGCCTGGTGATGGCGAGCAAAATCATCAGTCTCGCCCGTGGTCATTCTGGCGTGCGTATGAAGGTTATCGACAGTTTGCTGACCTTGTTCAACGCGGGCGTGATGCCGGTGATCCCTGAAAAAGGGTCTGTGGGTGCCTCGGGTGATTTAGCGCCGCTGGCGCATCTTTCTCTGATGCTGCTGGGCGAAGGCAACGTGCGTATCAACGGCGAAGAACTGCCTGCGATTGCCGGGCTGAAAATTGCCGGTGTCGAGCCATTAGTGCTCGGGCCAAAAGAAGGGCTGGCGTTGCTCAACGGCACCCAGGTTTCTACTGCACTGGCGCTGCGCGGTTTGTTTGAAGGCGAGAAAGTCTTTGGTGCTGGGCTAGTGGCGGGCGCGTTATCCCTTGAAGCCATCAAAGGCTCGGTGAAACCGTTCGACGCCCGTATTCATGAAGCGCGCGGGCAAACCGGGCAAATTGACGTCGCGGCAGCGGTCAGAGCGTTGCTGGACGGCAGCGAGATCGTCGATTCCCATCAGCACTGTGGGCGCGTGCAAGACCCGTATTCGATTCGCTGCGTGCCGCAAGTGATGGGCGCATGTCTCGATAACCTGCGCCACGCGGCTCGCGTGCTGCAAATTGAAGCCAACGCTGCATCCGATAACCCGCTGGTGTTTAGCGAAACGGGCGAGGTGATTT
Source organism: Buttiauxella agrestis ATCC 33320 (assembly GCF_000735355.1). Classification (GTDB taxonomy): domain Bacteria; phylum Pseudomonadota; class Gammaproteobacteria; order Enterobacterales; family Enterobacteriaceae; genus Buttiauxella; species Buttiauxella agrestis. The sequence goes on from NZ_JMPI01000023.1 coordinate 87,475, forward strand.
CTGGTGGTAATTTCCATGCTGAACCCGTCGCGTTCGCCGCAGATATTATCGCGCTGGCGGTGGCAGAAATTGGTGCGATTTCCGAGCGCCGCCTGGCGTTGTTGTTGGATACCGGACTTTCTGGCCTGCCGCCATTCCTGGTGAAAGAGGGCGGGATTAACTCAGGCTTTATGATTGCCCAGGTCACTGCCGCCGCTCTGGCGTCTGAAAACAAATCGCTGGCGCATCCTGGCAGCGTTGACAGCCTGCCAACGTCGGCAAACCAGGAAGATCACGTTTCGATGGCGACCTACGCGGCTCGCCGCCTCGGTGATATGTGCTTCAACACCTCCGCAGTGGTGGGAATTGAAGCGATGGCGGCAGCTCAGGGGATTGAATTTTCACGCCCGCTGCGCAGTTCACCGCTTATGGAACAGGTATTCAGCGGCGTGCGCGAACGCGTGGCATTCCTCGATAAAGACCGTTTACTGGCACCCGATATTGAAAGCATGCGCCAGTGGGGTGCCAGCGGCGAACTGCCTGCGGTGATTACTCAACTCTTTCCTTCTACATCGGCGTGACGCCGGGAGCCACTACAATGACTGAATCTGTAAAACAGGCGGTAGCCCGCACGGTACGCGCTCCACATGGCACCACACTGCACTGCGAAAACTGGTTGATCGAAGCGGCCTACCGCATGATCCAAAACAACCTCGATCCGGATGTCGCCGAGCGCCCGGAGGATCTGGTGGTGTACGGCGGGATCGGCAAAGCGGCGCGTAACTGGGAATGCTTCGAGCAGATCCTTGCCTCGCTGCGCACGCTTAAAGCCGATGAAACACTGCTGGTGCAATCCGGTAAACCGGTGGGTATTTTCCGCACCCACGCGGATGCGCCGAGGGTATTGATTGCCAACTCAAACCTCGTGCCGCATTGGGCTAACTGGGATCATTTCCATGAGCTGGATAAAGCGGGGCTGATGATGTACGGCCAGATGACCGCCGGCTCGTGGATTTATATCGGCGCGCAGGGCATTGTGCAGGGGACGTTTGAAACCTTTGCCGAAGCAGGCCGCCAGCATTACGGCGGTGATTTACGCGGCAAATGGATTCTGACTGCGGGCCTGGGCGGAATGGGCGGCGCACAGTCGCTGGCGGGTGTTCTGGCCGGGGCTTCTGTCTTAGCTATCGAGTGCCAGGAGTCGCGTATTGATTTCCGCCTGCGTACCCGTTATCTGGATTATAAAGCGACGAATCTGGATGAAGCCCTGGCGATGATTGAGCAAGCTAATGCGGAGAAAAAAGCCATCTCTGTGGGCCTGCTGGGTAACGCGGCAGAAATTTTGCCTGAACTGGTCAAACGCGCCAAAGCGGGTGGGATCAAGCCTGATATCGTGACCGACCAAACATCGGCACACGATCCGGTCAACGGTTATTTGCCGTTGGGCTGGACGGTGGATCGCTGGCAGAGTGAAAGATCCGCGCAACCTAAAACGGTAGAAAAAGCGGCGCGTGAATCAATGGCCGTACACGTTCGTGCGATGCTTGATTTCTGGGAAATGGGCGTCCCGACGGTGGATTATGGCAATAATATTCGCCAGGTGGCTTTCGATGAAGGCGTGGAAAATGCCTTTGATTTCCCCGGCTTCGTTCCGGCCTATATTCGCCCGCTGTTCTGCGAAGGCAAAGGGCCATTCCGCTGGGTGGCGCTGTCGGGCGATGTGGAAGATATTGCGAAAACCGACGCCAAACTGAAAGAGTTATTCCCGGATAACCAGAATTTGCATCGTTGGCTGGATATGGCGCAAGAACGCATTGCTTTCCAGGGATTACCGGCGCGTATTTGCTGGCTGGGTCTGGGAGAGCGCCATCTTGCAGGGCTGGCGTTTAACGAAATGGTACGCAACGGCGAGCTGAAAGCGCCAGTGGTTATCGGACGCGATCATCTGGATTGTGGTTCGGTGGCATCACCAAACCGTGAAACGGAATCCATGAAAGATGGTTCTGATGCGGTTTCCGACTGGCCATTGCTAAACGCACTGTTAAATACCGCAGGCGGTGCCACCTGGGTGAGTTTGCATCACGGTGGCGGCGTGGGGATGGGCTTCTCACAACATGCCGGAGTGGTGATTGTGGCCGATGGCACACCGGAAGCGGACGTGCGTTTGGGGCGCGTATTGTGGAATGACCCGGCAACTGGCGTGATGCGCCACGCCGATGCGGGTTATGAGAGCGCCATTGAATGCGCGCAGCAGCATGATCTTGAACTACCGATGGTGAAATAACGCCTTAACTGTAACGGCGGGTCGCTAACCAGCATAACAATGACCCGCCGACGACCATCATCACCCCTTGCCAGAATCCCCAGCCTGGATGCAAACCTAACCACAAACTCGCCATTAACGCCGAAAGCACCGGCGTGAAATACGATGCTGTAGCCAGCAACGTCATATTCCCGCGTTGAATGCCGTGGTTCCAGGCCGAATAGGCTATTGCCGTGGAAGCCCCCATAAACAGCAGTTGCAGCGTTGCAGGCAGCGTAAAGTGAATCGGCGCTTCGCTCACGAAGGCAAATTTTACCCACAGCACAGCGGCGGTGGCGCAGAAAAACAGTGAAACGCCGTTCTTACCGTCGCTCCAGCGGCGCGTAATATTGCAGTACAGTGCCCAAATGAGTGCTGCGGCAAACGCCAGGCCGTAAGCCAGTGGGTTATCGAGAATGTTGTGCCACATTTGCAGCGGCGACCAGTCACCGTCGCCTTTCATCACCTGAACGATACCCGCAAGCGAAAGTGCAAGCCCCGGCCATAACCACAAGCTGCTACGTTGCTGGTTGATAAATAACGCCAGTAAGATAGTCAGACTCGGCCACAGGTAATTAATCATCCCGAGTTCTAAAGACTGCGTGCGGGTGTGTGCCAGGCCAATCGCTAAGGCGAGGAAAATTTCATAAGTGACAAATAATGCGCCGCCAATCCATAAATATCGCTGAGGGATTTCACGGACTTTGGGTAAGCCGCGAGCCAGGCACAGGCAAATGGCGCTGACGGTATAAATCAGCGCCGCGCCGCCAACCGGGCCAAAATGTTCGCTGATACTTCGCAGTAAACCAACCGAGGTACTCCAGAGGAGAATAGCCAGCAGGCCAAAGGCCGTGGCGCGTTTTACAGAGGTGTCCATGTATTTCCAGAGAGGTATTGTCGGATGACGCTTTGCTTATCCGACCTACACGCGAGAACGGGTTTTCGTAGGTCGGATAAGCGAAGCGCCATCCGACGCTATTTACAGAAAAAGTTATTTCCAGAAATCATCAAACACAGTGATCGGCGTGCGACGTTTGTGTTCGGTTTTCAGATACCAGCCTTCAATGATTTTGCTGGTGCCTTCATCAAGCGTTTTGCCTTCAAGGTAATCATCAATCTGCTCGTAAGTCACACCCAGTGCGGCTTCGTCCGGCAGGGAAGGGCGATCGTCTTCGAGGTCAGCCGTCGGCGCTTTCTGGTATAAATGCTCCGGGCAGCCCAGGGTTTTAAGCAACGCTTTACCCTGACGTTTATTCAGACGGAAGATTGGGTTGATATCAGTGCCACCATCGCCGTATTTGGTGAAGAAACCTGTTACCGCTTCTGCGCCATGGTCGGTCCCGACCACCACGCCTTTGGTCATTCCGGCAATGCTGTATTGCGCTTTCATTCGCTCGCGGGCTTTTTCGTTGCCGCGAATAAAATCGCTCAGTTCAATACCCGCTTCGCGCAGCGCTTGTTCGCTCGCAAGCACAGCACCTTTGATGTTCACGGTTAATACGCGGTCGGGCTGGATAAAGGTGATGGCGTCCTGACAATCTTGCTCATCGGCCTGCACGCCAAACGGCAAGCGCACCGCAATGAACTGGTAGCTCTCGTCACCGGTTTCTTCGCGCAGTTCGCTGATGGCGGTCTGGCACAGTTTGCCGGTCAAGGTTGAATCTTGACCGCCGCTGATGCCCAGCACCAGAGATTTAATAAAGGGATATTTTTTCAGATAGGTCTTCAAAAAATCGACGCTGACACGAATTTCTTGTGCAGGATCGATCTGCGGTTTAACCCCTAGTGCCTGGATAATCTCTTGTTGCAGAGCCATTTAAACCCTCCGGTTACCGTTTACCTGCACGTGCAGGCAGCAAAAGCTATTTTTGTTAAAACTACCCTTTTGTCGTTGAAACGACAAGGCTCATGCCGTTGCGATGGAATCATTTGGTGTTATTTAACTCTATTTGACACCATTTAGCGCTAACATGGTGTTTTGTATAATAATCCTAAAATTTGTTCATTTGGTCTGCTTAGTTGATAAAACCTCTTTTATATTCCAGGCTTATCTAACACGCATGAGCAATACCCTGAAAAACGAGGATAAAATATGAACAAGACTTTTGCAGGAATTTTAGGTGCAGCAGCGGTGATGACTATGCTTGCGGGTTGTACGGCCTATGACCGCACAAAAGATCAGGTCGCGACGCCAGTCGTGAAAGATGTGAAAAAAGGCATGAGCCGTGAGCAAGTGCAGCAGGTTGCCGGTAAGCCTTCTTCTGAAGTGACCATGATTCACGCGCGCGGAACTTGCCAGACGTATATTCTTGGCCAGCGCGATGGCAAAACAGAAACTTATTTCGTCGCACTTGATGACACCGGGCATGTGATGAATTCGGGTTATCAGACTTGTGCTGAATACGATACCGATCCGCAGACTAAGAAATAATTCCCGCTATTTCTGAAAAAGCCGTCACTGATGTGACGGCTTTTTTTATGGCTTATGCCGGGATATGAGCGATTTTGTTATGCCGTGACCAGACGCGGTGGGCGGCTAAAGATTTCAGGAAATCATCGGTAAATGATTTTGTGACGGTGTCACCTTCTACAACACCTTCTTCACCCTGCGCATCAATCGCCAGTTTAGATTTGAACTGGCGGGCATCCCCTGCGAGACCAATCACTTTTAAGTGCTTATAGGCTTCGAGTAAATAGTAAGCCGCATCACCATTATCGAGAATTGAACTCAGGTCGCCTCCCGGCACAATGACCGCATCGACTGTGACCGAAGGTGAACCCGCAAAGGTTGCGCCGATGGGCAATAGAGAACCATCATCAGCAGCCACTTCACCCATACGGGCAAACAGCAATTTGGTGTGCACGCCCTCGCTTTTTAACGCTTTCATGGCCGCCAGCACATCCGCTGCATTCGCTTTTTCACTGAGCAAAATCGCTACTACACGGCCTTTTACGGAACCACTCGGCACCGCATACAGGCTGAGGCTCGGGTCTTTCTTTAATCCGTTGACGTCTTTCGGCGGTGCGACATGCATTTGCTCGTGTGACAGTTCGATGCCCAGGTTTTCCGCAACCGGCTGAGCGAGGGAAATATCTATACGCGTGAGGTGATCGAGCACGCGTTCACGAATATAGGGTCTGGCGACCTTGGATAATTCAAAGCTAAACGCGCTGATAATATGCTGTTGTTCAACAGGCGTCTGGCTTTGCCAGAACAGGCGAGGATGGGAGTAATATTCGCCAAACGATGGACTGCGCTCACGGATTTTATGCCCTTCAACGCGCGTCTGGTAGCTTTCGAAACCTCCGCGTTTCGGGCCAGGAGGCGTTTCACGCGGCCAGTTATCGTTAATTGAATTCGGCTCGTAGTTTGCCGGATTACTGTCGATATCCATGCGGTGCATGCCGTCACGCTGGAAGTTGTGATACGGGCAGGTTGGACGGTTAATCGGGATTTCGTGGAAGTTTGGCCCACCCAGACGGCTGATTTGTGTATCGGTGTAGGAGAACAAGCGCCCCTGCAACAGCGGGTCATTACTGAAATCGAGTCCAGGAACAATATGGCCCGGATGGAACGCCGCCTGTTCGTTTTCGGCAAAGAAATTATCCGGGTTGCGATTGAGCGTCATTTTGCCCACCAGGTGAACCGGGACCAGTTCTTCAGGGATCAGTTTAGTGGGGTCCAACAGGTCAAAGTCATACTTGAATTCGTCTTCTTCTGGAATTAATTGCAGCCCCAGTTCGTATTCCGGGAAATCGCCAGCCTCGATAGATTCCCAGAGATCGCGACGGTGGAAGTCCGGGTCACGGCCCGTGAGTTTTTGCGATTCATCCCAGATAAGAGAGGCTTTACCGGCGGTCGGTTTCCAGTGGAAGCGCACGAATGTGGCTTTGCCCTCGGCGTTAATCATGCGGAAGGTGTGGATCCCAAAACCTTCCATGGTGCGATAACTGCGCGGTAAGCCACGGTCAGACATCGCCCAGATGACGTTATGCAATGTTTCGGGTTGTAGTGAAACATAATCCCAGAAGGTGTCGTGGGCGCTCCCGCCTTGCGGGATAGCCCAGTGCGGCTCGGGTTTAACGGCATGGACAAAATCCGGGAATTTATGCGCGTCCTGAATGAAAAACACCGGCGTGTTGTTACCAACTAAATCGAAAATCCCTTCTTCGGTGTAGAACTTGGTGGCAAACCCACGGATATCACGCACGGTATCGGCGGAGCCAGCGCCGCCCTGGACGGTAGAAAATCGAACGAATACCGGGGTGATTTTGTCAGGGTCGGATAAGAAATCGGCTTTGGTGACATCCGATAAATTTTTATACGGCTGGAAATAGCCGTGGGCGGCTGAACCGCGGGCGTGAACGATACGCTCGGGAATACGCTCATGGTCAAAATGGGTGATTTTTTCCCGCAGGATAAAATCTTCCAGAAGCGTAGGCCCACGCGTACCTGCGCGCAGTGAATTTTGGTCGTCGGCGATGCGCACGCCCTGGTTGGTGGTGAGCGGGAAGTTTTCACCGTCTTTGCGATGCACATCGAGCGATTTCAGCTTTTCATTGGACGTGTCCGGGCTTTTGAAACTCCCCGCAGCGGTCGGCTGGGCACCGGGTGGCGTGGGTTCTGCGGAAGGGCGGTGTGAGCCGTCTTCGGGTGCCAGCGAATCCATTCCGGGTTTTGATTCATTGGCGTCATGTATCGGGGCATTGTGGCTAAGCGGATGTTTATCGTTCGTCGACATTGAACACTTCTCCTGATTTAGTCTTGTTATAAAGATGCTTGGTATGATCAAAACATCTTTAACTATAGGACAAGGTCATCTCAACGCGAGACGAGAAGGGCAGTTCTCCGCTATCATAGTGAAGTTGTTCATCAATTTAGTTTTGATTCCATTGCCTATGAAACCTTTGCGCCAACCGAATACTCGTCCCGTTATTACGTATCAACCGCGTGTTGAACCCGTGCCGCCAGCCCATGCCTGGCGTGTAGAAGGATTTAAGGATGTGTGGATGCTACGCAATCGCTATGTGGCATTTGTGCTGGTGGGGAACGCGTTCCGCCAGTCACCGCCATTTACCTTACCAGAGGCGGCTCAACGTTGGGCGATGCAAGTCAGACATGAAAACGAGATTTCCTGAGGGATTATCGGATTTGCTATTGCAGTAATGGCGGGGTTACCCGCCGTTACTGATTGCCTCAAACTCTTCACAGCCGGTATCAAAACCTTCCGTACAGCTCAGGTTTAGCCACTGCAATGCGCGTTGCTTATTGGCAGCAATAAACCCTTTCTCACCGTTTAAAAACAACATGCCTGCCCAGTATTCGGCATAACCGGTGCGGGAGAGTGCCGAGCTGCGCTTGAACCAGAATGTGGCTTGCTCATCGTCCTGGGCAATGCCCACGCCATTGGCATAAAGCAAACCTAAGAACATCTGAGCATCCACTGCGGAGTCACTTTCAAGGTCCTGCGATGCGCTTTCCAGCAGTTTTATGGCGGCAGGGTAATCAGGTTTACCGGCTTGTGTGTTTACCAGAAGGCGTGCGAGCGTGACTTCGCCGGTTTTGCTGCCCCGTTGTACTGCCTGCTCAGCTAATGATTTAGCCTGTTGGTAATCCGCCGTTGCCGGGTTATGAATTTTTAGCTGTGCCAGAAGGGCGAGAGCATCAGCATCGCCTTGCGCCGCAGATTTTGCAGCCCAGTCTTCAGCCTGCTGGTATTCGCCTGCGCTAAAAAGGGTATCGGCAAGATAGAACTGAGCGCGGCTATCGCCTGCTTGCGCCTGCTTTAAATAGGGGCTGTCGGGCGTTTCGGCCCAGGCGGTTGATAAACAAAAGAACATCAGAATGCACAATCGTTTCATGAAAGAAATTCCGTAGGCGGCAATTGGGTTTGGCTCCCTATGCGGGCGCTCTAAGTTATAAATAAAAAAACGGCCCCCTGTTTCGGGAGCCGTTTGATTGTCGCAGATTCTGCGGTGATTTAGCTACTGGTTAGCGATGCGCCAGTTCTGCTTCTTCATCACTATTCATGACTTCTTTATCGGTTTGTTTCATCAACTGACTGGTGATAGTACCGGCAGTCATGGAGCCGCTGACGTTCAGGGCGGTACGGCCCATGTCGATAAGCGGTTCAACAGAAATCAGCAACGCGACCAATGTAACCGGCAAGCCCATCGCTGGCAGTACAATCAGCGCGGCGAAGGTTGCACCGCCGCCCACACCGGCAACGCCTGCGGAGCTAACGGTCACAATACCAACTAACGTTGCAATCCATACCGGATCCAGCGGGTTGATACCCACGGTAGGCGCTACCATGACTGCCAACATTGCCGGATACAGACCCGCACAACCGTTCTGACCGATGGTCGCACCAAAGGATGCAGCAAAGCTTGCGATAGATTCAGGAACACCCAGACGACGCGTTTGCGCTTCAACGTTTAATGGGATACTTGCAGCACTTGAGCGGCTGGTGAAGGCAAAGGTCAGCACTGGCCACACTTTACGGAAGTATTTCAGTGGGCTAACGCCATTTACCGCCAGCAGAATCGCATGTACACCAAACATGATCGCCAGGCCGAGGTAGGACGCGACCACGAAGCTGCCAAGTTTGATGATGTCTTGCAGGTTTGAACCGGCAACGACTTTGGTCATCAGGGCGAGCACGCCGTATGGTGTCAGTTGCATGACCAGACGAACCAGCTTCATCACCCAGCTTTGCAGCGTATCAATCGCCACCAGGACTCGTTCACCTTTCGGCGCGTCATCTTTCAGCAATTTCAGTGCAGCAACACCCAGGAAGGCGGCGAAAATCACCACGCTAATAATGGAAGTTGGATTCGCACCGGTCAGGTCAGCAAACGGGTTTTTCGGTACGAAGGACAGAATCAGCTGTGGCACATTCAGGTCGGCCACTTTGCCCACGTATGTGGTTTCGATGGCGCTCAGGCGCGCAGTTTCCGCAGTCCCTTGAACCAGGCCTTCAGCCGTCAAACCAAACAGGTTGGTGACTAACACGCCGACCAGCGCTGAAATCAGCGTGGTAAACAGCAAAGTGCCGATGGTCAGGAAACTGATTTTTCCCAAAGATGATGCGTTATGCAGACGTGCAACCGCGCTCAGAATTGAGGCGAACACTAATGGCATCACGATCATTTGCAGTAGTTGTACATAGCCGTTACCGACGATGTTGAACCATTGGATAGATTGCTTCAGTACTGGGCTGTCTTCGCCATAAATGGTGTGCAGTGCAAGGCCAAAGACCACACCAATCACTAAACCAAGCAGTACTTTCTTCGCCAGACTCCACTGTTTGTGGCGAGTTTGCGCCAGCAACAGCAGCAGAATAACGAACACGATAACGTTCGCTATAAGTGGAAAGTTCATCCCGTATCTCCTGAGTGTTTTACCAATAGATGGACTGTTTGCCATCTTTATTGGGTAAATCGTACCAGAAGCTCAGAACGAGTCTTATATTCAAAAGGAATTGATTATTACGTTTTGAGTTATTTCGCCTAATTATTGTTCCAGGTGGTTATTTAAAAAACTATTAAAGGTCATTTGCAGCGAAATTATCATATGTGATGACCAGCGCACTGCACTGTTATCGGGCACGCTTTGTGGCATCCATACAGCCAGCCCGAATAACACCATGCATAAGGCGCGTTCAAGCTGATTGCCTTTTTGCGGCCTGATTATCGGGAAACGAAAGCGCCAGCGGCATGGCCAGAGCAGTGGAACGCCAGCAGGGGTCAGCATGTCCGCCAGAATATGGCTTAAATAGCCCAATACCATGCCTTGCAGCGCATCGGCGGGGATCAGCCAGGTTTCAGGAACCTTGAGATAGAACAACGCAAGGCCTGCAAACACCGCGAACAAACTGTGTGTAAAACCACGATGGCCGCAGGCGCGGGCTATCGGTTTGGAAATCCAGGGTAAGCGTTGGCCGAGGAAGGACTTGGGATGGTCGATATCCGGTAGTAAACAGGTCAAAATTGCTGACGGCACAATATGCCACCAGTCGCCCTGAGCGAGCACTGGCGTGAGTTCAGCATTTTTAGCAAATACTGCACAGGCAATGGAAAAAAGAAGGTGGCCTTCCGCCGTCATGATACTACCTGGATGAAAACTGTCGATTCATACAGTATAGGGTTTTTATACAGTAGACGGAAGAGGTGACGGCGTAACATTTTGCAACCGCCGATTGCCCCGGCGGCGGCATGTTTAGCGGGCTAGCCAGCCTCCATCGACGGCAACGGTGTAACCATTCACGTAATCAGAAGCGCTGGATGCGAGAAACACAATCGGGCCTTGCAGGTCGGCAGGAAGCCCCCAGCGGCCAGCGGGAATACGGTCGAGAATTTCCTGGCTGCGTTGTTCATCATCACGGAGCTGTTGAGTATTGTTGGTCGCCATGTATCCCGGAGCGATGGCATTCACATTAATGTTGTGTTGCGCCCATTCGTTTGCCAGCAGACGCGTGACACCCAGGACTGCGCTTTTCGATGCCGTATAAGAGGGGACGCGGATACCACCCTGGAACGAAAGCATGGAAGCGATGTTAATGATTTTGCCGCCGCCTCCTTGCTTAATGAACTGCTTTGCTACCGCCTGTGAGAGAAAGAACACCGATTTAATATTCAGGTTCATCACGTCATCCCAATTCTTCTCGCTAAATTCAAGGGCATCCTCACGGCGAATAGTGCCGGCGTTGTTGACCAGGATATCTATTTTCCCCATACCGGCGACGGCTTGTTCTACAATACTCGCTATGGCGTCTTGCTGGCTTAAATCGGCCTGGATTGCCATAAAACGTCGGCCCAACGCCTGAACTTTTTGCGCTGTCTCTTGCGGGACTTTGCGATTCACACTGACAATATCGCAGCCGGCCTCGGCAAGGCCAATCGCCATTCCCTGGCCAAGCCCGGTATCACAACCCGTGACGATAGCGACTTTGCCTTGCAGATTAAAAGCATCGAGAATCATAGTTACCCCGGTATCCGGAAATGCGCATTTGCGCGTGTAAATTAAGGATAGGTAGGGGATTGCAGAAACTCAAACTTAATTGAAATGACGTTTCAATAATTTTGACGCAGGTAGTGTTTTGAGAAAGATGCGGGGTAGCCCCGCATCTTAAAATGATTAACCCAGCAGATGTTCAGCGCGTAATTCAGCCAGCGAGGAGAGTTTGGCATTCGCCAGGCACCAGCGCTCATCACTACGGTTTTCTTCGGCTGGAACCACAATCGACCGCATGCGGGCCGCTTTGGTGGCAATCATGCCGTTAACCGAATCTTCGAGCGTGACACACGTCAGCGGATCAACTCCCAGTTTTGCGGCAGCATCGAGATAAACTTGCGGATGTGGCTTGCTGTACGGCAGATGTTCAGCGGACGCAATGGCATCAAATTGGTCACGCAGGTCAAACATTTCGAGGACTCGCTCAAGCATGTGCAGCGGCGATGCCGAGGCCAGACCGACTTTCAGGCCTTGCGCTTTACATAACGCAATGGCTTCGCGAACGCCAGGTAAAATGGGGCGCTTTTCATCAACCAGGGTAATCGCCCGCGTAATAACGCGTTGGGTGACTTCTTCGCGATCTGGACCATTCCAGGGTTGTTGGGCAAACCATAAATCGACCACCAGATCGATACGCAGACCGAGCGTATCGGGCAGTTCGCAACGGCGCGAAATATCCACACCCAGGCTCGCCATCACTTCCAGCTCAGCCTCGTCCCATAATGGTTCTGAATCAATCAGCAAACCGTCCATATCAAAAATTGCAGCTAAAATCTGGCGCGTTGCAGCCATTTATGACTCCTGTCTTTGTGCATTACCAATAAGATCCCTTATGAATAGCTGGAATTACGCATTGATGCCACCGCTTTGTGAAAATCGCCCGCAAAGCTCAGGCGAAATCACACCAGACGAGGTAAACTTTGTGCGTACAAGTTGCGTCTTAACCAAAGGGGAACGAATGACGTATCAACAAGCTGGACGCATTGCCGTACTCAAACGTGTGGCTGGCTGGGTAATTTTCATCCCGGCAGTGATTTCAACACTGATTTCAATTTTGAAGTTCATGTATGAACATAGCGAAAAACAGGCGGGCATTAATGCCGTGATGCTGGATTTCGCGCACGTCATGATTGAGATGATGCGTTTTAATACGCCATTTTTGAATTTCTTCTGGTACAACTCGCCCCAGCCGGAGTTCCATCAACAAGCCAATGTGCTGTTTTGGGTGATCTACGCGCTGATATTTGTGGGTCTTGCGTTACAGGCATCGGGCGCGCGCATGAGCCGCCAGGCGAAGTTTCTGCGCGAAGGTGTGCAGGATCAGTTGATTCTGGAACAGGCAAAAGGGCCGGACGGATTAACCAAAGAGCAAATCGACAGCAAAATTGTGGTGCCGCGCCACACGATATTCCTGCAAATTTTCCCGCTCTATATTTTACCTGTCATTATCATCGTCATCGGTTACTTCTTCTTTTCTTTATTGGGCTTTATCTAGAAAAACGCCACTCCTGATGCGCGGGAGTGGCGAGTTTTTACGCGGCCAGAACTCTATCAAGCGCTTTTTGCGCGACCACTAAATGCTGACCGCCGAACAAAATTGCACGGTTGAGCAGGGTATAGAGTTGGTAAATCGGTTGGCGTAAGAGGAAATCGGAAGGAAGGGGACAAACTGACTGATAACCATCATAAATTTGTGGGGGTTGATCCGGGTGCAAAGGCAACATGGCTAAATCGCACTCTCTGTCACCCCAGTAGCATGCCGGATCGTAGATAAATGGCCCATCCGGGCCCATCGCGCAATTCCCCGACCACAAATCACCGTGTAATAAAGAAGGTTGCGGCTGGTGGGAGGCAAGAGCTTGATGAACAAACTCGACAATTAAGTCGATATCACCAAACTGGATCCCTTTTTCTGCGGCGAGTTCAAGCTGCCAACCGATACGTTGTTCGGCAAAGAATGTGGACCAGCGTCGTTGCCAGGCATTCGGCTGCGGCGTGGTAGAAAGATCGTTATCAAAATCTAGCCCAAACTGCGGTTGGTCACTCCATTCATGCAAACGTGCCAGCTGTTGCCCCAGCAAAAAGGCGTTATGCGCATCCAGCGGTTTAGCGGGCATGTATTCGAGCAGCAGGAAGCTGTAATCTCGATCGCTGCCGAGCGCCCAGACTTTGGGGACTCGCACCGTGTTACTGCGCGACAGTAACTCAAGCTGATCGGCTTCGGCGGTGAAAATGGGTAACATCTCGCGAGCGTCGCTTTTGACAAAGATCTCATGACCGGCATAGTGAATACGCCAGGCGGCATGAATTTCTCCGCCGGGTAATTCTGTACGATGTTCGATTTCAGCGGTGCCGAGTTGTTCACTTAACAGACGACTAATGGCTTGCCACATGATACTTCTCCCCAGGTTTTCTGGTAGATCATTAGCTTATCGCTGTTAACCGGGTCAAACTTCGAACTAACGCACATCCCCGGTCATGATATTTGAAACAAAGCTATTTACTCTCTTGTTGCCAGGCATCCCAGGTCGTGACAGAAACTTCTGGCTCCACGCCCAATGCCAGTTTGCCAAGACCTCGGGCTAACTCTTCCACTTCTTTCGGGCTTAAAGGGCTAATTAAACCGAAGGTGTTGATACCTAATTCGTGTACCTTGCCTTCGTCATCAGACAGTGTGAGCAAAAAACCGCCGCGCGTCAGATGGTTATTTAACTCATTAAGGTCGGTGAGGTTATGTTCCTGAAATTTTAATGTGATGACATAGCGTTCAATGTCTCCGTTACTCATGATTCACCTCGTTGTTATCCCGAAGGTTTTAGCATAGCCTTTCTGCGCAAAATGGCGACTTTTGACGAAACGACAAGCCGCCTGGCGCGTACCCGACTCGTTAACTTCGCAAGTAATCGTAGATTTTTTGGGTGTTTTCCAGCGAGCACAAACGTGTTCCCTGGTTAAGCGTTGCGGCACTACCTGCGGCGACACCAAAACGAACCATATCTAATAGCGGCGCATTTTCAGCAAGTTTCAGGGTCATCGCTCCAACCATGCTATCACCCGCGCCCACGGTGCTTTGGCTTTTCACCGGCGGCGGAACGACCTGCACACATCCGCTGGCATCAACGCCCAGCGCACCTTGTGGGCCAAGTGAGACCACGACACATTTGGCTTTGCCGCTATCGACAATTTCTTGTGCTGCTTTGCGGACATCATCAGGTTGCGTGAGGTCGCGATTCACCAGCGCACTCAGCTCTTTTTGATTGGGTTTGACCAGTTCGATACCTCCTATTTCAAGCGTGGCTTTTAACGCCTCACCAGAGCTATCGACAATGCAGCGTATTCCGGATTTTTGCGCGGTTTTGACTAATGCGCAGAGTTCAGCGACATCTATCCCTGGCGGCAGGCTGCCGCTTATGACCAGAATGGAGCCGGATTCTATGGTCAGCACTTTTTCTTCAAGAAGGCGAAATTCGTGATCGCTCAGTGCGGCGCCTGGCATGACGAAACGGTATTGCTCACCTGTTGATTGCGCGTGAACATGCAGGTTTTGCCGCGTCCAGTTATGTGCGTCAACAGTATCAATAGCAACGTGTTCATCTAAAAGCAGATTGCAAAGGTGTGCTCCGGTGGCACCTCCTGACGGGAAAATGGCGGTTGCCTGCCCGCCAAGATGAGCAATCGCCCGCGCAACGTTAATGCCACCACCGCCTGGTTCAAAAACGGGTGCGGTACAACGTAGTTTCCCTTCGGGGTAAATTTGTGCGGTGAGTGTTGCGCTATCGAGAGAAGGGGCGAGAGTCAAAGTGTAAATGCGTGTCATATATCCTCCTTAATTTAGCATTGGGATAAAGCGTAGCACTGTTTCAGGATGTCGAATGTCGATTAACATCATGATTTATCAAATGATTTGTAAAAAGCAACCGATCTCTATGTTTATGAAAATAAACATGTTTTAAGAGCTCTCTTATTCAAAAAATGAAAGAAGAATTCATTGCTATGTTATTCGGGCTTTTTTATAATTTGTAACCTTTCTTGGCTCATAAATATTTGATCCACAGAAAAGATTCCGGAACCTTGATGGTTTCTTTTTATGTTGTACGGACGATTAAATGAATTTTGTTAAGACAGTACCGGCTGCTATTTTGCTGACCGGAAGTGCGCTATTGAGTCACTTTGCAATTGCAGATAATTCGGTTTTCACTGTCATGGATGACCCATCCACCGCCAAAAAACCTTTCGAAGGTAATCTGAACGCGGGTTACCTTGCGCAATCAGGTAACACAACAAGCTCCTCATTGACGGCGAACTCCAACCTGACCTGGTATAACACCTCTACCGCATGGTCTCTGTGGGGCAACGCAAATAATACCTCTGCTAACGATCAGCGCTCTTCTGAGACTTACGCACTGGGCGGTCGTAGCCGTTACAACATGACAGACAGCGATTACTTGTTTGGCCAGGGAAGCTGGTTGACGGACCGTTTCAACGGTTATCAAGCCAGGGATGTCCTCACCGCGGGTTACGGTCGTCAGTTCCTTAGCGGGCCGGTGCACAGTTTGCGTGTGGAATTCGGTCCTGGCGTTCGTTACGACGAATACGCAGATGGCGACCACAAGACTCAGGCGCTGGGTTATGCATCCGGTATCTATAACTGGCAATTGACCGACAATGCTAAATTTATCCAGGGCGTTTCTGTGCTGGGTAGTGAAGATACGACGGTCAACTCTGAAACGGCGCTCGAAGTTGCTATCAATGAGCACTTCGGTTTGCGGGTGGGTTATAACGTCACCTGGAACTCCAATCCGCCAGATTCTGCACCTGAGCACACCGACAGACGCACTGCAGTGACGCTTGGTTATAAGATGTAATTGGCAAAGCCGGGTCATGCCCGGCTTTATTGTTTTAAATTATCAATATGTGCTAATATTATTTTGGTCCGCAGTTTTATTTTAAATAAAAAACAAACCTAACGAATTTTCTCCATAATTTCTCCTTAATCATCTGTTTAGTCATATCTTCTATATATTTGACACGAATTGATAAGTTATTAGCCTTGTCAAAAGTGTGATCTGGATCTACTCTTTTTTTGTAGCGAGATAATAACTTGCTGGCCCACAAATAAATAAGAGAATAAAGATTATGAAAAATATTAAATATGCCACTGTAGCTATTGCACTTTCGATGCTTTCATTTGGCGCATTTGCTGCAGCACCTGCTACGACCACAACAACAGAAACCGCTCCTGCTGCCGTATGGCATGCAACCGATATTGAAGCTGGTTCCAATATTCAACCTGGCGCACAATCTACAGGGCAATCTATGGATGATGCTTTTAATGTCCATACTCTGGTTGCAGGTGAGTGGTCTTAACAAGTAAATTTTATTATCCCTTTGTGCGGAATACATAATTGATTACTCCATTTTAATTCTGCATGAAATAAAAAGCCGAGCATGAAGCCCGGTTTTTTTATGTCTGGAACATCGCTTGTGCATCATGAAAATCATTTGATTTAAAACGTTAGAAAAACTTATTAATGGTAAGCCACATGTTTTCGTTGAATTAATAAGCATCCTTAGCAACGGCCCCTAAAATGAAGATAAAACAGGTGGTTATTCTTATTGTCAGACGAGACCTTCCGGTCGCGAAGCGCGACATTCCCTCTTGAAAGTGATAATATTCCCAACCGTCGCGAAGCTGTGAACCGCACGCTCGCGCATAAATTGTGCAGTCGGCCTTGCAATTGTAGGCGAGATGGCTGAACAACTAATTGAAACTAAAGCAAAATAAACGTTGCATGTGATCTTACGTGTGGGTCACCACTGCGAATAAGGACTTATAATGCCTGTTATTACTCTTCCTGATGGCAGCCAACGCCATTACGATCATGCTGTTAGCCCGCTGGATGTTGCTCTGGATATTGGTCCAGGCCTTGCAAAAGCGTGTATCGCTGGCCGTGTTGATGGTGAATTGGTTGATGCATCTGATGTTATTGAGCACGATGCCAAACTTGCGATTATCACTGTAAAAGATGAAGCTGGCCTGGAGATTCTCCGCCACTCATGCGCCCACTTATTGGGTCATGCTATCAAGCAGTTGTGGCCGCACACCAAAATGGCGATTGGCCCGGTGATTGACAACGGTTTTTACTATGACGTTGATATCGACCACACGCTGACGCAGGAAGATCTTGAGCTGCTCGAAAAGCGTATGCATGAGCTGGCTGAGAAAGATTACGATGTCATTAAGAAGAAAGTGAGCTGGCATGAAGCCCGTGAAACTTTCGTGAACCGTGGTGAGAGCTACAAAGTCGCGATCCTTGATGAAAACATCAGCCATGATGATAAGCCTGGTCTCTATCATCATGAAGAATATGTTGATATGTGCCGTGGCCCGCACGTACCGAATATGCGTTTCTGCCATCATTTCAAATTGCAGAAAACGTCCGGTGCTTACTGGCGTGGCGATAGCAACAACAAGATGCTGCAACGTATCTACGGCACTGCATGGGCTGATAAAAAACAACTGAATGCCTATCTGCAACGTCTGGAAGAAGCGTCCAAGCGTGACCATCGCAAAATTGGTAAGCAACTCGACCTGTATCATATGCAGGAAGAAGCGCCTGGTATGGTGTTCTGGCACAACGATGGCTGGACTATCTTCCGTGAGTTAGAAGTGTTTGTTCGCTCCAAACTCAAAGAGTACCAGTACCAGGAAGTGAAAGGCCCGTTCATGATGGACCGTGTGCTGTGGGAAAAAACCGGCCACTGGGACAACTATAAAGATGCGATGTTTACGACTTCTTCCGAGAACCGTGAATATTGCATCAAGCCAATGAACTGCCCTGGTCATGTTCAGATCTTTAATCAAGGCCTGAAATCCTACCGCGACTTGCCATTACGTATGGCTGAGTTTGGTAGCTGCCACCGTAACGAACCGTCAGGTGCGTTGCATGGTCTGATGCGCGTTCGCGGTTTTACTCAAGACGATGCGCACATTTTCTGTACTGAAAGCCAGGTTCGTGATGAAGTAAACAGCTGTATCCGCATGGTTTATGACATGTACAGCACCTTCGGTTTTGAAAAAATCGTTGTGAAACTGTCTACTCGTCCTGAAAAACGCATCGGTACTGACGAAATGTGGGACCGTGCAGAAGCAGATTTGGCTGTTGCACTGCAAGAAAATAACATTCCGTTTGATTATCAACCGGGTGAGGGTGCATTCTATGGCCCTAAAATTGAATTTACCCTGTACGACTGCCTGGACCGTGCATGGCAGTGCGGTACTGTACAGCTAGACTTCTCATTACCATCACGTTTGAACGCTTCGTTTATTGGTGAAAATAACGAACGCCTGGTTCCGGTAATGATTCACCGTGCAATTCTCGGGTCAATGGAACGTTTTATTGGTATCCTGACTGAAGAGTTCGCGGGTTTCTTCCCAACCTGGCTTGCGCCAGTACAAGCAGTGGTCATGAATATCACTGATGGACAGTCTGATTACGTTAACGAATTGACCCGTAAACTGCAAAATGCAGGCATTCGTGTAAAAGCAGACTTGAGAAATGAGAAGATTGGCTTTAAAATCCGTGAACACACGTTGCGTCGTGTCCCATACATGTTAGTTTGTGGCGATAAAGAGGTCGAAGCAGGCAAAGTAGCCGTTCGTACTCGTCGTGGCAAAGATTTGGGCAGCATGGACGTAAACGAATTGATTGAAAAGCTGCAAAATGAAATTCGCAGTCGCAATCTTAACCAACTAGAGGAATAGAGTTATTAAAGGCGGAAAAAGAGTTCAACCGGCGCGTCCTAATCGCATAAACAAAGAAATTCGTGCCACAGAAGTTCGTCTGACAGGCTTAGAAGGCGAACCTATTGGTATTGTCAGTCTGAATGAAGCTTTGGAAAAAGCCGAAGAGGCAGGAGTTGATTTAGTCGAAATCAGTCCTAATGCTGAACCGCCTGTTTGCCGCATTATGGACTACGGCAAGTTTCTCTATGAAAAAAGCAAATCTTCTAAGGAACAGAAGAAGAAGCAAAAAGTTATTCAGGTCAAGGAAATCAAATTCCGACCTGGTACCGATGATGGCGACTATCAGGTAAAACTCCGCAGCCTGGTTCGCTTTCTGGAAGAGGGTGATAAAGCTAAAATCACACTGCGTTTCCGCGGTCGTGAAATGGCTCACCAACAGATTGGTATGGAAGTGCTTAACCGCGTCCGTGACGATCTGAGTGAACTGGCAGTCGTCGAATCCTTCCCATCGAAGATCGAAGGCCGCCAGATGATCATGGTGCTCGCTCCGAAGAAGAAACAGTAAGGCCATCAAGTAACAGTTCTCGCGAGGTTTCGGTCTCGTGAGATTTGTTCGCCTTCTGGTTCGTTTTATTAACAATGCGAAGTGGAAAGTTATTAAATGCCAAAGATTAAAACTGTACGCGGCGCCGCTAAGCGCTTCAAAAAGACCGCCGGTGGTGGTTTTAAGCGTAAGCACGCTAACCTGCGTCATATTCTGACTAAAAAGTCTACTAAGCGTAAACGTCACCTGCGTCCGAAAGGTATGGTCTCCAAAGGGGATCTGGGCCTGGTCATCGCTTGCCTGCCGTACGCATAAGTAGCACTTTTTAATTAATTCAGAATATAGAACAGGAGAGCTAATATGGCTCGCGTAAAACGTGGTGTTATCGCACGTGCTCGTCACAAAAAAATCCTTAAACAAGCCAAAGGCTACTACGGTGCGCGTTCACGCGTTTACCGCGTTGCTTTCCAGGCTGTTATCAAAGCTGGCCAATACGCTTACCGTGACCGTCGTCAACGTAAACGTCAATTCCGTCAGCTGTGGATTGCACGTATCAACGCTGCAGCTCGTCAGAACGGGATCTCTTACAGCAAATTCATCAACGGCTTGAAAAAAGCTTCTGTTGAAATCGACCGTAAGATCCTGGCTGACATCGCCGTATTCGACAAAGTGGCATTTACTGCACTGGTTGAGAAAGCGAAAGCAGCTCTGGCGTAAGCCGGTTATTAGAGGGAGCTTGTCTCCCTCTTTTAATTTCTAATGGTAATTTTTAACACTGATCAATAAGGTAACTGCAAGCATGAATGCTGCTATTTTCCGTTTCTTTTTTTACTTTAGCACCTGAATCAGGGGGCTTTGCGCGTAAGAAAAGAAACGAAAAATAGCGCCGAAAGCCTCCACTATGGAGGCTTTTTTTTTGCTTCTGTATACGGATCAACTACCCCGGCAATTGTGCCGGCATAAGAGGAATACCATGCCACATCTCGCAGAGCTGGTTGCCAATGCAACGGCCGCCATAAACGAGGCCCATGATGTTGCCGCGTTGGACAACGTACGCGTCGAGTATTTAGGGAAGAAAGGGCATCTGACCCTCCAGATGACAACCCTGCGTGAATTGCCACCAGAAGAGCGTCCAGCCGCTGGTGCGGTAATCAATGAAGCGAAAGAGAAAGTGCAGGAAGCATTGAATGCACGCAAACACGCTCTCGAAAGTGCCGCGCTGAATGCGCGTCTGGCAGAAGAGACCATTGATATTTCCCTGCCTGGCCGTCGCATTGAAAATGGCGGCTTGCATCCGGTGACTCGCACCATTGACCGTATTGAAAGCTTCTTTGGTGAACTTGGTTTTACTGTGGCAACTGGCCCGGAAATCGAAGACGATTATCATAACTTTGATGCGCTGAATATCCCAGGGCACCACCCAGCTCGCGCTGACCACGATACTTTCTGGTTCGATGCAACTCGTCTGCTGCGCACCCAAACGTCTGGCGTACAGATTCGTACCATGAAAGACAAGCAGCCGCCGATTCGTATTATCGCGCCTGGCCGCGTTTATCGTAACGATTACGATCAGACTCACACCCCGATGTTCCACCAGATGGAAGGTTTAATTGTTGATACCAACATCAACTTCACCAACCTGAAAGGAACCATCCACGACTTCCTGAACAACTTCTTCGAAGCGGATCTGCAGATTCGTTTCCGTCCATCCTATTTCCCGTTCACTGAACCGTCCGCAGAAGTTGATGTGATGGGTAAAAACGGCAAGTGGCTGGAAGTATTAGGTTGTGGCATGGTGCACCCGAACGTTCTGCGTAACGTCGGTATTGACCCAGAAGTTTATTCAGGCTTTGCGTTCGGCATGGGCATGGAGCGTCTGACCATGTTGCGCTACGGCGTGACCGATCTGCGTGCATTCTTCGAAAATGATTTACGTTTCCTCAAACAGTTCAAATAAGGGCGGGATATCCAATGAAATTCAGTGAACTCTGGTTACGCGAATGGGTAAACCCAGCCAACAGCAGTGAAGAGCTTTCAAACCAAATCACTATGGCTGGCCTGGAAGTTGATGGCGTTGACGCCGTTGCCGGTGCATTCAATGGCGTGGTGGTGGGTGAAGTGGTTGAGTGCGGTCAACATCCAAACGCGGACAAACTGCGTGTAACGAAAGTGAATGTCGGTGGCGAGCGCCTGTTAGACATCGTTTGTGGTGCGCCAAATTGCCGTCAGGGCCTGAAAGTTGCGGTGGCAACCGTTGGTGCTGTTCTGCCAGGTGATTTCAAAATCAAAGCCGCCAAACTGCGTGGCGAGCCATCTGAAGGGATGCTGTGCTCGTTCTCCGAGCTGGGTATTTCCGACGATCATAACGGTATTATTGAGTTGCCGCTGGATGCGTCAATTGGCACTGATATCCGCGAATACCTGAAGCTCGATGACAATACTATCGAAATCAGCGTTACGCCAAACCGTGCCGATTGCCTTGGCATCATCGGTGTTGCGCGTGATGTAGCGGTTGTGAACCAACTGCCGCTGCACGAACCAGAAATGCCCGCAGTAGCGGCGACCATTACCGACACGTTGCCCATTCGTGTGGATGCGCCTGAAGCGTGCCCGCGTTACCTTGGCCGTGTGGTTAAAGGCATCAACGTTAAAGCGCCAACTCCACTGTGGATGAAAGAGAAACTGCGCCGTTGTGGTATTCGTTCTATCGATGCAGTCGTTGACGTGACCAACTATGTGCTTCTCGAACTTGGCCAACCGATGCACGCATTCGATCTGAGTCGCATCGAAGGTGGCATTGTTGTGCGTATGGCAGAAGAGGGCGAAGCGCTGACTCTGCTTGATGGTAACGAAGTGAAGCTGAAAGCTGACACGCTGGTTATCGCTGACCACAATAAAGCGCTGGCAATGGGCGGTATTTTTGGTGGTGAACATTCTGGCGTGAATGATGAAACCCAGGACGTGCTGCTGGAGTGCGCATTCTTCAGCCCGCTGTCTATTACAGGCCGCGCTCGTCGCCATGGTCTGCATACCGATGCTTCCCATCGTTATGAGCGTGGTGTGGATTCAGCTCTGCAATATAAAGCGATGGAACGTGCAACTCGCCTGTTGACTGATATCTGCGGTGGCGAAGTGGGTCCAGTTATTGACGTGACTAATGAAGCACATCTGCCAAAAGCTGCCACAATTACTCTGCGTCGCAGCAAACTGGATCGCCTGATTGGTCATCACATTGAAGATGCACAGGTTAGCGACATCCTGCGCCGCTTAGGCTGTGAAGTAACTGAAGGCGACAACCAGTGGACGGCAGTGGCACCAAGCTGGCGCTTTGATATGCAGATTGAAGAAGATCTGGTTGAAGAAGTGGCACGCGTTTATGGTTATAACAGCATCCCGAATGAGCCTGTTCAAGCAGGTCTGATTATGGGCAGCCATCGCGAAGCAGACTTATCGCTCAAGCGTGTGAAAACCATGCTGGTCGATAAAGGCTACCAGGAAGTTATCACCTACAGCTTTGTTGATCCTAAAGTTCAGCAATTGCTGCACCCAGGTGAAGAAAATCTGATTCTGCCGAGCCCAATTTCCAGCGAAATGTCAGCGATGCGTTTATCTTTGCTGCCAGGCCTGCTTAATACCGTGGTTTATAACCAAAACCGCCAGCAGGCACGCGTACGTATCTTTGAATCAGGTTTACGCTTTGTTCCTGATACTCAGGCAGACCTGGGTATCCGTCAGGATCTTATGCTGGCTGGTGCCATCTGTGGTAATCGCTACGAAGAGCATTGGGATCTGGCGCGTAACACTGTCGACTTCTATGATTTGAAGGGCGATCTGGAAGCAGTATTAGATCTTACTGGTAAACTTTCTGACATCGAATTCAAAGCTGCAAGCAACCCAGCTTTGCATCCAGGCCAAAGTGCTGCCATTTATTTAGGCGGGGAATACGTTGGTTTCATTGGTGTTGTGCATCCAGAGCTCGAGCGCAAGCTGTCACTCAATGGCCGCACGCTGGTGTTCGAAGTGCTGTGGAGCAAGCTTGCAGACCGCGCTGTGCCTGAGTCGGCTGAGATTTCTCGCTATCCTGCGAACCGCCGTGACATTGCTGTTGTGGTCGCTGAAAACGTTCCCGCAGCAGATATTTTGGCCGAGTGTAAGAAAGTTGGCGCAAATCAGGTAGTTGGCGTAAACTTATTTGATGTGTACCGTGGCAAAGGCGTAGCCGAAGGCTATAAGAGCCTTGCCATAAGCCTTATCCTGCAGGATACGGGCCGTACACTCGAAGAAGAGGAGATGGCCGCTACCGTTGCAAAATGCGTAGAGGCATTAAAAGAGCGATTCCAGGCATCATTGAGGGATTGAACGTATGGCGCTTACAAAAGCTGAAATGTCAGAATATCTGTTTGATAAGCTAGGGCTTAGCAAACGTGATGCTAAAGAGTTGGTAGAGCTGTTTTTCGAAGAGATCCGTCGCGCTCTGGAGAACGGCGAGCAGGTTAAGCTATCAGGCTTTGGTAATTTTGACTTACGCGATAAAAACCAACGTCCCGGGCGTAACCCGAAGACTGGTGAAGATATTCCTATCACGGCTCGCCGTGTTGTGACTTTCCGACCTGGTCAGAAGTTGAAAAGTAGGGTTGAAAACGCGTCGCCAAAAGACGAGTAACCTGAATTAACCAAAAAGGCCGCCTGAAGCGGCCTTTTTCTTTTCTTCTTGTCCTGCGCGGAAAATCCCCCGTAAAATCAAGTTTATGAATTGTTACTAATTGGATCTTATTATCCAGATGCACACTTTCGTTGCGCGACAGCGCTTTCTGGAACGCCGCTGGTTGCTTGCATTGTTCGCCACAATGCTAGGCATGGTGGTGTTGAGCCTGAGCGCAGGGGATCAATGGTTTGCCCCACAACACTGGATGCGTGAGGATGCGCAGTTGTTTATCTGGCAAATTCGCCTGCCTCGTACATTATCGGTGTTACTGGTTGGAGCGGCACTGGCGATTTCTGGCACTATCATGCAGGCACTTTTTGAAAACCCACTGGCGGAACCCGGTCTATTAGGGGTTTCCAATGGCGCGGGTGTGGCTTTAGTGGCGGCTGTTTTACTTGGGCAGGGCATGCTGCCGGGTTGGGTTTTGGGTATCTGTGCCATTGCTGGTGCGCTTATCATCACATTTATCCTGCTGCGTTTTTCACGACGTCATCTTTCGAATAGCCGCTTGCTGCTCGCCGGTGTGGCGCTGGGCATCATCTGTAGCGCACTGATGACCTGGGCAATTTATTTCAGCAGCAGCCTCGACCTGCGCCAGTTAATGTACTGGATGATGGGCGGGTTTGGTGGCGTGGACTGGCGGCAATGGTGGCTCATGGTCACGTTATTGCCCGTGATGCTGTGGTTATGCCGCAACTACGCCCCATTGAATCTCATGGCGCTTGGCGAAATATCCGCACGTCAGCTCGGTTTGCCCGTCTGGGTATGGCGCAACATTCTGGTGATAGCGACAGGCTGGCTGGTGGGTGTGAGCGTTGCGCTTGCTGGCGCAATTGGTTTTATCGGCCTGGTTATCCCTCATATGTTACGTCTGAAAGGCTTAACCGATCATCGTATTTTACTGCCCGCGAGCGCGTTGGCAGGTGCCACAGTGTTATTGGGGGCCGATGTGATTGCTCGCCTGGCTCTGGCTTCCGCAGAATTACCAATAGGCGTCGTGACAGCAACGTTAGGCGCACCTGTATTTATCTGGCTATTATTAAAAGCTGGGAAATAATCAAACGCTATTCAATTCAGGGGTAAACAATGCAAGACATTCTGAACACTCAAGTTACTACCATTGATGGTGAAGCCACAACGCTCGAAAAGTGGAAAGGTAAAGTGCTGCTGATGGTGAACGTTGCCTCTAAATGCGGCCTGACAGTGCAATACGAGCAACTAGAAAACCTGCAGAAAGAATATGAGCAGCAAGGCTTCTCAGTGCTCGGTTTTCCGTGCAACCAATTCCTGGGGCAAGAGCCGGGTAGTGAAGAAGAGATCAAAACTTTCTGCAGCACCACTTACGGCGTTACTTTCCCGATGTTCAGCAAGCTGGACGTGAACGGTGAAAATCGTCACCCGCTATATGAAAAACTGGTCGCCGCTGCACCGAATGCCGTCGCGCCCGAAGGCAGCGGCTTTCTGGAGCGCATGAGCAGCAAAGGCCGCGCTCCAGCTCATCCTGGCGATATTTTGTGGAACTTCGAAAAATTCCTGATTGGTCGTGATGGTCAGGTCATTCAACGCTTTTCACCAGACATGACGCCTGACGACGCAATCATTGTTGATGCAATTAAGTCGGCACTGGCAAAATAATGCCGTTGTTGCAACTCAATGATGTCGCAGTGGCGGAACGGCTTGGGCCGATTTCCGCCACGGTGCACGCTGGTGAACTGATACACCTTGTCGGGCCAAACGGGGCCGGGAAAAGCACCTTGTTAACACGGGCTGCGGGTTTAAGCTCCGGTGGCGGGCAAATCACTTTTGTTGAACGTGAACTGAATGACTGGCAACCGACGCAGCTGGCACGTCATCGGGCTTATTTATCTCAACAACAGATGCCGCCATTTTCCATGCCCGTCTGGCACTATTTACAGCTTCATCAAACGCTCGGCCCTACAGACACCATTATGCTCGACCTTGTTGAAACGCTCGGTCTGACCGACAAACTCACCCGCAGCGTGAATCAGCTTTCGGGTGGGGAATGGCAACGCGTTCGTCTGGCCGCTGTCGTTCTGCAAATTCATCCTGAAATCAATCCGCAAGGGCGTTTACTCTTGTTGGATGAGCCAATGAATAGCCTCGATGTCGCGCAACAGACTGCGCTGGACAGGATCCTGGTGGCATTGTGTGAAGCGGGTATTGCGGTGGTGATGAGCAGCCATGATTTAAACCATAGTTTGCGCCATGCGCACACCGTCTGGTTATTGCGGGCAGGTAAAATGATTGCACAAGGAAATCGGGATGAAGTGCTGTCGCCGCAACATTTAGCGACAGCTTATAACATGCACTTCCGCCGATTACAGATTGAAGGGCACAGTATGCTAATAGCCCCGCTTTAGATGATGGTAAAAACTTGCACCAAATCATAGGTAAGCGCTAAATTACTGGAAATTATAAACGGGTGAGGATTAGCCTGAAATGCGTGTATGGATTCTTCTTGTAGCATGTCTGGTACTCGCAGGGTGTAGCCATCATGCGCCACCGCCAAATTCTCGTTTGTCGGACTCGATAACGGTCATCGCTAAACTCAACGATCAGCTCAGTGGCTGGCATGGCACGCCTTACCGTTATGGGGGAATGAGCCGCCGTGGCGTTGATTGTTCAGGCTTTGTCTCTCTTACCTTCCGCGACAGGTTCGAGTTACAACTCCCGCGTGAAACAAAACAGCAGGCGAAGATCGGCACGCAAATAGACAAAGATGATTTGCTGCCGGGTGACCTGGTATTCTTTAAAACCGGTTCTGGTGAAAGCGGTTTGCACGTCGGTATTTACGATACGGATAACCAGTTTATTCATGCCTCGACCAGCCGTGGCGTGATGCGTTCGTCGCTTGATAACGTCTACTGGAGCAAAAAATTCTGGCAGGCTCGCCGCATCTAGTTTTACGCGTCAGGGCCAGCAAATGGCCCTAAACGTGACTCCCTTCCGCAATTCCGTGGTTAACCCAGGCGCTAATGATAATTTCAGGTAATATCTGGGTGCATTTCGCTCCCTTGAAAGGATAGTTCATGGTTACTCTGGAAGATGTTGCCGCCAGCGCAGGTGTATCCCGGGCAACCGTTTCACGCGTCGTGAATGGCGATACTAAAGTTAAATCGCAGACGCGTA
The DNA here is from genome assembly GCF_000735355.1 of Buttiauxella agrestis ATCC 33320. GTDB lineage: Bacteria > Pseudomonadota > Gammaproteobacteria > Enterobacterales > Enterobacteriaceae > Buttiauxella > Buttiauxella agrestis. The sequence goes on from NZ_JMPI01000023.1 coordinate 114,918, forward strand.
TCAAAGTTGAAGCCGCCATTGTTGAATTGGGGTACTCCCCAAATCCCGCCGCTCGTGCGTTAGCGTCGAGCCAAAGTCATACACTCGGTTTAGTCACCACATCATATCGAGGCGGATTCTTTGGTGCCTTAATGGACACCGTACAAAGTGAAGCTGAACTAAATGGTAAGCAATTGTTGGTGACGCAAGGGCGAGATACGGCTGAGAAAGAACTCAATGCCATTCAGCGGCTGTTTAATCTGCGCTGCGACGGGCTGGTATTACACGTTCGCGCCATCAGCGATGAAACGCTGAATCAACTGGCGGAACAAGAAAAGAAATTTATCATATTAGACCGGGACGTTCCAGGCCTCGAACCGCGTTGCGTGGTGTTTGATCATCGTGCCGCGAGTGCCTGCGCCACCCAGGTATTTATTGATGCAGGGCATACTAAAATTGCCTGTCTGCACGGGCCGGTAAGCCGTTCTTCAAGTTTACTGCGCAGGCAAGGTTTTATTGATGTCATGGACCGGTCAAACATCGAACCTGTTGCGATTCTGGGGGGCGAGTATGATATGCCCAGCGGCTATCAACTGGCCGCGCAACTGCTTGAAAATACGCAGCCGACGGCAATTTATTGTTGTAACGAAGAACTGGCGATTGGCGCGATGCTGGCTATCACCGAACGCGGGTTGCGAATTCCCCAGGATATCTCACTTATATGTTATGACAGTGGGGAACGAGCCGCATTTGTCCGCCCTGCAATTACCAGCGTCCATTTTCCGATAAGTGAAATGGCCCGCTTCGCTATCCGTAAATTATTGGACTCTCATTGTGAGAATGAATCTTTTTCTCCCGAGATAATCCATCGCGATTCAGTTCGTGTTATTCGCTAAAACTGGCGATAGTCAGATAACCAGGATAATATAAAATAAATTCAAAGATAATTCTGATACAGACTCAGGGACGAACTTGCGCTTAATACTTTTAAAATCAATCCAGTTAATGCTGGATGATCATCGTGCTGCGATGCCATCCACCCCTTTAGATACGCGGCTGGTATCATGATCCTGGAACTCGAAATACTGTATCGCTCAGACTTTTATTTTCAACCCGTTTACTTGCCTGATGGTAAGGTTTTAGGTATTGAATTATTACTTAATTTTGTTGGTGTTGACGCTCCAGTGCGTATTCCAACTGAATTAGTGAACTCGACAATTACACCACAACAGCAATTACAATTATTCAAAGAACAAATAGAATTACTCGAAAACTATCAAGAATTCTTTAAGGCTCAAAATATAGTTGTCTGGGTGAATATAAGCGTGGTAATTGTTGATGCGGTTTTAGCCAGTACCGTGCTGCATTCCCGGTTGATGCAGCTTTCATTCATTGAATTCTCTATCAATGAGAACTTTCCCGAGTTAAATCTTGGCAATGAAAATGCCAGGCTAATGGCAATGATTAAGCATTTTCCATTAGCGTTGGCTAATTTTGGTGCTGGAATTGCGACCACTAAACCGATTTTCGACGGTTTATTTAAGCGTGTGTTTTTGGATAAAGTGTTTATTCATAAACAAATTAAACAACGTTCTTTTGAGCCTTTTATGATGGCATTACTGGCGCAGCTTTCGCCGTTTTGCCAGACTCTGGTGATTAACGGTGTTGATGAAGATACTGCTCGCCAGAAAGTGCTTTCATTATCGGACTTTGCTATGCAGGGGAATTACTGGCCCGCTATTCCCTCAAACGCGCTGATAGACTGGCTTCATCCTTATTCTCTGCATTAAGAGAATACCCCTGCCAATGTGCCGTGTTTAAAACTTCACACAAGCACTACACTATCGGCAGGAGGTTCCATGACCAATAAACCTGTATTCAACAATAGCTGGCACGATGAATTGCCCGGCTTCTATACGGCTCTTAAGCCAACACCGCTGCATAATGCGCGTTTGTTTTACCATAACCGCCCTCTGGCCGATGATCTGGGTCTGGATGATTCATTGTTTGATGCAGCCCACACGGGTATCTGGAGCGGTGAAACACTGTTGCCGGGAATGCAGCCTTTGGCACAAGTGTACAGCGGGCACCAGTTTGGCGTCTGGGCGGGACAGCTTGGCGACGGACGCGGTATTTTGCTCGGCGAACAGCAGTTAGCGGACGGGCGTAAATTCGACTGGTACCTTAAAGGGGCGGGATTAACGCCTTATTCGCGCATGGGCGATGGCCGCGCGGTGCTGCGTTCAACGGTTCGCGAGTTCCTTGCGAGTGAAGCCATGCACGGGTTAGGCGTTCCGACCACGCGTGCGCTCAGTATTGTCACCAGCGAAACACCGGTACAACGTGAAACTACCGAACAAGGTGCGATGATGATTCGCGTGGCGCAAAGTCATGCTCGCTTCGGCCACTTTGAGCATTTCTACTATCGTCGGGAACCGCAAAAAGTCCAGCAATTGGCGGATTACGTGATTGCCCATCACTGGCCGCATCTGGTCGATGAAGCCGATAAATACCCGCTTTGGTTCCGTGATGTTGTCGAACGTACAGCGCAAATGATTGCCCACTGGCAAACTATTGGTTTCGCTCATGGCGTAATGAATACCGACAATATGTCGATTCTTGGACTGACGATGGATTACGGCCCGTACGGTTTCCTCGATGATTATCAGCCCGATTTTATCTGCAACCATTCTGACCATCAGGGGCGTTACGCTTTTGATAATCAACCTGCGGTTGGGCTGTGGAATCTGCAACGTCTCGCGCAAACGCTGTCACCGTTTATTTCTGTGGAGTGGTTAAACGAGTTGCTCGATCATTATCAATTCGCGCTAATGAAAGCTTTCGGTGAGTTAATGCGTGGGAAACTGGGGCTGTTAACCGAGCAAACGGCGGATAACGAAATTCTCACCGAGCTATTCGGGCTGATGGCCAAAGAAGGGAGTGATTACACGCGCACATTCCGCATGTTAAGCCTGACCGAACAAAACTCTGCCAGCTCTCCGCTGCGTGATGAATTTATCGACCGCGCAAGTTTTGATAACTGGTTTACTCGTTATCGCACCCGTTTGCAGGCCGAACAGGTCAGTGACGAACAGCGTCAACAAGCGATGAAAGCCGCAAACCCTTCAATCGTGTTGCGTAACTGGTTGGCACAACGGGCAATTGATGCCGCAGATAAAGGGGATGTGAGTGTGCTGGCACAACTGCATGAAGCACTGCGCCAGCCATTTGCTGAACATTCTGCTGATTTGACCCAACGCCCGCCGGACTGGGGCAGGCGGTTAGAAGTGAGTTGCTCGAGCTAACTTTTTTTGTCGGTCGTACAGCAGCGTTATCCGACAAAACGATCACTGCTGCAACCAAACCTGCGGCACCGGGTGTTCAGGATGACTGAACACCCGTAAATCGGCCTGATACCAGTGTTGTAAGATAGCCTCGTTCAACACTTCTTGCGGCGAACCACTCGCAACCAGTCGTCCTTCGTGCAACAGCACAATCCGGTCAGCCCACAGTGCGGCCAGGTTCAAATCATGCAGCACCACGCAAACCGATAATGTCCCCATCAACGATAACCGGCGCAGCAAACGCAGGATGTGTTGCTGATGATAGAGATCGAGTGCAGAAGTCGGTTCATCTAAAAACAGCCAGCCGTGGGGTTGCCCGTTCTGCCACAATTGCGCCAGGGCGCGTGCGAGCTGGACGCGCTGTTGTTCACCGCCGGAAAGCTGGCAAAAATCGCGCCCGGCGAGCGTATCGCATCCCGTCAGCGCCATCACTTCCTGAATGACCGCTTTTGTCTCTTTTTCCGGCCACGGCGCACGTCCCATGGCGATGACATCTTCGACCGCCCAACTAAACGCCATGCCGCCGCGCTGGCGCATCACCGCGCGTTTGCGCGATAACGCTTCGCCAGACCATTCATGTAACGGGCGCCCGTCCAGGGAAATATAGCCGCTTTCCGGCAGTTGAAAACCGGTAAGCACCCGGAGTAGCGTGGATTTCCCTGCACCATTTGGGCCGATTAGCGCGACCACTTCGCCCGCCGCCAGCGTCAGATTAATATCATCAAGCAGCTTTCGAACGCCTGAGCGTAGCGTGACGTTTCGCGCCAGGAGTAAATCAGCCATCTGTTTCTCTCCGTTGACGGAAAATTAATGCCAGGAACCACGGGCCACCGAGCAGGCTGGTCAGCAAACCTACCGGCATTTCCGCAGGGGCAACCAGTGTGCGGGCGAGGGTGTCCGCCACCAGCAATAACATTGCTCCTGCCAGTACAGAACCCGGGATCAGCCAGCGATGATCGGCCCCGAGCCACATCCGCATCAGATGCGGAACCACCAGGCCAAGGAAACCAATCACGCCACTCACGGCAACCGCTGCCGCCACCAGCAATGCGCTTAGAATCAGCAACTGACGCTGCGTTTTTTTGACGTCCACGCCCAGGTAATGGGCTTCTTCGTCACCCAGTTGCAAAAGATTAAGGCGTCTGGACGTAAACGCGATAGCCACTGAAGCCGGAAGAATAAACGAAGCGGTGGCCAGTAACGTTGACCACTGCGCCTGCCCAAGACTGCCCATCCCCCAGAGCGACAACTGGCGCAGCTGCGCATCGTTGCTTATCCAGGAAAGCACTCCCACCGCCGCACCGCATAACGCATTAATCGCGATACCGACTAACAGCAGGCGCGAAAGGCTATTGTTGCCCTGGCGGCTCAGGAAGAAAATCACCAAAGTGACGGCGAGGCTACCCAAAAATGCGGCAAGCATCGGAACATACAACGCCAATACAACGGGCAAGGCGAAGGGCATGACGACCGAAAAACCGACCGCCAGTGCCGCACCGCTGCTTATCCCGAGCAAGCCAGGGTCCGCAAGCGGGTTACGAAACAGTCCCTGCATCACGCAACCTGAAAGCGCCAGTGCGCCGCCTACCAGCGTTGCCAGCAGCACACGAGGCAGGCGAATATTGAGCCAGATATGGCGCAATGCGTCGTCCTGGGCTTGCCACAAAACGGCAATGGAAAGCCGCATGGCACCTAAATTGGCGGCAACTAAAGACAGCGCTAACAACGCCAAAACCATGGCGAACAGGGCGCGTTGAGGCAGGGGCCGACGTATCAAGGCAATTGCTCCGCTTTATGACGTAATGCAAGAATCGCATCCGGTGTTTGCAGGCCAAAACCCAGCAGTGCCATATCATCCACCACTAATAGCTGGCGGTTTTTCCCGGCAGGGGTTTGCGCAAGCCCCGGTAACTTCCAGACGTTATCTTCACCGCCCAGTGTTTTCACGCCGTCGGCAGTGACCAGCACCAGTTGTGGCTGGCTGGCAATCACACCTTCCTGCGACATGGGCTGGTAACGTTTGAAACCTTGCATCGCATTTTGCAAACCAGCGGCATGAATTGCGGCATCTGCCGCAGTTTCTTGCCCGGCAGCCATCGCAGTCATGCCGCCATGACTCATGATAAACAGCACTTTTACCGGCAGTGGGTTCTCAGGGATCGCCGCCAGCCTGGTATGGACTTGCTGGCGCAAAGCGTCGCCCTGGGCCGTTTTTCCCATGGCCTGCGCGACCGCAGCAATCTTGTCATCAATCCCATCCAGCGAATTTGCGGCGGGAATCGTCACGACTTTGACGTGGCTGCTGGCAACCTGCTCCAGCGCCAGTGAGGGTTTCGCCTGCGCGCTCGCCAGCACCAACGTTGGGCGCATTGCCAGAATCCCCTCGGCATTAAGCTGACGCATATAGCCAACGTCAGGCAGTTTGGTTGCCGCCGCCGGATGCAGACTGGTGCTGTCACGAGCGACTAACTGGTCGCTCGCACCTAATGCATAGGCAATTTCTGTCACGTCACCGCCAATTGCTACCACCCGTTCACTGGCGGTGACAACCACAGGCATTGCAAGCAGGGCAATTAGCCAGCGTTTCATGCGGCCAGCCCTTTACTTACCAGCGCCTCAAGCTGAGTGCGCCACTGTTGTTGCTCCGGTTCGCCTTCAGTACGTTGGCCGTAAAGTTGAGCGATTTGCGTGCCATCGGCGGCAAACAATTCAAGGCTGGTAACAAAACCGTCGCCGCTTGGCTTACGTGTGATCCAGCTTTCAGCGATGGTGTCAGCCAGCAAGTGCAGCGTGAATTGTGGGTTGAAAATGTTAATCCAGTTCTCCATCGGCACGACTTTTTCAACGACGCCGGTGAAAATCTGCACGCTGCCCTTGTTACCAACAAACACCATGATTTCGTTTTTGTCTTGCTTAGCCATCGCCAGCAGTTGTGAAAGTGCGCTGTTATCAACCTGGCACGCTAGGTCTTCTGCGACCAGTCGGAACGCTTGTTGGCGCGTAAGCTGGTGGCGTTTGAGCAGCCCGAAGAACTGATGCACGTCACGCATGGCGCGCCATTCGTCTTCAACCAGGCGGCCATCAACAGCTGGCGTCATGACACTTTCTTCCGCCGCTTGCAGTTCAAGCTCCGGGTTGTCAGCATAAATATACGTCGCGAGAACCTGGCCCCAGGCTGCAAAATCCGTGTTGTCAGTGGTGTAAACCTTCAGCAGTGCATCGCCCTGATGGTCAAAGAATTGAATGCTTTGACGTTCACCGCGGGCAGTTTCCTCGCGAACGTGGAAGGCGAAAGCCCACTGATTCAGGAACAGGCGCAAGTCCAGCGCTCGAGGGTTAAGAACCAGCCCGGCGTGACCGTGCAATTGCTGGTTTTCGAAGCGCCCGATGTGCTCATGTACCGCATATTCATTCCGGCAGATGGACTTAATTTCACCCACGCTCTCCAGAGAGGTGAGGATGTCGCGCACTTCGCCTTTCAAGCGCCAGGCATCATGCCCGACGCGGGCATGAGTTAATTCGGCTTCGCTGATATTCATCAGTTTTGCTATGTCGCGAGCATATTTTTTAGGGTTCTGTTGTTTTAGCTGCAACCAGTTTTCATAACGCTGAGTCATATTGCTTCCTTACCATTGATAACTAACGAAGATTTTGCCATTACGGCCATCTTGAGGGAGCCCCTGTGGCGACCAGTATTCCTTATCAAAGGCGTTACCCAGTACCAGGGAAGTGGTTAGCCCGCGCAACTGCTGCTGGCCGGTATAACTGATATAGAAATCATTCACGCCATAGCCAGGCTGCGGGCTATAGCTGCTGCTGATATGCGTGGAACTTTCAGCAAATGTGCCAACCCAGCCCACGGAAAAGCCGCTTTGTGCAACGGGAACGTCAAGAATGCTGGTGACGGTGTCCGGATTCAGACTTGAAATCCACTCTCCGGTGTCGGTGTCTTTCCCGCGGGTGCGGTTATAAGCCAGATCCAGGCTGAACCAGGCGCTGGTATATTTCGCCGTCATATCCCAGCCCCAAATTTTTGCGTTAGGGACGTTGTAAGACATGGTGGTCGCGCGGGCGAAATCGACGGTAGTTGAAATATAGTCTTCCGCTTTGGTATCGAAGTAGCTGGCTTTGAATTCAATGCCGTCGTCAGCCAGCATTAAATCGTCGAAGCGCAGGCCGAAACCGTATTCCTGAGTTTCGTTGGTTTCAGGGCGCAGGTTAGGGTTCGGCACCCAATAGTTGGTGTAACGGGAACCAATCGAGAAGTGTTTCGCATCGTTATACATTTCGCCCATCGTCGGGGCGCGGAAGGCTTGTGCGTAAGAACCGAACAACATCAGCCAGTCGGTTGGCGTAACGGACAGTGCGCCACGAGATGACCATTCGTCAGCATTCACATCCTGATAGCCGTCGCTGCTGCCGCTGTAATCGTCATAACGCGTACCCGCGAGAATAGAAACAGGCAGGTCACGCAGGGTGATTTCATCCTGCAACCAGCCAGAGCCGAAGTCGATATTGGCCTGTGGGAAGCCGGTTGCGTTGCCGCCTGGTTTTTGATCCTGGCGGTAATATTCACCACCATAAGTCAGCAAATGTGCGGCGAAGCTGTCGGTAAACAGGCGGCTGCGGTTTTCAAGTTTGCCGCCCGTTGTGGTCTGTTTGCGGAATTCAGACCCATCGGTTTGACCCTGGGCATTAATACGCGCTTCGGACCAGTAAGCGGTGGCATCAGCATTCAGCCAGTCACTTTGCTCTGGCCCGATATGGTATTTCACCTGCGCGTCACGCTGAATGGTCGAACGATCAACCATCGGATTGCTTGGGTCAGCAGTCGTCGTTTGCGGGTTTTTGGGTTCACGAGCGGCATTGTTGTAGTAACGCAGGGAGCCACCCAGAGATTGCGCCGGGTCGATATACCACGTGCCTTTGGTCAGGAAGTTGCTGATGCTTTCATCGTTAGGGGCAGTTTCACCGTCGCTCTGGCGAATATCACCCCGATCGCGGCTTGACCAGGCCACCAGGCCGTCAAGATTGTCGGTGCGGCCAAATGCACTGGCACCCATGCCAACGCTATGGTCGCCGGTGGCTCCTGTTCCAAATACGCGGTATCCGCTGTTTTGGCCTTCGTACAGCAAATCGCTGGCATCAGCGGTTTCATATGAGATTACCCCGCCTAACGCACCGCTGCCGTAGAGCAGAGCAGAAGGGCCACGCACCACTTCGATACGTTTGATCAACGCAGGATCGATAAACGTGCTGTTGAGGTGCCCGGTGTCAGTTCCCTGACGGACGCCGTCAACCAGCATCAACACACCACGGCGGTCATAACCACGCATATTGATGTCCTGACCGTTGGTGCGACCGGAGCCGGAAACGGTAATCCCCGGGACTTTACGCAACATATCAGCGGCAGAAGAGGCGGTCTGGCCTTCAGGAGTATCGCCATCAATGACGGTAACCATCATTGGCGCTTCGAACGTGCTGCGTTGGTTTCCCGTGGCGACAACGGTCATTTGATCGTCTTTTGCACTGGCGGGCAGGGCAGAAAATACCGCAACAGTCAGTAATGACAGACGGAATCCGACTGTGTGTAAAGCAGGCATGCGCAAATCTCCATAAGAAAATTAAAAGCGCTGGCTGCCTGGGGATGGTGAAAAACCTGGGTGGCTTGCGTAGTCGTAAGGCTATTTTTTTGTTTACTTGGTCAGGATTAACTTTCCTGCCTGGGTCTGACGTAATTGATATTGTTGGCCTTCGTGGACAATTACCACACGCCCGTCAGGGCCGAGCAAGGCTTTACTGTCTATCTGACGGGGAACGGCCGCAGATTGCGAATTCGTAGGGGCGAATGTTTTATCCATGTTTCACTCTGTATACAAATGACAATCAATGTAACAATGATAATCATTATCAATAAACTGTGTTTCATCATCAAGTGTTATTTGTAAGAAATTTGTGAATGGATCAATTTTGGGGAAGGATTGCTTTTCTCCTTCTCCTGGGGGAGAAGGTTGGGATGAGGGGATCAGAGAAAATGTTCAGGTATCGGACGCCCTCACCCTGGCCCTCTCCCCCAGGAGAGGGGACTCGAAAAATCAGAAGCGGCTGTCTGTTGCGTCAGCCAGCATATCAAGCAATGTCTCAGTATCTTCCCAGCTCAGACAAGGGTCGGTAATCGACTGACCATAAACCAATGGCTGCCCGGCAACGATTTTCTGTGTGCCTTCGCGAATAAAACTTTCAGCCATAACACCGGCAATCGCGCGGGAACCATTGCGAATTTGGTTACACACGTTTTCGCACACTTCGAGTTGGCGACGGTGCTGTTTCTGGCAGTTGCCGTGGCTGAAATCAATGACCAATTGTTCTGGTAAATCAAACTCATGCAGGCTATCGCAAGCGGCGGCAATATCGGCTGCATGGTAGTTCGGCTGCTTGCCGCCGCGCATAATGATATGGCCGTACGGATTACCGCTGGTCTGGTAAATGGTCATCTGACCGTTTTTATCCGGCGACAGGAACATGTGGCTGGCGCGTGCAGCACGAATGGCATCAACAGCAATACGCGTATTGCCATCGGTGCCATTTTTGAAGCCAACCGGGCAGGAAAGGGCTGAGGCCATTTCACGGTGAATCTGGCTTTCAGTGGTTCGCGCACCAATCGCGCCCCAGCTAATTAAATCGGCAATATATTGGCCTGTGACCATATCGAGGAATTCGGTGGCGGTCGGCACGCCCAGCTCGTTCACTTGCAGCAGTAAACGGCGAGCCTGCTCAATGCCGTGATTCACACGATAGCTGCCGTTTAAATCAGGATCGGAAATCAAACCTTTCCAGCCAACCACGGTGCGCGGCTTCTCGAAATACGTCCGCATGACAATTTCAAGGCGATGCTGGTGTTTTTCACGCGCAGTTTGCAGGCGGCGCGCGTAATCCATCGCCGCATCCAGGTCGTGGATTGAGCAAGGGCCAACAATCACCAGTAAGCGATTGTCTTCGCCATTGAGGATTTTTTCGATACGACGACGCGCGGCAGTCACATTTTGCGCAACGTCCTGGGAAACCGTCAGGCGCTGTGCTAGTTCCGCAGGTGTTACCAGACTGTCGATGCGGGCGGTGCGCAATTCATCTGTTTTGTTCATTGGGTGTCTCAGAAAATTTGTCTTCAGCTCGGCAGGAATACCGGGAAGTGATGGCAGTCACGATAAACCAATTTATGTTGAATTCAACCGTAAAACTGAATCGTAACCACCAGATTGCGTACACCCTACCATACAAAATTGCACCTTTGAACTAGTTTGTTAGTACATGCGACGATTCAATCCCATGATATCGAGGATCTTAGTTGCCATCTCTTCCACCGAATAATTGGTGCTGTTGAGATAGCGAATCTGGTTTTTGCGAAACAGCGCTTCAACTTCGGCAACTTCAAGACGGCACTGGCGCATGGAGGCGTAACGGCTATTTTCACGGCGTTCTTCGCGAATCGCCGCGAGACGCTCAGGATTGATTGTCAGGCCGAAAAGCTTATGTTGCAGCGGCTTAAGCACCGCAGGGAGTTGAATATTATCCATATCATCGGCAATAAACGGATAGTTTGCCGCCCGGATACCAAATTGCATTGCGAGGTACAAACTGGTCGGGGTTTTGCCGCAGCGCGAAACGCCGAGCAAAATCACTTGTGCCTGGTCGAGGTTGCGCATCGAAATGCCGTCATCATGCGCGAGTGTGTAATCAATCGCAGCGATACGCGCATCGTATTTAATTAAGTTGCCCGGATTCAGGCCGTGAGTACGGTGGGCAATGGGCGTCGGTTCAAGCTTCAATTCTTGCTGCAAAGGGGCGACTAACGCTTGCACGATATCCTGACAAAAACCTTCACTTTGCAAAATAATGTCGCGAATTTCCGGGATAACGATGGAGTAAAACACCAGCGGACGAACACCAGATTTTAGGTAAAGGGCATTGATTTGCTCCTTCACAGCATTCGCCCGGCTTTCGTTTTCGACAAACGGCAGCGTAATACTGTTAATCGCAACCGGAAACTGCGACATCACCGCATGTCCGAGCACTTCGGCGGTAATGGCGGTGCCATCGGAGATATAAAAAACTTGTCTGTCTGCCGCGTTATCCATTTATTGTCCCTGATATTTATTCGTCAATTTCCTAAAGCATAAATTAAAACAACACACTTCGGGATCATACTCATCTCAAAATTAAAAATGAAACGTAGTTTTTATTTTTAATGAAATGCATGGTTCATTTTTACTCTTTCTTTAAACCATTATTAATATAGGGATTAAATTAAGAATCAAGGGTTTATGCAAAATGTAAATATATCTGAAAAATTCAAATTTTTATTTTGCTTGAACGATTCACCTGTTTTATTCCCTCATCTAATTATGCCAATCTAAAAAGGATGTAATGTATTTCTCATTCATATATCACAAAAGGATTGTTTCGATGTCCAACTCGTCACCGCTGGTGCTTTGGTACAACCAACTCGGCATGAATGATGTAGACAGGGTCGGGGGCAAAAATGCCTCTCTGGGTGAAATGATTACTAACCTTTCTGGTATGGGTGTTTCCGTGCCGAATGGTTTTGCCACCACGGCCGAAGCGTTTAACTTGTTTCTTGACCAAAGTGGGGTGAACCAGCGTATTTATGAGCTGCTGGATAAAACGGATATTGATGATGTCACTGAGCTTGCAAAAGCAGGTGCGCAAATCCGCCAATGGATAATCGACACGCCTTTCCAGCCTGAGCTGGAAAAAGCCATTCACGATGCCTACGAACAACTTTCCTCTGACGATGCTGATGCTTCTTTCGCCGTGCGTTCCTCAGCGACAGCCGAAGATATGCCGGATGCATCGTTTGCCGGACAACAAGAAACTTTCCTCAATGTGCAAGGATATGACGCGGTATTGATTGCCGTGAAACACGTCTTTGCTTCGTTGTTTAACGACCGCGCTATCTCTTATCGCGTTCACCAGGGTTATGACCACCGTGGTGTGGCGCTTTCCGCTGGTGTGCAACGCATGGTGCGTTCAGATCTCGCGTCTTCCGGCGTGCTGTTCTCCATCGACACTGAATCTGGTTTCGACCAGGTGGTGTTTATCACCTCCGCTTATGGCCTGGGTGAAATGGTGGTGCAGGGCGCAGTCAACCCGGACGAATTCTACGTTCACAAACCGACACTTGCGGCGGGTAAACCGTCGATTGTGCGTCGTAATATGGGTTCTAAAAAAATCCGGATGGTGTACGCGCCAAGTCAGGAGCATGGCAAGCAGGTGCGTATCGAAGATGTACCGCAGGCCGATCGCGATAAGTTCTCTATCACACCGGAAGAAGTGCAGGAACTGGCGAAGCAAGCGGTGCAAATCGAGAAGCACTACGGCCGCCCGATGGATATCGAGTGGGCTAAAGATGGGCATACGGGCAAGCTGTTTATCGTCCAGGCTCGTCCGGAAACCGTGCGTTCTCAGGGCCAGGTGATGGAGCGTTATCAGCTTCATTCTCAAGGCAAAATCATTGCTGAAGGACGTGCCATCGGCCATCGCATTGGTGCGGGTCCGGTGAAAGTGATTCACGACATCAGCGAGATGAACCGCATCCAGCCAGGCGACGTTTTAGTCACCGACATGACTGACCCGGACTGGGAACCTATCATGAAAAAGGCCGCCGCGATTGTCACCAACCGGGGCGGGCGTACATGCCATGCGGCGATTATTGCCCGTGAACTGGGAATTCCTGCGGTAGTGGGTTGCGGAGACGCGACAGAACGCATGACCGACGACCAGAATGTGACCGTTTCCTGCGCCGAGGGCGACACCGGCTATGTTTACCAGGAATTGCTGGATTTCAGCATCAAAAGTTCCACCGTCGATACCATGCCGGACCTGCCGCTGAAAATCATGATGAACGTCGGCAACCCTGACCGTGCATTTGATTTTGCCTGCCTGCCGAACGAAGGCGTGGGTCTTGCGCGTCTGGAGTTCATCATCAACCGTATGATTGGCGTGCATCCACGTGCCTTGCTGGAATTTGATCAGCAAGAGCCTGCTTTGCAAAACGAAATCCGTGAAATGATGAAAGGCTATGACGATCCGGTTGAGTTTTATGTCGGTCGCCTGACCGAAGGGATTGCCACATTGGGCGCGGCTTTCTGGCCGAAGCGCGTGATTGTGCGTCTTTCTGATTTCAAATCTAACGAATACGCCAACCTGGTCGGCGGCGAGCGTTATGAGCCGGAAGAAGAGAACCCAATGCTCGGTTTCCGTGGCGCAGGCCGTTATATTGCCGACAGCTTCCGTGAGTGCTTCGCGCTGGAATGTGCGGCGATGAAACGCGTGCGCAACGAAATGGGCCTGACTAACGTTGAAGTGATGGTGCCGTTCGTGCGTACTGTGGCGCAGGCCAAAGCCGTGGTTGAAGAGCTGGAGCGTCAGGGACTGAAGCGTGGTGAAAACGGACTGAAAATCATCATGATGTGTGAGATCCCATCCAACGCTTTGTTGGCTGATGAGTTCTTGCAATACTTCGATGGTTTCTCAATCGGTTCAAACGACATGACTCAGTTGGCTCTCGGTCTGGATCGCGACTCCGGCGTGGTTTCCGAGCTGTTTGATGAGCGTAACGACGCGGTGAAAGCGCTGCTGTCGATGGCGATCAAAGCGGCGAAGAAACAGGGTAAATATGTTGGGATTTGTGGTCAGGGTCCATCCGACCATGAAGATTTTGCCGTGTGGCTGATGGAAGAGGGGATTGATAGTCTTTCTCTGAACCCGGATACCGTGGTGCAAACCTGGCTGAGTCTGGCGGAAGCGAATAAGTAATAAAAAGGCTCCTCAACAATGAGGAGCCTTTAATATTTGTAGGGGGGATGACGCTATCGCTTATCCACCCTACATCACCTTATACAGAAGCTTTTGGGTTCATCATCACCGGAATTTCACTTTCGGTCTGGAATTTCCCTTCACGCAGATCGCTGACCACAATGTTCATTCTCTCTTCGGTTAATTTATAATAACGAATCGAGATTGCGGTAATTAAGTAGAAAATAGCCGGTAACACCGTAAACAGAATCAACACGCCCTGTACGGCTTCAGCAGATTGCTGTTCTACGCCCGCCTGATAACCAAACGCCGCCAGACCCCAACCGGTTAATGCTCCACCAATTGCCACCCCTAATTTGATAATGAAGATATTCGCGGCGACGTTCATACCTGTAATACGGCGTTGGGTTTTCCATTCTCCGTAGTTATTGGCATCGGTAATCATTGACCATTGCAGAGGGGCGTTAATGCCTTGCAAAATATTAAGGAAAATATGTACCAGGAAAGCTGGGATCCAGTAGTTAGTCGGTAATACGAGGAATAATAACCCTACTAATGCGCTAAGGACGTTAATCCATATAGATGCCCGGATTTTACACATCCAGCCGCCGAGGTGTTTGGCAAATAAGCTGCCAAATACAGCGGCAATAGTTGTGGCAAGCATAAACATAGAAATAATGCCACTACCCTGGTTGAGGATATATTGCACGAAGTAAACTAACAGGCTACCACGTACGACAACACCGCAAAGCATTGCAAGGTTATAGACCGACAAAATACGCCACTGATCGTTTTTCAATAAAACTTTCACGTCGCGCATAATATTCAGGTTTTCTTCTTTGACTGGCGTAATACGCTCGCGGGTCGTCAAGAAGCAAACCAGGAACATTACGCAGCCAATCACGCCAAAGATACCCATTGCCCACTGCATCCCCGCCGCTCTGTCTGTTGGAGAAATAAAATCAGCCAGCGGAAGAATCAGTGCAGTACCCATCGCACCGCCGATTGGCGCGATGGCGAAACGCCAGGACTGCAAAGAGAGGTTCTCTTGTGGGTCAGAAGTAATGGCGGCACCCAGCGAGCAATAGGGAATATTAATCGCTGTGTACATTAGCGTCATAAATATATATGCGAGGACGGCATAAACAATTTTACCGGTTTGTTCAAAGTCTGGTGTTGAATAAACCAGCACACAACTGACAGCGAAGGGTACGCAGATAATCAATAACCATGGGCGGAAACGTCCCCAACGGCTTTTGGTTTGATCGGCAATGGCACCCATAATAGGGTCGGTAATCGCATCCAGGACTCTGACCACTAAAAACAATGTCCCCATTACTGCCGGGGGCAAGCCATAAATATTGGTATAAAAATAAGCCAGGATAGCGACGGAGGAATCAAAAACGATGTGACTTGCCGCATCGCCAAGGCCAAACCCCAGTTTTTCTTTGTTGGTAATCTTTTCTGCCAGTACCGACATACATTCACCTTTATTAAAATCCCGAATATGCCAATAGTTATATGTTGTGAATGTTGTCAGGAGTATTGTAATTTTTCATTTGTGTTTTATGTTTCTTATCAAATGTGACGGAGTTATCTCTTATCCCCCTCGCTTTGCACTGAAATAGATTTGTGCTCACTATATTTTTGAATCCCGTCACAGTTATGGCTAAAAACTAAAAAACGTAATCTGGCTGGTTATTCTGGCAATTGTTCCCTGTGCTATTCATCACTCATATTGATGATTAGATATCATATCCGCGACAGTCGCGCGGATGACCGAACTTGAAAGGGGAATATGATGCCAGCCATTTATAAGGACGCTCACCGCAAAATAAATGAACGTGTCAGCGATTTGCTGTCGCGTATGACGCCGGAAGAAAAATTTGCGCAAATGCATGCGTACTGGCTGATTTTACAAAGCGACGGTAATCATCGTGAACGTACCGATTTGAGCGATGAGTTTTCCGGTGTCACAGAACAAGCGGCATTGACTGAGCGCCTTAAACTTGGCATCGGGCAGATTACCAGGCCGTTAGGCACGCATATTGTGGAGGCGAAAGAGGGCGTGCGTGCGGCCAACCGCTTACAGAAAACGCTGGTGGAAGAGACTCGCCTGGGTATTCCAGCGTTGTTTCATGAAGAGTGTTTAGTCGGTTTATTGTGCAAAGACGCGACGTTATTTCCCTCATCGCTAAATTATGGTTCGACCTGGGATTTAGACCTTGTTGAGCGCGCCGCTGCCGCGATTGGTGAGGAAGCCCGTTCAACGGGTTGCCACCAGGGGCTTGCGCCCGTGCTTGATGTTTCGCGTGATGTGCGTTGGGGGCGTACCGAAGAGACTTTCGGTGAAGACCCATGGCTGGTGGGGATGATGGCGACGCATTATGTCAACGGTTTGCAGGGCAAAAAACGTGACCTGCTGGCGACGCTCAAACATTACGTTGGCCATTCATTTAGCGAAGGCGCGCGTAATCATGCCCCGGTGCATCTGGGTTTTTGCGAGCTGAATGACATCTTCTTGCTACCGTTTGAAATGGCAGTGAAGCTGGCAAACGCCGGTTCGGTCATGCCGGCCTATCACGATATTGATAACCAGCCGGGGCATTCTGATGAATTCCTGATGACCACCGTTTTGCGTGAGCAGTGGGGCTTTGACGGGCTGATAGTGGCGGATTACGGCGGTGTGAGTTTGTTGCACCAGCATCATGGGATTTCGCACGATGCGGCAGAATCCGCGGCGCTGGCGTTTAACGCTGGCCTGGATGTGGAGTTGCCGAAAGATGACTGTGCCCGCCACCTCGCGCAAGCGGTGGAACGTGGCCTGATAACCATGGAAAAGATTGATGAAATTGTTAGCCGCGTACTGAAAGAGAAATTCCGCCTTGGCTTGTTTGAGCAGCCTTACCGGGATGAAAATGGCGTTGTGCTGCAAACGGAATCGACACGAAAAATTGCCCGCGACGTAGCAACGCGTTCCATGACTATGCTGGAAAACAACGGCGTTTTGCCTTTGCACGGCAAACCCCGCGTGGCAGTTATTGGCCCGACGGCTGATGACCCGCTGGCATTGCTGAGCGGTTATAGCTTCCCGGTGCATCTGATCATCAGCGATATGCTTGAGCAAACGTCACAAGTGACCACGCCATTGCAAGCGCTGCGCGAGCAACTGGGCGGCGACAATGTTCACTACAGTAAAGGCTGTCACATTATCGAAAAACGCATGGCTGGCGCTCCGGTGTTCCCTGGCGACAGTGGCGGAAAACCGATGCAGTCATCGCCCGTTTCACACGATATTTCTTTGATTCCTGACGCGGTGAAAACAGCCGAACAAAGTGATGTAGTGGTGTTATGCGTGGGGGATTTATCCGGTTTGTTCCAGAGTGGCACCGTTGGCGAAGGCTCCGATACCGATAGCCTGGCGCTACCTGGCGTACAGCAACAATTACTCGATCAACTCATCGCGACAGGCAAACCGGTCGTCGTCGTGATGACCGGCGGGCGTCCGTATAATTTAGGCGGGCAGGAAGACAACGTTGCGGCATTGCTGATGGCCTGGGCGCCTGGGCAAGAGGGCGGATACGCGATCGCCGATGTGCTTACCGGGCGCGCAGAACCAGGCGGGCGACTGGTGGTGTCCATCCCGAAAAGTGCCGGTGCCGTGCCGTATTACTACAACCATAAACTCAAAAGCGGCGGTACACCGTTCGCGTTCCATTTTGGCTCACGCTATCCGTTTGGCTTCGGTAAGACGTGGACGGAATTCGACTACAGCCCGCTACAAATTGAAAGCGATAGTGTCCCCAGCGACAGTGGCGTGGTGACGGTTAGCGTCATCGTTCGCAACAGCGGGACCGTCGCGGGCAGCGAAGTGGTGCAGCTTTATGTTCACGATAAAGTGGCGTCAATGGTGCGCCCGGTGCAAGAGTTGAAAGCCTTCCAGCGTGTTCATCTTGAACCTGGTGCTAGCGCTCGACTCACGTTCAGCATCCCAACCGATATGCTCAATTTCACTCGCCGTAATGGTGAACGCGTGGTGGAACCGGGCGAGTTTGAAATTCGTGTTGGTGCGTCGAGTGCGGATATCCGAAGCGCGGGTGTCGTACGGGTCACAGGTGAAACGCGGGTCATTACCGGTAAATGGCGGATGGTGAGTCATTGCGAGGTCGAAGACTGATCTACAAAAAAAAGCCCATCGTAGAGATGGGCAAAGACTACACACAGCAATTCGTTGTTTCACTCAGGGGATTTCCATGCTTATAAATCAATGCGTTGATTCATAGCCGTGAACTAATAGTAGGCATCTCGCCCTGGAGCGTCACTCGGATTCGTCTCAATAGTTAATAAGAAGTTAACGGTTGAGATCACATTACTGCATGGTTATAGAATCAAAGGCTTAAACAGAAGATAAAATGCGGGGAATTGATAAGCGTTGTTAATCAATGTGCTTGTGTTGCTCCCATTCCAGGCGAGCAACACAAGTATTAGCGTGGTTTATTCCTGCTCTTCCAGAATCTCTACCACTTCATTCGGGTCATCTTGCGGGGCTGGAGCTTCGTGCATCCACACTGAAATTAAACGGTAAGAGACCGCCAACAGAACTGGCCCGATAAACAAACCAATCATCCCGAAGGCAATTAACCCCCCAATAACCCCGGAGAGAATCAGGATCATTGGTAAGTCTGCACCCATACGAATCAGAACCGGGCGGATAACGTTATCCATCGTACCTACCACGCAACTCCACACCAGCAGCACCGTGCCCCAGGTCGTGTCACCGGTCCAGTACAACCAGGCAATTGATGGGACCAACACCAGCAACGGACCGATTTGCACCAGGCAGCACAGCATCATCACCACGGTGAGTAGCGTTGCGTTAGGAATGCCTGCAATAGCTAAACCCACGCCACCGAGGACTGACTGAACCAGCGCCGTAACCACAACACCCAACGCGACGGCGCGAATGGCTTGTCCTGCCAGCAATACCGCCGCATCACCACGTTTACCCGCCAGGCGGAACGCAAAGTGTCGAATGCCGTTACCCAGCGTTTCACCTTTCGCATACAGCAGCACGCTGAACAACAGCATCAGGCCGCAATGCATCAGGAAGCTACCAACGTGAATGGCCTGGCCGAGGAACCAGGTCGTCGTTGTGCCGATATAAGGGCGAATTTTTGCCATAATAGCGCTGCCGCCGCTATCAACCAGAGCATTCCAGCCTGCGTAAAGTTTGTCGCCCACCAATGGAATAGTGTTAAGCCAATCGAACTTTGGCAGCTCCATATTGCCTTTCGTCGCCCAGTCGATAACCGGGCCGCTGTTATCCACCAGGCTGTTCACCAACAGCGCAACGGGGATCACGAATAACATTAA
Organism: Buttiauxella agrestis ATCC 33320; assembly: GCF_000735355.1. GTDB lineage: Bacteria > Pseudomonadota > Gammaproteobacteria > Enterobacterales > Enterobacteriaceae > Buttiauxella > Buttiauxella agrestis. The sequence goes on from NZ_JMPI01000023.1 coordinate 134,450, forward strand.
CAGCAACAGCGTCATCACCAGAACGGCAAGGGAGCGTTTCCCCCACAGCAATTTCTGAACCTTAAGCATCAGGGGCCATGTCGCGAGCACGATGGTACCTGCCCAGGCAAAACCGAGTACGAACGGACGGACAACCCATAAACAGGCGATGATCATCACCGAGATAAACAACACCGACAGCAGAATCTGTAGCAGATCCTTCGGCTGACTGACTTTAACCATAGATAAAATCACCTTAATAACTGATAACGGGCAAAGTGCCTTCGTTAAAGCCGCGAAGCGGATGTGTTAATGATGATGTATTTCCTCAGTTTTTGACAGGAACAAAACGTACGCGCATGTCCTAAAAAAATGTGTTAAAAAATGAAAGGAAGCAAACGCAAACGATAACTCACAACTAATAACGTCAGGCAGGGTCGACCCTTCAATGATCCCACAAATATCTCAGGCACCAGGTCTTGTTCAATTGGTGCTCAATTTTTTACAGGCACTGGAACAACAAGGTTTCACCGGCGATACCGCCACCAGTTACGCTGACAGACTCACGATGGCGACCGATAACAGCATTTATCAGCTGTTACCGGATGCGGTGTTATTCCCGCGTTCTACGGCAGATGTGGCGTTGCTGGCCAGACTCGCCTCCGAAGAACGCTTCAAATCTCTGGTCTTCACGCCGCGCGGCGGTGGAACGGGAACCAACGGTCAGTCGCTCAATACGGGCATTGTCGTTGATATGTCGCGCTACATGAATCGCATCATTGAAATCAATCCTGAGCAGGGTTGGGTGCGGGTGGAAGCCGGGGTAATCAAAGACCAGCTGAACCAATACCTCAAGCCTTACGGTTATTTCTTCGCGCCTGAGCTTTCTACCAGCAACCGCGCAACGCTCGGTGGAATGATCAACACCGACGCCTCCGGGCAAGGCTCGTTGGTGTATGGCAAAACCTCTGACCACGTGATGGGCGTGCGGGCTGTTCTATTGAACGGCGATATTCTTGACACTCATCCTATGTCTACAGCCCTCGCGGAAGATTTAGGGCGCGATGACAGCCCGACCGGAAAGATTTATCGCACCGTACTCGAACGTTGCCGTGAGCAGCGCCAGTTGATTATCGATAAATTCCCGAAACTTAACCGTTTCCTGACCGGTTACGATCTACGCCACGTCTTCAACGACTCCCTTTCGCAATTCGATTTGACGCGCATTCTCTGCGGTTCGGAAGGCACGCTGGCGTTTATCACTGAGGCGAAGCTGGACATCACGCGCCTGCCGAAAGTGCGCCGTCTGGTGAATATCAAGTACGACTCTTTTGATTCGGCGCTGCGTAATGCACCGTTTATGGTGGAGGCGCGTGCGCTGTCCGTCGAAACTGTCGATTCAAAAGTCCTGAACCTGGCGCGAGAAGATATCGTCTGGCATTCGGTCAGTGAATTAATCACCGATGTTCCCGGCAAAGAAATGCTCGGCCTGAATATCGTTGAATTTGCAGGCGACGACCTGGAATTAATTGAAGGGCAGGTTGCTTCATTGTGCGAGCGCCTCGATTCATTGATTTCGCAAGGTGAGGGTGGCGTTATCGGCTGGCAGGTTTGTACAGAGCTGGCAGGCATTGAACGCATTTATAACATGCGTAAAAAAGCCGTTGGCCTGCTGGGTAACGCGAAAGGGCAGGCGAAACCAATCCCGTTTGCGGAAGATACCTGTGTACCGCCGCAACATCTGGCCGATTACATCACTGAGTTCCGCGCTTTGCTCGACAGCCACAATCTCAGTTATGGCATGTTCGGCCATGTTGATGCTGGCGTTTTACACGTGCGCCCTGCGCTGGATATGACCGATCCGCATCAGGAAGTGCTGATGAAGCGCATTTCTGATGATGTGGTTGCCCTCACCGCGAAGTACGGCGGTCTGCTTTGGGGCGAACACGGAAAAGGTTTCCGTGCTGAATACAGTCCGGCGTTCTTTGGTGAAACGCTGTATGAAGAACTGCGTCGCATCAAAGCGGTATTCGACCCAGACAACCGCCTGAACCCTGGGAAAATCTGCCCGCCGTTAGGTGTGGATGACCCGATGATGCAGGTTGATGCGGTGAAGCGCGGCACTTTCGACAGGCAAATCCCCATTGCGGTGCGAACCTCGTGGCGCGGGGCGATGGAATGTAACGGGAACGGTTTGTGCTTTAACTTCGATGTGAAAAGCCCGATGTGTCCGTCGATGAAAATCACCAGCAATCGTATTCACTCGCCAAAAGGGCGGGCAACATTAACGCGCGAATGGCTACGTTTGCTGGCCGATCGTGGGGTTGATCCGGATGCACTTGAAAAACAGATGCCAGAAAAACGCGCCAGCCTGCGTACTTTAATCGAGCGCACACGCAACTCCTGGCATGCTCGCAAAGGTGAATACGATTTCTCTCATGAAGTGAAAGAGGCAATGTCCGGGTGCCTGGCCTGCAAAGCGTGTTCAACGCAATGCCCAATCAAAATCGACGTTCCGGAATTCCGCTCGCGCTTCTTGCAGCTTTATCACACCCGCTATTTACGCCCGATACGCGATCATCTGGTGGCAACCGTAGAAAGTTACGCCCCTCTTATGGCTCGTGCGCCGAAGACGTTTAACTTCTTTATGAGTCAGCCGTGGGTGCGTAATTTGTCTGCCAGACATATTGGCATGATTGATTTGCCGATGCTCTCCACACCCTCGTTGCAACAGCAATTGGTCGGGCATACTTCGGCAAATACCACACTTGAACAGCTGGAAAGCTATTCCGCTGAACAGAAAGCCAGAACGGTGCTGGTGGTACAAGACCCGTTCACCAGTTACTACGATGCGCAAGTGGTGGCCGATTTTGTGCGTCTGGTTGAAAAACTAGGACTGGAGCCGGTGGTACTGCCATTTTCACCCAACGGTAAAGCGCAGCACATTAAAGGATTCCTGCAAAAGTTCGCCAGGACGGCACGTAAAACATCTGAATTCCTCAACCGCGTTGCGAAACTCGGAATGCCGATGGTAGGTGTCGACCCTGCGCTGGTGCTGTGTTATCGCGACGAATACAAACAAACGCTGGGTGAAGATCGTGGGGAGTTTCACGTTCAATTAGTTCATGAATGGTTGCCTGGTGTGCTTGCAAACCGTGAAGCCGCTGCGGTTGGTGGAGAATCCTGGTATCTGTTTGGCCATTGTACCGAAGTCACCGCATTGCCTACGGCGCCAAACCAATGGTCGGCAATTTTTGCGCGCTTAGGTGCGAAGCTTGAAAATGTTAGCGTCGGCTGCTGCGGCATGGCTGGAACCTACGGGCATGAGGTAAAAAACCATGCTAACGCACTGGGGATTTACGAGCTGTCGTGGCACCAGGCAATGCAGCGCCTGCCGCGCCAACGCTGCCTGGCAACCGGCTATTCGTGCCGCAGTCAGGTCAAACGTGTGGAAGGCAACGGTGTTCGCCATCCGCTACAGGCATTACTGGAGATTATGGGATGATCTGGCGACGTGAAGTGAATCTGGAAGCGCTCAATAAAATGGGCGCGGACAACATGGTGGAACACGTGGGAATCGTATTTACCCGCATCGACGATAATGAACTGGAAGCCACTATGCCCGTGGATAACCGCACGCGCCAGCCATTTGGCTTGCTTCACGGAGGCGCATCGGTGGTGTTGGCTGAAACGCTCGGTTCGGTAGCCGGATATTTATGTACCGAAGGCGAGCAGAAAATCGTTGGTCTGGAAGTTAACGCTAACCATCTGCGATCGGCGCGAGAAGGCATTGTGCGCGGTGTTTGCAAAGCAGTGCATGTCGGGCGCAGGCACCAGGTCTGGCAAATAGAAATCAGCGATGAACAAGGGCGGCTTTGTTGCACATCGCGACTGACCACAGCGGTGGTCTAATTAAATAGCCAGCAGAACCTTAATAAGCGCCGGATTATGTTCGAGCATCAACAGTATTTTTAGCGATGACCCGGATGGGATGCGGCGCTTTTGCTCCCAACTTTGCACCAGTGATGGGCTAACCCCCACAGCCTGAGCAAACTCTTCCTGTTTTAGACCGATTGATTCACGCAATGCTTTTACATCTGGTAAAGGGTAGCGATGAACGCGGCCTGGCTGCATTTCCCCTTTTTCGATGGCAACCATCTCTTCCATGCTTTGCACCAGATCGTTGAAAAGTTGCTTATCCATATTGGTTTCCTTGAGTTTTCATTGTGAAAAATAGTCAATGCCAGATCCAGATGATGCGCCAACCGTTTGAGTACAGATTTCTCCGCTTCGGTCATATCGTCTTTGACGTTTTTTGCGTAAATCGTCAGCAGATAGAGTTTACCTTTTTGAGTTACCGCATAATAAATAACCCTTACACCGCCACGTTTGCCCGTTCCAGGCCGGTTCCAGCGCAGCTTTTTACAGCCACCGGAGTTTCGTATGGTGTCTCCATCGACATGCTGCCTGAGCAGATATTCCTGAAGCTGTTGGAAGGTATCATCATCTAACAAGCTTTCACGCTGCCTGACAAAAGTCGGCGTCTCTATAAACTCAAAATGTTCCATCATCTGTTTTGTCCTTGTGTTGTATTTTTAGTCGTACGACGTGCGAGTGTCAATGTTTTTTTCGTACTAAGTACGATTTTTGCGATGATTAATTGAACGGGTTATGCCATGAGTTCGTCACTTTAGATTCATTGCCAGCGTAATAAAATCTGCACGAATGAATTGCGGAAAGCGCCTCGCAAATAATTAATTATCAGCGTCATAAGCGTGACTTCCCGTGAGACTCACGGGCGCATTTCTGCTAACGTTTGCAAAATTAAAGACAGCAGGAGGTCGTATGCGTCAGAGAGTTATTGTTTGCCCGATTATTGAAAATAATGGTGAAGTTCTGTTGTGCAAGATGGCCGACGATCGCGGTGTGTTCCCCGGACAATGGGCGTTATCCGGCGGTGGAATGGAGCCGGGTGAACAAATGGAAGAAGCGTTGCTGCGAGAGATCGCTGAAGAGCTAGGAACTGAGCTGCAAATTACCAGTATTAAACCCTGGACCTTCGCTGACGATGTGCGCGTGAAGACTTACGCTGACGGTTCAAAAGAAGAAATTTATATGATTTACCTGATATTTGACTGTGTGAGCGCCAACCGTAATGTCGCCTTTAACGAAGAGTTTCAGGATATTGCCTGGGTTAAACATTCTGAGTTGAGCAACTACGATTTGAATGAAGCGACGAAAGTGACATTCAGTAAAAAAGGCTGGATTTGATTCTCCAACAACCCTTCCCACATTAAGGAATGCGATGCGTAAAGCACTCATCTGGCTGATTCTCACCGTGCTGTCGGGCGGTGGCGTCGTGGTTTATGCGCTGCATCAGCAGTATGAGGAGCAAAGTGCGGAGTTCCGCATTTTGTATCGCGACATCACCGTTAAACTTTCGCAAAACGATGTGATTCTTGCATTGCTTTCTAACAGCAGCGATCCTGCCGTGGTGCAGCAAAAATTTCCTTATATTCTGCGCTGGCAAACCCAACCCCATGAGCCACCGCGCCCGGATATAAACCCTGCGCGTGCAGGCACATACTGGATAAACTCGCCGCAGGGGTCTTTGCTGATTGATTTGCCAACGTTGCTCGCCGATTTTGTTCGCACCCAGAAATTCCGCCATTTCAGCCTGAGCTGGAAAGATACGCCGCTTATCACGCAGGGCGCGGAAGGCAAGGGGGACTGGTGGCGTTGGGAAAAGGACATTGCCAGCCCTTCACAGCCTTTGAATTTACTGGTGACGAATAATCCGGACTGGCGAAGTTTGCCCTGGTTGGTTTTGCTGCTGGTAGGAGTTTTTTGGGCGGTCGTTATCTACTTTTATAATCAGTATCAGATGACTAAACGACAGCGCAACATTGCCAATTTACGCGCCCATTTTTCAGAGTTGGCGCGTTTGAATGCGATGGGAGAAATCGCTGCAGGCATGGTGCATGAACTGAATCAACCCCTCACTGCAATTTTGAGCTATTCGCAAACGGCACAGCGTTTAATTAAGCAGCAACAGGCGGAAAAAGCACAACCGCTGCTGGATGCGTCGGTCATGCAAACTAAACGCATCAGCGCTCTGCTACTGGCATTCCGTGAAAAATTGCACAGTGACGAACAGGCGCTACAACCGGTCAATTTGCGCCAGGTATGGGAACGAGTGACGATGCTGCTGGGTAACGAAATCGAGCGCGGCAAAGTCAGTGTCATTAACCAGGTTCCTGAGTCTCTGCCTTCTCTCATCGCCTCGCCATTGGGCATTGAGCAAATCTTCCATAATCTGCTCAATAACGCGATCCAGGCGCAGCAGAAAACGGAAAAAGCCTGGGTCACAATCCATGCATCCCAGACGGCGGACAGCATTATTTTGACCGTCACTGATGGTGGGCAGGGGTTATCTGAACAGGCATTAGAGCAAGTTTTTATGCCTTTCTTTACCACGCGTAAAGATGGGCTTGGGCTAGGAATGGCGCTGACGGAAACGCTGGTGCAGCGGTTGAATGGCAGTATTCAGGCGCAAAACAGCGCCACTGGCGGCGCGTGTTTCACTCTGGTTTTCCCTCTCACACAGCAGGAGGCGTGATGGCGCAACGAATCTACTTAATTGACGACGACGAAGCAATCCGCATTTCATTAAGCGCTCTTCTGGCGACGATGGGCTGGGAAACGCAGGCCTATGACAGTGTACAAAGTTTTCTGGCGTCTCAGCCTGAGTTGCAACACCTGAACGGGTGTTTGCTTTTGGATATTCGTATGCCTGGTAAATCAGGCATTACGTTGCTTGAAAGCTGGGAACAACGGGGAAGTACCTTGCCGATTATCATGATGACCGGCCATGGCAGTATCGATCTTTGCCGTCGAGCGTTTAAAAACGGGGCTTTTGAGTTTCTCACCAAACCTATTGATGCGGATTTGTTGATTGAAACGGTAGGGGCGGCATTTGAGCAGCAGAAACTGACCCAGCAACAACGTGAAAGCCAGGCCGATTTACAGGCGAAGCTGGCCACGCTTTCTGCCCGAGAACAGGAAGTGATGGCGCTTATCATGCAGGGCAAATCAAATAAAGAAATGGCGCGCGATCTTTCGTTATCACCACGAACCGTGGAGGCGCATCGAGCCAGTTTATTTGCCAGACTGGAAATTAATTCTCTGGCGAAGCTGATTAAAGTTTACGGCGGTTTAAAAGGAACTACGTAAAATTACCTGGTTTGCCAGGTATTCACCCGAATGGTTTCGATTTGCGCAGTTGGTTACCTTAACTCTTGTCAATTAATCACTCCGAGTTGAGGGAAGAAACCATGAAAAAATCCATCCTGTTAGCGGCTGCTCTGTTCAGTACCATGGCGGTAATGCCTGCATTTGCCAGTAATGTTTTGACTGAAAAGAATCTCTCTCTCGAGTTTGCTGACAAGCTTGCCCAAAGCGCCATCCAGGCTTGTAGTGCCAAAAACTACAACGTTGCGGTGACGATTGTTGACCGTGCGGGCGTGGTGAAAGTGGTTAAGCGCATGGATAACGCAGGCCCGCATACCGTTGAAGCTAGCCGTATGAAAGCGTATACCGCACTGACCACAAAAAATACCACTGGTGATGTGATGAAAAGTGCGCAGGATAACGCCGGTGCACAGAATATGCGCGATATTCCAGGCTTCTTATTATTGGGCGGTGGAGTTCCTGTGAAAGTCGATAACCAGACTATTGGCGCTATTGGTATTGGCGGCGCACCAGGCGGGCATCTGGACCAGCAATGTGCGGTTGACGCGCTCGAAGCAAATAAATCACTGCTCATTACTTCCGCATAATAATCCATCCATTCTGTTTAAGTTGCAGGTCTATTATATAGTCTGCAACTTAAATTATTTCAGCTATAAGCTGTATCTCACTCGCTATATAAAACAGACTTGAATCCAGCGCACCTTGCCCATGAACTCATTTTTTGTCAAAATAATGGCGTAAGCGTCAAATACTTTAAGTATTACACGGACGTTATTTATACAGAAATGATTTTATGGAGCTAAAATGAAGTATGTACTTGCACTTATGTTGGGCGTGGTATTATCCGGTTGTACAGCTAATGACTGGGTAGATGCTGCTGGTGGCATAATGCAGGCTAAAGATAGCCATGAAAAAGAGAGCAGGAATAAGCGTATAAAAGCGGCTAATAAGGCTGCAGGTTACTAATATTTAGAGAAATTCACATATCCCTCTTCTGACTATATAGAGTGAGAAGAGGAATGATCTTTTATGATGACTTACTGGCTAAATACTCCTTTGGCTCTCGCCTGTTGGCAGGAGATATAACCATAATGTTTGCGGTTTCCATTCTCATCGAATGCCACATAAAAAGGCATTGTCTCAGCATCTTTTTTTAGCGTGTAATTGATGCAAGTCCCATTGATTTCAGGAACATTCATCTCACTGTCTGGTTTCCCACCCGCTGCAATAACGGAGCTTTTTGTCGCATTAGTCGCGTACGTCGCTTGTACTAACGGATCATTATCAAACTTCATAAAACTGAAACTACAGGCACTTAATAAAGGCACAATTATAAAAGGTGTATAGCGCATTAAATATCCTTCCGTAGAATATAATTACCAACAAATTTAACGAACGGATTTTTCTTGCTCGTCAAAGCTACTTTCTCATATATATTAAGCGTATGAAGGACTCAGTACAATTACCGGGCTAATGGTCACGGTATTTAACAAAATGAAGAACAGGGATATTGTCGCTGGGCATAAAAAAGCCCCGCAGATGTGAGGCTCTCGGATAGGGGAATATGTTAATCGAACACACCGTTAATGACGGAGGTCACAATGGCTGTGCTTAAAGCAATAAGCACCAAATCATTACCCACCGCTTGCCATTCGTAACCAGGATAATATGGCAGATCGTTAATCATGGATGCAGGTAAAGTTTTCTTAGCAATTCCCGGAGGCAACGGTTTACCTCGTGCTAAATTTTTAGCGATTCCTGGTGGGAGTGCCTGATATCCAACAAGGCCATAATTCACGGCTAGAGAGCGTGCACGAGAAAAGTTGATATCCGAGTCAACATGGTCTGGTTTACCGTAGTTTTTGCGGTTGCCATGATCCTCATTCGATTTTCCGTTACCCTGGCCTTTGTTGCCCTGGTCCCCGCTTTTAGCACTATTGCCATGGTTACCGCTATTGCCACTGTTACCGCTATTACCACTGTTACCGTGATTACCGCCACCATTGCCGTTGCCCGGGTTTGCATAAACGGGGGCGGCAAGGACAGTCAGAGAAAAAACCGCCGCAAGTGCAGTTTTGAGGGTGCGACGCTTAATCATGATGCTTATTCCTTGAGGGTAAATACACACTTAGAAGATATGACAAGGTTATAACCTTAACAATCTCATGTTTTCTTATTTTTAAATACAGCTGCATGAATGACCTAACCATCAGATTTAAGTTGAGAAAAATTTACTCAAGCTATGAGTTAGAATGGTTCACATGCCTGTCGCATTCACTGACTTACACGATAAGGAAGTAAGGAAAATATTATGGACATTAGCGAGTTCGCACACTGGTTAGATCGCTGGAACCTCATTCCAGATGGTACACCGTTCACAACCCATACCTCCAAACTCTTGCCTGTTGAGACAATAACAGGAGGTATGAAAGCCATGCTTAAAATCACAGATGATGCGGATGAGCAATCCGGTAGTGCTCTAATGTCATGGTGGGAAGGAAATGGCGCAGCACAGGTTATTGCATATGAAAATGAAGCCATTCTTCTTGCACGCGCAATGGGGGAGGCATCACTCTCCTCTATGTCCCGGGAAGGTCAGGATGCTGAGGCATGTCGGATTTTATGCTTTACAGCAAACAGACTTCACACCACCCCAAAACGGCCTTTACCACAACTTCCGACTCTGGCTGAGTGGTTTTGCCCTCTTCAATCAGCAGGCCAGCGGTATGGAGGCATCCTGTCACGTAGTGCTGAAATAGCAGAAGAGTTGTTATCGACACCACAAGAGTTGGTCGTATTACATGGCGACTTACATCATGAGAACGTTCTTGATTTCGGTGCCTCAGGCTGGTTGGCCATTGATCCAAAAGGAATCCTCGGTGAACGAGGTTTCGACTTTGCCAATATTTTTACCAATCCGGATCTTGGCAATCCCATACCCCGGGTTGCTACTGTCCCAGGAATATTTAAACAACGACTGAATCTCGTTAGCGAACTGGCGGGCCTTGATAGAGAGCGTCTACTCAAATGGATCATTGCGTGGTGCGGACTCTCAACAACATGGTCACTCGAGAGCAACGAAACAGCATCCGTAACATTAGAAGTTGCAGCGCTGGCAATGTCCGAACTGAATCAGTGAACATGCAGTCTCGAGTTAAATGCCCATAGGCCACCTGTCTGGATCTTGCAACAAGTGTTGAGGCAATTTTCACGTCACCAGATTAAGCAGAAATAGTTAAACTGTTGATGTTGCAGTAAATCGTTGTTTTCAGGCATTTTAGGTTACCTATCACTTAAATCGGTATTCTCTATACATCTTTTACTTTCTATCACCTAATCATTCGCCCGGTATTTAAATCCTTCTCAATTCAGTGGCTTAAATAGCTCTTTTCACCACCTGCAAGAGTTTCAGCAGGGTCTATCCTTAGTTAATACGCCTAAAAATGCAGCATTTCATGAATACCCCTGTTATCAGGATGTTGTATTGATAATTGTTATCATTAACATAGGGTATTGGCCTTTGGGCGGCAAAACATAAAAGAGGTGAACTATGGATGTGCAAACCGGTAGCTTCGATCCCACCGACTTCGCCTGGAAGGGGCTAACGCTCACGCCTGAAGCGTGCTCACATATTCGCAAACTGGCAAGTCAACAGCCGAGGTTTTTGGGCGTGCGTCTGGGTATCAAACAAACTGGATGCGCGGGCTTTGGCTACGTGCTGGACACCGTAAAAGAGCCTAACCCTGACGACCTACTTTTTGAGACGGACGGCGCAAAGCTGTGGGTTCCGCTTTCAGCTATGCCGTTTATCGACGGAACGGAAGTCGATTATGTGCATGAAGGATTAAACGAAATATTCAAATTTAACAACCCGAAAGCACAACACGAATGTGGTTGTGGTGAAAGCTTTGGGGTGTAGGCGGGATTATGTCACGTAACACTGAAACGTCTGAAGAAGTGCAAACCTGGGCGGGCAGCCATTCTTATAAAGAAGGCTTTTTCACCCAGTTGAAAACCGACGAAATGGCGCACGGCATCAACGAAGATGTGGTGCGGGCAATCTCTGCGCGGCGTAATGAGCCCGAGTGGATGCTGGAATTTCGCCTGAATGCTTATCGTGCCTGGCTTGAAATGGAAGAGCCACACTGGCTGAAAGCCAATTACGAAAAGCTGAACTATCAGGATTACAGCTATTACTCTGCGCCGTCGTGCGGCAGTTGCGACGATAACTGCGAGTCGCAACCGGGTGCGGTTCAGCAACCCGGCAGCAATGCGTATTTGACGGGCGAAGTAGAAGAGGCTTTTAAACAGCTTGGTGTCCCGGTGCATGAAGGCTCGAATATCGCCATGGATGCCATTTTTGACTCCGTTTCTGTGGCGACCACTTACCGTGAAAAACTCTCCGAACAGGGCATTATTTTCTGCTCCTTTGGCGAAGCAATTCATGAGTTCCCTGAACTGGTGCAAAAATATCTCGGCACAGTGGTTCCCAGTAACGACAACTTCTTTGCCGCGTTAAATGCAGCTGTGGCCTCCGACGGCACATTCATTTATGTGCCGAAAGGCGTGCGTTGCCCGATGGAGCTTTCAACTTATTTCCGCATCAATGCCGAAAAAACCGGCCAGTTCGAACGCACTATTTTAGTCGCCGACGAAGGAAGTTATGTCAGTTATATCGAAGGGTGCTCGGCTCCCGTGCGCGACAGCTACCAGCTTCACGCAGCGGTAGTGGAGGTCATCATCCATAAAGATGCTGAAGTGAAATACTCGACCGTACAGAACTGGTTCCCGGGCGATGGCAACACCGGCGGCATTCTTAACTTCGTGACCAAGCGTGCATTGTGCGAAGGGGCGAACAGCAAGATGTCCTGGACGCAGTCTGAAACGGGTTCAGCAATCACCTGGAAATACCCGAGCGTGATCCTGCGCGGCGATAACTCCATTGGCGAATTCTTCTCGGTGGCGCTGACGGCAGGGCATCAGCAAGCTGACACCGGCACCAAAATGATCCACATCGGCAAAAACACCAAATCGACCATTATCTCGAAAGGGATCTCTGCCGGGCATAGCCAGAACAGCTACCGTGGACTGGTGAAAATCATGCCTACGGCGACCAACGCCCGTAACTTTACGCAGTGCGATTCGATGCTTATCGGCCCGGACAGCGGCGCGCACACTTTCCCGTATGTTGAGTGCCGCAATAATACTGCTCAGCTTGAGCACGAAGCGACGACATCGCGCATCGGTGAAGACCAGTTGTTCTATTGCCTGCAACGTGGGATAGCCCAGGACGATGCGATTTCAATGATCGTCAACGGCTTCTGTAAAGACGTGTTCTCGGAATTACCGCTGGAGTTCGCAGTGGAAGCACAAAAATTATTAGCGATTAGCCTCGAACACAGTGTCGGATAAGAATTAAGGGAAAATTATGCTGAGCATTAAAGATTTACAGGTAAGCGTTGAGGACAAAGAGATCCTGCGCGGCTTAAGCCTTGAAGTAAAACCGGGTGAAGTGCATGCCATCATGGGGCCGAACGGCTCCGGGAAAAGCACGCTGTCCGCAACGCTTGCCGGACGTGAAGATTACGAAGTCACCGGCGGGCAGGTGCATTTCAAAGGCAAGGATTTACTGGAATTATCGCCGGAAGACCGAGCGGGCGAAGGCATTTTCATGGCATTTCAGTATCCGGTAGAAATTCCCGGCGTCAGCAACCAATTCTTCCTGCAAACCGCATTGAATGCGGTGCGCGAATATCGGGGCAAAGAAGAACTCGACCGCTTTGATTTCCAGGATTTGATGGAAGAGAAAATCAAATTACTGAAAATGCCAGAAGATTTACTGACGCGTTCGGTGAACGTTGGTTTCTCTGGTGGTGAGAAAAAACGTAACGACATTCTGCAAATGGCGGTGCTGGAACCTGAACTTTGTATTCTCGATGAAACCGACTCAGGGCTGGATATTGATGCGCTGAAAATTGTCGCAGAAGGGGTCAATTCCCTGCGTGATGGCAACCGTTCATTCATTATCGTCACTCACTATCAGCGTATCCTTGACTATATCAAACCTGATTTTGTTCATGTGCTGTATCAGGGCCGAATCGTGAAATCGGGTGATTTCAGTCTGGTGAAACAACTGGAGGAGCAGGGTTATGGCTGGCTTACCGAACAGCAGTAACGGCAATGCCCTGCAGCAATGGCATCATTTGTTTGAAACGCAGGGTGATAAACGCAGCAAAGAAGCTCAGGAACATATGCAGCAAATGCTGCGCCTGGGGCTGCCGACGCGTAAACATGAAAACTGGAAATACACGCCCCTGGAAGGGTTGCTGAATAATCAGTTTGTTCTGCCTGTGCAAGAATCGTTGAGTGAAGTTCAGCGCGATAAACTGGCATTGCCGGTAGACGCATGGCGGCTGGTGTTTGTTGATGGGCGATTCAGCCGTGAACTGAGCGACGATATTACCCATAGCGGTTTTGATGTGACCGTCGATGAACAACGGGATTCGCTGCCCGCCGCAGTGCAGGGCGAAGTATTCCTGCATCTTACCGAGAGTCTCGCCGAAACTGTGACGCATATTCGCGTAGCGCGTAATCACAGCCCGGCAAGAGCGTTGCTGCTAATGCACGTCAGCCGGGGGAGTGCGCTGGGTGAGATGAATACGGCACATTATCGCCACCACTTGTCTCTGGGCGAAGGCGCAAACGCGACGGTTATCGAGCACTACGTGAGTTTTGACGAGCACCCACATTTTACTGGCGCGCGCTTTACCGCAGAAATCGGCGCAAACAGCCAGTTGCACCATGACAAAATGGCGTTTGAAAATGCACAGAGCTATCACTTCGCTCATAACGATTTAGTGGTCGGCCAGGATGCGACGGTTGAGAGTAATAGCTTCCTGCTGGGGGCGGCGGTGTTGCGCCACAACACCAGTACGCAACTTAACGGCGAGAACACGCAACTACGCATGAACAGCCTGGCGTTGCCGATTAATAACGAAGTGTGCGACACGAGAACCTGGCTTGAGCACAACAAGGGTTATTGCAACAGCCGTCAGCTGCACAAAACTATCGTGCGTGATAAAGGTCGTGCGGTGTTTAACGGCATGATTAAAGTGGCTCAACATGCCATTAAAACCGATGGACAGATGACCAACAATAACCTGTTGCTCGGGCGTCTGGCGGAAGTGGACACCAAACCACAGCTGGAAATTTATGCCGATGACGTGAAATGTAGTCATGGCGCGACGATCGGTCGCATCGACGACGAACAGATGTTCTATCTACGTTCGCGCGGCATTAAAGAAGAGGCCGCCAGACAGATGATTATTTATGCCTTTGCCGCAGAGCTTACGGAAAGTATTCGCGACGAAGCATTAAAACAGCAGGTTCTGGCGCGGATCGGCCAGCGCTTTGCGGGAGGCGATGCATGAGTTTTTCCATCGAACGGGTGCGGGCTGATTTCCCCATTCTAAGCCGCGAAGTCAACGGCCAGCCGCTGGCCTATTTAGACAGCGCGGCCAGTGCGCAAAAGCCGCAGGCGGTTATCGACGCTGAACTGGACTTTTACAGCCACGGTTACGCGGCGGTACATCGCGGGATACACACGCTGAGCGCGGAAGCGACGCAGCTCATGGAAAACGTGCGCAATCAGGTTTCGCGCTTCATTAATGCGCGATCGCCAGAAGAAATTGTCTTTGTGCGAGGCACCACTGAGGGGATCAATCTGGTTGCCAACAGCTGGGGGCGAGCCAATATTCAGCGCGGAGATAATATTATTATTTCCGCGATGGAACACCACGCCAATATCGTGCCGTGGCAAATTCTGTGCGAACACACGGGAGCGACGTTGCGCGTTATCCCGCTCAATCAGGACGGCACGTTACAACTCGAAGTGTTCCCGACGCTGATTGATGAGCACACAAAACTGCTGGCGATTACGCATGTTTCAAACGTACTGGGCACCGAAAACCCGGTACAACAAATGATTGCGACTGCGCATCAGGCGGGCGTAAAAGTGCTGGTGGACGGCGCGCAGGCCATCATGCATCACGCCATTGATGTGCAGGCACTGGATTGCGATTTCTATCTTTTCTCCGGTCATAAAATTTACGGCCCGACGGGAATTGGCGTGCTGTATGCGCGTGAAGAAATCCTGCAAAACATGCCGCCGTGGGAGGGGGGCGGGTCGATGATTGCCAGTGTGAGTCTCACAGAAGGCACGACTTACGCCGCCGCTCCGTGGCGTTTTGAGGCGGGCACGCCAAATACAGCCGGGATTATTGGGCTGGGTGCCGCTTTGCGATATGTTGAAAACCTTGGCCTGGCGGAAGTGGGCGAGTACGAGCAATCGCTTATGCATTACGCGCAGCAGGCGTTGAAGGCTGTGCCGGATTTAACGATTTATGGCCCTGAGCAGCGGCTCGGTGTTATCGCGTTCAACCTCGGTAAACATCATGCTTATGATGTCGGCAGCTTCCTTGATAACTATGGTATTGCGGTACGAACCGGGCACCACTGCGCGATGCCGTTGATGGCGTTCTACAAGGTTCCGGCAATGTGTCGTGCTTCGTTTGCGATGTACAATACCGAAGAAGAGGTGGACCGCCTGGTTACGGGATTACAACGCATCCATCGCCTGCTGGGATAACACGGAGAAAGCCATGGCTACGTTGCCAGACAAAGAAAAACTGCTGAAGAATTTCAGCCGCTGTAGTAATTGGGAAGAGAAATATCTCTATATCATTGAGCTTGGTGGGCGGTTACCTGAACTACCACCGGCTGAACATAGAGCGGAAAATACCATTCAGGGCTGCCAAAGCCAGGTGTGGATTGTGATGCACCAGCAGCCGGATGGCGTGATTACGCTTGAGGGTGACAGTGACGCCGCGATTGTCAAAGGGCTGATTGCTATTGTATTTATTCTCTACCAACAGATGACTGCGCAGGATATTGTCGCGTTTGATGTGCGCCCATGGTTTGAGAAACTTGAACTTGCTCAACATCTTACGCCGTCTCGCTCTCAGGGGCTTGAGGCAATGATCCGCGCAATCCGCACCAAAGCCACCAATCTTAGCTAAACTCTTAGAACAGCTTTCATCCTGTTAACGCGAGGTAATTTTATTGCCTCGCATGGCTTTCAGCATTCCGGCGTTCAGCCGGTGAATACAGGAATTCAGTATGAAACGCGCGTTCTCTCAAATAACACTTATGTTGGTAAGCGCCCTGGCTGCAAGCCAGTCGGCATGGGCTGTTGATTATTTACTCCCGCCACCGGGTAGCCGGATTATTGGCGTGAATCAAACTTATATAGTTCCGAATGATGGTAAAAACCTCGAAGCGGTAGCCGCGAAATATAATACCGGCGTGTTATTACTTCTGGAGGCAAATAATACTGTCGATCCTTTCCTGCCAAAACCGGGCAGTGAATTGACCATTCCTTCGCAAATGATCCTGCCGGATACGCCACGAGTCGGTATTGTGATTAATCTTGCTGAACTGCGGCTGTATTACTATCCGCCAGGGCAGAATCGTGTCGAAGTCTATCCATTGGGAATTGGCCAGCTTGGGCGTGAAACACCGGTTATGGTGACGCGTATCAGCCAGAAAATCCCTAATCCGACCTGGACGCCGACGGCCAATATTCGTGCTCGTTCTGCCGCGCAAGGAATTACGTTGCCCGCAGTGGTCCCTGCCGGGCCGAATAACCCGCTTGGCCGCTATGCGCTGCGTCTTGAACAGGGCGGAGGTGAATATCTGATTCATGGTACCAACGCACGTAACAGCATTGGGCTGCGCGTGAGTTCTGGCTGCATGCGCATGCGGGCGCCAGATATTAAGGCGCTGTTTAGCCAGGTGGCCTGGGGCACACGAGTGCAAATCATTAATGAGCCGGTGAAATTTACGATTGAGCCGGACGGCAGGCGATTTGTGGAAGTGCATCAACCGCTGTCGCGAAACGATTGGGAAAACCCACAGACCGTGCCGATTGCGATTAATGCCTCTTTTGCATCGTTTATCGATAACTCAATGAGCGATAAGGCGCAGGTTGATAGCGCTATTGTACGGCGAGCGGGTTATCCGGTGCTGGTGAATGCGCCGCAGGGAGTGCCATCGCAACCGGTTAATATCACGCCAATACAGAGCGTCAAAGCGTCCACTGGCGGCACTATAGCGCCGAACGGTAGCGGAAGCCTGGTGAGTGGACAAAACAGCGTGGTGATGAACTAGCGGAGTTTTTACGTGAACAGGAATGACAGGCAAAAAAAATGGCGCACAATGTGCGCCATTTTAATACAAGTACTCTTACTTACGGTAAGAGTGAGCTTGGTTGTCCAGACGCTGGTTAGCGCGAGCTGCGTCGTCTTTAGCAGCTTGAACGTCAGAACGCATTGCGTTCACGTCGTTGCTCAGCTGATCAACTTTAGCGTTCAGAGTCTGAACGTCAGAAGACAGTTGATCGATTTTAGCGTTAGAAGAACAACCTGCCAGCATAGTAGAAGCCAGGATTACCGCGCCCAGTACCAGTTTAGTACGATTCATTATTAATACCCTCTAGATTGAGTTAATCTCCATGTAGCGTTACAAGTATTACACAAAGTTTTTTATCTTGAGAATAAATTTTTGATGGGAATGCACTTAAATTTGATCGTTCGCTCAAAGAACCAGCGAACCGGGGCTGAAAACTAAAAAAAATAGAAAAAACAGAGGATTTTAATCGGATTCATCTTACTAAATTGCATCTTAAATAGAGCAAGCCGATTTGATTTTTATTTCAGACCGTCTATTAAACCCCATAAAAAAAGCGCCCGAAGGCGCTTTTTTAGCAAATTATTCGTTCACAGGAAATTTACAGTACGTGAACGGACGCAGTATTGGTGGTGCCACTTGGTACTAATGCACCAGAAACCATCACTACGATGTCGCCTTTACGAGCTAAACCGCTCTCCAGCGCAACTTCTTTGCCCAGACGGTAGAAATCATCAGTAGAAGCGATTTCTTTAACCAGCTGTGGAATCACGCCTTTGCTCAGAACTAACTGACGAGCAGTGAGTTCATTGGTGGTCAGCGCCAGGATAGTTGCGTTCGGGAAGTATTTACGCACAGCTTTAGCTGATTTGCCGCCCTGGGTTGCAACAACAATGATTGGAGCTGCCAGGTTTTCAGCAGTTTCAACTGCACCACGGCAAACTGCTTCGGTGATACGCAGTTTACGGCTGTCATGGTTGTTATCCAGACGGCTGGTCATCACGCGGTCAGTACGCTCACAGATAGTAGCCATGATGGTCACAGCTTCCAGTGGGTATTTACCTTTAGCAGACTCACCAGACAGCATTACTGCGTCGGTGCCGTCGATGATGGCGTTAGCCACGTCACCCGCTTCTGCGCGAGTAGGACGTGGGTTTTTGATCATGGAGTCGAGCATCTGAGTTGCAGTGATAACAACTTTACGAGCGCGAACACATTTCTCAATCATCATCTTCTGCGCGAAGATAACTTCTTCAACCGGGATTTCAACGCCCAGGTCACCACGAGCAACCATGATGCCGTCAGAAGCTTCGAGGATTTCGTCGAAGTTGTTCAGGCCTTCCTGGTTTTCGATTTTGGAGATGATCTGGATGTTCTCGCCGCCATGCGCTTTTAAGTGCTCACGGATTTCAACAACGTCAGAACGTTTACGGATGAAGGAAGCCGCTACGAAATCAACGCCTTGCTCGCAACCGAACACCAGGTCTTGTTTGTCTTTTTCAGCCAAAGCTGGCAGCGCGATGGAAACGCCCGGCAGGTTAACGCCTTTGTTTTCGCCCAGGTCGCCGTTGTTCAGTACTTTACAAACAACGTTTTTGCCTTCAATTGCAGTGACTTCCATACCGATCAGACCATCGTCAACCAGTACGGTGTTGCCAACGCTCAGGTCGCTGGTGAAACCTTCGTAAGTGACAGCAACGATATCGCTGTTACCCACAACAGTTTTGTCGGTGGTGAAAGTAAAGGTCTGACCCGCTTTCAGAGAGACGTCGTTGCCGCCTTCCAGTTTGATAGTGCGGATTTCAGGACCTTTGGTGTCCAGCAGGATTGCTGCTTTCTTACCGGTTTTTTCCATTACGTTGCGCAGGTTCTTGATACGCTGACCGTGTTCTTCGTAGTCACCGTGGGAGAAGTTCAGACGCATTACGTTCATGCCAGCATCAAGCATTTTGCTCAGCATTTCTTCGGATTCGGTTTTCGGACCGATGGTGCAAACAATTTTAGTCTTTTTCATGACAGTCTTATCTGTAAGTTGAGAAGGATTGTGAAAATTCGGTTCCGGTCGATACGGGCGCCGGAGCGCAAACTAAAGCTGGTATTGTTCATGTGCCACCCGGTAAGGATAGGTGACAGAAATAAAGCGTGCAGAGGAAAGTGTGCTTGCGGTTCAGCCTGCCGGGGATATTGATTGCTTTCTAGTGTATTAGGACAGTTCAATGCGCTGAAACCATTCAAGTCAAGACGCGCTCATTATAGAGGTAACTTGCTCCGAAAGGAATTGAAAACGCTGTTTCAAATACGGAATGCGCAGAAATACGGCGAAGTGTTATCAGTGCGTTAAGTGGTTATTAACAAACTTGGCGTCGCAAAAGGTTGGGGAGGCTTATTCCTGGTCTCAGCGACCCTGGACGCGACTTTGCAACTTTTTTAGTTATTTATAATAAATATGAGTTATTCCTTAAAATATAATTGCGGAATATAATATTTTTTTGAATGACAGGATCGGTGAGCATTAACGTCCTGTTGACGGCTTTTATATTAATGAAGAATTTTTGTCATGATTAAGTGGTTTATCCCCGGTGTTGTGGTTGTCGCTTTCCTGTTGGTATGCGGGAATGCTCCGGCAAAAAGAATTGCGCAATGTGAAAACCAGGGCGGCAGTGATGGGGTTTGTGCTGCACACGAATGGGATTTTGCGATGGAAAGTCCATTTCCCGATAACAACCTTTCCGCACTGGCAAGCCGCGTAAACACTCAGAAATAAGCGCATTACGCGGCAATGTGTCGCACTTTGTGCGTCCCTGCAAAAAGTGAGAATCTCGCTCTGATCTCGCCTAAACGGCGCGAGCTATTTTCTCACCCGCCCGACGCGCGGTGGCAGGCAGGATACTTGCCGTTGCCACGTAGCCATCGGGATCGAGACAGCGATCCCGCTCCAGCGCTTGCTCAATAACTTCCGCATCCCAGTAAATCTTTTTACGATGATCGCCCTGAGTGGTCAGCGTGGCTTCCATCACGCCATCCAGCGCCCGGTACTGACGCCAGCTATTGGCAGGAACTGAAATCACCGAACCTTCTTCAGCCACAATCGTGACTTCTTCACCTGGTCTATTCCACGTGATTTCCAGCGTTCCTTTAAACACCATCAGCACCTGAACATCCGGGCAGGAATGCAAACCAACGCGATGCTGGTCCTGAATGCGCAGCCACTCCACAGAGAAACCATGCGGATTCATAATTGGCGGCGCGTTATGCAGGTCTTGTGATATTCCATAGCCAATCACCGGTGCCAGTTCGCCACCGTGTCCTGGCAAAACAGAATCCAGCAGAGCGTTCGCCGACCATGTCCGCTGCTCGCCCGTCACGGCGCGCTGGCTCATTTCCTCTATCGGATAATCGCGCAACGCGGCGATATGTTCCGCCCCCAGCGGCTGCAACAACTCGGATTGCGCGGGCAGTTTGTCGCCGGCCTCGACATCAATCAGCATATTGTCGCGACTCAGATACAAACCATATTCGCTTGCGGCCTCTAGTATCGACGGATGCCAGATAATCCCGCCGGTGTTATTGCCCCCTAAAACGGTGAACACCATGCCGCAGGTATCATTCGGGCTGACGTTAGTAAAACCGCGGAAAATCCACGTCGGGATAGACAAAATAGCCGGTGCGCTGAATTCCGCCTGATGCTCGCCATTGGCGCCCCAACGGAAACGCCAGCTCCCTTCATGAATCAAAAACACTTCGGCGGTGAAATGCAGATGCAGATTATTGGTGACGCCTTTTGGCATCGCCGCCGCACCAATGTTAAACCCGTGCGGCTCGGGAATATTCACCACTTGCGAAGCCGACTGCGTCACGCCTGGGCCAATAAAGGAATAGTTTTGTTTGAGGTGCGAGCCGGGTAGTTTGCAGTCGATAAACGCCACGCTACAGGACACGCGGTCTTCCGGGCGAACCAGGCGGCGCTGGGCTTCTTCTTGGGTCAGAGTAATATTTTGCATAATGTCCTCTATTAATATCCAGATGCGCCACTGGTTGGCGCGGCTTCACCCCGCGCGGTGGCGATTGCGGTGCGTGACGCACTGCCCAGTTGCATAACGTCATTGGCCGGGGTCACAAAGTTAAAGCCTTGCGCAATTCGATTTGCGGCGGCCTGGCCTGATGTACAAAATATTCCGGCGAGTTTGTTATGTGCTTTGCAACGACTCAGCACTAACTCTATCGCGGCCAACATTTCAGGGTGTTGCGACTCGGCGCTGGCACTTCCCGTGAGCGTTAAAGAAAGGTCGTTTGGCCCGATAAATACGCCGTCCAGCCCGGCGGTATCCAGAATCGCGTCGAGATTTTCCAGCCCTTCGCGGGTTTCAATCATCGCCAGCGTCAGGATCTCTTCATTGGCATACTGCGGGTAATCTTTGCCGCCGTATAAAAGGGCGCGCGCCGGGCCAAAAGAGCGGTTACCGAGTGGCGGGTAGCGGCAGGCTGAAACAAACTGCCGCGCTTGTTCCGCCGTCGAAATCATCGGGCAGATGATTCCCCAGGCTCCGGCATCAAGCAGGCGCATAATTTGAGCGGGTTCATTGGTGTTCACGCGGGCCAGCGGCGTGGCAGGTGTCGCCGAAATGGCTTGCAGCATCGACAACGCGTTGGCGAAATCAATCATGCCGTGCTGCATATCGACGGTGACGGAATCATAGCCCTGATGCCCGACGATTTCGGCGCTGTAGCCCGAAGGTATCGCCAGCCAACCATTAATGATGGGTTGCTGCTGGCGAAAGGCCGCTTTGAGCGGATTTTTTCTCATGGTTGTGTCTCCTGTATCCAGTTGCGCATGGCGATTGCCACCAGTTTCGGTTCTTCAAGCGGTAAGAAATGGCCGCTTTCAGGAAGCGTTATCCAGCGGGCATGAGCAGCGACAGCGGCAACCGACTGGTGATGTGAATGGGTACAAATGACGTCATACGCGCCGTTGATGATGAGTATCGGAGAGGGAAACGTGGCCAGAGCCGCGCGATGGTCATCGCGTGAAATCGCCACCTCAGTCTGGTCTGCAAAAACCGCAATGCCGCACTCTTCAGCCATTTGTACGATTGTCTGGTGAAGCGACGCGTTATCCAGACGATGCGGGGCGACGTATTTCGGCCAGAGAGTTTTCGTGAGCCACGGCGCGACTCCCAGGCGCGCAGCTTCTTTCACCGCCGCACGTCGCCCGGCCGCGTTAGCGGGTAAATCCCGCAGCGGGTTCACGGACAGCAGCGCCAGACCGGCAATTCGATGCGGAGCCAAAGCTACCATTTGCAGAGCCACCATTGCCCCGAGTGAAAAACCCGCCAGGCAAAAGCGCGGCGGCAAAACCTCGAGCAACTGAGTTGCCAGTTCATGCGCTGATTTGCCCGCGGTGAGCGTGATGCAGCTAAAAGAGGTCACATTTAACTGTTCGCTTAACGGCTGCCATAGCCGCCCGTTGCACAGCGTTCCGCCGAGCAGAATCAGTGGCGCGTGATGGTTTTCCAGCAAAGGCATCGTATTCATGTTGCTGTCCACCCGCCATCGACCATTAATGCCGTGCCGGTAATCAGGGCAGAAGCAGGCGAGGCGAGAAATACCACCGGCCCCATCACATCTTCCAGCGTCCCCAGCCGCTTCAGCTTTATGTTGTCCAACACATAGCGACTAAATGCCGGGTTTGCGAGATTCGCGCGCGACAGCTCGGTTTCGATAAACGTCGGGCACAGGGTATTCACTCGAATACCCGAATCGCCCAACTCCAGCGCCATTGTTTTCGTCAAACCCTCTAGGGCAAACTTAGACGCGCAATAAACGCTGCGTTGCGGGCCGCCGACATGCCCCATTTGCGAGGAAATGTGAATAATTGAACCTGGGATCTGGCGCATTTTCATACTGCGTGCAACTAACTGGCTAATAAAGAAGGTTGCCCGCAGATTGAGCGCCATGACCGCATCAAAATTTTCTTCACTCACTTCAAGAAATGGTTGATGACGCGCAAGCCCGGCACTGTTTACCAGAATGTCGAACCCCGGTAGGTCTGCCAACGCAGCACCCGCCTGAGCGGTATCGGTAATATCCAGCGCCAGGCTGTTTAATTGCAGGCCTTCTGCGGCAGCACTTTTAACCGCCTCCTCAAGCTGCTGCGCCTGGCGGGCAATAATCCACACCTGCGCCCCGGCGCGTGCCAGGGCGATGGCCGCCGCAAAACCGATACCACGAGAACCGCCCGTCACTAAAGCCCGCTGATTATCGAGCCGGAATTCCGGTGTGCGAGGAAGCGCTATCATTACGATGCCTTCTCAATATCCGCCGCCGGAACCGAGCCTGCGTATGGCACATCCTGGTTGCCGTAACGACGCACGCGAATATTGGCTTGCTCCGCATGGCCCGAGAAACCTTCGAGTTGGCACAAGCGTGAGCAATAGCTGCCAATTTCTGTAGAGGCTTCGTCACTCAGCACTTTCTGCCAGGTGCAGGTTTTCATAAACTTACCGACCCAAAGTCCGCCGGTATAACGCGCTGCTTTCTGCGTTGGCAGGGTATGGTTGGTGCCGATGACTTTATCGCCGTAAGCCACATTGGTGCGCGGGCCAAGGAACAGCGCACCAAAGTTGGTCATGTTGGCGAGGAACCAGTCGTCGCGGTTAGTCATCACCTGCACGTGCTCGGAGGCGATGCGGTCTGCTTCCTGCAACATCTCCTCGTAACTGTCGCAAACAATCACTTCGCCATAATCGCGCCATGCCTGGCGGGCAATTTCTGCGGTGGGCAATTGCGTCAGCAGGCGCTCAACTTCACGTATCGTTTCTTGTGCCAGTTTCAGCGAGTTGGTGAGCAGGATCGCAGGTGTGGTTACGCCGTGTTCGGCCTGACCCAGCAGGTCGGTGGCGCAGATTTCGGCGTCTACCGTTTCGTCGGCAATCACCAGCGTTTCCGTTGGCCCGGCGAACAAGTCGATGCCGACGCGGCCAAATAACTGGCGTTTAGCTTCTGCAACGAAGGCGTTACCCGGGCCGACCAGCATATCTACAGGCGCGATAGTGTCGGTGCCGAGCGCCATCGCGCCAATCGCCTGAATACCGCCTAACGCGTAAATCTCCGTTGCACCCGCCATCGCCTGCGCGGCAACAATCGCCGGGGCAGGGCGACCATTAAACGGCGGCGCACAGCTCACAATGCGCGAACACCCCGCTACGTTTGCCGTAATAATCGACATATGCGCTGAAGCCAGCAGCGGATATTTCCCACCGGGGACATAACAACCGACGGCATTAATCGGAATGTTTTTATGACCAAGAATTACGCCGGGACGGGTTTCGATTTCAAGATCGGTCAGGCAACCTTTTTGCGCCGTGGCAAAATTAAAAACTTGCTGCTGGGCAAACTCGATATCTTTAATATCCTGGCGGCTTAATTGTTTGATGCAGGCATTAATTTCACTCTGCGATAAACGATAATCCTGGCGATCGTAATTATCGAACTTAATGGATAACTCACGAATAGCCTGATTACCGCGTTGTTCAATATCGGCCAGCGTATTTTCCACCACAATACTGACCTGTTTATTGGCCTGCTGGCGTTCAGATAATGATTTACTGGTTTTTAAATATTGCGCCATGACGCTCTCCTTTGATTTTTAATACGTGTTTATCCCGCCCGGCATTGCGGGTGAATGGGGTGAATCGGATTAAATAAACGATTAAGGTTTAAATTTACTGGCTGGTTTTATTAGCATATTCCTGTGCCGAAGAAACGTTCGGCAGATTCTTTTGCGCCGCTTTTATCTGGCGCTGCTCCACACTGCGTGCCGCCATGGGTGTGAGGAAAGCCGCAATAACGCACAACACGCCAATCATCAGATACCCGGAAGACAAATTAATATGCTGCAACATCAAACCCATCGCGACCGGGCCGACAAACATGCCGACAGAATAAATGGTCTGGAATAAGCCCATGCGCGTTGATTGTTCATCCTCAACCGTATTCACCACGCTTAACGACATAAACACGGCGAATGCCATACCAAACGAGAAACCCGCCATCGCCTGTAAGAAATAGATGAGATACATATTGCTGGTGAAAGGAATGCCAATACTGGAAATCACTTGCAGGATAATGCCAATAACGGCGGTATTCACCAGTCCCAGGCGTTTATAAAACACCGAACTACACATCGCTATCGCCAGCGCGTAGAAGATCAAATGGATATTACTCAGCAAGGTCAAAATACCGGCTTTCGCGCCGAGCTGTTGGGCATAAATAGGGGTCAGCGTATCGCGGGTGGCGAAAGGCACCAGGATGACAATGGTGGCCAGCAGGCCAATAAACCATACGGAAGGGTCCGCGAGCTGGCGCTTCGCACTTTTAATACAGGCTTTAAGCGTGGGTGCGCGGGCAGCATCGTGAAATTCTTTAATGCGAAACGTCAGAATCAATGCCAGCAGCGCCGATACGCTTGAGACAAAATAGCCGATGTTCTTGTCAAAAAAGTGGATTAACGCGCCACCAATACAGTTGCCGAGGAAAACCCCTAATGGCCCGGCAAGTGCCAGTAATGCCACAGCGGCAGGCGCATCTTTTTTATCAAAATAGCGAATAAACAGGATGTTATACAAAACCCAGGTCGCCGCAGTGAATCCATCGGCGGCCTTCGCCAGGTACAATGTCACGGCGGTGGGTTCCAGGTAGGCTATCGGCCAGGTCACCATCGGTAACAGCAGGCTGACCTGGATAAATATTTTTCGGCTCTTCACCACGTCCGACAAAATGCCAATCGGGAAACGGATAAATAACGTGGCTAATCCACTGGCGCCCATAATCATTCCCACCACTTCTGGCTGCATTCCTTCGCTGATTAACATCGGGGCGAGAAATGCATCGATACTGTGGATGCAAATGAAGAACAACACGCTAATGGTAAAAAACAGTCTGACTTCGGATCGACTAAAGAGTGCACGAAACATGTGGTGAACCTCTTAAATATTAATGGGTTATAACCAATCAAGTACGGCATTAACCGGTGCAATCCTTTGTCGCTAACTTGCGTCACCGGTAAAACTGACGGCGTATTTTTTGTTTTCTGCATACGTATTCAAAAGTTGAAGTTACGAAAAGGTTTCAATTTTGTAAAGGCAGATAATGTAAATGTGAAAAAAATAATTTTGTCTGTTGCATACGCATGCAAAGATGGTGTAAGTATAAAAAACAGGCATTCCAGAGGGATGTGGATAAGGACTACCAAATCATGAAACGTAAGACTTTTGGCCCCGTGACTTCTCAGCAAGTGGCACAAATAGCGGGAGTATCACAATCGGCGGTATCGCGCACTTTCACGCCAGGAGCGAGCATTTCTCCGGCAACGCGTGAAAAGGTGCTGAAGGCGGCGCGCGAACTGGGCTATCGGCCAAATGCCATTGCCCGATCCCTAAACACCGCCCGCTCAAGGATTGTGGGTGTGGTGATGTCCTATTTTGATAACCAGTTCTACCCGCAGGTTCTGGAAGCACTGGCGCAAAAGCTCGATGAGCTGAATTACCACCTGCTGCTGTTTGTGGGCGACCGCGATGGTAACGTCGACCGGATTTTCGACCAGATCATGCAATACCGGGTTGACGGGATTGTGCTGGCTTCGGTTTCGCTGTCGGTCGAGCTTTCCGAAGAGTGTGTCGCTGCCGGGATCCCGGTGGTGCTGTTTAATCGCAGCGAAGAAAATGCCACGGCGTCGAGCGTGAATACCGATAACGAAGCGGCAGCCAAACAGATTGCAGAATTTCTGCTCGCCGGGGAGCACCAGCACTTTGCGTATGTGGCCGGGCTTTCTGACTCTTCGGTTAACCTGGCGCGGCAGAGTGGGTATATCAATACGCTTAATCACCACGGAATTAAGGATGTCCGCGTGGTGCAGGGGGATTACGATGCCAGAAAAACCGCAAAAGCGGCCTGGGAACTGTTTTCCTCGCCACAGCCACCGGATGCCATTTTTGCTGCCAATGATCATATGGCGCTTACCGTGATGGATGTTGCCCGGTTCGAATTTGGCCTGCGGATTCCAGAAGATCTTTCGGTCATCGGTTATGACGATACCGGCCCTTCAGGTTGGCCGTCTTACGCTCTGACGTCGGCATCTCAGCCTGTTGATGCCATGGTCGGGGCCACCATAGCGCTACTGATGAAACAGATTGAAAGTGAAAACATTGAACCGGAACAGGTTGTGGTTCCTGGTGTGCTGGTGGTGCGTCATTCCGCAAGGCGGCCACAATTTGGCGTTATCGAAAAAGATGGGCTGTCATTGTTCCAGCCGCAGGAGGTTGAATGACCAGGTTGCCGGGCTTTAGCCCTCAGTTTGATTCTATCCAGCAGTTTATTTTGACGCTGACCCATGTGGTATGGGAGCAAAAAGATATCGGCCAACTGGCAGATTTCTACGCCACTCCGGTGGTATTTAACACCCCGGAAAAACAGCTCAATGACCTGTCGCAATTTATGCGGCTCACGCTTGAAGCGATGCACAGTTTCCCGCATCGCACGGTGCTAACCGAAGATATTCTTTGTACCCATTCGCCGCAGTTTGAATATTACGCCGCGCAACGCACGGTGGCCTGTATCCAGCATCAGGGCGAGGGGTTCTTTGGGAAACCGAGCGGAAAATCGATTTGGGTGCGCACCTGGGCGGATCGCGTTTGCGCTGAAGGCGCAGTGCGTCAGGAGTGGTTATTGCAAGACCGCGCAGCCATCATTTTGCAAACGGGAATGGAAGTGCGTGATTTTGCGAGGCAACTCGCAGATTCACGTCGTGAAGCCGGGCTGGAAAATATCAGTGCCGAAGAGATGGACGCGCGCTGGGCGGGCGGCCCTGAAGGGGATGACGTTGATGGCCCACTTGCCGGACTGATTGAACGCTATTTGTCGATGTGGGCAGGTGGCAACAGCGGTGTGGTGCCAGGGTTATATCATCCTGCCGCAACGCTGCATGGGCCGGGCCACGTGTTGTGCACGGGCGAGCAGGATATCGGCGGTTTTCTTTCGGGATACCGGGCGTCGTTTGCCGACAGCGAAACGCATCTCCATCACCTGGTGGTGCGCCGTGATGCCAATGAACCGGTGCGCCTTTCGTTGCGCTGGTCGCTGTTAACCTGGCACGACGGTTACGGGAAATTCGGTACCCCGACCCGTCGCCCGGTTTCTATTACCGGTATTAGCCAACTGGAATTACGCGATGGGTTAATTATCCGGGAATATCTGGGTGTCGATGAATTAGCGATATGGTCACAGATTTTTAATTAATGACATTTATTGGCGAGGATAACCTCCTCGCCAAATAGCTAACCCAGAAAATAAATATTATCGCCATTTGCAGGTGAGGGATATTCCTATCCCTGAATAATGTGCGCTGACAATACCCATAGCGCAATCAAATAACGCAGGAGGTCATATGTCTTCAACTGAAACAACTAATAAAACGCCGGTAGCTTCGGAAAAAACCAATGTAAAATCCACGCGCGATGAACCGGTATTACAAGTGGAGCGCCGTGACTTTATTGATTTGGTTCCGGAGAAACGTCCGCGAGTGCAATCATTGCGGGGCTTTGATGATTGTTATACGGATATTGTCGATTACATTGTGC
Source organism: Buttiauxella agrestis ATCC 33320 (assembly GCF_000735355.1). GTDB lineage: Bacteria > Pseudomonadota > Gammaproteobacteria > Enterobacterales > Enterobacteriaceae > Buttiauxella > Buttiauxella agrestis. The sequence continues at coordinate 163,558 of NZ_JMPI01000023.1, forward strand.
GTTGCACCCATAAAATATGGGACGAGCGTGACGTTGGTTTAATTTACACCCACTATACCCACAACTGTGTTTTATATAATGCGCTCGGTACCATGTATAACCGCGAGCAGGTTGTGCAGGATACGTTGCAGCGCTTAATTGCCTTCCCTGAACGCCGCGGTATGGCAACGCAAGTTATCTGGAATGGTAACGACGTTGACGGTTTTTACACCTCCCACCTGGTAACCGGCACTGGCCGTCACACTCAGTACAGTCATCTGGGTAAACCGACTAACCGCACGTTTGTGACCCGTACCGTGGCGGACTGCATGATCCACGAAAACAAGATTTATCGCGAGTGGGTGGTCAGCGACAACATGGCGATGATGCGTCAGCTGGGTCTGGATACCGACGCGATAGCCTACGGCATGGCAAAAGAGCAGTTCGATAAGGGCTTCCGTGTCACCGATATCGGCGAAAACCGCCGCATGGTCGGGCAGTATCCGCCAGAAATGGAATGCGATGTCTCCATTGCGCATACCGATACCGAAGAGCAGTGCCTGCGCTGGCTGCACGAAATTTATAACCGCCGCATGCTCGGTAAAATCAAAGATGTGTATGCCCCGAATGTGCAGTGGCATGGGCCGCTGATGAAAGAGTTGTACGGTCAGGCGGCGGTTATCCACCAGACGCTGGCGCTGATTGGCATGATCCCGGACGGGGCGTGGATGCCGCAGCATGTCTGCTCCAATCCTTGCGAAGAAGGCGGTACCAAAGTGGCGGTGCGTTGGATCATGGAAGGCCACCACTTGGGTTACGGCGAGCTGGGTAAACCGACCGGTGAGCGCCTGTTCGTTATGGGGATGTCCCACTATCACATCGTCAACGGCAAAATCGTTGATGAATGGGTGGTCTACGACCATCTGGCTCTGCTGGCACAAATTAAACTGGGACAAATGGAGGAGTAAGAAATGGCAACGATTTCTGAGGCTGATGTTGAGTTTATTAAACGTCCGCAGGGGCAAGATGTTCAGGCTGACCGCACGCTAACCGAGACGGTGCAGAATATTATCGACCAGGTGCGCGAGCGTGGCGATGCTGCGCTGCGTGACTACTCGGCAAAGTTTGATAAAACCACGCCGGACAAATTTGAAGTTTCGGAACATGAAATTGCCAGCGCACTGGCGGATCTCGACCCGCAAACGCGCAAGGACAGCGAGTTTGCCATTGCGCAGGTTAAACGCTTTGCGCAGGCGCAACTGGCAACCATGCAACCGCTGGATATCGAAACGCTGCCGGGCGTGCATCTCGGGCACCGCATTATCCCTATTCAGACTGTGGGCTGTTATGTGCCTGGCGGGCGTTACCCCATTTTATCCGCGCCGGTAATGTCCATTGTCCCGGCGGTAGTGGCAGGATGTGACCAGATTATTGCCTGTCTGCCGCCGGGGGCGCATCCGGCGATGATAGCCATTTGCCACCTTGCGGGGGCGCACCGCATCTTTAAGGTTGGTGGCGCACAGGCGATTGCCGCCATGGCCTGGGGGACAGAATCTATCCCGGTAGTGGATAAAGTTGTCGGGCCGGGCAATGCCTTTGTTAACGAAGCTAAACGCCAGGTGTTTGGTAAAGTCGGCATCGACGCCCTGGCTGGGCCAAGTGAGATTTATGTGATTGCTGATGACAGCGCAGACCCGCGAATTCTGGCGGCAGACCTTTTGGCTCAGGCTGAACATGATGTGCATACCCGCGTCGGGATGGCGACCACCAGTCCACAAATCGCCCGCGCGACGCTGGCTGAAATTGAACGCCAGCTGTCGAATTTACCCACGGCAGTAACCGCAGGTGAAGCCTGGAAACGACAGGGCGAAATTGTGATTTGCCGCGACGAGGAACAACTCATCGCCTGGGCAGACCATATGGCCACGGAACATCTGCAAGTGCACACCCGCGACCCACATGCGACGGCCAGCAAAATCCGTAATTATGGTTCGTTGTTCATCGGGCAAAATGCCAGCGTTGTGTTCTCTGACAAGTGCTGCGGAACCAACCATACATTGCCAACGATGGCTGCGGCTCGCTATACCGGCGGTTTGTGGGTTGGCGCGTATGTGAAAATTTGCACCCACCAGTGGATTGACGACCATGGAATTGCAGCCGTCGCGCAACCTGCTGTCCGCCAAAGCCGCACTGAAGGAATGCAGGCTCATCGCCGCGCGGCGGAAATTCGTTTGTTACCAGAAAGTATTGATGCAATAACAAATGGAGATCGCGATTAATTATTTTTTATGAGTGAACAATATAGCGTCAATTCACCTGAAATATTTTCAACTTAAGTTTTATTAATGTTTATTGTCTTGCTTAGGTTGTTTCTTGACGACATTATTATCTTGAAAGGGATGGGCGGTAAATGAATTACCCCCAGGCGTTATAATTAATCATGGATTTGGATTATGCTGTCACTGGAAATGGAAGAAGATGTTGTCCTGCGGGTAAAAGGCATGGAAAAAATGCTTGAAGGAATTGTCCGCGAACTCAAAGCCAACAAAGGCGTTGTCGATGAGTTTATAAGGGATGACATCGCAAGGTTCCGGCACTGTTCAAAAGATGTCATAACACACCATACACAGGTTTCGCGCAACGTTCGTAAAAGACTGGAAGACGTTACCATTCATTCTCAAAAACGTGTGCGTAAAACGGCGCAGAGCAATTTGTTATATGGTGTATTGTGCGGAATGTCTTTCTGCATGTTGCTTCAACTGATGTAATTAATATCACGTATCAGGGGAGAAAGTTTACTTTCTCCCTTTTTTATTGCGCGGAGTTATAGTTTTAAAATCAGGTGTTCTGTGCAATGTATTTATACATTCCAGCTGTTAGAGGAAGATGCAGGTTGAAGTTTTTATCGGGTAAGACGCTATTAAACCATTGATCATAAAATGACTTAAAATCATGGCGCTTGAACCGATCTGCCAGAGAGGCATCGACTATTTTTTTGAATTCTTGATCGTCATAACGGAGCATGATACCCAGATTTTGCGGCGTACCCAGCGTCAGATCTGACATCTGATAATCTTCAGGATGTTCACTACTTTCAATCAGTTCCTTAAGCGACACCTCATTCGTTGCTGTCGCAAAACTCTTATGCTGAGTCATAGTAATAAAGGCATCTTTCATTGTCGGTTGAGTCAAAACAAATAGATTAAGATTCTGTACCCGATTGAGGGTATTAGCACTAATTAAGTCTGCCGTTCCCTTGGTTACACTGATTGTTCTGCCCGCTAAGTCTAAAAAAGTATGAATATTTGTACCGACAGGGGTACCGAATCGTGTTTGAACTAACAGATAATGGCGGGAGAATGAAACGACGCTTCGGCGTTTTACGGTATCCGTATTAACCGAACAATCCATATCAATCACATTATGTTTTAGCATCGGGATGCGCATGGATATGGGCACAGGAATATAGTTAACTTCCAGATGATTAATGTGCAGATTCTTTTTGAGACTTTCCGTCACGTTTTTGCACAATTCAATGACATACCCAACAACCTGTCCATCACGAGTTTTGTAGGAATAGGGCGGTGCATCGCGATAGCCAATATTGATGATTTTATGGCTGGAAATTCTTTCCAGCGTAGACATATTCGGTTCTGCTTTCACCGCAGTCACGGTAATTAGCATAAACAAACTTAATATATAACTCAGGTACGGTTTCTGTTTCATTGATAGGCTTTTATCGTTTGTCGTTATCTTCGGGTGCTCACCGGAAAAATATTTAATAAGCATACGGGGTTTGCGAAGAAATACGCTTCTTCAATTCTGGCGATAATGGCAAGTTGAGAGTCACTCCTTCAGGCATTATCGGCCGCATAAACCATTTATTATAGATAGTCATGAAATCTGGACTTTGTAGCAGACGTTTCATCGAGGTATTGATCAGCGCGGTAAATTTCGGATTCCCTTTCTTAATCGGCATGGCGATGGGCAATCGCGGGCTGAGGGTCTGTGCAGAAATCCTGAATGCCTGCGGGTGCCCTGAAAGCGCTGCTTGCGCAAGCAGTAACACGTCGCTGGAAACAATCACCGGCGTTCTGCCACTTTCCAGCTCGGAAAAAGCCTTCGTATTGTCGGTGCCGAGATCAATATTCAATGACAGTTGGTGCTGGGCGTTCGCTTCCTGGATATGTCTGACGAACACCGTACCGCTTTTCACGATAACCGTATGGCCGTTCAGCTCTTCAATATCCGTAATATCATCTTCCATACGCGACACAAAGCGGGTCGCTGAGAAGAAATACGGTTCAGAAAAGGTCACGATTTTTTGCCTTTCTGCCGTGTAAATCGTGGGGATGCAGCCCATATCGATGCTTTTATTTTTGACGGTTAAAAACTGTGTGGCGGTGGTGACGGGAACCCATTTGATGCGAAGCTCAGGAAGCTTTAACTCCTGTTTAATCATGTCGATCAGTTTATGGCAGATATCAATGGAATAACCTTGTGGCTTATTATTTTCGAAATAAGAATAAGGAAATACATCTGTCTGATAACTCAGAGTGATGGTTTTGTTTTGGGTGATACGAGCCAAAATGTCTTCCGCATGGCCGCTCGAAGGAATGAGCATACCAAGGGAAAATATTAATGCTGCGGCCGTAAAGCATGATGCTTGATATAAACTCTTGATTAAGAGTGACATTGTTGCTCCATTTTCTCTTGCTCCAGTTCTGCCACTACATTTGAATTTTCTACGGCTCTGCCAAAGTAAAATCCTTGTGCCGTCATTTTTACGCCACCCAGTGAGAGCAAAAATTCATACTGTTGCTGGGTTTCAACGCCTTCAGCGGTCACTTTCAGCCCACGTTGTAGCGCGTAACGAACCAACATACTTACTAACGCCTGCCTGTCCTCGCACTTATCGAGCATATCAATCAGTGGGCGGGCAATTTTGATATGGCTGAATGGGAAAATAATTAAATAATCGAGCGTGGCAAAGCCAGTGCCGAACCCATCGAGAACAATTCCTATCCCCAGCGCCTGGATGGCATTGAGAATAGGAAGGATAATTTCTCTGTCCAACGGCTCAGAACCGGTAATTTCTATTTCCAGACGGGCAGGATCCAGGCCGCTGTCACGCAAGGCGTTCCGAATGGTATCTAAAATTCCTGGATGACGAAGCTGGTGCGGGGAAACATTCACTGAAACGGTTTTCGCCACGGGCCAGTTAGCTGCATCTATGCAGGCGCTGCGTATCAGCCACTCGCCAAGCCTGGCAATCAGCCCTATATCTTCAGAAACCGAAATAAAATGATGGGGTTGCAGTTGTCCGCGAACCGGGTGTTGCCAGCGAACTAGCGCTTCATAGCCTTCGCTGCGGCAGTTATCGAGGCTGACAATTTTTTGGTAGTGCAGGAAAAACTCATTATTTCTGATGCCGTTCTCAATTTCCTGGCTAAAGAGCAGGTTATTGGAAGGGTTCATCGTCATCCCCGGAGAATAAAAATGGAAACAATTGCGGCCGAAACTTTTAGATGTGTATAACGCAAGATCGGCATGGGCGAATAAATCTTCACGGGTGTTTCCATGTTGCGGAGCACAGGAAATCCCGATGCTGCCACTGATAGAAAATGTATTCCCGCTACAGGTGAACGGTTCGTTCAGCGTCGCCAACACTTTTCTTGCCAGCGTTTGTGCTTCAAGAATTGAGTCGCGTTGCACTTCCTGAAGAATGGCAAATTCATCGCCGCCCAGGCGAATGGCCATATCTTTTTCACCGATAATGGCGCACAGACGTACTGATGATTCAATCAGGAGTTCGTCGCCAACCACGTGGCCGTAAGTATCATTAACCGGTTTGAAATTATCTAAATCGATGAGCAACAGATTGAAAATGCGGCCCTCGGTTCTCAATTTTATCAGCCGCTCGTCGATAGAATTTCGATAAGAAACCCTGTTAGGCAGCAGCGTCAAAGAGTCATGATGCGCCATGTACTCCATTTTTTGCGCCATTTCCTGCATCCGTTGCAGATAACCCCGGTCAACCATAGCCACACGAAGTTTTTCAATGGCTTTCGCCAGTTCACCGATTTCATCATCCTGGGTCTGGAAAGGAGTGACCTGATCGGTTTTTTCATCGGCGATAAGTGAGACGGCTTGAATCAGACGTGGAACGGGGCGAAAGAGGTTACGCACCAGCCAATTGACCACCACAACCGTAATGCCGAGGATTAAAATCAGCATCAGTAGCGTATTTTTCAGCAGTGCATTGTGGGTGGCAAATAGCGCGTCCCGTTCTCCGATACTGCTTACTACGGCACCGAGTAACTTTCCTGAGGGGTCTACGATAGGAATCGAACCGACGAAATACTCTTTGCCGCCAATATCCGCGAAGCCGCGATAATAGGCCGTTAACGCTGATCTATTGGCGGTATCCGTAGCGGTGGTGATTTTTTGCGAGATGTCGTCCGTGTTATTGAGGTCGGTAAAGCCGTGTTTCTTGTCGTACAACAATAACCAGGTTGGATTATGAGTCTGTGTTGATACCAGGGTGAGCATATCGGCTGGGTTAAATCCGGTCTGGATAATGGTTTCATCATCACTGAGCGGTCGTTCGGATTCAATAGAAACCACTTGTCCTTCGTGGTTGGATTTAACCGTGGTGGAGGTATAAATATTACGAATAATATAACTGGTGATTTGAGAATTGGTGGCGGCTTGTTTGTACCATTGTTCGTGCGAAATACGGTTTACTTCAAAAACTCCAGCGCCAGAACCAATGCCATAGGCAATTAAAACCCCTAGCATCAGATAGATAGCAACTTTCCCGGTAATTGAATGATACCAATGATAACCCCCACGCAGCTGGGGTTCCTGTTCGCAGACAGGCACAACTTCATGTTGAATGAGTTCTTTAACAACCATTTTTTCTATTCGTACTCTTTTATAAGCGATTAAAGAAGGCTCGAAAGGAATTCTCAATGAGATAAATTATCGTTTTTATTTGTTGTTTGTATACTGCTGTACTTTAATATGTTGTTTAACTGATGTTAGCGCAATGTAGGTTTTTATCGACTTGTTCGATTTATGAGAAATGCGCTTTCATTTAATTAACAGGATTATAAAGTTGGCTAATTAAAGCGTCAACGATAAATATTAACGCAACCGTGTTGCTGTTCGTGTATTTTTACTCAACTATTTATTCAGGGCTGGACAATCCACTCCTGTGTTTTATGCATAAAATAGGCGCCATGTCCGGCTAAGTATTTGTTTCTAAAAGTTCGCATAATTGGTTTAAAGGTTGTGGACGGTGAAACAGGAAACCTTGTGCTAAATGGATTCCACAATTTTGTACAATTTGATGTTCTTCTTCGGTTTCCACCCCTTCAATCAACACAATGCTGCCGGAGGTTTTGCATAACTGCACAACATGATGGAGAAACGCTTCTCCTCCTTCTCGGGCCAGGCCCAGCACCAAAGTACGATCCAGCTTAATTTTATCCAGTTCATATTGTGTCAGATAGGATAAGGTTGAATAACCCGAACCAAAATCATCCAGTGCTATTTTGATACCAAACTGGCGTAACACTGCCAGAACCTCAATCACTTGCTGGGGTTCTTTCACTTTTTGTGATTCGGTAATTTCCATTTCCAACTGCCAGCCAGAAGGCAACGGGTTACGGAGCAATTTACTCACCACGCTCAGGAAATTAGGTTCAAGCAACGTTTGCGGTGAAATATTTACCGAAAGTGTCATGCCAGGAAAGCGAGAAAATTCGTGATGAATCACTTCAACAGCATTTTCCAGTACCCAAAAATCAACTTCGGGCATCATACCAATACGTTCATAATATTTTAGAAAATACGGTGGGGTAATTTTACCATCATCACTTTGATGACGAAGTAAAACTTCCATTGCCACTATTTTCCGCTCATCGAGTGTAATTTGAGGTTGAAACCACAAAACAAAATTACCGCTATTTTGCAGAGCGTTAATATGACGTCTTGCTTCTATATATTCATTTACTTCAGAAAGGTAATGATGCGGCGATTCTGCCTCTCGATGACCCGGCACCGTCAATTGGAACTGATTACCTTTTAGCGGAACAAATCGCTTTTTGCCGCACGGCAAGGCGATTTCTTTATAGTCACGCTTTTCCATATAGCGCAGGAAAGGCCAGTAAATACCAATTCCCGCGCAAATGAGCAATACCTGGAAGAAGACCGCGCTGAATGCGCCATTGGTGGCCAGCCATGTATTAATGATGGCCGGTGTTGCCCAACCCACCAGTTGCTGCGCGGGCGGGATGATGTGCCACAGCGTAGCATAGTAAGCGAGGATGTAATCTACCGCTGGAGTCATCAGAAAAGGGACGAACATCACAGGATTGAGCACCACGGGCACGCCAAAAATCAGCGGTTCATTGATGTTAAATATCGCCAGTGGCAGTGAGACATTAATAAGATGACGGTTAGACGGGTTGCGACTGATTAATAAGCAGATTAACAGGCTTAACGTACCGCCGCATCCGCCGGACGCACACCACATCTCATAAAAAGTGATGCTCAGGATATTTAAAGACCCATGACCGGCTTTCCAGGCGTCCATGTTAGATATCGTATTGTTCATGAATCTGAACCCGATATCCTGGAAAATATAAAACCCGTGGATACCAAAGAACCAGGTAAATTCACGGATCATTTCATACAGCAAACCATGAAAAAAACCATCAGGGTAAATGGCAATTGATATATCTTTTGTTAACCAACTGCAGGCACTTAATATAATATGCCCAACAACAATTAGCGAAGTTAGCCTGGCAATGAAAAAAGATAATATTTTTGCCGACTTCCAGTTTAATTGAATCTTATTGGTTCTAAATAAGGTGATGTTTTTTTCAAGTATTAAATTTGTGAAAATAGCGGAGAGTAAGGCGACGGGGAGGCTCACGCCAAAAAGAAAATTAGCTTCATGATTGTTTTCAAGGCCAGCAATTCCAAACAGTACCGTCAGGCTAAGAGAAATACTGAGCATGATTGAAAGGCGATATCTGACGGCCCATTGTAATGAAAAGATAATATTTAACAAAACAGGCAAGAAAATAAGCATATTTTGTTGCAAATCACCTAACCATTGTGAAATTTTTACCCAATGAAAATTCAGGGATAACGTACCTGCAACAATAACGACTCCGCGTAAAACTGAAAATGGCATAATAGCCATGGTGCAACTCAGAACCGCTTGCGAAATACGATTGTTAATAAAAGCTATTTTTAATTGATGAATGATGCTTTTCGTGTTTCTTATGATTATATTGTGATTCATTCGTTGCTTAGTTGTGGGTTGAGTTGTAATCGGTGTGGCAAGAACAAACTCTACTATATCACTATAATTAATGCGGAGGTAATGCTAATCAGTTTGTTTTATAATAGCACCGCCAACCAATATCCATTTTTACACATTATTTGTGGCTGCTAATGTCCATATATTTATAGCTGATTAATGAGCAATTTCAGCTGCGCCACAATATCTGTCGGTGTCTCATTGTGTGGAAAGGGATAAGTTGACTCGCGAATGATAAGACGGGTAGGAAGGAGTTTCAGTATTTTTTGTGGTGACGACGATTGTGCCATCAGCGATGTCACGATTTCCACCGCACGTTTGCCGAGCAAATCGAAATCCTGCGCAACCGTTGTTAACGCGGGCTGGAAGAAGAGGCTGTCTGCGGTATCGTCATAACCCGTCACTGAAACCGCATTTGCGCCGCTGCGTTTAAGTTGCGCCAACGCGCTTAATACACCTAAGGCCATCTGATCGTTGGCGACGATAATGGCGCTGATGCGAGGATTGGCATGAATCAACTCGAAGGTTTTTGCCCAGCCACTGCTGGCACTCCAGTCTCCCCAGGCTGTTATGGCATTGCTGACGCCAAATTGATGAAGTGTTTCACGCCAGCAACCCAGGCGCAGACGAGCAGAAATCGACTCTGCCGGGCCTGCTAACAAACCAAATTGTCGGTGTCCCAGTTCCCACAAATGCTTTACGCAAGCGCCAGAACCGTCCTGGTGATCGAAGCGCACACAAGAAACGTCAGTCTCTGGCGGAACATCCAGAAATAAACAAGCCAGATCGTCATTTTCCCGCGCCAGTTGTTCAGCGAGCGTGCTCTCGAGCGGCAGATTCGCAATCACGCCGCGAATGTTTTGCGCCCGAAATTCGTTAAGCACTGCCTGCAATGCTTCGTACTCCGCCCCTTTTGGCATCGCGACAGAAACCTGCAATTGCTGTTCTTCGGCGTGACTTTTTATGGCCGCGGCAATTTGTGACGGCGCGTGGTAGGTGAGAGAAGAGGTGATGAGCCCGAGCGCAGGCATCGTTTTACCCGCCAGTAACTGAGCGGAACGGTTCGGCACATAGTGCAGCACGTTCATCGCATGCAGCACTTTTTCACGGGTACGGGACGACACCAAATCCGGGCTATTCAACACCCGTGAAACCGTCTGCTGCGACACGCCCGCTTCACGTGCTACATCATTTAATGTTGCCTGCCGAGTGCTCATCGCGTACCCCTTTTTTGTTCGCATAATGCGGGGCAGATTTGGCTGCGTCAAGCCAGCATGCATGAAATGTATAGCGCTAACATTTATTGTCATGCTCACGACAGAAATGCTGATTAATCGACCGATTTTGCGATCGTGCTTAGAATTGATAAAACCTGTGTTTGCCAGTGATGCTGATTCTCTGCCTAAATTTGCTCAATTGTATTGCGCATAACATTTTAACGACTACAGGTGAATCAGCATGACGCAAAGTTCGGGCGCTTTCTGCCCAGAAGCAGAGTTTGCAGCAATTCTTAACCGCCGTGACTGGCAGCAACAGGCGGTGACGCAGATTAACCGTTTACCGGCGCACCCGCAGTTCAGGGCCTGGCGGGATATTGCGGCAGCGCGTGACGAGCATGTGTCGCCACAGCATCGAACGCTTGATGGTGACTGGCAATTTAGCTGGCGGGCTCAACCGCAGGCTGTTGACGCCAGTTGGTTGCAGCGCGATTTGGCGGATGCACGTCCCGTTACCGTGCCATCGAACTGGCAAATGACCGGCGACGATGCGCCGATTTACACCAACGTGCGCTATCCCATCGAAACCACGCCGCCGTTTGTGCCGGAAGAAAATGCCACCGGATGTTACACCCGCACGGTGGATATTTCCGACCAGTGGCTGGCATCCGGGCAGACACGCATTATTTTTGACGGTGTGAATTCCGCTTTTCATTTGTGGTGTAACGGCAAATGGGTGGGGTATTCGGTCGATAGCCGTTTGCCAGCCGAGTTCGATTTGACTCCGTTTTTACACGGCGGGGAAAATCGCCTTTGTGTAATGGTGTTGCGCTGGAGTGCCGGGACCTGGCTTGAAGATCAGGATATGTGGCGCATGAGCGGTATTTTCCGCTCGGTTTCACTGATGAATTTGCCCGAAATTCATCTGACCGATATGCAGATCACCCCCGAACTGGATGCGTTGTATCGCGATGCGGAGCTAAATATCCACATCGCGGTTGCGGCTCCCACAGCCTGTTTATCCGAACTGGAAGTGGAAACGACTCTCTGGCAGGGAAACCAGCAAATTGCCGCCATTCGCCAGTCCCTTGGCACGCCGATGATCGACGACCGGGGCAATTACGCCGAGCGTGCCTATCTCAGGTTGCCAGTTGAGCGCCCACTGTTGTGGAGCGCGGAAACGCCGCACTGTTATCGCGCCGTTGTGGCGGTGTGGAAGGGTTATGAGCTGATTCAGGCCGAAGCGTGCGACGTGGGTTTCCGCCAGGTCGAGATCAAAAACGGGCTGCTGCGGGTGAATGGCAAGCCGTTGTTGATTCGCGGCGTTAATCGCCATGAACACCATCATCTTCGCGGCCAGGTCGTGACCGAAGCCGATATGGTGCAGGACATTTTGCTGATGAAGCAGAATAACTTTAATGCCGTCCGCTGCTCTCATTATCCGAACACCGCGCTCTGGTATCAGCTTTGTAACCGCTATGGTTTGTATGTGGTTGATGAGGCAAACATCGAAACCCACGGCATGGTGCCGATGAACCGTCTTTCTGATGATGCCAGTTGGCTGCCTGCCTACAGCGCACGCGTCACGCGCATGGTTCAGACTAACCGCAACCATCCGTGCATTATTATCTGGTCTTTGGGCAATGAGTCCGGCTACGGCGCAAATCACGATGCGGTTTACCACTGGCTGAAAAAAAATGATCCATCGCGCCCGGTGCAATATGAAGGCGGCGGCGGGGATACGGCCGTCACCGATATTATTTGCCCGATGTATTCCCGCGTTGAAACGGATTTGATTATTCCGGCGGTGCCGAAATGGGCGATTAAAAAGTGGATCAGCCTGCCCGGTGAGCAGCGTCCGCTCATTTTGTGTGAATATTCCCACGCGATGGGCAACAGCCTGGGTAACTTCTCTGATTACTGGCAGGCATTCCGTGAATATCCTCGTTTGCAGGGCGGATTCATTTGGGACTGGGCGGATCAGGCCATCATGAAAACTTTCGACGATGGTTCACAAGGCTGGGCCTATGGCGGAGATTTTGGCGACACGCCGAATGACCGCCAGTTCTGTATGAATGGCCTGGTTTTCCCTGACCGGACGCCACATCCGGCACTGTTTGAAGCCAAACAAGCGCAGCAATACTTCCAGTTTGAGTTGATTAGCCAGCAGCCGCTCAGAGTGCGAGTTCACAGTGAGTATTTGTTCCGCGATACCGATAACGAAACGCTGCAATGGCGTATCGAGGCGGCGGGGTTGCCGGTGCTAAACGGGCGTGAAACGCTGACTCTGGCAGCCGAAGGTAGCGTTGAACTGACATTGACCGAAAACCTGATTCTCCCGGCCGATGCAAAAGACGTCTGGCTGATGCTTGAAGTGATTCAGCCTCATGAAACGCCGTGGTCAGCTGCCGGGCATCGCGTGGCATGGCAGCAGTTTTCCATCGCCGCACCGCTGGTTTTAACAATCAAACCTACGGCGGCTAACCCGCCGGTTCTCACCACCTCAGCAATCCGATTTACCGTGCAGGCCGCAGGCCAGCAGTGGCAAATCGATCGCGCCAACGGCTTACTTTTCAGCTGGTTGAAGAACGGTGATGAGCAGTTGCTGCAACCGCTGCGTGACAACTTTGTCCGCGCCCCTATCGACAACGATATCGGCGTCAGCGAAGTGACGCGCATCGATCCTAATGCGTGGGCGGAACGCTGGAAAAGTGCAGGGCTTTATCAACTGGAAAGGGAGTGCGTGCGTTGCGAAGCGACACAATTTGGCGACGATATTGTGGTGGTCAGCGAATGGCGATATCACAATCATCAAGGTGTGGCGATCGTGAGCTGCTGGCAGATGCGCTTTGATGGCCTTGGGCAATTGCATCTTACCGTGACCGGCGAACGCGCAGAAACCCTGCCGCCGCTGCCTCGTGTCGGCGTGGTTTTCAAAGTGAAACCGCAGAACGAAGAGGTTAGCTGGCTGGGACTCGGGCCGCATGAAAACTACCCTGACCGCCGTAATAGCGCGATTTTCTCGCGCTGGGCATTACCGCTAGATGAGATGAGCACTCCGTATATCTTCCCGACGGAAAATGGTTTACGTGGCGGAACAAAATCGCTCGACTGGGGAATCTGGCAGGCGCGCGGGAATTTCCATTTCTCTGTTCAACCCTGGAGCATCGAACAACTGATGACGGTTACGCACTGGCACAAAATGGTGCCAGAAGACGGGGTCACTATTTCGCTTGATGCCCAGCATATGGGCGTTGGAGGTGATGATTCCTGGACGCCGTCCGTGCTGAAGAAATGGTTGTTACTGGATACACAATGGCATTACCAACTGACTCTTAGACTTATGTAGGTCGTACAGCAGCGTCATCCGACACCACTGATGCAAATGGTGGATGACGCTAAGGCTTGTCCCTCTACAAAAAACGTTTATCAGCCTTTGCCCCTCAATCCATAAATAATAATAAGTGGAAATACCCTATGAAACTGTCAGCGTTGAGTCGTCGGGAACAACATAATTTCATCTATTTTATGCTGTTCTTCTTTTTCTACTATTTCATTATGTCTGCCTACTTTCCGTTCTTTCCGGTATGGCTTGCAGATGTAAACCATCTGACCAAAACCGAAACCGGCGTGGTGTTCTCGTCTATCTCGTTATTCGCCATTATCTTTCAGATTGCTTTTGGCTTAATTTCCGACAAGCTAGGATTGCGGAAGCATTTACTGTGGTTCATCGTCGTGCTGTTGGTTCTGTTTGCGCCGTTCTTTATCTACGTGTTATCGCCGCTGTTACAATTCAATATTTATCTGGGGGCGATGGCGGGCGGGATCTATCTCGGATGTGTTTTTTCCGGCGGTTCCGGTGCTGTGGAAGCGTATATAGAACGTGTGAGCCGTAATAACCGTTTCGAATACGGCCAGGTGCGCGTATCAGGCTGTGTGGGCTGGGCCATTTGCGCCTCGTTGACCGGCATCTTATTTAGCATTAACCCGAATATTACCTTCTGGATAGCCTCCGGTTTCGCTCTGGTGCTGGCGGTACTTTTACTGCTCTCGAAGCCCGATCCTAAAACGGAATCTGAACTTGCCGAGACGGGCGTAAACAAAAAGCAGGAATTCTCACTGCATATGGTGGTGGAATTGCTTAAGATGCCGCGCTTCTGGGCATTCTTGTTGTATGTGATTGGCGTGGCCAGTATTTACGATGTGTTCGATCAGCAGTTTGCCAACTTCTTTAAAGGCTTTTTCTCATCTCCGCAGCGAGGGACTGAAATATTTGGTTTTGTCACCACCGGCGGAGAATTACTGAACGCCACGATTATGTTCTTTGCACCTTTCATTATTAATCGCATAGGGGCTAAAAATGCTTTGTTGGTGGCGGGCGTGATTATGTCTGTGCGGATAATCGGCTCCTCGTTTGCCACGACCGGCGTTGAAGTCATTATTCTGAAAATGCTGCATATGTTTGAGCTGCCATTCTTGCTGGTGGGAACGTTCAAATATATCTCTTCGGTATTTGATCCTCGCCTGTCGGCGACGCTCTTCCTGATTGGTTTTAACTTATCCAAACAGCTTTCTGGCGTTGTGCTCTCTACGTGGGCGGGGTCAATGTATGACTCGGTGGGCTTTAGCCAGGCTTATCTGACGTTAGGATTGATCACTGCCTGCTTCACGGCTATCTCATTCTTTACATTGCGTAATTCGCCGCGCAGCCAGTTTTTGACGCCGGAAGTGAGTAAAGCCTGATAGCGGTTTTATTTCCCCGCACTCGGGTGTGCGGGGAAAGCGTTTAAACGGGGAGGTTACTCCAGTGCCAACATGGCAAAACTGGCTAACCAGTGTCCGCCGCTGTAATGGCTGCCGACCACATGATCAAGACTGGCGTCAAGATGGCGGGTTATCGCCTGTTGTAAGGCTTGCTGGGCAGGGTGTTCAGCCGGTAGTGCCGCCGCAATACGTTTAAAGCACCATGTGCGGCTGAGATTCAGGCCATCGAGATGCGCGATTTTTGGGTCGGTGCGGTCACTGACAACGGCCGGATGCATCAGCGCATTGATACTGGCGACCTCTGGCAGATAACGGTCAAACCAGCCTGGGAAATCCGCGCTGACCTGGCTCATCAGCAACGCTTCGCAGAGCGCACCTGAAACGTACTCGTCGCCGCCCGGTTCATAGTGAGCGGGATAATTGACATCGTGCTGATAGAAGCGATTTGCTCCATCAATGATAGCCGTCTCGAGTTCCGCATCGTGGCGCGAACGGGCGTAGTCCAGCCCTAACGCCAGGGCAAAAGCGGTGTTGTAATGCGTACCGACGCGAATCGGGTAGGTGAGTTTTTCCAGGTAGCCTATCAGGCGCGCACGAATATCCTGTGTCAGCGGCTCAAGCAGAGCAGACCAACGTTTTGCCTGCGGCAGAGTCGATTCCGCCAGTTCTTGCGCCAGCGCAAGCAGCCAACCGTATCCGTAAGGGCGCTCGAACGACGCGCGGAACGGGGCAGTAAAATAGGCCAGTTCGCGGGTTACATTGGCTTCGGTAAAGTGTTCATCAAACAGGCTAATGATCGCCTCGCGGGAAGGCAGTTCCGGGAAACGGCGCAAACAACGCAGCAGCAACCAGTAACCGTGAACCGCTGAGTGCCAGTCAAAACAGCCGTAAAAAATCGGGTGTAATTCCCGGGGTGGCAACACGTCACCATCATCATTGAGCAAATGCATGATGTGATTTGGATATTCCTGGCGTAAAAACGTCAGCGGCATGTTGGCAAATGCTTCAGCCTGAATCGGGCTTAATGACATAAAAACTCCTTTGAGATTCATCGTTTTTCAGTGCTTTAGCGGAATGACAGGAAGTACATCAAGAACACGTTCGCCAGCAATATGGCCAGAGCACTCGGGATCTGAATCTTGATGACCTGGTATTTATCTTTAAGCTCGAGCAACGCGGCCGGGACAATGTTGAAGTTCGCGGCCATCGGCGTCATTAACGTGCCGCAATAGCCTGCGTACATCCCAATCGCCAGCAACGGCGCGGGGTCAGCGTTATGGTGAATGACAAGAAACGGCATCGCGATACCTGCCGTTAAAACAGGGAATGCAGCAAAAGCGTTACCCATAATCATGGTAAATACCGCCATGCCCACGCAGTAAATAACGACCAGCATGAAGCGGTTTTCCGGGTCAACAAACAACTCGACCACTTTGCGTACCGACTCACCGGTGTTGGCGACGATAAACACCCCGCCAAGCATCGCTAACATTTGAGGTAAAATAATTGCCCAGCCCACGGTGTCAACAATTCGGCGCGACTGCGCAATGGCCTGCACCGGTGAACCTTTGGTTATCCACCATCCCGTTAAGATTGCCGCGACACTTGCCACACACAAGGAGGCCAACGTGAGTTGCTTCTGGTCTAGCAGGTAAACGCCGCCAATCGACACGTTTTTCATGAATAGGGTGCAGATGACGGTGATGACGGGAATCAGTAGCGCGGGCAGAAATAACCAGTTTTTGATGCGCGAGGCAGAGGCTTCTCGTTGCTCGTCTGTCGCCATGGCGTAATGCCCTTTGCCCACTAATCCAAAGCCTGCCAGGAGCGCAATGACAATCACGCTTCCGCCTATGATCCGGTAAGCCATTGATTTTCCGAGGGTATCCACCATCAGGTCGCCAAACAGGAAAATCGCGCCGAATAAGAACCAGAAGAGAGCCGTGGTCAGGCGTTTAGGGTTGCCGCGATCGCGCAGTGTCATCACCACCAGAATCATGACGATGATGCCAATCAGGTAATAAACACGGTTAATGGTTAGCAGAGTGCTCATTTTGTCACCTCTTTCATTTCAGGTTCTTGTTGAGCACGCCAGGCCATCACATCGCGGTGGAGGCTCGCATCAAGTCGCGTGAGGCGGAACATATGGATGATCAGCGCGGCAATCGCTGTGGGAATAGCCCAAAGGCCGATATGCAGCGGTTCAATATTCGTAATGCCGTTTTCTTTCAAAAACGCATCAATTAGCAGAACCGCACCGAAGGCAATGAAAATGTCTTCGCCAAAAAAGACGGCGATGTTGTCGCAGGCTGCGGCGTGGGCTTTTATTTTATCGCGAATGTGCAGAGGAAGTTCGCCGTACTTGTTCAGGGCCGCACCTTCCGCCATTGGCGCTAACAGCGGGCGAACAGTTTGCGCGTGGCCGCCAAGAGACATCAGCCCAAGTGCGGCGGTTCCTTCGCGGCCAATAAAGTAAATCATCAGTATGCGTGCGGACGTGGCGCTGGCTATTTTGGCAATCCAGGCCTGAGCGCGTTCTTTCAAACCGTAATATTCCAACAGGCCAATCACGGGCAGAATCAGAATAAATGTGGCGAGCGAGCGGCTATTGAAAAATTTCTCGCCAAAGGTTTCCAGTAGCATTCCGAAATCCATTCCTACGGCGAGTCCAGTTGTTAATCCTGCAATAACGACAACAATCAGCGGATTGAATCGGAGTGCAAAACCAATAACAACAACGGGTATTCCGATGAGCGGTAAAAGGGTGGCACTATCCATTATTTTTACCCTGTCTATGTGTGTTGTGTTTTTTTAGAATGACGAAGAGGTAAAAACATATAGCAAAACGAAGACAAAATGAAAATAAATTATCATTAATTTATTGGTGTTTTATTCGAATTCAATTATGTTTTATGGATATCATATTAAGGGGCAGCCAATGGCGTCTGAGAAAGAAAGACTCGATTCAGCAGTAGGAACAATCGCTAATAGCGCAGGGTTAAAAGATCCCATTGTCTCTTCTCACCATCTGGTTTCTGAAAGATGTGCGGAATTGTCGGAGCTGGAATACGCATTAATCATGACCAGCAATGCGTTTAATAAATGGATGGTACGTTGCATGACGGCAGCCGGAGAGCCAGATATGGGGCCGCTCGACGTATCGTTACTGCATCATGTCAATCACCGCGATCGGCAAAAAAAACTGGCGGATATTTGTTTTGTTCTGAACGTCGAAGACACCCATATCGTTGCCTACGCATTAAAGAAAATGGTTAAGTCGGGTTACGTTAAAAGTGAAAAGCAGGGCAAGGAACTTTACTTTTCCGCCACTGAAAAAGGTAAAGTGCTGTGTGCTAAATATCGTGAGGTCCGCGAGACATGTCTTATTGGTTTGCAGGTTGAGACAGGCATTTCTGCTAAATCTATTGGAGAAAATGCACAATTATTACGTGCCATTTCGGCGCTCTATGATAATGCGGCCCGAACCGCTGCATCACTATAATTAAATCTTATGGAAGAACATTTAAGTTAACTCGCGATATTAACCTTTCGAATGGTCTGGATATTGGTTTGTTGAATGACTCGTTCACTAATTAAAACGGTTAATAAGTAAATAGTGACCGGGGACGCTTTCTGAAAGCGTTGTAATATGAACAAAAAAGCCACGCAATTGCGTGGCTTTTTAGATTATACCAGGGTCAGATGTTCGGTTTGGCAGGATACCTCACCATCAATCGGATTTAGATTTTTGAATATCATTATCCCCCGGAGCAATCCGGGCGGAATCCTCTTAGCGCAACTCCATTTTCACCGTCACATTTCCCTCAAACTTACCGGCCTCTGGCCTTTTAGAGGTTGTGCTGACCGGCGCTGCGGTCATCATAATACTGCCATTTCCTTGTTCATCCAGCGTCACTGGTAAATCCAGCGATCCATCCAGCACGACGTTATTGTTGTCTTGATCATACATACGTACTCCAATGTCATCCCGACCGATCATGCTGGCAATGAGATTGTTGCTCCCCGGTACAACCCCTTGATCGGCACTGAGGCTGAATTTAATTTTTCCAGCGTTACCCGCAGCCGGATCGTCACAATGGTAGCTGATATCAACGTCTTTGAGCGTATAGCTCGCCGGGGGTTGGCCTTGCGTGACAAACTGAGAGGTGACGATATTCCCAAGTTCAACCTCAATGGTGCTGCCTGCGTTTATCGTGCAAGTAAGCGGGGCGGTTATCCTGCCACTGAGAAATATTTCTGACACCAGGGTGCTATCTGACGTTTGGCTACAGTAGTTACTGGTCGACAGGCATGAATAGTTTTGTACGATGACTGTCGAGGGAATGATTTCTTCGCCCAGGATCGATTTCTTCACATACAACTTGAAACGAGACATATTCCACTTGAACTGGCGTTTAGGGGTCTGGTCAGTAATCCCAGAAGGGTAAAAATTTTCGCCGCAGACATTGTTGGTTCCTATTGAGAGCTTAGATAATTCATTATATTTGGGCAAGCTCCCTATGGGAGTGGGATAGGTGTCAATCATCAGCTCATTAACATTGTCGCCGGTAGGAGAGTTTATGGCATCAGCATAACCACTCACATCGATATCCAAATTCTCAGTCAGGTAGGCATACCCGTTTGTCCCTGCCGGAAGTGGGCTACCGGCGGCGGTCATTTCATAGATATTGGTGCTGGCGGTAAGGTTTTTCGGGCAATCGCAGTGCGCCGTAACAATAGGTCCATCTCCTGCCAGCAGTGTCCCGGTTTCAACGGCATGCCCATCTTTATTATCCCCGGAGGGAAGCTCAGCATCCACCGTACTCATATATGTGGTCATTCCAGAGAAACAATTTTGTAGCACCACGGTTGCTGCACAGTGAGCAGTGAGCGGCAAAATTAAGAGCCCAATCAGAAGTATCCTGTTAAAGAACTGAGTCTTTGCTGAATGCACGGCGGTATTATTTCGCATAATTGATCTCGGGGTTACACAAAGCGGTTGCCTGGCGAATACCGCCGGCGGCGAGACTTTCGGTTGAGGGGGAAAGTGTTACGACAGCATTGCAGCGCTGCGTAGCCGAGTTACCCCACTTGACTGTAAGAGGGATGTTTTCGCTGACCCCAGCGAGATAAAGCACGCCTTCGTCATTCACAATTCCACTGATGGCTGTACTGTCCACGGTGCCCATAGCCCCGAAAGGTACCTTTTGACCATTGGGGCGGGTCAGTGTGATGAGCACGCGATACCCAACGTGCGCAGAGAAATGGGTACTCACGGCGGCGTTACGGCTTGGGATCACGGTCATTGCTGTCTCGTCGGTATCGACATCATTCGGTAGGCTGGTCGTGTCGATGCGAATGACGTTTTCCTGATAGGGACTCAGGGAGGGGATAATGGCGTTGCCGAATATATCAGTCTGCACCCCGCGCTGATTGCTGAAATGTATCCCGGATGCTCCCTTTGCCGTCACGATAGCAAACTGATCGCCCAAGGGTTGCGATAGCGTGACACCAGCAGGATGGGTAACAACGCCACCGCTCATGCCATAGGTTATTTGTCTTGAACCATCAGATGACGAATAGTAGCCCGCATTAAGATTGGCATACTGCGAACGATACGTGCCATAAAGGCTGCTACTGTCTTCGCCATCATGGTTGGCCATACTCTGTTGCAGCGAGTAGCTCATGCGATCATCCTGGAACAGAGTGCCGCCCAACCCGATATTCTGGTTGGTATAACCATTTTTGCTATTGCTAACGTTGTAGTTGGCCCAGCTTTTCGGAAGCCAGCGTGATAAAGGGATGCTGAAGCCGAAGGACATCGACTGATCGCTCTGTTCTTCATCTGTTTTACTGTAGGTGTAGGCCAGATGATAACTAATGCCGCTAATCACACTGTTGATACCCGATGAAATGCTGGTCTCTTTGCGATTGGTGTTCCAGTAATCTTGCTGATAACCCGTGAGATATAAACTACTGCCCAACAACGTTTGATTGATGCTGGCCTGAAGACGGCTACGTTTGTTGTATTCATAGGACCAGTCGTCATCAGGATCGTATTTTTGGTTTGCATCGGCAAAACTGTAATAGCCGCTTGTGGAATAACGGTAGCTAGCCAGCGTCAGGTTGGTGTCTGTTGCTTCTATATTCTTGGTATACATCGCCCGTAAGGACTGTCCGTCGTACTGTTCGCCATTATCTAAACGGGCACGGGCGGCGGTAATATCCGTGGAGAGGGCACCGATTTCACCCAGCGCCATCCCGATACCAATATCAACTGACTGATAATTAGAAGAGGATGTTATTCCACCGAACAGCGTCAGATAATTATTCAGGCCAAAGATGGCACTGCCTTGAGCGAATAGAGGCTCATTGGCCTGCTGATTGTTATCTGCTCGGTAGCGGGCAAGAGTGGCCTCATAGCGCAAATTTCCCGGACGTTGCATCACCGCGACGCTCGAAAAGGGCTGAACAGAATGGAACTCTGTGCCGTCGGCTTCTTTAATCGTGATATCGAGATCGGCACTGTTGGTGGTGGAGTAGAGATCGGTAATTTCAAAGGCGCCAGGGGCAACAGTGGCCTGATAGATAATGTAACCATTCTGCCGGATGGTTACTTCGGCATTAGAATGGGCGATACCCCGGATGACGGGGGCGAAACCGCGCTGACTATAAGGAAGCATTTGTTCATCAGAGGTGATGTTGACGCCATTGTATTGAATGCTGTCAAAAACCTCGCCGCGAGTACTGTTTTCCCCAGCGGTAAGCTGTGCCTTCAGGAAATCAATATCATGCTGTATCCACGTGTTAATCGTGTCCCATGACTGTGTTTCGGCGGTTTTATTCCAGACTGAATAACTGCGCAGCCGCCAGCCGCCCAGATTGGCGCCACTGCGAAGATTAAGATACTGGCTGCTGTCGTTGTTATGATCTCCATTTTCCCGCTGTGAGCCGGAGACAGAATAGTCAGCAAACAACACGGGGACGCCATCATTCCATCGTGACGGGTCAATGAAATTCCTGCTGTGTGCGTCAATAGCAGCCTGCGGCATGCTTATATGCAGCGTCATGGAATTGAAATCAAACCTGGCGGTGGCAAAGGGAATATAGTGCCCCAACGGATCGCTGAGAGGATTGTTGGCGGGCTGTTTTGCCAGTTGGGGATACGCATCGACGCGGATACCCCATTTGCGCAATAACTGAGGCGTTAACAGCGGATGCAGTTCGCCCTTTTCGTCATTGACGTAGCCAATGGATTCGTCATCCAGAGCATGCTTATTGAGACGAACGTTTGTTTTATATACACCGGGTAACTGACCATTTTCCTTTGAAAACAAAGATAAATCGATGTCTTGCTGGGACAGGCCAACGCCCTCAAGTGTGGAAGGGGCAAAGTAAAATTCACGGGCATGGGTGCTGCTGGCGAGAACCAGCAATAAACTACCAAGACCATACCATATAGGCTGTAGACGCCCGAAGAGGCCGCAGGGATACTGGCTCAGTCCATTAGCCATTAGGCACCATTATTCTCAGGTTAAACTAGCAGTGAATTTTTCTGTGGCACTGCCGTAATCTGAGATGCAATGCCAACTGACCTGTTGTCCGCTGACGCCTGCGGGCAAGTTAAACTGAGCCGTTTGCTGCGGGGCAACCATATCTGCTTGAGGTAAGGCTTTACCCCCCAGGCGCAAGCTGTCGAATACGCTGTAAAACGCGCCATTGTTAGTGATCAATAGTTGGTCAGCATGGCGGCTGAAGTGCAGATTTTTACACGCTTCTAAAGGGCTACCTTGTAACCCACTCGGGCGCCAAAACAGTTTCAAACGCGTTTTGTATATAAGCCGCAACACATTTTGATCCTCTTGTTCCTTTGCCTGGGCAGGAATGGTGCGGATATTCAGATAAAACAGCGATTCTCGATCTTGCGGCAGTGCTTGCCCGGACCAGGTAATACGCAAGTTCTGCTCTTTTTGCGGGTCTAACCGGAACAGGGGGGGAGTAATAATAAACGGCCCGCGGGTTTTACCATCGCCGGTATCTGTCCATGACTGAATGAGCCACGGGAGTTCTGTTTCTTTATTAGTTAGCGGTAGCGCTACTTCTTTCTTATTTTCATCATAAATTACGCGTGTTCGCCCTACCTGAATACCCGAGGCCAGGTTAAATTCGGAATAAAGAATTGTCATGCCAATTAGCATTAGCACAAAAATACGCATGAGAATTACCTCCAGAAACTATTTGCAAACGCGGTAAACCCATTATGTTATCGGGTTTACCGATAGAAATACTTGCCGTGCGGTGTATGTGTTTCAAATACATTAATCTGTTATAAATACAGCATCACCGATATAAAATATTGATGGTTAAATCTGCATCGGCTGGCCCGGCGGTGACAGTATCAGCAAACGATACATAACGAGCAGTAAAACTAACTGGAATGGGGTTTGTTGTTATTGTGGTTGGTAATGGGACGTACACCAAACTATCTGAACCATCGAATTTAATAACAGTGTCATCAGAATCAGCAGTGACTTTAATCCCTATACCTGTAGCTGCAGTTGTACCGGCTGTCTCTGTCGATAAATAGCTCACATCCAGAAGTTCTACCGATTTGGTGAGAGTCGTTGAACCATTAAAGGTTAACTGAACATTTTCCAGGCCTTCACTGGATAGAGGGCAATCCTTTAGACTGATTGAAAAATTAGCCGGATCCCCCTCTACGCCTGGTTCGGTAAAATGAGACGCGGGGTACGAACCTAAATTAACGGTATAATCTGTACCTCCACCCTCTCCATCAATGATGCAACTTGGTGTAATGATTTCGCCGGTGAAGTGGACTGTTCCGGCATTGTCTTCCGCCGCCCACGCACTTGCGGTTGACAAGGCAATAAGCAAGCAAACAAAACTATTCCTTTTCATATATTCTCCAAGTGAATGAATACTGGGTAACTAATTAATTAAATAGTGTCTTCTATATTGTAATTGCAGAGGTGCGGCAATTATACACACAAAATGGGTATTAGAAAGTGCGTATACATTTTAGTTAAATGAGTAATAAGATGACAGAATTAAAGGTGAGTTTTCTGATGTGTGTGCCAACATCAAATTGATAGCTTTTATGTTTCCTTTTTTTGTTGTTTAAGATTGTATTATTTTGTATCGACCATTCTTTGAAGCAAATCAAATTCACTCAATTGCATGTGCAGGTATATTGTTTTTTTGAATGTTTTAATAATACATATTGATTTGAATGATCATTCTGCTTCAGGATATGCATCGCAAAAATTAATCTATTAAATTATATTTCCCGTACACCGGTTGGTTGGGTGATGTTATTTTTCCCGGACTCAGCACTGATAGCGAAAGCGCTGTCCCAGGCATGGAAAGCGCGAGTAAAGCCCGCTAGTTTTATGCATTCTTGGATCAAGGTGGCCATAATACCAGCAGATATTTCACACAATTATTGTGGAGATATCAGATAAAGCAAAGCCTGAGTCGCCGTGGCCCCCTGGATTGCGATCAAATAGCTGTACTCACTTTCATGTGCGCAGCGATGAGACTATTTGAATGCTACAGATAAAAAAATCCACGCAACTGCGTGGATTTTAAGTTTATTTCGTATTCGCCGAGACAGTGAGGGCCCCTGCGAAACAAAGGTTTTCGTTTATTTAGACGTTAAACAGGAAGTTCATTACATCACCATCTTTAACGATGTAGTCTTTACCTTCTGCACGCATCTTACCGGCTTCTTTCGCGCCTTGCTCACCCTTGTAGGTGATGAAATCTTCATACGCGATAGTCTGAGCGCGGATAAAGCCTTTTTCGAAGTCGGTGTGGATTTTACCCGCTGCTTGCGGAGCCGTCGCGCCAACAGGGATAGTCCATGCACGCACTTCTTTCACACCAGCGGTGAAGTAAGTTTGCAGATTCAACAGCTCATAACCTGCGCGGATAACGCGGTTCAGACCAGGTTCTTCCAGGCCCATTTCTGCCATGAACTCGTCACGGTCAGCATCGTCAAGTTCAGCAATATCTGACTCAACGGCGGCACAGACAGCAACAACCACAGAACCTTCGGCAGCGGCGATTTCGCGCACTTTGTCGAGATATGGGTTGTTTTCGTAACCGTCTTCATTGACGTTCGCGATATACATCGTTGGTTTCAGCGTCAGGAAGCTCAGGTATTTGATAGCCGCTTTGTCTTCGTCGGTCAGAGGAAGTGCACGCAACATACCGGCGTTCTCAAGCTGTGGCAGACATTTTTCCAGCGCAGCCAGTTCAGCTTTTGCGTCTTTATCGCCGCCTTTAGCTTTCTTCTGCACACGGTGAATCGCACGCTCACAGGTATCGAGGTCAGAAAGCGCCAGCTCGGTATTAATGACTTCGATGTCATCGGCTGGATCAACTTTATTGTTCACGTGAATGATGTTGTCGTTTTCAAAACAACGCACAACGTGGCCGATAGCTTCGGTTTCACGGATGTTGGTCAGGAACTGGTTACCCAGGCCTTCACCTTTGGATGCGCCTTTCACCAGACCGGCGATATCAACGAATTCCATGGTGGTAGGCAAAATGCGCTGTGGTTTAACGATTTCGGCTAGTTTATCCAGACGTGGGTCCGGCATTGGCACCACACCAGTGTTCGGCTCAATGGTACAGAACGGGAAGTTTGCTGCTTCGATTCCCGCTTTGGTGAGCGCGTTGAACAGGGTTGATTTACCAACGTTCGGCAAGCCGACGATACCGCATTTGAATCCCATGGTTTAATTCACCTTAATTACTTGATATTCAATGAGTTGATGTTGTCTCATTGATAAAATGATCATAACTTTCCCCATTATACACGCAAACGGCATATAACGGGCGCAGAAATCCTTGCTGACTGCCGCGTAGACCTTTATTGCGCCTTAAAGGTGTGCAGGCGATTAGTGGCTTTAGTCAAACCTTCTTTCAGCCAAACCTCGGTGCAACGCGCCGCTTCGTCTACTGCATCATCAATCAGCTTCTGTTCGCTAAGGGGCGGTTTGCCCAGCACAAAGCCAACAACTTTGTTTTTATCGCCCGGATGGCCGATTCCGACACGTAAGCGGTGAAAGTTGGGGTTATTGCCCAATTTGCTGATGATGTCTTTCAGGCCATTATGCCCGCCGTGGCCGCCACCGAGTTTGAATTTTGCCACACCAGGCGGCAAGTCCAGTTCATCATGCGCGACGAGGATTTCCTCAGGCGCAATGCGGAAAAATGTCGCCATCGCTCCGACCGCTTTACCGCTGAGGTTCATAAACGTGGTTGGCACCAGCAGGCGAACATCTTCTCCGGCAAGGTTTATGCGCGCGGTGTAACCGAAGAATTTGCTTTCTTCTTTCAGCGACTGATTATGGCGCACAGCAAGCAGATCCACATACCAGGCACCTGCGTTGTGACGCGTTGCCGCATATTCCGCACCTGGGTTTGCCAGGCCAACAATTAATTTGATACTCACGTTTAATATCCTGAAAACAGACCAGAGCCGCGTAGTTTACTGCGCTCCCGTCGCGATGACAAAGAAGCAATGCATTACCCATTCAACAGTTGAATAATTCAGTGCGTGAACCATTAGAATTTCATGCTATTCAGCGTGTTATTTGTAAATATTTGTAGGCCTTTCATTCGTAATTGTGATCGCCCACGCACATAATCCGAAGCGGTGTTGTCTATACTTTACACACAAGGAATGGGGATTTCCCCCGCCGACCCAGGAACACCCGGAGGTGACACATGAAACGCAAAAACGCTTCATTACTCGGTAATATTTTCATGGGCTTGGGGCTTGTCGTCATGGTGGGTGGTGTTGGTTATTCTATTTTAAACCAGCTCCCTCAATTCAATTTCCCGCAATATTTCGCCCACGGTGCCGTTTTGAGCATTTTCGTTGGTGCGGTACTTTGGCTAGCCGGTGCGCGCGTAGGCGGTCACGAACAAGTCGGTGATCGTTATTGGTGGGTACGACACTTTGATAAACGTTGTCGTCGAAATGATAGCCACAAGCACAGCTAGTCAATTCACGACAAGAAAACGGTTCTCTTCAGAACCGTTTTTTTTGGCAAAAATTTATCCGGCCAGCGCGGCCTGAACGTCAGGATAAAAAGCAAGGCGACCAGGAATGGGCTGCACACGTGCTCGCGCCAGGGTTTTCAGCGGCTGAAATTCCAGATTTGTGACCCGTAATTCGCAACCTTCCGGTAGTTTTTCTACAAAACGTTGAAATGCTTCCAGCCCCCCCGCGTCCAGCACCGGTACAGCATCCCATTGCAGAATAATCAGATGGTTTTGTTCAATGCGTTGGGTGAGGTCGTTAAACAAGCCTTCAGCGGCGGCAAAAAACAACGGCCCGGTAACCCGTAATGCGAGAACACCTTCTGGCGTGGTGATATTCACCGGGGCCAGACGCGTCATTCGTGCGATACGTCGCATAAACAGCAGCGACGCCAGCACGATACCCACACTTATGGCGATAACCATATCGAACAGCACCGTCAACGACATGCAGATGAGCATCACGATAATGTCGTCTTTTGGCGCGTGGCGCAGCAGGCTCACCACTTTGTGCGCCTCACTCATATTCCACGCCACCATCAGCAGCAGGGCAGCCATTGCCGAAAGCGGCAGCCATGAAAGCAGCGGCGCCAGCACCAGCAAGGCCATAATCACCAATAATGCGTGAATCACGGCGGCGATCGGTGAGGTCGCTCCGGCACGCACGTTAGCGGCAGAACGCGCAATGGCGGCGGTGGCGGTAATCCCGCCAAAGAATGGCGCAATAATATTGCCCAGTCCCTGGCCGATAAGTTCGCTATTCGCATTATGTTTGGTGCCGGTCATGCCATCTAACACCACCGCGCACAGCAGCGATTCGATTGCGCCAAGCATTGCCATCGAAAATGCTGCCGGAAGCAGGGCGCTGAGCGAATCCCAACTGAGCGTGAAATTAGATGCAGGGATGTTCCACGGCAGCATTAATTGCGGCAATAGCTGCGGGATGCCGTTGCCCTGCGTGCCATCTGCCAGCACATAGTGGAAACGTGAGCCGATAGTTGCCACGTCAAATCCCATGGCATGAACCGCAGCCATCACCCCGCAGCCCGCTAACAGCGCCGGTAAATGCCCCGGCAAACGAATGCCCAGGCGCGGCCAGAGGATCAGCACGGCCAGGGTGACAACACCAATTGCGGCGTCACCCATATTGATGGTCGGCATTGCCATCGCCAGTGCCGCGACTTTATTCAGATAATGTTCGGGGACATGGGCGAGCGTCAGGCCAAAGAAATCTTTCACCTGCATGGTAGCGATAGTAATCCCAATCCCGGAGGTAAAACCGAGCGTCACGGAAACGGGAATGTATTCAATCAGGCGGCCAAATCGCGCCAGACCAAACAAAATAAGAAACACGCCTGACATCAGCGTCGCAATCAATAATCCCGCCAGGCCAAACTGCTGAGCGACCGGGTAGAGAATAACGACAAATGCGGCGGTAGGTCCGGAAACGCTAAAGCGTGAACCTCCGCTTAAAGCGATAACAATCCCGGCAATCGCGGAAGTATAAAGGCCGTACTGAGGGGCTACACCGCTGCCAATCGCCAGGGCCATCGCCAGTGGAATGGCAATAATCCCCACGGTGATACCGGCAATAACATCGCGGCTAAAACGGGAAACGGTGTATTTCTCACGCCAACAAGCGTCTACCAGAGCGCGGAAAGGTAATACAGAAGAAGATACGTTTTTCACTTTGATTCCATCCGTGAGCGCATCAACTGTCATTTATGGCAGTTAGGAAGCCTGTAAAAGAAAAAACCCGCCGTGGCGGGTTTTTTTAAGCGTGCTCGATTAGTGCTCGAACATCGCAGAGATTGATTCTTCGTTACTGATACGGCGAATTGCTTCAGCCAGCATTCCTGACAGAGTCAGGGTGCGGACGTTTGGCAGTGCTTTGATTTCTTCAGACAGTGGGATGGTGTCACATACGATAACTTCGTCGATCACGGAGTTACGCAGGTTGTGAACCGCATTGCCGGAGAAAATCGGGTGAGTTGCGTAAGCAAACACACGTTTAGCACCACGTTCTTTGAGCGCTTCAGCTGCTTTACACAGAGTGCCGCCGGTGTCGATCATATCGTCAACCAGTACACAGTCACGGCCAGAAACATCACCGATGATATGCATAACCTGGGAAACGTTAGCGCGAGGACGACGTTTGTCGATGATAGCCATGTCGGTATCGTTGAGCAGTTTCGCAATAGCACGAGCACGCACAACACCACCGATATCCGGAGAAACCACGATTGGATTTTCCAGGCCGATTTGCAGCATATCTTCAAGCAGGATTGGGCTGCCGAAGACGTTATCTACAGGAACATCGAAGAAGCCCTGAATCTGTTCTGCGTGCAAGTCCACGGTAAGAACACGGTCAACCCCAACACTTGAGAGGAAGTCAGCAACCACTTTCGCGGTGATTGGCACACGGGCGGAACGTACACGACGATCCTGACGAGCATAACCAAAGTAAGGGATAACAGCGGTAATACGACCTGCAGAAGCACGGCGCAGGGCGTCGACCATAACAACCAATTCCATCAGGTTGTCATTGGTTGGTGCACAGGTGGACTGGATGATGAAAATATCACCACCGCGTACATTTTCGTTGATTTGTACGCTTACTTCGCCGTCGCTAAAACGACCGACGGCGGCGTCACCAAGGGAGGTGTACAGGCGGTTGGCAATACGTTGTGCTAGTTCCGGGGTGGCGTTACCAGCAAAAAGCTTCATATCAGGCACGAGAAAAACCTCAGGCATGCGTCCAGTGGCGGATGGTACTACCGCAGCTTATGCGGGCGGGGTAGCGCCATCCAGGCGGTGTATAAAGAGCTTGATGCAACGTCTGAAACAAGGTGACGTTGTCACCAATACTCAGCTTGCCCGGATATGGCCTGATGCAGCGGGGAGACATTAACGCCTCGCGCAACAAACCCATGCAGCCATTCCGGGGCTTGCTTAAGCACCTGGCGGGCAGCGTTCTCGGTGTCAAATTCTGCAAACACACAAGCGCCGGTGCCGGTCAGGCGCGACGGCGCGTATTCTAACAGCCAGGAAAGCAGCTCATCAACCTTACGAAAACGTTTTCTTGCGATAACCTCACAATCATTACCAAATTCACAGTTTAATAACGTGTCAATTGATCTAATCGGGGTATTTCGTGGTAGCTCTGGATCCTGGAAAATAACCGGGGTGGGGATACTGACACCAGGATGCGCCACCAGGTACCATTTCTCCGGCACAGAAACCGGCGTGAGCTTCTCGCCAACACCTTCCGCAAACGCAGCAAAACCGCGCACGAATACCGGAACATCAGCACCCAGCGTAACGCCAATGGCCGCAAGCTGATCTTCAGTCAGGCCGGTGTTCCAGATATGGTTGAGGGCCACTAACACGGTCGCCGCGTTGGAGGAGCCACCGCCTAAACCACCGCCCATCGGTAACTTTTTCTCAACGCTGATTTCAGCCCCTGCACCCTGAGGTAACGAACCCATCATCAGAGCGGTGTCTTGCAATAAACGTGCGGCACGAACAATTAAATTTTCTTCATCTGGCACACCTGCAATGGATGTCGCGAGATGAATTTGACCATCATTTCTCGGCTCAATGGTCAGTGTGTCGCCATAATCGAGGAACTGAAATAAAGTTTGTAAATTATGGTAGCCGTCTTCACGACGCCCAGTGATATACAAAAAAAGATTCAGTTTTGCCGGTGATGGCCAACGTTTTCTCATTATTTAACCGTCCAGCTGTCCATTTTGAGTTTGATTCGCTGCGAACCTTCACGCAATTCCAT
>NZ_JMPI01000024.1 GCF_000735355.1 Buttiauxella agrestis ATCC 33320
TGATGGCAGCGCAGGTTGCACCTTGTCATCATAATCACTGTAAACCACTTTCCAGGTTTTGCCGTCCTGGGTGTAGTTGATTTCGCTCAGACGGTACTTATCATCCAGTTTGTAATCTGTGGCTTCACCCGGCAGACCGAGGATCCATTGACGCAGGCTATTGAGCGGAATCGGCATGCCTGTCAGTTTGCCCACCATTTCTTCAGCGTTATCAGAAACGTACTTTTTGCCGTTGCGGTCAGTCAGTTGCACAACGCCTGGCTGGGCATTCAGCTCCAGTTCGGTGCTGCCTAATGGATTGGTCAGCAACAGGCGGTAACGGTCAGGTGAGGTTTGCTGCCAGTTATAACGCGCATAAACTTTTTGGCTATCGGAGAGATAGGCAAAAGCACCACGCGTCTGGTATTGGGTGATTTTTTGAACTTGTTGCTGGTGTTGTAACCATTGCGGGGAGTCAGGACTTTTGCCTGGGCCTGTTGACTGAGGAGTCACACAAGCAGTTAAAACAAGGCTTGCCAGTGGCGCAAGGCACAGCAGACGGGGTTTCGTCATAAACATAGTGGCGGCGGATCCTTCTCATTAATTTTAGTTGTTAACTGTTTATGCTAGCGGTGCCAGGCCAGGTCGTCTACGGTCAAGTTATCTTAAATCATTAATTGCAGTGATACTCCACAAGGGGTGACTCTCTTTTATTGACTGCCCGCATCCTGTATGATGCGCCGAGTTAATCCTTATCAACATCGGTATTACTCAGACCGCTCAATGACCCTGTTAGCACTTGGCATCAACCACAAAACAGCTCCAGTCTCGTTGCGAGAACGTGTTACGTTTTCGCCGGACACGCTCGACCTCGCTTTGAAGAGCCTGCTCGAACAGCCGATGGTGCAGGGCGGAGTAGTGCTTTCAACGTGCAACCGCACCGAGTTGTACCTGAGTGTTGAAGAACAAGAAAACCTGCACGAGCAACTGGTGCGCTGGCTGTGTAACTACCACAATCTCAACGAAGATGAAGTGCGTAACAGCCTCTACTGGCATCACGATAACGAAGCGGTCACGCATTTAATGCGCGTCGCAAGTGGTCTGGATTCCCTGGTGCTTGGCGAGCCGCAAATCTTAGGCCAGGTCAAAAAAGCCTACGCGGATTCCCTGAAAGGGCACTCGCACTCGAGCGAGCTGGAACGTATGTTCCAGAAATCCTTCTCCGTTGCGAAGCGTGTCAGAACTGAAACCGATATTGGTGCCAGCGCCGTTTCCGTAGCGTTTGCGGCCTGTACGCTGGCGCGCCAAATCTTTGAATCCTTATCGACCGTGACGGTCCTTCTGGTCGGTGCGGGTGAAACTATCGAGTTGGCAGCGCGTCATTTACGTGAACACAACGTGCAGAAAATGATTATCGCCAACCGCACACGTGAACGCGCTCAGGTGCTGGCTGATGAAGTCGGCGCAGAAGTTATCAGCCTCAGCGACATCGATTCACGCTTGCAGGAAGCCGACATTATTATCAGTTCCACCGCCAGTCCGCTGCCGATTATCGGCAAAGGCATGGTGGAGCGCGCCCTGAAAGCTCGCCGCAACCAACCGCTACTGCTGGTGGATATCGCCGTTCCGCGCGACGTCGAGCCCGAAGTAGGCAAACTGGCGAATGCCTATTTGTATAGCGTTGACGATTTGCAGGCGATTATTCAAAGCAACCTCGCGCAGCGCAAAGCCGCCGCGGTTGAAGCCGAAACCATTGTCGCGCAAGAATGCAGCGAATTTATGGCCTGGTTGCGCGCGCAAAGTGCCACCGAAACCATCCGCGAATATCGTAGTCAGGCTGAACAGGTGCGTGATGACCTGGCAGCCAAAGCGCTCGCCGCCCTCAAGCAGGGTGGCGATGCCGAAACCGTTCTTCAGGATCTGGCGTGGAAATTAACCAATCGCCTGATCCACGCACCAACCAAATCTCTCCAGCAGGCTGCCCGTGACGGGGATGACGAACGCCTGCAGATTCTGCGTAACAGCCTCGGGCTGGATTAGCAAATAAACTCTTATTACAAGGTGAAACACCGCCCATGAAGTCTTCTATCGTTGCCAAACTAGAAGCCCTGCAAGAGCGCCATGAAGAAGTTCAGGCCCTGCTTGGTGATGCTTCCACAATTGCCGACCAGGACCGTTTCCGCGCGCTGTCGCGTGAATACGCTCAATTAAGCGACGTTTCCCGTTGCTTCCTGCAATGGCGCCAGGTTCAGGAAGATATTGAAACCGCGCAGAGCATGCTTGATGACCCGGAAATGCGCGAGATGGCGCAAGAAGAATTAAACCAGGCAAAAAGTGATAGCGAAGAATTAGAACAACAACTGCAAGTGCTGTTACTGCCGAAAGATCCGGATGACGAACGCAATGCCTTTGTTGAAGTTCGCGCCGGAACGGGTGGCGATGAAGCGGCTATCTTCGCAGGCGATCTGTTCCGCATGTACAGTCGTTACGCGGAATCACGTCGCTGGAAAGTCGAAATCCTCAGCGCCAACGAAGGCGAACACGGCGGCTTTAAAGAAGTTATCGCCAAAATCAGCGGCGATGGGGTTTATGGGCGTCTGAAATTCGAGTCCGGTGGCCATCGCGTACAGCGTGTTCCTGCAACTGAATCCCAGGGCCGTATCCACACTTCAGCGTGCACCGTTGCGGTGATGCCAGAAATTCCAGAAGCGGAACTGCCGGATATCAACCCTGGTGATTTGCGTATCGACACCTTCCGTTCTTCGGGCGCGGGCGGTCAGCACGTTAACACCACCGACTCCGCAATTCGTATTACCCACTTGCCTACCGGTATCGTTGTTGAGTGCCAGGACGAACGTTCGCAGCACAAAAACAAAGCCAAAGCGCTTTCTGTGTTGGGTTCGCGTATTCGTGCCGCTGAAATAGCTAAGCGTCAGCAAGAAGAAGCGTCAACGCGCCGTAACCTGCTGGGCAGTGGCGACCGTTCAGACCGCAACCGTACCTATAATTTCCCGCAAGGCCGTGTGACCGATCACCGCATCAACGTGACGTTATATCGTCTTGATGAAGTGATGGAAGGTAAGCTCGACGGGCTTATCGAACCCATCGTGCAAGAATTCCAGGCAGACCAGTTAGCGGCGCTGTCTGAGCAGGATTAATGGATTTTAAATACTGGCTACAACATGCCATCGCCCAGCTTCAGGAAAGTGAAAGTCCGCGTCGTGACGCGGAAATCCTGCTCGGTTTCGTCACTGGAAAAGCGCGAACCTTCATTCTGGCCTTTGGTGAAACCGAACTGACCGCCGAACAGTTACAGCGGTTGGACGGTTTGCTGGCACGCCGAGTGAAGGGTGAGCCTATCGCTCACCTGGTGGGCGAGCGTGAGTTTTGGTCGCTGCCGCTGCGAGTTTCGCCGGTGACGTTAATCCCGCGTCCAGATACTGAATGCCTGGTTGAACAAGCCCTCGCCAGAATGCCTGAAACGCCATGTTCCGTGTTGGACTTAGGCACCGGAACCGGGGCAATTGCCCTGGCGATTGCCAGCGAACGCCCGGATTGTTGCGTCACCGCCCTCGACCTTATCCCTGATGCTGTAGAACTTGCTCGCGATAATGCGAGTCGCCTCGGAATTCCCAATGTTGAGGTCTTGCAAAGCGATTGGTTTAGTGCGCTCAATACACAACGTTTTAGCGTGATTGTCAGTAACCCGCCGTACATTGATGCGCAAGATCCGCACCTTTCACAGGGTGACGTGCGTTTTGAACCTCGTAGCGCGTTGGTAGCTGAAAACCACGGTTTAGCCGATTTACGCACGTTGGTAGAGACTGCGCGAAATTTCCTTGAGCCAGGTGGCTGGGTGCTGCTCGAACATGGTTGGCAGCAGGCGGCGCAGGTGCGTGAACTGTTTAATGATGCTGGATATACCGAGATACAGAGCTGTCAGGATTACGGTGGGAACGACCGTCTGACAGTGGGACGCTATTTTTACATAAGGAACTGAGCAAAATGGCAACTTACTTCGCGCTCAAGCATTTGCATATTCTGACGGTCTTCATTTCCATCAGTCTGTTCGTTTTACGCTATTGGTGGCAATACCGTCATTCAGCGATGTCAAACAAGCGCTGGGTGCGCATTGTGCCGCATATCAACGACACGGTATTGCTGGTCAGTGGCGCCGCATTAGTGATGATTACGCATTTCTATCCCTTCACGCCGCAAGGTGCATGGCTGACTGAGAAGCTATTTGGCGTTATTATCTATATTGTTTTAGGGTTTATCGTGCTGGGCAAACGCCCGCGCAGCCAGCAAATTCGGCTGTTTGCCTTTTTGTTGGCCCTGGTGGTGCTTTACATCATCATTAAACTCGCCACCACAAAAATACCATTATTGGGGTAAGTCATGAGGTCGTTGGCCGATTTTGAATTCAATCAGGCGCCGTTGTGCGAGGGTATGGTTTTAGTCTCGCAGCTGATCCGTGATGATTTCCCGGCGCAAGAAGTACGTGCACAACTGGAAAGCCTGGCCCGTCAGGCGCGTGAAGAGATCTGCGAAGGTCTGCACCAGGATGTGCAACTCGAAAAATTAATCGAACTGTTTTATGGCACCTGGGGTTTTAAAGACGCCAGTGGCGTTTACCGTTTATCTGATGCGTTGTGGCTCGATAAAGTGCTGGCAAAACGCCAGGGCAGTGCGGTGTCATTGGGCGCCATTCTGTTGTGGATTGCCGAACGCCTTGATATTCCATTAAATCCGGTCATTTTCCCGACGCAGCTGATTTTACGCGGCGACTGGATGGACGGTGAAATGTGGCTTATCAACCCGTTTAACGGTGACACACTCAACGAACACACGCTGGAAGTGTGGCTGAAAGGTAACGTTGGGCCGACTGCCGAGCTGTTCGATGAAGATTTAGACGAAGCCGATAACGCGGAAGTGGTGCGCAAGTTGCTCGACACCCTGAAATCGGCATTGATGGAAGAGCGTCAAATGGAGCTGGCACTGCGTGCAAGCCAGGTTCTGCTCCAGTTTAATCCGGAAGATCCGTACGAAATCCGCGACCGTGGTTTGATTTATGCTCAACTCGATTGCGAACACGTAGCACTGACAGACCTCAGCTATTTTGTTGAGCAGTGCCCGGAAGACCCGATAAGCGAGATGATCAAAGCGCAAATTAACTCGATTTCGCAAAAGCAGATCACCTTGCACTGATGCCAAATTTTTAAATATTTCCCAACAAGGCGAGATAAAGATGGAACAAAAAGTAGTTAAGATTGGTGACATCAAGGTCGCAAACGACCTGCCATTCGTGCTGTTTGGCGGCATGAACGTGCTGGAATCCCGCGATCTGGCGATGCGGATTTGTGAGCATTACGTCACCGTCACTCAGAAACTGGGTATTCCTTACGTCTTCAAAGCGTCTTTCGATAAAGCCAACCGTTCATCCATCAACTCTTACCGTGGCCCAGGCCTGGAAGAAGGGATGAAGATTTTCCAGGAACTGAAGCAAACCTTCGGCGTGAAAATCATTACTGATGTTCATGAAGCAAGCCAGGCGCAACCTGTTGCCGATGTGGTTGATGTGATTCAGCTGCCTGCGTTCCTTGCTCGTCAGACCGACCTCGTTGAAGCGATGGCTAAAACCGGCGCGGTAATCAACGTTAAGAAACCACAGTTCGTTAGCCCTGGCCAAATGGGTAATATCGTTGATAAATTCCATGAAGGCGGCAACGATCAAATCATTCTGTGCGACCGTGGCGCTAACTTCGGTTACGACAACTTAGTCGTCGATATGCTGGGCTTCAGCGTGATGAAACAAGTGTCTAACGGTTCACCGGTCATCTTCGATGTGACACACGCCCTGCAATGCCGTGACCCGTTTGGCTCCGCATCTGGCGGCCGTCGTGCTCAGGTCACTGAACTGGCTCGTGCTGGCATGGCTACGGGTCTGGCTGGCCTGTTTATCGAAGCGCACCCGGATCCAGACAACGCACGTTGCGATGGCCCATCTGCATTGCCACTGGCAAAACTTGAGCCATTCCTCAAGCAGATTAAAGCGATTGACGATCTGGTGAAGAATTTCGAACCGCTGGACACCAGCAAGTAATTTTCTGAATCAGAAAATAAAAAGCCCTTATCTCGCGATAAGGGCTTTTTTTATGCCTTTGTATTATCAGGCAAAGATCGTCATCAAATAGGCGGCAAACAAAGCAAGGTGCGCCGTACCATTAAGCACATTGGTTCGCCCGGTTGAGAACGAAATCTGGCACAACACCAGCGACGTGAGCATCACCACCAACTCCGGCATCCCTAAACCAAAGGTCAGATCGTTGCCCGTTAGCATGGCAATCAACGTCACCGCCGGCACTGTCAGTGAAATAGTTGCCAGCACTGAGCCAAAGAACAGGTTCATTGCGCGCTGCACCTGGTTACTCAGCACCGCTCTCAACGCCCCTAAACCTTCAGGGGAGAGAATCAACAGCGCCACCAGGAAGCCCGTAAATTGCGCTGGCGCATTCAGCGTCGTGAGCAGCGATTCCAGTGGCCCCGCATTCATCTTAGTCACCGCAATGACCGCAACCAAATGCACAATCAGCCAGATGGCGTGCCAGGTGTTGCTGTGCGCTGACGGTTTACCATGATGTGGGTCGTCGTCATCAGACTCATCTTCATGTTCATAGACAAACAGACTCTGGTGCGTTTTGGTCTGAATCAACAAGAACACGCCATACATTGCCGCTGAAATAGCGGCCGCCATTAACGCCTGGCCGGTACTAAAATTACCTTCCGGAAGTGCTGTGGGTAACACCAGCACAATCACCGCAAGGGGAAACAGGGCAATCAAATACTGTTTGATGCCAAACAGGTTCATGTACTGTGTGGCGAATTTATTTCCACCCAGCAGAAGCGAGAAACCGACCAGCCCCCCCGTCACAATCATGATGATCGAATAGAGCGTGTCGCGCATCAGTGTCGGCGCGGCATCACCGGTCGCCATTAATGCAGAAATTAAGCTAACTTCTAGAATAACCACCGAAAGACTAAGAATCAGGGAACCATAGGGTTCACCTAAACGGTGCGCAAGCACGTCAGCATGACGCACCACGCTAAAAGCACTACTTAAAATGCCCACCAGGGCCAGAATATTAATCCCTACAACCGCCGGTAAAGACTGGCTTCCTCCCCACACAGCCAGTACGACCAGCGCTAATACCGGGAAAATGAGGGAACTCTCCTTATGACGGGTTTTCACCGCCTCATGTTGTGTTTTGGTCAAAATACTTCTCCAGTTGCATAGGTATTAAGCAATTTAGTTATTATAGTCGGACATTAAAACCCCGCTAAAATAGCAAACTAAGGCGTTTTTATGGGGAAATTTACTCAGTTTTACCGCTTATATAGCCATAGTATTTCTGATGAATAAAAATCACAGTTTACTGATTTTAAGCAATACTAAACATAGAGATAGGATTTCTATAAAAGCAATAATCCCGATTCCTGGCAAAATCACACATGTTGTTTCACACTTTAGTTTTCCCTGACTGAGGATGGTGTGATGCCTTACAACAGCCGAAGTGACCTCCCTGAAAATGTTCAAAACGTTCTTCCCGCCCATGCCCAGGATATCTACAAAGAGGCATTTAATAGCGCCTGGGATGAATATAAAGATAAAGATGACCGTCGCGATGATGCCAGTCGCGAAGAAACAGCCCATAAGGTCGCCTGGGCGGCAGTGAAACACGGGTATCAAAAAGGGGATGACGACAAATGGCACAAGAAAAAGTAAACCCTACATAATGTATTGATATCCATATTCAAACGCCGCAACACACATCAGTATGGCAAGTTAATATGACATTTTTGTTGTTTTGTGATCGACATCAAACTTGCCAGCGCCCCGCTAATTGCTTATGTTCAGGTATATGTTGTTTTAATATTAAGCAGTAACTAAAAGCCCGGAAGGCGCATCTGACGTAGTCACACGGAAGTTTGCAGTGGCGGAGGTGTATGGTGTTAACGCGTGATTTCTTAATGAAAGCGGATTGTAAGACAGCTTTTGGTTCCATTGAGGAATCGTTGTTGTGGAGTCCTGAGCAGCGCTCGGCATCACTCGCCGCGACGATTGCTTGTCGTCCCGATAACAGCCCCGTATGGATTTTCGGCTATGGTTCGCTGATGTGGAACCCGGCATTTGAATATGAAGAGTCAGCCGCAGGAACACTAGTTGGTTGGCACCGTGCTTTTTGCCTGCGTTTGACGGCAGGGCGCGGAACCGCTTGTCAGCCTGGGCGCATGCTGGCGCTCAAAGAAGGCGGGCGCACCACGGGTCTGGCTTACCGCCTTCCCGAAGCCATGCTTGAAGATGAGCTGACGCTGGTGTGGAAACGGGAAATGATCACCGGCTGCTATTTGCCGACGTGGTGCAAACTCGAACTTGATGATGGTCGCGTCGTTAACGCGCTGGTATTTATCATGGATCCGCGTCATCCGCTTTACGAAGCCGATACGCGAGCTGAAATTATCGCGCCGTTAATTGCCGCTGCCAGTGGCCCACTGGGCACCAATGCGCAGTATCTCTTCTCGCTGGAACAAGAGTTGATCAATCGGGGAATGCATGACGATTGCCTGGATGAGCTGGTCAATAAAGTCAGAGACTGGCTACAACCGAAGGGCGATGAAGGGGATTTGCAAACTCACTTCGCATAAAATTCATTCCGGCTCTTAGTCATAAGAGCCGGAATAATGCTTTTAAGCAGGGACATAACTAATTGAATGCTCAAGCGATTTGCTGTGGCTATCAATCAGCACCTTCCACTTCCCGCTGTACGGTACCGTCAAATAAGCAGACTGCTTATCTTCCACACTCAAAATATCCGCCTGCGGTTTGCCCGCAGAACTGTTGTCGCTCATCAAATGAATATGGCTTTTATTTGAACAGTGAACCACCACGGTATCACCGCCGAAAAGATGCAGACTGGCTTTCACTACAGGCATTTTTATACTCCGCTATCACAACAAAGTTAGACATCCGCGCCGCTGGTTTTGCTGGCAATCAGTGATGTTGTTCACAAATCGCACTTAACGCATAACACCAGACCCCGGCGTCACAAATGCTGACTTTGATCAAAAAATGCTGTAACGAATCAACTTTAGTGTACATGTGCCTGAAACCATTCAGCGGATGAATTTTTATGCGGAAAATTAGCCTCTGGTCATCATTAAATCTGGTATCAGAAGGTTAAGACTTTATCTGCGGCCAGCGTCCACTCAGCCAGTTCAACCAACGTGCCAATCTCAACGCCTTCGACCAAAGGCAAAGCCGTGATGCCGCGCCCGTCGGTGCAGGTCTTGCACAGTTTTACCGGCACATTCTGCGCAGTCAAAATCTCCAGCATTTGCTGAATGTTGTAGCCTTCAGACGGTTTCTGGCCGCGTAAACCCGCAGTCACTGCGTCAGACATCAAAAACAGTTTCACTTCCGGTTGCGGCTGTTGGTCGCATAACGCGATAGCCAGGCGCAGGCTGTTAAACAGAGATTCGCTGCCGTAAGCAGCTCCGTTGGCAATAATCACTATTTTTTGCATATATTCTCCTGTGCACCCTTCGGCACGACTTTTGCTTATCTATAGCAATACATGCCGTTCAGGAGCGTTTTATGAAGGCTATCGTCGCCGTGAATCCCACTTCTCGTGACTTTTTAATGGCGGCCCAAACTCGTGGGCGTGAGCAGTTGCAGGATATTTTGCAAATCGGTGAACTCACCGGCTGCATAGCCAGGCTCGCCCATATGCTACAACGCGAACGCGGGGCTTCCAACATTTGGCTGTGCTCCTCCGGTCGGATGTTTGGTGATGAACATCTGCGTTGTATCGCCGGGGTTGATCGTGAGCTGGCGCTTTTCCGCCAGGCTATCGCCGAACCGGATTACCTGCCGGGAAGCGCGCTACTTGTCAGTCTTGCCTGCGCGCTGCATTACCTTGAACGATTACCCTCGCTGCGCACACAGATTACCGCTCAACAGATTCAGCCGTTGCAGGCCATGGAGCAGTTCAATATTACCCTGCGCCATTTGCTGAGTATTGTTCCCGAAACCAGCAATGTGGTTGAGGATGCCGGTGTGGCTCGCGCGCTGGCGGCGTTATTCAGTTTTATGCAGGGTAAAGAACTTGCCGGGCAAGAGCGGGCAATTGGTGCGCTCGGGTTTACTCTGGGGGAGTTTAGCGACACATTGCGCCAGCAACTGGTCGACAGAATCGACAGCCAGCAACACTGTTTTGAGGCTTTTTGCAGCATGACGGACTCGCAACTGCGCCAGCAATTTCAGACCTGTGGTGAACCGTGTCGCGAAACCGAACAACTCCGTCGCATGGCCTGCACCCGACTGCAACACGACGGCGATGAACCACAACGCGCGCTACGCTGGTTTGCACTGTTAACGACGCGAATTGATGCGCTCAAAGAGGTGGAAGATGCGCTAATCGAGACTGTTATGGCGCAGGCACAGCAAGCGCTCGGGCAGGTTTTGCAGCAAAGAGATCCAGACGAGCTTGAAATTGCCCGTTGGGTGGCAGGGCACGGCAGCCACGACGCAGAACGTTATTTTGACCGTCATCTTTTGCCGTTGGTGCGTCAACAGGCGCGGCAACTCGAAGCCATGGCGCAACAATTAGCCTCGCTCCAGGCAACGCTTGAGGAACGCAAAGTGATCGATCAGGCCAAAGCGCTACTCATTCGCCATCAGGGGTACAGCGAAGAACAGGCGTGGCAGACCCTGCGCAAGATGGCAATGAACCAGAATAAACGCATGGTGGATGTCGCCAGCGCGATGGTGTCTGTGGCGGATATCTGGCAGATACCCACTAAGGAGTAGCTGCACAAACAGTGGGCGTAAACTGCGTGTTTATGGTGCGAGTCACACCCTGTTTTCCATCAGAACCCATGGATTACGGCCTTCAAAAACTGGCACGCGAGTTGCAACACTCATTATGAAAATTATTTTGACCCGAATTGCGCCAATGGCGGTGTGGTTCGGGTTGGACAAAGGCGTCCTTCAATGTGCTGACCACACATTGTCGGGCGCTTTTTTTTTACCTTTTTATCAGGAAGAAGCCGATGAGCAATAAAACCATAACCCTCTCGCGCCGCCGATTTCTACAGGCGGGTGCGGCACTAGGCGGTGCATATTTGCTGCCGGGCATGATGAATTCTGTGTGGGCTGCGGGGAGCGACAAACCGGAGCAAACCACGGTGAAAGTCGGTTTTATTCCGCTTACCGATTGCGCCTCGGTCGTCATGGCCGCGGTCAAAGGCTTCGATAAAAAATACGGTATTTCGATTGTGCCGAGTAAAGAGGCGAGCTGGGCTGCCGTGCGCGACAAAATGGTTTCCGGCGAACTTGATGCCGCCCATGTTTTATACGGGCTGGTCTACGGGCTGGAAATGGGTATCGCCGGTAAGCAACAGTCAATGGCCAACCTGATGACGCTCAACAATAACGGCCAGGCGATCTCTCTTTCGATGGATCTTGCAAAGCAGGGCGTGACGGATGCGGAAAGCCTGAAAAAACTCGTGGCCAGCAAAGCGCCGGGCAGTTTTACCTTCGCGCATACCTTCCCGACGGGCACACACGCGATGTGGCTGTATTACTGGCTGGCACAGGCGGGAATCAACCCGTTTACCGATGTGCGAACCGTTGTGGTTCCGCCTCCGCAAATGGTGATGAACATGCGCATCGGCAACATGCACGGTTTTTGTGTCGGTGAACCCTGGAACCAAAGAGCCATTAGCGACGGGGTCGGTTTTACCGCCGCAACCTCGCAATCCATCTGGCCGGATCATCCGGAAAAAATTCTTGGCACGCGCCGTACCTGGGTCGAACAAAACCCGAATACCGCCCGTGCGCTGGTGGCCGCCATTCTTGAAGCGTCGCGCTGGATTGATGCCAGTGACGACAATCGCCGTGAAACCGCAAATGTCCTTGCCGGACGCGCTTATCTGAACACCAAAGCGGACTATCTTAACGGGCGCATGCTCGGGCAATACGACAACGGTATCGGCAAAAAATGGCAGGACGACCATGCCATGCATTTCTTCCGTGAGGGCGAAGTGACCTTCCCGTGGCTTTCTGACGGCATGTGGTTCCTGACACAACACCGTCGTTGGGGTCTGCTGGATAGCGACCCGGATTACCTTGCCGTCGCCAAACGTATCAACCGCATTGATATCTATCAGCAAGCCGCTACCGCCGTGGGCAACATTTCCATACCTGCCGCCCCGATGCGCACCAGCACCCTGATGGATGGAAGCACCTGGAACGGCAGCGATCCGGCTGCCTACGCCGCAAGTTTTGCCATTAATAAACGCTAAGGGGAATGACATGAATCAGCCTGCACAGAAACCGCCGACCACAGCACTTAGCGCCACGCCAGGGGAAGTCATTACTCTGCCTCCCGTCACCGTTCGCCGCCGTAAATCGCCGTGGCGTACATACTGCCTGAGCTTTTTCCAGCGCCTGGTGCCCGCCGTTCTGGGGATGGGATTATTGGTCGTCGCCTGGCAAATCGCCGCCCTAAATAGCCAGGGTTTTCCAACGCCGCTCAGTACGCTGGAATCGGCTATTACGCTGTTTTCAGACCCGTTCTATAACGCCGGGCCTAACGATCAGGGCATTGGCTGGAATGTGCTTGCCTCGCTCCAGCGCGTGGCTGTTGGGTTTGGCCTCGCCGCCATTGTTGGTATTCCGGCAGGTTTTCTGATTGGCCGCTTTACCTTCTTAGCCCGCATGTTCAACCCGATTATTTCGTTATTGCGCCCGGTCAGCCCGCTGGCCTGGCTGCCGATTGGCCTGCTGTTGTTCCAGAAAGCAGAACCGGCATCGAGTTGGACCATTTTTATCTGCTCTATCTGGCCGATGGTGATTAACACCGCCGAGGGCGTCAAACGCATCCCGGACGATTACCTCAACGTGGCGCGGGTGCTGAAACTTTCCGAATGGACGGTGATGCGCAAGATTTTGTTCCCGGCGGTTTTACCCGCGGTATTAACCGGCGTGCGTTTATCCATTGGCATTGCATGGTTGGTGATTGTCGCCGCTGAAATGCTCACCGGCGGGTTGGGGATCGGTTTCTGGATCTGGAATGAGTGGAACAACCTCAACGTCGAAAACATTCTTATTGCGATTGTGATTATCGGCGTCGTCGGGCTGCTGCTCGAGCAGGGTTTGATGTTGCTGGCGCGTCGCTTCAGCTGGGAGAAATAATCATGAAGAAAATTATTCAGGTTCAAAATGTTAGCCAGCGTTTTTCCACTGCCAGCGGCGAGTTTTTAGCGCTGAGCAACGTCAGTTTTGATATTGAAGAAGGCGAAACCATCAGCCTGATTGGTCACTCAGGATGCGGCAAATCCACGCTGCTGAATTTGATTGCTGGAATAACGTTGCCCTCCGAAGGCGGCCTGCTGTGCGACAACCGCGAAATCGCCGGGCCAGGGCCAGAGCGCGCCGTGGTGTTTCAGAATCATTCGCTGCTGCCGTGGATGACCTGCTTCGAAAACGTGGCGCTGGCGGTGGATCAAGTCTTTCGCCACACCATGAACCGCGCCGAGCGCCGCGAATGGATTGTGCACAACCTCGAGCGCGTGCAGATGGGCCACGCCGTTAACAAGCGTCCCGGAGAGATTTCCGGTGGCATGAAACAGCGTGTCGGCATCGCCCGT
Organism: Buttiauxella agrestis ATCC 33320; assembly: GCF_000735355.1. Lineage (GTDB taxonomy): Bacteria > Pseudomonadota > Gammaproteobacteria > Enterobacterales > Enterobacteriaceae > Buttiauxella > Buttiauxella agrestis. The sequence continues at coordinate 13,690 of NZ_JMPI01000024.1, forward strand.
GCGCTGGCGATGAAACCCAAAGTGCTGCTGATGGACGAGCCGTTCGGTGCGCTCGATGCGCTGACACGCGCCCATTTGCAGGATGCCGTGATGCACATCCAACAAGAGCTGCACACCACCATTGTGCTGATCACCCATGACGTTGACGAAGCCGTACTGCTTTCCGACCGCGTGCTGATGATGACCAACGGCCCGGCGGCGACGGTAGGTGAAACGCTGAACGTTGACTTACCGCGCCCGCGCAACCGCGTGGAACTCGCCGAAGACAGCCGCTATCACCATCTGCGCCAGCAGGTGCTGCGCTTCCTCTACGAAAAGCAGCCTAAGGCTGCCTGAGGAGCTGCTCATGATGCGACGTCTGATTGTGATCGGCAACGGCATGTCCGCTATCCGCCTGGTGGAGCAAATCGTGGCGCGAGCGGCGGGACGTTTTGCCATTACTGTTTTTGGTGAAGAGCCGGTGCTGAGTTACAACCGCATTTTGCTCTCGCCGGTGTTGGCGGGGGAAAAACCCGCCCAGGCGACGCAGTTGCACGACGCTGCGTGGTACGTTTCCCACGGCATTGAGTTGCTCACGGGGGAGGCGGTCCTGGAGGTGGACACGCAGCGCCAGACGGTTCGCTCTGATAGTCGCACGCTCGAATATGACGAACTGGTTTTTGCCACCGGCTCATACCCGTTTATCCCGCCGATTGACGGGCATCAACAGCCACATGTGCATGGCTTTCGCACCCTGGCAGATGTAGATGCAATTCTTGGCGGCGAAGGCAATGTTGTGGTACTTGGCGGAGGTTTACTGGGGGTGGAAGCCGCGGCGGCACTGTGTGCGCGTGGAATTTCCGTCACTCTGATTCACCGTCAGCCATGGCTCATGGATATTCAACTCAACCCGCAGGCAGGTGCTTTGCTTGCGGAGCATCTCGCACAACGGGGGATTTGCTGCCAGCTCAATTGCGGCATTGAGCGCATTTCTGAAACTAGCGTGACGTTAAGCAATGGCGATGTTTTACCCGCCGGGCGAGTGATTATCGCCACCGGCGTAAAACCCAATATCCGGCTTGCGCAGCAGGCGAGTATTTCTTGCCAGCGCGGCATCAGCGTTGATGCACAACTGCGTAGCACGACGCCCTGCGTCAGCGCATTGGGCGAATGCTGCGAAATAGACGGGCAAACCTGGGGGCTGGTGGCACCTTGTCTGCAACAGGCCGACGTTTTAGCCGCCCGTTTATGTGGTAGCGCTTTAAACGACTTCCACTATCAGGATCGCGGCACGCGCCTGAAAGTCAGCGGTATCCCGCTATTTTCCGCAGGCGACATTCGCACCCAACCGGACACACGCGTGCTCACCGCCTTTGATCCCATCACCCGACATTATCGCTGCCTGCATTTGCGGGACGGCAAGCTGGTGGGCGCACTGTTAATGGGTGATATCACCCCTGCTAATACACTCACCGATATTTTACTCAGCGCGGCGCCCGTTACGCCTGACGTGCTGTTTGATGAATACCACTCTGATGAGCAGCCGTTGGCTGCCGGAAATGACGACATGACAAAAGCAACGCTGGTAGTAATTGGTCACGGCATGGTCGGACACCACTTTCTGGAACAGTGCGTGGCGCAGAAACTGCATCACAGCCATCACATTGTGGTGTTTGGCGAAGAACGCCACCCGGCATATGACCGTGTGCATCTGTCGGAATATTTTGCGGGACGCAGCGCCCAGTCGCTCTCAATGGTGCAGGGCGATTTCTTTGCAGAGAACGGTTTTGAGCTGCGTTGCAACAGTAAAATCGTTGAAATTGACCGCCAGCAACGGGTGGTGCGTGACCATGAAGGACGTGAAACCTGGTACGACAAACTGGTGCTGGCGACCGGGTCGTTTCCGTTTGTGCCACCGGTTCCGGGTCACGACCTGCCAGGCTGTTTTGTTTACCGCACGCTTGATGACCTGGACGCCATTGCCGAACGGGCCCGCAATGCCACTCGCGGCGTCGTGATTGGCGGTGGTTTGCTGGGGCTGGAAGCGGCAAATGCGCTCAAACAGCTGGGTCTGGAAACGCATGTTGTGGAGTTCGCGCCCAATCTCATGGCGGTGCAACTCGATAACGCGGGTGCGGCGATGCTGCGCGAAAAAATCAGCGATATTGGCGTGCAGGTGCATACCAGCAAATCTACAACAGCGATTACCGACGTTGACGGTTTACAGCTTAATTTCGCCGATGGCGAGACGCTCAATACCGATCTCATCGTCTTCTCTGCGGGTATCCGTCCGCAAGATGCGCTGGCACGTAGCAGTGAACTCGCACTTGGCGAACGCGGTGGGATTGTGATTAACGACCGTTGCCAAACCAGCGACAGCGCAATTTATGCCATCGGCGAATGCGCACTTTGGGAAGGGAAAATTTTCGGTCTGGTCGCGCCGGGTTATCAAATGGCACGTGTAACGGCTGCAACCCTTGCCGGGCAGGAATCAGCATTCCTGGGTGCCGATATGAGCACCAAACTGAAATTGCTCGGCGTGGAAGTGGCCTCATTTGGTGACGCTCACGGGCGCACGCCAGGCTGCCAGAGTTACCAGTGGACCCACGGCCCACAGCAAATCTACAAAAAAATCGTGGTCTCTGCCGATAACAAAACCCTGCTCGGTGGCGTACTGGTGGGCGACAGCCAGGAATACGCCACGCTGCTGCAAATGATGCTCAACGGCATGGCGCTACCTGCACAACCGGAAAGCCTGATTTTGCCAACAATGGCAGGCGGCGCGCCAAAAGGGTTGGGTGTCGCGGCATTACCGGAAAGCGCACAAATTTGCTCGTGCCATAACGTCAGCAAAGCGGATATTTGCGCCGCGGTAAGCAACGGCGCGGGAGACATGGGCGCGATTAAGGCATGCACCAAAGCGGCAACAGGCTGCGGCGGCTGTTCGGCACTGGTGAAACAGGTGATGGAATACCAGTTACAAGAGCAGGGCGTGGAGGTGAAAAAGGACATCTGCGAACACTTCCCGTACTCGCGCCAGGAAATCTACCACCTGGTGCGCGTTAACCATATCCACAGTTTTGAACAGCTGATAAGCCGTTACGGTCATGGTCACGGCTGTGAGATTTGCAAGCCACTGGCGGCGTCGGTGCTGGCGTCGTGCTGGAACGAGTATTTACTCAAACCTGCCCATCTACCGTTACAGGACACCAATGACCGTTATTTCGCTAACATCCAGAAAGATGGCACCTACTCCATTGTGCCGCGTGTACCGGCAGGCGAAATTACACCCGATGGTTTAATTGCGATTGGTCAGGTGGCAAAACGCTACCAGCTATACAGCAAAATTACCGGCGGCCAGCGAATCGACCTGTTTGGCGCTCGCCTGGAAGAGCTACCGGCGATTTGGGAAGAGCTGGTCGCGGCGGGCTTTGAAACCGGACACGCCTACGGTAAATCACTGCGCACCGTGAAATCCTGCGTTGGTTCGACCTGGTGCCGTTACGGCGTACAAGATTCAACGGGGCTGGCGATTGAACTCGAGAACCGCTACAAGGGCCTGCGTTCGCCGCACAAAATCAAAATGGCAGTCTCCGGTTGCACCAGGGAATGCGCCGAAGCACAGAGCAAAGATATCGGTGTGATTGCGACAGACAAGGGCTGGAACCTTTACGTTTGCGGAAATGGCGGCATGAAACCGCGCCATGCGGACCTGTTTGCCAGCGACCTGAGTCGCGAAACGTTGATTCGTACCATCGACTGCTTGCTGATGTTTTACATCCGCACCGCCGACCGTCTGCAACGCACCAGCACCTGGATGGACAACCTCGAAGGCGGCATTGAATACCTGCGCGACGTGATTCTCAACGACAGCCTCGGCCTGAACGACGAGCTGGAAAAAGAGATGGTGGCCGTAGTGGATACTTACCAGTGCGAATGGCAGACCACGCTCAACAGCCCGGATCGCCTGGCATTGTTCCGCTCTTACGTGAACAGCGAACAACCGGACGAAGCGGTGCAGCGTCAGACTCTGCGCGGCCAGTTACAACCGGTCAGCGAAGTTGTCCATCTGCCCCCCACGACGCCAGCCAAACCCTGGCACGCGGTGTGTGATATCAACGCCATTCCTTTGCAGGCAGGCATTGGCGCGCGTTTAGGCGAGCTGCAAATCGCTCTGTTCCGTTTTGGCGATGCGATTTACGCGCTCGATAACCTCGAGCCGGGCAGCGATGCCAACGTGCTTTCGCGCGGTATTGTCGGCGATGCGGGCGGCGAGCCGATTGTGATTTCACCGCTGTATAAACATCGCATTCGCTTGCGCGACGGGCGCACTCAGGATGGCGAACAGGCGGTTCGCGCCTGGCCGGTGAAAGTGGAACAAGGCACCGTGTGGGTGGGAAGCCAGGCGCTGATTATGCGTGCGGAGGCATCATGACTAACGTCGTGCGTTCAACATGCCCTTACTGCGGCGTCGGTTGCGGTGTGGAGGTTCGTCAAACCGAGAGCCGAGGTTTTGAGATAAGCGGTGACAAACAGCATCCGGCAAACTTTGGGCGGCTGTGCGTCAAAGGTGCGGCATTAGGCGAAACGCTGGGTCTGGAAGGGCGTTTGCTGTATCCCGAAATCAATGGCGAGCGCTTGGAATGGGAGGCCGCGCTGGATGAAACGGCGCATCGTTTGCAGGCGATTATTGACGAGTTCGGCCCCAAAGCGGTGGCGTTTTACGCCTCCGGCCAGTTGTTGACCGAGGATTATTACGCAGCCAATAAGCTGATGAAGGGGTTTATTGGCGCGGGGAATATCGACACCAATTCGCGGCTGTGTATGTCCTCGGCGGTGGTGGGATACAAACGCGCATTTGGCGCGGATTTTGTGCCATGCAGCTATGAGGATCTCGAGCAAACTGACTTGGTTATCCTGGTGGGTTCCAATGCGGCCTGGGCACATCCGGTTCTGTATCAACGCCTGATGCAGGCTAAACAACAGCGCCCGCAGATGAAAGTGGTGGTTATCGACCCGCGTCGTACGGCGACGTGTGACATTGCCGATTTGCACCTCGCACTTCGCCCCGGCAGCGACGCCGCATTGTTTGTTGGGTTATTGAACCATTTGCAGCCGTCATTGGCGGAAACGACATTTGACGGGCAAACCGCAGCGCTGGATATCGCCGCCGACTGGACACTGGAGAAATGCGCGGACTTTTGCCAGCTCGAAAGCGCGGATGTGCAGACTTTATGGCAATGGTTCGCCCAGGCAAACCGGGCGATGACGCTTTACACCATGGGCATTAACCAGTCGTCGAGCGGCAGTGATAAATGCAATGCGATCATCAACGTGCATCTGGCGAGCGGCAAAATTGGGCGCGAAGGGTGCGGCCCCTTTTCGCTGACCGGACAACCGAATGCCATGGGCGGGCGTGAAGTCGGCGGCCTGGCGAATCAACTGGCCTGCCATATGAATTTTGAGCCAGCCGATATCGCCCGTGTCGGGCGTTTTTGGGGCAGTGAACGTATTGCCGAAACGCCGGGGTTAATGGCCGTCGAACTGTTTGAAGCGATAGGGCGCGGTGAAGTCAAAGCCGTGTGGATTATGGGCACCAATCCCCTGGTTTCGCTGCCGGATAGCTCGCATGTGGCGCAGGCACTGGCGAAATGCCCGCTGGTGATTGTCTCGGAGGTGGTGTCAGACACGGATACTTCGCGTTTCGCCACCGTCAAATTTCCGGCACTGGCATGGGGGGAGAAAAACGGAACCGTCACCAACTCTGAACGGCGTATTTCACGCCAGCGTGCGTTTCTACCCGCACCGGGCGAGGCGCGTGCCGACTGGTGGATGGTCGCGCAAATTGCCCAACGCCTGGGTTATCGCGAAGCCTTTCACTGGCAACATCCCCATCAAATATTCAGCGAACATGCGGCTCTTTCCGGCTATGAAAATAACGGCATTCGCGCATTTGATATCAGCGGTCTGGCAAATTTAAGCCGTGCGCAATACGACGCGCTGGAACCTGTGCGCTGGCCGGTCACGGAGCAGGGGCATTCACCCTTTAAAAGCTGGCATCCGAACGGGAAGTTCCAGTTGCTGCCGGTTGAACCGGCTTTACCCCAGGCGAGCGCCGACCACACTTACCCGCTGATTCTCAACAGCGGGCGTATTCGCGACCAGTGGCACACCATGACGCGCACTGGCAACGTGCCGCGCCTGATGCAGCACATGAAAATGCCGTTACTGGAGATCCATCCGCGTGACGCTAAACGTTACGGTGTCACTAATAGTGGTCTGGTCAGAGTGGCTTCACGTTCCGGTGGCATGGTTGCGAAGGCGTGGGTGAGCGAAAACCAACTGCCGGGAAACGTGTTTGTACCGATGCACTGGAACCAGCAGTTTGCGCGCAAAGGGCAGATCAACAGCCTGGTGAAAAGCGTGTGCGATCCCCATTCCGGGCAGCCTGAAAGCAAACAAACAGCCGTGCGCATTCAGCGCTGGCAGCCTGGATGGTGTGGTGAGATTTTTGCGCGTGAAGATATCGTGTTTGCGCAGGAGATCCAATGGTGGAAGCAGGCTTCACCCGGTGTTACGCATTTCCTGTGTGCCGCAGATACTCATGCTTCTGCATGGATAGAAGCGCTTGCTGCCGGACGCGGCTGGCAGTTGCAAACCGCCTGCGGGGACGGTCAGTTTTACCATGTCCTCGCCTGGCAAAACGGGGTGTTACAGCTGGCTTTCTATAGCGCACACGTCTGGCCTGAGATCGCCACGGCTGCGGTAGTGAATGCGTTTGAACAGGCCCCGGAAACGGCGGCGGATCGCCATCGGCTGTTAGCCGGAAAAGCGCCCGGCGCACAAGCCGATGCGGGTGCGACAGTATGTAGTTGCTTTGGTGTGGGAGAGAAAATGATTCTTGCCGCAATCGCAGGGGGCTGCCAGTCAGTCGCACAACTGGGTGAAAAACTGCGTTGTGGCACAAACTGCGGCTCTTGTATTCCAGAACTTAAAGCGTTGTTGAAATAACACCCGGAGTAATCTGTGTTTACGAGTTTGGGAATGAATTGCTGCGGTGTGATGTTATAATTTCCAGATGTTTAGAAAAGCCGTTCCATTTTTCACCCTGTCATACGCACTCCTTAGCGCTGGAGGGGCTGCCAGTACCCGGCAGAACTTTATCGAGAGAGCCGAAAACCCTTTTGACCAGTCAACCGAACAACTGCCCGATCTGGGTATGGCCCCGGAATCGGATGCCGCCGCACGCGAAATTGCCGCCATGGCAAAGAAATTCGGTGAAGCCAGCATGGTCGATGATGGGCTGGATGCGGGGGATCAGGCGCGATTGCTGGCTTTTACTCGCCTGCGCGATGTGCTTACCGACAAAGTCACCAGTGAAGCGGAATCGCTGTTATCTCCCTGGGGGAAAGCCAGCGTCAATTTGCTGGTGGATGAGCACGGTAACTGGAACGGCAGCAGCGCCTCTTTGTTTACGCCCTGGCAGGATAACAACCGTTATCTCACCTGGAGCCAGGTGGGATTTACCCAGCATGACGACGGGTCGATAGGGAATATCGGTGCCGGGCAGCGTTGGGTGGCGGGCGGCTGGCTGCTGGGATATAACGCTTTTTACGACAATCAGCTTGCCAACAATTTACAGCGTGCCGGGTTTGGCACCGAAGCGTGGGGCGAGTATTTACGTCTTTCGGCTAATTATTATCAGCCATTATCCAGTTGGCAGGACGGGAGTAGCGAAACTCTGGAGCAGCGTCTGGCGCGAGGTTATGACATTACCGCGCAGGCGTGGCTGCCGTTTTATCGCCATATCAATACCAGCCTCAGCTTCGAGAAATACTACGGTAATAGCGTTGACTTGTTCGATAGCGGTACGGGTTATCGTAACCCGGTGGCGGTGACGATGGGATTGAGTTACACGCCGATACCGCTGCTGACGCTCACCGCGCAGCATAAGCAGGGTGAAAGCGGCGTATCGCAGGATAATCTCGGCCTGAAGCTGAATTACCGTTTTGGTGTGCCGGTGGCAAAACAGTTGTCTGCGGCTGAAGTTGCGACCACCAGTTCATTACGCGGCAGCCGTTACGACAACGTGGAGCGTGATTCCTTGCCGGTGATGGAATATCGCCAGCGTAAAACGTTATCGGTATTTTTGGCGACGCCGCCATGGGAATTGCACACGGGCGAAACGGTGGCACTTAAGCTGCAAATCCGCGCCAGCCACGGTATTCGCAGTATTACCTGGCAGGGAGATACTCAGGCATTGAGCCTGACGCCGCCTGCGAATAACCGCGACACTAACGGCTGGAGCATGATCATGCCGATGTGGAACGATAACGGCCCGAATGAATATCGTCTTTCTGTGGTGATTGAAGATGATAAGGGCCAGAAAGTGACGTCTAACTGGATTACGCTGAAACTGGCGGAGCCGTTGGTGGTGAGTCCACTTGCCGATCCACGTTATGAGTTGTTACCGCAATAATCTGTGATTTCGGGATACGGTTTGGTTTTGTAGGGTGGATAAGCGAAGCATCATCCACCACATTCCCCGTTCTAACCTTAAAATATCCGGTCCTGATGCACCCAAACCGCCGCTTCGACACGGGATTTCAGTTTCATCTTTTTAAGCAGGTGCTTCACGTGAACTTTCACCGTGCTTTCGGTGATATCGAGGCGGCGGGCAATCATCTTATTCGGCAAACCCTGGGCGATGAGTTTAAGGATATCGCGCTCGCGTGGTGTCAGCAGGTTAACGTCGCGGTCAGACGTGGCGCGGTTGGCACGCAGGCTGGCGGCCAGCACTGGCGTTAATGCTTCGCTTAATACCATTTCACCCGCAGCGGCTTGTTGCAGAGCCTTGAGCAAATCTTCCGGTTCCATATCTTTCAGCAGATAACCATCTGCGCCGCGTTTCAGCGCGGTGACAACGTCTTCCTCATGATTTGAAACGCTGAATACCACAATGCGACCAGACAGCGGTTTTTCACGCAGGCAATCGAGTGTTTCCAGTCCGTTCATCCCCGGCATATTCAAATCCAACAGGATCAAATCAGGGTCGAGTTCTTCGGCAAGTTGTACGCCTTGTTCACCATTCCCCGCTTCACCAACAACCGCCAGTTCCGGCGCCATACTGATGAGTTGTTTAACGCCAGTGCGCAGCATGGGATGATCGTCGATAAGCAATATGGTCGAGGCTTCCGGGTTACTCATGTTGTGCTCCTGGGTTTATTTCGGGGATAAAACTCACGATGACCTGAGTGCCGCCACCAGGGCGTTCGCGCACCTGGCAATCGCCTCTCAGACTTTGCGCACGATCTCGCATAATAATAAGACCGTAATGGTTACGGCGCTCGCCGTTGTCGGGAATGCCACAGCCGTTATCCCAGATGGTTAAGGTAATTTGATTGTCGCGATGAATTACGCTGACGCCACTTGCGGTGGCGTTGGCGTGTTTCAGACTGTTATTTAACGCTTCACGGGTAATTTGCACCAGGTGAATGGCCTGATGAGACGGCACCAGGCGCGGCGGCACCTGGTAATCCAGATTGACCGGGAAGCCCAGTTTTTCGCTAAATTCGCGGCAACTGGCTTCCAGCGCCGGGCGCAGCCCCGGCTCGATTAATTGCAGGCGGAAGGTCGTCAGTAATTCACGCAGTTGTCGCCATGAAGTATTCAGCTCGCTACGCATCTGCCCCAGCAGCGTCTGCATTTCAGGGGGAAGGGAAGCGCCTTGCATTTGCAGACAGCTGACCTGCATTTTCAGGCAGGAGAGCGACTGGGCGATAGAATCATGCAATTCGCGGGCGATGGCTGAACGTTCTTCCATGACCACCAGTTGCTGCTGGCGCTCGTACTGCCGCTCAAGCGCCAACGTGGCGGTGAGCTGTTCCATCAGGGTTAAAACCAGTTGCTGCTGGTCATGCGTCAGGCTGCTACCGAGCGGTAATTGCGCCAGCACCAGACCGTACTGAATGTGGTTATCGGTCAAACGCCATTTTTGTGCGGTGGTTTCGCAAGGTTGTAGCAATGGCTCGCGCGGGCAAAGATTACAGCCGCTGGCTTCACAACTGCTGTCAGGTTGGTAGGTATATTCTTCGTAATTCTCTTCGTCTTCATATTCATAAACCCGCAGCTCGATGTTACGCAGCGGGGTCAAATGCTGTAATTCGCTGAGAACCGGCGACAGGCGCTGGCACAGCGGAGCTTGCGAGTGCAGGCGGCGGTTAGCCTGATACAAAAATGAGAGGATCTGGTTTTTTTGCTCAAGCCCGGCGGTTTTTTCACGCACGCGTTGCTCAAGGCTGGCGTAGCTTTCCGCCAGTTCGGCAGACATGCTATTAAGCGCGATGCCGAGCGTTGCCATTTCATTGCGACCACGGACGTTCACGCGGTGAGTGAAGTCCCGCTGCCCAATCGCCTGCGCCATGGTCAGCAATTTCTGCCAGGGACGCAGTAACTGTTTGCGTAACCAGATGACGGTGAAAATGATCAGCAGGCCCATTAATGCCGCCATGCCAAGTTGCAGCTGGATAATCCGGTGCAGGCGCATTTCGGTGGTGTGATCAAAGGTGGTGACAAGCTTATCTATGCGGGCGACAAAACCGGCAACATGCGGTTTAACCTGGTCGGCATTGTTGGCACGGCGCAGCGCGGGTTCGAGTTCCTCACGCCAGTAATGTTGCAGGGCGGCGAGTTTATCTTGTTGGCCGTCTTGTTCCGCCGCCTCCTGTAAATCTTTGCTCCAGGTGGTTTGTTCCATCTCATCGAGCAGCGCGTTGTCCTGATCGTTAAGCGGAATAGACGCCAGCAGACGATAGCTTTGCATGCGCATCGAACCCGCTTTATTGATGGCGTGCGCGTTACCCTGAATTCCTTGCGCCAGCCAGCCCGCAAGACTCATACCCGCGACACCCAACAATGCCAGCAACAGCACAATTAAGGCCAGTTGGTTGAACAAAGTGAGCGGAGAGAGCAGGCGTTTAAGCATTAACAGAGGAACTCCGTTGAGTGAAAAATGACAATGCGGGTATTTTCAGACATCCCCCGGAGTATACCCATACCCCTTAAGGATTACCCACTAATTGCCAGGGGTGGCATATTTCAGTGTAAGGGTATTAACAGCTTCTTTCAGGCATGTGAAAAACCACACTATTTACGGATTTGTTCATTACCCACAAAGAATGACGGTTATTTTTTGACCATTATTCTGATGGGTTATCCCTTGATTCACATCAATTTTTATTCCTCGTTAGCACCTAATGTGGCGGCAATTACTCTCACTCTTTTTGAGGTGTTTATGTCTCAGTCCCCCACAAATAACCAGAAATCGGGGTCGCTCATCACCGAATGGCGACCAGAAGAACCCGCATTCTGGCAAAGTAAGGGTCACGGCATTGCCAGCCGTAACTTATGGATTTCCGTTCCGTGTTTGCTGTTGGCGTTCTGCGTCTGGATGCTGTTCAGCGCGGTAGCCGTTAACCTGAACAAAGTCGGTTTTAACTTCACCACTGACCAACTCTTTATGCTGACGGCGCTGCCGTCTGTGTCCGGTGCTTTGCTGCGCGTGCCTTACTCCTTTATGGTGCCTGTGTTCGGTGGCCGCCGCTGGACCGCATTCAGCACCGGGATTTTGATCATCCCTTGCGTGTGGTTGGGCTTCGCGGTGCAAAACCCGGCAACACCTTTTAGCGTGTTTATCATGATTGCGTTGCTGTGCGGCTTCGCCGGGGCGAACTTTGCTTCCAGCATGGCAAACATCAGTTTCTTCTTCCCGAAAGCAAAACAGGGCGGCGCGCTGGGTATTAACGGCGGTTTAGGTAACCTGGGCGTGAGCGTGATGCAGTTAGTCGCCCCGCTGGTGATCTCGCTTTCCATGTTTGCTGTATTTGGCGGAACAGGCGTTGAGCAGGCTGACGGCACCATGCTGTTCCTCGAAAACGCCGCATGGGTTTGGGTGCCGCTGTTGGCTATCTTCACCATTGCAGCCTGGTTTGGCATGAACGACCTGGCCACGTCTAAAGCCTCTTTAAAAGAGCAGTTGCCGGTTCTGAAACGTGCCCACCTGTGGATTATGGGCGTGCTGTATCTGGCGACGTTCGGCTCGTTTATCGGTTTCTCCGCTGGTTTTGCGATGCTGGCTAAAACGCAGTTCCCTGACGTCAATATCTTGCACTTTGCTTTCTTCGGCCCGCTGTTTGGTGCGCTGGCTCGTTCTGCGGGTGGGGCGATTTCTGACCGTTTTGGCGGCACGCGTGTTTCGCTGTTGAACTTTATCTTCATGGCAATTTTCAGTGCGCTGCTGTTTACCACGCTGCCTCACAATGGCGTTGGCGGTAACTTTATTGCCTTCTTTGGCGTGTTCCTGATGCTGTTCCTGACGGCTGGTCTGGGGAGTGGTTCTACCTTCCAGATGATCTCCGTTATCTTCCGCAAATTGACCATGGACCGCGTGAAAGCGCAGGGTGGAACGGAAGAGCGTGCGCTGCGTGAAGCGGCAACTGATACTGCTGCGGCACTGGGGTTCATCTCTGCCATTGGTGCGATTGGCGGGTTCTTTATCCCGAAAGCGTTCGGCACCTCGCTTGCGCTGACCGGTTCTCCGGCGGGCGCGATGAAAGTGTTCCTGGTGTTTTATATTGTTTGTGTGGTGATCACCTGGGCCGTATATGGTCGGAAGTCATCCAAATAATCGTTTTGACCTTTTGGTTATCCCTTGCGCGACTTCGGTCGCGCTTTTTTTTGCCTGAAATTCCTCCCCGATCCGGCTTTATTCTGCGAGAAACCTCACATTTAGAATAACTACCCCGCCAGATCCCATTGTCACATTCACTGGCTAAGAGTACCGTGACGATAAATCTGGTTTAAACCAAATGGATTAAAACATGCAAACCCATTCCACCGTAGAAACGGCAAAAGAGATGCTCAATGACTGGCTGAGCAAAGGTGTCGTCCAGCCGGGCGGGAAATTACCTTCCGAGCGTGAGCTGGAAGAATTACTGGGCATTAAACGCATGACACTGCGACAGGCGTTGTTGTTTCTCGAAGGGGAAGAAAAGGTCTTTCGTAAAGATCGTCGCGGCTGGTTTGTGGCATTGCCGTGCTTCAAATACACCCCGAACACTTCCACCAGTTTTAAGCAGGCAGCTCTGGAACAGGGGCGTTTGCCGTCCTGGGGTTTTCTGGAAAAAGAGCGGGTTTATACCGCGGAACCCGAAATTTTGTCGCAGTTGAATGTAAAAGACGGTGATGAAATCTACAAAATTTGCGGCTGGGGAGCGCTTGATAACCATAAAGTTTTCTATCACGAAACCTTTATCAACGCGCAGTCCGCTCCCGGTTTTATCGACAAATTAGGCGATCGTTCTTTTGTTGATGTATGGCAAGAAGCCTTCGGCAAAAGTTCGCACACGCAGCATTTAGCGTTTAAACCCACACGACTTTCGGCAGGGGCTTGCAAAGGGATGGGCGGCACCGCAGGGACACCTTCTATCCGGGTTGAAAAATACCGCGCCGACGAAGCCGGGCAAGTTATTCAGGTTGATATCGAATATTGGCGTTTTGAATCAGTAGAGTTTTATATCGATTTCCAGGAGTTTCCATGAACAACATCCAGGCTACAAAAATTGTCGAACGCGCCGCAAATCTGCCGCTGTATCTACATGCCTATGCGTTTCATTTAAATATGCGCATGGAGAAGATTCTGCCGGAAGATTTACTGGATATTGCCAGCCAGCAGCAACTGAAAGGGGTGAAAATTCATGTTGTGGATGGAGAAAGCCAGTCGTTACGGCATGCCAGCGATGAGCGACTTGAGAAGTTTGCAGAAAAATCGCGCCAGTTGGGGTTGGATGTTCACATCGAAACCAGCGCCTCGGATGCCCAAACCATTGATGAGGCGGTGAACATTGCGCTGAAATCCGGGGCGACTTCGGTGCGGTTTTATCCGCGCTATGAAGGGACACTTTCTGAGGTCATGGAAATCATTGCTCAGGATATTCAATACATTAAAGCGCAATACCAACACAGCGGCCTGACATTTACGCTTGAGCAACACGAAGATTTACAGAGTCACGAACTGGTGCAGCTGGTTCAACAGGCTGATTTTCCGCAGCTTTCCCTGCTGTTTGACTTTGCCAACATGATTAATGCCAACGAAGAGCCGCTTGAGGCGCTGGCGGTGATGGGAAAAGAAGTCACTCAGGTGCATATCAAAGATGCGTTAATCAATCACGAAGGTGAAGGGCGCGGGCATACCGCATGTATTTCTGGCGAAGGTGAATTACCGTTTAAAGAATTATTACTGCAATTAATTTGTCTGGGCGAAGATAAACCGCAAGTCACCGCCTTCGGTCTTGAAGAAGAAGTAGATTATTACGCACCGGCATTTCGTTTTACCAACGAAGATAAAAACCCGTGGATTCCATTGCGCCAGATGAGTGAAACCCCGTTGCCGACCTCCGGGCTGGAAGAAAGGCTCAATAAAGAAATTGACGATGCAATGAATCAAATAATGCATGTGCGTAATATTCTTGGCGATCTTCATAAAGACGCTGTGGCTATTTTAAGAAAGTAATTAATCAATAAACATTTAAATTCAGCTGTCTCACTTTTTGTGAGGTAACTGTACTCTCAAAATAATAATTAATTCCGCTAATTCAGGGGTGGGTGTCTTATGCTATCTAAAAAAAGATGGACTATATTTAGTTTGTTGGTTCTGTGCGGCGGGACAATATATAAATTGCCGTCCTTGAAAGACGCATTTTATGTTCCGATGCAGGAGTATTTTCACCTGACCAACGGTGAGATTGGTAATGCGATGTCGGTTAACTCCATTGTCACGACCATTGGTTTCTTCTTATCCATTTACTTTTCCGACAAACTACCGCGCCGCTTTACCATGTCGCTTTCACTGATTGCGACTGGCCTGCTGGGGATCTATCTTTCTACCATGCCAGGCTACTGGGGGATACTCTTTGTCTGGGCGTTGTTCGGCGTGACTTGCGACATGCTCAACTGGCCGGTGTTGCTAAAGTCGGTGAGCTTGCTGGGGGACAACACTCAACAGGGGCGCTTGTTTGGCTTCTTTGAAACCGGGCGAGGAATTGTCGATACCGTTATCGCATTTAGCGCCCTGGCGGTGTTCACCTGGTTTGGCAGCGATTATTTTGGATTTAAAGCCGCAATATTGTTTTACTCTTTTATCGCTATTCTGGTCGGTGTGGTTATTTTCTTTGTATTAAAAGAAAGTCCGGAAGAACAAGCGGCTAAACAAGAGAAGGCAGAGAAAAAAGAAGCGAACCCCGGCCTGGGCGGTGTATTAAAAAACAAAACTGTCTGGCTAATCGCTTTTAGCGTGTTCTGTGTTTATGCGGTGTATTGCGGGCTGACATTCTTTATTCCATTCTTAAGAAATGTCTACGCTTTACCGATTGCATTGGTAGGGGCGTATGGGATTATCAATCAGTATTGTTTGAAAATGGTAGGTGGCCCGATTGGTGGGTTAATTGCGGATAAGGTTTTAAAATCACCCAGCCAATATTTGTTCTATACCTTTATAATTAGTGCGCTGGCTTTGGTTGCATTAATATTACTGCCTCATGAACAAATGCCTGTTTATTTAGGCATGGCCTGCACCCTGATGTTTGGTGCGGTCATCTTTACTCAGCGAGCGGTATTTTTTGCCCCTATTGGCGAGGCGGGAATCAGTGAGAAAAATACCGGTGCGGCAATGGCGTTAGGAAGTTTTATCGGTTATGCCCCAGCGATGTTCTGCTACAGCCTGTATGGCTACATCTTAGATACCAACCCAGGGTTATTGGGCTACAAAATCGTGTTTGGCTTGATGGCTGTTTTCGCCTGCGCCGGAATAGTGATTTCGGGCCTGCTTATCAAAAACATTCGTGCGGAACGCAAAGCAGAACCGCTAACTGTCTGATCATTACACCATTCAACATGGGGCTTCTCTGCAAGGGGATGCCCCATTTTTTTGCTTCAATGCCCCCTATATTGGCTGACTTACCCCTTAATACCCAGTCGCTCTGATTTCTACTCCTTGCAGAAAGTAGAGAATCGTTATTTTGATTATATATCAGTTGCTTAACTATAAAGTACGGATTGCCACTTTGGTGGTATATCGACCGTCTACGTGCAAATCTTCCTCCGCCCCAGTTGATCGTTATCAATTCTCCCTTCATATGCGCGCGTTACCGTGCCAACAAATTAGCAATGTCGTATTCATAAGATAGAGCCTCCAGGCTCCACATCAGGAGAACCCCGATGAGCAAATTTCTTGACCGGTTTCGGTACTTCAAACAGAAGGGCGAAACTTTTGCCGATGGACATGGCCAACTGCTCGATACCAATCGTGATTGGGAAGAAGGTTATCGTCAGCGTTGGCAGCACGACAAAGTGGTTCGCTCCACTCACGGTGTAAACTGCACAGGCTCCTGTAGCTGGAAGATCTACGTCAAAAGTGGCCTGGTGACCTGGGAAACTCAACAAACTGACTACCCGCGTACTCGCCCGGATATGCCAAACCATGAACCACGCGGGTGCCCACGCGGCGCCAGTTATTCCTGGTATCTCTATAGCGCGAACCGCCTGAAATATCCTTTGATGCGCAAGCGTCTGATCAAACTTTGGCGTGAAGCGAAAACTCTGCACGAAGACCCCGTCGATGCCTGGGCCTCAATCATCAACGACCCGGAAAAAGCAAAAAGTTATAAACAAGCCCGTGGTCGCGGTGGTTTTGTGCGCTCAAGCTGGGCTGAAGTAAATGAACTGATTGCCGCCGCTAACGTCTTTACCGCAAAAACGTTCGGCCCTGACCGTATCGCAGGCTTCTCGCCGATTCCGGCGATGTCGATGGTGTCGTATGCTTCTGGCGCGCGCTACCTTTCCCTGATTGGCGGGACTTGCCTGAGCTTCTACGACTGGTATTGCGATTTGCCGCCAGCTTCACCGATGACCTGGGGCGAGCAGACGGACGTGCCGGAATCCGCAGACTGGTACAACTCAAGCTACATCATCGCCTGGGGTTCTAACGTTCCGCAGACGCGTACGCCAGATGCTCACTTCTTTACCGAAGTGCGTTACAAAGGTACCAAAACCGTGGCGGTTACGCCGGATTACGCTGAAATCGCCAAGCTGTGCGACCAGTGGCTGGCACCGAAACAAGGTACGGATGCGGCGATGGCGCTGGCGATGGGCCACGTGATGCTGCGTGAATTCCATCTCGATAACCCAAGCCAATATTTCACCGATTACGTTCGCCGTTACACCGACATGCCAATGCTGGTGATGCTCGAAGAGCGTGACGGCTTCTACGCGGCAGGCCGCATGTTACGTGCGTCCGATCTGGTTGATGGTCT
Source organism: Buttiauxella agrestis ATCC 33320 (assembly GCF_000735355.1). Lineage (GTDB taxonomy): Bacteria > Pseudomonadota > Gammaproteobacteria > Enterobacterales > Enterobacteriaceae > Buttiauxella > Buttiauxella agrestis. The sequence continues at coordinate 31,035 of NZ_JMPI01000024.1, forward strand.
GGGTCAGGAAAATAACCCGCAATGGAAAACCGTTGCACTCGATAACCAGAACGGCGAACTGCTGGCACCAAACGGTTCTATCGGATACCGCTGGGGCGAGAAGGGCAAGTGGAACCTGGAGCAACGTGATGGCACCAGCGGCGAAGAAGCCGAACTGCGCCTGAGCCTGCTCGGCAGCCACGACGAAGTGGCGGATGTGGGCTTCCCATATTTTGGTGGTGAAAGCACCGAACACTTCAGCAACGTTAAGCTCGATAACGTGCTAATGCACAAACTGCCGGTGAAACGTATTCAACTGGCAGATGGTTCAAGCACGCTGGTCACGACCGTTTATGACCTGACGCTGGCGAACTATGGTCTGGATCGCGGCCTGAACGACGAAAACTGCGCCTCCAGCTATGACGACGTGAAAGCGTATACCCCGGCGTGGGCGGAACAAATCACTGGCGTTTCTCGCCAGAACATTATCCGTATCGCTCGTGAATTTGCTGACAACGCCGACAAAACCCATGGACGTTCGATGATCATCGTCGGTGCCGGTATGAACCACTGGTTCCACATGGACATGAACTACCGTGGCCTGATCAATATGCTGATCTTCTGCGGTTGCGTCGGCCAAAGCGGCGGCGGCTGGGCACACTATGTGGGCCAGGAAAAACTGCGTCCACAAACCGGCTGGACTCCGCTGGCATTTGCTCTCGACTGGCAGCGCCCGCCACGCCACATGAACAGCACGTCATTCTTCTACAACCATTCCAGCCAGTGGCGCTACGAGTCGTTGACTGCCGAAGAACTGTTGTCTCCGCTGGCAGATAAATCCCGTTATAGCGGTCATTTGATTGACTTCAACGTGCGTGCTGAACGCATGGGCTGGTTGCCATCGGCACCGCAGTTGAACACCAACCCATTACACATTGCGAAGCAGGCGAAAGCGGCGGGCATGAGCCCGGCTGATTTCACCGCGCAGCAACTGAAAAGCGGCGACATTCGCTTTGCAGCGGAGCAACCGGATGCGGGCAATAACCATCCGCGCAACTTGTTCGTCTGGCGCTCAAACCTGCTGGGTTCTTCCGGTAAGGGCCACGAGTACATGCTCAAATACCTGTTGGGTACTGAGAACGGTATTCAGGGCAAAGATTTGGGCAAAGAAGGCGGCGTGATGCCGGAAGAAGTCGAGTGGGTCGATAACGGTCTGGATGGCAAACTGGACTTGGTCGTGACGCTGGACTTCCGTCTGTCGAGCACCTGTTTGTATTCCGATATCGTGCTGCCAACGGCGACCTGGTATGAGAAAGACGATATGAATACTTCGGACATGCATCCGTTTATTCACCCGCTTACTGCCGCGGTTGACCCAGCCTGGGATTCAAAAAGCGACTGGGAAATTTATAAAGCCATCGCGAAGAAATTCTCCGAAGTGTGCGTCGGCCATTTAGGCAAAGAAACCGACGTGGTGACACTGCCGATTCAGCACGACTCCGCCGCAGAACTGGCGCAGCCGTTTGGCGTGATGGACTGGAAAAAAGGCGAATGTGACCTGATTCCGGGTAAAACTGCACCGCATTTGATCACCGTTGAACGTGATTACCCGGCGACTTACGAGCGTTTCACCTCGATTGGCCCGCTGATGGAAACCATCGGTAACGGCGGCAAGGGCATCGCCTGGAATACCCAGTCTGAGATGGACTTGCTGCGTAAGCTTAATTACACCAAAGCAGATGGCCCGGCGAAAGGCCAGCCGATGATTAACACGGCGATTGATGCCGCAGAAATGATCCTCACCCTGGCACCCGAAACCAACGGCCAGGTGGCGGTGAAAGCCTGGGCAGCACTGAGTGAGTTTACCGGTCGTGACCACACGCACCTGGCGCTCAATAAAGAAGACGAAAAGATTCGCTTCCGCGATATCCAGGCGCAGCCGCGCAAAATCATCTCCAGCCCGACCTGGTCTGGCCTTGAAGACGAACACGTTTCTTACAGCGCGGGTTACACCAACGTTCATGAGCTGATTCCATGGCGCACGCTGTCTGGCCGCCAGCAGCTGTATCAGGATCACCAGTGGATGCGTGATTTTGGCGAAAGCCTGCTGGTATACCGTCCGCCGATTGATACCCGCTCCGTAAAAGGTGTGATGGGTAAGAAATCGAACGGTAACCCGGAAAAAGCGCTGAACTTCCTGACGCCGCACCAGAAATGGGGCATTCACTCAACTTACAGCGACAACTTGCTGATGCTGACGCTGTCACGCGGCGGCCCGATTGTCTGGATGAGTGAAATCGACGCCAAAGATCTGGGCATCGAAGATAACGACTGGATTGAAGTGTTCAACAAAAACGGCGCGCTGACGGCGCGTGCGGTGGTGAGCCAGCGTGTGCCGGAAGGCATGACCATGATGTATCACGCCCAGGAACGCATCGTGAACCTGCCGGGTTCTGAAATTACCGGTCAACGCGGGGGGATTCATAACTCGGTCACCCGAATTAGCCCGAAACCAACGCACATGATTGGCGGCTACGCGCAACTGGCCTACGGCTTTAACTACTACGGCACCGTCGGGTCAAACCGTGATGAGTTCGTGGTGGTGCGCAAGATGAAAGACATTAACTGGTTAGACGGTGAAGGCAACGACCAGAAACAGGAGAGCGTAAAATGAAAATTCGTTCACAAGTCGGCATGGTGCTGAATCTTGATAAATGCATCGGCTGTCACACCTGTTCTGTGACCTGTAAAAACGTCTGGACCAGCCGCGAAGGGATGGAGTACGCGTGGTTCAATAACGTCGAAACCAAACCGGGGATTGGCTACCCGAACGACTGGGAAAACCAGGAGAAATGGAAGGGCGGTTGGATTCGTAAAATCAACGGCAAACTGCAACCGCGCATGGGCAACCGCGCCATGTTGCTGGGTAAAATCTTCGCTAACCCGCATCTGCCGGGCATCGACGATTATTACGAGCCGTTTGATTATGACTATCAGCATCTTCATAACGCGCCGGAGGGTAAGCACCAGCCGATTGCACGCCCACGCTCGCTGATTACCGGCCAGCGCATGAACAAAATCGAAGCTGGCCCGAACTGGGAAGAGATCCTCGGTGGCGAATTTGAAAAACGCGCCAAAGATCAGAACTTCGTCAACATGCAGAAGGCGATGTACGGCCAGTTCGAAAACACCTTTATGGCGTATCTACCGCGCTTGTGCGAGCACTGCCTGAACCCGGCGTGTGTGGCGACTTGCCCGAGCGGTGCGATTTATAAGCGTGAAGAAGACGGTATTGTGCTGATTGACCAGGACAAATGCCGCGGCTGGCGGATGTGCATCACCGGTTGCCCGTACAAAAAAATCTACTTCAACTGGAAGAGCGGCAAATCAGAAAAATGCATTTTCTGTTACCCGCGTATCGAAGCAGGCCAACCCACTGTCTGTTCCGAGACTTGCGTAGGTCGTATTCGTTACCTCGGCGTGTTGTTGTACGACGCGGATGCGATTGAATCCGCAGCCAGCACCGAGAACGAAAAAGATCTGTACGAGCGTCAGTTGAGCATTTTCCTCAACCCGAATGACCCGGCGGTGATTGAACAAGCGCTGAAAGACGGCATTCCGCAGAGCGTAATCGACGCAGCACAGCAATCGCCAGTTTATAAAATGGCGATGGACTGGAAACTGGCGCTGCCTTTGCACCCGGAATATCGCACGCTGCCGATGGTGTGGTATGTGCCACCGTTGTCGCCAATTCAGTCTGCGGCTGACGCAGGTGAGCTTCCGCATACCGGGATCCTGCCTGACGTTGAAAGCCTGCGTATTCCGGTGGAATACCTGGCAAATCTGTTGACTGCGGGTGACACCGCGCCGGTTCTGCGCGCTCTGAAACGCATGATGGCGATGCGCCATTACAAACGTGCTGAAACGGTGGAAGGTGTTCACGATATTAGCGCGCTGGAAGAAGTGGGTTTGACTGAAGCGCAGGCGCAGGAAATGTATCGCTACCTGGCCATTGCGAACTACGAAGATCGCTTCGTGATCCCAAGCAGCCACCGTGAACTGGCCGCAGATGCATTCCCTGAAAGCAAAGGTTGTGGTTTCAGCTTTGGTGATGGCTGCCATGGCTCTGACAGCAAATTCAACCTGTTCAACAGTAAACGTATCGACGCGATTGATGTGTCCAGCAAAACGGAGCCAAAACCATGATTGAACTTCTGGTGATTTCCCGCTTGCTGGAGTATCCGGATGCTGCCCTGTGGCAGCATCAACAGGAACTCCGCGAGGCATTGGCTGAAGGGAGTGCGTTAAATCTGCAACCGGCGGCCCAGCTCAACGGTTTCATTACCTCATTGTGCAACCGTGATTTGCTGGATGCGCAGGCAAGTTACAGCGAACTGTTTGACCGTGGCCGCGCGACCTCGCTATTGCTGTTCGAACACGTTCACGGTGAATCCCGTGATCGCGGGCAGGCGATGGTGAACCTGATGAACCAGTATCAGCAGGCGGGTATGGAAATCGACAGCCGCGAGTTGCCGGACCATCTTCCGTTGTACCTGGAATACTTGTCACAACGCGACGAAGCCGAAGCGCGTGGCGGTTTGCAGGATGTGGCACCGATTCTGGCACTGCTGGCAGCACGCCTGAAACAGCGTGAAAGTGATTACGCCGTTCTGTTTGACGTGCTGTTGGGGTTATCGCAAAGCGATGTGGCCGTTGAAAGTGTGAGCCAACAAATTGCCGGTGAAGCACGTGATGACACTCCGCAAGCGCTGGATGCCGTTTGGGAAGAAGAGCAGGTGAAATTTGTTGCAGAGGCAGGGTGTGGCGAGTCTGAAATTAGCAGCCATCAGCGTCGTTTTGCCGGGGCTGTCGCTCCGCAGTATCTGAATATCGGAGGACAGTAATCATGCATTTTCTCAATGTGTTCTTCTATGACATGTATCCGTACATTTGCGGTACGGTGTTCCTGCTGGGCAGTTGGCTGCGCTATGACTACGGGCAGTACACGTGGAAAGCCGGTTCCAGCCAAATGCTCGATCGCAAAGGGATGAATCTGGCGTCAAACCTGTTCCATATCGGGATTCTGGGGATTTTCGCCGGGCACTTCCTCGGCATGTTAACGCCACACTGGATGTACGAGTCATTCCTGCCAATTGATGTGAAGCAGAAGATGGCGATGATTGCCGGTGGCGCATGTGGTGTGATGACGCTGGTGGGCGGTTTGCTGCTGCTTAAGCGCCGTCTGTTTAATCCACGTGTGCGGGCGACATCAAGCGTGGCGGATATTTTGATTCTGAGCTTGCTGATGATTCAATGCGCACTCGGCCTGCTGACGATTCCGTTCTCGGCTCAGCACATGGACGGCAGCGAGATGATGAAGCTGGTGGGATGGGCGCAGGCGGTGGTGACGTTCCACGGCGGCGCATCTGAGCATCTGGATGGCGTGGCGTTTATCTTCCGTGTGCATCTGGGGTTGGGGATGACGCTGTTCCTGCTGTTCCCGTTCACCCGTCTGGTGCATGTCTGGAGTGCTCCGGTGGAGTATTTGACGCGTAAGTATCAGGTCGTTCGCGCTCGTCGCTGAGTGTTGTTATTTGTTTTGAAAGATACCTGGCTTCGGCCGGGTATTTTTTTGTGCGTTTGTTGAAGGTGTCGTCCAACAAAAATGTTAAATATTATGCGATTGGGGATTTACTTGGATGTATTGCGAGAGATGGTGGCGGGGGAAGGATGACTCGACGCTTTGCGTCTCGCCCTTCGGGTCATTGCCTGCGGCAACGCTTTCTCGCTTTGCTCGAATCGAACCTTAGTCGAAGCTTCTCATCCTTCCCCAACGGGAATATGAAAGATTCTGCGATTTGGATTTGTCTGGAGGTATTGCAAAGAATGGTGGCGGGGGAAGGATTCGAACCTTCGAAGTCGATGACGGCAGATTTACAGTCTGCTCCCTTTGGCCGCTCGGGAACCCCGCCAAGGGTGTGATGCATGTTTGAAACTACTGGCCGTGCTTAACGCTTGAAGATGGTGGCGGGGGAAGGATTCGAACCTTCGAAGTCGATGACGGCAGATTTACAGTCTGCTCCCTTTGGCCGCTCGGGAACCCCGCCAGGGGTATTACTTTTTGTTGGCTTTCTTGCTCGCATCCTTTGTCTGGAAGCGGGGCGCATCATATCAAATGAAGCGCCGCTGTAAAGCATTCGCTGTAAGAAAATGAATCGTTTGCCGTTTTTTTACACGTAACGTCGTAAACCTAAGCAATTACATGATTGATCTACAGAATAATCGTGCGATTACCATAAACAAACACGCGTTGCGCCAGAACCTGATACAGAGCACGGCTCAAAACATTTTTCTCAACATCACGCCCGGCACGCATCATATCTTCCGCGGTGTAGGTGTGATCAACGTGAATGACATCCTGCATGATGATTGGGCCTTCATCCAGATTGTCATTCACATAGTGCGCTGTGGCGCCTATGATCTTCACGCCGCGCTCGTAGGCCTGGTGATAAGGGCGTGCGCCAATAAAAGCAGGCAGGAATGAATGGTGGATGTTGATAATCTGGTTCGGGAAGCGTGAAACGAATTCTGGAGTTAACACGCGCATGTATTTAGCCAGCACCACATAATCAGGTTGATGCGCTTCAATCGCGTCAGCCATCTGTTTATCGTGATCTTCGCGCGTCAGACCTTCATGGCTCACCAGCTCAAACGGGATATCAAAACGCTCGACCAGAGTGCGCAGCGTTTCGTGGTTGCCAATAACGGCGGCGATTTCGACATCAAGGCCGCCGTAATTCGCTTTCATTAATAAATCGCCCAGGCAGTGCGCTTCTTTAGTGACAAGAATCACCACGCGGCGACGGCCAGCTGGAATGAGTTCACGCAATGAACCTTCAGGCAATGCGCCGTCCAAATCTGCCAGCAAAGTGGTGTCGTTGAAAATGCCTTCGAGTTCGGTACGCATAAAGAAGCGCCCGGTGCGATGGTCAACAAACTCATTGTTCTGAACGATGTTCAGTTCGTGCTTGTAACAAATATTGGTGATCTTGGCGATCAGGCCCTTTGCGTCAGGGCAAATGGTGCGGAGTACTTTTCGCTGTAATGATTGCATTGCAGGGTGAGTCCTGTTGTTCGTTTGTTTGCTAAATATCTTGTGCCACGTCGCGTTAACGCCCACAACACTTTTTATATTTTTTGCCGGAACCGCAAGGGCAGGGGTCATTACGACCAAATTGCGGGCGGGTTCCGTCGACATAGTACCACTGACCGTTTTCCTTTAAGAAACGAGAACGTTCAATGATGGCACTTTCCTCGCCTTGCTCTTCAAAGCGTGCGACGAAACTGACGAAACCTTCGTTTTCGTCATCGCCATCTGCCGATTCATAAACGGTTAAACCCAGCCAGTGCGTCGTCGCAAAGCTACCGGAAATATCGGTCTTCAGCGAAGGGCTACGAGTCTGGGGATACCAGGTTGCGACAAGGTAATCTGCGTCTTGCATCACATAGGCGCTATAACGTGAGCGCATAAGCTGTGATGGTGTTGGCGCATGGCGCTCCGCGCGTAGGTAAGGCTGGCAACATAAGCTATACTCCAGACCGCTACCACAAGGGCAAAGTTGCGACACAGCATCTCCTTGGTTACAAAAAAATAGTCAGCGTAAATACGCGGGGTAGTTATGTTAACTGAGCTGTGGCGAATTCGCCACGCGGTGATATACCGGGGAAGAAAGACCGAGGCGAAATGAGACAGGTAAAGATCGGCCTGGCATTAGGGTCGGGAGCAGCAAAAGGATGGGCGCATATTGGTGTCATTAATGCGTTAAAACGAGCGGGAATTCAGGTTGATATCGTAGCAGGTTGCTCGGTGGGGGCGCTGGTTGGCGCGGCGTACGCCAGTAATCGTTTACCTATGATGGAACGCTGGGTGCGTTCGTTCGGCTATTGGGACGTACTGCGGCTGATGGATCTTTCCTGGCGTCGCGGCGGTTTGTTACGTGGCGAGAGAGTTTTCAACAACGTACGTAAAATCATAACTGAAGAAAAAATTGAAGATTGCGCGCTGCGGTTTGGCTCGGTTGCAACCAATTTAAGCACCGGGCGCGAGTTGTGGTTCACCGATGGCGATCTTCATCAGGCCGTACGTGCTTCTTGTAGTATGCCGGGGCTGCTGTCGCCTGTCGGATACAATGGCTACTGGCTGGTGGACGGAGCGGTGGTTAACCCGGTGCCGGTGTCGCTGACTCGCGCGTTAGGCGCTGATATTGTTATTGCAGTCGATCTCCAGCATGACGCCCATCTAATGCAACAAGATTTACTTTCCGTAAATATGACCACGCCGTTGGCTGAAAACCAGGTGCAACCGGATTCCTGGCGTGGCCGTTTACGCGAGCAGCTCGGAAAAATCACTACGCGACGCGCCAATACCACGCCGACGGCCATGGAAATCATGACGACCTCAATTCAGGTGCTGGAAAACCGCTTAAAGCGCAACCGTATGGCCGGTGATCCTCCTGATATTTTGCTCCAGCCATTTTGCCCTCAGATTTCTACCCTGGATTTCCACCGCGCCGCAGAAGCGATCAGTGCGGGGAGTCTGGCCGTCGAGAAAAAGATGGATGAGCTGTTACCTTTGGTTCGTACCCATGAATGAGTACGGTGAAAACTCGCATCTTCGGGCAATTCTGACAGGCGGTGATTGTCATACCATGCCACTATTGATCTATCGCCAGTCAGGGGAGCGCACATGACACAGCCACTCGTTGGAAAACAGATTCTCATTGTTGAGGACGAGCCCGTTTTCCGCTCTTTGCTGGAGAATTATCTTTCTTCTTTAGGGGCAATCATTGCCGTTGCCACTGATGGTATCGACGCTCTGGAAAAAATATCCACTTTTGCGCCCGATTTACTGATTTGTGATTTGGCGATGCCGCGCATGAATGGACTGAAATTAGTCGAGCATCTGCGTAATGAAGGGGTGCAAACGCCGATATTAGTTATCTCCGCGACTGAGAATATGTCAGACATCGCCAAAGCGCTGCGTTTTGGCGTGCAGGATGTTCTGCTTAAACCTATTAAAGATCTTAACCGCTTACGTGAAACCGTTTTTGCTTGCCTCTATCCCAATATGTTTAATTCGCGGGTTGAAGAAGAAGAACGTTTGTTCCAGGACTGGGACGCGCTGGTCAGCGACCCGCAGGCGGCGTCTAAATTACTGCAAGAACTGCAACCCCCGGTGCAACAGGTGATGTCGCATTGTCGCGTCAATTACCGTCAACTGATTACCCTCAATCAACCTGGGCTGGTTCTGGATATCGCTCCGCTTTCAGAAAACGACCTGGCATTTTATTGCCTCGATGTGACTCGAGCAGGGGATAACGGCGTGTTAGCTGCACTGCTATTACGGGCATTATTTAATGGCTTATTGCAGGAACAGCTTTCCCACCAGCATCAGCGGTTACCAGAATTAGGGAATTTGCTTAAACAAGTTAACCAGTTATTACGACAAGCTAATTTGACCGGACAGTTTCCCCTCATGGTTGGCTATTACCATAGCGAGCTTAAAAACCTCATTTTGGTCTCCGCTGGACTGAATGCGACTTTAAATACCGGCGAGCATCAAATTCAGGTCAGTAATGGTGTGCCTCTGGGCACTCTGGGCAATACTTACCTTAATCAGATTAGCCAGCGTTGCGAATCCTGGCAGTGTCAGGTGTGGGGTTCCGGCGGGCGTTTAAGACTCATGTTGTCTGCGGAATGAGCATCTGGATGCTTGAAAACATTTAGGTTTTCTCCCCTATCTTTGCTGGTGCTAATATCGTACTTAACCAACTCGTATTTATCTTAAATTACCAGCGCAGCGGGTAAACAGCGGCAGATTTCATTTTTAAGCTGATATACTCGATGCGTATTTTAATTGACTTGCAAGTGAAAACTTGAACAGTCCAGGAGATTTTTCAATGGCTGCCATTAATTCTAAAGTAAGAAAAGCAGTAATCCCTGTTGCGGGATTGGGTACACGCATGTTACCGGCCACCAAGGCAATTCCAAAAGAGATGCTGCCGCTGGTTGATAAGCCACTTATTCAATATGTGGTCAATGAATGTATCGCCGCAGGTATTACTGAAATTGTGCTGGTAACGCACTCGTCGAAAAACTCCATCGAAAACCATTTCGATACCAGTTTTGAACTGGAAGCCATGCTGGAAAAACGCGTTAAGCGCCAGTTGCTGGAAGAAGTTCAGGCTATCTGCCCACCGCATGTAACTATCATGCAGGTTCGTCAGGGTCTGGCGAAAGGCCTCGGCCACGCCGTACTGTGCGCGCATCCGGTTGTCGGTGATGAGCCGGTAGCGGTTATTTTGCCTGACGTAATCCTCGATGAATTCGAGTCTGATTTGTCTCAAGACAACCTGGCAGAAATGATCAAACGTTTTGATGCGACAGGCCACAGCCAGATTATGGTTGAGCCGGTAGAAGACGTGACGGCTTACGGTGTTGTTGACTGTAAAGGCGTTGAACTAAATGAAGGTGACAGCGTGCCGATGGTTGGCATTGTTGAGAAGCCAAAAGCAAACGTCGCGCCGTCCAACCTGGCTGTTGTGGGCCGTTACGTGCTGACCGCCGATATCTGGCCGCTGTTGTCCAAAACGCCTCCAGGTGCGGGCGATGAAATTCAGCTGACTGACTCCATTGCGATGCTGATGGAAAAACAAACCGTTGAAGCGTATCACATGAAAGGCGTGAGCCATGACTGTGGTAACAAACTTGGCTATATGCAGGCGTTTGTGGAATACGGTATTCGTCACAACACTCTGGGTGCTGATTTCAAAGCATGGCTTGAAGAGACGGTTGGCACGAAAAAGTAATTCATTGCAACGCAGGATAGAAAGATGAAAGTTACTGTATTTGGTATCGGCTATGTAGGACTCGTGCAGGCAGCAGTGCTTGCGGAAGTCGGGCACGATGTAATGTGCATAGATGTCGATGCAAAGAAAGTCGAAAATCTGAAAAACGGCGTGATCCCTATTTTTGAGCCGGGCTTAACGCCGCTGGTGAAAAAAAACTATGAAGAAGGGCGTTTACATTTCAGCACTGATGCTGAAATGGGCGTTCAACATGGTGAAATGCAATTTATCGCCGTGGGTACACCGCCTGATGAAGACGGTTCTGCCGACCTGAAATACGTTACCGCCGTCGCGCGAACCATCGCCCAGTACATGACTTCCCATAAAGTTGTGCTCGATAAATCTACGGTTCCGGTTGGAACCGCAGATAAAGTTCGCGCCGTAATGGAAGAAACCCTGAAAGCGCGTGGCGTGGATGTTTCCTTTGATGTGGTCTCTAACCCGGAATTCCTCAAAGAAGGTGCCGCGGTTTCCGACTGTATGCGTCCTGAGCGTATCGTTATCGGTACCGATAACGAAGACATCGTTGATCTACTGCGTGAGTTGTACGAGCCATTCAACCGTAACCACGACCGCATGATCCTGATGGATATCCGTAGCGCGGAGCTGACTAAGTACGCAGCCAACTGTATGTTGGCGACCAAAATCAGCTTTATGAACGAGATTTCGAACCTGGCAGAACGCCTGGGTGCGGATATCGAAAAAGTGCGTATGGGTATCGGCTCAGATTCGCGTATTGGCTACAGCTTTATTTATCCAGGCTGTGGTTATGGCGGTTCCTGTTTCCCTAAAGATGTTCAGGCTCTGATTCGCACTGCCCAGCAGATTGGCTATACGCCGCGTATTCTGCAGGCGGTTGAAGAGGTAAACCAGGACCAGAAGTTAAAACTCCCTGAGTTTATTTATCGTCACTTTGGTGAAAATCTGGAAGGCAAAACCTTCGCGCTGTGGGGGCTTTCTTTCAAACCTAATACTGACGATATGCGTGAAGCCTCAAGCCGCGTCCTGATGGAAGCGCTGTGGGAACGCGGTGCTCAGGTGCAGGCGTATGACCCGGAAGCAATGGATGAAACCCAGCGCATTTATGGACATCGCTCAGATCTGAAACTGATGGGAACTAAAGAAGCTGCATTGCAGGGAGCGGATGCTCTGGTTATTTGTACTGAATGGCAGAGTTTCAAAGCACCTGATTTCGATGCAATTAAGAAGTCTCTGAGACAACCTATTATCTTCGATGGCCGTAACTTGTATGATCCTGAAAGGCTCAGTAAGCGCGGTTTTGTTTATTATGCAATCGGTCGCGGAGCGTCCCTCAATATTGCGTAATAAGTAGGGTTGTAGGAAATATCCGGTTACCGGCGCAGCAAATCTTATTGGCGATCGAGTCCTGAGGATTTGTTGGCGTCCGGTTTCCCGGATACAGATATCGCTTCCCCGCACGACTATTATTACTCGAGCTTATAGCTAATCCCGTTTTATCCCATCTCCTTCCATTCTTACTTCTACTTGCAGAAATTTGACCCTGCCCAGCGTAATGCTATGGCTGATTTATTGACCGCAGACAAATTGATCCGTGATTTATCTCACAGTGCAGGCTGGCGTTTGTTATTCGTTCGAAACCCCTCGGACTTATGCGGAGCCAAACCTGACAACCATTTTAATGCTCTGCAATGGGACTGTTAATTCCATTTCTTTATATGTGGTAATCCATAAAATCGACGATTCACTGGCACATACATACTCGAATTTATATTGATAGCCAGAACGGCGTACAGTGGCAGGGAGAGAGGCTCAGGACAATTCAGGACGATATCAGAGGAGGTGAAATGAAAAGGTCACCTGGTTTCTTTTTATGTTCTTGTTGAAAGCGTACAAAACAAAAATCCCGCCGAAGCGGGATTTAATAAGCAGCACTAAAAGCAAAAATTAGGCAATCAGGAAGTCTTCCAGTTTTTTGCCTTGTTCTTCCATTGCTTTTTTGATTACTGCTGGAGTACGGCCCTGGCCAGTCCAGGTTTTGCTTTCGCCGTTTTCGTCGATGTACTGATATTTAGCTGGGCGCGCAGCGCGTTTTGCTTTGCCTGCAGATTTAACAGCAGCCATGCTATTCAGTAATTCGTTAGGATCAATGCCATCAGCAATCAGCATTTCACGGTATTGTTGCAGTTTACGAGTGCGTTCTTCAATTTCTGCTGCAGCAGCATTATCTTCTTCGCGACGTTCGTTAACAACAACTTCTAATTTTTCCAGCATTTCTTCCAGCGTTTCCAGAGTACATTCTCTAGCTTGTGCACGAAGAGTACGGATGTTGTTCAGAATTTTAAGTGCTTCGCTCATTTTAGTAATCTCAATCTTATATTGATGGTTGGCTTGTTGGGCTAATAATAGAGGCTTAAATTAACTTCTGCAATAGGGGGTAATGTAAGGAATCTAAAATTCCATAATATTTTGTCGATTTATAAAAGCGTATTAACTTAAATTTTGACTTACATGCGTGGTAAACAAAACGTGGATAACTCAATTTTTCTTCAACAACCCTGATAGAGTCATGGGTTGTTGGTGCAGTAAATTGAGCCATAAGAGCATTAATGGCGAAATATCAACCTTTGGTATTATTGTCCTTTCCAGGGGATATTCTTAATAGAACATTATTATTAGCGATTCATCACACTTTAAGGAATAGTGGGGAAAACACTGAAAACTCCGTAAGTTAAGTGCTGCATGATGGCTTTTAAACAACCGGCATGCCGAACCAATGCGCTGTGAGATTTATATATCGGCCCGATAATGCAGGAATTTTCCATACTACCATCAGGTAGCGGCAACTCTGTAACGGCTTATGATATAATCCGTGTTAATAATATTTACATTTTAACTCAGGCTAGCTGACCAATGGCGCAACTCTACTTTTACTATTCCGCAATGAATGCGGGGAAATCCACTGCATTACTGCAATCTTCATACAACTATCAAGAGCGCGGAATGCGCACGCTGGTGTATACCGCAGAAATTGACAATCGATTTGGTTCTGGAAAGGTGAGTTCTCGTATTGGATTGTCGTCGCCTGCAAAGCTCTACAATGCTTCAACTCAATTGTTCAATGAAATACGGGATGAGCATCAACGTAATGCCGTGAATTGTGTCCTGGTGGACGAATGCCAGTTCCTGACGCGAGATCAAGTATTAGCTTTATCAGATGTCGTAGATGACCTTGATATTCCCGTGCTGTGTTATGGATTACGCACTGACTTCCAGGGTGAACTATTTGGCGGGAGCCAATATTTATTGGCATGGTCAGATAAGCTGGTGGAATTAAAAACCATTTGTTTCTGTGGCCGCAAGGCGAGCATGGTATTGCGACTTGATCACGAAGGTCGCCCGTATAACCAGGGCGAACAGGTAGTTATCGGTGGTAATGAACGCTATGTATCGGTATGCCGCAAGCATTACAAAGAAGCGCTGCAAAAAGGCTCCCTACAAGGCATTCAGGGCGCTTAAAAAACAAAATGAAGGGAAAGGGAAGGCTTTCCCCTTGAAGGCTGTATAACGCTTTACAGTGTGATTTTGAAAGATGCAGATATAAAAAAACCCGCCGAGGCGGGTTTTTTATTAGCGATAACAATTAAGCGGTTTTCTTCGCTTTCTTGTCAGCTTTAGCGGCAGGAGCTGCTGTTTTAGCCTGTGCTGCTTCGTTGCCTTCTTCGGAGAATTCACGACCGTAGAAGGTATCCATCAGAATTTGTTTCAGCTCAGAGATCAGTGGGTAACGTGGGTTAGCACCGGTACACTGGTCATCGAACGCATCTTCAGACAGTTTGTCAACGTGAGCCAGGAAGTCAGCTTCCTGAACGCCAGCTTCGCGGATGGACTTAGGAATACCCAGTTCAGCCTTGATGCTGTCAAGCCATGCCAGCAGTTTCTCAATCTTAGCCGCAGTACGGTCGCCCGGTGCGCTCAGACCCAGATGGTCTGCGATTTCAGCATAACGACGACGCGCTTGTGGGCGGTCATACTGGCTGAATGCAGTCTGCTTAGTTGGGTTGTCGTTCGCGTTATAACGGATAACGTTGGAGATCAACAGGGCGTTCGCCAGACCGTGAGGAATGTGGAACTGAGAACCCAGTTTGTGAGCCATTGAGTGACACACACCCAGGAAGGCGTTCGCAAACGCAATACCCGCGATGGTCGCAGCGTTGTGTACACGCTCACGAGCAACTGGGTTTTTAGAGCCTTCGTTGTAAGATGCTGGCAGGTTTTCTTTCAGCAGTTTCAGCGCTTGCAGAGCCTGACCGTCAGAGAACTCGCTCGCCAGAACAGAAACGTAAGCTTCCAGTGCGTGAGTTACGGCATCAAGACCACCGAATGCACACAGGGACTTAGGCATGTCCATTACCAGGTTGGCATCAACAATCGCCATGTCTGGAGTCAGAGCGTAGTCAGCCAGTGGGTATTTCTGGCCAGTTGCATCATCAGTTACAACTGCAAACGGAGTCACTTCTGAACCCGTACCGGAAGTGGTGGTAACCGCGATCATTTTCGCTTTTACGCCCATTTTCGGGAACTTGTAGATACGCTTACGGATGTCCATGAAGCGCAGAGCCAGTTCTTCGAAGTGAGTTTCTGGGTGCTCGTACATAACCCACATGATTTTCGCAGCATCCATTGGTGAACCGCCGCCCAGCGCGATGATCACGTCTGGTTTGAAGGAGTTCGCCAGTTCTGCACCTTTACGTACCACGGTCAGAGTTGGGTCAGCTTCTACTTCGAAGAAGACTTCAGTTTCAACGCCAGCTGCTTTCAGAACAGAAGTGATCTGGTCCGCATAGCCGTTGTTGAACAGGAAACGGTCGGTAACGATCATCGCACGTTTGTGACCATCAGTAATCACTTCGTCCAGCGCGATTGGCAGAGAGCCACGGCGGAAGTAGATAGATTTCGGAAGTTTATGCCACAACATGTTCTCAGCTCGCTTAGCAACGGTTTTCTTGTTGATCAGGTGCTTAGGACCCACGTTCTCAGAGATGGAGTTACCACCCCATGAACCACAACCCAGAGTCAGGGAAGGCGCGAGTTTAAAGTTGTACAGGTCACCGATACCACCCTGTGAAGCAGGGGTGTTGATCAGGATACGTGCAGTTTTCATTTTGTCGCCGAAGTGCTTAACGCGCTCTGGCTGGTTGTCCTGGTCGGTGTACAGGCAAGAGGTGTGGCCGATGCCGCCCATCTCAACCAGTTTCTCAGCTTTAACAACTGCATCTTCGAAGCTCTTAGCACGGTACATAGCCAGAGTTGGAGACAGTTTTTCGTGAGCAAATGGCTCAGATTCGTCAACAACGCTAACTTCACCAATCAGAATCTTGGTGTCAGCCGGTACTGTAAAGCCTGCCAGTTCAGCAATTTTGGTTGCTGGCTGACCAACGATAGCTGCGTTCAGCGCGCCGTTTTTCAGGATGATGTCCTGAACAGCTTTCAGCTCTTTGCCCTGCAGCATGTAGCCGCCGTGGGATGCAAAACGTTCGCGCACTGCGTTATAAGCAGAGTCAACAACGATAACTGATTGCTCGGAAGCACAGATTACGCCGTTATCAAAGGTTTTAGACATCAGGATAGAAGCAACAACACGTTTGATGTCGGCAGTTTCGTCAACAACAACTGGAGTGTTACCTGCGCCTACGCCGATGGCTGGTTTACCGGAGCTGTATGCAGCCTTAACCATGCCTGGGCCACCAGTAGCCAGAATCATGTTGATATCTGGGTGGTGCATCAGAGCGTTAGACAGTTCGACAGATGGCTGGTCAATCCAACCAATCAGATCTTTAGGAGCACCCGCAGCGATTGCAGCTTGCAGAACGATGTCTGCGGCTTTATTGGTCGCGTCTTTTGCACGTGGGTGTGGAGAGAAGATGATCGCGTTACGAGTCTTCAAGCTGATCAGAGACTTAAAGATAGCCGTTGAAGTTGGGTTAGTCGTCGGAACGATACCGCAGATGATACCGATTGGCTCAGCGATGGTGATAGTACCGAAGGTCTGGTCTTCACTCAGAACACCACAGGTCTTTTCATCTTTATAGGCGTTGTAGATATACTCTGAAGCAAAGTGGTTTTTGATCACTTTATCTTCAACGATACCCATGCCAGATTCGGCAACGGCTAGTTTCGCTAGAGGGATTCGAGCATCGGCGGCTGCCAGAGCGGCGGCGCGGAAGATTTTATCAACTTGCTCTTGAGTAAAGTTGGCATATTCACGCTGGGCTTTCTTGACGCGCTCTACAAGTGCGTTAAGTTCAGCGACATTAGTTACAGCCATAATGCTCTCCTGATAATGTTTAAACTCTTTTAGTAAATGAGCTGCTCGAGACGACAGTATAGTCAGCGGGCAACAGCTTGCGTAAAACCACGAGCCACGACTATCCAAAAACTTCCCAAAACGACCTGCTGATTTACTAAAAGAGCCTTATCGAAAAAACCTATTCATGGTCTGAATTATACGCTCTTCAGATGTATCCAAGAGTACTCACTTCTGAGTAGGTTTTTTGTGATGTAAATCACATTATCCTAAGGCTGACTCCATTCAGCACGCCAGAATCAGGTTACTGATAAATCTTTAAAATTTTAGTCACAGCTAAGACAAAACAAACTACCATATTTTCAACAAGCGGGTAACATTATTGATTAATATCGCATTTGCTTCTAAAAGTAGTTATCTATGCTACGAAAGGGCGTAGCGCCAGCAACTGTTTTCCATTACATTACGCCGGCCTTTGCTACGTTCATTTGCGGAGTTTTTAGTGGCTCAATCCTTGTTTGATTTGCCTACCTATTTTAAGTTCTTTATTGGCTTGTTCGCGCTGGTAAACCCGGTGGGGATTATTCCCGTCTTTATTAGCATGACCAGCTACCAAACCGCGGTAGCGAGGAATAAAACCAACCTTACTGCAAATCTGTCAGTAGCTATCATCTTATGGACGTCATTGTTCCTCGGTGACGGCATTCTTCAGTTATTCGGTATATCAATAGATTCTTTCCGTATTGCCGGTGGGATTCTGGTCGTGACTATTGCGATGTCGATGATTAGCGGTAAGCTCGGGGAAGATAAACAGAACAAACAAGAGAAGTCAGAAAGTGCTATTCGCGAAAGCGTAGGTGTTGTTCCCCTGGCACTACCACTAATGGCCGGCCCTGGTGCAATCAGTTCTACCATTGTCTGGGGAACGCGCTACCATAGCTGGAATTATTTAATCGGTTTTACGATTGCTATTGCACTATTTGCTTTCTGTTGTTGGTTGGTTTTCCGCCTTGCGCCATGGTTAGTACGTCTGCTGGGGCAAACGGGCATTAACGTCATCACCCGTATTATGGGGTTGTTATTGATGGCTTTGGGGATTGAATTTATTGTCACCGGTCTGAAAACTATCTTCCCCGGATTGCTAAGTTAGTTCTGCTGAATCTGATATATGAAAAAGCAGAATAACCATTCTGCTTTTTTCTTGTTAACTTCCCACCAAAACTCATCTGTTAAGAACAATCCCGCATCGTTTATTTTAAAAATCAATCATAAGAAAATGCTTTGGAAACGGGGCATTAGCCGCCTTGATTTTCTTCCGTTGTACATAAAATTCACAATCGCATCGTTATTTCACTCACACTACACAATGATACTTGCTGCGGCTTTATTGAGATGATATTAGTTAATCAAGCTCTCTTGTAGATGAATGTGCTAAAAAACAACCAATTGTTAATTTATTGTGAATTACTTTGTGGTGCCAAAAACCTGAAAAACATCTGCACGCGATCACGCTACTATCTCTTTTATTTTTAATCAGTTAGCCAGAGAAAGTGCGCCGATATGGCACATCTACAAATGTGATGCTGACTAGATAAAAGAGAAATGCTTAACAAATTTGCAAATTGTATTGGCGGGCATCAGGCGCTTTTGATACTTTCCGGGCAACACAATTATCTGAAAAATGTTTCATTTACAGATGACTCATCAATATCAACCTGAGAACAGGGTAGGTTGATTAAGAATCGACGGAGCAGGGTGCCAATAAGAGCATCCCCCAAATAAAGTCGGTGATAGCAAGTAACACAGAAGAACAACCTGGCAGTTGCATAACGCTCTTGCACTGTTAAGGAACCCCCAGAGGGGAAGAGGCTGGCTTTCGGGTCGGTAATTATAATGAGTGGAGTATCAACACAATGTCCATCATCACAAAAAAAAGTCTGGTAGCAGCAAGCATTTTATCCGCGCTAATCGTAGGCAATGTGGCCATGGCGGCCGAAGTTCCTGCAGGTGTTCAACTGTCAGAAAAGCAAACGTTGATTCGAAACAACGGTGCTGAACCACAGTCTCTGGACCCAAATAAAATTGAAGGTGTTCCTGAGTCAAACGTGAGCCGTGACCTGTTTGAAGGTTTATTAATTACTTCTCCAAAAGACGGCCACCCAATTCCGGGCGTAGCAGAGTCCTGGGATAATAAAGATTTTAAAGTCTGGACCTTCCATCTGCGTAAAGATGCGAAATGGTCTAACGGCGAACCTGTTACCGCGCAAGATTTCGTCTATAGCTGGCAGCGTCTGGTTGATCCAAACACCGCTTCGCCATACGCAAGCTACCCGCAATACGGCCATATCGTAAACGTTGATGCCATCATCGACGGCAAAATGAAACCAAGTGAACTGGGCGTAAAAGCCATTGACGACCACACTCTGGAAGTCACTCTGAGCGAGCCTGTTCCTTACTTCTACAAACTTCTGGTCAACCCGGCGATGTCCCCGGTGAATAAAACCGCCATTGAGAAGTTTGGTGAGAAGTGGACCCAACCTGCAAACATCGTAAGCAACGGCGCTTACAAACTGAAAGACTGGGTGGTTAACGAACGCATCGTCATGGAGCGTAATACTAATTATTGGGATAACGCGAAAACTGTTATTTCACAAATTACATATCTGCCAATCTCTTCCGAAGTGACGGATGTGAACCGCTACCGCAGCGGTGAGATTGACATGACCTATAACAACCTGCCAATCGAACTGTTCCAGAAGCTGAAAAAAGAAATTCCAGCTGAAGTTCACGTTGACCCGTATCTGTGTACTTACTATTACGAAATCAACAACCAGAAAGCTCCGTTCAATGATGCGCGCGTGCGTACCGCTCTGAAACTGGGCCTGGATCGCGACATCATCGTCAATAAAGTGAAAGCGCAGGGCGACCTGCCAGCTTATGGCTACACGCCTCCTTACGCTGACGGTGCAAAACTGACTAAGCCTGAGTGGTTCTCCTGGACTCAGGAAAAACGCAACGAAGAAGCGAAGAAATTGCTGGCTGAAGCGGGCTACACCAAAGATAAACCGCTGACCTTCGATTTGCTGTACAACACCTCAGATCTGCACAAGAAACTGGCTATCGCTGCCGCATCTATCTGGCAGAAAAACCTCGGTGTGAACGTTAAGCTGGTAAACCAGGAGTGGAAAACCTTCCTTGATACTCGTCACCAGGGCAACTACAACGTTGCGCGTGCTGGCTGGTGTGCGGATTACAACGAACCGACTTCCTTCCTGAACACGATGCTGTCTACCAGCTCAATGAACACCGCCCATTATAAGAGCCCAGCGTTTGACGCCATCATGGCGGAATCGCTGAAAGCAACTGATGATGCGCAACGTGCTGCTGCATACGATAAAGCGGAACAGCAATTGGGCAAAGATTCTGCAATCGTTCCGGTTTATTACTACGTGAATGCCCGTCTGGTGAAACCATGGGTTGGCGGTTATACCGGTAAAGACCCGATGGACAATATCTACACTAAAGATATGTATATCATCAAACATTAATGGCAATTCGTGGGGCAAGTTTTATCCCTCATACTTCACGCTGCAGTTGCGTTAACTGCGCTCATTCACCCCAGTCACATAGTTTGTCTATGTTCCTGGGGATTCATGAGCTTGTCGCCTTCCTGCAACGTGAATTATTTAAGATAAAAGGGTAGAGCTTGCCCCATCGTGTCTTATTTTATCGCACTCTAAAGGCACAGCCAGAAGGTACGGGCAATGTTGAAATTTATTCTGCGTCGTTGTCTGGAAGCAATTCCGACACTCTTTATTCTTATAACAATTTCATTCTTCATGATGCGCCTTGCGCCGGGTAGTCCATTCACCAGCGAACGCGCACTGCCGCCGGAAGTGATGGCGAACATTGAAGCCAAATACCATTTAAACGATCCGATCTCCACCCAGTATTTCAGCTACCTGAAACAACTGGCACACGGTGATTTTGGCCCGTCATTTAAATATAAAGATTATTCAGTGAACGACCTGGTGGCTTCGAGCTTCCCTGTCTCTGCCAAATTAGGCGCAGCTGCATTTATTTTTGCAGTGGTCTTAGGTGTATTAGCAGGGGTAATTGCCGCACTGAATCAAAATACTAAATGGGATTATGCCGTAATGGGGGTGGCCATGACCGGGGTTGTTATCCCGAGTTTCGTGGTTGCGCCATTACTGGTTCTGATATTTGCGATAACCCTGAAGTGGTTGCCCGGAGGCGGGTGGAACGGAGGGGCCATTCAATACATGATCCTGCCAATGGTCGCGCTGTCTTTGGCTTACATCGCCAGTATCGCGCGTATTACTCGTGGCTCGATGATTGAAGTTCTGCACTCCAACTTTATCCGTACCGCACGTGCGAAAGGGTTGCCAATGCGCCGCATTATTTTGCGTCACGCTTTGAAACCTGCACTGTTACCGGTTCTGTCTTATTTAGGCCCGGCTTTCGTCGGTATCATTACGGGTTCAATGGTTATTGAAACCATTTACGGATTACCAGGTATTGGCCAGTTGTTCGTTAATGGTGCGCTGAACCGCGATTACTCTTTGGTGCTGAGTCTGACCATTCTGGTCGGCGCACTGACGATTCTCTTTAACGCGATTGTTGATGTGCTGTACGCCGTTATCGATCCGAAAATCCGTTACTGATACTGGAGTACGCCATGATGTTGAGTAATAAAAACAGCGAGGCGCTGGAAAACTTCAGTGAAAAACTAGAAGTAGAAGGCCGCAGCCTTTGGCAAGATGCTCGCCGCCGCTTTATGCATAACCGTGCAGCGGTTGCGAGCCTGATTGTCCTGGCATTTATCGCGCTGTTCGTGACTTTTGCGCCGATGCTGTCGCAGTTTAGTTATTTTGATACCGACTGGGGAATGATGTCGGCCGCACCGGATATGACCTCTGGTCACTATTTTGGTACTGACTCCTCAGGACGTGACCTGCTGGTGCGTGTCGCCATCGGCGGACGTATCTCGCTGATGGTTGGCGTTGCAGCAGCGTTGGTCGCGGTCGTCGTCGGGACGTTATACGGTTCGATGGCGGGTTATCTGGGCGGCAAAATCGACTCGGTAATGATGCGTCTGCTGGAAATCCTGAACTCCTTCCCGTTCATGTTCTTCGTGATTTTGCTGGTGACTTTCTTTGGGCAAAACATCCTGCTTATCTTCGTGGCAATTGGGATGGTTTCCTGGCTGGACATGGCGCGTATTGTCCGCGGCCAGACACTCAGCCTGAAACGTAAAGAGTTCATCGAAGCCGCCCAGGTCGGTGGGGTTTCTACCGCCAATATTGTGGTTCGTCACATCGTGCCAAACGTACTGGGTGTGGTCGTCGTTTACGCCTCGTTGCTGGTGCCAAGCATGATTCTCTTCGAATCCTTCCTGAGCTTCCTGGGCTTGGGTACGCAAGAGCCGTTAAGTAGCTGGGGTGCATTGCTGAGCGATGGTGCTAACTCCATGGAAGTTTCCCCATGGTTGCTGATGTTCCCGGCAGGCTTCCTGGTTATCACTCTGTTCTGTTTCAACTTTATCGGCGATGGCCTGCGTGATGCCCTCGACCCGAAAGATCGTTAAGGAGTGCCGCGATGAGCACAATTGAAAATCCTGCGGTGGTTACTCCACTGAACGCGACTTCTGCGTTGTTAGACGTAAAAGATTTGCGTGTCACCTTCGGTACGCCAGACGGTGACGTTACTGCGGTAAACGATCTGAACTTCAGCCTGAAGGCCGGTGAAACGCTGGGTATCGTAGGCGAATCTGGTTCCGGTAAATCGCAAACTGCTTTCGCCCTGATGGGCTTGCTGGCCGCGAATGGCCGTATCGGCGGGTCAGCGAAATTCAATGGACGCGAAATCCTCAACCTGCCTGAAAGCCAGCTTAACCGCTTGCGTGCAGAACAGATTTCGATGATCTTCCAGGACCCAATGACCTCACTGAACCCTTACATGCGTGTCGGCGAGCAGTTGATGGAAGTGCTGATGTTGCACAAAAAATTGGGTAAAGCGGAAGCGTTTGAAGAATCCGTTCGCATGTTAGACGCGGTTAAAATGCCTGAAGCACGTAAACGCATGCGTATGTTCCCGCATGAGTTTTCCGGCGGGATGCGCCAGCGTGTCATGATTGCTATGGCGTTGCTGTGTCGTCCGAAACTGTTGATTGCTGATGAGCCAACAACCGCACTGGACGTCACCGTTCAGGCGCAAATCATGACGCTGTTAAACGAGCTGAAACGCGAATTTAACACGGCGATTATCATGATCACCCATGATCTCGGCGTCGTTGCCGGGATCTGTGACAAAGTGCTGGTGATGTATGCCGGTCGTACCATGGAATACGGTCAGGCGCGGGATGTGTTCTACAACCCAGTGCACCCGTATTCTATCGGCCTGCTGAATGCGGTTCCGCGTCTGGACGCTGAAGGTGAATCACTGCTGACTATTCCTGGTAATCCGCCAAACCTGCTGCGTTTGCCGAAAGGTTGCCCGTTCCAGCCACGTTGCCCGCACGCAATGGAAATTTGTAATACAGCGCCACCACTTGAGCGTTTTGGTGAAGGTCGCTTGCGCGCCTGCTTTAAGCCTGTGGAGGAATTAGTATGAACGCAGTGACTGAAGAGAAAAAAGTTCTCTTAGAAATCGCCGATCTCAAAGTGCATTTTGATATCAAAGATGGCAAACAGTGGTTCTGGCAACCGTCCAAAACTCTGAAAGCCGTTGATGGTGTGACGCTGCGTTTGTACGAAGGCGAAACTCTGGGCGTGGTAGGGGAATCCGGTTGCGGAAAATCGACTTTTGCCCGTGCCATTATCGGCCTGGTAAAAGCGACCGAAGGCCGCGTTGCCTGGTTGGGTAAAGATTTGCTGGGGATGAATCCGGACGAGTGGCGTGAAGTGCGTAGCGATATCCAGATGATTTTCCAGGACCCGCTGGCTTCGCTTAACCCGCGTATGAATATTGGCGATATTATTGCGGAGCCGCTGCGCACTTATCACCCGAAAATGCCACGCCAGGAAGTTCGTGACCGCGTAAAAGCGATGATGATGAAAGTGGGCTTGCTGCCAAACCTCATCAACCGTTACCCGCACGAATTCTCAGGCGGCCAGTGTCAGCGTATCGGGATTGCTCGTGCATTAATCCTCGAGCCAAAATTGATTATCTGCGACGAACCGGTATCGGCACTGGACGTATCCATTCAGGCTCAGGTCGTTAACCTGCTGCAAAAACTGCAACGTGAAATGGGGCTTTCCCTGATCTTCATCGCGCACGATTTGGCGGTGGTAAAACATATTTCTGACCGTGTTCTGGTGATGTATCTGGGCCATGCGGTCGAATTGGGTACTTACGACGAGGTTTATCACAATCCGCTGCATCCTTACACCAAAGCATTGATGTCAGCGGTGCCGATTCCTGACCCGGACCTGGAAAGAAATAAAACGATACAACTTCTTGAAGGGGAGTTGCCATCGCCTATTAACCCGCCGTCAGGCTGCGTATTCCGTACACGTTGCCCGATTGCAGGACCAGAATGTGCGAAAACTCGCCCGGTACTGGAGGGCAGCTTCAAGCATGCCGTTTCCTGTCTCAAGGTAGACCCGCTATAATCTCGCAGGGCTGGCATGATGCCAGCCCTTTTAGTTTGTGAGGTTACTGTGCTGATTACGACCGCCCGTAAGCGGATGTACCATCTTCTCTTCGATCAAAGAACTCATTCAGGTCGACGCTTTGAAGCGTTTTGTGGCTTATTCGCCTTACTCAGTGTGATTGCCGTATTTGTCGAATCAGGGCTTGGGACGCAATATCATCTGACTTACGACGAATGGAAGCTGTTTGTTTACCTGGAAATCGGTTTTACGCTGCTATTTACTCTGGAATATATTTTGCGGGTACTGTGTTGGCCCAATCCGCGCAAATATGTTTTTAGCTTCTGGGGTTTTATCGATCTGGCGACTATTTTGCCGTTATATGTTTTGTGGCTGTGGCCCGAAATTGGCGTTAATTACGTCTTCGCCTGGCGCGCAATGCGTGCCATTCGCGTCCTCAGGATCCTCAAATTGCTGCGTTATATGCCGACGCTGCATTCTTTGTGGCAGGCAGTTTTCAATGCCCGGCACCAGCTCATTCTGTTTTACGCCTTTATTTTGATTGTCATGGTGGTGGCTGGCGGCTTGATGTATGGCATTGAAGGGCCACCCAACGGCTTTACGACATTAAGCACATCGGTCTATTGGGCTGTGGTGACGGTAACAACGGTGGGGTATGGCGATATTACGCCGCATACCGGGCCTGGCCGAATGGTTGCGTCGATACTTATTTTGATTGGTTACTCGGTCATTGCTATCCCGACCGGGATTATCACCGCGCATTTGACGAATGAATTTCAAAAGCAGCGTAATGCGCGCCTGTGCCCAAATTGCCATAAAGGCAATCACGACGAAGAAGCGCGATTCTGCAAATCCTGCGGGAGTGCGTTACCTAAGCTGTAGTTCAGATGTAAATGGCGGATGGCGCTAACGCGTATCCGCCCTACAAAAGCTTACTCGCGCCAAAGAATATGGCAAAGTTTGTGGTCTTTTTCACGGCACAACAGCACGCGAGCAAAGATATCGTTGAGTTCGCCACCGTCGGTATCGGCAAGGCCAATCACCACTTCGGCAAAGAAGTCCGGGTTCAGGTCAAAATCAACGTGTTCCTGCCAGTCTTCGGCTGGGTCAAAAAGTTCGGCACCGCCGCGCTCTTCAAATTGCAGGTTAAACAGAATCACATCTGCCGGATCGAGATTATCTACCGCCAGTTCGAGAAAAATATCGTAAGCCTGCTCGAGCGTTTCATCTTCTGTCAGGCGGTTGTTCAGATCCATTTCCATCTCTTTTTCCACTTATCGAGTGCTAATGCGCCACGTTTTACAGCAACGGGCTAAAGAAGTAAAACAGTCGCTCTACCACGCGCTGCCACATTGGTCGTTTCACCCACAAACGCAGGTCTACCAGCCGTGATCGGGAGATATAATCGTCTTGTACCGCGGCAAGGTCACTGGCAAAACCGGCGTCGTCGATAACCATCGTAATCTCGAAATTAAGCCACAGACTACGCATATCCAGGTTCACGGTACCCACCAGACTCAATTGCCCATCGACCAACACGCTCTTGGTATGCAGTAATCCGCCTTCGAACTGATAAATCTTCACGCCAGCTTCAAGCAATTCGGTAAAGAAGGCGCGACTCGCCCAGCCCACCAGTAACGAATCATTCTTGTGCGGAATGATAATGCTCACGTCAACACCCCGTTGTGCGGCGGTACAAATCGCATGGAGCAAATCGTCGCTCGGCACAAAGTACGGCGTGGTCATAATCAAATATTCACGCGCTGCATAAACCGAAGTCAGTAACGCCTGGTGAATCAAATCTTCAGGGAAACCAGGACCTGAGGCTATGGTGTGAATTGTGTGTCCGGTTGCTTCTTCAAACGGCATGATATTCGCGTCAGGGGCGGGCGGTAATATGCGTTTTCCGGTTTCGATTTCCCAGTCGCAGGAATAGACAATCCCCATTGCAGTGGCGACCGGGCCTTCCATGCGCGCCATTAAATCCACCCATTGCCCAACGCCTGCATCTTGCTTAAAGAAACGCGGGTCGACGAGATTCATGCTGCCGGTGTAGGCAATATAGTTATCGATCATCACCATTTTGCGGTGCTGGCGTAAATCCATGCGGCGCAGGAACACACGCATCAGATTAACTTTGAGCGCTTCAACGACTTCCACGCCCGCGTTACGCATCATGTTCGCCCAGGGGCTGCGGAAGAATGCGACGCTGCCCGCAGAGTCGAGCATTAACCGGCAATGGATGCCGCGACGCGCCGCCGCCATCAGGGATTCCGCCACCTGATCGGCTAAACCGCCAGGCTGCCAGATGTAAAACACCATCTCGATGTTATGGCGTGCCAACTGGATATCACGAATCAGGGCATGCATTGTCTCATCAGAAGTGGTGAGCAACTGGAGCTGATTGCCTTTGACGCCACCAATCCCCTGGCGGCGTTCGCATAGCTGGAATAATGATGCGGCGACTTCGCTGTTTTCTTCAGCAAAGATATGTTTGCAGCTTTTAAGATCGTTAAGCCATTTGGCGGTCGACGGCCACATCGCACGTGCGCGTTCTGCGCGACGTTTACCCAGATGAAGCTCACCAAACGAGAGATAGGCGATTATCCCGACCAGCGGCAGAATATAGATAATCAGAAGCCATGCCATGGCAGAAGGAACTGCGCGACGCTTCATTAAAATGCGTAACGTCACGCCGGCGATTAAAAGCCAGTAACCTAAAATTATCAGCCAACTAACGACTGTATAGAAGGTTGTCATAGTTCAAAAATCCTTTAGAAACCGTATGCTTTTGAGTTTACGCATAACCGCCATAAAACAATACCCAAATAATTCGCGTTGTAGGAAGGCGGCAAACGCGTGAGTCCCCAGGAGCATAGATAACTATGTGCCTGGGGTGAAAGCGAGCAGCCAACGCACCAACAACTTGAAGTATGACGGGTATAATCGTAAAACGACTGGCCTGGCGGGAAGAAGACACTATAATGGCGCGTGTTAAATGCAACCTGAGTCGTAAAAATGAGGCGTAGTAGAACTGAGGTCGGACGGTGGCGTATGCTTCGTCAGACACAACGGCGCAGATCGCGTTGGCTGGAAGGTCAGTCGCGCCGCAACATGCGCATTCACGCCATCAGAAAGTGCCAGACAAACCGCCAACGTAATTCCTTGCTGTTTGCCATTCACGATCAATGGGCGTCGTAAAGAAAAGGGCACCGCTTGCGGTGCCCCGAATCTTCAAATCGTTTTACGAGAAATGCATTGCCAGTAAGATAATCACCACGGTTACCGAACCTGCGGCGACGATCACTAACGGATGCTTTGCCAGCCAGGCATTCCAGCGAGCTTCCTGATTACCCACCGATTGCTTATGGCGTTCATACGACTCGTCAAAAAGATCCATCAAAATTTCCTGATAACTTCATTCACCGAACTGATAGTTGAATCAGAATACCTTTTTATATGGCTTGATAGCCACCTGCTTATAAACACCCGCAGCAATATAAGGGTCAGCTTCGGCCCAGGCTTGTGCATCTTCAAGTGATGCAAACTCAGCAATCACCGTTGAACCGGTAAAACCCGCAGCCCCTGGATCGTTACTGTCGACCGCAGGCATTGGACCCGCCGTTAGCAGGCGGCCTTCATCGCGTAACAATTGTAGACGAGCGAGGTGGGCAGGGCGCACTGCCGTACGCTTTTCGAGAGAGTCGGCATTATCTTCCGCATAAATGACATACAGCACGAGCAGCACTCCTTAATGATATGAGGGTTGTAAAGTACGGTAAGTGAATGACGTTAATACTGCAATTGAAAGATAAACAAGATGTTAAATCGGTGCGGTGAATGAGGGAAAATCCAGCGTCTGGCAGGAAAATAAACGACTTTATACGATGCGTTGTTGAATATGATTGCTATTTGCATTTAAAATTAACGCCTGTTTAAGACACCTAAGCCATTATGACGTCAATGACCCTTGATTTACCTCGCCGCTTTCCGTGGCCGACCGCACTCTCTGTCGTGCTACATGGCGCTGTAGTTGCGGGGTTGCTCTATACCTCGGTACATCATCAGGTTATTGAGTTGCCCGCACCGGCACAGCCGATCAGTGTCACGATGGTTGCACCTGCTGAGCTTGAGCCTCCGCAGCCTGAGGTTGTGCAACCGCCGCCTGAGCCGGTTGCAGAACCTGAGCCAGAACCGATCCCCGAGCCGCCGAAAGAAGCGCCGGTCGTCATTCACAAGCCAGAGCCGAAGCCTAAACCTAAGCCAAAACCGAAGCCGGTGAAAAAGGTTGAAGAGCCGAAACGCGACGTGAAGCCTGTTGAACCGCGCCCGGCTGCTCAGACGAATACCGCGCCTGCTCGCCCGGCACCGGTGGCAAAAGCGGCACCGGTTACTTCTACGGCACCTGTTGCAACAGGCCCTCGTGCACTGAGCCGAAATTCGCCGACCTATCCGCAGCGCGCTCGCGCCCTGCGCCTCGATGGCAACGTTCGTGTGCAATTTGATGTGGAACCTGATGGCAGCGTGACGAATATCAACGTGCTGGAAGGAAAGAACTCAAATCTGTTCGCGCGTGAAGTGAAAATGGCCGTGAAAAAATGGCGCTATGAGAGTGGCAAACCTGCACGTGGCATGACCGTGAACGTGATATTCAAACTTAACGGTAGCGCGACGATGGAGTAATCGCACTCCTGACGCCACAAAAAAACGGAACCTTCTGGTTCCGTTTTTTATGCTTACGAGATGCGCTTACATGAAGGTGTA
The DNA here is from genome assembly GCF_000735355.1 of Buttiauxella agrestis ATCC 33320. Classification (GTDB taxonomy): domain Bacteria; phylum Pseudomonadota; class Gammaproteobacteria; order Enterobacterales; family Enterobacteriaceae; genus Buttiauxella; species Buttiauxella agrestis. The sequence goes on from NZ_JMPI01000024.1 coordinate 60,605, forward strand.
ACTCAGGTTCACCCCCACGCCATAATTACGCCCCGGTGCCGGTTCGTAATAGCGATTATTCCCTTCGTTAACAATAACGGAGCCGACGTATTCGCGGTCGAACAAGTTATCAACGCGCCCCCAGACATCTAACATCCAGCTTTCCTGAATGCGCAGTTTATAGCCGCTGTTGAGCGATGCGACGGTATAAGAAGGCGCTTTCGCGGTGTTTTCATCATTCGCCTGAATGTCACTCATATAACGTACATCGGCACCCGCGTAGAAACCTTCAGGCGGAGCGTACCCCAGCGACGCGTATCCCATATTCCGCGCGATACCTGGAATGCGATTACCCTCGCAGTTTTCAACGCCACAGGCGTTGCTGCGATATGTCGCGTCCAGATAAGTCCACGCCATTTTCACGCGCCAGTCATTGGCAAACTGGCTATCAGCAGAAAGTTCTAACCCCTGGCGACGCGTTTTCCCGGCATTTTTGTATGTCGTGCGCCCACCGCTGCTCTGGTCTGCGACGATTTCATCATCGGTGTCGGTCTGGAAAAGTGCCGCGCTAAACAGGCCATTGCCGACACGCGTTTTGCTGCCGATTTCAACCGTATCGCTGGTGGACGGTTTTAAACCGAAATTCAAACCCGACTGCCCATTATCACGATAGGAAAGCTCGTTGATGGTCGGTGTTTCAAAACCCCGCCCCGCAGAGGTATAAATATTCCACGCGTCGGTCATAGCATATTTCAGTGCCGCCGCGGGTAGCCATTTGTGGTAGCTCGCGTCACCACTGTCATCGCCATTTTTCCCGACAATATATTGATCGTTCGAATCAAAATAGACCGAACTAAACCGCACGCCCGCATCAAGACTCAGCTTATCGGTGAATTGCCATGCGGTTTGCAAATAAGGATCGACATTCCACATCAGGTTGCGCTCATCACGCCGCAGGTCGCCTTTCTCACCCAAAACCGTCGTGCCATTTTCGACGACAAAGTTTTGATAGCCTTTACGCTTTTCCGACATAGTTTCGTAATCAAGCCCGGTGGTAAATGTCACCGGAACTACGAGCAGATTTCCACGATGCGTCCAGCGCGAATCAATCCCCTGATAATGCCGGGACAACTCTATCACGCCGCCTGGATGAGTAGGGTTCAACTGCGGAGCCACGGGAATTGACTGGTATTGCGTAGTTTCTCGCACACCGGCATACATCATCACGCTCAGATCGTCATTGGCACTTAACTGGCGGTCATAACGCAGCCCGGCTTGAGTCTGTTTAGTGCTCTTGCGTGTATTGTATTGTTCAGCGCGAGGGGCTTGCGTCGGATTGTCATGCCATTCTTGCTCGGTTAAACCGCCCGGATCGTCGGCATCAATGTCTACGCTATTGAGCAGAAGCGTTAATTTACTCGCCTCGTTAAGCCGCACACCCAGTTTGGCATTGCCGAGATTTTTTTGCGCGCTGCTGTGGTCGCGATAACCGTGTGTGGTAAAGCGTGAAGCTGAGATAGCGTAGTCAACATCGCCCGCCTGAGTGCCGTCGCCGGTAGCGCCTGTCGCTTTAACGCTATTGCGCCAGCTTCCAAAACTCCCGTAATACGTGCTGGCTTCGAGCGTCGGCGGCTGTGTGCCGGTGGTTGTCGTGACATTAATGACGCCACCCGATGCGTTGCCGTAGAGCGCTGAAAATGGCCCGCGCAGCACTTCAATGCTTTCAACGCTGTTAATGTCGATATTCGAGGTTTGCCCTTGCCCGTCAGGCATGGTGGCAGGAATACCGTCGACATACATCCGTATCCCGCGCACGCCGTAAGTGGAACGCGAACCAAATCCACGAACCGAAAGCTGTAAATCCTGCGCGTAATTCTGGCGATTCTGAACTTGCAGACCCGGCACGCTGCCGAGGCTTTCTGAAAGATTAACGCGCGCAGCCGCCTGTCGCATATCGTCACCATTGACCACACTCACCGCAGCGGGCGTATCCAGCTCGGAAATCGGGCCTGGCGTGGCGCTGACGACCATCGTGTCTTCTACCGCGAGTACGGGAAGCGCAAAGGTAGAGAGGGCCGGAGCTAAGATCAGCGGTAGGGAAATCTTTCCATGGTGCACAATTTTCATCAGACATTTTCACTGGTGGGGACATTTACGTTCCGGACGAACCATCTGGAACATTCAGGTGGGTATGTTAATACTTGTGATGAATGTTTGAAAAGTGTTAACGGCACATAACGTTAATGCAAATTTTTAGCGTGACGAAGAAAACGAGAGATTCAGCTGGGATTTCAAATACGGAAAAAGGGCAGAAAACTCATTTCTGCCCTTAATGTTTAAACCGGACTAAACGTTTGGAATATCGTCTGGATGCGCATCCGGATTATGCGCCAGCTCGTGTACGCGTCTACGCGCACCAAACCAACCCAGCACCAGCAACACCCCAATCAGTGGAATGGACGCAATGGTATAAGTTCCATTCGGATAATCGAACGCCATTAACACCAGCACGCTGAACAGGAACAACAGCGTCAACCACGAGGTGAACGGCGCGCCCGGCATTTTGAAACTGACATCCGCCGCTTTCCCTTCTTTAATCGCTTTGCGCAGACGCATCTGGCAAACCACGATAAACGCCCAGGAAGTGATAATTCCCAGCGAGGCCACGTTCAGGACAATCTCAAACACTTGCGAAGGCACAAGATAGTTCAGCACCACGCCAATCACATAAACGCCAAGCGTCACCAGAATCCCGGCATACGGCACTTGTTGCTTACTCATTTTCGACATGAATTTTGGTGCCGAGCCGCCCATCGACATGGAGCGCAGAATACGCCCGGTGGAATAGAGGCCAGAGTTGAGGCTCGAAAGTGCGGCACTCAGCACCACCATATTCATGATGTCACCGATATAAGGCACGCCCAGTTTTGAGAAAAATGTCACAAACGGACTTTGCCCGGCTTGATAGGCATTCCACGGCAGCAACAGCACCAGCAAAACCACGGAGCCGACGTAAAACAGGCCGATGCGCCAGATAACGCTGTTAATCGCTTTCGGCACCATGGTCTGCGGGTCTTTACACTCGCCAGCCGCTGTGCCGACCAGTTCAATCGAGGCAAAGGCAAATACTACGCCCTGCACCAGGACCAAAGCAGGCAACAGGCCGTGGGGGAAGAAACCGCCGTTATCGGTGATTAAATGGAAGCCGGTCGCGTTGCCATCAAGCATTTTGCCGCTGCCGAGGAAAACCGTCCCGACGACCAGGAACGCGATAATGGCGAGGACTTTGATCAGCGCGAACCAAAATTCCATTTCCGCGAACCACTTCACGCCGATCATGTTCATCGTGCCGACGATCCCCAGGGCGCAGAGCGCAAACACCCACTGCGGAATATCTCCGAAGGCGCCCCAATAATGCATATACAGTGCGACAGCGGTGATATCGACGATGCCGGTCATCGCCCAGTTTACGAAGTACATCCAGCCTGCGACGTAAGAGGCTTTTTCGCCGAGGAACTCACGGGCATAAGAAACGAAACTGCCGCTGGAAGGGCGATGGAGCACCAGTTCGCCCAGGGCGCGCAGAATAAAGAAAGAAAAGATCCCGCAAACCAGATAGACCAGTGCCAACGCCGGGCCAGCCATCTGCAAACGAGCGCCTGCGCCTAAAAACAGGCCAGTACCAATCGCGCCGCCAATGGCAATCATCTGCACCTGGCGGTTGCCCATCGCTTTGTGATAACCGGAATCGTGTGAATTTAGCCAACGTCGTTTGGCTGCGTGTTTTTCTGCTTCTGTGGTCGATGTTGTGTTCATGTTTCCCTTTATCCTTGTCAAAAGAATCCCGGTTTGTAACCTGACATTTTTTAACTTCAGCCTTATAACGGCAGCGTCATGGCAAAACGGGCGCTAAATCCTATCCATAAATGGTTAAGGACGCTAATGCCTTTTTTCAGAGATGAAGGGGAAAAGTGCGAGAAATAGTTTTGTAGGTCGGATTACCGGTAGCGTCATCCGACAATCAGATGTAAATGCCGGATGACGCTGCGCTCATCCGGCCTTCGATTAACGACGTGTCCAGCTCAGCTCGTAATGATAATGCTGTTTATCCAGCAGATATTCCGGCGACACGCTCGGGCTCCAGGAATCATCACCCCCAACACCCATATGGAAACCATCCAGATTCAGCCAACTCCCTGCTTCTTCGACTAATAAATGGCGATGGGACGTTTCGCGCAATTGCTGCTGGCTAAAGCGGCTGATGTTGAAATGGAAATTTCCACACCATTGATTATCGCCATATTCCAGCCTTTGAGTGTCGCACCGCAGACCATTTTCGCCAGGGAAAACATACGGCGTGTGCATATCCTCAAGCGGGCGCTGCCAGGAATCAAACAGTGCAGATTGCTGACGGTCGGGGTAGTTTTCGTGCGGCCCCAACCCGAGCCAACTGACCTGCGAATCGACGTGGGCAAGCTGGCAGGTTAAACCAATCCGCGCAGGCGGCGGTGTGCCAAATGCTACATCAACATCCACGCTGACATGTAACTCACCCTGGCAATCAATCCGCCACAGTTTGTGGCTGACAAACAACGTTTTACCGTCATGCACCCAGCTATGAACCGTGCGCAACTGGACTTCATTGGCCAGCGCTTCGGCTTCGCAGTATTCCAGTTGTGACTCGAGTTGATACATGCCCGCGGCTTTCCAGCGCTCCACCCAGGCATTGGGATCAATGCGCGTCACTTCGCTTACGCCGATGTCGTTATCTAACGGAGCACGCGTGAATTGATCGTGCAGCGGGTGTAGCAGGGCGGGCTGTTGCGCCGTCCACCACTGATTGAGCAGCCCGGTTTCACGGTTAAATTGCCAGTGGTGGTGGCCAAGGTGAACATTAAAGTGACAAGGGCTGGTTTCCAGCTGCGGCGCTTCGCCCGTAATCTGCGGCACCGTAGCGTTCAGCGCACCCGCAAGCTGCCATTGCTCCCAGGCGCAAATATGACCGGCATCAGACCAGGCGGTGGCGCTGATTTGTTCGACTTTTACCGTAAGCCAGACGTCGCCGTTTTGGGTGATTTTCGGTAGGGAATCGAAGATAACGGTCTGCGTACCAAGCGCAGCGATCTCTAACAGCACTTCGCCGCTGGCGAGGGTTTCTCCGGCCTGGGCGATATTCCAGGTCAGGCGTTCGTTATCGCTCTGACGGAATAAATATTCGCTGGAAATGACCAGGCGTAATGGGGATTCACGATGCAGTTCAAACTGGAAAAACTGCTGTGCCTGCTGGGCTTCATACAACGCCGGGTGTGGCGTGCGGTCAGCGAACACCAGCCCATTCATGCAGAACTGACGATCGTTGGGTTTATCGCCAAAGTCGCCGCCGTAAGCAGAAAAAGCGTTGCCGTTTTCATCGTGTTTAATCAGCGATTGGTCCACCCAATCCCAGACGAAACCACCTTGCAGACGCGGGTGTTGACGGAACGCCTGCCAGTATTTATGGAAGCCGCCGAAGCTGTTACCCATGGCGTGAGCGTATTCGCACAGGATCAGCGGGCGCGTTTCACCGGGCATTCCAATCCACTTTTTGATTGACCATTTTGGTACCGCAGGGAAAGGCTGATCCTGGTCGACTCGCGCATACATCGGGCAAATAATATCGGTGGCTGCACTGTCGGCACCTCCGCCTTCGTACTGCACCGGGCGCGCCGGGTCGACGGATTTAATCCAGCGGTAAAGCGCGTCGTGGTTCGCGCCATGGCCGGATTCATTACCCAGCGACCAGATAATAATCGAGGGATGGTTGAAATCGCGCAGCACCATTCGCGTGACGCGTTCGGTCATCGCGGGGAGCCACACCGGATCGTCACTCAGACGGTTCATCGGCACCATACCGTGAGTTTCAATATTTGCTTCGTCGACCACGTACATTCCGTATTTGTCGCACAGCCGATACCAGAGCGGGTGATTGGGGTAATGCGAGCAGCGCACCGCATTAAAGTTATGCTGTTTCATCAGCATAATGTCCTGGCGCATGGTTTCTGCGTCCATCACCTGGCCATGGATCGGGTGATGCTCATGGCGGTTGGTGCCGCGGATCAGCAGCGGTTTGCCGTTAAGTTTCAGCAAGCCTTGCTGGATTTCGACTTTACGGAAACCCACGTCATAGGCTTCCGCTTCAATGATGTTGCCCGCGCCATCGCGCAACACCACCACCACGCGATATAAATGCGGAAGTTCGGCACTCCACAAAAGCGGATTGGCGACCGGGAGTTTCAGCGTCGTGCGGTCGTGATATGCACCACGTTCATCAATAATTTCACTGCCGAGTTTCTGCTGCTTCTCGCCAATACATTGCTCGCCGCGCCACAACTGGACTGAAACCTGCACCGACGCTGTATTTTCCCCCTGGACTGTGACCTGAGTTTCCAGCACCGCATGACTGAAATCTTCATTAAGATGCGTACTCACTCGCACATTGCTCAGATGAGTAGCCGGTTTGTGCAACAGCGTGACATCGCGGAAAATCCCGCTCATGCGCCACATATCCTGATCTTCCAGATAACTGCCATCGCACCAACGCAATACCATTACGGCGATCCGGTTCTCTCCCGCATGCAGTACATCGCTTAAATCAAATTCAGAAGGCAAACGGCTGTCCTGGCCGTAGCCAATCCATGCCCCGTTGCACCACAGGTGAAAGGCAGAATTGACGCCGTCGAAAATAATGCGCGTCTTGCCGCTCTCGATCCACGCTTCATTAATATTAAATGTGAGCGAGTAACAACCGGTTGGGTTCTCTTCAGGAACCCGCGGCGGAGTGACGGGGATTGGATAGGTCACATTAGTGTAAATGGGCGCATCAAAGCCGTGCATTTGCCAGTTTGAGGGGACGGGTAAAGTCTGTGCATCGGGTAAATCGGCGGCAATCCAACTCTGCGGAACACGCTCTGGTTGAGTAAAATAGCTAAACTGCCAGTCACCATTGAGGCTAACGGCACTTTCAGAAGCAGTGTCTTTCCGCGCCGCCTGTTCACAACGCCAACTGGCAAAAGGGGGATGTGCAGACAGGCGGTTTAATTGCGTCACCGCCGGGTTTTCCCAGTCACGTCGCCCAAGAATTGCAGCCAGTGAAGCCGCGACGGTTGCCGATTTTATCGTCATATTCAATGTTCCTTTGTGTTTTGCGATGCGCTCACAATTGTCATTAATATGATTTTTACTCACGCAGATGTAAAGCAGCAAAACACGTTCAGGTGAGTCGATTCACAAAATCATTTAAGGCGTGCAACCTGGCGGGCAAGAGCCGTCAACGCGTCGGCTAACGCTTGCGGTGAGTCGGTTTCCGAGTGGGGAGTGGCGGTGGTCTTGCGCTCGATAAGCGTCACCGCCAGCACTGTCGCCTGCAAGGGAAGGTCGCCGCTATGAATCAGGGCAATCAGTCGGTCGACACTGGCAGATCCCAGTGCTTTAAAGTCCTGCTTGATGGTAGTGAGCGGCGGGATAAAACAGGCGCTGTCCTCGGTGTCGTCATAGCCGACGACCGAAACGTGCTTCGGGACGGACAAACCCGATTCGTTGAGCGCACGCAACGAACCTAACGCCATTTGGTCGTTGGCGACCAACAGGGCGGTGAACGGAGTATTGAGACTGATGAGCGCCAGTGTTTGCAGATAACCCGACAACGAACTCCAGTCGCCTTGCAGCTGCGCCACTGCATTCAGGTGATGTTTCGCCAGCGCCTGTTGCCAGCCTTGCTGACGCAGACGAGCGGATACCGAATCCTGCGGGCCGCAAAGTAAGGCGACCTGTTTGTGACCTTGCGCAACAAGATGTTCCACCGCCAAATGCGCACCCGTGACGGCATCAAACGTAATACTGTGGGTTGCCAGTTCAGGAGAAACATCCACGAACAACACCGGAACAGTGCCGCACATCGCGCGGATAGCTTGCGCCTGCTCATCTTCCAGCGGGATGTTAACGATCAGTCCATCGACTCGCTGGGAAAGCAAACCGTTCACCGCATTTTTACAGGCATTTAAATCGGGCTGCTCAATCATCGACATCACCACGTTAAAGTGGAGTTTGCTGGCCTGAGATTTAATCGCCGCGGCAATTTGCGAGGGGGCGTGCAATGATAAATTACTGGTGACCAGCCCGAGGGTATGGCTCAGTTTCCCGGCCAGTTGCTGCGCGACGCGATTGGGAACGTAATTGAGTTCCTGCATGGCGGTTTCTACTTTACGCCGTGTTTTTTCCGAAACATGCTCCGCCTGATTAATGACTCGCGACACGGTCTGATAGGAGACGTTGGCATGTTTTGCCACATCGTAAAGTGTCATCGATTTAGTTTTCATGGCGGCTTCCTTCTGGCGCAACTATTCCGGGGCGTGTTTGGCATTATCGATCATTTGCTTTAAAAAAAACGCATTATAGTGAAGTCATCATCTTTTAAGAGATTGAGATTATGGCTTTTGACCCACAGGCATATTTCGCGCGCATTGGTTTTGATGGGGCAGCAACGTCAGATTTAGAAACCTTGCAACGTATTCATCTACTGCATACTTCCACGATCCCCTTTGAAAATGTAGATGTGCTGCTGGGGCGACAAATCAATATCGGACTGGATGATGTGTTCGAAAAGTTGGTTGTTGCTGGCCGCGGTGGATACTGCTACGAGCAAAACGCATTGTTGCGTGCCGCCCTGGAAAACATCGGTTTTGAGGTTGAGGACTTAGGCGCCCGAGTGCTTATCGCCAACCCGCCTGAAATGCCTGCGCGCACCCACCGTTTACTGCTGGTGAGCATCCATCAGCAACGTTTTATTGCCGATGTCGGTTTTGGCGGCAAGACTTTGACGGCACCGTTGCGCCTTGCGGTCGATATCTCCCAACCCACCGCCCACGGCGTTTATCGTTTAACGCAGGTGGAAGGCGATTATTTGCTGAGTATTCAGCAGCAAAATGAATGGCTACCGCTGTACCGATTCGATTTAAACCCGCAGTATCCGGCCGATTTTGAGGTGGCTAATTACTACGTCTCGAACTGGCCGACGTCCCATTTCCGCCATCATTTGATGATGTGTTTAAAGGGGGATAACGGGGTGAGCCTGACGCAAAATGACTGGCAATTCAGTGATGGGCAGCCGCGAACCCAGGACAATGCCGCTGAACTCTATCAATTAATTCAGCAAAGATTCGGGCTGCGCGTCGATGATAAACAGCATGGTTTCAGCCTTGATGAGTTTGCTGCAATTTGTCGCTTTTAGCGATTGCAACAAAACAGGGCTTCACGTAAGTATATTGTTTCCAATAAAAGGGGAGAACCGCTGTGCCGCATATCACTGTAAAACACTTTCCACGTGAACTGACTGACGAGCAAAAAGAAGCGCTGGCTGCCGACATTTGCGACGTGCTTAAGAAGCATTTCAGTTCAACGGATGAATCGCTTTCCGTGGCGTTAACGCCGATTGAAAAAGATCGCTGGAAAGAGGATGTCTACGATAAAGAGATCGCTCCGCAGCTTGAGACTCTTGCCAAAAAACCGGGTTACAGCCTCTAATCTCATGTTGGAGCCGCTCTCAATAAAGCGAACGGCTCCGCATTCTTAGTTTTTGGTCACATCACTGAGCAGCACCGCAATGCTTTTGCCACCTTCGTTTTGTTCAAGTGCAATTTTCACCGCGATAGTCAGCGGAACCGAAAGCAACATGCCCACAGGTCCCAGCAGCCAACCCCAAAATATCAACGACAAAAACACCACCAGCGTTGATAAACCCAGCCCGCGCCCCATCATGCGCGGCTCAATGATATTGCCGAATACCAGGTTTATCGCCAGATAACCCGCCACCACCAGCAACGCTTCATATAACCCACTGAACACCAGAACCTGCGCGACAGGAGGGATTGCAGCCAGAACGGAACCGATATTGGGAATGTAATTAAGCGAGAAGGCGAGCAGCGCCCAGACAAAGGCAAAGCGCACATCGAGCATCGCGAGCATGATCCACACCACCAAACCGGTGACCAGGCTGATGGCCGTTTTCAGCACCAGATAGCGACTGACGCTATCCAGGGCACGTTGAATCGCGCCCATACCTTCCGCCGGGCGCGACATCAATTGCTGAAGTTTTATCGGCAACTGCGGCACTTCAGTCAGCATAAATACCACGGTCAGCAGCAGCAAAAAGATGGACGTCATGGCGTTAGAAAGCTGGGTAATCAGGCTGGTGACGAGCGTCATCGCGGCATTCGGGTCGATATATTTCACCAGTTCATCGACCGAAACGGAAATCCCTGCACGTTGTAACCACGGTTCCAGCGTTTGCAGCGGAGAAATTAACGACGAGCGATATTGCGGCAGGGTGCGCGTGAGTTCATTCAACGTAGTGCCAAGATAGGCGAGTAAAAGCACCACAAAACACACGATTACTGAAATGACGAGCACAATCGCCATCACGCGCGGCACCCGGACACGCTCCAGACGGCGAATCATCGGATTGAGGATAATGGCAATAAACAGCGCCAGAATAAATGGCACGATAATCTCTGCGGCTATTTTTATGCCCACCAGAATGATGACAATCATCCCGAACATAATGACGGCTTTTAAACCGCTGAGTGTAATAATGGGTTTTGCCATTATTGATGATCCCGTCTGAATAGAATGTTCCTTAATGCAGCTTATAATACGGGCGAGAAAAGAAGGGGTATACACTTATTTTCCCGGCTCCTGAGCGTAAAGAATTGAAAAGGGAAAGCGGCACATCCTGAAATATGGTACAAATTCAGGGTGTTTGACTACTGAGGACAATTTACTATCCGCAACTGATGAGAAGCAACACCGCGGATATGTTGTGAAAATTATGGACATTATGCTTACGAACAAGCTGTTCAGAACGTTACTGACCCATCAAGCCCCGTTTTTCTCTTCTGCTTTCTCCCTATCCGGTGAACAACACTGGCGTAACGCGCTTTAGATCCCTTTGCCTGGCAGTATCTCGAATAAATTCGGGATAAAAATCACACTTATTTTATTTGGCTTGCAGGCTTTATTAAGCACATTTGCAAGCTGTGGTTAGGCTATTTTCTCTGTCAGGAGAGAAATCATGATCTATTGGATTTTATTAGCGCTTGCTATCGCTGCCGAAATTACCGGCACATTATCCATGAAATGGTCGAGCGTCAGCGATGATAATCTCGGTTATATTTTCATGCTGGTAATGATCGCACTGTCTTATATTTTACTTTCATTTTCGGTTAAAAAAATCGCACTTGGCGTGGCCTATGCGATGTGGGAAGGGATTGGCATTTTATTCATCACCCTGTTCAGCGTCTTATTGTTTGATGAGTCAATCTCACCGCTTAAAATAATGGGATTGACGACGCTGGTGGTGGGGATTGCGCTGATTAAATCAGGCACCAGCGCCAATAAACCACACACCCCAAAACCTGCAAAGGAGAGGGAACATGCCGTCGTTTGAATGGATTCACGCGTTGTGGTTACTGCTGGCAATCGTGTTGGAAATTGTCGCTAACATTCTCTTAAAGCACTCTGATGGATTCCGTCGTTTTGGCTACGGTGTGTTGTCGCTGTGTGCGGTGCTGGCCGCTTTTAGCTCGCTGGCTCAGGCGGTAAAAGGTATCGATCTTTCAGTGGCTTACGCCTTGTGGGGCGGTTTCGGCATTATGGCTACCGTGGCTGCGGGTTGGATTTTGTTTGGCCAGCGGCTAAATCGTAAGGGATGGATTGGGCTGGTTTTATTGCTGGCGGGTATGGTGCTCATCAAACTGGCATAAAGCAAAACCGCCCGGCATGTTGGCCGGGCGGCGAAATTACTGCCTGGCTAAAACTTCTAGCTGGTCACGAAAACCTGTCACTGAAATCGCCCGGTTATCGGCGCGGTAACGGTCTTTAGCAGCAGGGGCGGAGCTTTGTACTGCAATCAACTTCCAGCCACTGTCTGTTTTTAACATCAATGGCGAACCGCTATCTCCCGGCAATGTATCGCACTGATGCGAAAGCACGGTTTTTTGCGCCCAACCTGTAATCAGGCAATCACTATGGGTATACAGGTCGTCAAGATGATCTTCCGGATAACCCGACTGCGTGACTTTGCGGCTCTGACTTTTAAGCGCTTCAGTGAGTGCGTCGCGATCCCCTTCAAACAGAGGCAACGGGGTAATTCCTGAAGGCGGGTTATGCAAAATAATCAGGCCAAAATCATGTGGTGCGGCACCCGACGGCACAATCCAACCCTCCCCATCCGGTTTCAGGCGACGGCCAAGCGTCGATTCAACTCTGCCTTCAATATCATGAATTTCATAACGCCATTTGCCTTTATTAGAGACAAAACGCAATGCAATGGCTTTATCAGGCTTGCCGCGAGGCGGTTGCAGCAAACAGTGTCCGGCAGTCAGCGCCAGATGAGGGGAAATTAACGTTGCGGTACACAAATTACCGCTGGCCGTTTCGAGCTGACCAATGGCATCCCAGGGCGGTGTTGCAGGGTCGTTGACGTGTGTACGGTCATCCTTACCAAAAAAAAGCGTTTTGACGTCGGCCGCGCTATCGTCATCGGCATGGGAAAGGGCGGGTAAAAAACACAGCACTCCTAACAACATCACAACTTTTTTGCGCATATCACTCTCTGATGGGGCGATTAATTTTGATTTTTATATAAACGAGATGAATGGTCTAACTATAGACGGGTCGCACAAAAAGTGGGAGTAAAAAGTCATTAAAGCCAGAAGCTTAGCGTAATAATGCCGCAAAGAATGAGCAGCGTGAGGATGATTTCAAAACTATAGCGTCGCAACATCATCCAGACTCCGAAAGTAAACACCCGGCGAACCGGGTGTTTTTAGCCTACGGGTGAACCCCGATAACCTTATGCAGCTGGCTGAGTTGCAGGTTTTGCTGCTTCAGTTTTAGCTACTGGTTTTTTGTGGTGTTTTTTGGCAGCTTGCGCTTTCTGAGCCGCTGGTTTTGCCGCTTCAGTTTTGGTTGTTGCTTTCTTGTGGTGCTTTTTAGCAGCCTGAGCTTTCTGCTCGGTTTGTGCAGGTTTTGCTGCTTCAGTTTTCTTCACTTCTTTTTTGTGTTTTTTAGCGGCCTGAGCTTTTTGCTCGGTAGCAGCTTTTTTGTGCTTTTTGTGGTGAGTGGTTTTTGCAGCTGGAGCGTGAGCAGCAGAAGAAGTTGCCGCAGGAGCCGGAGCGGCTGTAGTTTCAGCGGCGAAAGCAGCAGAAGACAGACCCATTGCAGCGGCAACTACCAGAGCTAATACTTTATTCATCTCGACATCCTCGAATTTGTTTATGCCCTTCGTACTTCAAGTTGCTGGTGTGTTGGCTTCATTTACTCACCCGAATCACTTACTAGAGTAAGCTCATCGGGACTCGGTCACTTGCCGCCTTCCTGCAACTCGAATTACTTTGGGTCAATGTTTGAACCCCACTGCGGGGCCGTTGAGATGAACTATAGACTTGTGGATCAAAGGCTTCAGTGAGTGATTGGTATCGGCGTGTAACGGTTTGTACACTGCGCCCGTCATACTTTGAATTGTTGATGCGCTTGCCGCCTTTCTACAATCCAAATTATTTTGGGCGCGGAAAGGCGGGGAACACTAAAGGTAACGCGCTTCTAAATGTTTACGGAAATACAACGGGTTAAGGTCTTCGCCGGTTGCGTTGGTAATCAATTCTGAAGTGGTGAATCGGCTGCCGTGCTGCCAGATATTCTGGCGTAACCAGTCGAACAGCGCGGTGAAGTTACCTTCTGCGATGTCGCTTTCAAGCTGCGGCAGTGCCAGTTTTGCGGAGTTGAACAATTGTGCGGCATACATCGCACCCAGCGTGTAAGACGGGAAATAGCCAAACGCGCCGTCCGTCCAGTGAATATCCTGCATACAGCCGTTGCGGAAGTTATCTTTAGTCGAAAGTCCCAGCCAATGTTGCATTTTCTCATCCCACAATGCCGGGATATCTTCCACTTCGATATCGCCATCAATCAGCGCACGTTCGATTTCATATCGTAAAACGACATGAGCCGGATAGCTGACTTCATCGGCATCAACGCGAATAAATCCACGTTCAACGCGCTGATTAACGGCAATAAAGTTAGCGGCTTCAAACGCCGGTTGCTTGCCAAAGCGAGCAGTGACCATCGGCAGCAACAGTTTCAGGAACTCTTTGCTGCGGCCCAACTGCATTTCAAAGAACAGACTTTGTGATTCGTGGATAGCCGTGGAACGCGCCTGTGCAACGGGCTGACCGAGCCATTCCCGCGGCAAGTTTTGTTCGTAACGTGCGTGACCTGTTTCGTGGATGACACCAAACAGGGCGCTAACCAGGTCGGATTCATCATAGCGCGTGGTGATACGCACATCTTGCGGCACACCGCCGCAGAAGGGATGCGCACTGACATCGAGTCGCCCGCCGTTAAAATCAAAACCCAACAGCTTCATGGTTTCCAGACCCAGTTCCCGTTGGTCCTGGGTGGCAAACGGGCCAGTCGGCGTAACAACCGTTTCTTTTTCTTGTTTATCAACCACTTTTTGCAGCAAATCGGGCAGCCAGGTGCGTAAATCTCCGAACAACACATCGAGTTTAGCGCTGGTCATGCCGGGTTCGTAGATATCTAACAACGCGTCGTAGCAGGATTTCCCTTTCGCATCGGCACGCAGTTTTGCTTCTTCGCGGCTGACGCGTACCACTTCTTTCAGATTGGCCGAAAACCCCTGCCAGTCGTTCGCTGGGCGCTGGGTACGCCAACCATGTTCACAGCGTGTGCCGACCAGTGATTTCTCTTCCACCAGAGAAGCGGGCAGTAAAATAGCCTCCTGGTACTGGCGCGTCATTTCACGCAAGTTAGCACGCTCGACATCATTCAGGTTCTCCTGAACGGCCGCCTGCAACAGCGTGGCAATTTTTTTATCCGTCAGGATCTGGTGGCGCAAAACGCTGAGTTCAGCCAAAGCGTCGCCTCGCGCGGCGCTACCGTTGGGAGGCATATTGGTGAACATATCCCAGCCAGCGATGGCTGAAAGATGCTCAAATCTTGAAAGACGCTGGAAGGTGCGGGTGAGGTGGTTGTAATTTTGCTTTTCCATATGGCCTCGAGAAGAGATGATTTTCGCCTGTGAAAATAGCAAAAAGCATCCACTAAAACGAGGCTGTAAGCCGCTTATTGTGCGCGATGATGCAAACGCGTCCCCACCAGTAATGACAAGACCAACAGCGAGCCGATAAAACTCGCCACACCTACCCAACCAAACTGGTGCCAGAACACACCGCCGAGTGTCCCCGCAAGGCTTGAACCCAGGTAATAACTGAATAAATACAGGGAAGAAGCCTGGCCTTTTGCGCGTTTAGCCCGTGGGCCAATCCAGCCGCTGGCGACCGAGTGCGCGGCGAAAAATCCTGCTGAAAAGAGCAGCATTCCCGCAAAAATAACCGGCAAGGGGGAAAACACCGTTAACAGCAGGCCGGTCAGCATGATGGCGGTGGAAAAAATCATCACCGGGCCGCGACCAAATTTAGCCGTCATCGCGCCTGCTTTTGGGGAACTCCAGGTGCCGGTTAAATAAGCCACCGATAGCAATCCCACCACCGCCTGGCTTAAATACCACGGTCCTTGCATCAGTCGATAACCGATGTAATTAAACAGCGTCACAAACGCGCCCATCAGCAGAAACCCTTGGGCAAACAGCAGCGGCAAACCCTTGTCACGCCAGTGCAGGCGGAAGTTGATAAACAGTGTTTTTGGCCGCAAAGAAGAAGGGCGGAAATGCTTCGAGGCCGGCAAAATCTTCCAGAACATTAAAGCGGATGCGAGCGCGAAACAGCCAATCGCGGCGACGGCAATGCGCCAGTTAAAGAAGTCGGTTATTACACCGCTGAGCAAGCGCCCGCTCATGCCACCAATGGAGTTCCCGCTGATATACAACCCCATCGAAAAGGCCACTACGCTTGGGTGAATCTCTTCGCTCAGATAGGTCATGCCGACTGCCGCCACACCGCTGAGCGACAACCCAATCAGCGCCCGCATCATTAAAATGCCGTGCCAACTGGTCATCATGGTCGAAAGCAGTGTGCAAATTGAGGCCAGCAAAAGCGCTGTCACCATCACGGGTTTACGACCGATCGCATCGGAAAGTGGCCCGGTAAACAGCAGGCCGATGGCCAACGTTGCGGTAGAAACGGATAACGAAATACTGCTGCTGGCAGGGGATACACCAAATTCATGCGACAGAACCGGCAAAATGGGTTGGACGCAATAAAGCAGAGCGAAGGTGGCGAGTCCGGCAGAAAATAGCGCCAGTGTGACGCGCATAAACTGAGGTGAACCACGTTTGATAAAGCTCGTCGGCTGGGGCAAAACTCTTTCGTCAACGTCCTGTGCCGGGGCGGTGTTGACGAGGGTTGTACGACTCAAAATGGTTCCTTATTGTGCAGGTGTGGTCTAATTCTCAGAGTAGAAAAACATGAATGTTCTGTCTAATATATTAATAATCTCAATTGATATGTTTAAAGTATGAATATTGAATTACGTCACCTGCGCTACTTTATTGCCGTTGCTGAAGAGTTACATTTTGGCCGTGCTGCCGCACGCTTGCGTATCTCGCAACCTCCTCTTAGCCAGCAAATTCAAATTCTTGAACAACAAATCGGCGCGCGTCTACTGGCGCGCACCAACCGTAGCGTTAGCCTGACAGCGGCGGGCAGTCAGTTTTTGCTCGATTCACGGCAGATTTTAAACCAGGTGGATGCCGCCGCAGGGCGTGCCGCGAGATTGCATCAGGGCGAAACGGGGGAGCTGCGTATCGGTTTTACTTCATCGGCACCTTTTATTAAAACGGTGTCCGACAGCCTGTCGACTTTTCGCCGAAGTTACCCGGATGTTCATCTCCAGATGCGGGAAATTAATACTCGCGAACAAATCGCGCCATTAAATGAAGGCGAGTTAGAGTTGGGTTTGATGCGCAACACGCGGCTTCCGGACACGCTAGCCTGGAGCGCGGTGCTGCGCGAACCGCTGATGGCGATGGTACATCGTGATCACCCTCTGGCGGAGTGTTCAGCCATTTCCCTGCACCAACTGGCGCAGGAGCCGTTTGTCTTTTTTGACCCGCATGTGGGAACGGGCCTGTATGACGATATTCTCGGCCTGCTGCAACGCCACGGGATTTCGCCCTATATCACGCAGGAAGTGGGTGAGGCGATGACGATTATTGGCCTGGTATCCGCAGGATTAGGCGTTTCTATACTTCCGGCGTCATTTAAGCGGGTACGTTTATCCGAAGTGGTATGGCTGCCGTTGAAAGAGGCCGAAGCGCAGTCGGAAATGTGGCTGGTCTGGCCTAAACATCGTGAGCTTTCTGCCGCCGCACTTCGGATCTCCGCCTTGTTAACTGAGTCAATAACGGTGTTAAAAGAGCCGTAAATCGGCGGAATATGTGCGGTAAATCACAACCCTACGTAAATATTTGACTCCTTCACTTGAAGTGTTTCACCATAGCCCAAAGTTTATTTCGCAGCGCGAAAATAAAGGGAGTCGCAAGTGGTTGCTGATAGCCAACCGGGCCATATTGATCAGATCAAGCAAACTAACGCTGGCGTAGTTTATCGCTTGATTGATACCCATGGGCCGGTGTCGCGCATCGATCTTTCTCGCCTGGCGCAACTGGCTCCAGCCAGTATCACGAAAATTGTTCGTGAAATGATTGAAGCCCACCTGGTGCAAGAAACGGAAATTCAGGACCCGGGTAGCCGGGGGCGTCCTGCTGTGGGGCTGATGCTGGAAACGGAAGCATGGCACTATTTATCTGTGCGGATTAGTCGCGGGGAAATCTCACTCGGCCTGCATGATTTAAGCAGCAAGTTGATTGTCGAAGACACCGTCGTGCTGGCGGTTGAAGACACGCAACCGCTGGTCGAGCGCATCATCGCGCAAATCGATCAATTCTTTATCCGCCATCAACACAAACTCGAACGCCTCACCGCCATCGCCATCACCATGCCTGGGATTATTGATACCAAGCGCGGCATTGTGCACCGTATGCCGTTCTACGAAGTTTGCGATATGCCGCTGGGCGAGATTCTGGAAAATTACACCGGCGTGCCGGTTTATATCCAACACGACATCAGCGCATGGACGATGGCAGAAGGGCTGTTTGGTGCCTCAAAAGGGGCGCGAGACGTCATTCAGGTGGTGATTGATGATAATGTCGGCGCAGGTGTAATTACCGACGGGCGTTTGCTTCATGCCGGGAGCAGCAGCCTGGTCGAAATCGGACATACGCAAGTCGACCCTTACGGAAAACGCTGTTATTGCGGCAACCACGGTTGCCTGGAAACCATCGCCAGTATCGACAGCGTGCTTGAGCTGGCGCAGCTTCGTATGAGTCAGTCTATGGGTTCTATGCTGCATGAACAGCCGCTGACGGTGGAGTCACTGTGCGATGCCGCATTAAACGGCGACTTATTAGCGAAAGATATCATTTTGGGTATCGGAACCAACGTCGGCCGAATTCTGGCGATCATGGTCAATTTGTTCCATCCACAAAAAATCCTGATTGGTTCGCCGTTTAACCGAGCCGCGGATATTCTGCATCCGGCTATTACAGATTGTATTCGCCAGCAGGCGTTGCCCGCCTATAGCGAACACACTTACGTCGAAAGCACGCAGTACAATCACCGTGGAACCATGGCGGGCGCGGCGCTGGTAAAAGACGCAATGTATAACGGTTCGTTATTAATTCGTCTGCTGCAAGGCTAATGTCGTTGGTTGATCCACTAAAAATTGCGCTATCTCAAACTGGTCAAATCACTATTCTTTTAGACTTTCACTCCTGAATTATTCAATTTTTAATCACTTTGAGCATCACCTCGGGAGTTCGTCATGCTTACGCGTTTCTTTATAACGGGTACCGATACCGCAGTCGGGAAGACTGTGGTTTCTCGCGCTTTGTTGCAGGCTCTTGCAGCCAGCGGCAAAAGCGTCGTCGGCTTTAAGCCGGTAGCCAAAGGCAGTAAAGAGACGCCAGAGGGACTTCGCAATAAAGATGCGTTAGTTCTGCAAAGTGTTTCTACTGTCGACGTGCCTTACGAAGCCATCAATCCTATCGCGCTGAGCGAAGAAGAGAGCAGCGTTAGCCACAATTGTCAGATTAACTATTCGCTGCTGTCTGATGGGCTACAACGCTTAACTGCGCAAGCGGATCACGTTGTGATCGAAGGTACGGGCGGCTGGCGTAGCCTGATGAACGATTTACGCCCATTATCTGAATGGGTGGTTCAGGAACAATTACCGGTGTTGATGGTTGTGGGCATTCAGGAAGGCTGTATTAACCATGCTTTACTGACGGCGCAGGCCATCGCCAATGACGGTTTGCCGTTGATGGGTTGGGTCGCGAATCGTATCAATCCGGGTCTGGCACATTACGCCGAAATCATCGACGTCCTAAGCAAAAAATTGCCAGCGCCGCTGGTGGGTGAGTTGCCTTACTTGCCACGTGCAGAGCAGCGCGAACTGGCGCACTACATCGATTTATCCCGCCTTAGCGGTGCTTTGATGGTAGACCGTTTGCGGGCGTAACCAGCGCGAAAGTGCTGAAGCAATCACGCATGCCAGCAGTAATCCGGGGAGCAATGAAAACTCCCCGGTCATTTCACAGACCATCAGCGTTGACATAATCGGGGCATGAGTCGTAGCCGCCAGAAGGGTTGCCATACCGGTTAAAGCCAGCAATATCGCCACGTTGTCACCGCTCCACGTCCAGATCCCAAACCATTGACCCACGACCATTCCCAGTGCAGCACCGACGAATAACGTCGGGGTAAATACGCCGCCTGGCGCACCCGAACCGCTACTTGCCAGCACCGCAGCCAGTTTGTAAACCAGAATCCCGGCGACGAAGAGCAATGCCGGAGGCTGCGAAAGAAACGACTGCACTACGCTGTAGCCATTTCCCCAAACGAGCGGTGTGATCAATGAAAGTAGCCCGACCAGCAATCCGCCCAGCGCCAGTTGTAATGGCGGCGTTAAGTGCAAACTCTGGAAAAATTGACTGCTTTTCGACATCAACCACAGGAACAGTGGCCCAGCAATCCCGGCTATTAAACCGAATGTCGCCATCAGCAAATATTGGATGGGCTGCGGAGCGTTTAACGTGCGCACGGCATATAACAGCGCTTGTTGGTCATTCAATAAATGAGTCACCAGCAAAGCGCTGACGGCTGCAATAACCACCGGGCCGAGTGAGGCGAGCATCAAGGTGCCAAACAGAATCTCTGCGATAAACAAACTGCCCGCCAGCGGCGCGTGATAGGCGCTTGCCATCCCGGCGGCGGCACCGCAGGCCACCCATAATTTCCATTCATCTTTGTTTGAACATCGCTGGGCGAATACCGAAGCAAAAACGGTTGCCAGCAGCACCATCGCACCTTCACGGCCAATGGCGCTTCCGCTGGCCACCACAATCAGCGATGCCGCCGATTTGACCAGGCTTGCGGAAACATCTAACCGACCATCGCCCGTTTCAATGGCTTCCATATAATCGGTAGGTGCAGAAGGGCGCTGACGCGTGGCGCGTTGCCAACTCCAGAGCAATGTCCCGGCCAGTAAACCGCCGAGTGCCGGTGTCAGTAAACGTCGCCATGAAGGTAACGCCGCGGCAGCGGCGATCAGGCTTCCACTGTGGTCGCCCAAAAACAGGCCTTCAAGAAGATACATCGACTGGCGGAACAGCCAGACCACCACCGCTGAGGCGATGCCAATCCAGACGGCAAAAATGAGCCGTCGTAACATGCCTTTCATGTCGGGGAAGTGGTTTAAGCGGTGCATAGCAAGCATTGTAGGGTGGATAAGCGCAAGCGTCATCCACCATTTACACCATCCGCCAACGATGAATTATGGCTGATAAATATTTAACGCCCGACGCGTTCGCCCTGAACTGAGATAATCGGCAATATAATCCTGCGAAATCTCGCCGCTGTAACGGCCATCTTCGTCGGTAATGGGCATCCACACCATGTTGTGCTCATAGAGTTTCGACAGCACGATACGCAGGTTATCTTCGGCGCGTCCGGTAATACGGAACGGGTGCAGGATATCGGCACATGCTCCGGTTGCGCCACGCGCTTCCCGGCGTTTCACGAAACCTAACGGTTTGCCTTCGCCGTCCACCACGGTAATCGAACGCATATCGTTGTCATCCATAGTGGCGAACGCGTCCGGCAGCGGCGTGGATTCGCGAGCGGTAATAGTCGGCTGTTGGTCCGTGACATCCCCGGCCTGAACCAGCAGTAGGCGTTTGAGCGTGCGGTCCTGGCCGACAAACGAGCCAACAAATTCATTGGCCGGTTTAGCAAGCAGCTCATCGGGGCTGGCGCACTGCACGATTTTGCCCTGACGGAATACGGCAATACGGTCACCTAATTTCAGCGCTTCGTCGATATCGTGGCTGACCAGCATGACGGTTTTCTTCAACTGGCGCTGCATTTCAAGAAACTCATTCTGAATCGTTTCGCGATTGATCGGGTCGACGGCGCCAAAAGGCTCATCCATCAGCAGCACCGGAGGATCAGCCGCAAGTGCCCGAATCACGCCGATACGTTGTTGCTGGCCGCCGGACATTTCACGCGGGTAACGGTTCAGGAACTTGCTCGGGTCGAGCGCCACCATGCTCATTAATTCGCTGGCACGCTCTTTACAACGGGCTTTGTCCCAACCCAACATGCGCGGCACAACGGTAATGTTCTCTTCAATCGTCATGTTCGGAAACAGGCCGATTTGCTGAATAACATAGCCAATATTGCGGCGCAGCGTCACGGTATCCAGCTCGTTGGTATTTTTACCGTTAATCAGAATATTGCCGCCGGTCGGGGCAATCAGGCGGTTGATCATTTTCAGCGTGGTGGTTTTGCCGCAGCCGGAAGGGCCGAGCAATACGCACATTTCGCCTTCCGGCACGTTCAGGCTGACATTATCCACGGCGTTAAAAGTCTGACCGTTCTTCTGAACAAACTGTTTCGTGAGGTTTTCTAGTTTAATCATTATCGAATCCCCTTAGGAGTCAGCACCAGCTGTAAACGATGCAATAACCAATCAAGCACAATAGCCAAAACACAAATCATGACGGCACCCGCAATCAACATCCGAATGTCGCTACTCCCGATGCCGTTAAGCAGTAACAAACCCAAACCGCCTGCGCCGATAACCGCAGCGATGGCCATTACGCCAATGTTCATGACCACGGCGGTTCGGATACCGCCAAAAATCACCGGCAGAGCCATTGGGATTTCGACCCAGCGCAGGCGTTGCCAGAACGTCATGCCGATACCGCGTCCGGCTTCACGCAAACCTGGCGGCAGGCTGTCGAGGGCGGTATGGGTGTTACGGACAATCGGCAGCAATGAATAGAGGAAAACGGCCGTGATCGCAGGCAATACGCCAATCCCTTGCCCGACCATGGAAAACAGCGGGATCATCAACCCAAACAGGGCGATTGAAGGGATCGTCAGCACAATAGTCGCAATACCCAACACGGGCGTTGCCAGCCATTTGTGGCGCACGATTAAAATGCCCAGCGGCACGCCAATCACAATCGCCAGCCCCACAGCTAAAAGCACTAACCAGAGGTGTTGCAGCGTTAAACTGCCCAGATACCCTGCGTTATCCATCATATAATTCAACGTTTCCATGTTGCCTCCTTAGAGCAAACCTTTCTGTTGCAGGAACTCTTGCGCCACTTTTTGCGGGGTTTCATGGTCGATATCCACTTTGGCATTCAGAGTGGAGATCACGTCGTTGTTGAGCAGGCCGGAGAGGGTGTCCAGGGCATCTTCAAGGCCAGGATTGGCAGCCAGCGTCTCTTTACGCACCACAGGCGTGACGGCGTAACTTGGGAAGAAACCTTTATCATCTTCCAGCACTTTCAAATCGAAGCCTTTTACGCGGCCATCGGTGGTGTAAATCAGACCCGCGTCAACGAAGCCATCGCGCACCGCGTTATACACAAGACCTGGGTCCATCTGGCGAATCTGCGGGCGATCGAGCGGCATGCTATAGGCTTGCTGTAACGGTTTCATACCGTCGCTACGCCCGGCGAATTCCAGATCCAGGCCGAGCATCCAGTTGTTATCTGGGTCGGTTTTGCGAACCTGTTCTACTTTGGCTACCAACTCCGACATGGTGTTAATGTTCTCTTCTTCAGCGCGTTTACGCTGCATCGCAAAAGCGTAGGTGTTGTTCATATCTGCCGGTTTTAGCCACACCAGTCCCAGTTTCGCATCAAGCTTTTTAACCGTGTCGTAGGATTCCTGCGGACTCATACGCTTGTTGATATGGTTAAAAATAATCAGCGAGGTGCCGGTGTATTCCCAGGTCATATCGACCTGTTTGTTAATCATCGCGTTACGCGAAATTACCGTGGCGATGTTGGTTTGCGGAGTCACCTGGAAGCCTTTTTTACGCAGGTACTGCGTTGTCATTGCCGATAAAATATGCTGCTCGGTAAAGCTTTTCGTCGCCAGCACAATCGGCTCGGCTTTGGCTGTGCCAGCCAGGAGTAGCGTTGCGGCAAGTCCCGCAATCAGGGGTTTAATGGATGTCATTATTCGCTCCTTTTTATTGTTGTTATTTCGCTGTGTGGGGGCTTAAAACACGGCCTAAGCCCGCAAGTGCAATATCAAGAATCAGGGCAAACAGGGCTGTGGCGGCGGCACCTAATATCAGGGTCGGGAAATCGTTAAGATATATCCCCGGGAAAATCAGTTCGCCGTAACTGCTGGCACCAATCAAAAATGCCAGTGGCGCGGTGCCCACATTAATCGCCGTCGCAATGCGGATCCCCGACAGAATGACAGGCCAGGCGTTGGGTAGTTCGACCTGGCGCAGACGCTGCCATTTCGTCATGCCGATACCATTGGCGGCTTCAATGAGCGAAGCCGGAACGCCGCATAAACCCGAATAGGTATTACGAACAATTGGCAGAAGTGAGGCGAGGAACAGCGCGATAATCGCCGGTTTGTCACCAATCCCGATGAACACCATCGCCAGCGCCAGCACAGCTAGCGGGGGCAATGTATTGCCGACGTTAAATATCTGCATCACGTATTCGGCCCAGCGGCGGGCGGCAGGGCGGCTGAGCAGAATGCCGCTCGGGACACCGACTAACAGCGCCAGCGCCATCGAGCTAAACACTAAAATCAGGTGCTGTTGCCCGAGATAGAGCAAATCGACCTGACGGGCTTTGATCGTCTCCGGGCCAATTCCCCAGACGAGCAGCCCGAGCACGACGATCAGTGCCAATGCACCTGCGCAGGTGCGTTTAACGAGTGATGAATTTTGCATTGCAGTGTGTCTCCCTGTTGCACGTGTTATAGCCACCGCGCGGGTCGCCTGTTGTTATGCCTTGTGTCGGCAGGGTGTTTTGACCTATAGCAACGTGAGGGGAATGATTCCAGTTTATGTGGAATTTAGCAGGCTTATGATTTCTGGGGGAATGACGAGTTTGGCCTTGTGCCGCCTCGCTTGAGGAGGAAGGTAAAGAATTGTCTTAAAATGGATTTATAAAAGTTACGGCGTAACTTTTATTGTTTTGGTAAGTGTCGGATGTCGCTGCGCTAATCCGACCTTCAAGGGATGATTTTAGAGGGTGGATGACATCCACCGCTTCTCAGATTCTTAGGCGTGTAATTCTTTGGTTGCGACCGGAATCAGCAGGTCTGTGCGCCATTCAGCAAGGGTGATTTGGGTTAACTCACCTAATGCCTGATAAAACGGGTGTTCGGCATGGGCGATAAACAGCTCCAGAAAACGCCCACTCCACGGCAAAATGTGCCATGCCAGCAGTTCATCGACTTTCTGCTGCAAGCCTTCTTCAGCAAGCCAGGCGGCCAGCATCAGTAACAAACCGATGTGATCTTCCGGTTCATTGCTCTCTTGCTCATTGGAAATATCGTTTTTGCGCATCCAGCGGCGCAGTTCCAGCATTGAATCGCCAAACAGGACACTTTCTTTATCGAGATAAACCGAACCCCACGGGGAGGCAGGTAATGCGTAAGGGCCAATAAACAGGCGTTGCCAGGCTTCGCTAAGTGATTCTTGCGAATAATCCAACCCGTCAGTCATGCGTTGTGCAATCGCTGCCAGTTCATCGTGCTGCACTGGCCATTGCTCGGCCCATTTCGGGTCAGCCAGTGAGGCGTACAGCGAGGCGACATCCCGGCTTTTTGGTTCTTGATAATAAAGCGCACCCAGGACTCTACCTGTCAGGGCGATAGTCGCCAGGCGTTGTGTTGTTGCCGACGTACTTTTAGACATTCTTCTCTTCCTTAATTGCGCGGGTTTTCCCGCGCATTTTGTACCAATTAACCGGCCACCGCCATGCCGACGGTCATATGCAGGCCATAAAAAATCCCGCGACCAATACATTCACCGGCAACGATCAGGATAAACCCTATCAACAAGCCAGGCGTTTTAGGCTTAACGCGGCGTAAAAGCGGGCAAATCCAGCAGCCTAAACCGAGCGCTAACAGTGCGATGCGCCAGACCTGAAGCGAGGCGTAATCAGGAACCAGGGCGCTGGCATGCTGAACGGAACTTTGAATTGCCGCGAGTTCACTGCCTTGCAGGACGATAATCGCCACCGCCACAAATAACGCCAGCACGCTCAGCGCGGCGAGTTTTATGTGGTGGAAGGAGTAATCGACGGCGCGTAACAGCAAAGTCCCAAGCAGCGGGCCACCCAACACCACGGTGATAAAGAAACTCAGCGTGGTGTAGCTATTGTGCCAGGTCGGAACGGTGTCAATCTGGTAAACGCGAGTCATTGCCCAGACAAAAACCAGCCCCAAAACCATCGTTGCGGCAAGCCATACCCGGCCAATCGCCAGCGGCATTTTCTTCAGCACTGTTATCAGCCACCAGAAACCACCCACCGCGAAGAACACTGAACCGCTGGCAATTTCATTGCTCAATGCCGACTGCCCAACGCGATTGAGCGAATTAAACGCCCGTAGCGGTGAACCGAGGTGCATGACCGATACCAGAAACGCAATGCCCATCAGCACCCAGATAAAGAACATGGCGCGAACCATTTTTTGCTGTAACTCGCTATTATTACTCGCCGAGTTCCACGCCAGCCCCTTCACAATGACAGCGCCCACCACGCACTGGCCCAGTACGGTAAATAACACTAACGGCCATTCATGCCATCCGCTTCCCATTTTAGACCTCCAGAGGATTGGCCAGATAACCGGTTTTATCCCCACAAGGGCGGCTGTTGGCGTTGGGTTTAATAACAATATTGGGCTTGGTGAAATGCGCAGAAGGCAGCGGCGCGATTGCCGCCTGGTTGCCATATTTTTGACGCAGTTCAGCAATCGGAGCCATATCCAGAGCACGAAGCGGGCAGGATTCGACGCAGACAGGTTTCTTGCCTTCAGCGATGCGTGAATAGCAGCCATCGCATTTGGTCATATGGCCTTTTTCCGCATTGTATTGCGGCGCACCGTACGGGCAGGCCATGTGGCAGTAGCGGCAACCAATGCAAACTTCTTCATTCACCACCACAAAACCATCTTCACGCTTGTGCATCGCGCCGCTCGGGCAAACCTTGGTACACGCCGGGTCTTCGCAGTGGTTGCAGGCGATCGACAGGTAATAAGCAAACACGTTTTGCTGCCAGACACCGTTGTCTTGCTGCCAGTCGCCGCCTGCATATTCATAAATGCGGCGGAAACTGACATCCGGGCCTAAGTTTTTGTAATCCTTGCAGGCCAGCTCGCAAGTTTTACATCCGGTGCAGCGGCTGGAATCTATGTAAAATCCGTATTGAGTTGTCATTCGCTATTCCTTACGCCTTTTGGATATCAACCAGATTGGTGTGTTGTGGATTGCCTTTCGCCAGCGGTGAAGGGCGCTGCGTGGTCAGCGTATTGATACACGAACCGTGGTCAATGCGATCGCCGGTCATATTGGCTTCGTGCCAGGCGCCCTGGCCCATGGCGGTCACTCCCGGCATGATACGCGGGGTGACTTTCGCCGGGATCCGCAACTCACCCCGGCTGTTAAACACGCGCACCATATCGCCACTGGTGATACCGCGAGCCTGCGCATCAATTGGGTTAATCCACACTTCCTGGCGACATGCAGCTTTGAGCACATCAATGTTGCCGTAACTTGAGTGGGTGCGGGCTTTATAGTGGAAACCGAAAAGTTGCAGCGGGTAAGTGCTGCGTTCAGGGGCGTCCCAGCCGTCAAAGGTGGAGGCATAAATGGGCAGCGGACTGATGGTTTCGTCTTTTTCCAACTCCCAGCTGGCGGCGATTTGCGCAAGCTGGCTGGAATAGATTTCGATTTTACCGGACGGCGTTTTCAGCGGATTGGCATCCGGGTCTGTGCGGAAATCTTTATAAGCGACAAAATGCCCGTTTGGATCTTTACGCTTATATATTCCCATCGTGCGCAGTGCTTCATACGACGGCAGCGCGGGGTCAGTTGCCAGCATCTTGGCGTAGAGATATTTCAGCCATTCTTCCTGGGTGCGGCCCTCGGTAAACTTCTGGTAGATATCCGGCCCGAGGCGACGGGCGATTTCGCTGGTTATCCAGTAAATCGGCTTGCGTTCGAACTTCGGTTCAGTCGCCGGTTGGATGAAGATCAGATAGCCCATATTCCCGGCGTAATCATTCGGGATAATGTCTTCTTGTTCGACAGTCATTAAATCCGGCAGCAGGATGTCGGCGTATTTCGCCGATGAAGTCATAAAGTTTTCGATGACCACAATCATTTCGCATTGGCTATCATCTTGCAGAATATCGTGGGTTTTATTGATGTCGGAATGCTGGTTAGTAATGGTGTTTCCGGCGTAGTTCCAGATGAATTTGATGGGCACATCGAGCTTATCTTTGCCACGCACACCGTCACGTTTGGCGGTCATTTCTGGCCCGCGAGCGATGGCATCAGTCCAGCTAAAGCAGGAAATCTGCGTTTTCACCGGGTTCGTCAACACCGGCATGCGTTCAATGGTGATGGTGTAGGTGGACTCGCGTGCGCCACTGTTACCGCCATTGATACCCACGTTGCCGGTCAGAATCGGCAGCATGGCGATGGCTCGTGAGGTTAATTCGCCGTTGGCCTGGCGTTGCGGCCCCCAACCCTGCGCGATATACGCCGGCTTAGTGCTGCCAATTTCACGGGCCAGTTTGATGATTTTATCTATCGGAATTCCGGTAATTGCCGATGCCCATTGCGGAGATTTTTCTACGCCGTCCTCGCCCTGACCGAGAATATAGGCTTTGTAATGCGAGTTGGCGGGCGCGCCTTCCGGCAGGGTTTTCTCATCGTAACCTACGCAGTATTTATCGAGGAAAGGTTGGTCGACGAGGTTTTCGCGAATCAAAACGTGAGCAATACCGGCCACCAGAGCGGCATCCGTACCCGGACGAATCGGCAGCCATTCATCTTCGCGCCCGGCTGCGGTGTCGGTGTAGCGCGGATCGATAACGATCATGCGTGCGTTGGAGCGCTCGCGAGCTTGCTCCAGATACCAGGTAATCCCGCCGCCGCTCATGCGCGTTTCGGCAGGGTTATTACCGAACAACACCACCAGTTTGCTGTTTTCAATATCAGACGTGCTGTTGCCGTCGTTGCTGCCGTAGGTGTAAGGCATCGCGCAGGCAATTTGCGCGGTACTGTAAGTGCCGTAGTGGCTGAGGAATCCGCCATAGCTGTTCATCAGGCGGGCAACCAGCGAGGCGTAAGGCGACGAACGCGTAATATTCCCGCCGACGATCCCCGAGGTGTAGTTGATATAAACCGCTTCGTTGCCGTACTTTTCCACCGTGCCTTTCAGGCTTTTGGTGATGGTGTCCAGCGCTTCATCCCAGGAGATGCGTTCGAACTTCCCTTCACCGCGAAGACCTACGCGCTTCATCGGGTAGTTCAGGCGTTCCGGGTGATTGATACGGCGACGAATCGAGCGTCCACGCAGGCAAGCGCGTACCTGATGATCGCCATACACGTCATGCCCGGTGTTATCGGTTTCAACCCAGGTGACTTCATTATCGCTAACGTGCAAACGCAGGGCGCAGCGACTTCCGCAGTTCACTGAACATGCGCCCCAGACCACTTTTTCTTCAGTATTTTGGTTTACCGCAGCGCCAACAGCCGTGGCTGCGGCGCGCAAGCCAAAGGGCAGGGATATTCCACTGACCGCAAGGGCAAGCCCACCAATGGCGCTGGTTTTCACCAGGCTTCGACGGGTGATTCCATCAGGGCAACTTTGGTTCGACATAACTCACTCCATGACATTTTATTTCAGGTCGGGATGTCATTGTTTTTGTAGTTTTAGGTGTAATGACAGCGGCGCGAAAAATTGCTTATCAGGCGAATATTTTCGTCAGGAAGGAGTTTTACTCATTTAGGAGTAGCGTTTGTTAACACGGGTCAAAGTAAGTGCGGAGTTTTGAATGAAAGTTGACTTGTATGGTGCGAGTGAGATAGCGGGGCTGTGATGCCCCGGTTTAAGAGATTACTGCGGCTCGGTTTGTGTTCCATCCTGAGTGGTGCTGCCACTTGCCGGATTGTTGCCACTGCTGGTCCGCGTATATAAGATTTTCTGCGTATCATTAGCGCAATGCCCTACGACCTGCGCATCGGGTTGGTCGGCCTGGTCGTTAGGGACAATCGTCAAACTAAATCCCGACTCAGGGACACCGTTATTAATAATCTTTTGCTGAATGTCGGCCTTAACTTTATCGCATGATGTCTGCGCGGCTAACACTGGAGTGGTCGCGATTAACAGACATACACCCAGCCAAATCGAGTGTTTCATGATCTCTTCCTTATGTTGAGAGTGCTATTAAAGAATAGTCGCTTTAGTGTAAATCGCTGTATTTGCTTATATCATGATTGTTACCTATCAAGTCGATGACAGGATTTACGTGAATAAAATCATTATCCTCTGTGCCCTGGCGGTGTCTATTGCCGGGTGCGACAATCAGAACAGTACCCTTTCCTACACGCCTGAAATGGCGAGTTTCTCCAATGAATTTGATTTCGATCCGTTGCGCGGGCCGGTTAAAGATTTCAGCCAAACGCTCATCAACGAAAAGGGCGAAGTGATTAAACGCGTGGTGGGTTTGGTGTCAGAGGAAGGGTGTTTCAACGAACTCGAATTTCACGATCTGGAAAATAATACCGGAGCCACGCTGGTGCTCGACGCCAATTATTACCTTGATTCGGTGAGTCGGGAAAGGCGAGTCAAGCTACAAGGGAAATGCCAACTGGCTGAATTACCCGGTGCTGCCGTAACGTATGTGACGGACGATAACGGTTTTGTGGTCGCGGCTCATGGCGAAGGCACCGCCATCACTTATCAATATGATGCGCAGGGCTATCCTTTAGGTAAAACGACGACGGTAAAAACCGAGACTCTCGCCATCACCGCGAAAGCCGGTAGCGACGATAAGAAAAAACTCGATTACACCTCTGAAAGTACACTTAACGGCAAAGCGATTGCGGTGGTTAAGCAAACCTGCGATTACGATGGCCATTTCAACCCGCTGGAATGTGTGTTGCGCATTACCGATGAAAGTGTCGAACCGCCTAAAGTTGAAAGTTACACCATCAAAAACAGTATCAATTACTATTAATACTCTGGGTAAAACTTGCTTTAAGGAAGCCGGATGAATTGGTTGCAGCGTCTGAAAATTGACACATTTTTGCTGATTATGATTGGCGTGGTCGTAGTGGCTTCACTCTTCCCCTGCGAAGGGGCCATCAAAACGATGTTTGAATATCTGACAACCGCCGCGATTGCGCTGCTGTTTTTCATGCATGGAGCCAAACTTTCGCGCGATGCCATTGTGGCGGGAGCGGGGCACTGGAAATTACACCTTGTCGTGTTTCTCAGCACCTTCGCACTGTTTCCGTTATTAGGCCTGGCGATGGGGTTTCTCTCGCCCGCCATTCTTAATCAGCCGCTGTATATGGGCTTCCTCTATCTTTGTGCGCTACCTGCCACGGTGCAGTCGGCCATTGCATTTACTTCGGTCGCGGGCGGCAACGTTGCGGCGGCGGTGTGTAGCGCATCGGCTTCAAGCATTCTGGGGATTTTCTTGTCACCCGTTTTAGTTGGTGCGCTGATGAATACCCAGGAAGGAAGCACTGACACGTTACATGCGATTGGGAAAATCGTCCTGCAATTGATGGTGCCGTTTGTGGTGGGACATTTGTCGCGTCCGTTGATTGGCCGCTGGGTCGATAAACATAAGAAATTGATCAGCCTGACTGACCGCTCATCCATACTGCTGGTGGTGTATGTGGCGTTTAGCGAAGCGGTGGTGGAGGGCATCTGGCAGCAGGTGAATGGCACCGCGCTGCTCGGTGTGCTCGGTTGTTCTATTGTGTTGCTGGCGATTGTGCTGGTGATCAACACCTGGGTTGCACGCTTGATGGGTTTCAACACGGCAGACGAAATTACCATTGTGTTTTGTGGCTCGAAGAAAAGCCTCGCCAATGGCGTGCCGATGGCAAACGTGTTGTTCCCGGCGAGTGCCGTGGGGATGATGGTGCTGCCCCTGATGATCTTCCACCAGGTGCAATTGATGGTTTGCGCGGTGCTTGCGCAACGCTACGCGAAAAAAACGGCGAAGGAAAAAAGCGAGCTTGAGTCAGTTTCCTGACCCAAGCTGTAACAGGTTTAAGCCGCGCGAACTTTAGCGATCAGCGCCTGCTTTTCTGCGTCGGACAAGAAAGCAATTTTCAAACCATTCTCTTGTGCGGTGCGAATCTGCGCCGCACTCAAACCCGCCTGCGGTGCGGCAACCGTGTATTCATGAATAATATCTATGCCCTGAACCGCCGGGTCATCGGTATTAATCGTCGCCAGTACGCCTTTCTCGAGGAAGGTGATTAACGGATGCTTATCCAACGACGCGATGGTGCTGGTCTGGATATTCGACGTCAGGCAAGACTCAATGCCAATACCGTGTTCGGCCAGGAAATCCATTAACGCGGGATCTTCGATGGCTTTCACACCGTGACCGATACGCTCGGCACCCAGTTCACGAATCGCCTGCCAGATACTTTCCGGGCCTGCGGCTTCACCTGCATGAACGGTGATATGCCAGCCTGCGTCACGTGCGCGGTTGAAATGGTTCAGGAACAGGCTTCCTGGGAAACCCAACTCATCACCCGCCAGGTCAAGAGCAGTAATGCTATCGCGATGGGCGAGCAGCGCTTCGAGTTCGGCAAGGCATGCGGCTTCACCGAAAGTACGGCTCATAATGCCAATCAAGCGCGCTTCAACACCAAAATCGCGGCAACCCTGGCGTACGCCTTCAATAACGGCTTCCACCACGCCCGCAACCGGCAGGTTATGCGTCATCGCCATGTAGCCTGGCGAAAAACGCAGTTCAACATAATGCAGGCCGTTACGCGCGGCATCTTCAATATTTTCCCACGCCACGCGGCGACAGGCATCAAGGTCGGCCAGGACTTTCACGCCCCAGTCCAGCTTTTGCAGGAAACTCACCAGGTCCGGCGCAGTTTCAACGACTTGTACATGAGGACGAAGGGCTTCAAGGGAATCCGCCGGCAGCGGTAAATTAAACTGGCGGCCGAGATCGAGAATGGTTTGTGCACGAATATTGCCATCAAGGTGGCGGTGCAAATCAGTTAGCGGCAGGGTGGTATCAATCATGGTCGCACTCTTTTTTTGATTAAAGTGCGTAACAGTATAAAAACAAACGTACCTAAATAGCTACGTTGCGCAAATAATAAAGGGGAAGTTTAATTCCCCTCGTTGTTATTTCACGGCAGATTATTGCAGGGACTTAATCGCTGCAATCAGGCGTTTTACGCCTTCTTCGAGCTTTACTCGCGGGCAACCCGCATTCAGACGCACAAAGCCTTTTCCTTCCTCGCCGTAAGTGTATCCCGGCATGATAGCGACTTTTTGCTGCTCGATTAACGCAGTTTGCAGCGCATTGCCATCAATACCCAGCGGGCGTAAATCAATCCACGCCAGATACGTTGACTCTGGCGGCTGCCAGTTCAGTTGCGCAAACTCAGCGTTGAGTGCATCGGCCACATAACGCAGATTACTTTGCAGGTAAGTCCGCAGTTCATCCAGCCATGCCGCGCCTTCCTGGTAAGCAGCAATATGGGCAATCACCGCAAGAATGGCGGGTGAGGAGAGACCGTCCTGGCCTTTCAGCACATTCAGGTATTTCTGGCGTTCATCGGCGTCATTAATCAGGCCATATGCCCCGGTTAATGCCGGAATGTTGAAGCTTTTGGAACCCGAAGTGAAGAGTGCCCACTGGCCTTTCCCGACTTCATTCCACGGGGTATGACGGTGGCCTTCCCACACCATATCCA
Organism: Buttiauxella agrestis ATCC 33320; assembly: GCF_000735355.1. Taxonomy (GTDB): domain Bacteria; phylum Pseudomonadota; class Gammaproteobacteria; order Enterobacterales; family Enterobacteriaceae; genus Buttiauxella; species Buttiauxella agrestis. The sequence continues at coordinate 93,971 of NZ_JMPI01000024.1, forward strand.
TATGGATTTCATCGCTAATAACACGTACACCGTGGCGTTCGCAAAGCGTTGCCATGGTATCGAGTTCCGCCCGCGTCCAGACTTTACCGGTTGGGTTTTGTGGGCTGCACAGCAGCATGATTTTGCATTCAGGCTTCGCCAGTTGTGCTTCAAGCGCTGCCATGTCGCACATCCAGCCGCTTGCGGTTTTATGCAGCGGCGCGCTAAATACCTGGCGCTTATTGCCCTCGATGGCTTTATAAAAGGCGTCGTAGGCCGGAGTGTGAATAAGCACGGCGTCGCCTGGTTCTGACCACTGGCGAATCAATTGTGAGACCATATAAATCACTGACGGGCCGTACACCACCGATTCTTTATCAATGGCGCTGTTAAAACGGATGTTGTACCAGTGAGCAATCGCCCCGAGGAACTCTTCATTCTTCCAGCGGCTGTAGCCTAAAACGCCGTGAGACAAACGTTTTTGCAGGGCGTCGAGAATGACCGGAGCGGTAGGGAAATCCATATCGGAGATGGTGAAGGGCAGGAGATCGGCGGCACCGAAACGGTCTGCGACATAATCCCACTGGGTACACCAGGTTCCGTGACGGTCAACGGGGGTGGAGAAATCGAACATATCACCTCGCAACAAAGGGCGCCGAAGCGCCCATTGTGGTTTACGCCTGAGCAGTTTGCATCAGGTGCGCCATTTCATCTTTCACCGACTGAACCTGCGGCCCAATCACTACTTGCAGATTATGCTGGTTGAGTTGCACGACACCAATGGCGCGCAGATTTTTCAATGCAGCACTGTCCACCAAAGCCATATCTTTCACCGACATACGCAGACGAGTGATGCAGTTATCGAGTGAGACAATATTATCCGCGCCGCCGAGGGCTGCCAACATCGCTGGGACATTGTAGCCAGATTTACCGACCTGACCGGCGATGGCTTTTTCAGCGCTGGTGGTGGTGTCAATATCGCGACCTGGTGTTTTGATATTGAAGCGCGTAATGGCGAAGCGGAAGATGGCGTAGTACGCCGCAAACCAGATAGCTGCAACCACTGGCACCATATACCATTTTGTTGCCAGACCGTGCAGGATACCAAACACCACAAAGTCGATAACGTTGCCATCGGTATTGCCGATTGTCACGCCAAGAACAGCCATGATGGTAAAGCCAAGGCCGGTCAATAACGCGTGGATAACATACAGAACCGGAGCCACGAACAAGAACAGGAACTCAAGCGGTTCAGTGGTGCCGCCAATCACACAAGCGATCACACCAGAAATCAGCAGGCCTTTAATTTTATGACGGTTTTCTGGGCGAGCACAGTGATACATCGCCAGTGCCGCACCCGGCAAACCCCCGAGGAACGCAGGCATTTTACCCTGAGACAGGAAGCGGGTCGCACTTTCGGAGAAGCCATGAACACTCGGGCAACTCAACTGCGCCTGGAAGATGGTCAATGCGCCGCTGACGCTATGACCACAAACATCCATCGTGCCGCCTGCATCCGTAAAGCGAATCAGCGCAACAAGGATGTGGTGTAAGCCAAATGGCAGCAATAAACGCTCGCCGGTACCGAAGATCATCGGGCCAAACATGCCTGCGCTGTTGATCATATTGCCCAGTGCGTTGATCCCGGCTGCAAAAACAGGCCAAATCAACGGGATAACCAGACCTACCAGCCCCATAACGACGGTAGTAATAATTGGCACAAAGCGCGTACCGCCGAAGAACGCTAAAGCATCTGGCAGGCGCACATTGTGGAAACGTTCGTGAAGCAGGAAAACGATGATCCCGACAATGACCGCACCCAAAATACCGGTATCAATAGACTGAATACCCAGGATATTTTGAATGTTGTTCGCTTTCAGGATAGCAGCGTCAGTGGTTGGCAGAATACCTTTGGCGGTTAGCCAGAAGTTCACCGCCAGGTTCATTACCGCATAACCGACAAAACCGGCAAACGCAGCAACACCTTTGTTTTCACGCGCAAGGCCGAGTGGGATGGCGATACAGAACATGATCGGCAGGAAACTAAAAGCAAACGAACCGACTTTGCCCATCCAGGTGAAAATCAGTTGTAAAACGGGATTACCTAAAGCCGGAAGTAATGTAACAACATCGTGACTGCTTAGTGAACTGCCGATACCGAGCATGATGCCGCAGAATGACAACAATGCCACTGGCAACATAAACGTTTTGCCAAGGTTTTGAAAAAACTCCCAAAGCGTAATTTTTTGTGGTGTATTAGCCGCCATAACGACTCCTTTAACCCTGGTTAATAAATGAGTAGTGGTACAAAACGAGATGGATGATAAAACGTTTTACCAAGCTTTATTGCGTGTTAGTTCACAGATCCAAAGCGCAGTACAGTGCCTAATATGCTCATACGGGTTAAACGTTTTATCACCCAATTTGCTTCATGGAGGATTCGTCTGACTAATGACGATTCAAGAAAAGAAAATAACCATTCACGAAGTCGCTGAAGCCGCAGGGGTTTCTGTCACGACAGTTTCGCTGGTGCTTAGCGGCAAAGGTCGCATCTCTCCGGCGACCGGGTTACGCGTGAATGAAGCCATCGAAAAATTAGGATTCGTGCGCAATAGACAAGCTGTTTCATTGCGTGGAGGCCAAAGCGGCGTGATTGGTTTGATCGTGCGCGATCTTTGTAACCCTTTCTATGCGGAACTGACGGCAGGCCTGACGGATGAATTGGAGAAGCAGGGCAAACTGTTGTTTCTGACGCAAAGCGGCGCGCAAGGGCAGCATATGCAGCGTTGCTTTGACATGCTGGTGGCGCAGGGCGTGGACGGGATTATTGTGGCAGGCGCGGCAGGACAGGGGGCAGATATGCGCGCCATTGCCGAACAAAAGAACCTGCCGCTGGTGTTTGCCTCCCGCGCCAGTTATCTCGACGAAGCCGATATCATCAGGCCTGATAACATGCAGGCCGCGCAGCTGGTGACCGAGCATTTAATCAAACGCGGGCACCAGAGGATTGCGTGGCTGGGTGGCGACGGATCGTCATTAACTCGTGCTGAACGCGTCGGCGGCTACTGCGCCACATTGCTGCAATACGGTTTACCATTCCACAGCGAGTGGATTATTGAATGCGAACCGAGCCAGAAAAAGGCAGCAGACGCCATTACCACATTGTTGCAGCATAACCCGACCATTACCGCCGTGCTTTGCCACAACAGTATTGTGGCGATGGGCGCATGGTTCGGTTTACTGCGAGCGGGGCGGCAAAGCGGCGAGGGAAGTATCGACAGTTACTACGACAGGCACGTGGCGCTGGCAGCTTTCGCGGAAGTGATGGACGACGAACTGGATGATTTGCCCTTAACCTGGGTGTCAACACCGGCCCGAGAAATCGGCCGCAGCGCGGGGCAGAGGATTGTCAAACGAGTGCAAAACGATAACGAAGAGGCTCGGAGCCAAATTATGCCCGCGAGATTAGTGATACGTAAAAACTAAATTGAGATCCCAGATGTAAATACCCTGCGGCATTGCTGCCGCAGGGTATGCATTTATGGCGTAACGATATTGAACCAGAACTCAAACTTGTCCATATAGCCCAACATCTCATCGAGCTTCGCACCATTACCGGTGACTTTAACCTCGCCTTTATCTTCAGCCTGCTTCAGGGTTTCTTCTTTCAGGATGATTTTATTCAGCGTGTCACGGTTCAGAGCAATCGTGGCATCAGCATCTTTCGCTTCGGCATTAGGCGTGTGGTTTAGCACGCCGTTTTCCAGCTCCAGCTTGTACTTACCGCCGTCGCTACCCAGGTCGATATTAAATACCGCTTTGGCATTACCCGCTTTTTCACCGTTGATATGTACCGCCAGGAAATCGAAGAACATTTCAGGCGTCATCGCACGAACGGTATCCGGGCTTGCAGTATTCGGCGTCGGGCCTTTAACCACACCATTGCGCAGCTCCTGAGCACCGGTCAGGTAGAAGTTACGCCATGGGCCAGACTCCGCCTGATAACCCAGTTGTTCCAGTGCGTCCGCTTCCAGGTTACGCGCATTCTGGTTATTTGGATCGGCAAACACCACTTTACTCACCACCTGAGCAACCCAACGGTAGTTACCCTGGTCAAAGTCGGTTTTCGCTTTCTGAAGAATCGCATCGGCACCGCCCATGTACTCAACAAATTTCTTAGCCGCTTCTTCCGGCGGTAATTCATCAAGCGTTGCCGGGTTGCCATCGTACCAGCCGAGATACAGCACATAGGTCGCTTTTACGTCATGGCTGATGGAGCCGTAATAGCCGCGGTTAGCCCAGGTCTTCGCCAGGCTGTCTGGCAGTTTGAAGTTGGCAGCAATTTCATCGCGTGTCAGGCCTTCGTTAGCCATGCGCAGGGTCTGGTCGTTGATATAACGATACAGGTCACGCTGGCTTTTCAGCAGGCCAACCACGTTTTCGTTACCCCATGTCGGCCAGTGGTGCTGAGCCATAATGATTTCGGCTTTGTCACCCCAACGCACAATGGCTTCGTTGATGTATTTCGACCATGGTAGCGGTTCACGAATTTTCGCGCCGCGCAGGGAGTAAGTATTGTGCAGAGTGTGAGTCACATCCTCTGCGGCTTCGATGAGTTTCTTCTCTTCGATATACCACAGCATTTCAGACGGGGCTTCTGAACCCGGTGCCAGCATGAAGTCATACGTCAGACCATCAATGACTTCCTTCTGACCATCTTTCTCGATGATGTTCGTTGGGGCAATCAGCGTCACGGTACCCGCTGAGGTGGTGGTGCCCAGACCCGCGCCGACCTGGCCGGTGGCTTCAGGTTTCAGGAGGTTGCCATACATATAGCTGGCACGGCGGCTCATGACATTGCCCGCCATAATGTTTTCCGCGACCGCTGCTTCCATGAAGCCTGCTGGCGCATAAACTTTTACCTTCCCGGATTTCACATCTGCTTCATCTACCACACCACGCACGCCGCCATAATGGTCAACGTGGCTATGGGTATAAATGATGGCGACGACAGGTTTATTGCCGCGATTTTTGAAGTACAAATCCATGCCGACTTTTGCTGTTTCTGCTGAAACCAGCGGGTCAACGACGGTAATCCCTTCTTTACCCTCAATGATGGTCATGTTGGATAAATCGAGGTTACGGATCTGGTAAACGCCCTCAGTCACTTCAAACAGACCGCTGATGTTGATCAACTGAGACTGTCGCCAGAGGCTCGGGTTTACGGTGTCAGGGGACTTTTCCCCTTCTTTGATAAATGCATACTGTTGTGGGTTCCAGATAACATTTCCCTGCTCGCCTTTAATCACCTCCTGAGGTAAAGCGGCGATAAAGCCTTTGTGAGCATTCGTGAAATCGGTGTTATCGGAAAAAGGAAGCTGGTTATAAAGTGCATCGTTAGCCTGCTTTGTTGACGCTGTGGCACCTTTGGGTGCTTCCTGCGCGAACAAAGGTGTCAGTGCAGTGGAGGAAAGCAACCCTGCCAGTGCAAGACTTTTGACGATCAACGTAAGTCTCATTTGTACCCCTCATGTTAAAACCTTCTAACTACTCAGCTTCTTCGAGTAATCACATCTGGAAATTATTTGGTCGCTTAAGTGATAAGAATCACTGCTAAGCATTTTCGTTTTATAAATATAACCAAAGAGTTACATTTCGCCACTTAAGAATACAAATAATTTATGTTTGTGCTACTGAGGGGGATTCTGTTTAAAAAGATTTTCAAAAATGCACCATCAACGGAAACAAAAGCGCGTTACCGCCAGTGCCAGAATGTGAATCGAAGGATGCGATAAACGAAAAAGCCTCCCGTGGGAGGCTTTAGACTGCGGGCAAAACAAATAATTACTGCTGGGGAACCGCTGGAACAGCCGGAACGACCGGTGTTTCCAGTTCAGGTGCTGGAGCTGCTTCTGGTTCGCCAGGGGCCGCCATACCAAACATGCCTAACAGTTCGCCAAGCGGCATTTTCTGGCCGTTCAGTGTGACCTGACCGTTTGAGTATTGCAGGCTGGAAACGACTTTGTTGTCTTCCATGGTGGTCACGCGGAACATTTGTCCCATCGCCGCCAGGCCTTTGATTTGCTGATCGGCAAGTTTTGCGGCTTCAGCAGGCTGGTAACCTTCAAGCTGCGCGACCTGAGTCATCAATTCAGTTGCCATATCCACTGGAATAACCAGTTTGCTGTCGAGTGATTTTACGACGCGATCAAGCTGCTGTTCTGGAGTAGTTGGCTCGCCAGTCGCCTGCGCCGGATCTTTCAGGAACACGGAAAGATTAAAGCTGCTTTCGCCTTTCGCATTTTTCCAGCTTAACGGCGCAACGGTAATGACCGGGTCACCTTTTAACAGCATCGGCAAGTTTGCAGCAAATAGCTCAACAATACGCTGCTGATAAGCTTCTGGATTCTGCGCAAGATTCGGATCGGCCAGCAGTTTTTGCGATTCAGCGTTATATTTCTGGCTGAACTCATGCACCGCTGCACCGTCGAGATTACCGATTTTGATCGTTAACTTGCCGCTACCAATATCTTTATTCTGTACTTTCAGCGAGTTCAGGGTGTAATCAATTTGCCCGGAAAGATGTTTTTTATCTTCCTGAAGCTCAGATTTAGCATTGATATTCAAACCTTCGAACACAGCCATTTCTTTGCCTTCAACAGTCACCGCCAGCTTTTCAATAGAGGCTTTTTGGCTGCCGATGCGTTCGACAAATTCGCTGCGCGAGCTTTCACCGTCGGTTTTGATGCCGTTAAACGTCATCTGCACGTGCTGACCGTATTCATTAACGGTATTCACCAGCCCGCTTTGCGCTTCACCGCTGACGGCAATTTTGTCACCCTGACCATCAACATCGGCCTTGAACTGACCGCCGCTGAACGCCACTTTCTCTTCGCCTTTTTCGTAATTCAATGGCAGTAAATCGATATCGGAAGAGGTGTCGCCGTTGTAGCCAATACGCGTTTGTGCATCAATAAAGGACTGACCTTTAGCGATATCAAACAAAGGCTTAGTGGTTGGGTTATTCACAAGCGTGGTGTGAACTGATGCCATAGACGGGATCAGATTGAATTTTTTCAGTTGAGCGAACGGGAATGGACCGTGATCGATTGTTTCGTTGAAGACGATACTTTGATCAGGTTTCAGAATGGTGCTTGTCTGCCCGGCGGTCGGTTTCACGACCAACTGCATGGAACTATGGAACAGGCCACGATGATAATCCTGGTAGCTCAGCGTCAAACCAGCTTCCGGCGAGGCTTTGTTCAATTCGGCGTTAGCGTTACTAACCATTTCAGCCATGCGGCCTTCGAGCTGCTTACCGGTGTACCAGGCTGTGCCCGTCCACACCACACCCAGAGCCACAATAACACCTACAGCAACCAGTGATTTTTTCATTCTGTCGTAGTCCATATTAAGTGCACCTGCCGGGAGTCCTCCAGCAGGCGAAAGAAATACCTTTTACCCGGCATCGTGTAGATGCTTGGGTAGAGGCATTTAAGAAACTCATCTTAAAGCTTAGCAATCTTGCTTCAAAAGATCAGTAAGTTGCTTATAACTCAGATTTTGGAATAAACCCGCGCGACACGACCCACACCACTGATTGAAACCGGAGATTCCTGTGCAGAAATAAAGGCCGATTCGCCAGGTTTAAGTACCAGTTGCTGCCCGTCTTTGCTCAACACCGCTTCACCTTCAGTACAGAACACAATAGCGGCGCTCGGCTGCGCAAGATTTGTCTGCTGGGTACTCAGGTCGTGTAAAGAGAAAGCAAAGTCATCAACCGGAATAGGGAAGTCGAGTTCGCCCGCATGTTTCTCAGGCTGAGTCAGTAACTCAGCGGCTGGTTTTGGTTCGAACTTAACGTTGGCGACCAGCTCCGGAATATCGATATATTTTGGCGTTAAACCTGCACGAAGGACGTTATCGGAATTCGCCATGACTTCGAGAGCGACGCCTTTGAGATAGGCATGTGGGGTTTCAGCGAACAGGAACATCGCTTCACCTGGCTGTAATTTCACCACATTGAGCAACAATGGCGAGAACAAACCGCTGTCGTCCGGGTAGAACTCGGAAATGACGCGAATGGTTTCCCACGGTTCGCCTTGCTGATTATTCAGTGCGGCTTTCAACACGCCGAGTGCGAGTGATTTCTCTTCACCTTTCATGTTCAACAGGCTGGCAAAAAGCTGCGACAGGCATTCAGCATTCGGCTCTTGCAAGAAATGAGCAATCGCCGGGTGCGCGCCGGAAACTGGCTGTAACAGAGAGACGATATCGGAGAACTCGCGGAATGCGTTCATAGCGAGGAAGGGCGTTAGCGCAAACACCAGCTCTGGCTTATGGTTTGGATCTTTATAATTGCGCTCGGCGGCATCCAGTGGAATGCCCGCGGCATTTTCTTTGGCAAAGCCTAATTCAGATGCCTTTTTGTTAGGATGAACCTGAATGGAAAGCGGTTGATCGGCACACAGCACTTTGAAGAGAAAAGGTAACTCACCAAAACGCTCTGCAACGGCCTTGCCTAAAAGTGTCGGCTTATCAGCGTCAATCACATCACGTAGCGATTGCACCTGGCCGTTGTTAAGAATTTTTGAGCTGCTTTTTGGATGTGCGCCCATCCATAGTTCTGCCATTGGCAGATTTTCAGGATTTTCCACACCATAAAGTTCTGTTAACGCAGTTTTACTTCCCCAGGCATAGTTTTGCACTGAGTTAATGAGTTTTTGCATCAGTAAGCCCTATAGTAATCTAAACAAAGTTACTGCTATTAAACCAATTATCCGCAGTGAAGTAACCAGGGGATTAAAAAGTCGGTTTAGTCTCAGTTTTTGTTAAAAAATTGTGTAGCATGTTAGGCCCGTTATCTTTCAAGCTACAGCGGGGTTGGCTCAGGCTTGAAATATAAAGGGTATAAAAGATAATAATTAACGTAGTAAGTGAGAGAACAATGCCGAATAAAGACTTTCATTATCAAGAACCGTTCCCGTTAAAAAAAGACGAAACCGAATACTACCTGCTCAGCAGCGATTATGTTTCCGTATCAGAGTTTGAAGGGCAGGAAGTCCTGAAAGTTGACCCTAAAGCCCTCACGTTACTCACCCAACACGCCTTCCACGATGCCTCTTTTATGCTGCGCCCGGCGCATCAGCAGCAGGTGGCTGATATCCTCAATGATCCCGAAGCCAGCGAAAACGATAAGTATGTCGCGCTCCAGTTCCTGCGTAACTCCGAAATCGCGGCAAAGGGCATTTTGCCAACCTGCCAGGATACCGGCACAGCCATCATCATGGGTAAAAAAGGCCAACGCGTCTGGACCGGGGGTGGTGATGAGGAAGCGTTGTCTCGTGGCGTTTACAACACCTTTATTGAAGATAACCTGCGCTACTCGCAAAATGCGGCGCTGGATATGTACAAAGAGGTGAATACAGGCACTAACTTGCCTGCGCAAATCGACCTCTACAGCGTAGATGGCGCTGAATATAAATTCCTCTGCATCGCCAAAGGTGGCGGTTCAGCGAACAAAACTTATCTCTACCAGGAAACGAAGGCGCTGCTGAGTCCGGGTCGCCTGAAAGAATACCTGGTGGAGAAAATGCGTAGCCTCGGTACGGCTGCTTGCCCGCCGTATCATGTGGCGTTTGTGATTGGTGGAACCTCTGCCGAAGCAACGCTAAAAACCGTGAAACTCGCGTCGACTAAATATTACGACGGCCTGCCAACAGAAGGTAACGAGCATGGCCAGGCGTTCCGTGACGTTCAGTTGGAAGAAGAGTTGCTGAAAGAAGCGCAAAACCTCGGTCTGGGTGCGCAGTTTGGCGGTAAATATTTTGCTCACGATATTCGTGTTGTGCGCCTGCCACGCCACGGCGCGTCTTGCCCGGTAGGCATGGGCGTATCGTGCTCTGCGGACCGGAACATCAAAGCCAAGATCAACCGCGACGGTATCTGGATCGAGAAACTTGAGCACAATCCTGGCAAATTTATTCCGCAGGAATTACGCCAGGCGGGTGAGGGTGAGGCGATCAAAGTCGATCTCAACCGCCCGATGAGTGAGATCCTCAAACAGTTGTCGCAATACCCGGTTTCAACTCGACTTTCCCTGAGCGGGACAATTATTGTGGCGCGTGACATCGCCCACGCTAAACTCAAAGAGCGCATCGACAACGGCGAAGGTTTGCCGCAATACATTAAAGATCACCCGGTTTATTACGCAGGCCCGGCTAAAACGCCAGAGGGTTATGCATCGGGTTCTTTAGGGCCGACCACCGCCGGACGTATGGATTCCTATGTGGATTTACTCCAGTCTAACGGCGGAAGCATGGTGATGCTGGCAAAAGGCAACCGAAGCCAGCAAGTGACCGACGCCTGTCATAAACACGGCGGGTTCTATCTTGGCAGTATCGGCGGCCCGGCGGCTGTACTGGCGCAACAAAGTATTAAGAGCCTGGATTGTGTCGAATACGCAGAGTTAGGAATGGAAGCCATCTGGAAAATCGAAGTCGAAGATTTCCCAGCCTTTATTCTGGTCGATGACAAGGGCAACGACTTCTTCCAGAAAATACACGCCTCCCAATGTACGCGATGCGTGAAGTAAGACACTCAAGCCGCCCATAAGGGCGGTTTTTTTTACCCCAAATTCTTTGGGGATGCTCAAATCTAAGGAGAATGAAATGGTAGCCGTTCGTAGTGAAAAAGACTCAATGGGCCCAATTGACGTCCCGGCAGATAAACTGTGGGGCGCGCAAACTCAGCGCTCCCTTGAGCACTTCCGCATTTCCACGGAGAAAATGCCCACCGCGCTGATTCACGCGCTGGCGCTCACCAAACGCGCAGCGGCGAAGGTGAATATGGATCTGGGTTTGCTGGTTTCCGGTAGCGGCAAGGCGATTATGGATGCGGCAGACGAAGTGCTGGCCGGTAAACATCCGGATGAATTCCCGCTGGCAATCTGGCAGACCGGTTCCGGTACCCAGAGCAATATGAACATGAACGAAGTGCTGGCAAACCGGGCGAGTGAAATCCTCGGCGGGGTGCGCGGCATGGAACGTAAAGTCCACCCGAATGACGACGTGAATAAGAGCCAAAGTTCGAACGACGTCTTTCCAACGGCGATGCACGTTGCGGCGGTGATTGCGGTGCGTGAACAACTGATCCCGCAATTAAACGTGCTGAAAGAGACGTTGCAGGGTAAAGCAGAGGCTTTCAAAGACATCGTAAAAATTGGCCGCACCCACTTGCAAGATGCCACGCCGTTAACTCTCGGGCAGGAGATTTCAGGCTGGGTCGCGATGCTTGAACACAGCCTCAAACATGTTGAAAACAGTTTGCCGCATGTTGCCGAACTCGCCTTGGGTGGTACGGCGGTGGGGACAGGGCTGAATACGCACCCGGAATACGCTGTACGTGTAGCAAAAGAGCTGGCTGAAATTACTGGCCAGTCGTTTGTGACGGCCCCCAATAAATTTGAAGCGCTGGCGACGTGCGATGCCCTGGTTCACTCTCACGGTGCATTAAAAGGGCTGGCCGCGTCACTGATGAAAATTGCCAACGATGTGCGTTGGCTATCTTCCGGGCCACGCTGCGGGATTGGCGAAATTGCCATTCCTGAGAACGAGCCGGGGAGTTCGATTATGCCAGGTAAGGTCAATCCGACGCAGTGCGAAGCCATGACCATGCTGTGCTGCCAGGTGATGGGCAACGATGTGGCGGTCAATATGGGCGGCGCATCGGGCAATTTTGAGCTTAACGTCTATCGCCCGATGGTGATTCATAACTTCCTGCAATCGGTGCGTTTATTGGCTGACGGAATGGAAAGTTTCAATGAGCATTGTGCGGTGGGTATCGAGCCGAACCGTGACCGCATCACACAATTGCTTAATGAGTCGCTGATGCTGGTGACGGCACTCAATACGCATATTGGTTACGATAGAGCCGCGGAAATTGCCAAGAAAGCCCACAAAGAAGGGCTGACATTGAAAGCCTCGGCACTCAAACTCGGTTATCTCACCGAGGATGAGTTTGATGCGTGGGTACGCCCTGAAGAAATGGTCGGCAGTATGAAGCAGTAAGTTTCACCGCGTCTGCGTTTATGTCTCGCAATACAAGTGCAGACGCGGGATCACCAACTGTAGCGGCTGTGCATCCGGCTTATAACGATGGCGAATATTATCCGCATCGTAATTCAGCAATTCCCCCGTCTCTGGCGGCATTTCGCCATTATCCCGGTTACACAACACGATTAAAGGCGATGGGCATGCGTGCTGCACCTGCTTTTTGCGCTCCTGATACCAGGCGCGTGCGACGGGCTGTACTTTCACCGGGCGCTTAATCTTCAGGCGCACGTTATCCGAAAGACGGGTGATTGAATTTAACTCGCGGGTGATTTGCTCTGCCCATTGTTCGCGGGTGTAGGGCGGCACCGAACGATTCGCCTTCAGGCTCTTTTCCAGAATGTCGATAACTTCTCGGCGGGTGTAATTCTTGATGATTTGTTTATTCGCCCAGCCAAAATTCAGCGTGTCAGGGTTGTCGAGTAACGTAATCGTGCGATAAGCGTTGAGCGTAATCAGCCCTGGAAGCTGGCGGTGAACCCATTCAAAGCGTTGCACGCTGGGCAATCCCGACTCCACGCTGATAATGTTTTCCAGCTCTTGTTTTAATTGATTAATCCGCCCAACCAGCCTCTGAGTCTCGCTGCGTTCTGTTTCGTCTACCTGATAACAAAGAGCTCCCGGCAGGCGAGTCGCTGCTTTGCTGCTGGTTTTTTCCGACTGTTGCTGAATAAATAAACGAGTGAAATGGGTGAGGGTCGCCTGATGCGCCGCTTTACCGAGCAGTTGCGTTACCTCGATTTTAGTCACCGAATCGTGCTCTTTACCTTTATCAACAGCGGGTAACTGAAAGACGCGGCCAACCAATAAACGATAACTATCAAGCTGTTCCTGCAACTGGTGCAGGTCGTGTTCAAGCTCGCGAAAAGTACCGTTCAATCGATCAATCAAATCATACTTTGCCATTTCACCCTCCATTAGTTACAACATACTAAAGATTTATAACACAGGGAGACGAACCTAACCACTTGCGCCGTTTTTGGTCAGGCAGGTGAGAATGTGTTTTCTAGCGGCGAGGTGTGATGGATGCCAGTGGCAAAGGGGATTCAGTTTTTATCGGCCAGCTAAAGCGGAAGCGAGCGCCCCCCAGCGAACCGCTATCGACGACCACGGAGCCTTCCATCGCTGTCGCAACAGAATGAACAATCGCCAGGCCCAGCCCACAACCACCCGTGGCACGGTCACGACTTGGGTCCAGACGCACAAACGGCTCAAATACCCGTTCCCGTTCCTCAGCTGGAATGCCGGGGCCGTCATCTTCCACCTGCAAAATCGCGGTATCAGCATCCAGCCACAGGCTCACGCGAAGCCGTTTTTTGCTATAGCGCAGGGCGTTATTGATCAGGTTATCGGTGACGCGTTCCATCAGGCGCAGATCAATCAGGCCAAAATTGCCAGAGGCGGGCGTATCAAGCTGAATATCGAGATGCGGATGAATAATTCTGACATCGGCGATGTGTTCATCAAGCCAACGCGGAACATTCACGTGCGCCAGTTGCAGCTCGGTTTGCGGACGATCCAGTCGGGCGTAGGTGAGTAACTCTTCAATTAATGCTTCCAGTTGACCAATGTCGCGATTGAGCGCCAGCAGTTCGGTTTCGGTCAGGTTGTCACTCATCTCAAGGCGGTAACGTAAACGCACCAGAGGTGTACGAAGCTCGTGGGCAATGCCGTCAATCAGCAGCTTCTTACTGGCGATTTGCGCGTTGATGCTGTCAGCCATCTGGTTAAACGCAACGCCTAAACGTTCAAAACTTGAAGCACTGTCGAAATGGATGCGTTCATCAAGATGGCCTGTACCTAATCTTTGCGCGGCGGTTTCCAGTTTAAGCATGTCCTTCCAGTGCGGACGCATCCAGATAAACACCGGGAAGGCCAGAGAGAACGCAATAAACGCCATCAGCGCAACATCCAGCAACCGCATTTGATGCAGGAAAAACAGATACGGTATCGGCCCGACCGCCAGAACATAATGGCTGCGGGGAATGCGCTGAATAAAAGTGTATTCATCGTCGAGGGCGACGATTTCCCCGGCACGCAGATGATGCATGGTCATTTCATCGAGTTTGAATTTATCAATCGGCTCAATATTAAGCTTAAAGGACAAATTCAGATCGAGATCTTTAATCGTGCGGTTCCAGTCCCGTGGCGGGATCTCGCGTAATTCGCTGCGCATCAAATACAGCGAGCTTTTCATTAAATCATCGAGTGACTGGCGACCCGCGCGTTCGGCGGTAAATTTATAGACCAGGCCAACCAGCATGGTCATTACCAGGAAGCAGACGAACAGCAGAAGATAAAACTGAATAAACAGCTTTTTCATCAGGCTTCACTTTCCCAGGCGTGGGGTGCGAAAAGATAACCTTTGTTACGCACAGTTTTGATACGGAAGGGTTCGGTGGCGCTGTCGTAGAGTTTTTTTCTCAGGCGCGAAATGGCGACATCGACGCTGCGATCCAGACCATCATATGTCACGCCACGCAGGTTTTTAAGTAACGCGTCGCGGTCCATAATTTGCCCCGCATGAGTGGCTAATTCCCACAACAAGTCAAAATCCGCAGTGGAAAGGGTAATGTTTTCAGCACCGAGCGTGACCTGACGATTCACCGGGTCAATACATAGCGTCCCAAAACGCATGGCTTTGTGGGGTTTGAGTGCGCCAGGATTGCTTTCAACGGTATGTTGCGCTGAAACGCGCTGGCGCAAATGCAGACGTAAGCGCGCCAGCAAAACAGCAGGCGGAGTGGTTTTAAGAATATAATCGTTAGCCCCCATCTCCAGCGATAAAATATGGTTCATATCGCTGTCCAAAGAGGTGAGAAGAACAATCGGGCCATCCCATTGCGGACGCAGATCGCGGCACAACGTCATGCCATCTTTGCCGGGTAACATGACATCCAGCAACACAAGGTCAGGGCGTTGTTGTTGAATCGTCTCTTCGGCGCGGTCGCCACGGCTTTCAACAATCACATCAATGTCATGTTTGCCGAGATAAGCGGCAATCAACGCTCCTACTTCTGGATCGTCTTCTACGTATACGATTTTATTCATAGCCCGGCACTTCAGATCAAAAGGGAAACATACACTGCTAAATGTTTTTACACCATAAATCATGGGTAAACAGATTTAACGCAGTGGGCGGCCGCCGTCTACAGCATGGGTTCGGCCCGTCACATACTCGCTATTCAACAGGTATTCTACCAGCCCAATGATTTCCTGCTCGCCCGGCGCGATTTTCATCAGCGACTTATTCAACGCTGCCTTGCGGTATTCGGCATCGTCATGTTCGTTAAACATGATCATCGCAGGCGCGATGGCATTCACTTTTACTTCGGGCGCCAGCTTTCGGGCAAAAGAGCGCGTCATATTATCCAGCGCGGCTTTACTGGCCGCATAAGCAATATGCTTATCACTTCCACGTTCCACGACATAATCGGTGAAATGAATAATGTCCGAACCCGCCTGGCCATGGCCGCGCAATAACGGCTCAAGATATTGATTCAACAAATAAGGCGCGTTGACGTGAATTTGCAGCATGGCGGCCAGGGTTTCCGCAGGGGAAAAGTCTGGTGATTCCGCAAGCCAGGCGCTGGCATTATGTACAATGGCGCGCAGCCCGTCGCAATGTTGCTTTACATCAGCGGCAAATTGTTTGATGCCGTCATTGGTAGAAAAGTCACCGAACAAACAAATTGCGCCAGCCTTTTCCAGTTCAGCGACCGCCGGATAACGTGTGCGGTAGCTGATAATCACAGGCTGTTGCTGGGCTAAAAAGTGTCGTGCTAACGCGAGGCCAATCCGTTTACCGGCACCGGTAATCAGAATGGGACGAGCTGATGTTTTAATCTCCATCGACGACTCCTTAATGTACTTATTTCACCAACATCCACGTTGCAGGGAACGCTGCCACCAGCATCAGGAAAATGACTGATTTTTCCTTTAAATTCAGTTTGATGTCATGCTTATGCGTGCTGCGTGTATACATAAAGACTAACAAGCCCGGCGCATACAGTACCACTGAAAGAAGTAAATGCATTGGGCCTGACGCATAAAGCAGCCATAAGCCATAAATACATGCACCTAATCCAATCGCTTTATGCAATGGGCGGGTCGAAACTTTCAGCAAAAATGCGCCGACCAGGAAATAGGGCACCAGTATCATTTCTGAGGCAATCGTCAGCAGTGTGTTGTAATCCGAACCCGTCAGCCAAATCAGCACCAGGCAAATCTGGATACTAATATTGGTGAGCCAAAGAGAAGCCGAAGGCGCATTGTTTTCATTCTGACGCGCAAAAATTTTCGGGAAGGCTTTATGCGTGGCGGCAAGAAAGGGCACTTCGGCGGCCATAATCGTCCAACTCAGATAGGCTCCACATACTGAGACAATCAGCCCAGCGGCGATAATTATCTCACCCCACGGCCCCATCATTTCGACCATCAAACCGGCCATGGAAGGATTGCGCATTCCGGCAAGTTCAGGGCGGGCAAGCACGCCCAACGAAAGCAATGTCACCAGCAGGTAAACCCCTAACGCGGCAATGACCGCCAGAAGGGTGGCGCGACCGACATCATTTTTATTCCGGGCGCGAGCTGAAACGACCACGGCACCTTCCACACCGATGAAGACCCAAAGGGTAATCAGCATGGTGTTTTTGACCTGCTCCCAAACCGGAACACCCAGCGCGATGCCGCTGAAATCGAGGCTAAAAGTCGAAAGTTTGAAAGCCATGGCGGCCAGAACGACAAACAAACCTAACGGCAGCAGCTTAGCGAGAGTGGCGACCAGGTTAATGCTGGCTGCGGTTTGCACGCCGCGAAGCACCAAAAAGTGCACCATCCATAGCAATACCGATGCACCCACAATCGACTGCCAGGTATTTCCGTCGCCAAACAGGCGCAGCTCAGGCGTATCGGTGAAGAAACTGAGTGCAGAGAAAACAATCACCAGGTATGAAACGTTAGCGATAACGGCACAAAGCCAGTAGCCCCATGCCGAGAAGAAACCGATAAGCTCACCAAAACCTTCGCGTGCATAAGTAAAAATGCCGCCGTCAAGGTCGGGGCGCAGGCGGGTTAACACCAGCATTGCCAGTGCCAACAACAGAATGCCCGCACCGGTAATCGCCCAGCCAATCAACAATGCTGCGGGACTCGCCACGCTCGCCATATTTTGCGGCAGGCTAAATACACCCGCGCCGAGCATGGAACTCAATACCAATGCCGTTAACGCAGCGAGGCCAAGCTTCTTTTCCATAGCAGTCCCGTAAAATTCAAATTAAAAACCCAGAATAATTATTATGCTTTTGTGCATAAAAATGGTGGGTAACACTAAGGCGCGGGATTTTACGGAGTGTAAGAGCTGCTTGCAATGACATGAGCCATAAAATGCTCGGCGGAATAAAAAAAGGGCGGCAAAGCCACCCTTTTTAGGATTATATGAAAACTTATTTGTACAAATCAGCGCTGACAGTCAGGTTGCCGCCACGCTCTTCCCATTGACGGGTGATGTGGTAGAACTTAGCACCTTTCTTAGCGGCACGTTTCGCCACCTGGTAAGACACTTCAGTGCTGCTACCGTAATGGCCAGTGAACTTCACACTATCGAATGGAACCATTTGCGCCGCGGTGATTTTATTCACTTCTTCGATTTTGGTGCCATCAGGAAGCGTTACGGTGTAACGTCCGCCTTTAGTGGTTTGTGTTTCAAAGAAACGACCTACGTCCGAAGTTGGGGTACTGGTTGTTGCAACGCCTGGGATTTCAACTGCGGCTGCCGCAGCGCCACCGGCTGCCAGCGCGGCTTTACCTGCCTCTGAGTTCGCAGGGATCGCATCAGGGCTTTGCAAAACACGTTTCTTAGCGTCTTTTTTATAGATGAAAGCCGTAATGCGCTGGTTGCCGCCTGAGTTTGCGTCAATCTGGCGCACGATGTAGAACGAATCTGCACCTTTCTCTTTAGCTGCGCGAGTGATTGCTGCGTTAACATCGGGCTGACTGCGATAAAAACCCTGGACTGTCACGGTATCGAACGGCTCAAGAGCATAAGCTTGATCTTTCGGTAGCTCAGTCACGCCGTTGATCACGCGATTGGTGTTTTCTTCAGCCTTAGGTGCATCAGCGTGATAGACATCTGCAACCACACGCCAGTTACCGCTGCTGCCAGTATCGTTGGTGTCCTGAACATAGAAAGAAGCTGCGCCAATTTTATCTGCACGTTTGGACACGGCATTTACCGCTTCGCCAATCGAGTTAAAACGGCCAGTGATGGTAATGCGATCAAATGGTTTAAGAGCAGCAGCTTGATCAGGAGTCAGTTCCGTTGCTGCCTGAGCGGACAGCGTAGTCATGGAAATCAGTGCTGACGCCAGAAGGGTGTTCTTGAGCTTCATAAAAATAATCCTTCGCCTTGCGCAAAATGAATACAAATACCGCATTCTCTGTGGGTTACTTGCTAGCCGCCGATTATGGCATTGAACACTGCAACTGTCTGCGGCATTTTTAGGGTTGCAACGGTTGGTTGCAGATATTTTTCATAACTAAAATTTATATGTTAATAAAAGAACGCTTTGACCAGTAAAAGCGGTAAAGCTTACAACTTAATTAGTTAATACAATGTTAAATATGCAATTTGCACCGGAGCAGAATCGTGAATTGCGGCTTCGCTTAAGCGGATTATCAGGTCTCACAGATGAAAATCAGTCAGAAATAGCTGTCTGAAGTGCTTAGCGCTAAACTTTTACGATAATGATACAAATACTGAGATCCTGATCTGGATCACAGGCGTTATTTTCAGTAGGTTATAAAAAGTTTTACAGATGTATTTTTTCATTGTTTTGGACTTGGCCACGCCGATTGCCAGGACGATGTCTGACAAACCATCAACAAAAAAACAGATGGAAGGGAATACTATGCGTATTGGGGTACCAAAAGAGCGGTGGGCGGGTGAATCCCGAGTGGCCGCCACGCCAAAAACAGTGGAGCAATTGCTGAAGCTGGGTTTCAGCGTCGCAGTCGAAAGCGGAGCGGGCAAACTGGCTAGCTTCGATGACGAGGCGTTTGTCCACGTTGGGGCAACCATTTCAGACACTGCTGACGTCTGGCAATCTGACATTATTTTGAAAGTGAACGCTCCGCAGGATAGCGAAATCGAACTGCTGCGTGCGGGCTCGACGCTGGTGAGTTTTATCTGGCCTGCCCAGAATCCAGAATTACTCGAAAAACTGGCTGCCAAAAATGTCACCGTGATGGCGATGGACTCCGTGCCGCGTATTTCTCGTGCTCAGTCTCTCGATGCTCTTAGCTCAATGGCAAACATTGCGGGTTATCGCGCAATTGTTGAAGCTGCTCATGAGTTTGGTCGTTTCTTTACCGGGCAAATTACCGCTGCGGGTAAAGTACCGCCGGCAAAAGTGATGGTTATCGGTGCTGGTGTTGCAGGGCTTGCGGCAATCGGTGCGGCGAACAGCCTTGGTGCGATAGTGCGTGCGTTCGACACACGTCCGGAAGTGAAAGAACAAGTGCAAAGTATGGGCGCTGAGTTCCTGGAACTGGACTTTAAAGAAGAAGCTGGCAGCGGTGATGGTTATGCCAAAGTTATGTCCGAAGCCTTCATTAAAGCCGAAATGGAACTGTTCGCAGCACAAGCAAAAGAAGTCGATATCATCGTCACCACGGCGCTGATCCCCGGCAAGCCAGCGCCAAAACTTATCACCCGCGAAATGGTGGATTCCATGCAAGCGGGCAGCGTGATTGTCGATTTGGCTGCGCAAAACGGCGGTAACTGTGAATATACCGTTGCCGACCAGGTGACAGTTACGCCAAACGGCGTGAAAGTCATCGGTTACACCGACTTGCCAGGCCGCCTGCCAACGCAATCTTCCCAGCTTTACGGCACCAACCTGGTTAACTTGCTCAAATTGCTCTGCAAAGAGAAAGACGGCAATACCGTGGTTGATTTTGAAGATGTTGTCGTGCGTGGCGTGACCGTCATTCGTGATGGCGAAGTCACCTGGCCGGCTCCGCCAATTCAGGTGTCTGCTCAACCACAGGCTGCGGCCAAGAAAGTGGCTGCACCGATAGAAGAGAAAAAGCCTGCCTCTCCATGGCGTAAATACGCGTTTATGGCGCTGGCAATTATTCTTTTTGGCTGGCTTGCAGATGTGGCTCCAAAAGAATTCCTCGGCCACTTCACCGTATTCGCGTTGTCATGCGTGGTGGGTTACTACGTGGTGTGGAACGTTTCTCATGCTCTGCACACGCCGCTGATGTCGGTCACTAACGCCATTTCAGGGATCATTGTGGTTGGCGCGTTATTACAAATTGGCCACGGTGGCTGGGTTAGCTTCCTGAGCTTTATTGCGGTGCTGATTGCCAGTATCAATATTTTTGGTGGTTTCACCGTCACTCAGCGCATGCTGAAAATGTTCCGGAAGAACTAAGGGGTAACACATGTCTGGTGGATTAGTTACAGCAGCATACATTGTTGCCGCAATTCTGTTTATTTTCAGCCTGGCAGGGCTGTCAAAACACGAAACATCTAAACAAGGTAACTTGTTCGGCATGGCGGGTATGGCTATCGCGTTAGTCGCGACCATTTTCGGGCCTGAAACCGGCAATGTTGTCTGGATTATTGTCGCAATGGTAATTGGTGGTGCCATCGGTATTCACCTTGCGAAGAAAGTTGAAATGACCGAAATGCCGGAGCTGGTGGCAATTCTGCACAGCTTCGTGGGTCTGGCGGCGGTTCTGGTAGGCTTCAACAGCTATCTGGATCATGCGCCGGGTCTTGAGCCGGTGATGGAAAACATCCATTTAACGGAAGTGTTCCTCGGTATCTTCATCGGTGCGGTGACCTTCACAGGTTCCATCGTGGCATTTGGCAAACTGCGCGGCAAAATCTCGTCTAAGCCGTTGATGTTGCCAAACCGCCATAAACTGAATCTGGCGGCAATCGTGGTTTCCTTCGCGATGCTGATCATCTTCGTGCGTACCGAAAGCGTTGGCTTGCAGGTTCTGGCGTTGCTGGTGATGACCATCATCGCGCTGGTTATCGGCTGGCACCTGGTGGCATCGATTGGTGGTGCAGACATGCCGGTTGTCGTTTCCATGCTGAACTCCTACTCCGGTTGGGCAGCGGCAGCGGCGGGCTTTATGCTCAGCAACGACCTGCTGATCGTCACCGGTGCGTTGGTGGGTTCTTCTGGTGCAATCCTGTCTTACATCATGTGTAAAGCGATGAACCGCTCCTTTATCAGCGTGATCGCTGGTGGTTTCGGTACCGACGGTTCCTCTACGGGTGACGACGAAGAAGCAGGCGAACACCGTGAAATCACGGCGGAAGACACTGCGGATATGCTGAAAAACTCGACCTCGGTGATCATCACTCCGGGGTATGGTATGGCGGTGGCGCAGGCACAATATCCGGTAGCTGAAATTACCGAAAAACTTCGTGCGCGTGGCATCAAGGTTCGTTTTGGTATTCACCCGGTTGCAGGGCGTTTGCCAGGCCACATGAACGTTTTGCTGGCAGAAGCGCGTGTGCCTTATGATGTCGTTCTGGAAATGGACGAAATCAACGATGACTTCGCTGATACTGATACCGTTCTGGTTATCGGTGCGAATGACACCGTAAACCCGGCAGCGCTCGAAGATCCTCGCAGTCCAATCGCGGGTATGCCAGTGCTGGAAGTGTGGAAAGCGCAGAACGTTATTGTGTTCAAGCGTTCTATGAACACCGGTTACGCAGGTGTGCAGAATCCGCTGTTCTTTAAAGAGAACACTCAGATGCTGTTTGGCGATGCCAAGGCGAGTGTGGAAGCGATTCTTAAAGCGCTGTAGTTGTTCGCTAAGATTGCGAGCCGTATTCCAAAACCGCTTCTCGGGGCGGTTTTTTTACGTCTGAACATCAATGACGTGAATGCAATATTACATTTAACCAACTGAATCTATAGAGAAATAATGTATGCGGGAGACAGGGCGAAGAGTAAAGTATAGCCGGGTGCTGAAGCTGTAGGCTTCGATCCCAATGGTGAAAAGCAGACAGAAAAAAGCCCCGAGTTAGTTAAACCAACCCGAGGCCCTCTCATGCTAGACACCATGATAGTAGCCTCTTCATTTTGTGTTTGCAACGCAGGAGGCGAAGATGTCGTCAAAGAACAGGTTGTTCAGCGTAATAGTTATCTGTTTGACAATTCTCATGATTATTTTTCTGTTGAGGGATTCACTGTGTGAATTCCACTATCGAAAAGGAGGCATGGAAGTGGCGGCATCATTAGCCTGCATTAGGCCGTAAGCACAAAATTTCAGAGGACAGTGGCGGGAGTTTTTCCCGCCACTCATGGAAATCTGGCATAAGGTTCAGCACTCCACCAAACAAAAAGCCCGTTCATTAATTTGAACGGGCTTTTCTTTACTACATGGACGACAAATCAATCGTCTTCGTCGTCATCCAGTTCTACTGGTGTTTGATATTCATCAGGTTTGATGACCAACAAATCGCAGCGCAGATGGTCGATAACTTGTTCGGCAGTGTTACCGAGGAACGCGGCGGACAGGCCAGTACGGCCCACCGTACCAAGTACCACAATACCGGCCTGCAAATGCTCGGCGAGATCGGGAATAACCTCTTCAGGTAATCCTTTTTCAACGTGAGTCATTTTTTCATCAATACCAAATTTTTGACGTAACGCTTTCATCGCAACCAGGTGCTGGCCGCGAATAGCATCGTTATAAACGCTTGGGTCAAAATCAGGAAGTTCGATGGCGATATTAATCGGGGTGACAGGGTAGGCGCCGACCAGGTGAACTTCGGTGTGGTTAACATCGTCGGCCAGGCGAATAGTCTCTTTAACCAGTTTTTCATTCAGAGCGTTATGGTACTGCTCTTCACTTGCCAGGTTAACGGCAACAATAGCTCGACCGCCTTCAGGCCACGGTTTTTCATTAACCATCCACACTGGGCATGGGCATTTACGCAGCAGATGCCAGTCGGTTGGAGTGAAAATAACCGCTTCAAGTTTGTCGTGTTGGTGCGTCATTTTGAGCACTAAGTCGTGATCGCTGCTAATCACTTCCTGAATAATCGCCTCGAACGGACGGTTATGCCAAACCACTTTAATTTCAATCGGTACGCCCGAGTCGATGTAATACTGGGCTTGTTCTTTAATCCAGGCCGCACGTTGGCTAATCACACCTTTGCGCATAGCGGTGCGTTCATCTGGCGACAGAAGGGTGGTCATTTCGTAGGAAAAATCATAGATGGGCAGAAAAGCTTTGATCCTGCCACCAATCCGTTGATGCAAATAAACAGCACGCCGCAGGGCGGGTTGATCGTCCTGATTAGGATCTATCGCGACTAGCATGTTTTGATACTTTGCCATACAGGTCTCCTTACAACTGCTTAACCACAGTCTGTTTATTAAGACTAACCTATATGTGATGAATGAAACAGGTGATAAGCCATTGCCGGATCAATAAACGACTAAAATTTAGTGATCCGGCACAGGTAAAGAGAAATCAGGCAACGTTACGCGATTGACCTGCGAGTTGAGAAAGAATGTCAATATTCTCGATAGTGATGTACTTACCTTTCACCGCTAACATACCGCTTTTCTGGAAACGACCGAGCAGACGGCTGATGGTCTCCACAGTCAGACCCAGATAGTTACCGATATCGCCACGCGTCATGGTCAGACGGAACTCGCGAGGCGAGAAACCGCGCTGGGCAAAGCGACGTGAAAGATTATAGATAAATGCGGCCAGGCGCTCTTCTGCATTCTTTTTGGAAAGCAGCAGAATCATATCCTGATCGCCCTTAATTTCGCCGCTCATCAAACGCATCATCTGCTGGCGCAGGTTGGGCATTTTACCGGACAAATCATCAAGCGTTTCGAATGGGATTTCGCAGACCATGGACGTTTCGAGCGCTTGCGCGAAACTTGGGTGCATCCCGGTGCCGATGGCATCAAAGCCCACCAAATCACCCGCTAAATGGAAACCGGTAATTTGCTCATCACCTTGCTCGGTAATGGTATAGCTTTTAATGGTCCCTGAACGAATAGCGTACAGCGACTTCAGCTCATCACCTGCTTTAAACAGGGTCTGTCCCTTCTGAATAGGCTTTTTACGCTCAATAATATTATCAAGCTGATCAAGCTCATGCTCGTTAAGCGTGAAGGGGATGCATAACTGGCTGATGCTGCAATCCTGGCAATGGATAGCACAACCGCCAGACTGAATGCGTCGAATAATTCGCTTTTCAGGGATCATAGATATGCTCGGCGTTATTGATATTGGTCAATTTTAACATCTTTTTCTTGAGCACGTAAGTATGATGAATGCCCATTCAGAATTTAACAAACAATAACGCCAGGGTTATAGAGCTATCCTATTGAAATTACTGGAACTGTATATTAATGCGTATTATTCCACGAAGAATTAAGAATAAAATTCTGCAATAAAGAAACTACAGCAGCAAATATCCTTCGTGACGCAATAACCATTCTTTACGTCCTACGCCACCCGCATAGCCTGTCATCGTGCCGTTGCGCCCAATAACACGGTGGCATGGAACCACCACGCTCACCGGATTTGAACCATTCGCGGCACCGACTGCACGTGCAGCACCCGGTCTGCCAAGTTGGTCCGCTAATTGCCCGTAATGCATCACCTGCCCGCAAGGGATAGAGCGCAAGGTTTGCCACACTTCACGCTGGAAGGGGGTTCCCGCCGTGGCGGTAGGGAGCGTTTCAATCACGGCCAGATCACCGTCAAAATAATCGCGTAGCTTGTCACTTAACCCGTCAGGATTTGCGCAAGCCACGCGCTGATAGCCGCCAGCACCGTAATGAAGACCCAACAACTGCACCATTCTGTCGCTATGTTCTTCCCATTCCACTGCCCGCAAATGGTACTGCTCATCGCAAATTATCCATAACGGCCCTAATGGGGTAACGATCTTGTCTTCCAGCAGTGTCAGCATTCTTCGCTCCGGTTAATTAGAGATGCGGGTAAACTCCCGGCCCTATAGGCAAGCCAACAAGATACCACGCCACCAGTAGCAGCAACCAGACACCCAAAAAGATGAGGGGGTAAGGTAATACTAAGGAGTAATAGGTCCCTAATTTAGCGTCAGGTTTATAGCGTTGCAGGAAGCCTAAGAATAAGGGAATAAACGGTGACACCGGTGCCAGGGGGATCACGGAAGAATCTGCCACACGGAACAGAATTTGCGCGAAAGCGGGGTGGAAACCCAGCAGCATAAACATCGGCACAAAAATCGGTGCCAGAATCGACCAGATGGCCGAGCCGCTGGCAATAAACATACAGAGGAATGACGAAAGCAATGCCAGGCCCAGGAACGCGGGGATACCGTTCAGCCCGGAGCCTTCCAGCACATCGGTAAGTCCGACGGCCATAAACTTGCCCATATTGCTCCAGTTGAACATCGCCACAAATTGCGCCAACGGGAACACCATCACGATAAAACCGGCCATTTCCTTCATCGGTTCAATCATCAGTTGCGGCAAATCGGCCTGCTTGCGTATTTTCTTCGTGGCGATGCCATAGGCCAGGGAGATGACGAAGAAGAACAGAATAATCAGCGGCACAATTCCGCTAATAAATGGCGACGGAATAATCGTGCCTTTTACCGGGTCACGCAGTAAGCCGTTTTCTGGCACCAGCAGCAAAGCGATAACCGCAATAAACAGCAGCGACACAATGCCGGTAACACGCAAACCAAAGCGCTGAACATCATCAAGCTGTTGCAGCTTTTCCTTGTTTTCGCCTTGCCAGGTACCCAGACGCGGCTCGACGATTTTATCGGTAATCAGCCCGCCAACAATCGACAGCACAATCACAGACGTCGCCATAAAGTACCAGTTATCAATCACGCTAACGTGCATCAGCGGGTCGATGGTGTGTGCCGCTTCGGTACTGATCCCCGAAAGCAGTACATCGGTCGTCACAATCAGTAAATTCGCCGTAAAACCGCAGCCGACACCCGCAATCGCTGCCAGCAAACCGGCTACCGGATGGCGACCCACGGCGAGGAAAATCAATGCGCCCATCGGCGGCATAATGACCAACGCTGCATCAGACGAAATATGGCTAAAGAAAGCGATAAACAGCACCATATAGCTGGCATAACGCGCACTCACATGCGAGGCCATCTTTACCATCAAACTCGGTAACAACCCAACGCGTTCGGCCAGACCTGCACCTAAAACCAGCGCCAGAATGGCCCCTAATGGTGCGAATCCACTGAAGTTTTTAATCACGTTAGGCAAAAACCAGTGCACCCCTTCGGCGCTCAACAGGTTTTTGACCTGCACCAGGCTGCCGTCCGCAGGGTTACGAACGCTGACGTTAAACGCAGAAAGCACGGCGGTGCTCACGGACAAAACAACAATCAAATACACGAACAGCAAAAAAGGATGGGGCACTTTGTTGCCAATTTTTTCTACCAGTCCGTACAGCTTGCCAGAGCCGGAAGGGGTCGGTAAGGATGAAAGACTCATGGGCGGGCCTCTATCTGTTGTGATGTTATGTTTTTATTAGATTATTTTAAAGGCGACGGTGTCACGCCTGCTGGGATCGGGCACTGGTACGGGCGTTCGGCGAGTTGTGCGTGCAACTCACTTTGGCAAGCTTCCAGCGTCTGTGGACTGATAAATAATTGCAGCGCGGTCGCCGCCATGACTTTGCCTGCGTGCAACATTCCTTTATGCGCGATTGAGGTGCGCCCCTGGCTCACCAATTGCCAGGTGTGCAGCGGGGTTCCCACGGTAAAGCACGGGCTAAAACATTGTGCGACCGGCACTTTCCAGCTCACATCACCCACATCCGTTGAACCAGGCAGGATTTTGTCATTTGGGGCGTATGGCGCAATTTCGTCAATCAGCAACGTTTCACGATGGCGACGCGCAAAGGCTTTTCCCTCTTCATTGGAGGTATTAGCAATATTATTTAAGCTATTTTGCAGGTCGTTTTCAGTCAGCGTGGCGCGGATTTTTTTAGCAAATGCGAGCTCTTCTTCGCTCCATTGCGGCACGCCAAGCGCTTGTAATGCCTCATACATCACGCTTTCAAGCTGGCGATTGGGCAGGTAATTCGAACAGGCTTTATCAAAGCGCACATTCACCGTGGTTTCCGTCATCAGCGCAGCGCCTTCGGCAATTTTATTGATGCGCTCGAAAATATGCTGTGCCTGCGCCATTTCCGGGGCGCGAATCAAATACAGCACTTCGGCTTGCGCCTGCACCACGTTTGGCGAAATCCCGCCGGCATTAGTGATGGCGTAATGCACGCGGGCTTTTTCAATGATGTGCTCGTTGAGGAAGTTGCTGCCGGTGGTCATCAGCGTGACGGCATCTAACGCACTGCGACCAAGGTGTGGTGAGTTTGCGGCATGTGCCGCAATTCCGTGGAAGCGATAAGCCACCTGAATATTGGCCAGTGAACTGGTGCTAAACATTCCTGCGTACGCTTCCGGGTGCCAGGTGACGGCAGCGTCAACATCGTCAAACAACCCTTCGCGCACCATAAACGTTTTGCCGGAACCGCCTTCCTCGCCTGGGCAGCCGTAAAAACGCACGGTGCCGCCAGAGCCATATTGTTCAAGCCAGTTTTTCACCGCTACCGCGCCAGCAAAGGCCGCCGTACCCAGCAAGTTGTGGCCGCAGCCGTGGCCGTTAGCATCTTCAACCAGCGGCTCGGGTGACGCTTCGCCAGAACACTGGCTTAATCCCGCGAGCGCATCGTATTCACCGAGCAGCGCGATAACAGGTTTGCCCGAACCGAAACTCGCCACAAATGCGGTTTCGATATTCCCTGCATTGCGTTCGACGCTAAAACCTTCTGCCTCCAGGGCGCAAGCCAGACGTTCCGCAGACCAGCGCTCTTCAAAACGGGTTTCTGGATGATCCCAGATATCATCTGCAATGGCGGTAAACTCGCCACGCTTCGCTTCAATAGCGTCATCAACAAACTGATAAATTGAACGCATTACACACCTCGCTGCCAGGGAAAATTAAGAACGAGGCGCGCCATAGTGCTGACGGCAACTTCCATCACTTTTTCATCAAAATCAAACTTCTCGTTATGATGTCCGGCGCTCAATTCGGTGCCGAATACCATATAAGACGCTTTACCGCCTTGTTCCTGCACGCGAGCCATCATCAACGTCGCATCTTCTGAACCGGCAGCCCCTTTCACGGTATCGACCACTTCCGTTACGCCGTGGACTTCAAGCGCCTGTTGATGGATAAACGCCACCCATTCTGGCGATGGCACGCTGTTGGTTGCCGCACCCATCAGCTTCACTTGCGCTTCAATGCCATACATCGTCGCCGCGCCGCGAATAATTTCCTGCGCACGGTCAAACACATAGTCGTTGATCACATTGGTTTCGCCACGGGTTTCGACTTTCAATAAAGCCGATGCCGGAACCACATTGCGCCCGCTGCCTGCCTGCAATACGCCCACATTGACGCGTGATGCGCCTGCGCTGTGCGGAGCAATACCGTGCAACGCCAGCGCGGTTTGGGCGGCGGCGAGCAGGGCGTTACGGCCTTCTTCTGGTTTACCGCCCGCGTGTGCGGCGACGCCAGTGAATTGCACATCAAACTTAGTGGTCGCCATAAAGTTATCGCTGCCGCACACCACGGTGCCGGAAGGGACGCCAGTGCCAATATGAATCGCCGTAAAGTAGTCGATGTTATCGAGCGCCCCCGCTGCAACCATGGCGCGAGCGCCACGAGTCCCTTCTTCGGCGGGCTGGAAAATGAGTTTGATTGTGCCGTTGAGCTGGTCTGCAAACTGTTGCAACATGCTGGCAAGGCCGAGGCCAATGGCGGTGTGCCCGTCGTGGCCGCAGGCATGCATCATTCCTTCGTTACACGAGGCAAAACCTTCGGCAAACGGGCGATGTGCCGGTTGCAACATCTCACCTAAATCCAGCGCGTCCATGTCCACGCGAAACGCGAACGTTGGGCCTGGGCGACCGGTTTCCAGCGTGGCGACAATCCCGGTAAATCCGCCGGAAAAATGCGTCAGCCATTGCGGTAATGCGCCTTGTTCCAGCGCACGTTGTTCCTCGCGTGCCAGCACGTCTGGCGATGGTAGCCCCATGCGTGCTGCGTCATCCACTACATCCCGGCCTAACGCCAGCTGATAACCTAATTGATGCAGCGTTTCGGCCACGAGGGTGGCGGTGCGAAATTCCAGCCAGCCGGACTCGGCGAAATGGTGAAAATCACGCCGCCAGTGCTGCATGCGCGGTGCCAGTTCATGTACAGCCAGTTCAATTTGCGTCATAAAACATCCCGTATAAGCATCTTCTGTGATCAACTTCACGCTGTGATAGTTTTTACTTATCGCTCAGCGAAATTTGGTAGTTTTCGCCGTCATGGGATTACCCTGGCACAAGAGTTTCAATTACAGTAGATGCTAAAATCTTTCGTCTGATAGCTATTGGTTATCAGGAGGCAATGTGACCTTCCAGGTTAAGCTCCACCAGATTCGTGCGTTTGTGGCTGTGACGCAAAATGGCAGCATTCGCGGAGCCAGTCGGGCGTTAAATCTTTCTCAACCCGCGCTCACAAAAGCGATAAAAGAATTAGAAGAAGGGTTATCGGCACGTTTGTTTATCCGGCGCAGCCAGGGCGTGGCGTTGACCGAATGCGGGGAAAGCTTTTACCAACATGCTCAATTAATTCTCGAAGAGTTACGCGCCGCGCAGGAAGATATTTTGCAGCGTCAGGGGCAACTGGCAGGGCAAATCAATATCGGTCTGGGAGCGAGTGTTTCCCGGACGCTGATGCCGCCGGTTATCACCGCGTTTCATCAAAAACACCCGAAAGTAAAAGTACGAATTATGGAAGGACAACTGGTGTCGATGATCAACTCGCTGCGCCAGGGCGAGCTGGATTTCACCATCAACACCTATTATCAAGGCCCGTATGACCAGGAATTTACCTTTGAACGGCTGTTCGAAAAACCCTTCGCGGTATTTGCTCGCGAAGGCCATCCAGCGATTGGCGCGACATCATTAAAAGAACTGCTGCACTATGACTGGACGCTGCCCACGCCACGCGGCAGCTATTACAAACAACTGGAAGAAGTGTTTCAAAAGCGCTCAGAAATTCCCAATATCAGCGTCTTCTGTGAAACGTTTTCTGCCTGCATTAGCCTTATCGCGCAAAGTGATTTCCTCAGTATCCTGCCCGCCGAATTAGGCCACGACCCGTTGCTGGCACACAGTTTAAAACAGATAAATATTACTGAAACGTTGCCGCAAGCCACCTACTATTTGATTCAGCGACGTGATGTGACTCAGGCACCGTTAACCACGGCGCTTATCAATCAATTTCGTCGCGAGTGCCGTTAATCCGGCATTGAGCCACGGCACATCGGCAGCTATAGTGACTTCAGAATCGAGCCTGGAGGATTTGCACATGAACCTTGACGAAAAATCGCTGTTTCTCGATGCGATGGAAGACGTGAAACCGCTGAAAGATTGCAACAGCAGCCAGTGGTTGAAACCGGTCAAAGAGAAGGTGGTGCAAAAACCCGACACCCTTCAGTTGGATAACTTCCTGACCACCGGTTTTCTGGAAATTATTCCGCTCAACACCTTGCTTGAATTCAAGCGAGAAGGGCTGCAAAACGGCGTGCTGGATAAACTTCGACTGGGGAAATACAAACAGGAGGCGAGTTTAAACCTGATTCGCCAGCCGGTTGAACAGTGCCGTCAGTTGCTTTTTGCCTATATTCAGGAGGCCAAAAAAGACGGCCTGCGTAATTTGCTGATCGTTCATGGCAAAGGCCGTGAAGATAAGTCCCACGCCAATATTGTGCGCAGTTACGTTGCGCGTTGGCTGGCGGAGTTTGACGAAGTTCAGGCATTTTGCAGCGCGATGCCGCACCATGGCGGCAGCGGGGCATGCTATGTGGCGCTTAAAAAATCCGACCAGGCCAAAGTCGAAAACTGGGAACGCCACGCTAAACGCAGCCGCTAAGTATTTTTGGCGGAGGACGCTAACGCTTATCCGCCCTACAAAAACCAGCGCCCAGGTCAGATAAGCGAAGTGTCATTCGACACTGCCCCCAACATCACGACTTCAACAACAACGACAACTCTTGCGCCGCTTCCTGCAACTTCGGCAATACGCGGCTGCGCAACTCCTGCGTGGAAACCTGGCCTGCATGAACACCGACGTTTAACGCGGCAACCACCGTACCTTCCGGGTTAACCAACGGTACGGCGATAGAACGTAATCCCATCTCGAGTTCCTGGTCATTGAGCGCGTAGCCTTGCTGGCGCACGCGCTTTAGCTCCTCACGCAATTTGCTCACCGAATCCACCGTCTGCGGCGTGTAGCGAATCATCGTTATGCGAGCCAGGAAATCATTCAGCTGTTCTTCCGGCAAATAACTCAGCAACACGCGCCCCATCGACGTTGACCAGGCGGGCAATCGGCTGCCGATATCCAAATCAATCGTCATGATGCGCGAGCTGGAGGCGCGGGCGATATACAGAATATCGTCGCCATCAAGTGTGGCAATCGAGCAGGATTCGTTGAGCATTTCACTCAAATGCTTGAGCACCGGCTGCGTCGATTTTGCCAGGGGAGTAGAAGCCAGATAAGCATGACCGAGGGACAAAATTCGCGGGCGAAGTTGGTAGTTTTTGCCATCATCCGCGTAGACAAAACCGAGCTTGCTCAGGGTATACAAACAGCGACGCACCGCTGCCCGGGGGATCCCCGTTTTCTGGCTGATTTGTGAAATAGAGAGCTGCCTGCGCTGCGGGGTAAACGCCTGGATAACCTCAAGCCCACGCGCCAGTGACGCCATAAAATTGGGGTCGCCCTTAAACGGATCGACTTCCGCCGTTAACTCATCACGTTGAATTTCCATCTCGTTCTCCTCAAATTTTCGCCGTTGATCACAGTCTGAAAACAAAGATACATGATGTTCGATAATCGCACCATATTTCGATTATCGCCCTTGACCAGCTTCGTTAAGCGGGTCACATTTTGTTCAAGAAACGCAATCTTGTGCGAATAACGCACCCTCAGGGAGAACCGTGATGATCAACAAAAGTGTGGCGACGCTGGAAGCGGCAGTCGCCGGAATTTTCGACGGTGCCACCATCATGATTGGAGGTTTTGGCACCGCCGGGCAGCCCACCCATCTTATTGATGCGCTCATTGCTCAAGGCGCAACTGACCTGACGATTATTAATAACAACGCGGGCAACGGTGAAGTGGGCCTGGCTGCACTTCTGAAAGCCGGGCGGGTGCGCAAAATGATTTGTTCATTCCCTCGCCAGGTGGATTCACAGATTTTTGACGACCTATATCGTCGCGGAAAAGTTGAGCTGGAACTGGTGCCGCAAGGCAACCTGGCCGCGCGTATTCAGGCGGCGGGTTCTGGATTAGGTGCCGTATTTACGCCAACCGGTTTTGGAACGCCGCTCGCGCAAGGTAAAGAAACCCGTGAAATTGACGGGCGTCAGTACGTCCTCGAATACCCGCTGAAAGCTGATTTTGCCTTGATCAAAGCGTATGAAGGCGACCGTTGGGGAAATCTGGTCTACCGCAAAGCGGCGCGTAACTTCGGGCCAATCATGGCGACAGCCGCCACCGAAACTATCGCGGAGGTGAGCCGAATTGTTCCGTTAGGCGCACTGGACCCGGAAAACATCGTCACCCCTGGGATTTTCGTCAAGCGCCTGGTGGCGGTCGAAAGTGCCCTGGCACAAAGCGCATAAGGAGCTTGATGTGAAAAAACTAACCCGTGATGAAATGGCGCAGCGTGTGGCTCGCGATATCCCTGAAGGCGCTTACGTTAACCTCGGTATCGGATTACCAACACGCATTGCCAACTACCTTCCGGCCGATAAAGAAATCTTTCTGCACAGTGAAAACGGTTTGCTAGGCATGGGGCCAAAACCCGCGGAAGGCGAAGAAGATCCTGAGCTTATCAACGCCGGGAAAGAGTTCGTTACGTTGCTGACCGGTGGCTGCTTTTTCCACCACGGCGACTCGTTTGCCATGATGCGCGGCGGCCATCTCGATATCTGCGTGTTAGGCGCATATCAGGTTTCAGCCCAGGGCGACCTGGCAAACTGGAGCACCGGTGCGCCGGATGCCATTCCCGCTGTCGGCGGGGCGATGGATCTTGCGATTGGCGCCCGCCAGGTGTTTGTGATGATGGATCACTTAACCCGCGACGGTGAGTCCAAGCTGGTGGAAACCTGCACTTATCCGCTCACCGGAATCGGCTGCGTCAGCCGTATTTATACCGACCTCGCGGTGATTGATATCACTGCAAAAGGCCCGGTGGTGCGCGAGATCTTCAATGGCCTCTCTTTTGAAGAATTACAACGTATTACCCCGGTCACACTTGGCTTCGAACAACTGGCAGAAAGCGCGTAAGGAACTATGATGAATCAAGCATTTATCTGTGATGGAGTGCGGACTCCGTTTGGTCGTTTTGGTGGCACACTCTCCAGCGTTCGCAGCGATGATTTAGCCGCGTTGCCGTTGAAAGCGTTACTCGAGCGCCATCCGAACCTGGATTGGTCAGCGATTGACGATGTGATCTACGGCTGTGCAAACCAGGCAGGGGAAGATAACCGCAACGTCGCCCGCATGGCGCTGTTACTGGCAGGATTACCCGAAACCGTACCGGGCAGCACCATCAACCGTTTGTGCGGCTCAAGCCTTGATGCATTGGGTGTAGCGGCGCGGGCAATCAAAAGCGGTGAAACGCATTTGATGATTGCGGGCGGGGTGGAAAGCATGTCGCGCGCACCCTTTGTGATGGGCAAAGCCGAAAGCGCGTTTAGTCGCAGTATGAAAATGGAAGATACCACCATCGGCTGGCGGTTTATTAATCCGCTGATGAAAGCGCAATACGGCGTGGATGCGATGCCAGAAACGGCTGAAAACGTGGCGACGGATTTCAACATCAACCGCGCCGATCAGGACGCATTTGCCCTACGCAGCCAGCTTCGCACCGCTCGCGCTCAGGAAACGGGGATGTTCGACGACGAACTGATCCCGGTCTCCATCGCCCAGCGCAAAGGCGAAGCGCTGCTGTTTAACCGCGATGAACATCCGCGCTCCACCTCTATTGAAGCGCTGGCAAAACTCAAAGGCGTGGTGCGGGCAGATGGCACGGTCACCGCCGGAAATGCATCCGGGGTCAACGATGGCGCATGTGCTTTGCTGTTAGCCAGTGAACAAGCGCTAAATACTCATGGATTGCAGCCGCTGGCGCGTGTCGTCGGCGTGGCAACCGCAGGGGTTGCGCCGCGGATTATGGGTTTTGGCCCGGCTCCCGCAGTGCGTAAAGTGCTGGCGCAAACGGGCTTAACGCTGGCGCAGATGGATGTGATTGAATTAAATGAAGCCTTTGCCGCGCAGGCACTGGCAGTAATGCGCGATCTAGGTCTGCCGGATGACGCTGAACATGTGAATCCGAACGGCGGCGCGATTGCGCTTGGGCACCCGCTTGGCGCATCCGGTGGGCGTCTGGCGATGACCGCCGCGTATCAGCTCAAACGCAGCGGCGGGCGTTACGCGCTATGTACTATGTGTATTGGTGTCGGTCAGGGGATTGCACTGATAATCGAACGCGTTTAAGGAGCAGGCATGACACTGTTTACCCCCATGTTGCGTGCATCACCGTTGAGCGAAATTTTCAGCGATGACAACACGTTACAAGGGATGCTGGATTTTGAAGCGGCACTGGCGCTGGCTTGTGCGAAATGTGGCGTGATCCCGGAATCGGTTATCACCGTGATTTCCTCACAGTGTCAGGCCGATAAACTCGACCCGCAGGCACTGGCGCAAGCGGCGGCAGGCGCCGGAAACCTGGCGATCCCGCTGGTGAAACAGCTCACCGCCAACGTAAAACGTCAGGACGAACAGGCCGCGCGGTACGTTCACTGGGGGGCAACCAGCCAGGACGTGATAGATACGGGCCTGGTTCTGCAACTGCGAGAAGCGTTTTTAGTTTCTGAAGTGCTTATCGAACAACTCATCCGCGCGTTAACCGAACAAATTCAACACCATCAGCACAGCGTCATGGCGGGCCGCACCTGGATGCAGCACGCGCTGCCGATAACTTTTGGTCTGAAACTCGCGGGAACGCTTGATGCGCTATTGCGCTGGCAGCAACGTTTGCGTGAAATCAAACCGCGTGTGCTGGTGCTGCAATTCGGCGGAGCCGCCGGGACGCTGGCCTCGCTGAAAGAGCAGGGAATTACGGTGGCGCAGGCGTTGGCAAACGCCCTGGAGCTTCATCAAGCCGATACGCCGTGGCATAGCCAGCGCGACAGGTTGCTGGAGTCCGCCGCCTGGTTCGCGGGTGTGGCGAGTACGCTTGGGAAATTCGCCAGTGATTTTTCGTTACTGATGCAAACCGAAGTTGCCGAAGTCGGCGAGCCGATTGCAGAAGGGCGCGGCGGTTCATCAACCATGCCGCATAAACGTAACCCGGTAAGCTGCGCGGCAATTTTAACGGCAAATACACGCATTCCGGGGCTGATGGCGACGATGTACGCCAGTCAGAATCAGCAGCATGAAAGGGCGCTTGGCGGTTGGCAGGCTGAATGGGAAGTGCTGCCGCAACTGATTACGCTTGCGGGTGGGGTGATGCAAACGTCGCTGGAATTACTCAACGGCATGCAGGTGAATACCGTCAAAATGCGCGCCAATCTGGATATCACTCACGGCCTGATTATGGCGGAATCCGTGACGCTGGCCCTGGCGGAGTTTATGGGCAAACAGCCTGCGCATCACTTAGTGGAACAGCTCTGCCACCGTGCGCTGGATGAAAACCAGCCGCTTGCGGCATTGCTCGCAGAAAACCCGCAAGTCACGCCATATCTTTCTTTGACTCAAATCGAACATTTGCTCGACCCGCAACACGCCCTCGGCAGCAACGACGCGTTTATCCGCCAGGTTCTGGCGCGGGCGGCACAACAAACCAGGAGGGTAACATGAGCCTTTATTATCAACTGGAAGGGCGCAGTGGCGCACCGGTCGTGGTGTTGTCGAACTCGCTGGGTACCACGCTTGAGATGTGGCAGCCCCAAATGGCGGCATTGCTTGAGAATTTCCGCGTGCTGCGTTACGACACACACGGCCACGGACGCACCACCAAAAATGGCAAAACAACGCTGCCGCAACTAGCGGAAGACGTCATCAGCGTGATGGATGATGCAGGCGTTAAACAGGCGCATTTCTGCGGGATTTCCATGGGCGGACTGACGGGTTTATGGTTGGCACGTTTTGCCCCGGAGCGTTTTCTTTCCGTCACCGTTGCCAACAGTGCGGCGAAAGTGGGCGAACAAAACGGCTGGCTTGAGCGCGCACGAACCGTGCGTCATGACGGTATGGAGGCCATCGCTAACAGTGCGCCACAGCGCTGGTTTACCGAAGATTTTGTGAAACATCACCACTCGCAAGTTGATGCCCTGTGCGCAACCCTTGCGGGCATTGATACGGAAGGTTATGCCTCTTGTTGCGAAGCGCTTGCCGCCGCCGATTTGCGGGGTGAAATTGGCAACATCACATTACCGATGCAGTTTATCGCCGGAGCCAGTGACCCGGTTTGCAGCGTCGCCGACAGCGAATTTATGCATCAGCAAGTCCACGGCTCACATCTCGTCACGCTTGAATCCTCGCATCTTTCCAATGTCGGCGACGCTCATGGTTTCAATGTGGCGCTGCTTAACTTTATTCAACAGGACGACTGACATCATGAAGGACGAAGAACACTATCAGCAGGGCATGGAAGTACGTCGTGCGGTACTGGGCGACAGCCACGTGGACCGTACACTGTCCCAGCTCACGCCGCTGAATGACGAGTTTCAGAACTTCATCACGCGCTATGCATGGGGTGATATCTGGACACGGCCGGGGCTTGAGCGCCATACCCGCAGCATGATCACCATCGCGATGTTGATTGCGCTAAACCGTGAAGCCGAGCTGAAAATGCACCTTCGCGCCGCATTTAATAACGGCGTGACGCGGGATGAGCTTAAAGAGTTGCTCATGCATTCGGCGCTGTACTGCGGTTTACCCGCAGCCAACGCCACCATGCATCTGGCACAACAGGTGTTTGATGAGTTGGATGCCGCCGGTTAATTCATGTCGGATGACGCTAACGCTTATCCGACCTACGAAAACAGTGTTGTAGGGTGGATAAGCCATAGGCGTCATCCACCATTTTTCACCCCGGAATCGATTTGCGAATCGACGACAGTAAAATCTGCGCCGCTGGAGACAGTGGCGTATCCACCCGCGTTAAAACCCCAATCGGCTCGCCAACACCTTGCGTAGTGACCGGTAGCGAAGTCAGCGTTCCCTGACGCAAATCCTCTTTCACGGCACCTGAAGGCACAAACCAGACGTAGTTGTAATCGACGGTCAACTGGCGCGAAAGCGAAGCAGACAGCGTTTCAACACAGGTGGCCGACATTTTACACCCCTGGCTGACGAGCAGCGTTTCCGCGTTCTGACGTGGAATCGTCCCCTTCGGCGACACCACGACGGGCCACTCCATCACGCGACTTAACGTGATATTTTCATGCAGCAACGGATGCCCAGGGCGCACCACCAGTTTTAATGACTCGAGGAATAACAGCTCATAATTCAGCCCGGTCATCAATTCCGGGTCTGACATACGGCCAATACCCAGGTCCAACTCGCCCGATTTCAAACCAGACAGCAGCATGGTGTTATTCATGGTCGCCACTTGTAACGTGACATCGCTTTGCTGCTTATGAAACTGGCCGATAACTTTAGGTAATATCCCCAGCGCCGCCGTGGGCAGTGCGCCGACGCGAACCACAGTGGTACTTTGCCCATCTTTCTGATTTAGCGATTGCCCGGCGTGATTGAGTGCATCGAGCACCTTCACCGCATGCGTCAGGAACTGCTCGCCCATCAGCGTCATCTGTGCGCCAAGCCGCCCACGCTCAAACAAACGCGTGCCGGTGAGTTGCTCAAGCTCATTAAGCGTCTTTGAAAGTGCAGGCTGGCTAAGATTAAGAGTTTCAGCTGCGCGCCCCAGTGTTCCCTGTTGAGCGACAGCCACGAAAGTATGAAGATGGCGCAAGCGAATGCGCTGACTGAACAAACCGTTTTTTTCCATAACCTGATGTTAAAAACAGACGCGTGGCACTGACAAGATAAGTTGTTTAATTTTGATAACTTGCTAGCAAAATTTCATTAACAATTGATTTGTTTTTATAACAAAGGGTGAGGGTAATGAAGGGTGGGTGGATAAGCGCAAGCGTCATCCACCATTTTTCATCTGAGTCTACACGTCAAAAAATACCGTCTCCCTCTCCCCCTGAAGGTAAATATCAAACGTATAAACAATCTCAGATCCGCGCTGCTCGCGTTTGCCAATCAAGGTATTGCGGCGCACTTCCCACTCGATAAGATTCAGCACCGGGTCGGTTTCATTTGCCTCTTGCTCGTCAGAAAAATACATCCGCGTATTCAGACCGATGTTAATCCCGCGAGCTACAATCCACAGGTTCAGATGCGGAGCCATTAATCGCCCATCGCGCCCGACAACCGCACCAGGTTTGATGGTGTCAAAACGCCACACGCCGCTGTCAAAATCTGAACACGTGCGGCCCCAGCCACGGAAATCCTCATCCAGGGCTTTCTTCGTTTGCTGGTCAGCAGGGTGGTTGTAACGCCCGGCAGCGTTGGCTTGCCACACTTCCAACAGCACATCACGCACCGGCGTGCCGGAGCCGTCGAACACCCGGCCTTCAACGACAATGCGTTCGCCCTGGGTGTGGGAGTTGGTCAGCACATGGCTGAAGTTTTTCTCGAAAATGTTAAATCCGGCAGCCTGTGGAGCGAGACCAATGTGCACATACGGGCCTGCGGTTTGCGAGGCGGTTTCGGCTAAATAATCTTTCATCACACGGCTCCTTGAGTGCGATTTTCAAACAGCGTGGCACGTTGACCGCGCAGCACTAAATCAAAGCGATACGCCAGGCAATCGAGCGGCACCGCGGCGTGGGTATCCAGTTCGGCAATCAGCGTGCGGATGGCGTCATCGTTATTAATCGTTTTCACAATCGGACACTGCTTGATCAGCGGGTCGCCTTCAAAATACATCTGCGTAATCAGACGCTGGGCGAAGGCGTCACCGGAAAGTGAAAAGTGAATATGTGAAGGCCGCCAGTCGCTGGCCTGATTACGCCACGGATACGGGCCGGGCTTGATGGTGCGGAAAAAGTAATAGCCATTTTCGTCGGTCAGCACGCGCCCACAGCCGCCAAAATTAGGGTCGATAGGCGCTAAATATTTGTCTTTTTTGTGACGATAACGCCCGCCCGCATTGGCCTGCCATACTTCAACCAGCGTGTTTTTCATCGGGCGACCAAAGCCGTCGCGCACATAGCCGTGCACAATAATACGCTCGCCAATCGGCAGGCCGTCTTTGGCGTAATTCATGATCAGATCGTTATCGAGCGGGTCGAGATCTTTTGCGCCAAAAATCGGCCCGGTTATCTCAGAAAGGGAATTCTGCAATGAGATAAGCGCGTTGCGCGGCGAGCGTAACACACTGGTTTTATAGCCCGGCGCGAATGCCGGTGGATGCGAATCGTAATCACGATGAACCAATTCACGAGGTTGCCAAATCTGAGACATAGCCAGCTCCAGTTGTAGGGTATGCAGGGGCGATGTGTTGTGGTTTTAAAAATCGCCATAGCCAGTCTCAGTTAATAGGTTGTTAAATTAAAGTGAATTTAAGCGTGGTTTTACATAGCTTTTAGTTATGTAACTGGCGGTTAGTATTACTTCTGATGTACGGCTGTATAGTCGGTCACAAAACGAAAATTCTTCCCCCAAAACCCCCGCACGACATTCTACGCTTTCAGCAATATTCACTGGAGATACGACATCATGGCGAACAACATCACGGCTGATGATATTCGGGAAAAATTTTCGCAAGCAATGTCGGCGATGTACCAGCAAGAGGTGCCTCAGTACGGCACCTTGTTAGAGTTAGTGGCCGACGTGAATCTGGCGGTGTTAGAAAACAGTCCCGATTTGCAGCAACAGCTAGAAAATGCTGACGAACTGGCGCGATTGAATGTTGAACGCCACGGGGCAATCAGGGTGGGGAAAGCGGAAGAACTGGCGACGTTGCGCCGCGTTTTTGCCGTTATGGGCATGGTTCCGGTCGGCTATTACGACCTCTCCCAGGCTGGTGTTCCGGTGCATTCGACGGCGTTTCGCCCGATTGAGGATGCGGCGCTGGCACGTAACCCGTTCCGCATTTTCACCTCGCTGCTGCGTTTAGAGCTGATTGACGACGAAGCGTTGCGTAAAACCGCTGCGGCCATTCTCGCAGAACGTGACATTTTCACCCCGCGTTGCCGGGCGTTGCTCGATATTTACGACCAGCAGGGTGCATTTACTGAAGCACAGGCCGACGAGTTTGTGACTCAGGCGCTGGAAACGTTCCGCTGGCACAGCCATGCCACGGTGGATGCGCAGACCTATCAGGCGTTTCATAATCAGCATCGTTTAATTGCCGACGTGGTCTGTTTCCGGGGCTGCCACATTAACCACCTCACGCCACGCACGCTGGATATCGACCGCGTACAAGCGCTGATGCCGGAATATGGTATTGCGCCGAAAGCGATTATCGAAGGTCCGCCACGACGCAACTTCCCGATTTTGCTGCGTCAGACCAGCTTCAAGGCGCTCGAAGAACCCATCATTTTTGCGGGCGTTCATCACGGCACGCATACCGCACGCTTCGGCGAAATCGAGCAGCGCGGTGTTGCGCTCACGCCGAAAGGGCGCGCCTTATATGATGAATTGCTTAACGAGGCGGGCAGCGGCCAGGATAACTTCAGCCATCAGCAGCATTTGCAGGAAATATTCAGCCGCCTGCCAGACAGCGAAACGCTGATGCGCTGCCAGGATCTGGCGTATTTCCGTTACCGCTTAACGCCGGTGGGTGAAATGCACCGCCAGGCGATTAAACCCGGCGATGACCCGCAACCGTTGATTGAGCGCGGCTGGCTGGTGGCACAACCGATCATCTACGAAGATTTCCTGCCGGTGAGTGCGGCAGGGATTTTCCAGTCAAATTTGGGCAGCGAAGGCGGGGCACGCAGCCACGGCCATTCCAGCCGCACCGCGTTTGAAGAAGCGCTCGGTGCGCCCGTTGCCGACGAATTTGAGTTGTATCAGCAGGCATCAGATCGCAGTAAAAAACGCTGCGGGTTGCTGTAAGCCGTTGTCGGATGACGCTGGCGTTTATCCACCCTACAAATGCATGATTTTGTAGGGGGGATAAGCCGCAGGCGTCATCCACCATTTACGCCGCATCCGCCAAAATAAACATGCCATACGGATGGATCTCGAGATAGTAATTATCCCCCACATCAGGCTGTAAGCGCGTGGCATTCACCTGCAACAGCAGCGACTGCCCATGCCATTCTACGGTCACTTCATATTGCGGCCCCATATATGCCACGTGGCGGACCACGCAACGCTGGCTTTCGTCGCCGTGTTCACTCAGCGTTATCGCTTCCGGGCGTACGCCAACCGTGCCTTGCGCCTGAGTGATGGTCAACTGCGGCGGGCGCGGCAAACGGTAGCCGTGGATCTCGACAAAATCGCTGCCAAAGCGTGCCGGGAAGATGTTGGCATCGCCCATAAAACTTGCCATAAAGCGCGAAGCGGGATGGCGATACAGGGTTTGCGGGCTGCCAATCTGCATGATTTCGCCTTTGTTCATCACCAGCACGGTATCGGAAACGGCAAACGCCTCGCTCTGGTCGTGGGTAACGTACAGTGACGTGATATTGAATTGCTTTTGCAGTTCGCGGATTTTGTCGCGCATGCTGCGGCGCAGGTTGGCGTCAAGATTACTTAACGGCTCATCAAACAGCAGCACTTTGGGTTTGAGGATCAACGCACGCGCCAGTGCCACACGCTGCTGCTGGCCGCCGGAAATCTGGTCAACGAAACGGTCTTCGAAACCGTCTAAGTCCACCATCGCCAGAGCCTCTTTGACGCGTGTTTTGATTTCCGCTCGCGGTGTGCCGAGCATCTTCAGCCCGTAGCCGACGTTATCGCCCAGCGACATATGCGGGAACAGGGCGTAGGACTGGAACACCATGCAGATGTCACGCTGCTGAATGGAACGGTGCGTCACGTCTTCGCCATCAATAAAAATCTGCCCTTCAGTGGGTTTTTCAAGCCCGGCCACCAGGCGCAAAACTGTAGTTTTCCCGCAGCCTGACGGCCCAAGCAACGTCACCATTTCACCCTTTGGGATCGCCAGATTAATGCCTTCAATGACGGTGTTATTGCCAAACCGTTTCGTGACATTGCGCAGTTCTACAAAATGAGGTTGTGTCATGTTTTACTCCGTAATCACGCGTTGGTTTTGGCTTTTGAGCGTGAGATTCGCGCTTCACCAATCAGCCAGTCAAAAATGAAAATAATGGACAGCATTACGACGATAAGAATCGAGCCATAGGCAATCGCCACGCCGTATTCGCCATCTTCCACGCGGTTCAGAATGTAGGCGGTAGCCACTCGCGTATCCGGCGTGACGAGGAAGACGATTGCACTAACTGTCGTAATGGCGCGCACAAAGCTGTAGATCAGCGCGGATAAAAATCGCCGGGCGCAGCAGCGGCAGCAGAATGTTGATAAATGGTGCGCATCGACCCGGCACGCAGGCTCAACGAGGCCTCGTCGAGTGATTTGTCGATTTG
>NZ_JMPI01000025.1 GCF_000735355.1 Buttiauxella agrestis ATCC 33320
CGCGGATAAAATCGCCGGGCGCAGCAGCGGCAGCAGAATGTTGATAATGGTGCGCATCGACCCGGCACGCAGGCTCAACGAGGCCTCGTCGAGTGATTTGTCGATTTGCCCAAGCCCGGCAATACCGGCACGAATCCCCACCGGTACGTTACGCATCACCATCGACATAATCACAATCGCCGCCGTTCCGGTCAGGTAAACCGGGGCGCTGTTAAATGCCAGGATATACGAAACGCCCGCCACGGTGCCTGGAACGGCAAAGCACAGCATGGTGGTGAACTCGATAGTCTTTTTGCCGCGGAACTGCTGGCGCACCACAATCCAGGCGATCAACAAGCCGAAGAAAGCGGTGATGGGCGCGGCAATTCCGGCGTACAGCAGGGTGTCGAGCAGTGAAGGCCATGCGCCATCGCTCATTCCCTGGCCAAACAGCTTGATGAAGTTATCGAAGGTCAGCGTGTAATCCACGCCCCAGTTGACGGTGAAACTGCCGTAGAAAATGCTGCCATAGAGCAGGGCGTTAAAGGCAATCCACACCGCTAATAACGCGACCACCGCCCACACCAGCGTCACAGGTAACGGCTGTACATCGCCACGGTTGGATTTACCGGAAACGGTGACGTAGGAACGTTTTCCAATCCACATGTACTGGATGCAGAATACCAGCAGCGAGAACAGCAACAGGAACGCGCCTAGCGTGCTGGCGGCCTGGTAATCAAGCTGCGAACCGGTGATGTAAAAGTAGATTTGCGTGGCGAGCACGTCGAAGTTGCCGCCTAACACCAGCGGGTTACTGAAGTCCGCCAGCGATTGCACAATCACAATTAAAAAGGCGTTTGCCAGCGCCGGTTTCAGCAGCGGTAAAAACACCCCTTTGAACGTTTTCCAGCGCGTCGCACGCAGGGTATAAGAGGCTTCTTCCAGCGACGGGTGAATAGTTTTAATCGCGCCGTCGAGGATCATAAAGGCCATCGGCGTGAAGGCCAGAACCTGCGCCAGCCAGATGCCGGTAAAACCGTACAGCCAGTTGGTGTTGGTCAGCCCGAACCAGTCCACCATCAACTCAGTCACATAACCCGAGCGCCCCATCATCAACGTGACGCCCAGCCCGACCACAAATGGCGGCGTGACGATCGGCAGTATCGAGAAGATACGGCCAATAATCGCGCTGCGTTTGGCGATGCGAGTGGTGTAGATCGCCAGCACCAGACCGAAGAACGTACAGCCGATCCCCACCGCAATCGACAGCGCGATGGAGTTGATAATCACCTGAATGATATGCGCCTGGCTGAGTACCGCCATAAACGCCAGCGGGGCAAATTCCCCGGCATCATTGGTAAACATCGGAATGAAAATGGCGACACTCGGCCAGACGATAAACACGCCAATCAGCGCCACAATCGTCACCAGCGAACCAATCACAAAGCTGTCGCCACCCAGCCATTCGAGGCGGGTCAAGGCGAGTGTGATCACCATGCCGAGGGCGATAAACAGCACGATAGTGGCGTAGCCCATACCGCGCTCGGTTATGGTTGCGCTGATGACCACAAACGCCATGCAAAACAATGCCCAACCGGCGTCAAAGTAGTGGCGCTGGCGCTTTTCTGGCCCCAGTTCATTGAACGGGCGCAGCAGCAACAGCGAAGGCAAAACGTACCACAGCAGGCTAATATTGATGCCCGACCAGCTATAAGCCGCGATCAGTTCTTCGCGGGTCGATTCAAACAGGCCGTAATCCAGGCTCCAGCTTGGCAACAGGGCGAAAGCCAGCCAGCAAAGCGCCACCCACCAGAGAATAGCGTCCCGCAATCGCTGCGTACGCAAAAGTAAAGTTTCAGACATAAGTGCCTCATCGGCCGAAAGAAAAAAGAGGAACAGGTGACGTGACAATGTCACCTGTTGATGGGTTAGTTACCCATTTTCACTTCGCTAACCCATTTATTGATCAGCGCTTTACGCATGTCGGTCGCACCGTATTTATCCATGTCGTAGTTGATCAGTTTCAGGTC
The DNA here is from genome assembly GCF_000735355.1 of Buttiauxella agrestis ATCC 33320. GTDB lineage: Bacteria > Pseudomonadota > Gammaproteobacteria > Enterobacterales > Enterobacteriaceae > Buttiauxella > Buttiauxella agrestis. Next base: position 2,010 of record NZ_JMPI01000025.1, read on the forward strand.
ATCGAGCTTGAGCGACAGCGGGGAGCTTTCAGCCGTGGTGTTGGTCAGAATTTGGTAAGACTTGCCTTTTTTCCAGGAGAGTTCCTGCGCTTCTTTGGACAGCACCCAGTCAACGAACAGTTTGGCGTTGTCCATGTTGCGTGCGCCTTTCAGAATGCTGACACCGCCGATTTCATAGCCGGTGCCTTCGCATGGGGAAATCAACTCCAGCGGCGCGCCGTTCTCTTTTTCCAGCGAGTAATCGTGCAGGAAGCCAATGCCGATGGCGGTTTCACCGCGGGCGGCGTTACGCGCCGGGGCGATACCCGATTTGGTGTACTGGGAAATATTGCCGTTGAGTTTTTTCAGGTAATCGAACGCCTGATCTTCGCCCCACAGTTGGGCAAATGTCGCCAGCGCGGTATAGGCGGTGCCTGAGCTTTGCGGGTCAGCAACCTGGATTTCGCCTTTATAGATTGGGTTGGTCAGATCTTTCCAGCACTTCGGCACCGGCAGGTTCTTCTCTTTCAGGCGCTGGGTGTTGACGCCAAAACCGAGAATGCCGATGTACACCGCCGAGGAATAGTTGCCTTTGCGTTTAGCCGGGTCCTGGAACTTCGGCATAATTTGCGCAAGATTGGCTGACTTGTACGGCTCCAGAAGATCCATTTCCCCCGCCTGAGATTGTGGGTCCAGCGTGCCGCCGTACCACACATCGGCCTGCGGGTTTTTCTTCTCGGCATCGACTTTCGCCAGCGTGCTGCCAGAACCGTTGCGGATAAACGAGGTTTTTACATCGTATTTTTCGCCGAAGGCTTTGGTTTCGGTTTCACACATTTCGTTGGTGGCGCTGCAATACACCACCAGACGGCCTTTGGCCTGCGCGGCACCGGACAGGGTAGCCAACGCCACACCCGCAGCAACCAGAGAAGAGAGCACGGTCAGTTTCATATTATTATCCTATTTGTCCTGAGATAAAGGGTCCTGAGGTAAGGTCACTGCCGGGTCCATGGCACCAACACTCCTGTCTTGCGCGCTGATGCCCGCCATGAGCAGGGGCATCAGCAAAAATCCAATCAGTGCGGCGGCCACGGTTAATAACGCGAACATCCCGGACCAGCCGTAACGCTCAATCACTTGCGACAGCGGCCATCCCGCCAGTGCCGCACCCAGATAGGCAAATAAACCTAAGAATCCCGTGACGCTACCCGCCGCCTGTTTATGGCTACATTCCACGGCGGCAAGGCCAATCAACATCTGCGGGCCAAAGACAAAAAAGCCGATGGAAAAAAAGCACACCGCCAGCAGCGCGTAGTGGTGAACCGGCGATAACCACAGGGCGGCAACCGAGACAAACAGCCCGAGTGCGAACAGTAAAATCATCGGCCCGCGCTGGCCGCGAAACAGCAAATCTGAACCCCATCCAGCAAACAGTGCGCCCAACAATCCACCCATTTCGAACAGCATCACCGTGGCGTTGGCGCTGAGTAAATTCACGCCGTGGCTTTCATAAAGCCAGATGTTGCCCCAGTCGTTGAGCGCGATACGAATCAGATAAACCAACACGTAACTCACGCCGAGTAGCCAGATCATCGGGTTTTGCAACACCGTGCTGCGAAACATTTGCCACTGCGGCATCGGCGGACTGAGCTGTTGCTGGCGCATTTCCAGCGGGTCATGTCGCCAGACGCCGACCGGGGGTAATCCCAACTCTTGCGGCGTGCCGGTTAAGCTGCGACACAGCCAAATGCCAATCACGATGCCGATGGCACCCGAAACAAACAACGACGCCTGCCAGCCGAACCACAGCGCCATCAGCGCGGAAATCAGCGGAACGGCAGCGCCACCGAGGTTAATAGAGGTATTCCAGCAGCCCCACCAGAAACCGCGTTCGTTACGCGAATACCAGTGCGTCAACAACCTCGCGCATGGCGGCCATCCCCAACCCTGGAAGAAGCCGTTCAAGGTCCAGATAATCAGCAACATCGGCAGGTTTGTGCCGAAGGCAAAAAGAATGTTCAGTACTCCGGTTGCCAGTAATCCCGCGCCCATAAACCAGCGAGCGCCCTGGCGGTCGTGCCACAATCCTGCTGCAAATTTCGACAGGCCGTAGGAGAGATAAAACAGCGTGCCTAATAAGCCGATATCGCCTTTACTTAACGCCAGATCGACCTGCATTGCCGGGAGCACGAAGCTGACGCTTTTGCGCGTCAGATAAAATGCGGCGTATCCCACGACCATCGACAGCAGCAAACGTGGGCGCCAGTAACGGTAATCACGACCGATAGTTTGCTCGGAAATCATGCTCGCCCTCCGGGTTGAAATGACTATAGAAAACGCTGAAAGAAAGGGGATGAGACAAGGTTTTAGCCAACCAGGAATTATTCCTGGTTATCCCTGTTTTTGTTCAAAAAGTGTGGGCAGGTTAACAATTACACGTGTACCGGACTGGCTTTCGAGCTGCAAATCTCCGCCTAAGGCGTGGATCCTCTCGGCAATTCCCTGCAAACCGTGGCCGTTATGGGTAGTGCCGCTAAAACCAATCCCATCGTCTTTGACTTCCAGGCGCACGCCTTGTGGTTGTTGAGTTAAAGAGATTTCAATCAGGCTGGCATCGGCGTGCTTGAAGATGTTGTTCAACAGTTCCTGCACCAGACGGTAGAGCGTAAACACCACCGGGTCGCTGGTCGGCTGGCCGGGTAAATCGTAGTGAAAACGGCAAGTAATTCCGCGCTCGGCAAAGGCGAACTCCTGCATCAAGTGATGCAGCGCTTTATCGAGAGAAATTTCGTCTAAAACCGGCGGGCGAAGCTGGCGCAACAGGTGGCGAGTCGAGTGGTGGATTCGTTGGGCAAGCTGGTTGATTTGCTCGGCGGCGAGTACCGTGGCATCGCCGCTGGCGGTGCGTTTCACCAGCATCGACTGAATTTGAATCGCAGTAATATTCTGGCCAATTTCGTCGTGCAGCTCACGCGCCAGGTCTTTGCGCGTGTCCTCTTCGGTGTGCACCAGTTGTTCCATTAGCTCGCGCCGCGCCTGCAACTCAATCTCAAGGCGTTGGCGATAACGGTGCAGATTATTGGCTAGATGCTGCTGGCGGCTTATCGCAATCCCCAGCCCAATCCCCAAAAGCGCCTGCGTTGAAAGGAACAGTTCCATCTCCATCAGGCCGTTAAAGCCGCTGCCAATTTGCCGGGCGATGGTAATCATCATGCTGCCGAGAAGGGCGGCCAGCACTCCGCCTTGCCAGCCAAATTTGTAGGCCATCACCACGTTAGGCAAAAACACCACAATCAACAACAGCCGCTCGATTTCTGGCGACACTACCATTTGTGCGCCGACGCCGATAATAAAAAACAGGCTGCACCAGATGAGCAATGAAGTGCGAAGCGGCGGATTCGGCGTTTCCTGCGCCAGCAGGCTTTCCAGGTGTTGCTGACGCAGATATTCATAAATCAAATAGACGAAGGGCGTCAGTACCACGCCGCCGGTAAACGCCGCCAGCAGCGTTTGAGATGGAGTGCTCGAAAGAAAAGGTGTCAGCACTAATGTGTGCAGTAGCGCATCGCTGGTAATCGCCGCCATTAACAGTGAAAGTCGCTGCCAGTAAAGCGTGTAACGGTGCCAGTAATGTTGAACAACCAGAGCGGGGACGGCGCTGAGGAAAGGCGAGAGTAGCATTACCGGTTCGGTCATTAATTGCTGTTGCCAAAGCCCGCCGAGCAGGCCCAGCACCGGAATAAACAGCGCCGGCCAATAGCGGCGATGCAGCAGAATCAGCAGTGCCAGATGCACGCCTTGCGGTAGCAACAGCGTGGCTTGCTGACCGTTATCGGTGAGATAAAAACTGATCGTCCAGAGTGCAAGCCAGGTCAAACCCCAGGCGAAAACAATAAACAGCGATAACAGCAGATGACGCCACAAACGAGACATTTAGTGCCCGGCTAACAGTTGGTGTTCGAGGGCAAAATGCACCAGGTCGATAGTGCTTTCGCATTGCAGTTTGCCGAGGATATTAGCGCGATGAACATGCACTGTTTTGTGGCTCAGGTTGAGTTGCTCCGCGATGTGTTTCACGCTTTCGCCTTTGACCAGGAGATCGAAGACTTCATGCTCGCGCGGCGTGAGAACTTCCAGCACTTTGGCGGGCTGGCCCGCATGGCGCAACGCTCGCAGGGCATCAGCACACAAATAATGCCCGCCCATCCCGACGGTACGCACCGCCTGCACTAACTCTTCCGGGCCGCAGCGTTTGGTCAGATAACCGCTGGCCCCGGCGTCGAGCGCGCTTTGCACAAAGGCGGTGGTGTCATAAATGCTCAGAATGATGGCGCGAAATCCTGGACGCTGCTGGCGCAGGCGTTTAAGCAAACTCAGCCCATTTTCGTCCGGCATCGCAACATCAAGCACCGCGACATCGGGCTGGTTTTTTATCAACGCAGGAAATGCTTCGGCGGCGCAGCTGTATTGGCCCACGATTTTGATATCGTTTTCAAGGCTGAGTAACTGCGCAAATCCAGAGCGCACCACCACATGGTCATCAACTAAAGCAACGGCAATCATCGTTCTGCTCAATAAGGGGAGTCTGGCGACATCATGCGTGTGAATCTATTCCTTGCAATGGAGATGTAGGGAATATGTTACGGGGGTAACAGAAATGGGGGCATGTCTATGCCGAGAACGGTGGTGTTCCGTTCACCTGAAGGTTATTCGATCCTTCATAAATCTGCGAACGGTGAACGTGCCAGGTGGATAACGACATCCCCCTGGCGACCCCGTCGTCCGGCAAATCAATCGCCGCAAGCGGTAAACCTCTATTTTGCCTCCGTGTCCGGGTCGGTTGCGATTCGTTCCAGACGATCGCGCCCTCCAGCCGTTCCTGACGGCTGGACCCGGCCACCTGGAGTCAAAATGGAGGCGATTGAAGCCGGAACCCAAGGTCAACGTCAAAACCGAAAGACCACACCGAGCTGGTTTTGACCTTGTCCCCGGCTTCAATCGCACCGTTTTTCACCCTTCATTCGGGGTCACGTGGCCGGGAGCCACGTGAGAGAGCGATCGTCGGGAACGAGTCGCGAACGGCCGCGAATGTTGGGTGAAAAACGGTGTTTACCGCGCAGCGGCGATTGATTTGCCGGGCGCCAGGATTGTCAAGGAGAGGGCGTTCTCTTCTTGACACGTTCACCGTGCACTGGAATTTATGGGATCGAATAACGTTCTGGTGAACGGAAAATCACCACGTCGATATAGATAGATCGCTTAACTGCCAGCTAACTTACCGCCAATAACCCCCGCTTAAACGCCTCAAGCCCCGCGTGGCTTTCCTCCCCTGGCCGCAGCGCCAGGCAATAACACGCCCCCGTCTTCACGCTGCCCGCGAACGGCTGCACCAACCTTCCACGATGCAAATCCTCCGCCACCAGCGTGGAATCGGCAATCGCAATGCCAAAACCCTGAATGGCGGCGCTGATGGCTAAGTCCATGGTGTCGAAGTGTTGATTTTTATTCATAACAGGCGGATGAGCCACGTTCTGGGCAAACCATAGCGACCAGTCCGTGCGATCGCGCGTCGGGTGCAGGAAGGTATAACGGCTTAGATCCTCAGGCGTTAACGTGTTTTCAGGTAATAAATGCTGGCTTATCACCGGCGTAAGGCGCTCCTCAAACAGCAACGTGCCGCTGGCGGAAGGCTTACCAAAAGTAATCGCCGCATCAAAGGGTTCGTTATTAAAGTTCACGCCATGTTCCACCGTCGTGGTCAATGCCACCTGGATATCCGGCGACACGCTTTCCAGTTGCACCAGTTTAGGCACCAGCCAGCGCATGGCGCAGGTCGGCGCTTTCAGGCGGATAATGCTTGGCTTGTGAGCGGCATCGCTCGCCACATTCAGCAGATGCTCGAACGCTTGCTGTAACTCAGGGAGCAGGGCGCTGCCTTGCGGCGTAAGATGCAACCCCCTGGCATGGCGGTCAAACAGGGAAAAACCCAACCACTCTTCAAGGGTGGAAATTTTACGACTCACGGCACCTTGCGTCAGGCAGAGTTCTTTCGCCGCGCGAGTGAGATTGAGATGCTTGGCCGTCACCAGAAAAGCATCAACCGTATTAAGGGGAAAATTGCGCCGCATGTCTGGTTACTCTCCGCTGAGCCATGAATTTTTTGCATGGCTATTATGACAACAATTCGGTTGTGGTCGCAACCTGTTACAGTTTGAATAGTTATGCAAATCGCGCATTCACAGGAGCGGCCATGACTATGCAAACCCCGGTGCAATTTCGTTCAAAATTACCGGATGTTGGAACCACCATTTTTACCGTTATCGGCCAACTCTCGGCGCAACATAACGCCATCAACCTTTCTCAGGGCGCACCAAATTTTGCACCGGACCCCAAACTTATCGCCGGTGTGACCAAAGCGATGCAGGATAATCATAACCAGTACGCATCAATGACCGGTTTCAGGCCGTTAAAAACGCTGATCGCAGAAAAGGTCGCCACGCTTTACGGCTCTCATTATGACGTTGACGATGAAATCTTAATTACCGCCAGCGCCAGCGAAGGGCTTTATTCGGCGATCAGCGGGTTAGTGCATCCGGGCGATGAAGTGATTTATTTCGAGCCATCGTTTGATAGCTACGCGCCAATTGTTCGCCTGCAAGGCGCGACACCCGTGGCGTTGAAACTGGCGCTGCCAGATTTCACCGTCGACTGGGATGAAGTGCGTGCTGCCATTACTCCGCGCACCCGCATGATTATCATCAACACGCCACACAACCCAAGCGGGCAGGTGTTCAGCGCCCACGATCTGGATATGCTGGCGGAACTGACGCGCAACACTGACATCATTATTCTTTCCGATGAAGTGTACGAACACATCGTGTTTGATGGCGAGCACCATCACGGCATGGCGACGCATCCGGCGCTGGCCGAGCGCAGCGTGATTGTTTCGTCATTCGGCAAAACGTTCCACGTGACCGGCTGGCGCGTAGGTTACTGCCTGGCTCCGGCTGAACTGATGAATGAAATCTGCAAAGTGCATCAGTTCCTGATGTTCTCAGCGGATACACCGATGCAGTATGCGTTTGCTGAATATATGGCGAACCCGGAAACCTATTTATCGCTGGCGGCGTTTTACCAGCGCAAACGCGATTTAATGCAATCATTGCTGGTGGACTCACCGTTTAAACTGTTGCCAAGTGCTGGCTCATTCTTCCTGCTGGCGAAGTTCGATCATTTCAGTGATGAATCTGACAGTGAAATGGTGAAGCGTTTAATCACCCAATACGGCGTGGCGACGATTCCGCTCTCCGCGTTTTATACCGATGGGACAGACAACAAATTGATTCGTTTGTCATTTGCGAAAGATGAAGCTACGTTACGTGCGGGTGCTCAGGCACTTTGCCAGGTTAAGCCACGCTGATACGAGGTCATAATGAAAAAAGTTTATGCGTTAAGTTTGTTGGTTGGGATGTGCGCTTCTTTCGCGGTATCTGCGGCAAGCGAGTTGCGCTACGGCGTGGAAGCCGAGTATCCGCCATTTGAAAGCCGTAATTCGGCGGGCGAACTTGAAGGGTTTGATATCGATTTAGGCAACGCGATTTGTAAAGCGGCGAGCCTGAAATGCTCATGGGTCGAGACATCTTTTGATGCGCTGATCCCAGGGCTGATGGCGAAGAAATTCGATGCGATTAACTCCGCCATGAACATCACCGAGCAGCGCCGTAAGAGCATTGATTTTACCCAGCCAATTTACCGTATTCCGTCACAACTGGTCGGGAAAGCGGACAGCGGTATGGAAGCCACTCCCACAGGGCTGAAAGGCAAAACCATCGGCGTTCTGCAAGGTTCCATTCAGGAAACTTATGCGAAAGAGCATTGGGAAAAACACGGTGTGACGGTGGTTTCTTACAAAGACCAAAATATGGCGTGGGGTGATTTGCTCAATGGCCGTATTGATGCCTCGCTGGTGATGTCGGCCGCAGGTCAGGCGGGCTTCCTGAGCAAGCCACAGGGCAAAGGTTTTGGTTTTATCGGCAAGCCGGTGAGCGACGATACAATTCTGGGAAGCGGTATCGGCTACGGTCTGCGTAAAGGCGATGAAGCCACCAAGAAACAGCTTGATGCGGCTATCGACAAAGTGCGTGCTGACGGCACGATTACTGCGCTTGCGAAGAAATATTTCCCGGGTATTGATGTCGCCGTCAAATAGGCAGACACCAAGCCGTTATTAGGTCGGATAAGCGTAGCGCCACCCGACAATGGGGTGGATGATGCATACGCTTATCCACCCTACAAACTCCCCCCTACAAATATTGCGTAAAGGTCTGTGTCTCTGATTGGTTTTTCAGTGATTTTTGTCTAGAGTGTGCGGTCTAGATTTTGCCGCTGTTCTGCCTCTCGTGGGGTGAAACACATCGACAATGAAGGACAATTTTTCAGGCATGAACCGCAGACGTTTTATCAAAGCCTCAATGGCTCTCGCCGCAGTCAGCGGCACTACTTCAATTGCCACGCTCTTCTCGCGCGCAGCCTATGCGAGCGAGTCTGAAATTGCCGATGGTCGCACCACTGAATTCGATTTCTCTGTGCTTCAGTCCATGGCTCATGACCTGTCGAAGCAACCGTGGGTTGGCAAACCGCGTCCGCTGCCGGATACGCTGGCAAACTTGACTCCACAGGCTTACAACGCGATTCAGTATGATGCTGAACACTCGCTGTGGAACAACATCGAAAACCGCCAACTTGACGTGCAGTTCTTCCATGTTGGCATGGGGTTCCGCCGCCGTGTACGCATGTTCTCCGTAGATGCAGCAAGCCATCAGGCGCGTGAAATTCACTTCCGCCCTGAGCTGTTTAACTACAACGACGCAGGTGTTGATACCAAACAACTCGAAGGTCAGATTGATCTTGGCTTTGCGGGTTTTAAAGCGTTTAAAGCACCGGAACTGGCGCGCCGTGACGTGGTTTCATTCCTCGGCGCGAGCTACTTCCGTGCGGTTGATAACACATACCAATATGGTCTGTCCGCACGTGGCCTTGCGGTAAACACTTATACCGATCAGCTCGAAGAGTTCCCGGACTTTACTTCGTTCTGGTTTGAAACGGCGAAAGCAGGCGACACCAAATTTGTGGTCTACGCGCTGCTCGACAGCGCCAGTGTCACCGGGGCATACAAATTTACTATCAATTGTGAGGCGCAGCGCGTGGTGATGGATGTCGATAATCACCTGTATGCGCGTGAAGATATTAAGCAATTGGGTATCGCCCCGATGACCAGTATGTTCGCTTGCGGCACCAATGAACGCCGCATGTGTGACACCATTCACCCGCAAATTCATGACTCCGATCGCCTGGCGATGTGGCGTGGTAACGGCGAGTGGGTGACGCGGCCGCTCAATAACCCGCAGAAATTGCAGTACAACGCCTATACCGACAATAACCCGAAAGGTTTTGGTCTGCTGCAACTCGACCACGAGTTTGCTAATTATCAGGACATTATGGGCTGGTATAACAAGCGTCCAAGCCTGTGGGTGGAGCCGCTGAACAAGTGGGGCAAGGGCACCGTCGGCCTGATGGAAATCCCGACTACCGGCGAAACGCTCGATAATATCGTCTGCTTCTGGCAACCGGAAAAATCAGTTAAAGCCGGTGACGAACTGGAATTTAAATACCGTTTGTACTGGAGCGGTTTACCGCCAATCCAGTCGCCGCTGGCGCGTGTTTACGCAACGCGTACCGGCATGGGCAGCTTCCCGGAAGGTTGGGCGCCAGGCGAGCATTTCCCGGATAAATGGTCGCGCCGTTTTGCGATTGATTTCATTGGCGGGGATTTGAAAGCTGCGGCACCGAAAGGTATTGAGCCGGTGATTACCCTGTCTAACGGCGAAGCGCGTCAAATTGAAATTCTGTATGTCGAGCCATTCGACGGGTATCGCATTTTGTTCGACTGGTATCCAACGGACGACTCCACCGACCCGGTAGATATGCGCATGTTCCTGCGCTGCCAGGGTGATGCCATCAGTGAAACCTGGTTGTATCACTACTTCCCGCCAGCGCCGGATAAACGTAAGTACGTTGACGATCGTATTATGAAGTAAAAGCTGAAGCCCCGCATTCGCGGGGCTTGTCACGTGGTGGATGACGCTAACGCTTATCCCCCCTACAACTGCCGTTCGTGATTCGTAGGTCGGATAAGCGCAGCGTCATCCGACAACTAACATCTCCAACCTCAAAACCTACTCCAGCGGCCCGCCGAGAATGGTTTCCCGCATGCCGGAAAGCACACGCTCACCGGTTTCGCTTTTCAGCTCTTCATACCAACTGTGGGTGACGTTCATATCTTTGCCGTGAGTCACATCGCAGCGTTTACGGGCTTTAAGCACCAGATCTTTCACGCGATACGCCCGCTTTTCCTGGTAACGCAGCAGGGCATCTTCCACGCCTAGTGAGTTGGTTTGCAGCGCCATCGCCAGCACCACGGCATCTTCCATGGCAGCGCATCCGCCCTGGCCGATATCCGGCGTGGTACTGTGGCCTGAGTCACCAAGTAGTGCAACACGCCCGCGCACCAGTTGCATAAAGGGTTCAATATCATGAATTTCTATGCGATTTGTAGTGTCGGGGTTAATAGCAGAAATGAGTTTTTGAACCGGTTGCGCCCAGCCAGCAAAATAGCGCGTCAAATCGGCCTTCACCGTGGTGCGGTCTTCTGCCAGCCCTTTGTCTAACGGCACGTCAAAGAAGAAGTAAAAGCGATTCCCTGCTACCGGCATGAGCGAAACGCGTTTTCCTTCACCGACAAACGTTGTCCACTGATTCGCCGGAGCGATAGATTCGTCGATTTCGACCAGACCATTCCAGTTAACATATCCGGCATAACGGCGTTCGGTTTGATGGCCGAGGACGTAGGGGCGAATCACCGAATGAGTGCCATCGGCGGCAATCAACACGTCGCCCTCGGCCACGTGCCCACTTTCAAACCAGGCTCGCACGCCGCCGTCGAACTCTTCAATACGCGCCACACGCTGACCAAAGCGGATATCGGCACGCCCGTAAGTATCAATCAGCATGTCCTGCAATTCCGCGCGGGCCACCGGATAAGGGCGTTCGCCCACACTTTTGATTAACGGATCGAGACTGAAACGCGTCAACGTTTGGCCGTGAACAAATTCTTTGTAGGCCATATATTCCATAGGCCCGCCCAATTGCTGGAGTGGTTCTTTCATGCCAAGCCAGTTCAGGCATTTTACGCCATTGGGCCAAATTGAAATCGCCGCACCAACAGGCTTAATTTCTTTTACCGCCTCATAGACTTCGGTCTCAATGCCACATCTTTTCAGGGCAATTGCCGCCGAGAGTCCACCAATGCCGCCGCCAATTATGATCGCTTTCATCTGAGTCTCCTTTGGGTTACAAAGATGTTAAGCAATATCCGTACCAGACCGCGAAGCCGCATGGCTGAACGGGCGTGGCAACGGTAGAATCGATTTGCGCAATGGTGGGGGGCATCAGTGGTGCAATGTGATTTTCTGCACCATTATTTTCCATGATGATAATGTTGTCAGGCGGAAGAACAGAGGAGCAAATGGGTGCGGGATTCAGATAACTGGCAGGATGAAGTGATTGAAGTGGATGACAGCCTGGCGCTGCATTCCATCCACGAACGTTATGCGGATGAACTTTTTGCCGTGGTGCAAAAGAATAAAGCCTGGTTACAGACGGCGATGGACTGGCCGCAGTTTGTCGTATCCGTTGAGGATTCACGTAAGAACGCGCAGGGCAATTACATTCTGCATCATCGTGGTTACGCAAAAATGTTTCTGATAATGCGCGATAAGAAAATCATGGGAGTGATTTCATTTAACCAGATTGAGCCAACCAATAAGACGGCGTATATCGGTTACTGGTTGGATGAGAATGTTCTTGGGCAGGGAATAGTATCCCGTGCGTTAGAAGCGGTGATGCAGAAATATGCGCGTGAAGGTCTGGTGCGCCGTTTTGTTATCAAATGCATTGTGAGCAACACCGCCAGCAATCGGGTCGCGCGCCGTAATGGCTTTACGCTTGAGGGGCGACTGAAGCAAGCCGAGTTTCTTAATGGCGAATTTCACGATCAAAATATATATGGGCGGATAATCGAGTAGCCGCCATCAAAACACCCCGTAAAACGGCGAGCGCGTTACCCGTTGTTCGCCACTAATATCCTTAATACCGCGAATGTGAATCAGCTCGCCATCGAGCCCATCAACTGCCGCCTTATCGTAGATCTGCACATTATTCTCTATCAGCACGTTGCCGGTGATCCGTGCCTGGCCGTAAATTTGCACCTGGTTATCGAGCTGAATAGGGCCACCGATAAGCGTGGCGTCATCGAAAATATGCACCTGGTGTTTAAGCACGCAGTCGCCTTCGATGAGTGCGTTGCCGTACACCTGGGAAGAGTAGCGAATGGTAGGAATTTGATCGTCACCGCGTCCGGCAATAATCCGTGCGTTATCAAAAACGCGAGCGCAGTCGCAAACCCAAATATTGTTTTCGTCGTTGCCTTCAAGAATGGCCTGTCCGAAAACTTCGGCGCGGTGCTCAATAAAAGCATTATTCACCCTGGCGTTGCCAAATATCTGGGCCTGGTGAACGACGCGGGATGCATTTACCGTGGCGTTGCCATAAATTTGCAGCACCTGGTCGTTGTCGGCAGTAAGGCCACGCACGGCAATGATCTGGCTGCCATTCAGAATACGGGCGGCATCAAAAATACGGCATTCACCGCTAACCAGCGATTCTTTCACCACGCTTTTCCCGCTGATATGTGCCTGGTGGCAAAGCGTCGATTCCCCGTGAATTTGCGCATCATCACTCACGCTGGAGCCGCCATACACCACGCTGTCGCTGCCATAAATCCAACAGTTTCCAAGCTGGCTGAGATTGTCTTCGCATTCAATCCAGCCGCCAGATTGCCCGGCTTTAACGTCGCTGAAATCGCAAAGCGCCACCACTTGCCAGAGTTTGACCTGCTGTTTTTTGCCATCGACCAGGTAGTCGTGCAGTCGCGAATCGCCCGTTAATTGATACTTTTTCATCGCTGTTTCCCAGAGTTTTCCCTCTTAAAACGTAGCAGATTAATCCCCTGGTAGCGTTCTGCGGCGCATTCGAATAAAATGCATCTAAAATACATTTTATAATTTAAACGAAATGAATAAATCAGTAACGCGCACCATGCTCAATCTCCCCGCAGGGTATTTTGGGATGGTGCTTGGAACCATAGGGATGGGTTTTGCGTGGCGTTATGCGGCAACGATTTGGTCGGTATCTCCGCGCATCGGTGAGGCATTTGAGAGCCTGGCGATTACCATCTGGGTTGCTCTGGCGCTGGCTTTTGTTGTGCGTGCGCTGAAATACCCGCAAACGGTTATTGATGAAATTCGCCATCCGCAAAAGGGCAGTTTTATCAGCCTGTTTCCGGCCACGACCCTGCTGGTTTCGATTGCCATTGCACCTTATTTTCGCCCGTTAGCCGTGGGGATGTTTGCCTTTGGCGCGGTGGTTCAATTGATTTACGCCGCCTGGCAGAGTGCCGGTTTATGGCGCGGCAACCATCCGCACGCCGACACTACTCCCGGTTTATATTTGCCGACGGTGGCCAATAACTTTATCAGTGCGATGGCCTGCGGGGCGTTGGGATATAACGACCTCGGGATTCTGTTTTTCGGCGCGGGCGTGTTCTCGTGGTTAAGTCTCGAACCGGCAATTTTGCATCGTTTGCGCAGCGCCGGAGAATTACCGCCGCCCGCGCGTACCGCGCTGGGTATTCAGCTTGCGCCCGCACTGGTCGCGTGTAATGCGTATCTTAGTGTCAACGGCGGGCAGCCTGATTTCTTTGCCAAAATGCTGTTTGGCTATGGCTTGTTGCAGCTGTTGTTTATGTTTCGCCTGATGCCCTGGTATTTGAAGCAGCCGTTTAATGCGTCGTTCTGGAGCTTCTCATTTGGTATTTCAGCCCTTGCTGGCACTGCGCTGCATCTCAGCCATGCCAGCAATGACGGGCTTTTTACCGCACTCGCGGTGCCGCTGTTTATCTTCACTAATTTCATTATTGGCCTGCTGCTTGCGCGCACGGTGATCCTGCTTTATCAGGGGAAGTTACTGTTGCGCGTCGAACGGCCTGCAAAAAGGACAAATTAAGATGCTTTCTGAAAATTATTACACCGAGAAATATGGCTTAACGGCGACCCATTCTGATGTGGTCAATGCCGCAACGATTGTCCCGCCGGGTAAAACGTTAGATCTTGGCTGCGGGAGTGGGCGCAACAGCCTGTACTTGAATCAGAAAGGGTTTGATGTGACGGCGTGGGATAAAAACCCGATGAGCATCAGCAATCTGAATAAAATAATCGCAGCTGAAGGGCTGAAAAATATCGTCACTGATATTGTCGATCTGAATTCAATACATTTAGATGGTGAATATGATTTTATTCTTTCAACAGTTGTGATGATGTTTCTGGAGCGTAAAACCATTCCAGGGCTGATTGAAAATATGCAGCGTTGCACCAAGTTGGGCGGATACAATCTGATTGTCGCCGCCATGGATACCGAAGATTTCCCTTGTAATGTCGGGTTCCCATTTGCTTTTACTGAAGGTGAATTACGCAATTATTATGCGGGCTGGGAGTTAATTAAATACAACGAAGATATCGGCCAATTGCATAAAACCGATGAGCAAGGGAACCGGATTAAATTACGCTTCGCCACAATGCTGGCGCGTAAAATTTAAGCGGGTGGCCAGGCGCGATTTTGTAACACAATGCGATAACCGTCGTTATCTATAAATGTGCATCCGGCGACATCCCAGTACGGATTAAAACTATTTATGGTCAAAAAACCTGCGTCAAGCATTTGCTGGCAGGTCTTTTGCCATGCATCTTTCTCTGGGTAATAAAGCACTAACAAGTCGTCCGCCGTGGCGGTTGGTTCTACCGGGTGGCGATGGCAAACCGTGAACTCCAGGTGCCAGCTTGCATCCTCCAGGCCAAGCATCACGCCGCTAAAGCCGTCATGTTCACTAAATTCCCCGAGTTCTTTTAAGCCCAAACCCAGGCAGTACATCTCTTTGCTTTGAGCAAGATTCGTTACGGGTCGTGCAATCCGCAGATGAGGTGTCATGTCTGTCTCCGATGTGTAGCAGTGCTTAATATTAATTCATCTATCAATAAATAGTTAATGACTTGTTGATTATTCATCGAAACAAAATACACATCTAATATCCGAATTTTGGATAAGTAGCATTTTAACCTCATTTTTCCACAGGGTTTATTGTTATAACGCGCACGCTTACATGCAATCTACAGGGAGTCATAGTAATAATGCGCACTTCATTTTGTTTAAAAGCGGCTTGTCTGGCGGGAGTTTTAGCGCTAGCAGGTTGTGCTTCTTCTTTACCGGCGCCTGAAAAATATTCGGGCTTTTTAAAGGATTATTCCGGCTTGCAGGAAACTAAATCTAACTCGGGTAAAGATATCTTGCGTTGGATTGATCCTGCTTTCAAAGGCAGTAATTATGACAGCCTTGTTTTTAATCCAGTGACTTATTATCCAGAGCCAAAACCAAATACTCAGGTGGGGCAAAAAGTTCTGGATGGATTATTAAACTACACCAACACCCAGCTTAAAACCGCAGCAGCAGCACGCAAGCCACTGGTGACAAAAGCAGGCCCACATAGCCTGATTTTCCGTGGCGCAATTACCGCAGTAGATTGTACTAAAGAAGGTCTGCAATTCTACGAAGTGGTGCCTATCGCACTGGTCGTAGCGGGAACGCAAGTCGCCACCGGGCACCGTACCATGGATACCAACCTCTATTTTGAGGCGGAGTTGATTGATGCGGCGACCAATAAAACGGTGATGCGCGTTGTGCGTAAAGGCGAGGGTAAAGACCTGAGCAATGAAAACACGCCAATGACGATTGATACGCTCAAGCAAGTGGTTGATGATCTCGCAACCGACGCGACGGTGTTCGATACCGAACAGAAATAGTGAAGATATCGTGAAATCACAAAGGGAGCCTGGCTCCCTTTTTTGTCAATTTATGCGGCGCGTTTACGCCACGGCAGAGTGGTCAACATCCCCGGTTTTGAGAACATCACCAGATTACCGAGCAAAATCATACACAGACCAATAACCGCATTGCTGTGCCAGACATAACCTTCATAAATCGTCGACAGACTCAGTGCCACTAGCGGGAACAGCAATGTGCTGTAAGCGGCCTGACTTGCCCCGATGCGCCCGACCAGCGTGAAGTACGCCCCAAAGGCAATGACCGAGCCGAAAATAGCCAGGTAGAACAGCGAGCCGAGATAACGCAGCGTGAACTCCGGCATAAACGAATCCCCACGAACCAAAGCCAGCACGCCCATAATAATGGTGCCGTAAAACATGGCGTAGGTATTGGTCGAAAGCGTTTCAAGCCCGCGTCGTTGGTGACGTGTGCTGATCATATTCCCGATGGAAAAGCCAAAGGTGCCAAGCGCGCTTAAGCCAATGCCCATTAATAAAGTCGGTGCCATCTGAGTGGCGACCAAATCGTGCCAGAAGAGCGCGATCACACCCGCAATACCGAGTACCGCTGCGGGCAGCAAATTTTTGCTCGGGCGCTGGCGGAAGAAAATCATGCTATTGATAGCGTTAAATAATACGGACATAGAAAAGATCACCGACTCAAGGCCTGAGCTGATGTACGCCGCCGCGTGATAAAAACAGAAGAAGTTAAAGCCGAAAACGCAGCCGCCTTGCAGCATACAAAACAGATGGTCACGCAGGCTGATACGGCGCAAACGCCCTAACGCCAAAAGCACCACCAGCATGACGATAGCGGCTACCGCAAAACGCCAGAAAATTGAAACCGGCACCGACACCACACCTTGCTGCATGTAAATCGCCAGCCAGGTCGTGCCCCAAATCACCACCACCGAAATATAAAGTAAAGCATTCATCTTGTTGTCTCCCAGAACGGATAGCGGGAGTATCCGCGAATAGGAGCGAGGATGATTTCACGTAGTTGCGGGACTTGCATATTCTTGCGGTTTTATTTACCCGCTAGTTTGTTAAAGGCTGGTAACAGGCACTCACACTACTTAAACTATTATTCCTGAATTCTGACGGTAGCCAACCATGACCCAGCCGTATCACGCATTTGAAAATCTTCGCCAGCACAACGCCGTGCTGGAAGATAACGTGCAGCTAGGTTCTGGCATTCAACTGTCGTCCTGGTCAAATAGCCTCGATCGCGTAACGCAATGCAGCAACCATCACACATTAAGTATGTATGTGAATGAAGGCTATGAAACCTATCAGAAAACCTCTTCGGGCTGGAAGAATGGCGGCGGCCCAGACCGTTTTTGCCTGATGCCTGAAGACAGCGAAACCACCTGGGATATTCGCAACCATTTTTCGTTTGTGCACCTGTATTGCACGGATGAACACTTGCGCAATATTGCCGAGCAGATTTGGGATCGCAGCCCGGCCGCGATATCTCTTGATGAGAAAATCTTCAGCGAAGATCCGCGTATTACCCAGCTTTATCGCCATTTTCTGTTAAGCAGTGACTGGCAACAGCAGGCGAATCACTTGATGTTAAGCACCGCATCAACCTTATTGCTGACTCATATGGTGCAGAATTACAGCAATGTGCAGTGGCGTTTGCCGGATGTGCGCGGCGGGCTTGCGCCTGCGGTGTTGCGTAATATTCAGGCGTATATCGAGCAGCATCTTAGCGAGCCATTAACGTTGAGCGAACTGGCGAAGGAGGCGGGGTTAAGTGAGTTTCATTTTGCGCGCATGTTTAAACAATCTACCCAACTCGCGCCCCATCAATATGTGATGCATCGCCGCATGTCACGGGCACAAACGCTGGTGAAGAACAGTTCGCTGTCACTGACGGATATCGCGATGGCCTGCGGGTTTAGCTCCGCAAGCCATTTTAGTAACCGATTTAAAACCACGATCGGCGTTACGCCCTCGCAGTTACGGTCGACGAATAAATGAGAATAACGCGTAGCAAACTCCACCCGCGACCAGTCCCCAAAATGCAGAGCCAATCCCCAGCAAACTCACACCCGAAGCGGTGACCAGAAACGTCACTATTGCCGCGTCACGCTCTCGCTCATGATTAAGCGCCTGATACAAACTCCCGGCGATAGTGCTCAGTAATGCCAGGCCTGCCAGCGTATGAATATAGGCGACCGGCAATGCCGTCAGAAGAGTGGTGATAGAGCCGCCAAAAACCCCCGCCAGCAAATAAAACACGCCGGCAGCAGCGGCGGCAAGCCAGCGCTTTGAGGGATCAGGATGGGCTTCCGAACCCTGGCAAATTGCGGCGGTGATCGCAGCGATACAAATTGAAAATACCCCAAACGGCGCCAGCAGCAAGGCAATCGCGGCAGTGACAACCATTAAGGGCGAAACCGGAACGTGATAACCCGACGCTTTTAACGTGGCGACACCGGGCGCATTTTGTGAGGCCATCGTTACCAGGAAAAAGGGGATGCCAATACCCAGCAGGCTGGAAAGCGAGAAGTGCGGAGCAGTAAATTCAGGCATCACAATAGCAACAGGCATATTGGTGCTTTGCAGATTGCCACTCAGCAGGCAAACCGCCAGGCCTACGACCATCGCCACTACCACCGCATATCGTGGCGCCCAGGTTTTCGCCAGCAGCCAGCCTACTAACATGCTGGCGCACAACAAAAAATCCCCCTGTAACGAAGTAAAAGCGTCCAGGCCGAAGCGCAGTAAAATACCGGCCAGCATGGCAGCAGAAAGCGTGGCGGGGATCAGGCGCATCAGGCGGGCGAACAAACCCGTTGCGCCACAAATCAGAATCAGAAATGAGGCGAAAATAAACACGCCGACGGCTTCATTCAGCGAATGCCCCGGCAGGCTGGTGGCAAGCAGCGCCGCACCGGGCGTTGACCAGGCGGTAAGAATGGGGGTGCGATACCAGAGTGTGAGCGCTAAGGTGCTGATTCCCATCGCGATACCCAGCATCGTCAGCCAGCCTGCGATCTGGATAGTGTTGGCGCCTGCCGCTTCGGCTGCCTGCCAGATAATCGCCGCTGAACTGGCGTAACCCACTAATACCGCGACAAACCCTGCCAATACCGTCGGTAACGGAATCGAAATTAAGCGCATCATGTTTTCCTTATTGTTGACGGCGAAACTATAGCATTACCCGGCTATAGATTTACAAACCGTTAACAACAGGATGTAGAGCATTCTCGAGATAAACCAGCGCATTCTGGCGTTCGAGCGGTCGTGAAAAATAATAGCCCTGCAAAAAGGGAATACCGCACTCTTCGAGCAACTGCCGTTGTTTATCTGTTTCAACACCTTCAGCGATCACGCTAAAGTTGAGGCTGCGGGAAATATTCATCATGGCCTGGACAATGGAAAGACCTTTCAGCTCGATATTCTGAATAAATGAACGGTCGATTTTGATGTAATCAATATTCATATTCTGGATAACCGACAGGCTGGAATAACCGGTGCCGAAATCATCCACCGAGAATTTCACGCCGCGTTGCTGTAACTGGTTTACTTTCTGGTTGATCATCATTTGATCGGACTGAAATATAGATTCCGTCACTTCCAGATGCAGTAAATGGCCGGGTATCGCGTAGCGTTCAATCAGTCGGTTGACGTTATTCACAAATCCTTTGTCGTAGAATTGAATCAGCGAAATATTCACGCACATGCAAATTCCTGCATTGCGTTTATTCATTTGTGCCAGCGTTTTACAGGCTTCTTCTAATACCCAGTGCCCGGTCTGAACAATGCGCCCGCTTTGCTCCATTAAAGGAATGAACTCGACGGGAGAGATTTCCTGCTCCTGATAACGCCAGCGCATCAGGGCTTCAAAACTGACCACCTGGCCTCTGGTATCGACTATCGGCTGATACACCAGGCGAAATTCATGGCGGTCGAGGGCGCTTTTTAGCGCTTCACTCAGCATAATTTTACGGTGTAAATCGCGCTCGAGGCCGAGATTATAGAAAGCCACGCGTTCCGGATATTTGCCTTTTTGCGAATACATGGCGATATCTGCCAGCTGAATAAGCCGCGTGATGGAGCTTTCATGTTCCGGGCACACTGAAATACCGATAGTGGCATTCAGCGTGACGTTTTGTTCATCGACGCGGATAGGGCGTGAAAGGCTGGTGACGATTTTATCGGCCAGATCGCTGATGGCATCCGAGGATTTATCTTTAACCAGCAGGATAAATTCATCGCCGCCCCAGCGACAGATTAAATTTTCGCTATCAATAAATGTTTTCAACCTGTCGCTTAAGGCGACTAATACCCGGTCGCCCACATTGTGGCCCAGCGTATCGTTAATATTTTTAAAACCATCAAGGTCGATAAAGAAAATGGCGAAGCCGGCGTTTTTCTGGTTTTTAAACTCTTGTTCAACTACCTGTGCGGCTAATAAAAATGCGCTGCGGTTGTACAACCCGGTGAGTGAGTCTTTATTGGATATTTCGTAGACTTCCCGCGTTCGGACCCGAATGGTTTCTTCCATGCGTGACACCAGGTTTTTGTTTCGGTAGCGCAATAAAATGGCTTCTTTAATATATTTAGACGAGCGGGCGGAAGAGACAATCATGATGAGAGTGAAACACACGCCGAGGCCGCCGAGATTAATTTTATATTGCTCCGGTTGCATCAGCAGCAATATCGACATCGGCATCAGGATAATAATGTTGTAGAACGAGGCGAGCAGCAGATTCCCGGAAAGTATACTGGTTGCTCCGCCAGCCATGGCGGCAAGAATCACATTAGTGGTGCTTAATTCTTCAATAGAAAAATGCGGGTAAAAGATAACGGCATACAAACTCCACATTGCCGCACTCAATAAACAGCCGCAGGAAAAACGCATTAACCAGCTCTTGCTGGTTTTATTTTCTGCACTGCTTTTTAACCACATACGCGTATCAAAAACCCGGCTGACGAGGATTAAAGTCATCACCGCCCACCAGGCTAATTTGCAGTTGAAATTCTTCTCATCAATAAAGGTAAAGGCGAGAGCACTGGAAGCAACAAAGGTAATCAGAATGCCCGGTAATGAGTTGTTGTAGAGCAGTCTTACGCCTTCGGATTGGTAAAGCTTTGAGTGTTCGAGGTTTTTTTTCATTTCCGATCATCTTAACTGAGTCATTCAACAGGTGCTCAACATCAAGAACGCTAATGTGATTACATCATGTAATTATTTTTGCTGTAATTATAATTAAAAACTGCGCTACAGAGAAGATGGATTATCAGCGAACTCCGCGCAAGCGCAGCGGCAGGGCTGTTTTGGCGACGTTTGGGTATATGCTTACGCGTCCAATCTGACTACAATAGCCGCCTTTCACCCATAACACAGAAAACAGACCGACTATGCGCCTGCACGCCAATCATCTTGAATTACTCAGCCCCGCCCGTGATACCGCCATCGCCCGCGAAGCCATTTTGCATGGTGCGGATGCGGTCTACATTGGTGGCCCTGGTTTTGGCGCTCGCCATAATGCCGGTAACAGTCTACAGGATCTGGCAGAACTGGTGCCGTTTGCTCACCGTTATGGGGCGAAGATTTTCGTTACGCTTAACACCATTTTGCATGACAACGAACTCGAACCCGCGCGCCGTATGATTCACGACCTGTATCAGATTGGCGTCGATGCGCTGATTGTGCAGGATATGGGCGTGCTGGAAATGGATCTGCCGCCGATTGAGCTGCACGCCAGCACCCAGTGCGACATTCGCAGTGCAGAAAAAGCAAAATTCCTGTCCGATGCGGGTTTCTCGCAAATCGTTTTGGCACGCGAGTTGAACCTCAACCAAATCCGCGCAATCCATGAAAATATTGATGCGACGATTGAGTTCTTCATTCATGGTGCGCTCTGCGTGGCGTATTCCGGGCAATGTAATATTTCTCACGCCCAGACCGGACGTAGCGCAAACCGGGGTGATTGCTCCCAGGCTTGCCGCTTGCCGTACACGCTTAAAGACGATCAAGGCCGCGTCGTGGCTTATGAAAAACACCTGCTGTCGATGAAAGATAACGATCAGAGTGCCAACCTGGCGGCACTGGTCGATGCGGGCGTGCGCTCCTTCAAGATTGAAGGGCGCTACAAAGATATGAGCTATGTGAAAAACATCACCTCTTATTATCGCCAGCTACTGGATGAGTTAATGGAGCAGCGCACCGATCTGGTTCGTGCTTCTTCCGGCGTGACCTCGCATTTCTTTATTCCATCGCCGGATAAAACCTTCCACCGTGGCAGCACCGACTACTTCGTTAACGAGCGCAAAATTGATATCGGCGCGTTTGATTCCCCGAAATTTATCGGCCTGCCGGTGGGCGAAGTGCTCAAAGTGGGCAAAGACTTTCTGGATGTGAATGTCACCGATACGCTGACCAATGGCGATGGGCTGAATGTCCTTATCAAGCGTGATATCGTCGGTTTTCGCGCCAATACCGTAGAAAAAACCGGTAAAAATCAGTATCGCGTCTGGCCTAATGAAATGCCGGACACGCTGAAAAATGTGCGTCCAAACCATCCGCTGAACCGTAACCTCGACCACAACTGGCAACAAGCGTTAACCAAAACCTCCAGTGAGCGCCGGATTCGCGTCGATCTGGAACTCGGTGGCTGGGAAGAGCAACTGGTGTTGACCGCCACGTGCGAAGACGGCGTTAGCGTGACGAAAACGCTGGAAGGGCAGTTTGAAGTGGCAAACAACCCGGAAAAAGCCTACTCGAGCCTGCGCGATAGCCTGGCGAAACTAGGGCAGACGATGTATCAGGCCCGTAAAGTTGACCTGAATTTGCCTGCGCCATTGTTCGTGCCGAACAGCCAACTCAACCAACTGCGCCGTGAAGTGATTGATGCGCTGACGGATGCGCGACTTGAGCAATATCAGCGTGGTAGCCGCAAACCAGTGAGCGTGCCGGCACCGGTTTATCCGGAAGAACACCTCACGTTCCTGGCAAACGTCTACAACCACAAAGCGCGTGAATTTTATCAGCGTTATGGCGTGAAACTGATTGATGCCGCTTATGAAGCGCATGAAGAGAAGGGCGAAGTGCCGGTGATGATCACCAAACACTGCCTGCGTTTTGCGTTTAACTTGTGCCCGAAACAGGCAAAAGGTTCGGTGAAAAGCTGGAAAGCGACGCCGATGCAACTGGTGCATCAGGATGAAGTGTTAACGCTGAAATTCGACTGCCGTCCGTGTGAAATGCACGTGATTGGCAAGATGAAGAATCACATCCTGAAAATGCCGTTGCCGGGCAGCGATATTGTTGCGTCCATTAGCCCCGACGAATTATTGAAGACGATGCCGAAGCGCAAGTAATTTTTGATTGTCGGATGGCGCAGCGTCATCCGACACCTGTTCAAGGATTCTGCGCCCGTAACTGGTCAATCATCCAGCGCCCGGCGGGGCCAGGCGGCGTTTTGTTCGACCACAACACATCCACGTCAATACGCTGCGGCCAGCCCGCAACGGGCAACTCCTGCAAAACATCGTGACCAAATTGCTCCACCAACCAACGTGGCAAAATTCCCCAGCCAAAACCTTGCTCCGCCATCTCCAGCAGCATCAGCAATGACGGTGACGACCACGTCGGGCCGCCGCTTTTATTGCGCGTCGGATCGGTAAAGGTGCTCAAACTGAGTTGACGCACGGTTTGCAAGGTGTCCATCTCGACGGCAGGCAAGCGGGCTAACTCATGCTGGCGGTGAATATAAATCGCCATTTCCGCCCCGACCTGCAAACGTGCCACCGTCACATCTACCGGGTAACGAGGCTGCACGCGCAACACGCCAACATGGGCGCGACCAATCTGAATCAGGTCGATAACGTCTTCATCTTCTGCAATCAAACACTCAAATTCGATATCCGGAAAACGTTGCGAAAAACGCTGGAGAATCGACTCGTGATGCGAAGTTTGCCACACATCAGACAGCACAAAACTCAGGCGCGGCTCGACATTTCCCGCCAGGCGCACTGAGACTTCATTCAGCCTCTCGCTTGCCGCCATAATCGACTGGATGTACGGCAAAATGTGTTTCCCCTGGTCGGTCAAAACCGGCTGGCGACTCTGGCGGTCAAACAGCGTCACTCCCAAATCGGCTTCCAGATTGGCAATGGCGCTGCTTATCGTTGACTGGCTTTTCTTCAGTTTGCGCGCCGCCGCAGAAAACGATCCGGTTTCTACCGCCTGCACAAAGGCTTCGAGGGATTCGGGGGAGTAATTCATGATGTATCGGTTTTTTAGATGGCTAATCACTTAATTCTATCAGGAATTACGATAATAATACGCCGCATAGCCATATTGCTTGATTTATCTGGAGTGAGTTTTATGCAGTCTCAAAAAAGAACCTTTTCCGAACGCATCGTACATGCAGTGGGTTTCGAAGTTATCGCCATTGCGATTTGTGCGCCGCTGGCGGCGTGGATCCTGAACAAACCCTTATTCCAGATGGGCGCGCTGGCGATCATGCTGTCTACCGTCGCCATGGTATGGAACATGATTTATAACGCCGGGTTTGATAAGTTTTTCCCGGTCGGCCAAAAGCGTCGCCTGCCGCTGCGCATCGCGCACTCGCTGGGTTTTGAAGGGGGCTTTATTTTGATTGGCCTGCCGCTGGCCGCCTGGATGCTCAACATTTCATTGCTACAGGCGTTTATGGTCGAGATTGGCTTCTTCCTGTTCTTCCTGCCGTATAGCGTGATTTACAACTGGGCGTACGACACCTTGCGTGCGCGTTGGGTGTCCGCTTCGGCTT
The DNA here is from genome assembly GCF_000735355.1 of Buttiauxella agrestis ATCC 33320. Lineage (GTDB taxonomy): Bacteria > Pseudomonadota > Gammaproteobacteria > Enterobacterales > Enterobacteriaceae > Buttiauxella > Buttiauxella agrestis. The sequence goes on from NZ_JMPI01000025.1 coordinate 26,812, forward strand.
AAGTAGATTAGATATTTGCAGGATTGTGCAATCATCCGACAGCATTGCGCTACAGAGAAATTCGGCTCCAGGTGACACTAAGTCGGTCAAACACACCTGGAGCGCAACATGAAAACTATCAATAAAATCTATATCAACGGCCAGTTTGTTACCCCTCACGGGGAAGAGATCATCGACCTTATCAATCCCGCTAACGAAACTAAAATCGCACAGGTTCAGCTGGCCGATGTGGACGATACGCGTCGGGCAATTGCGGCGGCAAAAGCAGCGTTCCCGGCGATGCGCCTGTCAACACGTGAACAGCGTATGGCGTGGCTGCAACAGTTACACGACGCAGTGAAATCCCGCGAAGCCGAACTTATCGACACCATGGTTGAAGAGTATGGTTGCCCGCGTTTCTTTGCCGAAAGCACCGTTCAACGCTCATACACCGGCTTTTTGCAGATGCGCGATATTCTTGCTGATTACGCCTTTGAAACCCGCGTCGGCGGCGCAAACGTGGTAATGGAACCGCTTGGTGTTGTCGGCCTTATCACGCCATGGAACGCTAACTATGGTTTTATTGCGGGCAAACTCTCAACGGTCATCGCCTCCGGTTCTACAGCGGTGATTAAGCCCAGCGAACTGAGCGCTCAACAAACGGCAATTATCACCGAATGCCTGCACGCGGCGGGTCTGCCGGATGGGGTGATTAACATTGTGACCGGGCGCGGTGACGTCGTTGGGGCAGAAATTACCCGCCACCCGGACATCGCTAAAATTTCGTTTACCGGTTCGACTCAGGTCGGCAAAACCATTGCTCGCGGCGCTGTGGATACCTTAAAACGCGTCACGCTGGAGCTGGGCGGGAAGTCAGCCAATGTGCTGCTCGATGATGTCGATCTGGAGCAAGCGATTCCGCTCGCGTTGCAGGTGATGTCGTGGAACAGCGGGCAGGCCTGTATCGCAGGCACCCGTTTACTGGTGCCTGAAAGCCGACTCGAAGCGGTAAAGGAACAACTGCGCAAACACATTTCACACCTGACACCCGGCGAAAACATCGGGACATCCGTCACCGCCCAGCAGTATCAACGCGTGCAGAATTACATCCGCAAAGGCATCGAAGAAGGGGCTGAATTACTGTGTGGTGGAGTGGGTCGCCCGCAAGGTTTCGATCGCGGTTACTATGTGAAACCGACTGTTTTTGTTAATGTTCGCAACGAGATGACTATCGCCCAACAAGAGATTTTTGGCCCGGTATTATCAGTGATAACTTACAAAGATGATGCCGACGCCGTGGCTATCGCCAACGATACGATTTACGGTTTGCAGGCTTACGTTAGCGGGAAAGATGCGGCGCGAACGGCGGCGGTGGCGAACCAATTGATTGCCGGACGCGTCTTCGTAAATGGCGTTTATGACGAGCCGAACGCGCCGTTTGGCGGCTTTAAGCAATCAGGGTTGGGGCGCGAGTTTGGCACTTACGGGCTGGAAGGGTATCTTGAACCGAAAGCCATCATGGGGCAGTGATATGCCAGAAGAAGCAAATATTCAGCGGCCTGAGGGCCACATTTTAACGGAACTATGCCAGCGCGTGGCGGCACATTATCAGCGCAGAGGCACAATGGATCGTGATTTTGTGACGGCGTTGCCATGGCTGAGTTTTGTGCGCATACCCGAGCCGACGGTGCTTAATCGCGGCATGTTGCAACCCTCGATGTGCATCGTGTTGCAAGGGCGCAAAAAGATGTTGATTGGTGACAACGTCACGGAATATGGGCCAGGGAGTTATTCGCTGGCCGCCGTGGATATGCCGGTTTCCGGGCAGGTCACACAAGCCAGTGAATCCGCGCCCTACTATGGCGTGCGCATCGATCTGGACAGCAAAGAAATTGCCGATCTTATTGTCTCGTTGCAAATTACCCTGCCTGAAAAACAGCACGAAGCCTCCAATGCGGGTGCCTGGGTGACGCAATCCGACGAAGCGTTACAGGAGGCCTTTTTGCGCCTGGTTAAACTGCTGGATACGCCAGATGACCTGCCGGTTTTATCAAAACTCATCAAACAGGAAATACTCTATCGCCTGGTGACTGCCCCCGCCGGGTCAGCATTCTGGAAACAAACGCTGGCGTGGACGCAAGGCAAAGGTATCGGGGAAGCGCTGGCGTGGATTAAGCGCCATTTCGCCGAACCGCTGAAAATTGATGAGCTGGCAAAACGCGTAGGGATGAGTTCATCGAGCCTGCATCACCGCTTTAAGGCACTGACGGTGATGAGTCCGTTGCAGTATCAAAAGCAGATCCGTCTACTCGAAGCGCGGCGATTGCTACTGAGCGGTAGCCTGGATGTGGCGAACGTCGCCTGGCTTGTAGGGTACGAATCGCCGTCACAGTTTAATCGCGAATATCGCCGTTCCTTCGGCGCAGCCCCTTTGCAGGATGTGGAAACGCTGCGCCAGATGGGCGTTACGCTTTAGTTTTACGCGCCACAATAAACAGACGCGGGAACAGCATCAGCACATTTCCGTCGTGTTGCCGCGGATAGGCCTGCTGCAAAAGCGTGTGATAACGAGCCAGAAAAGCCTGCTGCTGGATGTCATCGAGTTTCGCGAGATAAGGGCGCAGGCCGGTAGAACTGAGCCATTCAATAATGGCCTGGGCAGACGGCATCACGTGGAAATAGGTGGTGCGCCAGATATCTACCGTACAACCCGCCTGTGCCAACAAATCGTAATACTGCTGCGCGGGGAGTAATTCCTCACGCCCCGAGTCGGGCTGACCCAATTCAAAAGCGACCTGGCGCATTAATGTGTGCGTCGGTTCCTGCCAGTTGTCCGGCATTTGTACCGCTAACACACCGCCTTCAGCCAATTGCGCCGCGAGATGTGGAAAGAGCGACGGATGATCCCCCAGCCATTGCAAAGACGCATTCGCGTAAATCACATCCTGTTTCACCGTGGGTTGCCAGTGGGCAATATCGGCGCTTTCAAACTGGCAATCCGGTAGTGCCGCGCGGGCTTTATCCAGCATCGCCGGAGAGTTATCGACCCCCGTCACGCTTGAATGTGGGAAGGCTTTGCGCAGTAACGCAGTGCTGTTCCCAGGGCCGCAGCCTAAATCAGAAATGTGTTGCGCGGCAGGGTGTTGGATACGGGCGGCTAACTCGGCTGCCGGGCGGGTGCGCTCTGCTTCAAACTGCAAATAAAGGGCGGGATTCCAGTCTCGCATGGGCTTCTCCTGAGGCTAAAATTGCATTGAGCGACGTGATGAATTAGGAAATTGTATATCTCCTGGATTACACCAAACTGTTGTAACGTAGTCGATCAAATCAGGTAAGGAAAACCGTAATGAAAGTGACACGCAAACAGGAAAAAGTCATCCGGCATACGCTTGAAGGCTGGCGCAAAGAAGGGGTGATAGACGAAACCGAGCAACAGCGCTTGGAACAAAATCTCTCGGTACAGCTTTTTGACTGGCAGCGCCTGAGCCGTTACGCCTTCTGGATTGCGCTGGCCTGCGCCATTATCGCTATTGGAAGCCTGGTCGCCGACGAATATTTGATGGCGTTGCTGTTCAATTTTGGCTACCTCACTCGCGCCATTATTCTGGCGCTCATTTCCGCCGCGTTATATTTCTGGGGTTTTCGCCGCCAAAACATCACACCTGAAAAACGCTACAGCAACGAAGCGATTCTGTTTATGGGCGTGCTGTTCACTGCTTTATGCCTGTCCCAGGTCGGCATGGCGCTGGACACCGGCAGCGGCAACGTCGCGCCACTGTTCTTACTTGGCTGCGCCATCTACGGCGCAATCGGCTACCTGGGGCGTTCCGGGCTAATCTGGCTATTTTGCCTGCTGGCACTGGGCAGCTTTTTCGGCACTTCCACGGGATACGCATCCGGTTGGGGCGCGTACTGGCTTGGCATGAATTACCCGATTCGCTTTGTGTTATTCGGTGGAGTACTGCTGGCAGCCTGTTATTTGCTGAAACCCATCTTGCAGCAGCGAAATTTGTTTAACACCAGCAAGGCGATGGGATTGCTGTACCTGTTTATCGCGCTGTGGATTTTGTCGATCTTCGGTAACTACGATTACGATATCTGGCAAAGCGTGCGCCAGATGGAGTTGATGCACTGGTCGTTGCTTTTTGCCCTGGCGGCAGGAGCATGTATTTGGATAAGCCTGAAAACCGACGACGGCATGTTGCGCGGCTTTGGTTTAACGTTTTTAGGTATCAACCTCTACACCCGCTATTTCGAAATGTTCTGGGACGATACCAACAAAGTGATTTTCTTCCTGCTGCTGGCGATTTCGCTGGCTCTTGTCGGACGCTACGCGGAGAAGATTTGGCGCGTGGGCGAAGGGCGTTAATGATTCTGAGGATACCAACTGGTATCCTCAATGCTTAGACGTTGGATTCACTTAATCGCCGTATACGTCAGATATCCCGCCACGCCGCCACCGCCATCTTTTGGATGGTGCGAGCCTTCCATTACCGTGACTTTGGGGAAGTCGAAAGGCGAAACGCCTTCAATGCAGGCGACGTTAACGCCGTATTGTTCCGGGGTGGAGCGGCGCTGGTGGAAGGTGTAAATCCCGCACACCGAACAGAAAAAATGCACCGCTTCGCCAGTGTTAAAACGGTACTCGGTTAGCTTGTCTTTGCCCTTAATGACTTCGATGCCGGATAGCTGCGCCGAAACGGCAACCGCGCCGCGCATACGGCAAAATGAGCAGTTGCAGCGGCGGGCGGTGTTGAACCCGTCCGTCAGTTCAACGGTAAAAGCGACAGCACCACAATGGCATTGAGCAGACAACTTTTTGTTCATAATGACCTCCGTCTGAGTTTTTCTTTCCTCAGCTTAGTGGGTATTAGTGGCTTGTCATCACCGCAAGGCTGTATTTTCGCGTCATCTTTTGCGAGGATAGCGCCAAATTTCGGCTATCAGCAAAAGGGTAATAAACATGGCCAAGCATCCTACGGGCAAACACCTGCGCGCACCCATCGTCATCAACGACAAAAATCTGTTGGTTTACGTGGTTCGCGGTTCAAAAATTGAAGATATGCCAGCCGATGAAGACGAAGATTATCCGGGCGATATGCAGATGCTAATGCCGCAGTTGTCGAAAGATTTTGATGCGGAATTAAACGAAGCGATCGAAGAGTGCGAGTCGGGTGATGTGATTGTCTTTATGTGCACCACGGATATGATTTTTGAGTACGGGTATTCAAAAATTAAAGCGATGCGTGTTGCGTAAAAAAATCCCCGGCGCTATGCCGGGGTTTGTTCTGTTAGTGGCCGTAAAAAATCTCGCCTTTCATGGCACGTAAAATTTTGCCTTCCGCGTCCGTGATCAACACGTAGTTCCCACCCATATATGTCCAGTGGCTTCCGGCTTCTGGTGCCGGGAGATGGCGAATCTGCCAGGCATCAATCTGGTAAGGCTTGGTGCGGTATAAATCCGGCACGATGTCGCCAATTTTAAATGGCTTGTAATCGGCGTGGAACTCCTGGATTTCAAAAGAAGAACTTTGCGGCGCAGGTGTCGCGACGGCACCCGGCGCGGTCACAGGTGCGTCTGCGGCGACAGCCGTAAACGTCATTGGCAAAGAACCGGCCATCAAAACCGCTGAAAAAACAAAAACATTCAATTTACGCATATCTTCTCCAGATACATTCATCTGCTGGCTATCAAAATAATGCCGTTATCTCTATCACGTTGTTTCGCGTGAAGTAATCATTTTTTCGTTACCTGAAGTAAATGTTTTACGGTAAGCGGCGGGCGTGGTGTCGAGCTTTGCCCTGAAATGATGACGAAGAGTGGCGGCGCTGCCAAAGCCAACGCGCTCGGCAATTTCATCTATCGAAAGCGTGCTGCTTTCCAGCAAATCGCGGCAGCGTGTCAGGCGCACATTGAGCAACCATCGCGCGGGCGTGGTGCCGGTTGCGGCGCTAAAGCGGCGTAAAAATGTGCGCGGACTCATACCGGTAAAAGCGGCAAGTGATTCCACGCAATGCTCATCGGCAAGGTGAGTGTGGAGATAATCAAACAGCGGGCTGAGGCGCTTGCTTTCATAAGGCGTAGGCACCGGCTGCTCGATAAACTGCGCCTGACCGCCGACGCGATGGGGCGGGACCACTAATCTACGTGCGACACTGTTTGCCGCCGCCTGGCCGTAATCCCGGCGCACAAGATGCAAACTCAAATCGATACCCGCCGCACTGCCCGCGGAGGTCAGAACTGAGCCGTTGTCGATGTAGAGCACATCCGGCATGACCTGAATTTCGGGGTAACGTTGTTGCAGTTTTTCGGTATAACGCCAGTGTGTGGAAGCCTGTAATCCGTTCAGCAAACCGGCAGCAGCCAACACAAATACACCGGAGCAAATCGACATAATTCGCGCCCCGCGAGCATGGGCTGCACGCAGCGCTTCACATAAGGGTTCGGGCACTGGCTCATCGGCACCGCGCCAGCCCGGCACAACTATCGTCCCCGCCAGTGCCAGCAAATCAAGCCCGCCATCGACCGTTAAACGTATGCCACCGGTTGCGCGGAACTCGCCAGCTTCGATTCCCGCCACTGCAAAACGATACCAGTCGTTGCCCATTTCCGGGCGCGGCAGGCCAAACACTTCAACAGCCACGCCAAATTCAAACGTGCACAGACCGTCATACGCCAGGGCGACAACAAGAGGATTATGTGGAGGAAGAGAGTTTGTCATGATCTTCACGTTATCTGTCATTTCTGCCACACGTCAAGCGGCATGCAGCAATCTATAGTGGTCTCTCACCCACACGAGGAGGTTGTATGAGTTACGTCACTGATTATCCTGCCGCTGCGCCTGAAATCGCCGCTGCTCATTTTCTCCAGCGTCTGTGTCTCGAGACAGACTGCGACGATGTGCATAGCGCGATGAAAGACGAAGATATGGATTTTGTTCTGCTGCACGTGGTCGGCTCCCCGGAGGCCTTCGCTCGTCGCCATATTCCTGGCGCTTTGCATTTGCGCCATCGTGATATGTCTGCTGAACGGATGGCCGAGTGGCCTGCCGATACCTTATTCGTGGTTTATTGCGCCGGGCCGCATTGCAACGGTGCCGATCGCGCAGCGCTTAAACTGGCACGCCTGGGTCGCCCGGTAAAAATTATGATTGGTGGAATAACGGGTTGGGCTGACGAAGGTTTTAGCTTTGCCTGAGTAGTGAATTTGCTATCCGCGAGGCGTGAAGTGAGTGTAATCTTGGCTCACTTTTGTCATCCCTGAAGGAAGTTACAATGTCGATTTACAGCGAAACTAACGCTCAGTTTATTCTCGGTTTAAACAATTTATCTGCGATTCTTGATAAAGCCGTCAACTGGGCAAAAGAGAATGGCAAAACTGAAGAGAGCCTGCTGACGGCAACACTTGCGGAAGATATGTATCCGCTGGTGCGCCAGGTGCAAATTTCTACCGATATGGCCAAACGTGCCGTTGCACGCCTGGCGGGTGTGGACGCTCCGGTAATGGAAGATAACGAAACCACCATCGCCCAACTTCAGGCACGCATTGCCGCAACGGTTGAATTCATGAAAGGCATTACCGATGCTCAACTGGACGGTGATGATGAGCGCCCAATCGTGGTGATGGCTCGCGAACATGAACTGCGTTTCACCGCTCGCAGCTATGTCTACAAATTCGCTACACCGAACTTTTATTTCCACTTCACCACCGCTTACGACATCCTGCGTCAGGCGGGTGTGCCATTGGGTAAGCGTGATTTCGTCGGCCCAATCTTCTAATGAAATCCGCGCCCGTTAGCTCAGCCGATAATGGCGGTTCGGGCGCAACTTCTCCGGTAATTCCTCGCTTTCATCCATATCGTGTAAATCACGCTCAATGCTGTTGCATATCGCATCCAGCGGCAAGTCGTTATCTTCGGTGCCAAACGGCTCTTCCAGCTCTTCGGCCAATGTGTCGAGCGAGATAAACGTATACGAGATAAACACCGACAAAAATGGCGTCATGTAATGCAGGTCTGTCACCAGCGCAAACGGCAGCATAATGCAAAACAGGTAAACGGTGCGGTGCAGAATCAGCGTGTAGGCGAACGGAACGGGAGTGCTCGCAATGCGCTCGCAACCACCGGCAACCGCCGAAAGATCGTTGAGATGATGATTAAGACTGCTCCACACCACATCGGAAATCAGCCCCTGTTTGCGTTTATCGCCGAGCCAGCTCCCCATCAGCAACAAGATGCGTTGGCACGGTGCCTGGCTTTTAACCACCCACTGCAATTCTTCTGCGCTCAGGTATTTTTTGAGTGTCTCTTCCACCGGGCGTTTACGCAACGTTAGGCGCAAAGCATGGCAAAACGCAGTCTGCAAATTCACCAGCGCGGTGATTTGACTTTGATTCTCACCCAGCACGCTTTTTGCCTCACGCAAGAACGAGCGCTGCGTAATGGTCAGATTTCCCCACAGCGTGCGCGCTTCGTTAAAACGTGCGTAGCAGGCGCTGTTTCTGAAGCCTAAAAAGATAGCAATTGCCACGCCGAGAATACTGAACGGGGCGGTGGTCAGTTTAATGCCGAGTGTTTCATACCAGGGCAGAAAGAAAATAATGCCAATCGAAAGGGCAAGGTTTAGTAGCAGGCGGGAGTAGATTTTTTGTAGAACCGAGCCATGCCAGACAAATAAGCGGATAAACCAGTGTTGATGCGGACGAACAATCATAATCAGGATGCTCAAAAACAGGACGTCATATTTAACGGCAAAGTGTGACGCAGATCAACTTTGAATTTACACCGTCTTAACAACATGAATAATTTTCAATAACCATGAAAGATCTTCGTTTGTTCTCATGGTCACTATCTGCCATTCTCATTCAAACAATAGCCGTCCAGATGGCTAAATATTCAAATAATGAATTATCACCTGACTAAATTAATTAGCCAGGGAAGGAGAAGACACATGCCGCAATCCACCGCTCATCGCGCCCCGTTCCGTGCCGACATCGTCGGTAGTTTCTTACGCCCGGCCACCATTAAAAACGCACGTCTTGCTTTTGCAGCGGGAGATATCAACGCTTCTGAGTTGCGAAAAGTGGAAGATGACGCCATTCGTGCCTCGGTTGAACAGCAATGTGCCTGCGGCCTGCATGTGGTGACTGACGGCGAGTTTCGTCGTGCGTGGTGGCATTTTGACTTTTTCGATGGCCTGCAAGGTGTTGAGCGTTATGAGTCCGAGCAGGGCATTCAGTTTAACGGCGTGCAGACCAAAGCGCACAGCGTGCGAGTGGTCGGCAAACTGGGCTTCGGTGAACACCCTATGCTGGAAGATTTCCGCTATCTGAAGAGCATCAGTGGCGATGCCGTGCCGAAAATGACGATCCCAAGCCCGAGCGTGTTGCATTTCCGCGGTGGACGTAATGCAATCGACAGCAACGTGTACCCTGATTTGAAAGAATATTTCGACGATCTGGCGACTACGTGGCGCGATGCGATTCAGGCATTTTACGCAGCAGGCTGCCGTTATCTGCAACTTGACGACACCGTTTGGGCATATTTGTGTTCGGACGCGCAGCGTCAGGAAATTCGCCAGCGTGGTGATGACCCGGACCAACTGGCGCAGATTTATGCCGAAGTGCTGAATAAAGCCCTGGCAGGCAAGCCTGATGATTTGGTTATTGGTCTGCATGTTTGTCGCGGTAATTTCCGCTCGACGTGGATTTCTGAAGGCGGTTACGAGCCGGTGGCTGAAGTGCTGTTTGGCACCGTGAACGTTGATGCGTTCTTCCTTGAATATGACAACGATCGTTCCGGTGATTTTGCGCCGTTGCGCTTTGTGCGTCCCGGCCATCAGCAAGTGGTTTTAGGTCTGGTGACGACGAAAAATGGCGAACTGGAAAACCCGGAGTTGATTCAGGCAAGAATAAACGAAGCGGCACAATATGTTGATATCAACCAGATTTGCCTTAGCCCGCAATGCGGTTTTGCTTCGACAGAAGAGGGTAACAGCCTGACGCCTGAGCAGCAGTGGGACAAAGTGCGCCTGGTGACGGAGCTTGCCGAAAAGGTTTGGTAGAGGGTTTTGTCGGGGGCGCTTCGCTTGCCCGACCTACGAACGAAGGTTTTATGGTTTTTGTCGGGGGCGCTAACGCTTGCCCGACCTACAAGGGCATGATTTTGTAGGTCGGTTAAGCGAAGCGTCACCCGACAACAAATTACGCCAGCTTAAACACCGCCACTGTCTCATTGAGCGCCTGCGACTGCTCTTTTAATGACATCGCCGCCGCTGAGGCTTGTTCAACCAGCGCGGCATTCTGCTGCGTCACCACATCCATTTGCACCACGGCCAGGTTGATTTGTTCAATGCCGCGGCTTTGCTCGCCGGTTGACACCGCAATTTCTTCCATCAATCCCGTCACTTGCTTAATGGCGTTGGAAATCCGCTGCATACTCTCGCCCGCACGATTCACCAGATTACTGCCGATATTTACCTGCTCACCAGACAGCTCAATCAGCTCTTTGATCTCCTTCGCGGCAACCGACGAACGTTGCGCCAGGTTGCGGACTTCGCTGGCGACCACGGCAAAACCACGCCCTTGTTCACCGGCTCGCGCCGCTTCAACCGCGGCATTCAGCGCCAGAATATTGGTCTGGAAAGCAATGTCTTCGATAATGCTAATAATATTGTCGATTTTGCTGGAGCTAGACTCAATATTACGCATTGAATCAATCACCTCGCTAACAATCTCGTTGCCGTCATTGGCGGCAATCAACATGCCATTTGCCAGCTTATTTGCCTGGTGAGAATTGTCGGAAGTAGATTTCACCGTCACGGTGAGCTGTTCCATGCTGGCCGCTGTTTCACCCAAAGACGACGCTTGCTCTTCCGTTCTGGCAGAAAGGTCGGTGTTCCCGGCCGCGATTTCTTCAGACGCGTAGGCCACGGTCTGGCTGGATTCGCGCACCTGGCCGATGATACTCGCCAGCGAAACGCGCATTTGTTCCAGCTCGCGCATCATGGCGCCAATTTCATCCTGAGCGTTGGCGACAATCGGCGTATGCAGGATGCCGCTGGCGATTTCAGTGCAATGTGCTTTCGCTTTATCCAGCTCGTTGAGAACTCGTTTTTTCAGCAGCAAAAACGCTGCTCCGAGAATAATGGCGAAGATCAGTGCGAAAATCGCAATACTCACCAGACTTTGGTTGAAGCCCGATTGCGCATCTTTGTTGAGCTGTTGCGCGTACTGCTCGCGAAACGACAGCAGCTTATCCAGCGCGACTTCAAACTGTTTGTCGAGAAGCGGCAGAGTGGAGGTCACGAGCGTGCGGGCGCGCTGCATATCATTCGCGCCAACCGCATCAAGTAACGGCTGCAAACCTTGCTCGCGATAATTCACAAAAGCGGTTTGATAAGCATCGGCCAGCACTTGTTCGCCAGGCTGTTTTGGCGCTTCCAGATAAGCCTGAAAGGCGGAATTTGCTTTGCCGAGCACCAGCTTTGCGCCATCCAACGCCAGCTGACTTTGGTCGCCTGAACCTTGCTCACGTTCTTCTAACGCTTCCATGGCGCGAACACGCATGGTGCGGCTGTGGTTAATCGGGTCGATCACGGACAACACCACGCGAATTTCCCGGTTGACGTTATCCAGAGACTGGTTGCTACGCGTTAAAGACCAGATATTGGATGCGGTACTGGCTAAGAAAATAAGCAGTAACGTACTGAAAACTAAAATCGAAAAACGCCGTACTGACATACAAAACCCTTATGTTTAGAAAATAACCTGACTCGTTTCAGCCAGTGCTGTGAGGGTTATCGGCATTCGGGGCGGGAAATTTAGCGGTCTTATTTTCGTCATATTTCTGTCATAAGGCTGCTTTATAAATCGATGACCAAAATAAAGGATGCGAACATCATGAAATTAAAACCTTTTGCGCTGTTATTGACCTCACTATTTCCTCTGGCAAGCCAGGCGGCGGAGCCGCAAGTTGATCGTTACGTTGTCACGTTCCCTCAGGGTGATCATGTTGAGTATCAAGGCGCGTACACAGCTAACTTCCCGAACGGATTGCCGGTGGGCGTGGGTTCCGGCCTGCAATTTATCCGTAAAGACGGCGATGCGCTGGTGTTTGCCACAGTCACGGATCGCGGCCCGAATGCCGATTCGCCTAAATCAGGTAAAAAAGAGTCGAAGATTTTTGCTAATCCAAAGTTTACCCCATTGCTGATGACCATTCGCGTGGCGGGGGGCAAAGCCGAAGCGACAGATGCACACGCATTACATGATGAAAACGGGCCAATTAGCGGTTTGCCGTTGCCTGAAGGTTTGATTGGCGCGACCAATGAAATCGCGCTGGGTGACACTTTGCAGCAATTATCGAGCGACAAGCGCGGGCTGGACACCGAAGGCATCACGCCGGACGGCAAAGGCGGTTACTGGCTGTGTGATGAATACGGTCCTTTCATCATTAACATTGATGCCAACGGTAAAATCCTCAAAAAGTATGGCCCGCAGGCGGAACAAGGCGAGCAGGGCGTGGCGGGTGGTTTGCCAAACATCATCAAATGGCGCCAGGCTAACCGTGGCTTTGAAGGCATTACGCGTATGCCAGACGGGCGCATTATTGCCGCCGTGCAAAGTACGCTGGATATCGACGGAAAAACGAAAAACACCGCGCAATTTACCCGCCTGGTGAGCTTCAATCCTGCAACGGGCAAAACCGAAATGTATGGCTATCCGATTGACGTGGATGTCTATAAAAAAGCCAAAGATGCCAAAATCGGCGATATTGTGGCGCTGGATGACAACCGCCTGCTGCTTATCGAACAGGGCGGCGACAAAAATAAAGTGATGCGCAACCTGGTGTATGTGGTTGATCTTAGCCAGGCCAGCGATCTGAGTTCGTTTGATAAAGAAAAAGCACCAGAGTTTGACGACGCCGCACAACTGAAAGCACGCGGTATTAAACTGGCGCAGAAAAAAGAGGTGGTTGATCTGCGTAAACTGGGCTGGCAGCAGGAGAAAGCCGAAGGCATGACGCTGATTGATAACCAAACCATCGCGGTGATCAATGACAACGATTTCGGCCTGCAACCGGTGCTGGAAAATCCTGAGGACGACGCTAAAAAAGCTGACCAATATGAAGTGGACGGCAAAGGGCATTTAACCCGCGACGGTAAAGAAGTTGCCACCAAAATCTCGTTAAAGCCGCTGGAAGAGCCCGAGTCGCAAAATGAGCTTTGGGTGATTAAGCTGCCAGAAGCGTTGAAGTAATACAAACAGGGCAACCTCGCGGCTGCCCTGTTTTACATTCCCGATGAACTTCCCATCACGTCACGAATGGATTCCACCAATGCAGCGGCGGCAGGCGAGAGTTCCGTTCCGGTCAAACGGGAAATACCGATTTGCTCCAGAACCAACGGTTCAAATGACGGTAAACGCACAAGATCGTTGCTGTAAGTGATATCCGTAATAATGGATTGTGGCAGAATCCCTAATAAATCGGTCTTTTTTAACAGCCATAATATATTGAAGAATGAAACCGTCTCGATAGTCGCATGCGGCGGATCAATATTGTCATGATAAAAAGTATTATCAAACTGCTTACGTAATGTCGTTTCAATGGGCGGTAATATCCACGCTTCCTGTTTTAATTTCTCGAGTGTTGCATGAGGATTTTGCTCCAGCGGATGACCTTTACGGACGACAACCATGGCATTCTCATTAAATAAGGCTTCCTGAGTGACCACCGCGTTGGAACTAATGTCTGATAATCTGCCAATTAAAAAATCGAGTTCTCCGGAAACCAGTCGTGGCAATAATTCTCCGCTGACTCCTTCTATAATCTTAATACGAATGTCGGGCCGGGAAACGCTCAGTTTTGCAATCGCCGCCGGAACCAGATAGCTCGAACCGGTTAATAAACTGCCGATGGCAACCCGCCCGGCATGACCCGTTCCCAGCGCACTGATAGCTTGCGAAACATGATCAAGTTGAGCCAGCACCATTTTGCTGCGGTCAACAAATGCGCGCCCCAATTCGGTGGGCGTGACTCCCCGGCGATTTCTCAGGAACAACTTTGCGCCTACCGCATCTTCAAGATCGTGCAGCAGCTTGCTGGCTGTAGGTTGTGACACATTTAACGAACGTGAAGCGTGCAGAACACTGCCGTATTCGAAGAGTGCGATAGCCAGGCGAAAATGCCTGACGGTTGCCCAGCGTTCGAGTCTGTCGAGTTTCATAAGATATCCATTTTTTGCATACCACACGCAATATATATGTTATTTACGAATATCACAAACCTCCCTATACTCGTTTTAAATAATTAAATCGGAGATTGAGTGATGAGCATAAATAATCTTGAAACAGTAAAGAAATACTTTAAATATTGTGTAGATGGAAAAGATGCGGAGCGCGTTAAAGAGTATTTTGATAAAGACGTTATTATTCATCGCCCTGATTGTGATGCGCCTGTTCACGGTGTTGAGAATTTCAAAAAAGCGCTGCTCGAACATGTTATTAACCGCTATGAATCGATAGAAACCACCTTCAGCAAAGAAGTCGTGACCGACGATGTGGTTGTGGTTCATCTGAAACATGTCGCGCGAGGCTCTAATACATGGCACGGATTTGATGTTCATGGAAAAGACGTCACCTGGACGGCGCTGACTTATTTTAGATTTAACGTCGAAGGTAAAGTGGAAGAAGAAATTGTCGAAAGGAATGAATTATTCATGGCCAAACAAGTCGGGATTATTGATTACCAGTAATATAAACACGGCGCTGCTTCCGGATATAAAAAGCAGCGCTTATTGACCACGATAAAAACCTACACCGATCCCCGTACCACCAACTTCCAGTCCAGAATTTCATTCACAGTTTCGACTTCCGGATTATCGATGCGTTCGAGCAACAACTGCACGCTGCGCACGCCAAGCTGATGCATCGGCTGTTGGATGGTGGTGAGCGGGGGATAAGTCACCGAGCCAAACGGGACGCCATCAAACCCCATTATCGCCACATCTTCCGGGACACGCAGGCCTTGCTCGTGGGCAAAATGCAGCGCGCCGCCCGCTAATGCATCGGAAATTGCAAACACGGCGTCCGGTGGTTCTGGCATGGTGAACAGTTCGGCCATTGCTTGCACGCCAGCCTGATATTCCAGGCTATCGGCATAAACCACCGCTTGCCAGTTCTTGCCACAGGCGGCGCGGTAACCTGCTTCGCGCTGTTGCGAATAAAGATAGCGTAAATCACCGTTGATCAGCGCAATCCGTTTATAGCCTGAGGTCGCCAGATGATCGACGGCAGCCGCCGCCGCTTTAAAGTTATCAATTGTCACCGAAGAAGCACGATAACCGGGATCGCCTTCACCGCATTGTACCCACGGCGAATCGCCAATCAACGTCGTCAACCCAGGCAAACAACTGATGGCATCCATGGTGATCACGCCATCAACCACTTTGCCACTGAGCAGGCGCAAATAGGCTGATTCACGCGTCAGGCGTGATTCAGAATTACACAGCAGAATGTGATAGCCATGCTTCTCCGCTTCCTCTTCAATGCCACGCACCACGCGGGCGCAGAAGGGGTTGGTGATGTTCGACACCAGCACCAATAACATGCGGCTGCGCGAGGTGCGCAACTGGCGTGCCAGCAGGTTAGGTTGGTATTCGCACGCCTTAATCGCCGCCAGCACTTTGTCGCGCGTGTCGGGTTTAACGGCGGGATTACCGTTTAAAACCCGGGAAACGGTCGCGGTAGAAACCCCGGCAATGCGCGCCACTTTATCTATCGACATGTTGATCCTTTGCACGAACGGTTGAAATGTGAACCACATTCCATATTTGAATTGATACTACCAAATAATTCATCAGCATGATGGAAACCCCCATGAAATCGATTACATTTTTAATGAAGTGCGAATGTAATCGATTTCATAAAAAGAACTCTTACCCTTAAATCAATACTCTGTACCGGAGGATTTATGTCTTCTCAGTCGGCCGTTGGGGCACAAGTGGTCACTCATAAATGGGTGATTCCACGCCTGTCGTTAATGATGTTTCTCGAGTTCTTCGTCTGGGGGGCCTGGTATGTGACGCTGGGCGTCGTGATGGGCAAGTTTGGGCTGAGCGCACTAATTGGAGATGCGTATTCCACCGGGCCGATTGCCTCCATTTTGTCGCCGTTTGTCCTCGGTATGCTGGTAGACCGCTTCTTTGCCTCGCAAAAAGTCCTCGGCGTGTTGCACCTGATTGGCGCGGCTTTGCTGTGGTGGCTGCCGGGCATGTTTGAAAGCGGGCAGAGCGGCCTGTTGTGGGTCGTTTTTGCTTACATGCTGTGCTACATGCCGACTATCGCCCTGAGCAATAACGTGGCGTTCCACAGCCTGGCAAACAGCGAAAAAGGGTTCCCGATTGTGCGTGCGTTCGGCACTATCGGCTGGATTGTGGCGGGGTTGATTGTTGGCACTAGCGGTCTTTCAGACAGCACCGGCATCTTCACCCTGGCAGCGGTTGCCTCTGTCGTATTGGGGATTTACAGCTTCACGCTGCCGAATACCCCCGCGCCGGATCGCGGCAAACCGCTTTCAATGCGTGACCTGGTTTGTGCAGACGCTTTCGCGTTGCTTAAACAGCGTCACTTTATGGTGTTTATCATCTGTGCCACGCTTATCTCCATTCCTCTGGCGGCTTATTACGCTTACGCCGCACCGTTTATTTCCGCAGTTGGGTTCGAGAACGTCAGCGGCGTGATGGCATTAGGGCAAATGTCTGAACTGCTGTTTATGCTGTTGATTCCGTTCTTCTTCCGCCGCCTGGGCATCAAAATGATGCTGCTTATCGGTATGCTGGCATGGTTTGCACGTTACGCGATGTTTGCCCTGGGCATCACCGAAGAAACACGCTGGATGATCTACATCGGCATCATTCTGCACGGGGTGTGTTACGACTTCTTCTTTGTTATCGGCTTTATCTATACCGATAAAGTGGCGGGCAACAAAGTGAAAGGCCAGGCGCAAAGTTTGCTGGTGCTGTTCACTTACGGGCTGGGGATGTTAATCGGTTCGCAAATCAGCGGCGCGGTATTTAACCGCTCGGTCACGGCGCAAGGGGCTGAAGGCTTGCTGCAATGGCAACAATTCTGGTGGATGCCAGCGATAGCAGCCGTGGTGATTGCGGCGATCTTCTTCTTTAGTTTCAACTATAAAGAGGGCGAGCAGCATGGCAAATAAGCCGCTGCGCGTGCTGGTTGTGGGCTGCGGGAATATGGGGGCTGCCCACAGCCTTGCGTATCAGCACCTGGACGAATTTACTCTCTGCGGGCTGGTGGCTCGCGGGGATTCAAAGGTGCGTCTGCGGGCGCAACTCGCCGCCGATATTCCGTTGTTTGAAGATTTACACCGCGCGATTAAAGAAACACAGGCAGATGCCGTGTGCATCGCCACCTGGCCTGACAGCCACGAAGCGCTGGCACTTACGGCGCTTGCCGCAGGCTGCCATGTGTTTTTAGAAAAGCCGCTCGCCACCACGGTGAGCGGGGCAAAACGCGTGGTCGCTACCGCGCGTCTGGCAGGTAAAAAACTGGTGGTCGGCTACATTTTGCGCCATCACCCGGTGTGGCAGCAGTTTATCGAGCTGTCGCACGGGCTTGGCAAACCGCTGGTGATGCGCATGAACCTCAACCAGCAAAGCGGCGGGAGCGCCTGGCATACCCATAAAATGCTGATGCAGTCGCTTTCGCCGATTGTCGATTGCGGTGTGCATTATCTCGATGTGATGTGTCAGATGGCGCAATCCAGCCCGCACTCGGTGAGCGCCATTGGCGTGCGTTTAACTGACGAAATCGCCCCCGAACAGTTCAATTACGGCCAGCTTCAGGTGCGTTTTGAAGACGGCTCCGTGGGCTGGTACGAGGCGGGATGGGGGCCGATGATGAGCCAGACAGCATTCTTTATTAAGGATGTGATTGGCCCGCAAGGTTCAGTGTCGATTGTTGCCCGTGAAGCCGGGGGCGAGGGGCGGTCAGCTAATGTTGAAGCCCATACCCGCACTGAATCACTGCGTGTTCATCACTCTCAACTAAACGCCCAGGGCGAATTTATTCACCAGGATGAATGGGTGACGGCAAGCGATGAACCCGATCACTTTGCTTTATGCCAACTCGAACAACAGTTTTTTGCCCGTGCCATCTTTGACGACAGCGATTTGACGTTACACCAACAGCAGGCGGTTGAAAGCCTGGCCGTGGTGCTGGCGGCAGACCTTGCCGTTCGCGAGCAACGCACGGTTTTAATTAAGGAGATGTTGTAATGAAAACCCTCAAAGGGCCATCCATATTTCTCTCACAGTTTATATCCGATAACCCCCCGTTCAACTCGCTCGACACGCTAGCCGCCTGGGCTGCGGGGTTGGGCTACAAAGCGGTGCAAATCCCCACACATCTGCCACATATTTTTGACCTCGCCAAAGCCGCCGAAAGCCTGGAATACTGCGCTGAAATTCGCCATCTGCTGGCAAATGTTGGACTAGAAATCAGCGAGCTTTCAACTCATTTACAGGGGCAACTGGTGGCCGTACATCCGGCGTATGACGCAGCATTTGCCGGATTCGCTCCAAAGGAACTGGCGCACGATGCCGTTGCGCGTCAGCAATGGGCGGTCGATAGCCTGAAACAAGCCGCTCGTGCCTCGCAAAACTTAGGTTTAAATGCGCACGCCACGTTTTCTGGCGCACTAGCCTGGCCTTATTTTTACCCTTGGCCACCGCGCAATGAGCAACTGCTGGATGAAGCGTTTCAAGAACTGGCTGCCCGCTGGAAGCCGATTCTGGACTGCTTTGACGACGCGGGCGTAGATGTCTGTTTTGAGCTGCATCCCGGCGAAGATTTGCATGATGGCGTCACGTTCGAGCGTTTTCTGGCGCTGGTCGATAACCATCCGCGCTGCAATATTCTCTACGATCCAAGCCATATGCTGTTGCAACACATGGATTACCTCGGTTTTATCGACCATTACCATGCACGAATCAAAGCCTTTCACGTCAAAGATGCTGAGTTTTTACCATCGGCAAAAAGCGGAGTGTATGCGGGTTATCAGCCGTGGATTGATCGCCCCGGGCGTTTTCGCTCCCTCGGTGACGGGCAGGTTAATTTCAACGGGATCTTCAGCAAATTGGCGCAATATGACTACAGCGGATGGGCTACGCTTGAATGGGAGTGTTGTCTGAAAGCAGGCGATGCGGGCGCGCGCGAAGGGGCAAAATTTATCGCGGAACACATTATTCCGGTTGCCGAATATGCCTTTGACGACTTTGCGCTGCGCGACAGCGACAAATCAGCGGTGCGTCGCATGCTCGGGCTGGAGGAGTAACCATGAAACGACTTCGTTTAGGTATGGTCGGCGGCGGTGAAGGTTCATTTATCGGCGGTGTCCACCGTATTGCAGCTCGTCTTGATGACCAGTTTGAACTGGTCGCCGGGGCGTTTTCGTCCTCGCCGGAAGTGGCAAAGCGCAGCGGTGAAGCGCTATTTATCGCAGCCGACCGCTGTTATGCCAGCTGGCAGGAGATGGCTGAACGTGAGGCATCGCGGCCGGACGGCATTGAAGTTGTCTCGATTGTCACCCCCAACCATTTGCACGTTCCGATAGCCAAAGTATTTCTGCAACATGGCATTCATGTTATCTGCGACAAACCGCTCGGGGTGACGCTTGCCGAGGCTCAGGAGCTGGCGCAGGTTATCGACGCATCCGGCCTGCAATTTATTCTGACCCATAACTACAGCGCACTACCGATGGTGCGCGAAGCCCGGGCGCGCATCGCCAACAGTGAAATCGGTGATATTCGTGCCATAGAAGTGGAGTATTTGCAGGACTGGCTGAACGACAGGCTGGAGTTGACCGACAACAAACAGGCGAGCTGGCGCGGAAATCCGGCCATGGCGGGGGCCGGCGCGATTGGGGATATCGGCACTCACGCCTGGCAACTGGCAGCGTTTGTCAGCGGCATGGAGCCAGAAACCTTGCGTGGAGAACTGCTGACGCGCATTCCGGGGCGGGTGCTGGATGACGAAGTGTACGCTGAAATGCGTTACGCCAACGGTGCACGAGGGCGTTTGTGGGCAAGCCAGGTAGCACCCGGTTTTGAAAACGATCTGCGTCTGCGCATCGTGGGCAGCAGGGCGACTATCAGTTTTCGCCAGCAACAGCCAGAAATCCTGGAAATCCATCCGCATCACGGAAACAGTTACGTTGTCACGCGAAACGGTGTGAATAATCATGATTCCGTACGCCATCAGTGCCGCACTCCCGCCGGGCACCCGGAAGGATATCTGGAAGGTTTCGCGCAAATCTACCGTGAAGCTGCGGTTAAAATTCGCGGCGGAGATGCGCCGCTTCTGCCGGGTATAGCAGCAGGGCTGGCGGGGATGAAGTTTATAGAAACGATGCGCGAGAGTAGCGATCGCGGTGGGGAGTGGGTTGAGTGGTGACCTGGTGAATAGTAGAAAGGATCTTTTTGAGATCCTTTCTGTTTTAGCGTTAATTTTATGGCTGAGTGACGTTTAGGGTATATTCCTTTTTAAATCTAGTTGCGCGGGCGATCATACTGCCATACATTCCCCCCCACAATTTTATTTCTATTACACCAGATTTGGTGGGGATGCCATATATTTCTATACAGTTATAATCATTGCTATCTTTTGGTAGCATATTTTTAATTTTTGATTCAGGAAGTTGACAGTTTCGCAGCGAAATACCCATATTTGAGGGGGCCGTTGCTCCAGGTGTATCATGTTTCATGACTCCGCCTCCTAAGATTTTTATTCTAAAGAAATAAGGCATGCCAACGGTTGCGGGCTTTAAAGTTTTACTCTCCGGGATATATTCTACAGGCGTGGTGCATGCTGCGGTCCCTATAACGATAAGTACAAGAAAAGCTTTATGTATATTCATGTTTAGTTGACTGGTTTAAAAACCATTCCTCCATAAAAACGGTTAATGAAAAAAGAAATATCCGTATCAGTCTTTATCTGATCAGATGCTTCTCCCCATGAAAATAAATTAAGATGCATATTATTATCGCTATCTTGTGTTACAGGTCCTTTCCATATAATCCAGTGAGTCGGAACTGTTAAAGTTGAACGCCCATTTTCCAGTAGGCCATCATTAATTAATGTGACAACCTTATAACCTTTCTCGACATAGTCATTTAGTTCACGAATACCCTGGATTCCAGCTTGGGTTACCCCGACATTACTAAACACTTTTGTATATCCAACCTTTTCAAACCATTCTGTTAACGTTTGCCACATCGTGATCCCTGCAAGGGGGGAATCCAGAGTATCAAAACTCATTATACTGTTTTCACTATCTCTTAGACTAGCCAACATCAGCCAGTCCAGACCAAGTATTAATGGATCAGGACCATCGTAAAAATCACCTGAAGGATGCCGACAACCTTCCCCCGGAGCGATCACAAGCTCACCAATTTTAGTTTTTCCGTATTGCCACAGATCTTTAGCCGCCTGGGCATAAACATCTGGCCTATCCATTTGCAGGCAATAGAAAAAGGCCGCAGGCCCACACAAACTGCCAGTATTCTGATTGGGGAATGTAATGTGATTAAATCTGTTATTTACTTGCTCTTCAATAATGCTTTTTTCAAATGGATCTTGCGGGTCGCCAATGGGATATTGCTCAGCAATAAACGGCCTTTCCGGTTTTGATATATTAACCTTAACAATCTTTCCACCTTCACTTTCCAGCACCGATGTTCCCGTGGAGACAAAATAACAAGGATTTTCACGTTTGACCGGAGAGCAGGCTTTGCCGGTGGCAAACTCTTCTAATGTGTACATGCGGGTAAAGGGAGACGATGTAACGCAATGCGTGTGCAACATAGTTTTCCGATAAAGCGTGACTTCCATAATATAAATTCTCGAAAGTGACTCACCAATATTATCGGTAGGATGTTTTAGAGTTTCATAATTTCCTTGAATAGGTTGTTGCTTCACATTTATCAGAGAGTGTTTATTTCTATCCGAATCCATCCGATAAATAGATAAATCATAGAGAAGGGAATCGGGTGGAACATTCGAGTTGATACGCGTGCTGAGATGATAAATAGTCATAATTAATCCATTAATTAAAGAAAGGTTATTGAGTCGAATATACCCTGGATGAACCTATTTTTAATCTAAACTTATTAACGCGTTCGAAATACAGCATTCCGTGTACAACCGCCCACTCAATGACCCCGTAGCCCGTCCCGCACAAAAGCACCATAAAAAATAACGATACGTGCACCAGGTCGAGAATTCGCACAAAGATTAGGCGGCTAAGTTGTCGCCTTGCCTGATTGTTACTAGCTTTTTGATTGGTGTGGCTATTTTCCACCTCCCTCCTGTCCGGTCTGAACAAAAGAGGAAACAATGAAAAAGCTGACGTTAAGTTTTATTACCTTAGCGCTTGCGGGCGTTTCTAACGCTGCGTTTGCCGATACCCTGCGCATGGAATGCCCGATCTCGCCTGGCGGTAAGGAATACTGCAAATACGTCAAAGACCGTTTTGAAAAACAGACCAGCAACAAGCTGGAGTTTATCGAATTCCCGGCGGCATCTGACGAAAAGCTGGCTCTGCTCCAGCAACTGTTTGCCGCCAAAGATGAAAAGGCGGTGGACTTGTTCCAGTCGGACACCATCTGGGTGGGGTTACTTGATAAACAGACTCTCGATTTAACCGACGCCGTCGGCGATATGAAAGGCGATTTCTTCCCCGGCCCGTGGGCGAACGACACGGTGAACGGTAAAGTCAAAGCGGTGCCTGCGTATCTGGATACCGGTGTGCTCTATTACCGCAAAGACTTGCTGGAAAAATACAACGAGCAGCCGCCGAAAACCTGGGAAGAGCTGACGCGTATCGCCACTAAAATTCAGGAAGAAGAGCGTAAAGCAGGGCACAAAAACTTCTGGGGGATGATCTTCCAGGGCAAATCGTATGAAGGGCTGACTTGTAACGCGCTGGAGTGGATTGATTCCTATGGCGGCGGCACCTTTATCGACGAAAAAGGGAACGTGACCGTAAATAATCCTAAGGCGGCGGCTGCGCTGGATATGGTTGCAGGCTGGATGGGTAAAATCACGCCGAAAGGGGCGTTAGGATACAAAGAGGAAGAGTCGCGAGCGGTGTTCCAGAATGGCGATGCGCTGTTTATGCGCAACTGGCCATACGCGTATTTGCTCTCGCAAGGCGCGGATAGCCCGCTGAAAGGCAAAGTGGGCGTGGCTCCGCTTCCGGCCGGGCCGGATGGTAAATCAGCCAACGCCCTTGGCGGCTGGCAGTGGTCCGTCAATGCCAATACCAAAAACAAAGATGCAGCGATTGCGCTGCTGAAAATCCTCACCGATGCTGATTCGCAGAAAATGCAGCTGAAATATCTCGGCTTCGCACCGACGCGATCGGCCCTGTATGAAGACAAAGCGGTACTGGAAACCGCACCACATCTGACGATGTTTAAGGATATCTTCGCCAATGCGGTTCCTCGCCCGGCAACGGCCACCAAAAGCCAGTATCCGCGCGTCTCTAACGCCATCTTTAACGTGACCTTCAAAGTGCTCAACGGCAGCAGCGACGGCAAAACAGCGGTCGCCGATCTGCAAAAACGCCTTGAGCGCGTGAAGGGTAAGGACTGGCATTAATTGGCGCATACAGGCTATCAACAACGGCGTCGCCGTATCGCGTGGATACTGGTGGCGCCAGCGCTGTTACTTCTGGCACTGGCGGCGGGATGGCCACTGGTGCGTACCTTCTTCTTCAGCTTCACCAACGCGATGCTCGACAACCCGTCTGAGTACCAGATGGTGGGGCTGGCAAACTATTACGCGACACATGACGGCAGCAGCAGCGGGGTGTTGGTTGACCCTCTGTGGTGGCAGGCTGTCGGCAACACCTTGTGGTTTACCGTGGTATCGGTTGGCATCGAGCTATTTCTCGGGATGTTGCTGGCGTTGCTAATGAACCAGAAATTTCGCGGCCAGGGCTTAGTGCGCACCGCTATTCTGGTGCCGTGGGCGATTCCGACCATTGTGAGCGCCAAAATGTGGGGCTGGATGTTCCACGATCAGTACGGCGTGGTAAACGATTTGCTGGCGAAAATCTTTGGTTATCAGGCACATCTGGCGTGGATTGCCGAGCCGTCGCTGTCGATGTGGGCGGTGGTGATTGCCGATGTCTGGAAAACCACGCCGTTTATGGCGCTGATGTTGCTGGCAGCACTGCAACTGATTCCCAACGATCTTTACGAGGCGGCGCGCGTGGATGGTGCCAGCCCGTGGCAAAGGTTCAAGCGCATCACGCTGCCGTTGATTATGCCGGCGATGATTGTGGCGCTGATTTTCCGCGTGATGGACGCGATGCGCATTTTCGATCTGATCTTCGTGCTGACATCCAACAGCGAGGCCACGATGTCCGTTTCCGGTTACGCCCGTGAACAAATTATTTCCTATCAGGATATGGGCATGGGTTCGGCGGCATCGGTGCTGGTGTTTATGATGGTGGCAGGCATTGCCGCCTGCTTTATCCGCGTCTCACGTTTAAACGAGAAGGAGAAGCGGTGATGAAAATAACCCGTCGGCAGCGCAAATTCGGCCATAGTCTGGTTATCTTCCTTGGTGCGACCTGCGCTGTGCTGTTCTGTGTTTTCCCGTTTTATTACGCGATTATTACGTCACTGCGCACCGGGCAGGAGCTGTTTTTACCCGCCTATTTACCGAGCGGCTACCACTGGAGCAACTACGTCACCGCGCTGGTGGATAACGGCATCGCCCGCAGCCTGCTTAACTCGGTGCTGGTGGCGACGATAACCGTGGGCGTCTGCCTGCTGGTGTCGATTACCGCCTCTTTTGCACTGGCACGCGTGCCGTTCCGTGGCCGTAAATTCCTGCTGTTCACCATTTTGTGTGTTTCCATGTTCCCGCAGGTGGCGGTGCTGACGGGCATGTTTGAGCTGGTGCGTTTTCTCGGACTTTATGACTCGCTCGGTGCGCTGGTGCTCTCTTACACCACCTTTTCGCTGCCGTTCACCGTTTGGGTGCTCACCACGTTTATGAAGTCGATTCCCGTGGAATTGGAAGAGGCGGCGATTGTTGATGGCGCCAAAACCTGGACCATTATTCGCCGGGTGTTTGCCCCAATTCTCGCCCCCGCGCTGGTCACCACCGGGCTGCTGGCGTTTATCGGTGCGTGGAATGAGTTCATGTTCGCGCTGACATTTATTATTTCTGGCGACAAACGCACGGTGCCTGTCGCCATCAGTATGTTCAGCGGCGCGTCAACCTTTGAGCTGCCGTGGGGCAGCATTATGGCGGCGTCGGTGGTGGTGACGCTGCCGATTATTGTGCTGGTGCTTATCTTCCAGAAACGCATTGTCAGCGGGCTTACCAGCGGAGCGATTAAGGGATAACCATGGCGCAACTCGTACTCGATAAAATTCAAAAACGCTACGGCGCGGCATCAGAGGTGATTAAACCGCTCGATCTCGAAGTCAACAGTGGGGAGTTTGTGGTGGTGGTGGGGCCGTCCGGCTGCGGGAAATCAACGCTGCTACGCATGGTGGCGGGTCTTGAAGAGATAAGCGGCGGCGAGATGCGTATCGACGGGGTTTGCGTCAACGACGATTCTCCGTCAGAGCGCGGCATCGGCATGGTGTTCCAGTCCTACGCGCTCTATCCGCATATGACGGTGTACCAGAATATGGCATTTGCGCTGGAAATGGCGAAACTGCCCGTCAAAACCATCGACGAAAAAGTGCGGGAAAGCGCGCGTATTTTGCAGCTCGAGCATTTGCTCGACCGGCGACCTAAAGATCTCTCCGGCGGCCAGCGCCAGCGTGTGGCTATCGGGCGGGCGATTGTGCGCGAGCCGAGCCTGTTTTTGTTCGATGAACCGCTTTCAAACCTTGATGCCTCGCTGCGCGTGCAGATGCGTATGGAAATCGCGGCGCTGCATAAACGGATTAATGCCACGATTTTGTATGTCACCCACGATCAGGTCGAAGCGATGACGCTTGCCGACCGCATCGTGGTGCTTAATCAAGGGCAAATCGAGCAGGTGGGCACGCCGCTTGATTTGTACGACCGCCCGGCCAACGTGTTTGTCGCCCAGTTTATCGGCTCGCCAAAAATGAACCTGATCCCCGGCGTTTTGGTGAGCGGCAACGCCCAGCGCACGGATGTAATGCTGGAAAACCGCCAGCTTATTTCGCTGCCGATGAACGGGGCTGGTGTACCTGAAGGGCAAGCTGTGCGCCTCGGTATTCGCCCCGAACATGTTCAGATAACCGAACTGGCGCAGGCAGACATTGAAGCGGAAGTGTTGTTTGTTGAGCAGATGGGCAACGAAACTTTGCTCTACGTAAATAGCGGTTACGGTAGCGAACCGCTGGTGATGCGCCATACTTTCAGGCTTGAGATAAAAGCTGACCGACGAATCGGCCTGCGGCTGCCGCCTGAGAATTGCTACTTGTTTAACAGTGACGGGCGGGCGTTTGTGCGAATTTCACCCTCATCCCAGCCTTCTCCGTGAGGGAGAAGGAGAAAACATAAGATCCCCTCTCCTGGGGAGAGGGTGAGGGTTAGGGTGAGGGCGCTCGACAAAAAAGGAGAAATCAGTGGAAAAAAAATGGTGGCACAATGCGGTGGTGTACCAAATCTATCCGCGCAGTTTTATGGACAGCAACGGCGATGGTATCGGCGACATCAATGGCATCATCAGTAAACTCGACTACCTGCAACAGCTTGGCATCAACCTGATTTGGCTCTCGCCAGTGTACCGTTCGCCGATGGATGACAACGGCTACGACATTTCCGACTACGAAGATATTGCCGCCGAATTTGGCACCATGGCGCAGATGGAAACCCTGATTGCGCAGGCGAAACAGCGCGATATTCATATCCTGATGGATTTAGTCGTCAACCACACCTCTGATGAACACCCCTGGTTTATCGACGCGCTGAAATCGAAAGATAACCCGTACCGTGATTTTTATATCTGGCGCAAACCTGCGGCAGATGGCGGCCCGCCGAACGATTTCCGCTCGTACTTTGGCGGTAGCGGCTGGGCGTTTGACGAGGCCAGCGGCGAATATTATCTGCACCAGTTTTCTGTGCGTCAGCCGGATCTCAACTGGGACAACCCGCGCGTTCACGATGAAGTTCACGCCATGATGAACCGCTGGCTGGCGAAAGGTATCGGCGGTTTCCGCATGGACGTTATCGATCTGATTGGTAAAGAAGTGGACGCGCAGATTATGGCGAACGGCAAAAATCTGCACATGCTGATTCGCCAGATGAACCGCGCCGCCTTTGGTAAAGGGGATTACGTGACGGTGGGTGAAGCCTGGAGTGCCACGCCTGAAGACGCGCTGCTTTATAGCGGGGCCGAGCGCGAAGAACTCTCCATGGTTTTCCAGTTCGACCACATTAAACAGTTCTGGGATGGGCACGCCGGGAAATGGCGCAGCAAGCCGTTTGAACTGGCAAGTTTCAAAGCGGTGATTGAGAAGTGGCAAACCGCACTGGCGCATCAGGGCTGGAATTCGCTGTTCTGGAGCAACCATGATTTACCGCGCGCGGTGTCTAAATTTGGCGACGAAGGGGTGTTTCGTGAGCCGTCGGCCAAAATGCTCGCCATCGCGCTGCACTGCCTGAAGGGCACACCGTATATCTATCAGGGCGAAGAGATTGGCATGACCAACGTGCGGTTCGGGAATATCGACGAATACCGCAACATTGAAAGCCTGAATCTTTATCACGAGAGACTGGCGCAAGGCGTCAGCCATGAAGAGATGATGCTCGGCATTCATGCTAACGGGCGCGATAACGCCCGCACGCCGATGCAGTGGGACGACAGCCCAAACGCAGGTTTTACCACTGGTAGTCCATGGATTGCGGTGAATCCGAATTACCGCGAGATCAACGTGGCCGCAGCCCTCGCCGAACCGGATTCAATTCTGTGGCATTACCAGAAAATGGTGGCGCTGCGTAAACAGTACCCGGTTTTGGTTTATGGCGATTTTCAGCCTGTCTTGCGCGACCATCCGCAGGTGTTTGCCTGGCTGAGGGCACTTGATGGCGAGCGATTGCTGGTGGTCAACAACTTTACCGCCGAGCACCTGACGCTCGATATTCCGCCTGAAATGCAGAACTGGCACGGTGAATGTTTGATCAGCAACTACGCACCGCGCGACCAGTTGGCGGTGAGTCTCGAGCTGCAACCTTATGAATCTTTTGCTTTATTAATCGGGAGGTAAACGATGGCGAGCTGGTGGAAAGAGGCGGTGGCCTACCAGATTTATCCGCGCAGTTTTAAGGACAGCAACGGCGATGGCATTGGTGACCTGAACGGAATCACCGAAAAACTCGATTACCTCAAAGACCTCGGAATCGATCTAATTTGGATCTGCCCGATGTACAAATCGCCGAATGATGATAACGGCTACGACATCAGCGATTATCAGGAGATCATGGCAGAATTTGGCACAATGGCTGATTTTGACCGTCTTCTTGAACAAGTTCACGCCCGTGGAATGCGGCTGATTATCGACTTAGTCGTGAACCACACGTCAGATGAACACCCGTGGTTCCTCGAATCCCGTTCCTCACGCGATAACCCAAAACGTGATTGGTACACCTGGCGCGACGGTAAAAATGGTGCAGAACCCAATAATTGGGAGGGGATTTTTAAAGGCTCAACCTGGGAGTTTGACCCGGTAACAGAGCAATATTTTCTGCATCTGTTTACCCGCCGCCAGCCGGATCTGAACTGGGAAAACCACGATGTTCGCCGCGCCGTGTACGACATGATGCGCTGGTGGCTGGATAAAGGCATCGACGGGTTCCGTATCGACGCTATCGCGCACCTGAAAAAAGAGCCGCTGCTGGCTGATGTGCCTAACCCTGACAAACTGCGCTATGCCCCGTCGATGAAAAGCCACCTGAACTACGATGGGCTACTCGATTACGTCGATGACATGAGCCGTAACGTCTTGCAGCACTACGATATTGTCACCGTTGGTGAGATGAACGGTCTGTTTGCCGATCACGCCGAAGAATGGGTAGGGGAACATCGTAACCGGCTGAGTATGGTGTTCCAGTTTGAACACGTGCGGCTGTGGGAACCGGAAGCCGGTTTGCGCCCGGAACCTGGGGTATTAAAGAAAATTTTCACCGCCTGGCAAGAAGCGCTGGAAGGAAAAGGCTGGAACGCGCTGTATGTGGAAAACCACGACCTGACGCGCATTACTTCGCGCTGGGGCGACACCGAACACCACTGGCGAGAAAGTGCGACCTGCATCGCCGCACTCTATTTTCTGATGCAGGGCACGCCGTTTATCTACCAGGGCCAGGAAATCGGTATGACCAATACCCGATTCAACAGCCACGACGATTTTGATGACGTGTCAGCGAAAAACATGTGGCGTGAAATGGAAGCGCAGGGCAAAAGCGAAGAAGAGATTATTGCGTTTCTCACCAATACCGGGCGCGACAATTCCCGCACACCAATGCAATGGAACGCCTGGCCGAACGCTGGGTTCAGCGATGGCGAGCCGTGGTTTAAGGTGAATGCCAACTTTGAAATGATTAACGTCGCCAGCCAGCAGCAAGACCCGGACTCAGTGCTCAACTTCTACCGGGCGTTAATTCAGCTACGCAAAAAGGAGCGAGCGCTGATTTACGGGCGTTATGAGCTGGAGCTGGCAGACAACCCGCAAATTTACGCGTATCGGCGTGTGCTGGACGGCGCGGAGTTCGTGGTGCTGTGCAATATGTCCTCGAAATCGGCGCGCTGGACGAGCGATGAGTTGCCGCTCGAATGGGCCGAATGCGTGTTGGGGAATTATCCGCAGGTTGATGAACTCTATCGGCTGCACCCGTGGGAAGCACGAATTTATAAGTTGGCATAAAAGGCCTGTCGGATGACGCTGCGCTTATCCAACCTACGAAAAACGGTTTTGTAGGGTGGATAAGCGCAGCGTCATCCACCGTTTGCGCCAAACGACTCGAAGTCTCAGAGCAACCCTATACAGTAACGGCGCGGCCTGCGTTATGATGTGCGCTGGTTTTTAACAAGGAGGGGTTATGTTGACGACAACATTTCCAGCTTTGCAGCCGACGACCATCAATGCCATTAATACCCTTGGCGAGTGGCTTTCTCACAATGAGTTTGCCGCGCCACCTGCGGTTTGCGATGGTGAATTGATTATCCTCGCGGGTAATGCCGTTATCCCTACCATTGATGCAGCTTGCGAGCTTGCCGCCAATAGTGAATTGCCGCTGCTGATTACCGGCGGAATTGGCCATTCGACCACTTTTTTATATGCAGCGATCGCTCAGCACCCGCGCTACAACACCATTCCCACCACTGGCCGCGCAGAAGCCGCAATTATTAAAGACATTGCGACCGGGTTCTGGAAAGTCCCGGCAGAAAAAGTGCTGACCGAAGAGAAGTCCACTAACTGTGGCGAGAACGCACGCTTCACTTATGATTTGATGCAAACGCGGGAAATAACGCCCGCTCGCGCGATTATCATTCAGGACCCAACCATGCAGCGCCGTACCGTCGCGACCTTTGAACGCGTCTGGCAACGTGATGCGCATCAGCCGCAATGGCGCAGTTGGCCGGGTTTAGTGCCTCGGTTAGTCAGTGACCAAACCCATACCGCGTTTAGCCTGCATGAAAAGGGCTTATGGCCGGTTGAACGGTATATTTCACTGGCGCTGGGGGAAATCCCGCGAATCAGAGATGATGCGCAGGGCTACGGGCCGCAAGGGCGTGACTTTATTAGCCATGTTGATATTCCGCTTGCGGTGATTAGTGCCTGGGAAATTCTGGCTAATGACGCCGCGCTGGCGCAATTAATGCACGAGCGCGGCTTGTAAATGATTAACGATGCAGGTAACAGTTCACCCCTAAATACTTAGTGAATGCTTCCTGCAAAACCACACCCGTCGCCGAATGGTTCATGGCGACGTGGTGCTCAAAGCCATTGTTACAAATCCACGCCAGTAAATTCTCCAGATGCGGCACTTCAATCACCGCGCGGCAACCTACGGTATCTAACGCATCATCAACCGATTGCCCTTCGCCGACATAGGCTTTCACCTCACCGGTAAAATCATCAGAAGAGAGGCGGAAGTAGGTCAGCGGGCCACTTTTCAGGCGACCATGTACTGCGCCGCAGGTGTTCTCTTTGCCGACCGTTGTGCCGATAATATCAGCGGTGCCCATCGACGGAGATTCCAGGCTGCTGCTGGCAAAGTTCCCGCAGTGGAATAACACGCATTTGTTGCGATCGTCGCCGAAGTTGTTGTTCCAGTCGGCAATCGAGGCCGGGTTAAGCGACGCACTGGCGAGGGCATACATCGACAATGCGCCCATCACGTCGACTTCGCAGGCGCTTGGCATCAACTGCCCGGACATCACGCTCATAATCGAACAAACATTAATGCCGAGGTTTTCCTGAAGCGACGTCCAGCACTGGATCGCCGTGGTGTCGATGTCGTTTGCCACGACCCATTCGCTGATCACCACAAACAGTTTTGCCATTTGGGTTAACTTATCGGCGGGAATGCCGCTGGCATCGGCGTTTTCAATTAAGATGCCGCGCTTCTCATGCACTCGCAGGTCGTCATCGCTGATGTGTTTGATGCGGGTGAAAATTTCAGACAGGTCGAGGGTTTCAACCGCCACGCCCATTTTTTCGAGCAGTTTTTCGCTGTAACGCACGGTGTTAAAGCTGGCCGGGCGCGCACCAATTGCCCCGATGCGCACGCCCTGCATTGATTTCACTACCCGGCAGATTTGCGCGAAGCGCTGTAAATCGTGTTCGAACACTTCACCGCTTAACGCACACACATGCTGCGTGGTGAGCGTGAAGGGGATGTTGTACTGGCGCAGGTTGTTGCACAGGGAAATTTTCCCGCAGAAGCTGTCGCGGCGTGTCGCCAGGCCCATTTTGTCGAGATTGTCCTCTTCGGCCTGGATTAACACCGGGACTTTCAAACCGGAAAGACGAATCGCTTCTGCTACCGCTTTTTCATCGCCAAAGTTTGGCAACAGCACCACCACTCCATGAATGTCGTCACGATGCTGGCGGAACAGTTCGGCACAGACTTTAGCATCCTGACGGGTTTCCACACCGCCGAGATGCGTTTGCCCATCTTTAAGCATCACGGTTTTGATACCCAGTTTGCTAAATAAGGCTTCGGCTTGTTCATGCGCCTGCGCCACTAAATAGCTTGGGAAGAACCCGCGGTTGCCGATGATCACACCGAAGGTCAGTTGTTTAGGGATTCTGGACATAGCTTCACTCCGCTCAAAATAGATTTAATTTGGCTGAAAGCGGCAACGCGCCACGGCTTCAAGCCATTGTTTATAGTTTTCTTGCATGGTTTTTTGTTGTTCTGCCTGCGGCTGCAAACGCTCGCCACAGTGGGCTAATGCGGCAAGCGGTGTTCCGTCTTGCCACCAGCCGAGGGTTTTTCCGGCAAGCAGCGTTGCGCCGAGTGCGGAGATTTCAGCAGCGGGCTGAATGATTAACGGGCGTTGCAGCACATCTGCCTGTAATTGCATCAGCCAGCGGTTTTGGGTAGCGGTGCCATCCACGCACAATGATTCGAGGCGCTCGCCAGTCGCCTGTTCCATAGCGAAAAACACATCGGCAATTTGATAGACCAGCGATTCCAGTGCGGCTCGCGCCAGCACTGCAGGCGTAGCGGCATCCGTCAGGCCGCAAATCATGCCGCGAGCGTATAAATCCCACCACGGCGCACCGAGCCCGGAAAGCGCCGGCACGTAATACACGCCCTGGTTACTTTCTGCCGATTGCGCAAGCTCGGTGAGTTTTGCCGGATCGGTGATACCTAACATTTTCCCCAACCAGGCGGCACCGGAACCGGTGTGAGTGATATTGCCTTCCAGCGCGTAGTTCAGCTCACCGTCATGCCAGGCAAGCGTAGTGCTCAGGCGATTACTGCGGTTTACCGGCTCCGGGAGTGAAAGCATCAAAGAAGAACCGGTGCCATAAGTGGCTTTCACCACATGGCCACAGACACTGCGCTGCGCGTAGAGTGCCGCGTGTGAATCACCGATAAGCGCCAGCACTGGCGTGCCAATCGGCAAACCGGCAATGGTGTTGATTTGCACTTCGCCATGGTGACCGGAAGATGCGCGCACCTCCGCCAGTGCCGCACGCGGAATGCCGAATAATTTGAGTAATTCGTCGTCCCATTCGCCCCGGTAAATATTAAACAGCTGGGTGCGGGCGGCATTGGAGTAGTCGGTAGTGAACGAATGCCCGGCGGTCAGTTGCCAGTTCAACCAGGAGTCGATTGTCCCGATACACAGCTCGCCCGCGTCGGCACGTTTCATGCCGTCCGGAATGGCATCGAGCAGGGCGCGGATTTTCGCCGCCGGGAATAACGGATCGACGGGCAGGCCAGTCAGGCGAGTGATCAGTTCACCATGGCCCTGCGTTAACAGTTGCTCGCAAGTTTGTTCTGAACGGCGATCTTGCCAGCTCACAACGGGTGTTAACGGTTTACCATCAAGGCGCTGCCACACCAACACGGATTCACGCTGGTTGCTTATCGCAACGCCCGCGACGTTGGCTGTGCCGAGTTGTCGCAGACAGCCGCTCAATGCTTCACACACGGCATGCCAAAGTGCTACGGGGTCTTGTTCTGCAAGCCCTGGTGCCGGGTGCGTCATTGCCACGCCGACACTGTAACGGGCGCAGATTTCCCCGTTACGATTCACCGCCACCACTTTGGCGTTAGTGGTGCCCTCATCAATAGCCAGAATTACCGGGCTGGACATGGCTATGCTCCTTTGCAAAGCGCCGTGGCGGAACGTGTGACTCCTGCGGCATCAATTCCATGATGAGCACGCATCTCCTTGCGATCCGCCGCAATAGCATAGCTACCGTCTGCAATGCCGAGCCGCAACAACGGTATACCGCATCCGGCTTCCGCTAAGACTTCAGCGACCAGGCTGCCGACACCGCCATTCACGTTGTGCTCTTCAACGGTTATCACGTGGCGTGAATTTTTAAGCATGGTGAGAAGTTGTGCGGTATCGCAAGGGCGGATAGACGGAACGTTGATCACCGCCGCATTAATACCCAAATCTGCGAGTTGTGCCGCCGCCGTGACGATTTCATGCACTGTTGAGCCCATGGCGACTAATGCCACATCATCGCCTTCGCGCAGCTGATTAATGGCACCGGGTTTGAACTGATAATCTGCGTCGTGCAGTTCCGGCAATGCTTTGCCGTCAAGACGAATGTAGACCGGGCCAACGTGTTCCAGCGCGTAGTCAATAATCTGGCGGCATTCAATCGGGCACGATGGCGCATAGATTTCGATGTTGCCAAAACCGCGCAGCACGGCGATGTCGTCAATGCTGTGGTGGGTGCTGGCGAGCGGGCCATAGCTGGCTCCGGCATTGAGGCCAAACAATTTTACGTTGCTGTTGTTGTAGCAAACGTCGACTTTGATCTGTTCGTTTGCGCGCGAAATCAAAAACGGTGCCGCGTTGCAGGTGACGGCGATTTTGCCGCCCATCGACAAGCCGACCGCCGTGCCCACCAGCGTCTGCTCTGCAATGCCGACATTCACCAGTCGGTCAGGAAACTGCTTCATAAAGGGTGAAATTTTTGCCGTAGAGGTTGAGTCTGCAACCACCGGTACCAGGTCTACGCCGCGCTCGACGGCGTCAATAAAGGCATTCACCATTACGGTTGCCAGGTGTTCGCTATTACTCATCTTTCAGTTCCTCCAGCGCCAGTTCGATTTCGTCACCTTTTGGTATCCGGTGGTGCCACTCCGCGCGTCCCTGAATAAAGGAGATGCCCGCGCCTTTGGTGGTGTTGGCAATGACAACGTGCGGTTTGCCGTGCGGCTGTAATCCTTCAATTGTGGCGACCACATCAGCCATGTCGTTGCCACGGCACTCGGTCACTTCCATGCCGAACGCGCGCCATTTCTCATCCAGCGGGTCGGTATTGAGAATGTCTTTGGTCGAGCCCGCGAGTTGCAGATTGTTTTTGTCGTTAATGATGATCAGGTTATCGAGCTGGTAATGTGCCGCGACCAGCGCTGCTTCCCAGTTGCTGCCTTCCGCCAGCTCACCATCGCCAGTCACCACAAAGACGCGGCGCTGGCTGTTGTTGCGTTTGGCCGCCAGCGCGATGCCAACGGCGACCGGCAGACCGTGGCCGAGCGCACCTGTATTCAGTTCAACACCCGGCGTTTTGTGTTTCACCGGGTGGCCGGGCAGGTGAGAGTCGGCATGCTGATAAGTCGGCAACCATTCCACGGGAATAAACCCAGCTTCAGCCAGCACACAGTAATAACCGCCTACCGCATGGCCTTTAGACTGAATGTAGATGTCACGTTCATCGCTGTTAATCAGCTGCGGCGAACAATTCAGTATTCGGAAGTACAGGGCGGTTAAGATTTCTACCTGTGATAAATCAGCCCCGGTATGGCCGCCAGCCGGGCTGTTGGCATTGAGCAGGACGATGCGGCGACGGACGGCGCGCGCTCTCTTTTCCAGATCCGTAACTGACAGTGCGAACGGATTCATAGTGTTACCCCTTGCATTAAAAATCATATATGAATAATTATTCCATGCGGGTAAAAAAATACCCGCCATTGAGGATCTGTGACGCGCTACACCTTCCCGCTACTTTCCATGATTGCTTTCTGGGCCACGACCGCCGCTTTTTGCTGCATGCGGTTTTGCATCTGGTCGATGATGACCGCCACAATAATCACGATGCCTTTGATGACCATTTGCCAAAACTCACTCACGCCCATCATCACCAGGCCGTCAGCCAGGAAGCCAATCACAAATGCGCCGACGAGGGTGCCTAGAATGGTGCCGCGCCCGCCTGCCAGCGACGTTCCGCCGAGCACCACAGCCGCAATCGCGTTCATCTCAAATGCCGTGCCGTTTGCCGGGTGGCTGGCAACCAACTGCGCGGAAACGACAATCCCGGCAATGGCGGCGCAAAAACCGGACAGCGTGTAGACCCAAATTTTTACCTGGCGGACTTTGACGCCGGACAGTTCGGCGGCGCGTTCGTTATCACCAATCGCGTAAACATGGCGGCCAAAGGGCAGGCGGCGAGCCACATAAGCAATGGCGATGGCGAGCACAATCATCATCCAGATTGCCCACGGGATACCGAACAAATTGCCAGAGCCAATCAGGTCGAAACCGGTATTGCCGAGCTGTGGATTGCCGGAAAGTCCGGGGAAGGTTTCACCGCCCGAGGTCAACATGGCGGCCCCACGCAGCACGTACATGGTGCCGAGTGTGCAGATAAACGGTGCGACGTTATAGCGGGTGATAATCCAGCCGTTGCCCGCGCCAATCAGCCCGCCAATCAGTAATACCAGCGGTACAATCACCCACACGCTTGGGAAAATGGCGATACCAAACATCGGCAGCACAATGCCCTTGGTTATCAGCCAACCGGCAATCATGCCGCACAGCCCAAGTGTGGCGCCAATCGACAGGTCAATGCCCGCCGTGATGATGACAAAGGTGATGCCGAGCGCCAGGAAGGCGTTGATAGCAATGTGTTTAATCATGATCACCATGCTGCCCATGGCGAGGAAATCCGGCACCATGATGGCGAAGAAACCGACAATCAAAAACAGCGCAATAAAGGTGCGCAGTTTGAGCAGTAACAGCAGCAGATTTTCCCGCGAGCTGAACGGCGAGCCTGGTCTGGCGTTGAGCGCGACAGTATCATTCGTTTTCATATCAGAACCCTTGTGCACTAGCGGAAACCAATGCCGACTCTTCGGCGTGTTCGCGGGGAATATCGGCGGTGACTTTGCCGCCGGACATCACCAGAATGCGGTCGGAAACCGCCATAATCTCTTTGAGATCGGAGGTGGAAAACACCACCGCAATCCCTTGTTCGGAAAGCTGAACCATCATGCGGAACACGTCGGCTTTCGCACCCACGTCGATCCCACGCGTTGGCTCATCGAGCAGCAGCAGTTTCGGGTTGGTCAGCAGCGAGCGGCCAATCACCACTTTTTGCTGGTTCCCGCCGCTCAGCGCCTGAATTTCCACATCCGGTGATGAGACTTTAATCGACAGATTGCCAATGGTGCTGGCCACGACCGCCGTTTCATCAACCTGCGAAATTGCAAAACCACGCTGTAAACGCCGCCATAAACTGGCAATCGTCAGGTTGCTGGCGACCGACGATATCGGGAAAATCCCGGTACGTTTGCGATCTTCTGGCACCAGACTCATGCCCATACGAATGCGTTCGGCGGTGGCAAGGCGCGGTGGCACCGGTTTGCTGTCGAGCCATAATTTGCCCAGATAGTTGCGTTGCGTACCCAACAGGCATTCAAACAACTCCGTGCGTCCGGCACCCATCAGCCCATAAATGCCGACGATTTCACCTGCGCGTACTTGAAAACTGACGTCGTTCACCACCGTGTTTCCTGCCGAATTGACGCAGGTGATGTGTTCGGCTTCCAGAATCGCGGCACCAAAATCACGCCCGGGTTTCAGGAAACTGGACACCGGCTCGCTGCCTAACATTTCTCGCACAATCCACGGCACGTCGATATCACACACCTGTGCTTCGGCCTGGAATTTGCCGTCGCGCAAAATGGTTATCACGTCGCCAATCGCCATTAACTCTTCGAGGCGGTGGGAAATATAAATAATGGTGACGCCCTGGCGGGTGAGTTCGCGAATCACCCGGAACAGAATATCCACTTCGGTTTTGCTTAACGCCGAGGTCGGTTCATCAAGAATTAAGATGTCGGCGTCTTCGGCCAGCGCTTTGGCGATTTCGACCAGTTGCTGTTGACCGACTTTCAGGTTTGCGACTATCTCTTTCGGGGAAATAGGCTGATCCAGGCGCTTGAGCAATTCCGCGCTGCGTGCCTGCTGCGTGGCTTCATCAATGGGCGATAAACCGTGTTGCAGTTCACGCCCGAGGAAAATGTTCTCGGCAACCGTCAGGTTTTCGAAAAGATTGAGTTCCTGGTGAACCATGCCGATGCCATGCGCGGCGGCCTGGCGGGTGCTATTAAACTGCACGACTTCACCATTCAGGCGCATTTCACCGAGGCTCGGCTGTTGAACGCCCGCCAGAATCTTCATCAGCGTCGATTTGCCTGCACCGTTCTCACCGATGATGACGTTCACTTTGCCGCGCCAGACGTTGTAATCAATGTTGTCCAGCGCCACGGTGCCGGGGAACAGCATCGAAATACCACGGGTGCGCAGAATGATAGGATCTTGCGACATTATGGTTGCCCCCGTTCCAGTGAAATTGCCGCCGCGTCACTTAATGCACCGTTACGCATCGTTACGGCCATTACCACGGTGACCGGTTGCTGCTGCCAGCTTTCATCGACTTTCGGCAGGTGTTTTGCTGCTTCGCGGTTATAGGCTTTCGAAAGCTGCGCGAACTGCACCTGATTAGTGAAATCTTCGAACTTGTAGCCGGTCGCATCACGGATGGCGTTGCCGCGAATCATCGGCCCAATTTGCACCTGCAGCGGTTGGTCATTGACGGTCACGGTCAACGTGCGTTCGCGTTCGTTATCCAGAGAAACGCTATCGACTTTGCCTTGTACTTTGACGAATACGCTTTCGTTGTTGGCGTTGGCGGCGCGGGTTGTCAGGGTAGTACTATCCAGCGCATGGCTCTGCGCGGGCGTCAGTACTTTGCTGTTCCAGGTTTGTTGCGCTATCTGCGCGGGTGTCTGGTTTGCGAAACTCGCTTTCGCATTCGGATCTGGCGGAATAATCGGTTGCCCGTTTTCATCCAGATCCACCACCCGGCAGGCAGTGAGCAACAGGGCACTGCAACATAACCAGCCAATACCCCATTGTTTGAGCGACATACAGCCTCCTGGACTACTTAGCCAGCTTGAAGGTTTTCAGCTGATTGGCATTGCTATCGTCAATTAATACGCAGTCCATCAACTGTTTTTCCTGTAGCTGCGGTTTGCCGTTTTTCAGGAAAAAATCCGCTTGTACCACAGCCATTTGCGCTTGTTCCCAACCCGGTTGCAGCACGGTGGCTTTGATATTGCTCTTGGCGATAATCGAGTCGCGCACGTAGTCGCTGCCGTCAAAACCCACCACGATGACATTGGTTTTCCCGGCGGCTTTTAAGGCGGCTTCTGCGCCAAGCGCCATGGTGTCGTTACCGGAGATCACGCCAACAATGTCGGGCTGAGTTTGTAAGATGGATTCCATGCGAGTGAAGGCTTCGGTCTGGCTCCAGTTTGCGGTTTGCTGCGCCACCATTTTCATATCCGGGTAGTCGTCGAGAATGTCGTGATAGCCCTGCGAGCGCACGTGGGCGTTGGTGTCTGACTGGCGGCCCAGCAATTCAACATATTTGCCTTTGCCGTTGAGCAATTTGGCAAATTTCTCTGCACCTAACTGCGCGCCCTGATAGTTATTGGAAACAATCTGCGCTACGGCAACGCCAGTTTTGTTGATTTCACGATCGATAAGGAAGGTAGGAACGCCAGCGGCTTTGGCTTTTTCTAATGGGCCGACGGTGGCATCCGCCCCAGCGTTATCCAGAATGATGGCTTTTGCTTTGCGGGCAATAGCGGTCTCAATCAGCTGGTTTTGTTTATTCACATCATCATCGTGTGACGCGACCAACGTGGTGTAGCCCAGCTCTTTTGCCTTCGCCATCGCACCATCGGCTTCTGCTTTAAAGAATGGGTTGTCATGCGATGGGGTAATAATGGCAATCAGCCCATTATCAGCGGCATAGAGATTGGCAGATGAAGCAAGCAGTGCAGCAACGAGTGAGGTCTTGACCAGGGTAAGTTTCATTTTTATCTCCACATTGAATATATATTCAAGCATGATTTATTATTCAATGTAACGATATGCCCCGCTTATGGTTCTGTCCATGTGGAATTGATCAAAATGATAAAAAGGCGAATGTGATCACAAATTGTACGAATTAACGGCAAAAGGAATGCTGTCTTGTTATTTATGCAGCCTTGAATAAAAATATCAGGTAGAGAATCAGGAGGCGCACATGTCAAAGCAGGATGAACAACGTTTGTTGGTCAAGATTGCGACGCTCTACTTTGTAGAAGGGATGAAGCAGTCAGAAATCGCCGGGTTATTGCACCTGTCGCAATCATTTGTCTCACGCGCCATCACACGCTGCCAGAAAGAGGGCGTGGTAAAAATCAGTGTTATCCAGCCCGCTAATATTTTTCTCTCGCTCGAACAGGCGCTGGAGAAAAAGTACGGTATTCGCCAGGCGATTGTGGTGGATGTCGACGAATCAGCCCCTGCCTCGCAAATCAAACACGCGATAGGCAGCGCGGCGGCGCACTATGTTGAAACGCGTTTACGGCCAAACGATCTGGTGGGGATTTCATCCTGGAGTTCCACCATTCGAGCAATGGTGGACGAGCTGCACCCGCAGAGCATTAAAGCACGCGGTGTGATTCAACTGCTCGGTGGTGTGGGGCCAAACGGCAATGTACAGGCGACGATTTTGACGCAAAACCTGGCGGCACAACTCGACTGCCCAGCCTGGTTGCTACCGTCGCAAAGTATTGAGCATTCCGTAGAAGAACGAGCAAAACTGGTCGCCAGCGACGATGTGGCCGAAGTCGTGAAAAAGTTTGCTGAAGTCGATGTGGCTATTCTCGGTATCGGTGAGCTTGAACCGTCCCAATTGCTGAAAAATTCGGGCAACTATTATGGCGAAGCGATGCTGAAAACGCTGGCCGAGCGCGGTGCGGTGGGGGATATCTGCCTGCACTATTTCAATGCGCAGGGCGAGCCGGTTTTGAGCAAAGAAGAAGATCCGGTTATCGGCATGGAGCTCAGCCAGGTTCGTGACTGCCCGCATGTGGTGGCACTTGCGGGCGGAAATGACAAAGCCAATGCCATTCGTGGAGCGCTGCACGGCGGTTATATTGACGTGCTGATAACTGACTATCCGACAGCCCGGCAACTGCTCTAATTCTCCCATAATGACCGTTTTCTGATGAAGATGCTGAAAACGGTCATTCCTATGTTTCTAATCTGTAGCTAATTTGCTGCTTTTCTGTTGTTTTTATTGAGTCCCATCACACTTCATGACCGTTTTGCCCGAATAGCTGTTGTCGAACTCTAAAGTATTCACAAATGCTTTACATAGACGAAACAAAATAGCGAGCGCAAAGGAGCCGGTCATGACAGCACCTGTACAACACCCGATGTATATTGATGGTCAATTTGTTCAATGGCAGGGCGAGAAGTGGATTGATGTGATTAATCCGGCCACTGAAGCGCTGATTTCGCGCATTCCTGACGGCACCGCGCAGCAGGCGCGTGATGCGATTGATGCCGCTGCAAAAGCCCAGGCAGGATGGGAAGCGTTACCCGCCATCGAGCGCGCTGGCTGGTTGCGTAAAATTTCTGCTGGTATTCGTGAGCGTGCAAAAGCCATCAGCGCATTGATTGTTGCCGAAGGCGGTAAAACGCAGCAGCTGGCCGAGGTCGAAGTGGCGTTCACCGCCGATTATCTTGATTACATGTCCGAATGGGCGCGTCGTTACGAAGGTGAAATTCTGCAAAGTGACCGCCCGGGTGAAAACATTCTGGTGTTCAAACGTGCGCTGGGCGTGACGACCGGGATTTTACCGTGGAACTTCCCGTTCTTCCTGATTGCCCGCAAACTGGCACCTGCGCTGATTACCGGCAATACCATTGTCATCAAACCCAGCGAATTTACGCCGAATAACGCCATCGCCTTTGCGGAAATTGTCCATGATATCGGGCTGCCAAAAGGGGTATTTAACCTTGTCTTGGGGCGCGGTGAAACGGTCGGCCAGGAATTGGCAGGCAACCCGAAAGTGGCGATGGTCAGCATGACGGGCAGCGTCGGCGCGGGCGAGAAAATCATGGCGGCGGCGGCCAAAAACATCACCAAAGTGTGCCTGGAACTGGGCGGTAAAGCGCCAGCGATTGTGATGGATGATGCGGATCTGGATATCGCCGTGAAAGCGATTGTTGACTCGCGCATGATTAACACCGGGCAAGTGTGCAACTGCGCGGAACGTGTGTATGTGCAAAAAGGCATTTACGACGAATTTATTACTCGCCTGAGCGAAGCCTTCAAACAGGTGAGTTTTGGCGACACTGGCGAGCGTGACGATGTGTCGATGGGGCCGTTGATTAACGCCGCCGCACTGGAGCGCGTGGAGCAGAAAGTCGCTCATGCGGTTAGCGAAGGTGCCCGTGTGGTGCTGGGCGGCAAAGCGCCGGAAGGAAAAGGGTATTTCTACCCGCCAACGCTGCTGGTGGATGTGCGTCAGGAAATGGCGATTATGCACGACGAAACCTTCGGCCCGGTGCTGCCTGTCACGACGTTTGAAACGCTGGAGCAAGCCCTGGAAATGGCGAACGACAGCGACTACGGCCTGACATCGTCGGTCTATACCCGCGATTTAAACACCGCCATGAAAGCGATAAAAGGGCTGAAGTTCGGCGAAACCTACATCAACCGTGAAAACTTTGAAGCGATGCAGGGCTTCCATGCGGGCTGGCGTAAATCGGGTATTGGTGGAGCGGATGGCCGCCACGGCCTGAACGAATATCTGCAAACGCAGATGGTCTATTTGCAGGTGTAATGATTTACTTTCTCATCTATAAATGATAATAGTTATCAATAGTATTTTTCACCCTTAGCTAACGCTATGTTAGCTAAGGGTTTATCCACGCTATTGATAAGGACATTTATGCCAGTTTTACCCCAAACCCGTCTGCGCGTTTTGCCTGCGCTCATGCTTTCCAGCCTGCTGTTTTCCACATCTTTATTTGCCGACACCTCATTCACGGTTGAAAGAAAACCCGTTGGCAAAGGCGCGTATGAAATGGCCTATAGCGCAGACCAATCTGCCCTGTATGTTGCCACTTCCCAAAGCCGCAAAACGGACAAAGGTGGGGTGGTTTATCGCCTTGATCCCGCGACTCTTGAAGTGACTCAGGCGATTCATAACAACCTGAAACCGTTCGGTGTGGCGCTCAACAAAACAACAGGCACGCTGTTCCTCGGCAACACCACCAGCAGCGCGGTGACGGCGATTAACAGCAAAACGGGAGATGTGATTAAGACGCTGGTGGTGGATGAAACCAAACGCACCGAAACCACGCGTCCGCTGATGCCGCGCCAGTTGGTGGTGGATGAAGCGACCAACACGCTATACATGGGCGGGTTGGGCGAATCCAGCGTGCTGTGGGTGATTGACGGCGGCACGTTAACGTTGCGCGATACAATTAAAGGTCTCGGCAAAATGGCGACGGGACTGGCGATTGATGCGAAAGCATCACGCATTTACATGACCAACGCCGACAACGAATTTATTGTGATCGATAGCAAAACCGACAAAGTTGTCTCGCGCACAAAACTGGACACCGAAGGCGAGCATTTCTATCTGAATATTGCGCTGGATGCCGCAAATAACCGCGCGTTCGTCAGCGATTCCAAAACACCGCAGTTGCTGGTAGTGGATACCAAAACCAGCAAAGTGCTGAACAAAGTGGATGTGCCGCTGGGTCTGGATGTGCTGTTTAACCCGGTGCGTAATGAGATTTACGTGACACACCGCAAAGCCGGTAAAGTCAGCGTGATTGATGCGAAGAGTTACAAAGTGCTGGAAACCATCGACACGCCAGCGCTGCCAAATAGCCTCGCGTTGTCTCCGGATGGGCAGCAGCTGTATGTCAGTGTGAAACAAGCGGGCAGCCGCGAAAAAGAGCCAACCAGCCCGGACGATATCGTGCGCATTAGCTTTAAGTAAGATTTAAAAATAGTTCAGAAGGTATCGGGTGGCGCGACGCTTACCCGATCTTCAAAACTCCCGAAGCCGCAGCTGTCATGCACCATTTTCGCCAGAACCAGGCAACGCCTCCATCCAGTTCATCAGCAATTCAGGCCAACTGGCCGCGGGTAACCCGACCGCTCCGCGGATCCCAAAACCATGTTTACCGTGCTCAAAAAGATGCATTTCCACTGGCACGTGGTGGGCACGCAGCGCGTTAAAGATGACCAGACTGTTATCGACCGGCACGGAAGGGTCATCCACCGCATGAACGATAAACGTTGGTGGCGTCTGGGCCGTCACATTCTGTTCTGGTGAATATTTCTTAATCTGTTCAGGCGTCGGATGATCGCCAATCAATGCGTTGCGTGAACCGGGATGGGCGATATTTTTATCCATGGTAATAACCGGATACATTAACGCCAGAAAGTTTGGGCGAGCACTTAGTTTGTCTATTGAATCTGTGGCGGGATAAGCCGCTTCGTCATAGCGAGTCGCCAGGCTTGCCGCGACATGACCGCCAGCCGAAAAGCCCAGCACACCGATACGCTGCGGGTCAATTTTCCACTTTTGCGCATCTGCTCGCAGTGTGCGAATCGCTCGTTGTGCGTCCACCAGTGGCGCATCGGCTCCTTCGGCGTGTCCGTCGGCGGGCATTCGGTAGGTCATGACAAACAGCGTGTAACCGTTGGCGTTGAAGATCGGGGCCAAATCGCTGCCTTCTTTGTCGAGCACCACGCGCTGATAGGATCCGCCTGGCGTGACAAGCAGCGCAACGCCATTGGGTTTTTTAGGTAAATAAGCGGTGATGGTGGGGGTGCGTATCCCTGTTACGGCTCTGTCTGCCAGCCCACCCGCTTTACGCCTGTCGACAGTTTCTTCTTTGACGGGACTGTTTTTAGCGCCTGGGGCTTCGCCTTCCGGCCAGACAGGAAATTCAGGCAGCGCGAATGCGGCACCGCTCATAGACAGCAAAATTGAGGTAGCGAGCAGAGTTCGACCTAACATAACGTTTCCTTTTTAGAATAATTAACCGAGATATAACA
The DNA here is from genome assembly GCF_000735355.1 of Buttiauxella agrestis ATCC 33320. Taxonomy (GTDB): domain Bacteria; phylum Pseudomonadota; class Gammaproteobacteria; order Enterobacterales; family Enterobacteriaceae; genus Buttiauxella; species Buttiauxella agrestis. Next base: position 71,725 of record NZ_JMPI01000025.1, read on the forward strand.
TACCGTTAATATCAGAAAAGGGATGGAGTGCTCATTTATGAATCAGGTGGGCGAAATTATTGAAATATTGTTTTGAAGTTTATCTGAAAGAAGCGTCACGCTCACCAGATGACTGATGAGCGTGACGTTTAGCGGTTACTCGCTATCGGTTTTTTCCGCTTTCCCGGCCATTTGCGCCAGGAAATCATAGCGTTTTTGCAAATCGACGGCTGCGTCTTTCCACAGTTGCTCGGCGACTTCCGGTTGCTGCGCATTCAAACGGCGGAAACGCTGCTCTTTCATTAGCGTATCGGCCAGCGCATCAGACGGTGGACGCGAATCCAGCGCCAGCGGCAATTTACCTTCATCGGCACGACGCGGGTCGAAGCGATACAGCGGCCAGAAGCCGGTGGCGGTGAGCTGGCGCATTTGGTCATGGCTCAGTGCGAGGTCGTAACCGTGCTCTTCGCAAGGGCTGTAAGCAATAATCAGCGACGGCCCCGGATACGCTTCGGCTTCCTGAATGGCTTTCACCGTCTGGTTAAGCTGTGCGCCGAGTGAAATCTGCGCCACATAAACATGCCCGTACATCATCATGCTGACACCGAGATCTTTACGCGCTTTACGCTTGCCGTGTTCGCCGAATTTAGTTACCGCACCCAATGGTGTGGCTTTCGATGCCTGGCCGCCAGTGTTGGAGTAACACTGCGTATCGAGCACCAGAATATTGACGTTTTCGGTCAGGCTTAACACGTGATCCAGGCCGCCGAAACCTATGTCATAGGCCCAGCCGTCGCCACCAATCAGCCAGATTGATTTATCAACCATCGCATCGGCGTCGGTGAGGAGCTGGCGTGCATCCGGGTCATCGATATTTGCCAGGTGTTTGCGCAGTTCGATAACCTGTTCGCGGCGAACTTCTGGCGTGGCTTCGGTGTGAAGCTGCTCATTAAGTTCGGCGGGCAGTTGGTCAGCAAATTTATCCACCAGACGCATCACGCGGGCGCGGTGCTGGTCAACGGTTAGGCGGAAACCGAGGCCAAATTCGGCGTTATCTTCAAACAGTGAGTTTGCCCACGCCGGGCCGCGTCCGTTGCCATCGGTGGTGTACGGCGTAGAAGGCAAGTTACCGCCATAAATTGACGAGCAACCGGTGGCGTTGGCAATCAACATACGGTCGCCATACAGCTGCGTCAGCAATTTAATGTACGGCGTTTCGCCACAGCCGGAACACGCGCCTGAATATTCAAACAGCGGTTGCAGCAGTTGCGAAGTACGAATATCAATGCGTTCGAGGCTGGTGCGATCCATTTCCGGCAATTGGAGGAAGAAGTCGTAATTCTCTTTTTCTTCTTCCACATGCTCAAGGCGCGACATCATATTGATGGCCTTGATTTCTGGGTTCTGGCGGTCTTTCGCCGGGCAAACTTCGACGCACAAATTACAGCCGGTGCAATCTTCCGGTGCCACCTGCAACACGTATTTCTGACCGCGCATATCGCGGGATTTCACATCCAGTGATTGCAGTGCGGCAGGGGCGTTTTCCATCTCTTCTGGCTGCACGACTTTGGCACGAATTGCCGAGTGCGGGCAGGCGGCGACACAGTGGTTACACTGGGTACAAATGTCCGGTTTCCAGATGGGAATTTCTTCGGCGATGTTGCGTTTTTCCCACTGCGTGGTGCCCATCGGCCAGGTGCCGTCTGGTGGCAGTGCGGAAACCGGCAGCGCGTCGCCAAGGCCTGCGAGCATGGCGGCAGTAACTGTTTTGACGAAATCTGGCGCGGCATCAGAAACGACCGGCGGGCGCATCGGGCTGGTTTCGTTGACTTCTTGCAGCGTGACTTCGGCGAGCGATTCACGCGCTAACGCCAGCGCCTGCCAGTTACGCTCAACCAGTTCCTGGCCTTTGCTGCTGTAGCTTTTGGCAATCGCACCTTGCAACTCAGCCAGCGCGCTGTCGCCCGGCAGAATGTGGGTGAGATGGAAGAACGCCATCTGCATGACGGTGTTGATACGCGCACCCAACTGGCATTCACGGGCGATTTTCGCCGCATTCACCACGAAGAAACGCGCTTTTTTCTGGTTCAGCACCGCCTGAACTTCTTGCGGCAGTCGGTGCCACACTTCATCCGCGCCATACGGCGTGTTGAGCAGGAAAATGCCGCCGGGTTTCAGGCGTTCGGCCATTTGATATTTGTCGATAAACTGCAACTGGTGGCAGCCGACAAAATCAGCTTTATCAATCAGGTAGGTGGAATTAATCGGTTGTTCACTGACGCGCAGATGCGAAACCGTCAGGCCGCCCGCTTTTTTCGAGTCATAGACGAAATAACCCTGGGTATAAAACGGTGTCGAGTTACCGATAATCTTGATGTTGTTTTTGGTCGCTGACACGCTGCCATCGCTGCCCAGGCCGTAAAACAGCGCTTCGAGTTTGGCGCGGTTGGGCAGGGTGTTTTCTGGCAACGGCAACGAAAGATTGGTCACGTCATCGTAAATACCGACGGTAAAGCGTGGGCGCGGTTTGGTTTGTGTCAGTTCGTTGAACACCGCCAGCACGCAATCCGGGCCAAACTCTTTCGATGACAGACCGTAACGCCCGCCAATTACGCGCGGCAGCGTTTCGCGGTCGCCACGGTTAAAGGCTTCGGCAAGAGAGGTCATTACATCGAGATACAGCGGTTCTGCGAGTGCACCCGGTTCTTTGGTGCGGTCGAGCACAGCAATCTGACGCGCGCTTTCTGGCAACACTTCCAGCAAATGGTCGGCGGAGAAAGGGCGGAACAGGCGAACTTTCAGCACGCCTACTTTTTCGCCGCGCGTCAGGAGTTCATCAACCACTTCCTCGCACGTACCAATGGCGGAGCCCATCAGGATAATCACGCGTTCGGCTTGCGGGTGGCCGTAGTATTCAAACGGGCGATACTGGCGGCCAGTAGCTGCGGCAAAGCTGTCCATCGCCTGCTCAACGTGTTGGTAAACCGCGTCGTACCATAGGTTGCTGGCTTCGCGAGACTGGAAATAGGTATCCGGGTTGGCGGAAGTCCCGCGAATCACAGGGTGCTCTGGGTTTAATGCCCGAGCGCGGTGTTCATCAATCTCTTTTTGCGGCAGCAGTTCCAGAAGGGTGCTGTCGGCCAGCGGGACGATTTTGTTGATTTCATGCGAAGTGCGGAAACCATCGAAGAAATGAATAAATGGCACACGGCTTTTGAGTGTCGCAATGTGTGAAATCAGCGCGAAGTCTTGAGCTTCTTGTACGCTGCTGGCACACAGCATGGCGCAGCCCGTCTGGCGAATGGCCATCACATCGGAATGGTCGCCGAAAATCGACAGTGCGTGAGTCGCAACCGTTCGCGCCGCGACATGCAATACAAACGGCGTGAGCTGCCCGGCCAGTTTGTAGAGTGTTGGGATCATCAGCAGTAAACCCTGCGATGAAGTGAACGAGGTGGAGAGCGCCCCGGTTTGCAGAGCGCCGTGAACGGCGGCGATGGCACCTGCTTCGGACTGCATTTCTACCACGCGAGGCGTATCGCCCCAGACGTTTTTGCGCCCGTCCCCGGACCACGCGTCGGCAAGTTCTGCCATGGTGGAGCTGGGAGTTATCGGGTAGATGGCAATTACTTCGCTGGCACGAAACGCGACAGACGCGACTGCACCATTGCCGTCAGTTGTGATCATGAGAACACCCTTACATTGCGCAATAAGAACTGAAATGACCCGCATGCTTGCGCGAGTCGAAGAATAATCTTTTAATTCTAGCAAAGGACACAAAAGGTGATTTTCGCTTTTGTGTCTTGCGTTGCGCTTTGATTGAGGTTGTAAAAAGGGTAATTGGTGATGTTTTGCGCAATAAAGTGATCTGCTTTGCAAAATCACACACATTTTATGGCTTTACGGCCTCGACGGAACCTAACGCCTGCGCTTATGATTCTTGGGTTTTGCAACGTTTAGGGGGAGAAGAGTCATGCGCGCTGCGTTTTTAGCCGGTTGTGCGGCAATTTTATTGTCGGCATGTAGTAATGAACCACCGCAACAAGCCACTGCGGCCCACGTTCCACCTGGAATGCGTGCGGCAATGTCGAATCAGGGTGAAGCAAGTTGTGCAATGATTGGTGGGACGCTGAGTGTTGCTCGTCAGCTGGATGGTTCGGCTATCGGTATGTGTGCGATGCCCAACGGCAAACGTTGTAGTGAAAACGCGCTTGCCGCCGGAACATGTGGAACGTACTAGCTGTTCAGATCTAGTTGACCAGGTCGGCCAGTTTATAAACTAAAGTATGCTGGCTGGTTTTCAGCGTCAGCTGTTGCGGGGCTAAATCCACTTTTGCGCCGCTGGTCAGCATATCGTTAATCATATGGTCAAGCCCGTTAAGCTGCGGCTCGGCACACATCATCATGGTCATTCCCAGACCTTTCGCTTTCAGCGTGCCGTCTTCAAGTGTGGCCTGGCCCATAAAGCGGTTACACATCGCACCTGAAACATGCATATTCTCACCGAAGCTCAGTTCTGGCGTGCGATCAATGCCCGTTAACGGCTTGCCGTCAACGCTTTGCAGAACATAGCGATGATGTTGCAGATCTTGCGCAGTGACAGTGGATTTGTCGTTCGATTGTGCGCAACCGGCCAGTACCATTGCAGCCAGAGCCAGTGAAGCTAATTTTTTCATCTTCTTTTCCCTAAGTTATTCAGTTCATCAATGAGTTGGCGACACTTTGGCAAAAAGTGTCGCGTGATTCTGTAAGGATAATCTTAAAACCACCCTCATCCCAGCCTTCTCCCTGAGGGAGAAGGGGCAGAGCGGTTAATCCCCTCTCCTGGGGCAGAGGGTTAGGGTGAGGGCATTAATACTGAAACTTAGTTCACCTGATTAACACAAGGCTCGCCATTCTCTAACTGACGCAAGTTTTCCAGCGTTGTCTCGGAAATGCTGGTCAACGCTTCTGCTGTCAGGAATGCCTGATGCCCGGTAAACAGCACGTTGTGGCAGGCTGACAGGCGACGGAACACGTCATCCTGAATCACGTCATTTGATTTATCCTCGAAGAATAAATCACGTTCGTTTTCATAGACGTCCATGCCCAGCGCACCAATTTTTTGGTTTTTCAGCGCATCAATTGCGGCCTGGGAATCAATCAAACCGCCACGGCTGGTGTTGATCACCATCACGCCATCTTTCATTTGATCAAACGCAGCATGGTTAAGTAAATGGTAGTTTTCCGGCGTCAGCGGGCAGTGCAGGGAAATCACATCTGACTGCGCGAACAGCGTCGGCAAATCGACATATTCCACGCCAAGCTCAAGCGCTGCTGCACTTGGGTATGGGTCGAATGCCAACAAACGCATACCAAATCCTTTCAAAATTCGCAGCGTTGCGATGCCAATTTTACCGGTACCAATGACACCCGCCGTTTTACCGTACATGGTAAAGCCGGTCAGCCCTTCGAGTGAGAAGTTGGCATCACGAGTACGTTGATAAGCGCGGTGAATACGACGGTTCAGGCACATCATCATACCGATGGCGTGCTCGGCGACCGCTTCAGGGGAATAGGCTGGAACGCGCACCACAGGCAAGCCGAGTTCTTTGGCCGCGTCGAGATCGACGTTGTTAAAGCCCGCGCAGCGCAGCGCGATAAACTTCACACCTTGCTTTTTAAGCTCTTCGAGAACCGGACGGCTACCGTCGTCATTAACGAAGATACACACCCCGTCACAGCCATGAGCAGTTTTGGCTGTTTTTTCGGTTAGTAAGAAGTCATAAAATTCAAGAGAGAAGCCATATTCATTGTTAACCTGCTCCAGATACTTTTTGTCGTACTGTTTTGTGCTATACACTGCGAGTTTCATGGGACTTATCTCCAGAATGATATTAGTGTAAAATTACCACGCTTAAAAAATTCTTACAAATTTTAAAATTTATTTTTAGCGACATAATTCTGCTGCTGACTGAAGGTTAGCTACGCTTAAATCAGACACGACCTTCACGCCCGGTCCGAATCATGCAAGAATCATCTCATATGTCGGCTTAAATTGTCGCTGAATCAGGATATTAACCACCCATGAAGGGTAAATATAAAGCCATTATTGCACTGGTGCTGATACTCATTCTGTTGCCACTAACGCTCTTGATGACTATAGCCCATTGGCTACCGACGCTTGCCGGAATTTGGCTGCCGCAAGGGACGCGAATCGCCATGGAGGCCAGCCCACGTTTTGCCCGGGGTGCCATTCTGGTGCCCGATCTGCGCTACCTCGCCGGGGATTGTGAACTCGCCACCCTCAAAGACGCCACGCTCAGTCACCCAAAACGCTGGCGCATCCATCTGAACACGCTGAATCTGAATGTTGATTGCCTGAGTAAAATTCCGTCTGACGCCTCCGCACCTGCGGCACCTCGCTCTTTGCAAGAGTGGCAATCATTGCTGCCTGAAAGCTTGTTAACTATAGATAGGGTCAATGTGACCCCGTTTCAACAGTTCTCCGGCGCTTTGCGTCTGGCGTTGACTCCCCAACAACAATCTCTGCATTACGATGGGCCATCAATAAATGTTGATGCGCAGTTGAACGGTCAAATACTGGAACTGAAAAAGCTAAAAATTCAGGCATTGGCGGGCATGGAACCGCTGGAGTTAGCCGGAACCGTCACACTGCCGTTAATGACTGATGGAGTGCCGGAACAGGGGCATTTATCCACGAAGTTGCGCATTCCGCAGGAGCCTGAACTGGTGGATCTGGTGCTGGACTGGAGTGAAGAAGAGGGCACCTTTATCGTGTCTAAACCTGGCTCCGCCGAAGCGCTGCTCAGTCTACCGTGGGCAATCAGTGAAAACATTTTTGAAGTGAATGGTGGACAGTGGTTCTGGCCGCATGCCGGTTTCCCGTTGCGTGGTGGGGTTGCCCTGCGGGTGGATGACTGGAAGAAGGGGCTGGAAAACGCGGTGATCAGCGGTCGGATGAACGTCATCACTCAGGGCAGCGCTGGTAAAGGCAACGCGGTGCTCAATATTGGCCCAGGGAAACTCAGCCTTGAAAACAGCGCATTGCCGGTACAGTTAACCGGTGAGGCAAAGCAAAATGGGATGGTGTTTTACGCGATGTTGCCAGGGGAAATTAGCGGTGCCATTGCCGACCCGAAACTGCTGTTCCGCCCTGGCGCACTTTTACGTTCACGTGGCCGGGTTATTGATTCTATAGATGTGGATGAAATTCGCTGGCCGCTGGCGGGTGTCAGTGTTTCGCAGCAAGGTGTGGATGGGCGTTTGCAGGCGATTGTGCGCGCTCATGAAAACGAAATGGGAAGTTTCGTTCTTCACCTGGATGGGCGAGCGGACAACTTTTTACCCGATGTCGGATTGTGGCGCTGGAAATACTGGGGTAATGGCGAGTTCAATCCAATGCAGGCGAAGTGGGATGTGCGTGGTCAGGGTGAATGGCGCGATAGCGTCATCGAACTCAGCTCGCTTTCCACAGGGTTCGATAAACTTCAGTATGGCTCGATGTTAGTCACTCAACCGCGCCTGAAACTGGAAAAACCATTGCACTGGCAACGCGCCGTAAATGCCCCGTCGTTTGATGGAACATTCACGCTGAATGCCGGAGAAACCACTTTTAGCGGCGGCAGCACGCTCCCTCCTTCAATATTAACATTTAGCGTGAACGGCGAAGACCCGACTTCGTTCCAGTATAAAGGAGACTTACACGCGGGGGCGATTGGCCCGGTGCGCGTGAATGGCCGCTGGGACGGCGAGCGCCTGCGAGGCAATGCGTGGTGGCCGCAACAGGACCTGACCGTGTTCCAGCCTCTTATCCCCGCCGACTGGAAGATGACCTTAAAAGAGGGAACGCTGTATTCGCAGATCGCATTTTCCGCGGCTGCCGGGCAGGGGTTTGAAGCCGGTGGTCATGGCGTGGTGAAAAACGGCAGCGTCTGGATGCCCGATAACCAGATTAATGGCGTCGATTTTGTGCTGCCGTTTCGCTTTAGCCATAGCACGTGGCAATTGGGAACGGACGGCCCGGTCACGCTGCGCATTGCCGAAGTTAAAAACCAATTCAGCTCCACCAATATAACCGCCGATCTTGAAGGCTGGTATCCGTGGAGCGAAGCGCAGCCGCTGATGCTCAGTAACGTGAATGTCGATATTCTTGGCGGAAAACTTCGTGTGCAGCAGCTCCGCCTGCCACAGCACGACGCCGCCTTGCTACGCTTAGAGAACATCTCTTCGAGTGAATTGGTGACGGCGGTCAATCCTAAACAATTTACCATGTCCGGGCGCGTTAACGGGGCGCTACCTCTGTGGCTCAACCATCCGCAGTGGATCATTAAAGATGGCTGGCTAACCAACCCTGGGCCGTTGACGTTAAGGTTGGATAAAGACATGGCGGATGCCATTGTCGAAAACAATATTGCCGCAGGTGTTGCAGTTAACTGGTTGCGATATATGGAAATTTCTCATTCCTGGACCCATATCAATTTAGATAATCTGGGCGTGCTAACTTTGCAGGCGAATGTGCAGGGCATAAGCCAGGTTGAAGGGAAAAGGAATGCGGTTCGGCTGAACTATAACCATCAGGAAAACCTCTTTACGCTTTGGCGCAGTTTGCGTTTTGGGGATAATTTGCAAACCTGGCTTGAGCAACATACCGAATTGCCGGATGTGCGTTGTCAGACACGGGATATAGCTTGTGAGGAAACACAATGAAAATCGTCATCGCCACGCTCATGATTTTAGGGTTTGCCACCCTGACGGGATGCACGCCGCGTATTGAAGTCGCCGCACCCAAGGAACCTATCACCATTAATATGAACGTAAAAATTGAGCATGAGATTCATATTAAGGTAGATAAAGACGTTGAAACCCTGCTTAAAAACCGCAGTGACTTGTTCGGCCAGGAGTGAGCCTGATGAAAACTATCCTCAAGGCTGTTTTATTTACGAGCTTGTTGATGAGCCAGCAGGTTATGGCGTTGACGCTCACCGAGGCGCGTCAGCAAGGGCGCGTAGGTGAAACCTATAGCGGCTATATTGCGCCCATCAAACAAGATAAAGAGACGCTGGCCCTGGTAAAAAGTATCAACGAAGCGCGTTCACAAAATTATCAGAAGCTGGCAGATAGCAATAACATTTCGGCAAATCAGGTTGCGGAGCTGGCAGGGCAGAAGTTAGTGGCACGCGCGCAAGCGGGTGAGTATGTCCGTGGAATAAATGGGCAGTGGATGCGTAAATAATAATATGCCTATAACAGAGCTTTATATTGTTCAAAATATATCTCTTAATGTTTATAAGTGTTTACCCTTCCAAGAAAGATCCCGCTGCAAAAACCCCATATCCAGATTTTAACTCCGCTCGAACATGATTTGGCAGAGTTAACGGCTGTTGATTATATAACGCACTGATTTTCATAAAATAAGTACAAGATAAAAACATTAAGACAACATACAGACATTAATAAAATAAAATATTGAGTAGAGAGAGAAAAGAACCTATATTGACGGCGTTTTTTACAGAGTGGTCAGTTTTTCTACATTTAATTATTCAACGGCTGATTAACGAATCGGCAGTTGTGGGAGAGATATGATGACGGATAAAGTCCGTATTGATAGTTTAGGTGCTAATTCATTAAATGGTAACAATGAAACCTATTTGGCCCGACAGGCTGAATTTGAATCGAATGTCAGGAGTTATCCGCGCAAACTGCCTTTAGCTATCGCTCAGGCAAACGGCGTTTGGATCACCGATGTGGAGAATAATCAATATCTTGATTGTCTGGCTGGTGCAGGTACGCTTGCCCTTGGTCATAATCACCCTGATGTGCTGCAAAGCATCCAAAACGTCATTACCAGCGGCTTGCCGTTACATACTTTGGATCTGACAACTCCGTTGAAAGATCAGTTCTCTGAATATCTTCTCTCTTTATTGCCTGGACAGGGTAAAGAGTATTGCCTGCAATTCACTGGCCCATCCGGTGCGGATGCGGTTGAAGCGGCGCTGAAACTGGCTAAGAAAGTCACAGGCCGTGCAGGCATTATCAGCTTCTCTGGCGGCTACCATGGCATGACGCATGGCGCACTTTCTGTAACAGGTAACCTGTCTCCGAAAGAAGCGGTTGACGGCATGATGCCAGAAGTCCAGTTCATGCCTTACCCGCATCAGTACCGCTGCCCACTGGGTATTGGCGGTGACGCTGGCGTTAAAGCATTAACTTACTACTTCGAAAACCTGATCAACGACGTTGAGAGTGGCGTGCGCAAACCTGCTGCTGTCATTCTGGAAGCGGTTCAGGGTGAAGGAGGCGTTAACCCGGCACCTGCCGAATGGTTGCAGCGCATCCGTAAAGTGACTAAAGAGCACGGCATTCTGTTGATTATTGATGAAGTCCAGGCTGGCTTCTGCCGTACCGGTAAACTGTTTGCTTACGAGCACGCCGGTATTGAGCCAGACATCATCGTTATGTCTAAAGCAGTGGGCGGTGGCTTGCCACTGGCTGTATTGGGCATTAAGAAAGAGTTCGATGCATGGTCACCAGGTCACCACACCGGTACATTCCGTGGTAACCAACTGGCGATGGCAACCGGCCTGACAACACTGAAGCATCTGACTGAAAACAAGATTGCTGACAAAGTTGCCGCACAGGGCGAATGGCTGAAAGGCCAACTGGCTAACCTGCAAAAACGTTACCCGGTTATCGGCCAGGTTCGTGGTCTGGGCTTAATGATCGGTATCGAGATTGTTAAACCAAACGAAGCGCAAGATCACATGGGTTGCTACCCGTCTGATCCAGAACTGTCCGCACTGTTGCAGAAAAACTGCTTCAAAGCTGGCCTGATTCTGGAGCGCGGTGGTCGTAATGGTTGCGTACTGCGTCTGCTGCCATCCCTGCTTATCACCAACGATGAGCTGGCTATTTTCCTCGATAAGTTTGAGCAAGCGCTGCTGGCGTCTGGCATCAAACCTGTTTGAGTGGAGTGAGTGACCTGATGTCCGAACTAAACCCAATTCTGGCAGGCTCAGCCGAAAGCACTGAAGCCTACCAGCAGGCGATTGCACAGACCAGCGCGGCTGTTGTGCAATGGCTACAGCAACCTGAGATGTATCAGGGTAAATCCGTGACTGAATTGCGCGAGCGCATTCAGCTGGATTTCAATCCTCAGGGCCTGGGCAACCAGGTCGCTATTGAACGTGCGATTGAGTTTTTCTTAAAAGACAGTCTGTCAGTGCATCACCCGCAGTGTGTTGCGCACTTGCATTGCCCAAGTCTGGTTATCAGCCAGGCGGCAGAAGTGCTGATCAACGCCACTAACCAGAGCATGGACTCCTGGGACCAAAGCCCGTCAGCCACCATCATCGAGATGAAGCTGATTGAATGGCTGCGTGCTCAGGTTGGTTATCAGGCTGGCGACGCAGGCGTATTCACCAGCGGCGGCACTCAGAGCAACCTGATGGGCCTGATGCTGGCGCGTGACGCGTTCTTTGCGCGTCAGGGTCATTCCATCCAACAAGATGGCCTGGTTGGCGATCTGCGTAAGATTAAAGTCCTGTGTTCTGAACATGCACACTTCTCCGTGCAGAAAAACATGGCTTTGATGGGCCTTGGTTATCAGTCCGTGACGTTGGTGAAAACTGACGAGTTCGCGCGTATGGATATTAACGATCTGCGCGAGAAAGTGGCACAAGCTCAGGCCAACGGCGAGCAAATCCTGGCAATTGTCGCGACTGCCGGTACCACTGATGCGGGCGCTATCGACCCACTGCGTGAAATCGCAGCCCTTGCGGCGCAGCACCAGATTTGGGTGCACGTTGATGCGGCGTGGGGCGGGGCATTGCTGATGTCCGAGAAGTACCGTGACTATCTGGACGGTATTGAATTAGTGGATTCCATTACCCTGGACTTCCATAAGCAATACTTCCAGACCATCAGCTGCGGTGCATTCTTGCTCAAAGAGGCACGTCACTATGAATTGATGCGCTACCAGGCGGCTTATCTGAACTCTGAGTTCGATGAAGCGGCTGGCGTACCGAATCTGGTATCTAAATCTTTGCAGACCACTCGTCGTTTCGATGCGCTGAAACTGTGGATGGGCCTCGAAGCGTTAGGTCAGAAGCAATATGCCGCGATCATCGACCACGGTGTGACGCTGGCGCAGCAAGTTGCGCAGTACGTGACTGAACAACCGTCTCTGGAACTGGTGATGAAACCACAACTGGCGAGCGTGCTGTTCCGTTTCCGTCCTGAACAACTGGCTGGCAGCGATGACGCAGCCATTGCGCTGCTGAACCAGAAAATCGGTGATGCTCTGCTGGATTCTGGCCGTGCGAACGTGGGTGTGACCGAGCACAACGGCGTGACCTGTCTGAAAATGACATTGCTGAACCCAACCGTAACGCTGGAAGATATTAAACTTCTGCTGGCGTTGGTTGAGAAAACAGCCCAGCCATTAATCGGCTAATTATGTTACCAAAGAGAGGCGGTTTTAAACCGCCTCTCTTATATTCCACCTCTGATTTATTCCCCGTTAATATTCATCTCGATACAATTTGTTTCGTGAATACATTGTTCGAGTTGTATATATTAAAGTTATTCATTCCTGTTTAATTAAATTCAAATCATTGATTTAACGTGCTTATTTTTATTTATTAGAATTAATTAACACTAATTGCAAAACAATTTCCAGACAGTTAATATTGCTTGAAATTTATTCCGTTCATAATCAGCTTATACAGTGTTCATTCACTGACTGTGCCTGCGTTTCAAGGATGACAACGTTTTGATTATTCTGACAACATTAACTATTTTTATTCTACGACTCTGTTACCCACAATATGACTGGAGTGGACTGCGCAAGCGCATTTTCCTTTGGTGGGTGATGAATTGCTTGTTCGCTTTTGCATTGCTTTATACAGAGTGGTTTGGGCTTTCTTTTTTAGTCTCGGCGTTCTTGTTGATCTTTATGTTGTTATAAAAATAAAAACGGCAAACATGACGTTTGCCGTTTTCAAAAATTAATATCGAACGATTAAGCAGTAACGATGCTATCAATCGCCGCTTTCGCGTCAGATTGTGCTTTAGTCGCAACTTCAGGGCCGTAAGCAATGCCTTCTGCGAAGACATAGTTCACATCGGTAATACCGATAAAGCCCAGGAAAATGTTCAGATACGGAACCAGCAAATCGGTTGGGGTATCTTTATGAATACCGCCACGGCTGGTCAGAACCACAGCACGTTTACCGGTAACCAGGCCTTCTGGGCCTTTTTCGGTGTAACGGAAAGTCACACCAGCACGTGCAACCAGGTCGAAATAGTTCTTCAACTGTGTTGGAATGTTGAAGTTGTACATTGGTGCGTTGATCACAATCACATCGTGAGCTTTCAGCTCAGCAATCAGTTCGTCAGACAGCGCCAGCGCTTCTTGCTGACGTGGAGACAGTGGGGCATCGCTTGGACGCAGTGCACCAACCAACTCGCCATCCAATACCGGGATTGGGTTTGCAGCTAAATCACGCACGGTGATTTCATCTGCGCTATGCTCTTCACGCCATTGTTCAACGAAATAGTCAGACAGCTGATTTGACTGAGAGTAACCTGCCAGGATGCTGGACTTCAGAACTAATACTTTGCTCATGGGTGATTCCTTTGTTGTGTTCATTCGGACAAATTGCCCGTTTCTGTGAAGTACTTTATTCACAATCCGATTGCAGTGATAGCGCAATATATCGAACTCTATGTTCGATTTTATTGAACAAGGCGTCAAAAGGCGTGATGTGCTAATCTAGCGCCAATTCACGATACAGACTTACCAGGCAGTGCGCTGCCCAGATGACTACGCAATGGAAAACATAAAACCCTCACTGTCCTCATTATTCTCTCGCCTCGACGGCTTAATGCTACGCGACAGACAACGCTTCTCCCGTCGAATCCATGGCGCGAAGAAGGTGAAAAATCCTGAATCGCAACAGGCGGTGTTAGATGCACTGGCCCAGGAAATCGAAGCGGCAGCCGGTAAGGTTCTGCTGCGCGCAGCCTCGCGCCCAAAAATCACTTACCCGGAAAACCTGCCTGTTAGCCAGAAGAAACAGGATATTTACGACGCCATTCGTGATAACCAGGTCGTTATCGTGGCGGGCGAAACCGGCTCAGGTAAAACCACGCAGTTGCCAAAAATTTGCATGGAACTGGGGCGCGGGTTAACAGGGCTGATTGGTCACACGCAGCCGCGCCGTCTGGCGGCGCGAACCGTCGCCAACCGTATTGCCGAAGAGTTGCAAACCGAACCGGGCGGGTGCGTCGGGTACAAGGTGCGTTTCACCGATCACGTCAGTGAAAACACCATGGTCAAACTGATGACCGACGGCATCCTGCTGGCTGAAATTCAGCAAGACCGACTGCTGATGCAGTACGACACCATCATCATTGATGAAGCGCACGAACGCAGTCTGAACATTGATTTCCTGCTGGGCTATTTGCGTGAATTATTGCCGCGTCGCCCGGATCTGAAAATCATTATTACCTCAGCGACCATCGACCCGGAACGCTTCTCGCGCCATTTCAACAATGCGCCGATTATCGAAGTTTCTGGCCGTACTTATCCGGTAGAAGTGCGTTATCGCCCGATTGTTGAAGATGCTGACGATACCGACCGTGACCAGCTACAGGCGATTTTTGATGCGGTTGATGAGCTAGGCCACGAAAGCGCCGGAGACATTCTGATTTTCATGAGCGGTGAGCGTGAAATTCGCGACACCGCTGATGCGCTAAATAAGCTGAATCTGCCGCACACCGAAGTGCTGCCGCTGTATGCACGCTTATCAAATAGCGAACAAAACCGGGTGTTCCAGTCTCACGTCGGGCGTCGCATCGTGCTGGCGACAAACGTGGCTGAAACCTCGCTCACCGTGCCGGGCATTAAATACGTCATTGACCCCGGCACGGCGCGTATCAGCCGTTATAGCTACCGTACCAAAGTGCAACGCTTGCCGATTGAACCGGTTTCGCAGGCGTCGGCAAACCAGCGTAAAGGCCGCTGCGGGCGTGTCTCCGACGGGATCTGTATTCGTCTGTATTCCGAAGACGATTTCCTGTCGCGCCCGGAATTTACCGACCCGGAAATTCTGCGCACCAACCTGGCGTCCGTTATCTTGCAGATGACTTCGCTGGGCCTTGGCGATATTGCCGCATTCCCGTTCGTTGAAGCGCCGGACAAACGCAATATTCAGGACGGTGTGCGCTTGCTTGAAGAACTTGGCGCGATTACCAGCGAGGCCGATCTCAGCGTCTACAAGTTAACGTCTTCTGGCCGTCAGCTTGCACAATTGCCGGTCGATCCACGCCTTGCGCGTATGGTGCTGGAAGCGCAGAAATTTGGCTGCGTGCGTGAAGTGATGATCATCACCGCCGGTTTGTCGATTCAGGACCCGCGCGAGCGCCCGATGGACAAACAGCAGGCGTCTGACGAAAAACATCGTCGTTTCCACGACAAAGAATCTGATTTCCTGGCCTATGTGAACCTGTGGAACTACCTCGGCGAGCAGCAAAAAGAGCTGTCGTCGAACCAGTTCCGCCGCCTGTGCAAACTCGATTATCTCAACTACCTGCGCGTGCGCGAGTGGCAGGACATCTACACCCAATTGCGCCAGGTGGTGAAAGAACTTGGTTTGCCGATCAACAGCGAACCAGCGGATTTCCGCTCCGTTCATTGTGCATTACTGACCGGCTTGCTTTCCCATATCGGCCAGAAAGATGCCGATAAACAGGAATACACCGGGGCGCGTAACGCCCGTTTCTCCATCTTCCCTGGCTCCGGTTTATTCAAGAAACCGCCAAAATGGACGATGGTCGCCGAACTGGTAGAAACCAGCCGCCTGTGGGGACGCATTGCCGCCCGCATCGACCCGGAATGGGTAGAGCCGCTGGCACAGCACTTACTCAAACGTTCATACAGCGAACCGCACTGGGAGAAATCGCAGGGTGCGGTCATGGCAACAGAAAAAGTCACGTTGTACGGTTTGCCAATTGTTGCCGCCCGCAGCGTGAACTACAGCCAGATTGACCCGGCACTTTGCCGTGAGCTGTTTATTCGCCATGCGTTAGTTGAAGGCGACTGGCAGACCCGCCATGCGTTCTTCCGCGACAACCTCAAGTTGCGCAATGAAATTGAAGAACTTGAGCACAAGTCCCGCCGCCGCGACATCCTGGTGGACGACGACTCGCTGTTTGAGTTTTACGACCAGCGCATTGCGCACGATGTCATTTCTGCTCGCCACTTTGATAACTGGTGGAAAAAGACCAGTAAAGAGACGCCGGACCTGCTCAATTTCGAAAAGAGTATGTTGATCAAAGAGGGCGCGGAACAGGTCAGCAAGCTCGACTATCCGAACTTTTGGCATCAGGGCAATCTCAAGCTGCGTCTGACTTACCAGTTTGAACCGGGCGCGGATGCCGATGGTGTCACCGTGCATATTCCGCTGCCGCTGTTAAACCAGGTTGAAGAGGCCGGTTTTGAATGGCAGATCCCGGGTGTGCGCCGTGAACTGGTCATTGCGCTGATCAAGTCATTGCCTAAGCCAGTGCGCCGCAATTTTGTGCCTGCGCCAAACTACGCCGAAGCGTTTTTAGGCCGCGCCACACCGCTGGAATTGCCGCTGCTGGAAAGTTTAGAGCGCGAATTCCGCCGTATGTCGGGCATTACCATTGACCGTGAAGACTGGCATTGGGATCAGGTGCCCGATCACCTGAAAATGACGTTTCGTATCGTTGATGAGCACAATAAAAAGCTCAAAGAGGGTAAAGACCTCACCGAGTTGAAAGGGGGGCTAAAAGACAAAGTTCAGCAAACCCTCTCGGCGGTGGCAGACGACGGTATCGAACAAAGCGGCCTACACATCTGGAGCTTTGGTTCACTGCCGGAAAGCTACGAGCAAAAACGCGGCAATTACCGCATGAAGGCATTCCCGGCGCTGGTGGATGAAAAAGAGAGCGTGGCTATCAAGCTGTTTGATAATCCGCTCGAACAGCAACAGGCGATGTGGCGGGGTTTGCGCCGTTTACTGCTGCTGAATATTCCATCGCCGATTAAATACCTGCATGAAAAGCTGCCGAACAAAGCCAAACTCGGCCTGTACTTTAACCCGTACGGCAAAGTGATGGATTTGATTGATGACTGTATTTCTTGCGGCGTGGATAAGCTGATTGCGCAGGCCGGTGGCCCGGTCTGGAGCGAAGAGGGTTTTGCGGCGCTGCATGAGAAAGTTCGCGCAGAACTCAACGAAACCGTGGTGGAAATTGCGAAGCAGGTCGAACAAATCCTCACGGCGGTGTTCAACATCAACAAACGCCTGAAAGGGCGCGTGGACATGACCATGGCGCTCGGCTTGTCAGATGTGAAAGCGCAAATGAGCGGCCTGGTGTATCGCGGTTTTGTCACCGGAAATGGCTACAAACGTTTAGGCGATACGCTGCGTTATCTGAATGCTATCGAGAAACGCCTTGAGAAAATGGCGGTCGATCCGCATCGTGACCGGGTGCAAATGCTGAAAGTGGAACATGTGCAGCAAACCTGGCAGCAGTGGCTGAATAAACTGCCGCCAGCCCGCCGCGTTGACGACGACGTACAGGAAATCCGCTGGATGATTGAAGAGCTGCGCGTGAGTTTCTTCGCACAGCAATTAGGCACACCGTACCCGATTTCTGATAAGCGCATTTTGCAGGCGATGGAAGCGATTACTGTTTAAAACAACCCTCATCCTAACCTTCTC
>NZ_JMPI01000026.1 GCF_000735355.1 Buttiauxella agrestis ATCC 33320
CGCCCATATAGCCAACAATGCAATAATCGCATCCCGATACCATACTCCATGGGCGGTCAAATTCTGACCGCTTCACTGGGGTCTTCTCATGAAACGATTAGCCGATAAAGTTGCCATTGTTACCGGAGCCAGTTCTGGCATCGGATATGTCACCGCCAAACTGTTCGCCGCTGAAGGCGCAAAAGTGGTCGTCGGTGCCAGGCGTGAAGCCGAACTTGCTCAACTGGTTGATGAAATCAAAGCTGCGGGAGGCGAGGCCGTCGCCGTAACGGGCGATGTGCGCGAAGAAGCCTACGCTAAAGCGCTGGTGGATAAAGCAGTGCAAACATGGGGGCGTCTGGATATCGCGTTCAACAATGCAGGGACGTTAGGTGAAAACGGCCCGAGTACTGAAGTCTCAGCGGAAGGGTTTGCCAATGCGGTTGCCATCAATCTGACCGGATCTTTCCTCGGAGCTAAACACCAAATTGCCGAAATGCTCAAACACGGTGGCGGCTCGGTTATCTTCACTTCAACTTTCGTTGGCTACAGTTTCGCATTCCCGCAAGTCGCCTCGTATGCCGCCAGCAAAGCCGGGTTAATTGGGCTGACGCAGGCGTTAGCATCGGAATTTGGCCCGCAGAATATTCGCGTCAATTCTGTTTTACCGGGCGCGGTGGATACCGACATGTATCGCGATATGAATGATACGGCGGAATCGCAGGCATTTATTACCGGGCTGCACGCGCTCAAACGCGTTGGGAAACCTGAAGAAATCGCGCGCGCCGTATTATGGCTGGCGTCTGATGAATCGTCGTTCGTGACGGGTACTGCGTCCTTAGTGGACGGAGGGGCGTCGATTAACGGCGTATAGTCATTATTCTTTTTGTAGGGTGGATGAATGCGGATTCATCCACCGTTTTGTAAATGACCGGACTTATTTAGCCGCTAACAGACAAAGTTTCAGCGCCACGTTATAAGAGGCTTCAAAAGCGCGCAGCGGCAAAAACTCGAACTTAGAATGGAAATTATGCGCACCGGTAAAGAAGTTCGGCGTTAATAACCCTTTTGCTGAAAGTGCCGCACCATCGGTGCCACCGCGCATAGGAATAACCTTAGGTTCGATATCTAATTCCTTCATAGCCTCGAAAATAAGATCAATAGCGCGACGGTCGTCTTTAATGGCATTACTGATATTGCTGTATGTGTCGCTGATAGTAATTTCAACTTTTGCGGTAGGGTGTTGCGCGGCAATTTTTTCTGCGACATCGCGTAATTGCTGTTTACGCGCTTCAAAATTCTGCGTGTCAAAATCACGAATATTGGCTTTCAGTATTGCGTCGTTTTGTGTGGTGTTCATGCCGTTAAACCAAATATAACCTTCGCGGCCTTCGGTATTCTCTGGAGTTTGCTGGCGGTCGAAATGGCTGATGAAATCATACGCCATCAGCAGCGGGTTCACTAATACACCTTTGGCGGACATCGGGTGCGCAGTGACGCCGGTAAAACGGATTTCAGCATGAGCGGCGTTGAAGTTTTCGTACACCACTTCACCTAATTCACAGCAGTCGATGGTCCAGGCAAAATCAACGGCAAAACGGGCAAGATCCAGCGCTTTCGCACCGCATAAACCTATCTCTTCATCCGGGACAAATGCGACCACAATATCGCCGTGCTTCATATCCTCCGTCAGGTTTTCCAGCAGCGTCATCACTACAGTGACGGCAGATTTATTATCCGCGCCCAGAACGCTGGTGCCATCGCTGAAAATGATCTCTTCGTTCGGATAAGCCAGGATTTCCGGGTGTTCAGCGGTACGCAGCCAGATATCTTTCTCTGGGTTAAGACACAAATCATCGCCGGTAAAACGCAGCACCTGCGGGTGAATATCCGGTGAAAGCCCCACATCAACCGTATCAATGTGCGTGATAAACCCAACGCGTGGCGCACCGGGAACATTGCCTTTTTTGACGGCGGTCACGGTGGCGTGCTCGTCGATAACTACATCATCCAGACCGAATTCACGCAACTCTTGCGCCAGTAATTTTGCCATTTCATGTTGGCCGGGCGTGCTTGGCAATGTGGCAGCGCCAGCCTGACTTTGGCTGGTAATCGCCAGATAGCGGAAGAAGCGTTGTGTTAATTGGTCTGCAAGTGGCGATGACATTGTTATTCCTTTATTGAATATATTCGTTTGTTTGCAATTGATATTTAATGTTATGTATTACGTTGTTGAGTACAAGCGTTATTCTTTCTGGGTCAGGAAAATTATAAATAATAGGGCAAATATGAACATTCACATCACAAGAAAAGCCACAAAGCTTGCATTGATAATAGCGGCGGTAACAGTCAGTTCCACTGTTGCGGCAAAAACTCTGGTTTATTGTTCTGAAGGATCGCCGGAAAACTTTAACCCACAGTTATATACCTCGGGCACCAGTGTTGATGCCAGCGCAGTACCAGTTTATAACCGACTGGTGGATTTTAAAGTGGGCACCACTGAGTTACAGCCAAGCCTCGCAGAAAGCTGGGATGTCAGCGAAGACGGTAAGGTTTATACCTTCCACTTACGTAAAGGGGTGAAATTCCAGAGCAACAAATATTTTAATCCGACGCGCGATTTCAACGCTGACGATGTCATTTTCTCGTTTATGCGTCAGAAAGATCCAAAGCATCCCTACCATAATGTTTCCAACGGAAACTATTCCAATTTCGAAAGTTTAGAATTCGGTAAATTAATCACCGCTATTGATAAGGTCGATGATAATACGGTGCGCTTCACCCTGACTCACCCCGAAGCACCCTTTATTGCCGATCTCGGCTGGTATTTCGCTTCTATTCTTTCGGCTGAATATGCCGATAACATGTTAAAAGCCGGTACGCCGGAACGCGTGGATATGGACCCGATTGGCACCGGGCCATTCCGCCTGGCGCAATACCAAAAAGACTCGCGCATTCTGTTTACCGCATTCCCGGAATACTGGCAGGGCAAAGCAAAAATCGACAAATTGGTGTTCTCGATAACGCCGGATGCTTCGGTACGTGTCGCAAAACTTGAAAAGAATGAATGTCAGGTGATGCCATTCCCTAATCCGGCAGATCTCCCGCGCCTGAAGGAAAACGCCGATATTAATCTGATGCAAAAAGCAGGGCTGAATACCGGTTTCCTGTCTTTTAACACGCAAAAAGCACCAACGGATAATGTGAAAGTTCGCCAGGCGTTGGCCATGGCTATCAACAAACCTGCGATTATTGACGCGGTATTCCGTGGTACCGGAACCGCGGCGAAAAACCTGCTCCCGCCAGGCGTATGGAGTGCTGACGAGTCGCTGAAAGATTACGAATACGACCCGGAAAAAGCTAAAGCGCTGCTTAAAGAGGCGGGCTTTGCTGATGGGTTGACTATCGACCTGTGGGCGATGCCGGTTCAGCGTCCGTATAACCCGAATGCTAAACGCATGGCCGAGATGATCCAGGCCGACTGGGCAAAAATTGGCGTGACGGCAAAAGTGGTGACTTACGAATGGGGCGAGTATTTAAAACGCGTGAAAGACGGTGAGCATCAGGCGGCGCTGATGGGCTGGACCACGGCAACCGGCGACCCGGATAACTTCTTCGGCCCGCTGTTTACCTGCCGTGCAGCTGATGGCGGCTCTAACTCGGCGAAATGGTGTTATCAGCCGTTTGATAAACTGATTCTTGAAGCTCGAGCTTCAGGCGACCATGAAAAACGCGTCGAATTGTATAAAGAAGCGCAGCAGATGATGCATGACCAAATGCCTGCGGTGATGATTGCGCACTCGACGATTTTCGAGCCGGTTCGCAAAGAAGTGACGGGCTATGAAGTTGATCCGTTTGGTAAACACATTTTCTACCAGGTGGATGTGAAGTAATGACCTAATGTAGAAACGGGTGCCAAAAGCACCCGTTTTTTTTGGCTTATTTCGCGTCTGGCAACGCGTAAGCAATAATGTAATCGCCACGGTCTGGAGACTGACGCGCTCCGCCTGCGTTAATCACAATGTATTGCTTGCCGGTCTTCGGTGACACATAGGTCATCGGGCCAGACTGGCTGCCCACTGGCAGGCGAGACTTCCAGATTTCCTTGCCGTTTGCGGTATCAAACGCGCGCAGATAGAAATCTTGCGTACCCGCAAAGAACAGCAGGCCTGACTGGGTTGAAAGCGATGCGCCCAGCGTTGGCATACCGATTGGGATCGGCAGATGCATACGAATGCCCAGTGGACCGGTGTCCTGCACGGTGCCTACCGGAACCTGCCACACCACTTTCCCGGATTTCAGGTCGATGGCTGACATCGTCCCAAACGGCGGTTTCTGGCATGGAATACCCAGCGGTGAGAGGAAACGCTCGCGCATTGCCCCAAACGGCGTGCCGTCCATCGGAACAATACCCATCTCAATGCCGCTGGCATTTTTCGCCACATTAGCGCGTGGCACCATGTAGTTAGCCAGACCCAGACGCATATCGTTAACAAACATCAGGCTGTTGTTCGGGTCAACGGAAACGCTGCCCCAGTTCATGCCGCCGAGCGATCCTGGATATTGCAGCGAGCGATCCAGGCCCGGTGGCGTGTAAACACCTTCGTGGCGCATGCCTTTGAACTCGATACGGCAAATCAGCAAATCGATCGGCGTCGCACCCCACATATCCGACTCTTTCAGTGTTTCATTGCCAATCATTGGCATCCCGACGGAGTACGGCTGGGTTTTTGAATAGCGCTCGCCTTCAATGTTGCCTTGTGGAACCGGGCGTTCTTCCACTTTCGCTACCGGTTCACCCGTTTCGCGGTTGAGCATGAAAATCATGCCTTGTTTGGATGTCTGCACGATCACCGGCGTGGTGCTGCCTTTACCATCTGGCAGGTCATAAAGCAGCGGCTGTGACGGTAAATCGAAGTCCCACAAATCGTGGTGAGTGGTCTGGAAATGCCAGCGCACCTGGCCACTTGCCGCATCTACCGCGACAATTGACGAGCTGTATTTGTCGTCTTGCGCAGTACGCGTGCCGCCGAAGAAATCAGGCGTCGCGTTACCGGTCGGCAAATAAATCAGGCCCAGCTTCGCGTCATATGACATCGCAGACCACACGTTTGGCGTGCCGCGCGTGTAAGTTTGCCCTTCCGGTGGCAGACCGGTAATAGCCGGATTGCCCGGATCCCAGGCCCATGCCAGTTTGCCGGTATGCACGTCATAAGCACGAACCACGCCCGGAGGCTCGCCGGTGGAGAAGTTATCCGCCACGCGCCCACCGACCACCACCACATTCCCGGCGACAAGCGGCGTGGAAGTTTGCTGGTAGTAACCCGGTTTCACTTCGCCCATACCCGCTTTGAGATCGACCGTACCGCGATCGCCAAAGTCTTCGCACAGCTTGCCGTTATCCGCGTTAATCGCCAGCAGGCGCGCATCGGTAGTTGGCAGGAACAGGCGGCGAGGGCACGCCACAGGCTGCGCCGGTTCAGCGAGTGTCGCTGCGGCTTTCTGCGTGGTTTCTTCGAAATAGCCTAAACCCCGGCAACGCTGCCAGTTTGGTGCCGTGGCGTGGCTGTCAAAACGCCATTTTTCTTTGCCAGAATCGACATCCAGCGCCAGCACTTTGCTGTACGGCGTGCAGACAAACAGCGTGTCGCCAACCTGCAATGGCGTGTTCTGATCCTCAGCGCCGGAACCGTTGCTCTGGGGGATATCCCCGGTATGTGCAGTCCAGGCCACTTTTAAATCTGAAACGTTGCCTTTGTTGATTTGATCAAGGGCAGCGAAACGGTCGCCGTGAGTGGTGTTGCCCCAGTGCTTCCAGTCTTTTTGCGCATCACCTGGTGCCACTGGTTTCACGGGCACATCTTCGTTGGCCGTCACCTGCACCTGTGGCACAAACATCCAGCCTGCGCTCACCAGCATGCAAATCGCGAGCAGCGCGGCGAGACTATAAGCCGGCGCTTTTTTTACCGGAGCATGACTATTGGCTGCACGCAAAATCGGCCAGGCAATCGCCGCCAGAAATGCCAGCACAGCAAACGTAAACAAGCGTGAGAATAGCGGCCAGAAATCCCAACCTGCATCACTGATTGCCCAAATAATCGAGCCGATAAATGCCGCGCCGTACAGCACCAGCCCGGAGGTTTTCTTTCTCAAAATCAGTACGGCGGAAATAAGCATGACGATGCCCATCACCAGGAAATACCCGCTGCCGCCGAGCGCGACCAGGTAAGCGCCGCCAATACCTATCGCGAGGCCAATAAGCGCCATTAGCCCGCTGAGAACCCATAACAGCCCTAATGCCAGGCCGCGTGGGGGGGTGTAAATTGCCATAACGTTCTCCTGTCGAAGCATTTTCCTTTTGCTTCTTTATGATAAAACCGCATAACGAACCAAATGGTTAATTGTGCGGGTATCATAATCTCCCGTTATAATATTGCAAAGTTGTTAATGAGAAATCTCGCATTTATTGCGAATAGGTAATGGAGTGGGTTGCGAGGTCGGATAACAGGGCGTTATCCGACATTAATGGGCAAGGGCGGGGAGATTACGCGATACGCTGGCTTTCAACAGAAACGGTGCGGCTGATTTTTACCGGTACGGATTTTGAAGTCGGCGTGCCTGTATCATCACCAACACTGGTTAAAGGAACCAATGGGTTCGTTTCCGGGTAATAGGCGGCCAGATTGCCACGCGGAATGTTGTAAGGGACGATTTTAAAGCCGCTAACTTTGCGAGTGATGCCATCATTCCAGACGGTTTCGATATCCACTAAATCGCCGTCTTGCAGCCCAAGTTCCGCCAGATCTTCTGCGTTGATAAATAGCACTTCTCGTTGCCCGTAAACGCCACGGTAACGGTCATCCAGCCCGTAAATCGTGGTGTTGTACTGGTCATGCGAGCGCAAAGTTTGCAGCGTAAACGGCGCGTTCAATTCGCCGAATAACGAGTCAGGGAGTGGGGCGGCGCTAAATTCGGCTTTGCCGGTTGGCGTGTTAAAACGCAGTTGCGCGGCGGCGTTGCCCAGATAGAAACCACCGGGTTTTTCGCACTGCTGATTGAAATCTTTAAAGCCCGGCAGCGTGGCAGCGATATGGTCGCGAATCAGGTTGTAATCATCAGCCAGCGCTAGCCAGTTCAGCTTTTCTTGCCCAAGCACAGCATTCGCTATCCCGCAGACAATCGCGGTTTCAGAGCGTTGTGTATCAGCAATCGGTTTGCCGATACCTTCCGACGCATGCACCATGCTGAACGAGTCCTCAACGGTGATGAACTGCCGCCCGCTGGCTTGCATATCTTCTTCGGTGCGCCCAAGTGTCGGTAAAATCAGCGCGGCTTTGCCGGGGACAAGGTGGCTGCGGTTCAGTTTGGTGCTGATATGAACCGTCAGGCCGCATCGCTGGAGCGCTTCTTCAGTGCGCGGACTGTCCGGCGCGGCAGCGGCTAAATTGCCACCCAGAGCAATAAGAACTTTCACTTCATCGCGCAGCATCGCAGCAATGGCTTCAACGGTGTTATGGCCTTGCTTGCGTGGCGGTTCAAAATCGAAATGGGCCGCGAGGCTATCAAGTAATGCTGCTGAGGGTTTTTCATCAATCCCCATGGTGCGATTACCCTGCACATTACTGTGGCCGCGCACCGGGCAAAGACCCGCGCCGGGTTTACCCAGATGGCCGCCCAGCAGTTGCAGGTTGACGATTTCGCGCACCGTATTCAGGGAATGTTTGTGTTGGGTAATCCCCATCGCCCAGGTGCAGATCACGCGCTTGGCCTGCTGCCAGACGCTGGCGGCATCGCGCAATTGCTGCTCGCTTAAACCCGACTGATGAGTAATGTGCGTCCAGGTCGTGTTGTCGATTTCGGCAAACCATGCCTCAACGCCGTGGGTATTTTTATCAATAAATGACTGGTCAAAAATACCATTTTCACCGTTCGCCAGTTGCAGACGATGCGTTTCCAACAGGGCTTTCGCCATGCCGCGAATGGCGGCCATATCACCGCCTAAATTCGGCTGGTAATAATAAGTGCTGATGGTGCCAGCAAGAGGCGTAACGACTTCCAGCGGTTTCTGCGGATCGGCAAAGCGCTCCAGCCCGCGTTCGCGCAGGGTATTAAAGGTGACGATTTGCGCACCGTTTTCAGCGGCGTGACGCAAGCTGTGCAGCATACGCGGGTGGTTGGTGCCGGGGTTTTGGCCAAACACAAAAATGGCGTTAGCTTTGTCAAAATCGTTCAGATGAATGGTGCCTTTGCCGACGCCGATGCTGCGTTTCAGGCCGCCACCGCTGGCCTCGTGGCACATATTCGAACAATCCGGGAAGTTATTGGTGCCTGTCATGCGCCCGAACACCTGATACAGATACGAGGCTTCGTTGCTGGCACGCCCGGATGTGTACAGCTCCATTTGGTCGGGGTGATCCATTGCCTTTATATGCTGGGCAATCAGCGCAAACGCGTCATCCCAACGGATGGCTTCGTAATGGTCTGTTTGTGGGTTATAGCGCAGCGGTTCAGTGAGTCGCCCTTGATATTCAAGGAAATAATCACTTTGCTGATAGAGTTTGCTGACGCTGTGTTGCGCGAAAAATTCGTGGTCGATGAAGCGGCGAGTCGCTTCCCACGTTACGGCTTTTGCGCCATTTTCGCAGAAGCTAAAGGTACTTTTGTTATCGTCACCCCACGCGCAGCCAGGGCAGTCAAAGCCTTTGGCTTTATTCATGCGCATCAGATTGCGCAGGTTTTTCAGGGCGTGTTTGCTGTCGATAACAAAACGAGTAGTGGCTTCGAGTGAACCCCAGCCGCCCGCCGCAGCATGATAGGGTTTAATCGCAGATTTAAATTTCATAACGCTTATTCATTGTCCTGTGAGCGACCGCACGCGGCTACGCCATTTACTGTTACGTAGAGTTTACTCCTGTTTAACTTCGATGTAAGCCTTACAAAAACCATGGATAAGTGTGATCGCCTTAACTATTTACTAGCGATTTGTTAACCCCACCACAAAACCACAACTTATTGCTCAACCTTTTGTTTCTCAAGGCCGATGACCTTTTTACAGCAACCTCCCTACATAAGATGAGAAACCAAGGATATGGCAAACACAACAACCTCCGTTCGTTTCTGGCATCACATTCGCCTTGTGCCGTTATTTACCTCGATACTCGCGGGGATCTTAATCCTGTTCGCCTTATGCGTGGGCATGGCGAGCCACTTCCTGATTCAAAGCGATAAAGCGCTGCAAGACGTCACCAATGAAATCCAGGTGCGTATTGGTCTTTCGGACAGCTCCGCGAATCTGCGCAGTGCACGCTTAAACATCATTCATGCGGGTGCCGCAGGGCGCGTGGCTGACATGGAGGATATGAAATTTAATATCGCCGAGGCCGATCGCCTGATTAAGCAGGCGCAGTCCAGTTTCGATATTTATATGGCGCGTGCGGATAAAGTCGAAGAAGGGGACGCGCTGGATAGCCAACTGCGCACCCGGTTCGACGATTACCTGAATAAAGGCATGGCGCCGATGATGAAATATGCCAAAAACGGTATGTTCGAGGCCATCATCAACCATGAAAATGAAGAAGCCCGCAAACTGGATGCTGATTACAGCAAGGTATTAGTGCAGGCGGCGCAGATTCGTACGGACCGAGCCGAAGCGCTGAAAGACCAGGCTCAGACGCGTTCACATCTGAGCGTCATGTTGATGGCAGGCGCTTTCGCTCTGGCGGTGTTCTTAACTATTTTCACTTTTGTCGTGCTGCGTCGCGTGGTGGTGCAACCGCTGCAACAAGCGGCGACACGCATCGAACATATTGCGCAGGGCGATTTAACCCTGGCTCCGCAATCTTTCGGTAACAGCGAAATTGGCAAGCTGAACCAGAATTTGCAGGAGATGCAGGTTTCGCTGGTGAACACCGTGGGAGCGGTGCGCAACGGTGCCGAAGCGATTTATCAGGGCACCAGTGAAATCTCGGCCGGGAATACGGATTTGTCGGCACGGACCGAACAACAAGTGGCCGCCCTTGAAGAAACCGCCGCCAGCATGGAGCAGCTAACCGCCACCGTGAAGCAAAATGCCGATAACGCCCATCATGCGACAAAGCTGGCGGAAGAAGCCTCGCATAAAGCCAGCGACGGCGGACGTATTGTCTCCGGCGTGGTCAGCACCATGAACAACATTTCTGCCAGTTCGAGAAAGATTTCTGAGATTACAGCGGTCATTAATAGCATCGCCTTCCAGACCAATATTCTGGCCCTGAATGCGGCGGTAGAAGCGGCACGAGCCGGTGAGCAAGGGCGTGGATTTGCGGTTGTGGCAACGGAAGTACGCACACTGGCACAACGCAGTGCCCAGGCGGCTAAAGAAATTGAAGGGCTGATCAGCGAGTCGGTATCGTTAGTTGAAAATGGCTCAAAACAGGTGGCTCATGCCGGGGAAACCATGACCGGCATTGTTGGCGCTGTGCGGCGTGTGACCGATATTATGCAAGAAATTGCCGCCGCGTCTGATGAACAAAGCCGTGGCATTGAGCAGGTTGGTATCGCGATAAACGAGATGGATAATGTGACGCAGCAAAATGCTTCGCTGGTTGAAGAAGCCTCTGCGGCGGCAAACTCACTGGAGGAACAGGCCGCACGCTTGACTGCCGCGGTGGGGATTTTCCGCCTGAATAACCGGCCTCAGAGCGTGTCAACGCCCATTGTAAAACCCAAGAAACCCTCTCAGACATCTCGCGCCATCATAGACGAAGACGATAATTGGGCGACATTCTAGTTTTTTGTAAAAAGGTGGATGTCGGCTACGGCTAATCCACCCTACAACACCAAAATCAAACGTAGGTCGGATGAGCGTTAGCGACATCCGACACTTTGTCTTACTCCAGTTCTAACCGCAGATTAAGCGCGGCTATCTCTTCGCGCCACGCCTGCTGCAATGCGGGTTTCTGGTGGCTTTGCTTACGCGCTAAATCCTGCGCAAGTTTTTCCTCCAGTTCCACCAGTCGTTCTAGCCAGGCTTCCGTTTCCGTATGGATAACCGTTTCGACGACTTGTCTTGGTGACGATATCTCAGCTGCATTTTCACCCGTTAACTGCGCGTAAAGCCCGTCCAGAGAGTGCCATTCGCTTAGCTCGCCGTTATCAATCATCCAGAAGCGATTACAGCTTTTGGCGATTAACGTCCGGTCGTGCGTCACCAGTAACACGCCACCATCGTAACTTTGCAGCGTTTCCGCCAGCGCCTCTTTGCCTTCCATATCCAGGTGGTTAGTCGGCTCATCGAGCAGCAGGAGCGAATAACGCGCCAGCGTCAGCCCGACAAACAGCAAGCGAGAACGCTCGCCACCGCTTAACGTGCTGACGGTCTGCCCATGGCGCAACCAGGCAAATCCAGCGCTGATTAACGCCATTTTGCGGTCGTGCTCGGTTAACGCCGCGAAAGGCTCCAGCGCTTCAAGCAGCGTGTCACCATCCCTTAACTGATGCAGCGTCTGGTCGTAATAACCCATATTCACCCGCGGATGCAGGCGAATGGCGTCGTCATTTTGCGGTTGCTGATAATGCTGCCACAGCAGGCGCAACAGCGACGATTTGCCACAACCGTTACGGCCAATAATGGCAACCCGATCGCCACTTTTCAGGCGCTGCATCGGGAGATTAAACAGCGGTGGACAATCGGGCGCTGGGCTAACCGCCAGGTTTTCCATTTCCAGCAATCGGTCCGCCGGTAACGCTTCACCTTTGAGGATTAATTGCCATTGATTCAGGGCCGCAAGTTCAGTCTGGCTGTCCTTTAATTTGTCGACGCGCTTTTCCATTTGTTTGGCTTTGCGGGCGAGGTCTTCGTTGTCGTAAACCCGCCCCCAAATGGCGAGCCGCTTCGCACTGGCCGCAATCCGGTCGATTTCTTTCTGTTCCGCCTGATGACGATGGGCGTCGGTTTTGTCTCGCTCAACTAACGCCGCACGTGCTTCAGTGCAGGGAAGCTGGAAGAAACTCAGCCGCTGGTCGCGCAAAATCCACGTGCCATTGGTGACGTTATCCAGCAGATGTTGGTCATGAGAAACCAGTACAAAACTACCGTTCCAGTCGCGTAAGAATTGCTCCAGCCACAGCAACGTCGGCAGATCGAGGTGGTTACTCGGTTCATCGAGCAGCAGAAGGTCCGGGTCGGTGATCAGCGCCCGCGCCAATAACAGACGCGTGTGCTGCCCGCCGCTCAAGGTTCCGGCAGTCAGTTGCCACGCCGATTCGTCAAACCCCATACTTGCCAGCAGCGCTTGCGCTCGCCAGCCGTCGGTGTGTTGTTGCGCTTCATTAAGACGCGCCATCACCGCATCCAGAAGCGTCAGCGTTTGCAAATCTTCAGGCAAATGCTGCTCAACACGTGCCAGCAGGCAGTGATGCGCACGCGTCACGCTGCCACTATTGGGAGAAATAGTGCCATCGAGCAGTTTCAGAAGGGTGCTTTTGCCGCAGCCGTTATGGCCGATTAAGCCCAGTCGGTCGCCTTTTTTCAGCGTAAAGGTGATGTCAGCCAGCAGAGGGCCAAAAGCGGTATCAAGGCTAAGAGATTGTGCGGTTAATAATGTGCTCATTTTGCTTACTCAAGAGTCAGGCGATAGAACGCCTCGTCAGATTCGACGATAACCCGGTAAGCCCGAGGGAAGGGTTTTCAGTGGTTTGCTTCGCTCAAGCCGGATTATCGCAGTGCGATATCGATAACGCTTGAGCTCAGGCGATCACCAAGAGGATGTGAAAGAAATACAACTTCACAAAACTGCATGGGGGCCTCCTTATATATTCCGTAGGTTGATAGATGTGAGAATCCTGGCAGAAAAGATAAATAAATGCCACCTACCGATTTCTTCCTTATGACGAATGCGAAAATGCCAGTTTGCTCAAGTTTTTAAAATGACGTTTTATTTAAATTGGCTTTTGGTTTTGTAAATAAAACATTAATAAAAGACAGGGGCTTAACTTATGTCATTACCTCGTTACTCTGCTTTAGCTGTGCTGTGTTTCCCTCTGGTATTGCAAGGATGTACTTCATCGACCACCTCACACCAGCAGGCTCCGGGCAGCCAAACCCGGCCGATTTTAAGCCAGTCTGAAGCGCAAAAGTTCACCCAGCAGCATTACTTTGCTCGAGGAGGAATGATTGCGGGGGCGCAAAACGACCCATGGACGCCTGAGTCATTGGATTTTAAGAATATTGATACTCCCTGGATTGTCGGAAAAAATGCGCCGTATCAGACTGTGCAACAGGCCGTGAACGCCGCCATAAAAGCGGCAAAATCTCATCAGCGAATCGTGATAAAAATTCTTCCGGGTGTGTACGAAGGTACGGTTTACATTCCGATGGATGCACCGCCAGTGACGTTATTGGGCGGGGGCGAAAAGCCCGAGCAAGTGACGATACAACTGGCGCTGGATTCGATGATTTCACCGGAAGTCTGGCGGAAAAAAGTCAATCCAAATGCGCAATATCAACCTGGCGATCCGGCCTGGGAAATGTACCAAACCTGCGCCACCAAAACCGCTGCGGCAGTGGCAACAACCTGTGCGGCGGTACTTTGGTCGCAAAACCATGGCTTCCAGTTAATGAACCTGAGCGTGGTTAACTCTCTGCTCGATACCGTAGATGACGGGCCGCATCAGGGAGTGGCTTTACGCACTGATGGCGATAAAGTTCAAATCGAAAATGTGCGCTTAATTGGCCGCCAGGACACGTTCTTTGTGAACACCAGCGACACGAAAAACCGCTACGTGACAGACAGAATCAGCCGTGTGCTGGTGAAAGACAGCTACATCGAAGGCGATGTGGATTACGTGTTTGGCCGTGCGAATGCGGTGTTTGATAACGTCCATTTCCACACCGTGTCTTCACGCCAGAAGAACGAAGCTTTTGTGCTGGCACCGAACACGCTACCTGATAATCCTTACGGGTTCCTGGTGAAAAATAGCCGCTTTACGACTGATGCAGGTTTTAAAGACGGTTACTTTGCAAAACTGGGGCGCGCGTGGGATCAAGGGGCAAAAGCGACCGGGTATGTAGCGGGGAAAACGTCGAATAGCCAGGCCGTTATCATGAATTCAACTATTGATGGCGGCTATGATTCTCTATCGCCATGGGGCAGTGCCGCAACCACCGCTCGCCCGTTTAACGGCAATATCGCGCCGGACAGAAATCTCAATGACGTGAATTTCAATCGACTGTGGGAATTCAATAACCGTTGAGTTATAAAAACATCGGGTGAGCGTTTCGGCACAAAATAAAATCATCTGTGCACAACACAGGGAAGCGACACCTTTTACATTGGTGACTCAATTCAATAATGAGGAAAACCAATGAAAAGAGTCGCCACCCTGGCCGCAGGAATCGTAGCCGCAATCAGTTTTAATGTTTCAGCGGCTCAGAGTTTTACGCTGAGTAGCAGCGATATCTCAGCCAATAAACCCTTGACTGAAAACCAAATTTTTCAGGGCTTCGGCTGTAGCGGCGCAAACATCTCGCCGTAGTTGTCATGGCGCATGTCCTCCGGCTGGGGCAAAACCCCATCGTTACCAGTCTCGCAAGGTACATTTCGCTCGGAATTATTACTGTTATCCCCGGAATTACTGGCCGCCTTTAAAACACATTATATTCAGGACTACCCGCCAGCCAGGCACGTGTCTTTATGCGCGCCAATGAGCCAGGGGCTGAAGTTTATGTGGGGGAATTTATTGCACGCCGTGCGTGATGATTTGCCGGTGAAACTTCAGGAGCACCAAGCGATGGGGCTGTTATTGACTCTTCATCAGGACGGTTTAGCCGGGCCGCTACTGATCGAGCGCCGTTACAATCTGACCGAACAGGTACGGCAAATCATCATGATGTCGCCAGCAAAACTCTGGACGGCGCAAGAGATTGCCCAGCATTTATCGTTGGGCGCTTCAACCTTGCGCAGGCGACTGCAACAGGAATCCCGGAGCTATCGGCAAATTGTCGAAGAGGTGCGCATGTCCTTTGCGCTGGCGCAATTGCAAACCACAACGTTGCCGATTGGCGAAATTGCTTCGCGCTGCGGGTATCTTTCCAGTTCGCGATTTACTGCCCGGTTTCGTCAGCATTACGGCTGTTTGCCGAAAAACGTGCGATAAGCAGAGCACCCGCATGTCGCGGGTACTGTTTTAAGATTCGGTTTCGCTATTCATCTCAACAATCAACTCTTTCACCGGAAAACTTCACCCGTGTAACCGGTATAAAAACGCAGTACCGGCCGGCAATTACGCGCGAAGATCGTGATTTATTGTGGAGCCGGGAGATTAACGCACAGGCATTAACCTGGGAGCAATTCCTGCAAACCACGTGTTGGCAGGGTGAAGGGGTTCTTTTAGTGGATGAGGGATGTTATAGCCGTTTGCCTGTGGAGATCAGCGAGAGGTTTTTGTGGTCGGGTGAGATAAACCTGGGGACGATTATGGTTGCCGGATGTGATTGCTCCGGCAACCGGAGAGACTTTTGTGTTGTGAAAATAGGCTTATTGAGCGGGGTAATATCAGCCTTGTTTTCTCCCTAATCCTACAAAGCCAATAGATCTTTCAGCGCTTTTTTCTGCACATCACTCACATCCAGCGGATGGCGATAACCGATGTTTTCCACCGCGCGGGCGTATAACGCCACCAGCCAGTCGTACACATAAATAGTATTACCGCGCGCCGGTTGTTCACCCAGACGCACCAGGCGCACATTAGCGGTTGCCTGTTTAAGCGGTGCAAATACCGGCGAGCCTTTGTTGACGCGGCTTGCCGGGCGCAGTGTTGGTTCGATATGCGCGTAACCCAACCAGCTGACAAAATCACCCAGTACGGCGCTCACGCAGGTGATTTCCTGCGCCATGCTGCCGTCTCCGTGGCGCAGTGCGGTTTCCAGTTGTTCCGGTAATTTCAGGCGATAACTGGCAATAATCAGCAACTGGCAAAGCACCTGAAGCTGCGTGTTATCCAGTCCGGATAGTTGGGCGACTTCCCGGCGTGCAGCCAGTTGGCGCAGATGGTTTACCCAGTGCAAATGCACCACGCTGGCAAAACTGTCCGGGGCGTGATTCGGCGCATCGTGACCGTCATCTTCTGCGAACAAGTCGATATCAAGCCTGAAATCAGCAGGTTGTTGGATACGGGATTGTTGATGGCTTAACCAGCGCTGTTGCAGCGCCTGGCGTTCAGGCATCAGGCTGGCGAGCAAATCACCGTGCTGGGCCGCGTTGGCTTGCAGGGCGCGCACCAGCTCTTCGGCCTGCGAACGCGCACGCTCCGGGGTGATATTGTCAGCGTCGATAACAGGCGAGAACAGGGTGCTGATTTCCTGGTTCAGCGCGGCCTGTAACATCTCAATGCGCAGTGTGCGCTGAGCCGGAACCACGGCATCCGCCAGCCATTCCAGCAAACGATGCATATTACGGCTATCCAGCGCCTGCAACGTGCCCCAGCGTTTACCCGGCAGGCCGATAATTCTCTGCACACCGTGGTCCAGATTGGCACCGCTAAAGCGTGCGTCTTCTGGGGTAATCGCCCAAATCAGGCCCGGTGTCGTGGCGTTGCTGGCCTGGGTTTTATCCACCCAACGTGCCAGCATTTTACCTGCCGCGTTCACATCCGCACGTTCGGCGGCAGCATTGCACACCACCAGTTTATCGGGTTGCAACCAGGGGGCGTAATCGTCGAGCTGCACCGTGGGAATATCCACCACATCGACCTGAGCCAGTTTCGGCTGATGGTTGAGCGAGAGCGTAATTTCAGCGCACAGTTGCTGTAAATCGCGCTGTGCCAGGCTGACTTGCGTGCCGATTTCATGATTGAAAAGCGGGCAGACCATGACGTCCGCACCCATTTCGGGTTCATCTGGTGTTCCGGGAATCAGGAAACCTTCAACCGGCAATAAGAACGTGTCTACCAAAAGGCTTGCCGGGGCTAAAACCTGTTGGGCATTCCCCAGATGATTCAGCGTTTCGGCCAGATGCTGCCACTGCATGGTTATTGCGCTGTTATCGCCCCAAAGCGGGGCCAGCAACGCGGCTTGATCCGCACAATTCAACCAGGGAAGCAGGTCGGCGATTTGCTGCCACAGGGCATTTTCAAGATAATGCTGGCGGCGCACCACCTGTTGATAAGTCTGTGCGATATCAGAGGCTTGCAGCTGCGTTATCGCGGCTGTCGATTGCGTCTGGCGGCGAACCTGAAGCTCTTTGAGTCTCGCGGCGATCGTTTCGTGGCGGGCAAATCGTGCGCCCGGTTCAGCGTGATACTGGCGAATCAAACGCTGCGCCAGCGTGGAGCTGCTACAAAGGGTAATCAGTAACGGATAGTGTTCCGCAATGGGCAATTCACGGCGCGTAAAGCGCACGGCAACATTCGGCGCATGGCCGGGGTTAATGTGCGTCAGGTAATCCAGCACTTTGCCGCCAAGCGAGATTTCAATGCGATCGTGATGATCGCCCAAAAGCATGGTCAACAAATGATGTTTACCAGAAACCGAGTGGCCATAAAGGCCAATGGTTAGTGGTTGCTCCGCCTGCAAGTCAATATGTTGCTGGCGATTCTGAAGCACAGCCAACTTTTGCAACAGACCATCGGCTTCATTTTCAATCCGCGGTACGGACTGGCGAGTGTGTTGGATCCAGTCCACCAAAGGGTGCAGCGTTGAGGTTATTGGCTTCATTTTTGGTACACGCTCCCGCTGTCAATCCAGTAATGGCTGGCTCCGCTATAGCTTCCTGCCAGGGTATTCAATTTAAAACTCAGTTGATTGAGCGGCACTTTGCTGCCGTCCTGCAACCAGGCTTCTGCCAGTACGAAAGCATCGGCTTCGCGGGTTTGTTGCAGACGCACGTTTAACACGCCTTCACCGGCAATGGCTTTTGCCAACTGCGGGGAATTGATCGCCAGCGTGTACAACGGCGTCGCGGGCCAGCGAGCGTCATCAAGCTGCCGGAATCCGAGGCACGCGTTGCCGCGCAGCGGGAAATACAGACGCGTATCGAGTGTCGATTTTGGGTCATCCAGGCAGATGTCGCGATACCAGACGTTCTCATCCACAAGCCGGTTGTTGCCGTCGAGCATGCCGAGGAAACGCACAGTGGAATAGGCCTGAATATCCGACGCTTTGAAGTTAAAACCTGGCAGGCGCAGGTCCATCGCCAGGCTGCATAACATCGCGCCGACGGCGGCGGTCGATTTCGGGTTGCCAATACGGCCTTGTTGGCTGAACGGATACCATTCATGAGTCTGATAGTTATCCAGCCAGACGATGCGATTCACCGGCACCGGCTGTTGATAGCGCAGCAGCGCCTGAACACCAGGTAAACAGGCCGGGCGGCCCGTCACCAGCAGCACATCGCAGCAATAATGGCTGATCACTTCGCACAGGGCTTGCAGCGGGGCAGTCAGCGTGAATTGCCCGGCGAGCAGCGCGTCCTGCAACGCCGATAACTCAACTTGCAACGGCACGCTGAACAGATCGAACGCCGGGGCATCGGCAGGCAGCGCGTGTTGCACGGCTTGCTGAACGTAATTAATCACGTTATCGGTCGGGCGCTGGGTGAGCAGTTCACCAAATGTTGCTTCGAGCGCGGCGTGTTTATCGTCCGGGTCGCTGTTTTCCCAGAAAGAAAGTACCGCGTGGCCGAGCGGAATAAACAGTTGTAGCGCAGTTTGCTGGCGCAGCGTGCCGCGTGTGTCCATGCGCCCGGACTCGCCGAACAGCGTAGTCATTAAACCTGTGGTATCCACGACGCCCGCCTGGTGAATTTGCGCCTGGAGCGCCGGGAGCACGCAGCGCTGAATCACATCCAGCAAAATATCATCGCCTGCGACTTTAAAACCTTCGCGGAACAGCAGGCGCGGAGCGATTTTCACATTGCTACCCACGCCGTCATCAAGATGATATTGCGTGATAGCCATGTCGGTGGTGCCGCCGCCGATGTCAATCGACGCCACGCGCAGCGTTTTGCCAGGCAATTCGTCTGCGGCTAACTGGCGATCCGGGCGGGCGAGGCTCTGGAAGAAGTTTCCTGTTTGCCCAGCATAGTTCACCAGCGCTTCGTTATACAGCCACACCAGTTGGCCGCAGGTCGCTTCGTCCCACTCCATCTGCACGTCAGGCACCGGAACCACGCTTTTCTGGAAATCACGTTCGCTGTCAAAACCGTCGTCGGTCGGGTGCCATTCCATCGCTTTCCACACCAGGCCGACCGCTTCCTGCATGCGTTGGCGGAAGATCTCACGTTCTTGTTTTGGCATGGCTGAAGGTAACGTGAGGATTAAATGGCGTAGCTGGCGCGGCGCGTTCAGGTGCCCCATGCTCTGCCGCGAACCGACGCTGTTGATTTGCATCAGCACCTGCGCCAGTAATTCGCAGAGCATCAGGGTCATTAACGAACTGCGGCTGTATTGCGGTGAAAATACCGGCAAACGTTCGTCAAGCGGCAGCGAATACAACGGTTGCCCATCGTCATTCATCAGGTTCATTAAGGGATAAGCGGTCGCCAGCGGTTCGCGCTGGGTTTTCACCCCCATCTGGCTAAAGCGCCAGTCCTGGCTGGCAGGAGTTTCGTCCCACAGATAGCGGCGCGGGCTGGAGATACCGCTTGCGCCGTCGGTGCCTAAACGGGCGGAGGCCATATTGCGTGCTTCGTCACCCACACGGGCAATCGACGGCCAGACAAACGCATCGTCGCGGCCACTTTCTACCGAGAAGTGTTGTTTGCCGAACTTAGCTTCTGAGAACTCAAGACGGCTGGTGAACATCGCATCGTTGATGGTTTGCGGTTCGCTGAGTGAGCGAATTTGCAGCTCGGCAGTCTGACGCAAGCCGTCATTGGCTTCGCCGTGATCTTCAATCAACACGCCGCAGGTATGGGTGTTGCCGACATCCAGCACCAGATCGACCGGGATCGCCGGGGCTTGTAGCGTGGCGGTGACGATTTTGACCTCTGGCACCGCCAGTTGCGCACCGAGCATCTCGATAATATTGAGATAATGCGCCTGATATTCGAACGTTTTCAGCGCGTTGCTGATTTCACGTTCGGTTCGGGATTCATTGCGTGTGGCAAATTGGGTGAACACTTCGCGCAGCCAGCCATCAACCCAGGTCTGGTCGATAAAGTCGTTGATCTCTTCGTTTTGCCAGGCAAGGGCAAAGCGCGCGCCGTTGCGTACATCGTTGAGCGTCGGAGCCAGATGCGCTGCCGGGTTGTCGTCCGCAAGGATTTTAGTATCCAGCGCAATGGTGATTCGCACCGTATTGCCTGCGGAGTCTGGCGTTTCGAGGCAACGAATCTGCACACGCGCCCAGTTGTGCGGCCCACCAACAAAAGTGCGCTGCGGGTTAAAGCGCAGGAACGGCAGCGGCAGCCAGGTTTTATCGAGCAGTTTCAGCGAATGGCCCAGCGTAATCGTGCTTTCTGGTTTCACGACTTCAGGCGCGGAGCCTGAAGCACCTGGCAGGGTAAATTTGCCTGGAATGACATCATAATCCAGGCGCAGCAGTGGGCCGTTTGCTGTTTTACGCACAAAGCGCCCGGTATGTGGCGCGTTTGGCTGAGGTGCGAGACCGAAGTCCAGAAACTGAATGCCGCTGTCTTTAATGAGCGTCACGCTCGGCTTATAAGGATACAAAGTGGCAAACATGATTAATCACTCACTTTTTTAAATGTCACAGGCACCACGGTGTCGCTGTCGTAGCGCCCACTGCACTGAGCCACATCGTTCTCGTCGGGCTTGCAGGAAATTTCTGGCAGCGGATAACGCGAACCATCGCTGCAACGCGCATTACCACGGGTTTTGATCATCAACGTGCCGGACTGCATCAGGCCGGAAAACACTTCCGCTTTGCAGACGATATTGTCGCCATGCACCAGGCGCACGTTGCCTTTGTTATTGGCGATTTGGTAACGCAGCGTCGGCGGTTTGCCGGTGATGGAATCTTTGATATTGATGGCGACGCGCCAGCTGCCATTGAGGAATTTTGTCGAGCCAACTTTTAACGCGTCGGCGGGTAAAATCAGCGCGCCTTTGGGTACGTCAGCGGGCGTTGTTGCGGCGATGACAACCGGCTCTGGTTCTGGTGTGGGCGCTTCGACAACAGCGGCCTGGGCAACAGGCAGCGTGGAAACATGCTCGACAACGGCTTGAGCCTGCATCGGCGCAGGGGCAATGGCTTGCGGTTTAACGTCTTCAACTTTCTGTGCTAAAGGCTCGGCGTGGGGAGCCGATACCACAAAATATGACACTGGAGCAGCGATAGCCGCCACGATGGCCGCCGCAACGGGCCATATCCAGCGTTTCGGTTTTTTCACTGCCGCAGGTGTGACGATTTCTTCGACTGGCGCAGGCTGCGGCGGTAATTCTGGCAATGGTGCAGGGGGTGTTGGCGCAGAGATCGAATACAGCGGTTCATCCGGTTCACTCAAGACGATAACGGGCGGTGCGGCAGGGGGGGGCTCCGGAAGGAACTCGATAACGGGTTCGTGTTCTTCGGTAATGCGTAAGCAATCGAGCGGGTCGGGGCGGGCGCTATTGTTAAGGCTGACAAATCCCCAAAACGTCAGCACCGGTTTGCCATCAACCAGGTAAACATGCTGGCTGCCAGGAAACTGCAATGCGTTGGCGAGCAAGGAGCCAAAAAGTTGAATCGCCGTTTTTTCTGACTGCCCGCAGCGCTGAATCAGCGAGGCGACGTTGGCCTGGCAATTATCGAGATAGCGCAGCGCTTTTTTGCGTTGTTCATCGCTGGCCGCAGCCCAACTGATGACTGAACCCTCGCAGGGCGCGTACCAGTCAACCCGGTCGCCTTCATCGTTTGGCTGAGGAATCGCCAGGCTATCGACCACCGCTTGCTGTTTGCGTAAGCGCAATGTTTCGCGAATTTGTAGTGCCGAGTCGAATACTGTCTGCCCGTTTTCGCCTAGCGAAAGAAAGTCATCTAAGCATCCGCTGCGCAATAATGTTTTTGCCACGTCATCAATCCTGCTGTTTTCAGCTCCGCTTGAGCCATTTTCACACTTTCCATTTTACGGATTCCCGGCCCAGGCAAACGGCGGAGGAAGCGGCACTTTTTTCTAATTATCGGGCGATTGCACTTAAGTCATTGGGTGACGCGACGGTTTTGTGCTACTGATTATTCTTCTCTACATCGCCGGAGTGCTTAATCAATGTCAGAAAAATTGCCGTTATTACTGGTTCAGATGGGCCATCCACCGCTGGATATTCGTAAAGCCGTCGGCGAGCAACCACAGTGGTTTCACGCCGCATTAGGTGATGTTGGCCCTGTGACTGTGGTGTGTCCGTTTGAAGGTGAAGCACTTCCCGCGGTTGGCACGTTTAGCGGCGCGGTGATTACCGGTTCATGGGCAATGGTGACGGACCATGAAGAGTGGAGCGAACGCACCGCCGAGTGGGCGCGTGAAGTTATCGAGGCGGGCGTGCCGGTTTTGGGTGTGTGTTATGGGCACCAGTTAATGGCTTACGCACTCGGAGGCTCGGTGGATTACCATCCACAGGGGAGCGAAGTGGGGCAAATTGCCGTCACGCTGAATGACGCCGCCCAGCACGACCCGCTGCTTAGCGGCCTGCCAAATTCGTTCGATACCTTTTTAAGCCACGAACAAAGTGTGCTCGCGTTGCCAAAAGATGCTGTGGTGTTGGGCGCATCCAGCCATGACCCGCATCAGATAGTACGTTACTCGCCAACCGCATTCTCGGTGCAATTCCACCCGGAATTCAGCGCCCCTGTAATGAATAAAATCATCACCAGCCGCAGCGAAAGAGTGGCGATGAAAGGGAAAGACCGCGATGCACTGCTGGCAAAAGTCAGCGACACGCCTGAATCCAGAGCGATATTGCAGCGGTTTGTTGCGTTATTGTAATAATAAATGGCGGTAGATCGTGCTGGCAAATGGCAAAACTTTCTATGCCACTCGCAGCAATGTGACGGGTTACACCGTCAGCCTGAACGGCAGCGATTTCTCGAAAGCAAAATTGAATTGATAATCTTTTTTGTAGGTCGGATTAGCGTAGCGACCTCCGACATTCTTGGCATTAATGGTGGATGACGCCTTCGGCTTATCCCCCTACATGACAGCAGTTGTAGGGGGGATGAATGTTAGCGACCTCCACCGTTAAAAAGACAGGAGTCACGACATGGAGTCATTTTTTTCAACCACTGCAAATTGCCGCGTCCGCTGGTTGGACTTGCCCGGTAGCGGTACGCCGCTGGTGTTTGTTCACGGCCTGGGATGTGCGTCATCTTATGAATATCCGCGAGTGGTTGCAGATAAGAACTTTTCCGGCAGAAGGGCGATTCTTATCGACCTTCCCGGTTACGGATACAGCGAAAAACCCCGCGATTTCAGTTATTCAATTAAAGAACAGGCGCAAGTGGTGGCTGAACTTATTGGTCATCTGAAACTGGAGAAGTATTTTCTCTATGGTCATAGCATGGGCGGCAGTATCTGTATTGAAGCTGCAGAGTTATCGACCGCAAATTTATCCGGGCTGATCGTTTCAGAGCCTAATTTCCATCCTGGCGGCGGTTTTTTTAGCCAACAGATTTGCAGCGTGAGTGAAGCGAATTATGTTTCAGAGCTGCATAACACAATGATTAAAAATGAAAGTGGCCCATGGTCAGGAAGTTTAGCGGCAGCGGCTCCCTGGGCTGTGTGGCGCGGAGCGGAAAGCATGATCAAGGGGAATCATTGGTTAACGATTTTCGCGCAACTGGAAAAACCGCGTTCGCTGATCTTTGGTGAGCAATCGCTGCCCGATAGTGATTTCACCCAAGTTCAAAACTGGGGTATCAACACATCGGTATTAGCCGAATGCGGGCATTGCATGTCATGGGAGAATCCAGCGGCATTAGCCGGAGCGTTAGATTCATTCTGTAAACAGCACGAATGATTAATGAGCTTGAGAATATTACCGGGGAGTCATAAGGTATACCCTCAAAATTTAAGGAGATAGTTATGGCGCACCTGGAAGATGTTATTGCCCGCGTAGACGCGGCGGTGGCGGAGAATGTGATTGAGCATATGAATGAGTTGCTGATTGAACTGAGCGACGATGCTGAGTTAACCCGCGAAGATCGTTACGCGCAGCAGCAGCGTTTGCGTATCGCCATCGCGCAGAAGGGCCATCACCATAAAGCAGAAGTGGAACAGCGCCGCGAGGATTTAACCAAAGGCGGCACCATTATTTAAGTTTTAAAACGTGTTATTAAAAACCGCCTTCGTTGAAGGCGGCGTGAAAAGAAACCAAGGCGTAGAAATTAAGCGGTTTTCACTTCCGGTTGCATATTCATCATACGGTTTAGCCACGGCACCATCGCGGCCATAATCAGCGCGATAACAAAGGTCGTGATGCCAATTTTGCTGAACACGCCGGTATAAATCGGCAATGTTTGCAGCGGATCGTTAAGGGATTCCGGCACTGCCGTGAAGGTGGCAACGTAGCCGCCGAGCAGGAAGGCTGCGGCCTGGGTCAGGAACCACATCCCGAGAATAAAGCCCATCATATATTGCGGCACCAGTGCGGCGACCATCGCTAAACCTAACGCACTGATCATTAGCTCGCCCAGGCTCTGGAACAAATACACCAGCACGATAAACCACGGGGAAGTCAGCCCTTGTGCGTCAGCAAACCACATGCCAGCAGCGGCGGCAGTTAAAAAACCTAACGAACACAGGAACATGCCGAGAGTAAATTTGGCAGGCATCGTCAGATCTTTGCCTTTGGCACCAAAACGGGTATACAGCGTGGCCAGAATGGGGCTGGCAACCACCACCCAGAATGGGTTCAGAGCCTGAAAACTGACGGGGTTGATAGTAAAGCCGAGAATTTCATGGCGCACATTATTGATAGCAAAGAAGTTCAGCGACGTTGGCATCTGGGCATACAGAATGTAAAACAGCACCGCTTCAATCATCAGCACAAAGGCGACGTACATGCGGTTGCGATCGCTTTTGTTTTGTTTCGCGGCCTCGCGGAAGAAGAGGAAAATCACGATGATAGACAGCACAATTAACACGATATTCGCCACTTTCACGTTATGCATCAGCCACGCACAAACGTAAATCATCACCACGGTTCCCGCTAAAACCAGCAGTAAATTTTTGTAGCTCATTGGCTTGCTATCGGGTTCCGAGCCGATGTCACGCACCATGCCACGGCAGCAGAAATAAACCAGCAATGCGAAGACTAAGCCAATGCCGCACAGGTTGTAGGTCACGGCGTAGCCATATTTGTTGGCAATGACGGGCGCGAGCGACAAAGACAGCAAAGAACCGATGTTAATAGACATGTAAAACAGGGTGAATGCGCCGTCCAGACGGGGATCTTTTGGTGGATAGCATTTTGAAAGCAGACTGGCTGGATTGGCTTTGAATAGCCCGTTGCCCACCGCGATGGTGCCCAGAGCAATAAAGATCATATCAGGATTATGCAGCGACAAACCGGTCATAAAGTAGCCCAGCGCCAGGACCACGGCACCCAGAACCATCGTGCGTTTTGTGCCTAATAAATGATCGCCAACATAGCCACCGATAGAGATCAGCCCGTAAACCAGAGCGGCAAAGGCACCAAAGGTGACAAAGGCTTGTTCCTGTGAAAAACCGAGCTCTTTAACGAAAAATACGGCCAGAATACCTTGCACGCCGTAGTATCCAAAACGCTCCCATAACTCAACAAAAAAAATCATAAAAAACGGTCTAGGTTGCTGCAATAAACCGGTAGGGGCGGGCTTAGTCATGTTCGTTTGCCTTTAGACATTTTAAGGAAGTATAGGCGGCTATTGGCGCTATACCTAAGGTCGATCTCTGATGGAATCGTATTCTATTTTTCTGAGTCTGCATGTAGTGTTAATGCCGCATTTAAGACGTTAGTTAGGTTATTGTATGGTTAACTTGCTTTCCTGGTGGTTGATCACACTATCAAATCATGGTCGTGACATTTTTTATGTCTGTACGGGAATTTTCGTAGGTCGGATAAGCGTAAGGGTCATCCGACACACGCTTGCCGATTTATAAAAGAATATAAGAAAATAATATGACAGTGTTTATTTGCACCTTTCTGGATAAATAATTTAAATCCTCGCTCTATAAGAGTGCGAAAAAAAGAATAAAGCGCGCCTTATTATATTCAAATCTGTTGATTATCAGCGTTATAAATACCTGGCACGTTTAATGCTTTATTGATTCCATCTTGTATACCAGATGGGATTCCAGTTTATGTCTGTAGCAACTTTGTCTGAATGGGTCGCGAGTTACCGCCAGCACCCGCAACAACTAGTGGCGGCATATCAGCAATTAAATGCGAATTTATCCCGTGATGATAATGCGTGGATATATCTCGCCACGCAGGATGAAATCTATGCGCAATTAACCACAGTTTTTCAGGCAATTAATTCTGGTGAAAAGCAGGCAGAAGATTTTCCATTATTAGGCGTTCCTTTTGCGGCGAAAGATAATATTAATGTCGCCGGAATGCCCACCAGCGCGGCGTGCCCGGCATTTACTTACACCCCTGAAAAAGATGCGACTGTGATAGCCCGCCTGAAAGCGGCGGGGGCCATTGTGGTAGGCAAAACAAATCTCGACCAATTCGCGACCGGGCTTGTCGGCACCCGCTCACCGTTTGGCGCAGTCAAAAATACCTTCAACCCTGAATACGTGAGCGGCGGCTCAAGTTCCGGTTCCGCATCGGTGGTTGCGCGCGGCCTGGTCTGCTTCTCATTGGGTACCGATACCGCCGGTTCCGGGCGCGTACCGGCGGGCTTCAATAATATCGTTGGCCTGAAACCGACAAAAGGCTGGATTTCCACCACAGGCGTGGTGCCTGCTTGCCGCCTGAATGACTGTGTTTCGGTGTTCGCGTTAACGGTAGAAGATGCTGAAACGGTCGCCGCCGTGGCGGGCGGGTACGATCCACAAGATCCGTACTCGCGTTCGAACCCGCATACGGCCCCGGCACGTTTTAACGAAAAACCGCGTTTTGCCATTCCCGACCAGCTTGAGTTTTTTGGCGACAAATATAGCGAGGCGGCGTTTGCCAAAACGTTGCAACGCCTGGAGCAGCAGGGCGCAGAACTTATTCCGATCGATTTCACCGCCTTTAACCAGTTAGCCGAGCAGCTTTATTACGGCGCAT
Source organism: Buttiauxella agrestis ATCC 33320 (assembly GCF_000735355.1). Lineage (GTDB taxonomy): Bacteria > Pseudomonadota > Gammaproteobacteria > Enterobacterales > Enterobacteriaceae > Buttiauxella > Buttiauxella agrestis. The sequence goes on from NZ_JMPI01000026.1 coordinate 27,151, forward strand.
GGGTGGCGGAGCGAACCGTTGCGGTAGGCGAAATTTTCAAAAATCAGCCTGAAGCGATGGACCCCACCGTGCGCGGTATTGTGGCCAACGGCCTGAAGTACACGGCTTGCGATGCCTGGCAGGCAGAATACACCCGCGCGGAACTGGCGCAAAAAATCAACGCGCAACTGAGCGAGTTTGATGCGCTGGTAGTGCCAACGTCGCCGACCATCCATACCCTCGCTGAGATGGCACAGGAGCCGGTGCGATACAACTCGCAATTTGGCACCTACACCAACTTCACTAATCTGGCCGACCTCTGCGCGCTGGCGCTGCCGGGAGATTTCCGTGAAGACGGTTTACCAGCAGGCATCACGATTATCGCCCCCGCATGGCACGACCAGGCCTTGAGCCACTTCGGGAAAAGCTGGCAACAGGCGCTGAACCTGCCGCTGGGTGCCACTGAAAAAACGCTTCCTGCGACCCTTGCCGCAAAAATCTCTGCAAACCACGTTCGCGTTGCCGTTGTCGGCGCACATCTGCGTGGAATGCCGCTCAACCACCAGCTCACCACACGTCATGCGGTGTTTATCGAAGAATCCCGCACCGCGGCCAATTATCGCCTTTACGCGCTGGCCAATACTCAGCCGCCAAAACCCGGCCTTGCCAAAAGCCCTTCCGGGCAGCCGATTGCCGTCGAGCTATGGGATATCCCGCTGGCTCGTTTTGGGGAATTTGTGGCGGAAATCCCCGCGCCGCTTGGGATCGGCACTTTGACTCTGGAAGACGGCAGGAGCGTGAAAGGGTTTATTTGCGAACCCACAGCACTACACGACGCCACGGATATTACCGCGTGGGGCGGCTGGAAAGCCTGGCTTGCCCGTCACCACAGCGCCTGAGGAGATGAAAATGTTTAGCTCAGTATTGATAGCAAACCGCGGTGAAATTGCTGTTCGCGCCATTAAAACACTCAAGAAAATGGGTATCGCCAGCGTGGCGGTGTACTCCGAACCCGATGCCAATGCACAGCATGTGATGGACGCCGATGTGGCGATTGCGCTGGGTGGCGAGAAAGCAGCGGACAGTTACCTCGATATCGGGAAAATCATTGCGGCAGCCAAACAAAGCGGCGCACAGGCAATATTCCCTGGCTACGGTTTTTTGTCCGAACGGGCTGAATTTGCCCAGGCGTGCGCCGAAAACGGCCTTGTTTTTATCGGCCCCACGGCGGAACAAATCCGTGACTTTGGGCTGAAACATTGCGCTCGTGACCTGGCGTTTAAAGCCGATGTGCCGATGACGCCGGGAACCGGTTTGCTGTTAACCCTCAAAGAAGCGCAGCTAGCGGCGGCTGAAATTGGCTATCCGGTGATGCTAAAAACCACGGCGGGTGGCGGCGGAATAGGGCTGACTCGCTGTGATGATGAAGCGAACCTGATTGAAGCCTGGTCGAGCGTAAAGCGTATGGGTCAGCAGTTTTTCAGCGACGATGGCGTGTTTATCGAACGTTTTGTCGACCGCGCTCGCCATCTTGAAGTGCAAATTTTTGGCGATGGCAAAGGCAAAGTAGTGGCGCTGGGCGAGCGTGATTGTTCATTGCAACGCCGTAATCAGAAAGTAGTGGAAGAAACTCCCGCGCCAAATCTGCCGCAAGCCACGCGTGAAGCGATTCACGCTGCCGCTGTGGCACTCGGCGAATCGGTCAATTACCGCAGCGCAGGCACCGTGGAATTTATCTACGACGCCGCCCGCGATGCGTTCTATTTCCTTGAAGTGAACACCCGTTTGCAGGTCGAGCATCCGGTGACTGAAATGGTCACGGGTCTGGATCTTATCGAATGCATGATTAATGTGGCCGCGGGCGTCACGCTTGACTGGCAGCGTTTAGCACAGCCACCCAAAGGTGCCGCCATTGAAGTGCGAATTTATGCCGAAGACGCGCTGAAAAACTTCCAGCCAAGCCCTGGCGTGCTGACCGACGTTTTCTTCCCGGATGATGTTCGTGTCGATGGATGGGTGAGCACCGGCAGCGAGGTGAGCGCGTTTTACGATCCGATGATCGCCAAAGTGATCGTTTATGGCGACGATCGCCAGCAGGCGTTAAGTAAACTGAACACGGCGTTGGCCGCCACGCGTTTACACGGTATTGCGACAAACCTCGATTACCTGCGCCAGATTGTTCAACTGGCTGAATTTAAAGCCGGAATGATGTGGACGCGCCTGCTGGATAGCGTGGTTTATCAGGCTCACGCCATTGAAGTGCTGGAACCCGGCACCTGGAGTAGCGTGCAGGATAGCCCAGGCCGCCTCGGTTATTGGGATATCGGCGTGCCGCCGTCTGGCCCGATGGACGATTTTGCGTTTCGCCTCGCAAACCGCATTGTCGGCAACCATCCGTCAGCCGCCGGGCTGGAATTTACCCTGCAAGGGCCAACCCTGCGTTTCCATAGCGCTGCGACCATTGCGCTAACCGGCGCTGATTGCCCGGCAACACTTGATGATGAAGCGGTTCCTTACTGGCAGCCGGTGATTGTGAAAGCGGGGCAAACGCTAAAACTGGGGCGTGCGACTTCAGGCTGCCGCACCTATCTGGCGGTGCGTAACGGTATTGATGTTCCAGTTTATCTCGGGAGCCGTTCGACGTTTGCCCTCGGGCAGTTTGGCGGACACGCCGGGCGCACCTTGCGCGTGGCGGATGTGCTGGCAATTTCTCAGCCGTGCTTGCCAGCCTGCACTACACCTGCGCCGATTTCACTGCCGCAAACACCGGAACCGGCCGTGATTCCGCAGTACAGCGATGTGTGGGAAATCGGCGTGTTGTACGGGCCACACGGCGCGCCGGATTTCTTCACGCCGGAATCCATGCAAACATTTTTTGAGTCCGAATGGCAGGTTCACTACAACTCCAACCGCCTCGGCGTGCGGTTAGTTGGCCCGAAACCGGAGTGGACGCGTGCTGACGGTGGCGAAGCGGGCCTGCATCCTTCCAATGTTCATGACTGCGAATATGCGATTGGCGCGGTGAATTTTACCGGCGATTTCCCGGTGATTTTGACGCGTGACGGCCCAAGCCTCGGCGGGTTTGTTTGCCCGGTGACTATCGCGAAAGCGGAGCTGTGGAAAGTCGGGCAGGTGAAGCCGGGCGATCGTATTCGCTTCCATGCGATCACCTTTGAACACGCTCAGTCGCTGGAAATCGCCCAGGACGTGGCGGTGACTAATTTGCTGCATGTGCTCAATCTGCCAGATTTGCACCCGTCGATTACACCGACTACCACGTCGAGTGCGGCAATCCTCGCAGAACTGGACGCACAACAAGGGTTGCCTGCGGTGGTTTACCGCCAGGCGGGCGATAACTATGTGCTGATTGAATACGGCGACAACGTGCTGGATCTGGCATTGCGCCTGCGAATTTACCTGCTGATGAAAGCCATTAAACAGGCTGGCGTTTCCGGTGTTGAAGAGCTTTCCCCCGGCGTGCGTTCACTTCAGGTGCGTTATGACAGCCAGCATATTTCCCAGTCGCAACTGCTGACGTTACTCCTCGGGCTTGAGAAACAGCTCGGCGATGTCACGAAACTCAAAATCCCGTCGCGCATTGTCCATTTGCCGATGGCATTTGAAGACAGCGCCACGCTTGCGGCGGTGGAACGTTACAAAGAAACCGTACGCGCCGATGCACCGTGGCTGCCCAACAACGTTGATTTTATTCAGCGCACCAATGGGTTGGCGCACCGCGATGAGGTGAAACAGATCCTGTTTGATGCCAGCTACCTGATTCTCGGCCTCGGGGATGTGTATCTCGGCGCACCTTGCGCTGTGCCGTTAGATCCGCGCCATCGCTTACTTAGTTCGAAATACAACCCGGCCCGCACCTGGACTGCCGAAGGCACTGTCGGTATTGGCGGCATGTATATGTGCATCTACGGCATGGATTCACCGGGCGGATACCAACTGGTCGGGCGTACGCTGCCCATATGGAACAAATTCCTCAAAAACGAACAGTTTGGTGACGAGCCGTGGCTGCTGAAGTTCTTCGACCAGGTGCGTTTTTACCCGGTTTCTGAAGACGAGTTGACCGAGTTGCGCAGCGCATTCCGCGAAGGACGCGCCCAGGTTCGCGTCGAAGAAGTCGATTTTGATTTCGCCGCTTATAACGCGTTTTTGAACGATAACGCCGATGACATTACGGATTTCCGCCGCCGCCAGCAGTTGGCCTTTAAGCGGGAAGTGGCGAACTGGAAAGAGCAGGAAACGGCCGCTGTTGCCAGCGCGATGTCCGTGGAACAAGCCGTGCCAGACGAACAAGAAGGTCAGTTAGTGAGCGCGGATCTGAACGGCAATATCTGGAAGATCCTCGTCGAACCAGGCCAGAGCGTGAAGCAGGGCGATCCGTTGATTGTGGTGGAAGCCATGAAGATGGAGCTGATGGTGAGCGCACCATGCAACGGAACGGTTATCCGCATTAGTTGCCAGCAGGGCCGTCCGGTGGGGCCGGGTGATGCATTGTGTGGCTGGAGGCGGTGTGATG
>NZ_JMPI01000027.1 GCF_000735355.1 Buttiauxella agrestis ATCC 33320
CCGGTCAATCCCCTCTCCCGTGGGAGAGGGTTAGGGTGAGGGTATGAAAAAAACCGAGGGCGTTGCCGAGCGTATCTACCGCTTACTGAAACAGGAAATCTTCGATTTCCAGCTGCTGCCGGGCGATCGCTTTAGCGAAAACGATATCGCGCTACGCATGGCTGCCAGCCGAACACCGGTGCGTCAGGCGTTGTATGCCCTTGAACAAGAAGGCTATGTCGAGGTGCAGCCGCGCAGCGGTTGGCAGATAAAAGCGGTGGACTTCGACTATCTCGAGTCGCTCTACGATCTGCGCATTGTGCTGGAGCTTGAGGCGGTGAAACGGCTGTGTGCGTTACCCGCCGAAGTGCGCCCGCTGCCGTTACAGGCGCTCAAGCAGTTCTGGATAGATTCCGCACCGCTACCCGATGGCGGGGAAGTCGCCAGCCACGACGAGGTTTTCCACATGACGCTGGTAGAAGCGGCGGGAAACCCGGAAATGGCGCGAGTTCACCGGGACATTACTGAAAAAATTCGCATTGTGCGGCGGCTGGATTTTACCCAACGGCCTCGCGTTAGTGCGACTTATCTCGAGCATGGGCAGATTTTGCTCGCTATTTTGAACCGTCAACTTCAGGAGGCGCAAACCCGCTTACACGACCATATCGCCGCAAGTCAGAAAGAGGTTCGTCAAATTACTCTCCATATGCTTCATCAGGCGAAGCATGGGGTTTTACCTTAATACTTTTGGAGTGAAACATTATGCAGCGTCGCACCTTTATTAAAGCCTTTGCGCTCTCAGCGTCCGTTATCAGCATGGGTTTGGCCTTTAGCGCTCAGGCCGCCGACACCATCAAAGTGGGCATCATGCATTCGCTTTCCGGCACGATGGCGATTTCTGAAACGCCGCTCAAAGATGTGGCGCTGATGACCATCGCCGACATCAACGCCAAAGGCGGCGTGCTGGGCAAGCAACTGGAACCGGTGGTGGTTGATCCGGCCTCAAACTGGCCGTTGTTCGCTGAAAAAGCCCGCCAGTTACTGAGCCAGGACAAAGCGGCAGTGGTGTTCGGCTGTTGGACATCAGTCTCACGCAAGTCGGTGTTGCCAGTGTTTGAAGAGCTGAACGGGCTGCTGTTCTACCCGGTGCAGTATGAAGGCGAAGAGATGTCGCCAAACGTGTTCTATACCGGGGCGGCGCCGAATCAGCAGGCGATTCCGGCGGTGGAATACCTGATGAGCGAGGACGGCGGGGCGGCGAAACGCTACTTCCTGCTGGGCACGGATTACGTTTATCCGCGCACCACCAACAAAATTCTGCGCGCGTTCCTGCATTCCAAAGGCGTGCAGGATAAAGATATCGAAGAGGTATATACGCCGTTTGGTTACAGCGATTACCAGACCATTGTTTCCAATATCAAGAAGTTCTCCGCAGGCGGCAAAACCGCGGTTATCTCCACCATTAATGGTGACTCCAACGTGCCGTTCTACAAAGAACTGGCAAACCAGGGCCTGAAAGCGACCGATGTTCCGGTGGTGGCGTTCTCGGTCGGCGAAGAAGAGTTGCGCGGTATCGACACCAAACCGTTAGTCGGCAACCTGGCGGCGTGGAACTACTTTGAGTCGGTGGATAACCCGACCAACAAAGCGTTTGTCGCCGAATGGAAAGCGTATGCCAAAGCTCACAAGCTGCCGAATGCCGATACGGTTGTGACCAACGACCCGATGGAAGCGACGTACGTCGGTATCCATATGTGGGCGCAGGCGGTTGAGAAAGCGGGGACTACAGATGTGGACAAAGTTCGCGCGGCGATGGCGGGGCAAACCTACAAGGCACCGTCTGGTTTTACGCTGACTATGGACGCCACCAATCACCATCTGCATAAGCCGGTGATGATTGGTGAAATTGAAGGGAACGGCCAGTTCAACGTGGTGTGGCAGACCGATGCTCCGGTACGCGCCCAGCCGTGGAGTCCGTTCATTACCGGCAACGATAAAAAATCTGACGAGCCTGTGAAAATGGCGAGTAACTAAAGCAAAAACAGTGTCGGGTGACGCTAACGCTTACCCGACCTACAAAAGCCTTTGTAGGGTGGATAAGCGCAGCGTCATCCACCATAAATCCAGGAGCCATCATGAAACTATTTCGCTGCCTGTTAATCGCATTCTGGCTGCTGCCGTGTTTCGCTCATGCCGGAGACGCTGAGGATTTTGCCGCGGCGAACCGCGCGCAACAGGCGAAAATGCTGCAAACCTGGGCGGCGGCACCGGACGCAAAACGTTTACCGTTACTCAACGCTCTGGCGCAAGAAAATCTGGTTATTAACGATAAAAAAGTCCGCCTGACTAACCGCTTACGCATTCTTGCGGGCAGCGCGCTCGCCAGTCATCGCCTGATAAGTGACAACGTCACTGAGCGGTTGCAAGCGGCAAAAGCGCTGCAACGCGACGTACAGCCTGATTTGCTGCCGCTTGTGCAGCAACGGCTAAAAGCTGAGCCTGATGAAAATGTCCGCCATGCGCTTGAAGGCGTGCTGGCACAACTGCAACTCGCCAGCACCGACGCAAAAGTGCGCCTGAACGCGGTGGAGTTACTCAGCCATTCCTCGGCCCCTGATACCCAGGCGTTGCTCAAACCGCTTACCGATCCGCAAATCGAATCTAACGAGCCGGTGCGCAAAGCCGCAGCGGAAGGGCTGCAAAAAATCCAGCATCGTTTAATCCTGGGCGACATTCTCGGCCAGGCGTTTATGGGGCTTTCGCTGGGGTCCATTTTGCTGTTAGCCGCACTCGGGCTGGCGATTACCTACGGTTTGCTCGGCGTGATTAATATGGCACATGGCGAAATGCTGATGCTCGGCGCGTATTCCGCCTGGCTGGTGCAGAGCGCTTTCCAGCACTACGCCCCGGCCTGGCTGACGTTTTACCCGATAGTGGCGCTGCCCGTGGCGTTTGCTATCACTGCCGGAATCGGTATGGCGCTGGAACGCACGATTATTCGTCATCTGTATGGTCGCCCGCTCGAAACGCTGCTGGCAACCTGGGGCATCAGCCTGATGCTGATTCAAATTGTGCGTATGGTGTTTGGCGCGCAAAACATGGAAGTCGCCAACCCGGCGTGGCTGTCGGGTGGTGTGCAGGTGTTGCCGAACCTGATTCTGCCGTGGAACCGCCTCGTGGTGATCGGTTTTGTGATGCTGGTGCTGCTGTTTACCTGGTTACTGCTCAACAAAACGCGTCTTGGCATGAATGTGCGAGCCGTGACGCAAAACCGCGCCATGGCCGCCTGCTGCGGAGTGCCAACCGGGCGCGTGGATATGCTGGCGTTTGGCCTTGGTTCTGGCATTGCCGGGCTTGGCGGTGTGGCGCTTTCGCAGCTCGGCAACGTCGGCCCGGAACTGGGGCAAGGCTACATCATCGACTCCTTCCTGGTGGTGGTGCTCGGCGGCGTTGGGCAACTGGCGGGAACCGTGGCCGCCGCCTTCGGGCTGGGTATCTTTAACAAAATACTGGAGCCGCAAATTGGTGCGGTGCTGGGCAAAATTCTCATCCTTGTGCTGATTATTCTGTTTATCCAGAAGCGCCCGCAAGGCCTGTTCGCCCTGAAAGGGAGGGTTATTGATTGATGAGCCAGCCGCTAACGTTAACGCTCGCCCGCAAAGCGCCGCGCCTCTCTATGGCGCTGGGTTCTCTGATTGTGGTGCTGATGCTGACATTGCCGTTCTTAACGCTATTACCAGCCAGCCACCCGCTGAATCTGTCCACTTATACGCTCACATTGGTCGGCAAAATTCTCTGCTATGCCATCGTCGCCGTGGCGCTGGATTTGGTGTGGGGATATGCCGGGCTACTTTCCCTCGGGCACGGCATTTTCTTCGCCCTTGGCGGCTACGCGATGGGAATGTATCTGATGCGCCAGGCCGCAGGCGACGGGCTTCCTGCTTTTATGTCGTTTTTATCCTGGGATGAGTTGCCATGGTTCTGGTGGGGCACTGAGCATTTTGCCTGGGCATTGGCGCTGATTGTGCTGGTGCCGGGGCTGCTTGCGCTGGTGTTTGGCTTTTTTGCATTCCGCTCAAAAATCAAAGGTGTCTATTTTTCGATTATGACCCAGGCGCTGACCTATGCGGGCATGCTGCTGTTTTTCCGCAATGAAACCGGCTTTGGCGGCAACAACGGTTTTACCGGGTTCACCACGATTTTAGGTATGCCGATCACCGCGACAGGCACACGCATCGGGCTGTTTATCGCCACTGTTTTGCTCCTGATGGCAAGTCTGGGGATGGGTTTTGCTCTTGCGCGCAGCAAGTTTGGCCGCGTGTTGACGGCGGTGCGTGATGCAGAAAATCGCCTGGTGTTCTGCGGGTATGATCCGAAAGGTTTCAAGCTGCTGGTATGGACGTTATCTGCCGTATTGTGCGGGCTGGCGGGGGCGCTGTATGTCCCACAGGTGGGGATTATTAACCCCGGAGAAATGTCGCCGACCAATTCCATTGAAGCGGCAATTTGGGTGGCACTCGGTGGGCGCGGCACATTGATCGGCCCGATCCTGGGTGCTGGTCTGGTGAATGGTGCAAAAAGCTATTTCACCATGGCGGTGCCGGAGTACTGGCAACTGTTCCTCGGCCTGATTTTCATCGTTGTGACGCTGTTTTTACCGCGTGGCGTGATTGGCCTGCTGCGTAAAGGAGAAAAATAATGCAACCCGGCGAACCGCTCTTTACCCGTCAGCATGAAGCTGACCGCTTCCGCGACCAGACCGACCCGGTGCTGATGCTGGAGAATATCAACGTCAGTTTTGACGGTTTCAAAGCGCTGACGGACTTGTCGCTCAATATCGGCGTGGGCGAGTTGCGCTGCGTGATTGGCCCAAACGGAGCCGGGAAAACCACGCTGATGGATGTGATCACCGGCAAAACCAAACCGCAAAGCGGCAGAGCTTTTTACGATCAATCCACCGATTTAATGCGTTTAGAACCTGCGGATATTGCCAAATGCGGCATTGGTCGCAAATTTCAGAAACCGACTGTGTTTGAAGCGCTGACGGTGTTTGAGAACCTGGAGATTGCCCAGAAAGCCGATAAATCAGTCTGGGCGAGCCTGCGGGCAAAACTCAATTCTGAACAGCGTGACCGCATCGACGAAATGCTGGCGACTTTGCGCCTTGGCGCGGAACGAAATCGTAAAGCTGGGTTGCTTTCACACGGGCAAAAGCAGTTTCTTGAAATCGGCATGTTGTTGGTGCAGGAACCTCATTTGCTGCTGCTCGATGAACCCGCTGCAGGCATGACGGATGCGGAAACGGAATACACCGCCGAGCTGTTTCGCGGGCTGGCGGGGAAGCATTCGCTGATGGTGGTGGAGCACGATATGGGCTTTGTCGAAACCATTGCCGACCACGTGACGGTGTTGCACCAGGGGCAAGTGCTGGCGGAGGGTTCGCTGCGTGAAGTGCAGGCCAACGAGCAGGTGATAGAAGTGTATCTGGGGCGGTGATTTTGTGGTGGGGGATTGACG
>NZ_JMPI01000028.1 GCF_000735355.1 Buttiauxella agrestis ATCC 33320
ATATTCTGCGCGGTGTCTCTTTTGAAGCCAAAATCGGCGAAGTCACCTGCCTGCTGGGGCGCAACGGCGTGGGCAAAAGCACGCTGCTCAAATGCCTGATGGGGCTGATCCCGGCGAAATCGGGTGTCATCAACTGGCAGCAAAATAATATTACCGCGCGTAAACCGCATCAGCGCGTGCAAGCGGGGATTGCCTACGTGCCGCAAGGGCGGGAGATTTTCCCGCGCCTGACGGTGGAAGAAAATCTGCTGATGGGCCTTTCGCGGTTTAGTGGGCGCGAGGCTAAACAGGTATCGGAAGAGATTTATCAGCTCTTTCCGGTGCTAAAAGAGATGAAACAGCGTCGCGGTGGGGATCTTTCCGGCGGGCAACAACAGCAACTGGCGATTGGTCGCGCCCTGGCCTGTAAGCCGCAACTCTTAATTCTGGATGAACCGACCGAAGGTATTCAGCCTTCGGTGATTAAAGAGATCGGTCAGGTTATTAGCAGCCTCGCCGCTAAAGGCGATATGGCGATTTTATTGGTCGAACAGTTTTATGATTTTGCCGCTGAACTTGCCGACAATTATTTAGTGATGTCGCGCGGGGCAATTATTCAGCGTGGCGCAGGTGCGGATATGGAAACCGATGGGGTCAGGGGGCTGGTGGCGATTTAGTTCTAGGCGATGGTCTACCAAATCCCCCAAATTATGGTTCTGTTAGTTATGCCATAACTTGTTTATATTCAGGTAACTTATCGTCATTGCGCCCGTGGAGGCCTGAATTGACTGGCATAACAAATGAATATCAGCAACCTGTGGGCAACTCTCTTCCCGACTGGAAACCATGCCTTCGCCCGGAGCGGATCACGCTGCAAGGGCGCTATTGTCACCTGGAGCCTTTATCTCGTATCCACACCGATGATTTATGGGCAGCGTGGAGTACCGCGAAAGATAGCCGCGGCTGGACGTATCTGAGCATCGGGCCATTTAGCGGGCAGCAGCAATTTTCTGAATTTATTGAAACCGCGGCGCAGAGCAACGATCCGCTGCATTATGCGGTGGTCGATAACAGCGGCAAGGCGGTGGGTACGTTGTCGTTAATGCGTATCGACCCGGCAAACGGCGTGGTGGAAGTCGGGTTCGTGATGTATACCCCATTGCTGCAACGCACGGTTCAGGCGTCTGAAGCCCATTATCTGTTGATGAAATATGCTTTTGAGCTGGGTTATCGTCGCTATGAATGGAAATGTGACAGCCTGAATGGCCCGTCGCGCCATGCGGCAATCCGTCTTGGGTTCCGTTACGAAGGTTTGTTTCGCCAGGTGGTGGTGTATAAACAGCGCACCCGCGATACCGCGTGGTTTTCGATTCTCGACAGCGAATGGCCGCAGATTAAGCTGGCATTTGAAACATGGCTGTCGGCTGAGAATATGCCGGAGGGTATGCAGCAGCAGGGTCTGACGCAGATTCGTGAAAGTCTGAAGGGCAGTATCCCAGCTAAGAACAGAACCGTGGTGCAGGTCAGGGCGCTTGAAGCAAATGACCGGGCGGCATGGTTGCCGCTGTGGCAGGGTTATCTGACGTTCTACAATTCGCAACTGCATGAAGACATCACCGAACTGACATGGCAGCGCATGCTTGATGCATCTGAACCCATGTTTGCGCTGGGTGCGTTTGATGAGCAGGGGAAAATGCTCGGGTTTACGCATATGGTTTACCACCGGGGCACATGGTCGGCGGAGGATCATTGTTATCTTGAGGATCTGTTTACTGCAGCGCTTTCACGCGGCAAAGGCGTTGGACGGGCGTTGATTGAAGGCGTTTATCAACATGCGCAGAGCAAAGGCTGTGGGCGCGTGTACTGGCATACTCATGAAACCAACGCGGCAGGCCAGGCGCTATACGACAAAATGGCGGATAAGCCTGGGTTTATTCAGTACCGTAAAGATCTGAAGTAGTTTTGTCGGATGACGCTTTGCTTATCTGACCTACGATTCGATTTGTAGGGTGGATAAGCGAAGCGTCATCCACCATTTAGTTCAAAGCCAGTTGCGGTTTCACCGCTATCCCTTTCACAATCATCAGGTAAGACAATCCAATTGCCGCCATCAGCGCCACGAACAGCATATAGGGCGGCAACCAGGTCAGAATCAAACCGGTGAAAAGTGGAGTGCACGCGCCGCCTAACCAGCCGAGTTGCTGGGCTGAGAAGTAGCTGGCTTTCAGTCCTGCGGGGGCGATGTTGTCCACCAGCATATATTCACCCGGTGCAAAGATTAGCTCGCCGAGGGTAAATACCGCAGCAGAAATGCCCCACAGCAGCAGGTTATCGCCCGAAATCATAAAGCCCGCCAATCCTGCCATAAAGAACAGTGTGCCGTAGCCCATCAGCTTTTTGATATTGTCCGGGCGAATACGTTTGCCGACCATATACTGAAAAACCACCACCACAAACGCATTCACCGGCAGCACAACGCCAACCACTTTTTGCGCCAGATCCGAATCCGAGATAGCAATCGCGTACTGAGATAAGCAGGCGGCGAAAGAGCCAAACACCAGTGAACCGAGGAATGCCGAAAGCGTGAAATACATCAACGCTTTGTCTTTGAGCATCTGCACCGGTGAAAGCCTGACGTTGTTGTTTTCCTGCGTTTCGCTCGCCGACACGCTGTGTACATAGCGGCTAATCACGATAAACGGAATGATGGCGGTTAATGCGGATAACCAGAACGGCAAATTAGTGCTGTAAAGCACCGCCAGCGTGCCAATCGGCGGGCCAACCGTCCAGCCGATATTGGCAAAGGTGTAGTTGAGCGAGAAGATTTTCGGCTTCTGGTGAATTTCCAGCACATCGGAGAAATAGCCTTTTAACACCGTGGCGAACACCGAGTACGCGCAGTTTATCAGCGAATAAAACACCACCACCAGAACGGCATTATTGACCAATGGGATCGCCACAAACCCGCCGAGGAAAATAATAATCGACAGCAGCATGTACATTTTTTTGTCGAATTTATCGGCCAGAATGCCAAACCACAGGCTAAATACCACGCCTGTCGTCAGGGCGATGGTGAGCGCCATCCCGATTTCATTTAGCGGCATGCCGTACTGCCGGGAGAGATAAATCGTCATAAACGGCAGCGTTAAACCGCGCCCCACGGTGAGGAGCAGCGAAGAGAGCAGTAAAACGCTGATGGAGAGTTGCTTGCCAGAAAAGCGTGTCGTCAGGGAAACCATTTTATCGTTTTTTTTAGAATGTATTTGTTGGGGGGAGACAAGATTTATCATGAAGGATCAACAAAGTATAGGTTGTGCTTATGTTAATTTTTTCTCTGTACCGCCACTGAAAAGTGCGATCTGTATCTATTCATTATTTGGGTATAGCCTTAGATTTTAACAAAATTGCAATAAAACAGGGGCAGGGTATGACGCGCAAAGATGGGCTGCTGGCGATGCTGGTGGTCGTGGTGTGGGGACTGAATTTCGTAGTGATTAAAATGGGGCTGCACAATATGCCTCCGCTGTTACTGGCCGGTTTGCGTTTTCTGCTGGTGGCCTTCCCCGCGCTGTTGTTTGTCGCTCGCCCTAAAATTCCTTTTCGCCTGCTGGCCGCGTACGCACTGACTATCAGCTTCGGCCAGTTTGCGTTTCTCTTCAGCGCGATAAAGTTCGGTATGCCTGCGGGGCTTGCGTCACTGGTGCTTCAGGCGCAGGCATTCTTTACGATTATTCTCGGTGCGTGTGTGTTCGGGGAACGCCTGCAAGGCAAGCAACTGGCGGGGATCACGCTCGCGGTTATCGGTGTGCTGGTTTTGATTGAGGGCAGTCTTGGCGGCCAGCACGTTGCCTTGCTCGGGTTTATGCTGACGCTGGCAGCCGCCTTTAGCTGGGCCTGCGGCAACATTTTCAATAAGAAGATTATGCAGCTCGAGAAGCGCCCGCCGATTATGTCTTTGGTGGTGTGGAGCGCGTTAATTCCGGTCATCCCATTTTTTGTCGCCAGTTTGCTACTCGACGGCCCGGCGCTGATATGGCAAAGCCTGATTACGATAGATATGACGACGGTGTTATCGCTGATGTACCTGGCGTTTGTGGCAACGATTGTGGGTTACGGTATTTGGGGAAGCCTGCTTGGGCGCTACGAAACCTGGCGTGTGGCTCCGCTGTCACTGCTGGTGCCGGTGGTGGGAATGGCCAGTGCGGCATGGTTGCTGGATGAAACGCTGTCTGCGACACAACTTGCGGGTGCGGCATTAATTATGGGTGGGTTGTATATCAACGTATTTGGTTTGCGGATCCGGCGGGCGGTGGCGAGTTAAAACAGAAAGCTGGCGGGCAAAAATGAAGGCCCGCCAAACAGAGAATTAGTTAGCATTTTCCTGGTAGTACGGTGTACCCAGGAATTCTGACTTATCGCCAATCGTGTTGCTATTCTGTGCGCGGCTTTCAGACGGGGGAATGATCATGCCGCCGTGATTAGCCTGGGTGGTGCTGAAATTGCCTGATTGCTCCGCCATAACGTTTGCGGAAGCCAGAATCAGAAGCAGGCTCGCAGCGGAGATAATACGTTTCATAAATCCTCGGTGTCTGGATAACCAGACGGTTGCATAGCGTTTGTTAACTGTTTTAATGATTTAGCGGATGAATATACTTTCCTTCGCCACCTGAACATGCAACGCGGAATCTGTGAGGTGGCACAGAGAAGTAATTCTTGAACGTGCGGGTCAGTGTCTGTTGCGACTCAAACCCATAGCGCTCCGCTAAGTACAGAATCGGCTCGTTGCTTTCTTTAAGCTTGAGGGCGATTTCCGTCAGTTTTCGATTACGGATGTATTGGCCTAACGAATGACCGGTCTCTTTTTTAAACATCCTTTGCAGGTGCCACTTCGAGTAACCAGAACGCTGTGAAACCTTCTCAAGTGAGAGGGGGTTTTCCAGGTTCTCTTCAATCCAGTCCAATATGCTTTGTATTGTTATTGAATCATTGTTCCGTCTGGACATCGTTTCACCTCTTTTTCAGGTTTACGGTAATACCTTTGTTAACAGTTGATAAAGCGTGTCGACTTCATCAGCGGTCAGATTTTTTATCAGTTCCTGGTGCATGCTTTTCCCCAAAAGGCTGCGGCATTTCTCGCAAAGCGTGGCTCCTTCCGGAGTCAGTCTTATCAGCACACCACGTTTGTCGTTGGGATTCGGTAAGCGTGCGACCCATCCTTTGCAAATCAGGCGGTCTAACATGCGGGTTAACGCACCTAGGTCCACAGAAAGCGATTTCTTCAACTCCATCGGGGTAATGCATTCTTCGCGATAGATGGTGCAGAGCACTTTAAATTGGGTCGAGGTGACATCCAGCGGGGAAAGATGCTCGTTGAGCAGGCGCTCCTTGTACTGGTTAACCATATAGATCAGTTGTCCGAGAGGGATCATTTCGTTGAACAGATCGTTTTTATCTTTCACTATGGTTGCCCAGGCAAGTATATTTAATCACGGCAGATATTATTGCTCAGGCAAGCATAAGTCAACGTTATGAATCAGTGATGACACGAATAGCTAAAACGGTTCAGTTTTTAACATTGATACAATTCTGATAACCATCGCAGAGCAGGTTGGCTGCTATACTCAGCAGCGCAAAAAGACACCGAAATAAAGGACAGCAGATGATGGATTTGGTTAAGGCTATTGGGCTGGGGTTAGTGGTATTACTGCCGCTTGCTAACCCGTTGACCACAGTAGCATTGTTCCTCGGGCTTGCCGGAGATATGAACAAACAGGCGCGCGATAAAACCTCTTTGATGGCCTCCATCAATGTCTTCATCATCATGATGGTTGCGTACTACGCCGGGCAAGTTGTGATGAATACGTTTGGTATTTCCATTCCCGGTTTGCGTATCGCTGGCGGTTTAATTGTTGCGTTTATTGGTTTCCGCATGCTTTTCCCGCAACAAAAAGCCCATGAGTCGCCGGAGGCTCACAGCAAAGCGGAGGAGCTTGAACAAGAACCTGATACCAATATCGCCTTTGTCCCACTCGCCATGCCAAGCACGGCCGGGCCGGGTACGATTGCGATGATAATCAGTTCTTCTTCAACCGTGGAACACGGTGTGAACTTCCCGGGCTGGGTTGTGCTGGTGGCTCCGCCAATCATTTTTGCACTGGTTGGCCTGATTCTGTGGGGCAGTTTACGCAGTTCCGGGGCGATAATGCGGCTGGTAGGTAAGAGCGGTATTGAAGCGATTTCTCGTCTGATGGGCTTTTTATTAGTCTGTATGGGTGTGCAGTTTATTATTAACGGCATACTGGAAATAGTGACCCATTTCCCGGCAAATTAAGCGGTAAAAAGGGCGACGGTTTATTGCCGTCGCCCTTATTTCATTAATGGTTATGCTGTTCTTCTAAAGATACCGGCCAGCGGCGGAAAATTAATACTGACCCAATCAGGGCGATCAAAGCAGGCACGGCTCCCACCATGCCAATGCTGGACATCTCAAAATGCAGGCTCACCTGGTTACCGACTAACGCGCCCGCGCCAATCCCGATATTGAAAATCCCTGAGAATAGCGCCATCGACACATCGGTCGCATCCGATGCCAGCGCCAGAACTTTCACCTGCACTCCCAGCGTGATAACCATAACCGCGATGCCCCAGAACAGACACAGAATGGTGAGGTTCACGGTGCTTTGGGCCGCAGGTAACAACAAGGCGAGGCACAGAACCAGCAGGCCGATGGAGCTGCTGACCAGGGTCGATGAATGTCGGTTGCCCAATTTGCCGAACATCACGCTGCCAATGATCCCGGCACCACCCAACACTAACAGCAGGAAAGTCGCCATATTGGCGCTCAAGCCCGCAACGTTTTGCACGAACGGTTCAATGTAGCTGTAGGCGGTGTAATGCGCGGTGACGACCACAGCGACTAACGCATACAAGCTCACCAACGCCGGGCGTTTGAACAGTTCAGGCACACTTTTCAGCGAACCCGAATGCTCGCTCGGCAATTTTGGCAGCAGCTTAATGACATAGAAAAGTGTCAGGGCGGCAATCGCGCCAATGCCTAAGAAGGTGGTGCGCCAGCCGAAATATTGCCCCACCATGCGCCCGAGCGGCAAACCTAAGACCATCGCCAGCGCGGTACCTGTAGCAATCAGGCTCATCGCCTGGGCCTTTTTACCGGCAGGGGCCATACGAATGGCCAGCGATACGGTAATCGACCAGAAAATCGCGTGGGCAAAGGCGATACCGATGCGGCTGATCACCAGTACGGTGAAATTCCATGCGGCAAAAGAGACGACATGGCTGGCGATAAACAGAGCGAAAATGCAAATCAATAACCGCTTACGCTCGACTTTATTCGTCAGCAACATAAACGGCAGCGACATCAGCGCGACGACCCACGCGTAAATCGTCAGCATGATGCCGACTTGGGGCGTTTGCATACCAAAACTATCGGCGATGTCAGAAAGCAAACCAACCGGAACAAACTCCGTGGTATTAAAAATAAAGGCGGCGACCGCCAGCGTAACGACGCGTAGCCACGCCGTTTTGCGTGATACGTTGCTTGTTGTCATAGATGGGTTTCGCGCTGATAAATGAAAGGTTTGGTGAGCAGGCGATCATAAAACCATCAATCCAGCCATACAACTGATTTTGTGATTTAACTCTCATTTTATTGTTCCGCGAATCACGCAAGGCGTGGCATGGTAGATGTCATCAGGCCACACAGGAAGAAAAGACCATGCAGCAAATTGATTTTTATATGGTTGATGCGTTCACCGATACCACTTTCGGTGGCAACGCCGCGGCGGTATGTCCACTCACCGAATGGCTGCCAGATGAAACGTTACTGGCGATGACACGCCAGCATAACCAGTCGGAAACGGCATTTTTTATTACCACCGACAGCGGTTTTGAATTGCGCTGGTTCACCACGCAAGGGGAGATCAATCTTTGTGGCCACGCGACACTGGCTTCAGCCCATGTGATTTTCGAGTACCTGAATTACCCGGAAACCACCATTCATTTTGAGACGCGTTTTGTTGGCCCGCTTACGGTGACGCGCAATGGCGACTGGTTGACGCTTGATTTCCCGGCGTCGGGCAGTGAACCCATTGAGCCGCCACAGTTGCTGCTGGACTCGCTCGGTATCAGCGAATACCAGGAAGTGCGGCTGGGGCGCACCTATACCGTGTTGCTCGCGAACCAGGCGCAGGTTGAGGCGATTAATCCTGATTTTGATCTGATGCGTCAGCTGGATCAAAAAGTGTGTATCACCGCGCCTGCGCAAACAGAAGGCTATGATTTTGTCAGCCGTTTCTTTTCTCCGAAGGCGGCGCTGACAGAAGACCCGGTTACCGGGTCGACTCACACCATGTTGATTCCGTACTGGGCAGAAAAGTTGGGTAAAACGCAGATGCTGGCGCGTCAGGTTTCCGCGCGCGGCGGGGATATACGTTGCCAACTGGTGGGCGACAGGGTGTTAATGTCCGGCCAGGCGACCACCTATTTAGTCGGCAAAGTATTACTGCGCTAAGACGTTTGCTCAAGCAGCCCGATAAACGCCTCAAGTTGTCGGGTTTTTGCCCCTCGTCGCCAGATAAGCCAGGTGTTGAGATAACGCCAGTCAGTAGGCAACGGCGATATCGACACCTGGTGGCTGCCGGGCATACTTTCCAGCATGCTGCGCGGCATTAGCGCTATACCCGCTCCGGCAATCACGCACGCCAGCATTCCGTGATACGACTCCATTTCATGAATTTTGCCCGGCACCGAGTGGTGGGCGTGAAACCAGCTTTCAAAATGCCTGCGGTACGAACAGTTGGCGCGAAATGCATAAATGCTAATGCCGCTGACTTGGTTTGCATCCGTAATGGCGTCTTGATCCGCCGGGGCGACAATCACCATTTCTTCTTCGTAAACCGCAATACCGTCAAGGGAAGGATGCAATATCGGGCCGTCGACAAAGGCCGCCGATAGCCGCCCATCCAACACGCCATCAATCTGATCGCCCGAAGGCCCGGTGGCAAGCGAGAGCTGAATTTTTGGGAAACGCTGGTTAAACATCGCGAGCAAACCCGGAATCCGCACCGCTGCAGTGCTTTCCAGCGAACCTAGCGGCAGCGTCCCTTGTGGCTCGTCACCGGAAACCGCCATCCGCGCTTCATCAACCAAAGCCAGAATACGTTTGCTGTAGCTGAGAAAACTGTGCCCGGCTGGGGCGAGGCGCAAACGCTGGTTTTCGCGAATAAACAACTCAACACCGAGATCGGCCTCAAGCTGTTTAATGCGCGTGGTGAGATTGGACGGCACCCGGTGAACCTTCGCCGCTGCCGCGCTGATGCTGCCGGTTTCCGCTACCGCATTAAACATTTCAAGCTGCGTGAGATCCATAAACCTTTCTCGATACGTGAATGACTCGCTCATTATTATTCATTTTTCATGATTGTCACGCAGGTTTAAGGTAGGGGCATAACGCGAACACAGGAGCAACCATGAACCATCACGCTATTTCAATGAACCCGGCCACCGGCGAGCAGCTTTCTGCCATGCCGTTTGAAACGCCCGAGCAGCTCGATACCGCGCTGGCGGGGAACCACGCGGCATTTAACGTCTGGCGCAATGTGCCGCTGGCTCTGCGGGCGGATAAATTACGCCATCTGGGCGCGGCGTTGCGTCAGCACGCTGAAACGCTGGCACAAATGATCACCGCAGAAATGGGTAAGCCGATTACCCAGGCTCGCGCGGAAGTGGCGAAAACGGCGAATTTATGTGACTGGTATGCAGAACACGGGCCAGGCATGCTGGCAACCGAAGGCACTCTGGTGGAAAACCATCAGGCGGTGATTGAGTACCGGCCTTTGGGTGCCATTCTGGCGGTGATGCCGTGGAACTTCCCGCTTTGGCAAGTCCTGCGCGGTGCGGTGCCGATTCTGTTGGCGGGCAACAGTTACGTTCTCAAACATGCGCCAAACGTCATGGGATGCGCGTTACTGATTAAACACATGTTCGCCGAAGCGGGATTCCCGCAGGGCGTATTTGAAGTAATTAATGTCACGCCTGAAGGAGTAAGCCATGCGATTAATGATGCGCGAATTGCGGCTGTCACCGTGACGGGAAGCGGGCGTGCGGGGGCGGCGATTGGTGCGCAGGCAGGTGCTGCATTGAAAAAATGCGTGCTGGAACTCGGCGGTTCAGACCCGTTTATTGTGCTCAATGACGCTGATATTGATGAGGCGGTGAAGGCGGCAATTGCAGGGCGATTCCAGAACACCGGGCAAGTCTGTGCGGCAGCGAAACGCTTTATCATCGAAGAAGGGATTGCGGACACATTCACCCAGAAGTTTGTTGCAGCCGTTCAGGCGCTGCAAATCGGCGATCCCACTCTTGATACAACGACTATCGGCCCGATGGCGCGTTACGATCTGCGTGATGAATTGCATAAGCAGGTGACAACGTCACTTGAACAAGGGGCGACATTACTGCTCGGTGGCGAGAAAATGGCAGGCAAGGGCAATTTCTACGCGCCAACCGTTTTAGCGAATGTCACGCCTGATATGGTGGCATTTCGTGAAGAGTTGTTTGGCCCGGTGGCGGCTATTACCAGAGCGCGTAATCCGGAACATGCCCTGGAACTGGCAAATGACAGTGACTTCGGCCTTTCAGCCACGTTATTCACTTCTGATACTCATCTTGCCGATGACTTTGCGGCGCGTCTTGAATGCGGTGGCGTGTTTATCAATGGCTATAGCGCCAGCGATCCACGTGTGGCGTTTGGCGGTGTGAAGAAAAGTGGCTTCGGGCGTGAGCTTTCGCATTTTGGCCTGCATGAGTTTTGTAATGTGCAGACAGTATGGAAAGACCGCCGCTAGTTGCTGATATACTGGCGGGCGTAAAATACCCGCTAATCAGGAGTTTGCAGTGCCAGGTCTGTTAGATAATCAATTGCTGGAAGATATTCTCGCCCAGGTTCGCCCGCTTATTGGCCGCGGTAAAGTGGCTGATTACATTCCAGCTCTGGCAGAAATTCCCGGCAACAAACTGGGAATTTCAGTGTGTACCGTCGATGGTGAAGTTTTTAGCGCAGGGGATGCGACGGAACGTTTCTCGATACAGTCCATTTCGAAAGTGCTGAGCCTCACGCTTGCCATGGGACGTTACGATGAACATGAAATCTGGCAGCGCGTGGGGAAAGAGCCTTCGGGGCAACCGTTTAACTCTTTGCTCCAGCTAGAACTTGAACAAGGCAAACCGCGCAACCCGTTTATCAATGCGGGCGCGTTAGTGGTGTGCGATATGTTGCAGACTCGCCTGAGTGCGCCGAAACAGCGCATGCTGGAAGTGGTGCGCGCGTTGGCGGAACAACCCGATCTGGCTTACGACGGCAGAGTCGCGAAATCTGAGTTCGAACATTCGGCGCGTAATGCCGCGATTGCCTGGCTGATGAAATCCTTCGGTAATTTTGATAACGACGTGATTACCGTGCTGCACAACTACTTCCATTATTGCGCGCTGAAAATGAGCTGCCTGGAGCTGGCGAAAACGTTTCTGTTTCTGGCAAATCAGGGGCGGGCATTGCATCTTGATGAACCGATTATCACCGCACAGCAAGCGCGGCAGATTAACGCGTTGATGGTGACGAGCGGCATGTATGACGGTGCTGGTGAATTTGCGTATCGGGTAGGGATGCCGGGGAAATCCGGTGTTGGCGGCGGGATCATTGCTATCGTTCCGCATGAGATGTCTATTGCGGTCTGGTGCCCGGAGCTGGATGCATCAGGAAACTCGCTTGCCGGTACCGCCGCACTCGAAATCCTGGCTCAGCGAATCGGGCGTTCAATCTTTTAAACTGCAAGCCTGGCATATTTGTCTATATCGATTGGGCCACAGGCCGTACCAGATAAAATATGCTAAGCTAAAAATTATTTTTTGCACTCATACAGTTGTATTAAATCATTGCGCAGTGCACGTATAAATACGAGTCAAAATAGCATGGCTAATCTAGCTAAGTTTATGTTCTGTTCGCCTGAAAAACGGTTGGCTAACGCCGTTTCTATTTTTGTCATTACGACATTGTTTTACTTTTTTGGCGCCTCGCTTCGCCTGATTGATGAGTTGTCGCTCTTCTGGCCGCTGAATGCGGTACTGGCCGCGGTGTTCGTGCGCTGCCCATTCCTCAATCGCCCGGTTTATTATTTCGTTTGTTATAGCGCAATGGTTGTCTATGACGCATTCACCACGAATTGGGGATGGCAGTCGGCGATAATCAATCTCTCTAACATGGTGTTTATTATTGTTGTTGCCCGGTTATTACTGCGTTATTCCCGCACGCAAGATGAAAGTAATTGGGCGCTGAATGCTTTTAATCTTTTCTACGCCTGCCTTATTGGTGCGATTCTTAGCTCTTTATTAGGATCGATGGGCTCGACCGGGCCTTCGTCGGATTATCGTCAGTTTATTTCACTGTTTGCCGACTGGTTTAGCGAACAATTTTCAACTGGTGTGTTGATGATGCCATTTTTGCTGATGGCGAAATGGCCGCAGTGGAGTAAGTTGCCCGCTTTTCATTTGTCGAAAATTTATCCGCTGGTGGCGGTTGTCGTCTCTGTTATGGCCTCGGTGGTGATTGGCGGGGCCGGGAGCCTGGCGTTTCCGCTCCCGGCGCTGATCTGGTGCGCGATTCGTTATCCGCTTCCGATAACCGCATTAATCACGTTTTTGACGGGCGGCACGGAAATCATTCTTGTAGCAAACTCGATTGTCGTGATTCATCACAATGTCCCACTGGTGGTGACGGAGATGTTCTCCGCACGTCTTGGGATTGCCACGATGGCGATTTGCCCGCTGATTGTGTCGGTGAGCGTTGATGCGATTAACCGCTTAATTCAGCAAACCTCGCTGCGAGCGGATTACGACTATCTTACCGGCGTTTATTCCCGTTCCGGTCTGTATGAAGCGCTAAAAACCAACATGCCGACGAAGCATCTGCCCAACCAAAAACTGTGCGTGATGCTGCTGGATATTGATTATTTCAAACGAATCAACGACAGCTATGGTCATGAATGTGGTGACGTGGTACTGGCCGCCTTTGCCGAGCAATTGCGAAAAGTGGTGGGGGACGAAGGGCTGGTGGCCCGTTTGGGTGGCGAAGAGTTTGTGGTGGCTTGTAGCACCTGTACCGAAGAAAAAGGTCTCGCGATCGCCGAGAAAATTCGCCAGACCGTTGAGCTTACGGCGTTTCGTTATCAGCAACAGACGTTGTTCATTACGGTGAGTATCGGCCTTGCGACCGTGACGCCCGAAAAGCAAACCCTGCTTGATGCGTTTAACTCGCTGCTGGCAGAAGCGGATAAATATCTCTATTTATCCAAGCGTAATGGTCGCAATCAGACCAGTACCGCGTCGTATAAAGAGCTTGCGCTGAATAGTTAGCGCCTGTTGAGAGTTGTTCTACCAAAAAACATCAATAAAAAAATTGGTATAACAACTCTAGTTTGATCAAAACGGGGTTTCACATTGTTGAGTTCTGATAGTTTGGAGAGGATTTTTATTCGCCCATCCTGTACTCACCAAGGAACAACATAGTGAAAACACTTAATCGTCAAGACTTCCCTGGCGCTCAATACCCTGAACGTATTATCCAGTTTGGTGAAGGTAACTTTTTGCGTGCATTCATTGACTGGCAAGTTGATTTACTGAATGAACACACCGATCTGAATGCGGGTGTTGTTATCGTACGTCCAATCGACAGCGCATTCCCGCCGTCGCTGTCTACTCAGGATGGGCTGTATACCACGGTCATCCGTGGCCTGAACGAGCAGGGCGAAGCGGTAAGCGACGCGCGTCTGATTCGCTCAGTGAACCGTGAAATCAATGTTTATCAAGAATATGAAACCTTCCTGAAACTGGCTCATAACCCAGAGATGCGTTTCGTCTTCTCCAACACCACCGAAGCGGGCATCAGCTACCACGCAGGCGACAAATTTGAAGATGCACCAGCGGTAAGCTACCCGGCAAAACTGACGCGTTTGCTGTTCGAACGTTTCAGCCACTTCAACGGCGCTGCGGACAAAGGTTGGATCATCATTCCTTGCGAACTGATTGATTACAACGGCGACGCGCTGCAAGAACTGGTTCTGCGTTACGCGCAAGAGTGGGAGCTGCCAGCAGCGTTTACCCAATGGCTGAACGAGGCTAATACGTTCTGTTCTACGCTGGTTGACCGTATCGTTACCGGTTATCCGCGCGACGAAGCATCAGCAATTGAAGAATCTTTGGGTTACAAAGACAGCTTCCTGGCTGCGGCTGAACATTTCTACCTGTTCGTGATTCAGGGGCCAGCAACGCTTGCGCAAGAACTGCGTCTGGATAAGTTCCCGCTGAACGTGCTGATTGTCGATGACATCAAACCTTATAAAGAACGCAAAGTGGCGATTCTGAACGGTGCTCACACTGCGCTGGTGCCAGTCGCTTATCTTGCGGGCCTGAACACCGTGGGCGAGTCCATGAACGATGCTGAAGTTTGCGCATTCGTGGAAAAAACTATCGCGGAAGAGATTATTCCGGTGCTGGATTTGCCTCGCGACGAGCTGCAATCCTTTGCACAAGCGGTGACCAGTCGTTTCCAGAACCCGTACATTCAGCATCAGTTGCTGTCTATCGCGCTTAACGGCATGACGAAGTTCCGTACCCGTATTCTGCCGCAATTGCTGGCAGGCCAGCAGGCGACCGGCACTTTGCCTCCGCGTCTGACTTTCGCCCTGGCAGCGCTGATTGCTTTCTACAAAGGCGAGCGCGGCGAAGAAACCTATCCGTTGCAGGATGACGAGCACTGGCTGGTGCGTTATCAGCAGCTGTGGGCGGCACTGGGTGACAAACAAATCAACGAGCAGCAGCTGGTTGAAGCGGTACTGAGCGACAGCGTTCACTGGGATCAAGACCTGACTAAGGTTCCGGGTCTGGTGGCGAAAGTGAGCGAAGATTTACAGGCGATTCAAAGCCTGGGCATGCGTGCTGCGCTCGCACGTTACTGCTAAGTTTTGTGATATCGGTGGATAACGCTTGCGCTTATCCACCCAACAAAGGCCGAATGGCGTTTGGGTTTATCCACCCGAGATGTAGGTCGGATAAGCGAAGCGTCATCCGACTGAACTAAGGGTAAAACCTTGATATAGTGCCTGTAACGTTGCTTACAGGCATTTTTTTATGCACAACACTGCTCTTTGGTTTCGCCAGTTTGGCCAACCTGAACACGTTATCACCCTCGAACATTCACAAATCTTACCGCGCCCGAGCGGTATGCTGCGCGTGCTAATGCGTTATGCGCCGATTAACCCCTCCGATTTAATCCCCGTTACCGGTGCCTATCGTCATCGCGTTACGCCGCCGCGCGTTGTTGGCTATGAAGGGATGGGCGTGGTGACGGATGCCGACAATCCCGCGATGATTGGCCAGCGCGTGCTCCCGTTACGGGGCGAAGGAACATGGCAGCGTTGGCTGGATTGCTCACCGCTTTGGGCGGTTCCGGTTCCTGATGCGATTCCCGACCTGTTAGCGGCGCGAGGTTACATCAACCCGCTGGCGGTATTTGTGATGCTAAAAAAATGGCCGGTAAAAGGAAAAACAGTATTACTGACCGCGGCGAACTCCTCCTGTGCGGCGCTGCTGGCGCAGTGGGCGGTGATTTATGGCGCGGTGCATGTCTACGGTGTTTGTCGGAGTGAAGGGCAAAAAGCGGCTTTGCTCCAGAACGGCATTACGCCCGTTCTTATTAACGACACCGCAATGCTTCGCGGTGTCGCACAACAGGCTGATGTGGTGTTTGATGCCGTCGGGGGAGCACTTGCTACATTGTTGCTGACACAGTTAAACGCGGATGCTGATTTTGTCTCATATGGTTTATTGAGCGGGCAACCTTACGATGCGCGCAGTGCGCAGGCAAAACCGCAGCGTTTTCATCTGCGGGATACCCTGGCCGTGACGGATTTGCTTGAATGGCAGTCGTGGTTTTCAGATCTATGGCCCATGCTTGCGAATAGCCGATTGCCGGAAGTGAAGTTGTTTAATCTGGAAGATTGGCGGGATGCGCTACGTGAGTTTGCTATGCAAGGGCGACGTTGCAAGCCAGTAATGGCTCTTTAGCGTGACAACGTCACCTTTAAAGCGTTACTTATCGCTGCCCATGATTGCTTTCATGGTTTCTTCATCAGGCAAACCCTGATGTTGTTGCAGTCGTCCGTCTTTATTCAGGTAATAAATAGAAGGCGTGGCCGTTCCTCCTAATGTGTCCATCAACGCCAGGTTGTCTTCCAGGGCTTTCGTGATTTCGGGCTTGATGGCGGCAGGGATTGCCAGCTCCATTTTCCCTTTGGAATTTTCATATTCTGCGAGGGTTTTGGCCGGATCTTTCGCCATCATTATCGCTGCGGCTTTCTGGCTGCTATCCGGGCGCAACATGCCGACCATTAGCACGCGCAGTTGCACTTTGCCTGATTTCAGCCACGGCTGCGCATTTTCCCAGAACTGTGTGCAATACGGGCAGTACGGGTCAGCAAAGGTGTAAACCACATGGGGGGCATCCGCTTTGCCCGCGGCTATCCAATGATTTTTCTCGAGTTTTTGCCACATTTCTTTTGCCATGGGCGCATAAACCCATTTCTCGACCTGCTCATCACTGAGGTTTTTCCCCGCGGCATCGACCAGATTTCCCATAATGGCGTGCTGTTTATCGGGCGTCAGGAACACCGTGGTGCCTTGCCCCTGGATTTGCATCACGTAGCCAGGTAAATCGCCGGGGCCTTTAAATTCGCCTTTAAGCTCAAAGCCTTGCTGCTGTAGGGCGATGATTGGAGCAGGGAGCTTAACTTCTGCGGCCAGAACGGAAGAACTGAGGCACAGGGCAACAGAGAGAGTCCATACTGCTTTTTTCATTACGTAATCCTTATCATTCTCTTGATGAATGTATGCCCAGCTAGGCTACAGGTCGTTGGCGCGGAAGGAAAGAAAGATGAATCTGCGTTATTTTGTTATGGTATGCGCAATTTTTTAGAATCACTGGACTCACTATGACCCATCCTTCAAAAGATCCTCTACACGGCATGACTCTTGAAGCCATTGTCAATGCGCTGGTTGCGCGTTTTGGCTGGGAAGAACTGGCGAAACGTATCAACATTAATTGTTTTAAAAGCGATCCAAGCGTTAAATCCAGCCTGAAATTTTTGCGACGCACGCCGTGGGCGCGAAAAGAAGTCGAAGATTTGTATATCGATTCGTTAGAAATGGATGGGGTTGAAAACGATATTCCGGCTGATAGCCCGTGGGCGAACTGGCAGAATAAGAAAGGGCAGGAATAAGAGAAGGCGAGTGGATTATCACTCGCCACAGACTGATGATTAAGAGCTTTTAGGGTGGATGACGCTGTCGCTTATCCACCCTACAACACTCGGTTTGAATTTAAACAAACGCCGCCAGCGGATCGGCCGCCGCAAAGGCAATTTCTTTCTCAGCTTTCGGCGGGTAAATCAGTTCGTTGGTAATCGCTACTTTGATTTTCTTGCCTTCTGAGCGCGTCGATTTCACCACCTGATCCCAACCTTCGGTGTAAACCGCGCCAAATCCGCCCAAATCCAGACAGGTGACATAATTCACCTGGCGATACGGGTGCGGAGTCACACCGAGCAGTTCAGCGGCGACGTTGTTACCAACAAAACGCCCTAACATAATCGCATGTTGGCAGGTCATCAGCGCGGTATTGCCCTGGTCATCGGTACGGGCAAACGCCACATCGCCGGTCGCGTAAATGTCATCCTGGCCTACTACTTTTAAGTTTTCATCGACATGTAAACGGCCTTGCGCGTCGCGTGTGGCAGGGATTTGTGACGTCAACGGACTGGCCTGCACACCCATGGTCATCACCACGGTGTTGGACGCGATAAAATCGCCATTCTTGAACGTCACACCTTGTGCATCTATTGCCGCAATTTCAGCATTGAGTTTCCATTCCACGCCCAGCTCTTCACTTGCCTGGGTGATAACAGCGCTCAGTTCTTCACTATAACGGCCACCCACAACCGGGCTGCGGTCGGCGATAATCACACGTGTTGATGCACGTTCACCCAAAATAGCACGCAAGCGCGCAGGCAGTTCTGTCGCTAGTTCGATACCGGTAAAGCCGCCGCCACAAACCACCACCGTATTACGCGCATCACTTTCTGGTAGCTGTGCCAGCTGATTTAGATGCTGCTCAAAGCGTGCAGCACTTTCCAGTTGATCGACATCGAAGGCATGTTCTTTCGCGCCGGGGAACATCGGGTTGATGTGACTCCCGGTCGCCAGCACGAGGCGGTCGTAATGCATGGCGGACAGGTTTTCTTGCGCGGTGTGATACCAGACCTGTTTGTTCGCCACGTCAATCTCACTGGCAGAACCGGCAATAAACTTAACGCCAGTCGCGGCAAATAACGGCAGCAGCGGTGCGGCAAAGTTTTCAACACCATCTTCATAAAAACGCGGGCGAATGCGCAGTTCTGGCTGCGGTGCCAGGACGGTGATTTCAATATCGTTGCTGTCGTGAAGATCGGTTAAACGTGCTGCACTCAGTGCCGCCCACATGCCTGCAAAACCTGCACCCAAAATAAGAACTTGCTGTTTCATGATGTATCCCTGGTATCTAAGTGGTCATTTGATTTCTTAACTGCGATCATATTTGTCGTAGTTAATGTTTTCAAGGTTTTTGCGTGCTGAATACAAGAAATTACATATAACAATTTGAATTTATTTGATATTTAAAACTTAACTGAAATTTACCGCATGCGGTAATTGCCTGGGCAGAAGGAAGGATTTATCATCTAACTAAGAATCATTCGGGCGGAGAATTTATGGCGTTTTACAGTTCAGGTGTGGAATATGGCATCCATAGCCTCATGTGTTTAGTGGATAGCAAAGGCGACGGGCGTGAGATGAGCGTGCGCGAAATTGCTGAGTTGCAAAATGTTCCTTACGACTACCTGGCTAAAATTTTCACCAAGCTCTCTAAGGCCCAACTGGTTGAAAGTACAGAAGGAAAAGGCGGGGGCTTTCGCCTCGCGAAACCTGCCGACCGGATAACCGTGCTGGATATTGTGGCGGCAATTGATGGGGAAAAATCCATTTTCGATTGTAAGGAGATCCGCCAACGCATGGCTATTTTCGATGAGCCAGCTCCCGCATGGGCATGTGAGGGCATCTGCGGCGTGCGCCAGGTGATGCAGGTTGCTCAGCAGCGGATGGAAGAAGCACTCGCGCAGCATACGGTGTTAGATCTGGCGCGCAGAATGTTCAGAAAAGCGCCGGAAGCGCTGCCCATCCAGATTGAAGAGTGGATAGGCAACCGCCGTAAAGATGCGTGAGTGCTAACCGGTGCGGCGCAGCAAAATGACCAGCACAAACACACCGCCAACACCCGCCGTGATAATCCCTATCGGCAATTCCTGAGGGGCAGTGAGGGTTCGGCTAAGAATGTCGCCTGCGGAAAGCAGTACTGCGCCGAGAACGCCCACCAAAGGTAACAGCCGTCTGTGGCGCACGCCGGTAAATGGTCGCGCCAGATGTGGCACCATCAAGCCGACAAAACCAATCACTCCGGTCAGAGAAACCAAAATTGCGGTCGCCATCGAACAACAGATAAACACTTCAGTTCTTAAGCGACTGACATTAATGCCCAGTGACCAGGCCGTTTGCTCGCCCGCCAGTAACGCGTCCAGTGCGCGGCCGCGTCGGAAAATCAGCACGATAAGGATGACTAGCGCGGCGGCGGCAAATCCCAGGTTCTCCCAGCGAGCAAGACCTAAGCCTCCCAGCGCCCAAAACAGGGCATTGCTGGCTGCACGCTGGTCGCCAGAAAAGATCAGGAAGTTGGTTAAGGCGCCAAATAAAAATGACACCGCCAGCCCGCAAATGATCAGCTTTTCCGTGCCTTTATGTGATTGAGACATAAAGATGATGATCACCGCTGCGGCCGATAACATGCCGCCGACAAAAGCGGCAACGGGTAGCGTCCAGGCACCGAGGCTGTCGCCCAGGCGGGTTATCACCAGCACCACGCCCGCTGACGCGCCAGAGGACAGGCCAAATAAAAAGGGGTCGGCAAGATCGTTACGTGTCGTGGTTTGCAGCAGTGCGCCGACGAGCGCCAGCCCAGCCCCGGCAATGATGCCGAGCAAAGTGCGCGGCAAACGTAGCTCCAGCACAATGCTTTTGGTCATCTCGTTGATATCGCCGTGTGCCAGACCCAGTGCCGTTAAAACGTCGGTAAACGAGAGCGGCACGCTGCCTGTCGCGACGCTGGTAAGAATCAGCCCCAGCAGCAGAAGTGGGGCAATAATCCATGCCAGCACGTAGCGTTTATTGCCGAACATTAATTAAATGCAGCCGGATAGAGCGCCCGGGCAAGTTTGTTAATGGCGGTAATGTTGGCGGGACCTGGGGTCAATTCCTGGTATTTCAATTTGAGATAACGATGATGAAGCACCGCAGGCGTTTTTTTCATCAACGGATGCTGTTCCAGGAAGCGCCGTAGCCCGTCGGCACCCCCGTTATAATCAGACTGATAATCCATCAGAATAATGAATTCCGGTTCCGTGGCGGCGACACTTTCCCAGTTGGTGTTCGCCCAGCTTTTATTCAGGGTATCCATTACATTTTTGCCACCCGCTGCTTCGATAATCGCCGTGGGCATGGCGTACGCACCGCTGGTAAAGGGTTTGTCTTCGCCAGAGTCATAAAGAAAAACGCGTACGGGTTTAAGCCCTGCGGTTTTTGCTCGTGTGGTGGCTACCTGTTTTTTCCAGCTATTAACCAGTTTTACTGCGTCTTCTTCTTTGCCAAATACTTTGCCCAAACGCACCATATCACCGTACAGCAGGTCCATGCTGGCACGTGGGCGATGGCTATCAACATGAATACAACTTTCAGTCAGGATCAGCGTTTTGATATTGAATTTTGCCAGAGCCTGAGGCGTGACATCGCCCCGTAAACCGTAGTTCCAGCCTGCAAAAAACAGATCGGGTTTCACTGCCAGCAGCGTTTCCATCGAGGGATATTTAGGCGCAATTTCAGGGATGGAACCCTGGAGGCGGTTAAATGCCGGAATATCTTTGTACCAGCCGGTAATTCCGCTGACGCCCACCATGCGGGGTTGCAAGTGCAAGTCGAATGCCATTTCAGACATGTTGATATCATGAACCACCATGCGCTTTGGCGCTTCGGTGAAGGTCAATGATTGCCCGCAGTTATCAATAGTGACGGGGAAACCGGAGGCGATAGCCGGGCTGGACATCACGACCAGTAACGACGGGATGGCTAATTTGTTCACATATACTCCTGATTCATGAGGAATTACACCTCACTTAACAGCCGGAATAATTCCAGCCGCTGCACCATACAGGAATTGATGCAGTGAATAGGTCTGCTGAGATCAAACTATGATTAATTAATTTCGCCAGGCAGGGCTTCAGCCAGGCAGGGCTTCAAAGATGCGCAGGGTTTTACCGCTCAACGGATGTGTGACGTGCAGACTTTGCATGCCGAAAACCTGCTCCAGCCACGATGAGTCCAGAACTTGCGCAGGCGTTCCGCTGCACACCAGTTCCCCCTGATTCATCATCAGAACCCGGTCGGAGAAGGGCTGAATCAATTCCAGGTCGTGCAACACGGCAACGGTGGTCATGTTTTTGTGTTTAATGAGGCTGAGTAACTGGTGCCTGGCCAGCGGGTCGAGGTGGTTCGTCGGCTCATCGAGCAATAACAATGCAGGCTGCTGGGCTAAAACGCGTGCAAACCCCGCGCGCTGGCGCTCGCCGCCGGATAATTTCCCTAAAGAAACATGCTGTAAATGCGCGATGCCGACATCGTTGATCGCATCGGTAATCACTTTTTCATGTTCACCATTCGAGTATTCAGCCTGCCAGGGAATACGCCCCAGGGCCACATATTCACTGACCGTAAGACGCAGATCGGCGTTGTCATGTTGAGTCAGAAGTGCCACGGTGCGAGCGCGTTCCAGCGGCTTCATGGACTTGAGCGTCTTACCCTGAATCACAATCTCACCGCCGGCGGGTTGCAGTTCGCTGATGATCAGCCGTAACACGGTAGATTTCCCGCTCCCGTTCGGCCCGATGATCGACACAAATTCTCCGGCATCAATATCGAAAGACACCGCATTAACCTGCGGAGTTTTACCGGAAAAACAGTGTGTAAGGTGACGAACTGAGAGTAAGGATTCAGGCTGTGGCGATTTCATCGGGCATGTCATTTACTAAAAATTTGGCGAGTAGCATAACAGCCATGTTGCCTTGGGCAAGTCAAAAGCCGCGATAATCAGTTGCCAGATAGTTCGTTATATAATTTAATATACATCGAATTTTCTTCTTATCCAGATGGCACTTATGTTAACTCTTCGTCATATCGCGCTGGTTTGTGCCAGTGCGTTCTTCGCATCCTCCGCTCACGCCGACCGCATGATTACCGACCAGCTTGGCCGCCAGGTCACGATCCCCGATCACGTCAATAAGGTGGTGGTGCTCCAGCATCAGACGCTGAATCTGTTGGTGCAACTTGATGCACAAAAAGATATCGCGGGCGTGATGACCAGTTGGAAAAAGCAGCTCGGCCCTGAGTTTGCCCGCTTTATGCCGTCGATTACCTCGTTGCCAACGCCCGGTGACCTGACCGAGGTGAATATAGAAAGCCTGCTGGCGATTCACCCGCAGGTGGTGTTCGTCGCCAACTACGCGCCCGAGGCGATGATTCAGCAGATTCAGAACGCGGGCATCCCGGTCGTGGCGGTTTCGCTCAGAAAAGATGCGGACGGTCAGCAAGACAAAATGAACCCGACGATGGGTGATGAAGAGCAGGCGTACAACGAAGGCTTGAAACAGGGGATTCGTTTAATCGCTGATGTGGTGGAGCATAAAGCGCAAGGCGAGGAGCTGATCAAATATACCTTTGACGCTCGTGCCAAATTTAATGCGCCAGTAACCAACATTCCCGATGCCAAAAAAGTCCGCGTTTATATGGCGAACCCGAATTTGATGACTTACGGTTCTGGCAAATACACCGGCCTGATGATGAAGCACGCCGGGGCGCAAAATGTGGCAGCCGCGAGTGTGAAGGGCGCGCGTCAGGTTTCCCTTGAGCAGGTGTTGCAGTGGGATCCGCAGGTTATTTTTGTGCAGGATCGCTACCCGGAAGTGGTATCTGAAATCGAGAACGATCCGAACTGGCAGGGCATTGATGCGGTGAAAAATCATCGTGTCTGGTTGATGCCGGAATATGCGAAAGCCTGGGGTTATCCTATGCCGGAAGCGCTGGCAATCGGTGAGTTGTGGATGGCGAAAAAACTCTATCCCGATGCCTATAAAAACGTCGATATGGATGCCCAGGCGCAGGATTATTATCAGCGTTTTTACCGCGTGAACTGGCAGACCAATGCAAAGCAGTAAGGCTTTTATTACCCGGCAGCTGGCACTGGTTATCGCTGTGCTGGCGCTGGGAGTCGGCTCGCTGAGTCTCGGCCATTATCCCTTGCCGTTAAGCGAAGTTTTCCACCAGCTAACCCATTACTCGCAATCTTCGGGTATCGCGGGTCAGGTGATTTGGTCAGTACGTTTGCCGCGTATTTTAATGGCGCTACTGGCGGGCGGCGCTTTGGGTTTATGCGGCGCAACACTTCAGGGCGTGTTTCACAACCCGCTGGTTGATCCACACATTATCGGCGTAACTTCCGGTTCTGCATTCGGTGGCACACTGGCGATTTTGCTCGGTCTCGACCCATTGCTGATGATGGGTTCAACGTTCTTTTTTGGGCTGAGCGCGTTGATTCTGGTGTATGCCATCGCAGCATTGCAGGGGCGGGAAAATGCGCTGGTGCTGATTCTCTCCGGCATCATTCTGAGCGGTTTTTTTGCAGCCCTGGTGAGCCTGATTCAATACCAGGCCGACACCGAAGAAGTTTTGCCCAACATCGTGTTCTGGCTGTTGGGCAGTTTTGCTACCGCAAACTGGCACAAAGTCTGGATGCTGGCGATCCCGGTCAGTATTGCAGCCGCAATTTTGTTCCAGTTGCGCTGGCGTATCAATCTGTTATCCCTGAGTGATAAAGACGCAAGAGCGCAGGGCGTTTCGGTCGTGACATTGCGGCGTTGTGTGCTGTTTTGTTGTGCTTTGCTGGTGGCAGCACAAGTTGCGGTGAGTGGCAGTATTGCCTGGGTGGGCCTGGTGATCCCTCATCTGGCGCGGCTTTTGGTGGGCGTTGATCATAGGCGCTTGCTGCCCACTGCATTTTTGCTGGGCGGCGGCTTTATGATTATTGTCGATGATATTGCCCGCACGCTGATGCAGGCCGAAATCCCCATCGGGATCATTACGGCGCTGGTGGGTGCGCCGCT
Source organism: Buttiauxella agrestis ATCC 33320 (assembly GCF_000735355.1). Lineage (GTDB taxonomy): Bacteria > Pseudomonadota > Gammaproteobacteria > Enterobacterales > Enterobacteriaceae > Buttiauxella > Buttiauxella agrestis. The sequence continues at coordinate 24,396 of NZ_JMPI01000028.1, forward strand.
GTTTACCGTTCTGTTAATTCACTCCAGCCGCCGGAGACGCCGATGAAAAACGGGGAATTGCGCGTTCAGCAATTGTTATATGGCCATGATTCACCGCTCTTTGAAGCAATGGATTTTCACTGCCAGCGTGGAGAAATTTGGGCGGTGCTCGGGCGCAACGGACTGGGAAAAAGTACGCTACTCGATACGCTTACCGGGTTCCTGAAACCGCTGGGCGGGAGTATCGAACAGCAGGGCGGTGTCGGCATCGTGGCCCAGCATTCGCACCTGCCGTTCCCATATCTGGTGAGCGATGTGGTGCTGATGGGACGCGCTCAACATGTGAGGCTTTTTTCACAGCCGGGGCGTAAAGATAAACAGGCGGTAATTGATGCGCTGGAACAGTTAAATATCGCGCATCTGGCCGCCTGTACGTTTAGCTCGCTTTCCGGCGGCCAGCAGCAATTGGTGATGATCGCCCGCGCGTTAGTGACCGCTTGTCAAACGCTGTTGCTGGATGAACCCTGTGCGGCTCTGGATTTAGCCAATCAACAAGTGGTGTTACAGCTCATCAGCGATTTGGCGCACCGCCAGCAGTGCGGCATTATTTTCACCACTCACGACCCGGTTCACGCATTACAGGTCGCAACCCATACGCTACTGCTTTTACCTGAAGGGAAATGGCTGGCAGGCGCAACCGATAGCATCGTAACTGAAGAAAATATGCAACAGGCGTATGGATTAGCGTTGCGTAAATTCAGGGTGGAAAATTACGCCACACCGTTTATTGCGCCGCTGTTTATGATTAATCAGGTTCCTAAGAGTCAGAGATAAATGCAGGTGTGGCGATTAATCCAGCCCTAATTTATGCAAAATTAAACAATTTAGATTCAGAACTCGCACAAAAAAATAATAGTTTAGTGGCTCATTCCTCTAACATGCGCGCTCTTTTTGGCAGCTTTACCCGCTAAGTGCTTAAGGTTGCCGATTGTCTTTTTGTTTTAGGGTACACATGAATTATAAAAAATTGATCCTTATTGCTGTTTTGGCGATGGCAGGTTGTAGTGCGAAAGGGGATACCGCGAGTCAGCAACGAAATAGTATCCAACATATGCGAATTGATACGTTATCGAAACTGTATAAGATTCATCCCGAAGCACGAAGTGAAATTCTGAACTCAAAAGGGTATGCCGTTTTCTCCAATAACAGCAGCAAGATTTTTGTCTTCGGATTTGGCAGTGGCTACGGCGTGGTAAAAGACCTTAAAACGGGCAAAGACACATACATGAAAATGGCTCAGGCCGGTGCCGGGGTGGGTATCGGCGTGAAACAATTGCGCACCGTACTGGTGTTCAATGACAGCAAAGCGTTGAGCGATTTCGTTAAGAATGGCTATATCGTGGGGGCAGATGCAAATGCCGCCGCTAAATATGACGATAAAGGATTGCCAGCCGTTGGCGCATCAGCCAGCGCCGTAGCGCCGGGTACTATCTCGGTTCCAAAACCTGTCGATGTGTATGAGATTACTGAAAAAGGCCTTGCTGCCCAGGCGATGGTCAATGGCTATAAATACTGGCCTGATGACGCTCTGAACGGTAAATAATGTCGGTCGGATAAGCGAAGCGTCATCCGGCATCACAAAGATAAACGGTGGATGGGGCTTGCGCTTATCCACCCTACAAAACCCATTTATCACGCGACAAGTAAAGAAGTTTAAAAGACTCCTTCATTTACTTATGTCAGGAGATAGCTTCAATTTGTATTCCGGACTGGATTTTCGCTGAATACCCGCAATAAATAAAGGTACCAACAAAATAGTCTCCAGAGTTAAACATGCTTAACAATTACAGCGTCAGAACCGTTATCATTGTTTTTACAGCAGCCTCTCTGGTCATGATGGATGTCATGGCGTATTTATTATCAGCAAATATGCATTTTTACCTCATGCTGAATGGGATCGGCATCGTATTACTTTTAACGCTTTGGTTTTATATGACGCGATATCTGGTGAAGCCGATTAATGAAGTAAAAAGAAATATTGATGAAATCAACTCCGGGAATTTATCAATATCTATCCGCGAATTTGGTAATAACTGTGCAGGTAAATTAATCCCTGGCATAAACAGCCTCGCTAGAGAAATTTCCAGTCTGGTGATGGATATTAGAAAGTCTTCTAATTCGGCCAGTGTATTATCCGCAACGCTTGCTAATCAGAGTGCCGAACTTTCCGTAAAAACAGAACAGCAATCCGCCATGCTGATGCAAACTGCATCAAGCATGGAAGAAATCTCGGCTGGGACGAAAAGTAACGCAGAAAACACCCGTCAATTAAATACCATTACCAGCGAGGCTCATCAGTCCGCAGGCCATGGCAGCGAGCTAATGCAGAAGCTGACCGAGAACATGGTATCGATTACCCATTGCTCGAAGAAAATGACGGAAATCATCAGCATCATTGATGGCATTGCCTTCCAGACCAATATTTTAGCCCTGAATGCCGCCGTTGAAGCCGCGAGAGCTGGCGAACACGGTAAAGGTTTTGCGGTGGTCGCTGGTGAGGTCAGGGTGCTGGCGCAAAAAAGCTCAGAATCGGCGAAAAACATTAAATCGCTGATTGAAACGACCAATACCAATGTTTTGCAGGGGGCCAAACTGGTCTCAGAGGCAGAAAAAAATATGCAGGCCATCGTATCGGGGTCAGAAGATCTTAATATTTTGATGGAGCATATTTTCTTATCGACAAACGAGCAGGAAAAAGGGATTCAGCAAATTACGATTGCCTTGTCCGAGTTGGAAAAGGTCACGCTGAGTAATGCCGCAGTCGTTGATGAACTCGCTGAATCCTCTGACGTGCTTAAAAACCAGGTCGTCGAATTGCAAAACAGAACCAGCAATTTGCGTTTGAGTGATGAGCAAAATGTCGCGGCGGCGGTAATTGCACAACCGGTGCCAAAGAAGTTAATTAAAAATGCACCAGAAGGGCACTGGCAGACATTTTAACTCGTAGGGTGGATGACGCTTATCCACCCTATAAACCCATTTATTCCAGACACCAACTCCCTTCAGCAAGCGATAAACGCTCGGTTAAATTCAGATTCTTCAGGAACACCTCATCGTGTGAAACCACAACCATTGCTCCCTGGTAGTGGCACAACATGGTTTCGAGTGCCTGAATTGACGGTAAATCCAGATGGTTGCCAGGTTCATCAAGCAAAAGTAATTGCGGCGTGGGATCGGCATACAGCACACAAGCTAGCGCGGCTTTCAAGCGTTCGCCGCCGCTCAGTGAGCCGCTGGGCGCCTGGATTTTATCTGCGTCCAGGCCAATCTGCGCCAGCCGCATACGCAAATCGGCTTCCCCTGATATGCGATTGGTTTCCAGGATTTGCTCAAGAACCGTGCGCCGTGGATCAAGTGTGGCGAGGTGTTGATCAAGCCAGACACTCTGCTCAACAACCCGGCACTCTCCGGCTGAAGGCTTGAGTTTCCCCGCCAGAACTTTCAATAAGGTGGATTTCCCACAGCCGTTATTCCCGACGACACCGATACGTTGCTGGGCGGTTAACGTCAGATTCAACGGCGAGACAAAGTTAGCCACGAAGGGAAGTTGGACATCATTTAGTTCGCCAATCTGGCGACGCGAGGGCGAACTCACTGCCAGCGAATGCACGACGATGGCGGCGTTTTCCTCCACCTGGCTTGCCGCTTCGCGCACCCGTTGGTCGAGAGTCGAGAGCGTGGCGGCATGCTGCTGGTGCAATTTACCCGCTGATGCTTCACTTCGTTGCTTCTGTCCGCCGAGTAAAATTTTAGCCTGATTGGCTTCGCGCCCCTGGCGGTTTCCTCGCGCCTGCCGTTTTTCAAGGCGTTCTTTTTGCTCGCGAAGGGCTTTTTGTTCACGCTGACGCTCGCGTTTGCGTAATTCATACTGTTGCAGCGTGGCTTGTGTTTCCTGCGCTTTGAGCTGTGCATAGAGCGAATAGTTACCGCCGTAGCTGCTCAATCCTTGCGATGATAGCTCCACAATTCGCGACAGGGATTGCAGTAAATCCCGGTCATGGCTGACTACCAATAATCCTCCGGGCCAGCGCTGTAACTGTGCAATCAGTGCCTGTCGGGCGGCGCGGTCGAGGTGGTTGCTGGGTTCATCCAGAATCAAAAAATCGGCGTCGGAAAGCCATGCGCCAATCAGCGAAACGCGCATAGATTCACCGCCGCTTAACCGTTGGGCGGGCGTTGATGCTTCCAGGTATCCCAGGCCGCAGCGCTCCAGTTCATGTTGTAGCTGCTGACGGATATCCCAGTGGTTGCCGACAGTATCAAAATCCAGGGGAGACACACTGCCCATTTCGATACGTTCCAGCGCAGCAATAATATTCCCGACACCCGCCAGTTCAGCGACGGTTTTGTCTGCCCAGGCGGTAACTTGTTGCGCCAGGTAATACACCGAGCCGGAGCGGATACAGCGCCCGGACGACGGGGAGGTTTTGCCCGCCAGAATTTGTGCAAGCACGCTTTTCCCCACGCCATTGCGCCCGACCAGGCCAGTGTGTCGTGAGTCGAAACTTTCGTTAAGTTGAGTGAACAGCGGTGTGCCGTCAGGTAAGGTAAAACCAACGCTTTCCAGCGCGATATAAATATTCGTCATAGGTACTCCACAGATGCCAGAAACTGACCCGAAAATCCGGGGCAAGAACATTGGCCGTCACGGTGACGGCAGCATCAATAGCGCATTGGACGAATACCTATAGAGAAGAAATGAAGTGAGCTATTTTAATTCAGGAAACGATAAAGTAAAGAGTCGGATTTTTTTTGAGCAGAATCGCCTCGTCAGACAGGAGACTAAAATTGAGAAAGCGACCCGCAGCCAGATTGTTGATTATTGACGAAGCAGGGCGATTATTACTGTTCAGATACACCCACAAGGATGATGCGCTGGCAGGCAAGTCTTATTGGGCCACGCCGGGTGGTGGCGTTGAAGCAGGTGAATCCTTCGAGCAAGCCGCTATCAGGGAGCTACAGGAAGAAACGGGCATTGTTTGCCAGGATATGGGGGAGTCTGTCGCGCGCAGAGACTTCATCATGAAGCTACCCAGCGGGGAAATCGTTCAGGCGCAGGAGCGGTATTACGTGGTGCGCTCGGGCAGTCATGCGATAAATACCCAGTGCTGGAGCCATAATGAAGTTAAAATTATCAGCGACCATCACTGGTGGAGTGCGGACGAGTTACGCGCGACTTCTGATTTGGTTTATCCGCACAATCTGACTGAAATGATCGAAACAGCGTTTAAAAGCCATCAATAAGGAGAACTTTATGAGCGCAGAATTTAAAGGTGGGATTGATATTGCCATCAAAGTCCCGCCCCATCAGTTTCAACAGACACTCGATTTTTACCGCAATGTTCTCGGGCTTCCTGAGATCACCGATAAACCGCCTGCCACCGGGTTCGAACTTGGCCCGAACCGCTTGTGGATAGATGAAGCGCCTGCATTAAGCCAGGCTGAAGTTTGGCTCGAACTGTTTACCCCGGATTTCAAGCAGGCTGAAAAACATATTGCTGATTCTGGCGTTGTTCGCTGTGATGCGGTCGAGCCACTACCGGAGGGTTTTAAAGGAGGATGGGTGATGAGCCCATGCAATATCGTTCATATGCTTCGCGAACCTGAGGCCTGGTGAGATTTCGTTAACGGCGCACAAAAACGCAAACTAATCTATTGACGCAGAGCAACCGATAACTGTGCGTTATTTATTCAGGGCGTGATACGATGAACCTCATTCATTGAAAGGTAAATCATCATGTCCTTCTTAGATTCCGCAATGAAACGCTTCAAAAATGCCGCTAACGGCACCGTGACATGTCCGATCTGTGGCAACAAATCCCAGTTTGCCGCCAGCAAAATCCGTCAGGGGCAAACGTTGCTCTGCCCAAAATGCAAATCACTCTTCGTCGTTCCGCGCTGATTATTCTTTTTGGCACGCCTGACGAAAATCCCGCAAGAATAAAACGAACAAGTTTTAACCTATACTTTGAAGAATCTTGCAGCTGTTAAATCCCTGATGCCTGACACCCCATCCTGAGAGAACGTTTCTGATTTGATTGAACAACTGCTCCTGCGCGTTCACATCGCCTGACGAGCAAATTCATGAAATTAAATTTAAAACAGTGGTTTACCGCGAGTAACACACTGGAGCCCCATTCAGAAATTCCTGGCTGGTTGGGTACAGAACCCGCAAACGAAAGTCCTATCAAATCAGAGCTATTTTCTGCCGCTCAAATGGAACGTTACGGTCAGAAGCTGGCGCGTTCCCACAAAATATCGACCACCAGGCTGCCTTACTATTTGCTTAAACGCCTGGAAGATAACGAAGCGATCATTACCAGCAACTGTTATCTGCTCAACGCGGGTGAAAAATCAGGTATTACGCCTGCGGGTGAATGGCTGCTGGATAACTATTATCTGATCGAAGAACAGATCCGCGTGGTTCGCCATCATTTGCCCAAGAACTTTGGTAAGGGGCTTCCACCGCTCGCCGCTCCGCACAATTGCCCACGTATTTATGATATTGCCTCCGAAGCCATTGCGCATGCCGATGGGCGTTGGGATGCGGTCAGTCTCACCAGTTATATTGCGGCGTATCAGCAGGTAACGCCGTTAACACTCGGCGAGCTTTGGGCGCTGCCGGGCATGTTGCGCCTGGCGCTGATTGAGAATTTACGCCGGGTCAGTATCGAAGTGGCCGAAGCTCAGAAAGAGCGCAATCTGGCAGATGTCTGGGTAACGCGAATTTTTGAATGTGCCGAAAACACCCCAGCCGATTTGATTATGGTGATTGCGGATATGGCCCGTTCGCGCCCGCCATTAAGCAGTGCTTTTGTGGCGGAACTGGTTCGCCGCTTACAGGGGCGAGGGAATATGCTCTCTTTGCCGCTGACCTGGGTTGAACAGCGCCTGGCGGAAACCGGTGTCACGACCGATTATCTGATTCATCGCTTTAACCAGCAACTTGCCGCCAGCCAGCTTTCCGTCAGTAACAGCATCGCCGGTTTGCGCCTGCTTAGTGAAACCAACTGGGCAGATTTCGCCGAAGCCATGAGCCTGGTTGAACAAACATTGCGTAGCGATCCGTCGGGGATTTACCCGGCCATGCATTTTGATACCCGCGACCATTATCGGCACATCATTGAAATACTCGCCAGGCACAGCCATCACAGTGAGCCGGAAGTTGCGTGTCATATTCTGGGGATGGCTCAGGCTGCGGACGCCGCATCGCCGGGGCATCATGTGGGGTATTACTTAATCGGTGAAGGGCGCGTAGCACTTGAACAACAGCTTGGGGCCAATACGTCCTGGGTGGTGCGGTTGCGCCACAGCTTTAATCAAATTCCGCTGCTTTCCTGGCTGGGTAGTCTCAGCCTGTTGACGACTGCCTTTACTGCCCACGTATTGTCCCGTACCCATGAACAAGGTATGACCTGGCCGCTGGTGCTTCTGGCGCTGCCGTTGGTGGTGATAGTCAGCCAGTTAGCAGTCAATTTGCTGAGTGAAGCCACAACCCGCTTTCGCTCACCCATGCCGTTGCCACGCATGGATTTCTCGACGGGCATTCCGCCTGAGTTTTGCTCGATGGTGGTGATTCCTTGTCTGCTCACCAGTCGGGCGGGAATCGACCGTCTGCTTAACAGCCTGGAAGTGTGCTATCTCGGTAATAACACGCCAAACCTGTACTTTGCATTACTGACGGATTTCGCCGACTCCCCGGATGAAAATTCGGTGGCAAATGACGAGTTGCTGCACTGGGCGGAAGCGCAAATGCAGAATCTGAACCGGCGCTATGCCTCTGTCTCCCAGCCTCTGTTTTTCCTGCTTCACCGCTCGGCGCAGTGGAATGAACAGCAAAACGTCTGGATGGGGTATGAGCGTAAGCGCGGCAAACTGTCGATGCTGAACAGTTGGTTACGCGAACCCGCAGCGCAGTTTTCTGAAGTCCACGGCAATGTCATCACGCCACCCTCCGGCGTGAGATATGTCATCACCCTGGATAGCGATACCGTTCTGCCGCGAGATACAGCTCATAAACTGGTGGCGACGATGGCGCACCCGCTCAATCACCCGGTATACGACCCGGTAAAACAGCGCGTCGTGAAAGGGTATGGGATTTTGCAGCCTGGGCTTGCGGAGGAAATTCCGCGTGACGGGCAGGGGCGTTATGCGGCGATGTCCAGTAATGTGCCGGGGAATGACCCGTACTCGATGATGTCATCGGATATTTATCAGGACTTGTTTGGCGAAGGATCTTTTGTCGGGAAGGGCATTTATGATGTCGATACTTTTGCGCAAGCCACGCGTAATACCTGCCCGGAAAACCTGGTACTGAGCCATGATTTACTTGAAGGATGCTATGCCCGCTCGGGGTTGCTCAGTGAAGTTCTGCTTTACGAGCAGTACCCTAATAATTACCTGACTGATGTATCCCGACGTACCCGCTGGATACGCGGTGACTGGCAGTTGCTTAACTGGCTGAAATTCAACGTCAGAAAGGCAGACGGAACGCATGACAAAAACCCGCTGACCACGCTTTCACGCTGGAAATTGCTGGATAATTTACGCCGCAGCCTGGTCGCTCCGTCATTTCTGATACTGCTGTTTTGCGCCATTTTACTGGTGCCGAATCCCTTGTTCTGGCTGGCGGTGCTGGCCGTTGTGCTGCTACTTCCTGGCGCGTTGGTTCTGGCCCAGGATATTGTGAATAAACCCGCCCGACGACCGTTCTTGCAGCATCTCAAACTGGTTTCTTACGGAGGGCTTAAACGTCTGATGCGCGTTGGCATGGGGTTTATCACGCTTCCTCATGAAGCCGGGTATTCGCTTCAGGCCATTGCGGTAACGTTATGGCGTCTGAGCATTAGCCATCACAACCTCAATCAGTGGGCCAGTTTTGACCAACACGTGTCAGGAGCCAAAACATCACCGCTGCGTTTTTATCGTGCGATGTGGCTCAATGTGGTTTCAGGTATGGCGTTAATCGCTGTGACATCCTGGCTTTCACCGATGCTGCTGTTTTTTGCGGTGCCCATTGGCGTTCTGTGGTGCCTGGCTCCTTTGTTATTAAGCTGGTTGAGCCGCGAACCTGTCCGCCAGGCCATCACGTTTAATGCTGAAAACAAACGCCTGTTGCGCCAGAGTAGCCGCGAGATCTGGGCCTTTTTTGAAACGTTTGTCACTGAGAAAGAAAACTGGCTGCCGCCGGATAACTACCAGGAAATTCCCCAGCCGGTGATTGCGCACCGCACTTCGCCGACCAACATCGGTTTGTCGCTGATGGCCAACCTGACGGCGTGGGATTTTGGTTATATTCCGCAAGGTGACATGCTGCAACGCATCACGCTGACGCTCGACACGCTGGATAAAATGGAGCATTACCGGGGGCATTTATATAACTGGTACGACACGCGCACCCTGGTTCCGCTCAATCCGCGCTATGTCTCAAGTGTGGATAGCGGGAATATGGCCGGGCATTTGCTTACCCTTAGCGCGGGTTTAACCGGGCTGCGTAACCAACCTATCCTTAACACCCGGCAATTGCTGATGGGGCTTGAGGATACGTTGCAAATCCTCGAGAAAACCTGGGGTCAACATGCCCCGACGTCGTTGCGCCAGTTACACAACCATTGCAAAACGGCGTTGACACTCCATCCGTCGTTACTCTTCCCAGAACTGAAAAATATGCGGGCGCAAAGTAATCGCCTGCACGCCCTGTGTAGTCACGAGGACGGGAGGATTCGCCGCTGGGTGGATCATCTTCAGCATCAGTTAGTGCTTATCTGCCACGAGTGGGCGCACTTTCTCAGTTGGCTGCCCGCGCAGTGGGAGAGTGAATCGCTACCCACGCTGTCCTGGCTGGCGCAGGCGAAACACAGCGGCGAAGGCACACCCCCGGAATCCGTGATTCGCCAGGCTCGCACACGTCTGGATATTATTACCGAGCTGGAACAACGCCTGACTGAACACGCCCGAATGGATTTCGTCTTCCTGTATAACGAAGTCACCAGCCTGTTGAGTGTGGGATATAACTGCGATAACAATAAGCTCGATAACAGCCACTACGATTTACTGCCCTCTGAAATTCGCCTGACCAGTTTCCTCGCGATTGCCACCAATCAGTTACCGCTGAAAAGCTGGTTTGCGCTGGGGCGACTTTTTACCACCATTGATAACGAAACGGCGTTGATGTCGTGGAGCGGATCAATGTTTGAATATCTGATGCCAAACCTGGTGATGCCGACCTATCCCGGAAGCCTGCTCGAAGAGATGAGCCAGTCGGCGGTGAAACGCCAGATTGACTGGAGCAAAGAGCGGGGCGTGCCGTGGGGGATTTCAGAGTCGGGCTACTATTCCTTCGATGCACTGCAAAATTATCAGTATCACGCTTTTGGTGTGCCAGGGCTTGGCTTACGCCGTGGGCTTGCGGATGACATGGTGATCGCCCCATACGCCACCATGATGGCGTTAACTATCTCGCCGCATAAAGCCTGTGAAAATCTTCTGAAACTTGAGAAAAACGGCGCTCGTGGTGAATACGGTTTTTATGAGTCGCTGGACTACACGCCGTCACGCCTCGCCAGCGGCCAGATGTATGCCGTGGTGCGTTCGTGGATGGCGCACCACCAGGGAATGGCATTCCAGGCACTTTCGCATGTGCTTTCAGGTGCGCCGATGGTAGACAGATTTATGACCAGCCCGGCGTTTCAGTCGGCACGTTTGTTATTGCAAGAACGGGTGCCTGATGCGGTTGAGTTGTACAGCCCGCGCCGTCATTTCGAATCTCACGAAGGGGTACTGCAACCGGTTCAGTATGAAACCCGCGAGTTTACTGATGTTGATAGCCTGATTCCCGAAGTCCAGTTGTTATCGAATTCAAATTATCACCTGATGGTTAGCCAGTCAGGCGGCGGTTACAGCCGCTGGAAAGACCTTGCGCTAACCCGCTGGCGCAGCGACGCGACCTGCGATAACTGGGGCGCGTTTTGTTATATCAGTGACCCTGTCACAAATGAAGTGTGGAGTAATACCTGGCAACCGCTCGGTGAGCCGGTCAGCCAGTACGACGCGATCTTTACCGATGCCGGAGCCGAGTTCAAACTTGTGGCGGGAACGGTTGGCGTGAAAACGCAGATTGTTGTCTCCCCCGAAGATGACATTGAGTTGCGCCGCGTGACGCTGCTGCACCGCGGGCGGCAACCGCGCACCATCGAGCTGACGACTTATGCCGAAGTGGTTCTGGCACCCAATGAAAGTGACATGGCGCATCCGGCATTCAGTAATTTGTTTATTCAGACGGAGCTGGTCCCTGAGCAGCACGGCATTCTTTGCCATCGTCGCCCTCGCTCGCCGGATGAACGTTGCCCGTGGATGTTTCATACCATGGTGGTACACGGGCAGGCGCAAAACGAAATCTCGTTTGAAACTGACCGCGCCAAATTCCTGGGGCGCGGAAGAACGCCAGCCAATGCCGTTGTGACTGAACAAGGCGGTTTGCTCAGTAATAGCGTCGGGCCAGTGCTCGACCCGATTCTGGCCATTCGCCAGTCCATCGTTTTACAGCCTGGCTTGCCGGTGACGGTCGATATTATTTATGGCGTGACGGAAAGCCGCCAGCAAAGCCTGGCATTGGTGGAGAAATATCATGACCATCCGATTGCCGATCGCGTATTTGAACTCGCGTGGTCGCATAGCCAGATAGTCTTGCGCCAGATTAACGCCAATGAAGACGATGCAACGCTGTTTAACCGCCTGGCAAGCGCGGTGCTTTTCCCTGGCCCAGAACTGCGTGCGGATGCGAAAACGCTGTGTCGTAACCGGCGCGGGCAGTCAGGTTTGTGGGGATGGTCTATTTCCGGCGACCTGCCGATTGTCATTCTTAATATCACCAGTGATGAAAGTATTCTGCTCATCACCACCATGATTCAGGCGCACCATTACTGGCGCTTAAAAGGCCTGGCCGTCGATTTAGTGATTCTCAACGATAACCCTGGGGGCTATCAGCAGGAGTTACAAAATCAGATAGTAGAACTGCTGATGGCCGGTTCTGAAGCCAGCCAGATAGACAAACCCGGCGGTATCTTTGTGCGTAACGGCGAGCATATGTCGGCAGAAGACCGGCTTTTGTTGCTGAGTGTGGCGCAAATTGTCCTGGATGATCGCGCTGGTGGCCTGAAAGAGCAGCTCAATCAGCGGCTTCAGGTAACGATCCCAACCCAGCAGGCGTTTATTGCGCGCATTGCTATACCGGCTAACCAGCACGAACCGTGGCAGCCGGATACCCGCGCTCTGGTGTTTTTCAACGGTCGCGGCGGGTTTTCGCAAGATGGCCGTGAATACCAGATTACGCTTGATGAAAACGACCAGACGCCCGCGCCGTGGGCAAACGTGCTGGCGAATGCCAATTTTGGCACCGTCATTTCTGAAGCGGGACAAGCCTATACCTGGTATGAAAATGCCCATGAGTATCGCCTCACTCCGTGGGAAAACGATCCGATCAGCGATCGTTCCGGGGAGGCGTATTATCTACGTGATGAAGAAAGCGGCGCCGTCTGGTCGCCCACCACGTTACCGGTGCGCGGCAACGGGCACTATCTTACCCGTCACGGTTTTGGTTACAGCGTTTTCGCGCACCGTGAAACAGGCATCGACACGGAATTAACGGTGCTGGTGGCGGAACATGCCCCGGTCAAAATCGCCATTCTGACGCTCAGTAACACCTCCGGGCGCACGCGCAAAATCTCCGTTACCGGTTATGTGGAATGGGCGCTGGGTGAATCGCGTAGCAAATCGGCGATGCATGTGGTGACTCGCGCCTCGACGACCGGGCTTGGCTGTGGGGTGCTGGCGAATAATTTCTACAGTAGCAATGGGTCGGAAAGAACCGCTTTCTTTGCGGTGACGGGCGTGCATTGTTCAGTGACGGGCGACCGACGGGAGTTTTTGGGGCGCAATGGTTCACAGCGTGATTCGGCGGCCATGAAACAGCGCACTTTGTCGGGTAAAACCGGTGCGGGGCTGGACCCGTGCGGTGCGATTCAGTCTGCCACCACCATCATCGACGGCGATCAGCGGACATTTATTTTTGTGCTGGGTATCGGGCAGAACACGCAGGATGCGGAGCAGATGATTAACCAGTATCTGAACGAAGATGCCGCCCGCAGCGAGCTGGCCAATGTTCACAGTTACTGGCATCGCATGCTTGACCAGATTGTCATTTCCACGCCTGACCCTGCCGTTAACTTGCTTGCCAATGGTTGGCTGCTGTATCAGACCATCGCTTGCCGCCTGATGGCTCGCAGCGGCTACTACCAGTCTGGTGGCGCTTTCGGGTTCCGCGATCAGCTTCAGGATACGCTGGCTCTGAGCCATGCCGCGCCAGAACGCCTGCGCGAGCAAATCCTGCTCTGCGCTTCGCGTCAGTTTGTGGAAGGCGACGTGCAACACTGGTGGCATCCGCCGTTAGGCAATGGTGTTCGCACCCGTTGTTCCGATGATTATCTCTGGCTGCCGCTGTCTATTTGCCATTACGTGGCGACGACCGGTGACATCGGCTTACTCGAACATCCTTTGCCGTACCTTGAAGGCCGTGAATTGCAGCCGGGCGAAGAGTCGGCCTATGAACAGCCGATTATCAGCGCGCTGGAAGAAACGCTGTGGCAACACGGGGTAAAAGCCATTCGCCACGGTTTGCGTTTTGGTCAACACGGTTTGCCTTTGATGGGTGCGGGAGACTGGAACGATGGCATGAATCTCGTCGGGCTGGAAGGCAAGGGCGAGAGCGTCTGGCTGGGGTTCTTCCTCTATGATGTTTTGCAGCAATTTACGAAGCTTGCCGAACAAATCCACGATGACGAAACCGCCACGCTGTGCCGTGAAGAGGCGGCAAAACTGCAAATCAAACTTGAGGCGAGTGCCTGGGATGGCGCCTGGTATCGCCGGGGCTATTTTGATAGCGGGGAGGCGCTCGGGTCGCAGAGTGCGAAAGAGTGCCAGATTGATGCTATTGCCCAAAGTTGGGCGGTGTTGTCGGGCGCGGGAAGTGCGGAACGTTGTGCGCAAGCGATGCAGGCGCTGGACTCACGCCTGGTTGATAGCGAGGTCGGGCTGATAAAACTGCTGACGCCACCATTTAACGGCAATGGGCCAAACCCCGGTTATATTCAGGGGTATCTGCCTGGCGTGCGTGAAAACGGCGGGCAATATACTCACGGGGCTATTTGGGCGGTGATGGCTTTTGCCCGCAGCGGCAATATCGAACGGGCCTGGCAACTCTGGGCGCTGATCAATCCGATAAATCACGGCCTTAATGCAGATGCGATAGCGCGTTACAAAGTCGAGCCATACGTGATGACGGCGGATATTTACAGCGTTGCGCCGCATACCGGGCGCGGTGGCTGGAGCTGGTATACCGGTTCGGCAGGCTGGGCGTATCGGTTAATCATCGAAACGTTGCTGGGGATTGAACGCCACGGCGATTCGATCACCGTTCACCCGTTACTACCGCGCGACTGGCCTTCAGTGAGCCTGGTTTATCGCTACGGTTCAAGTGATTATCAGATTAACGCGCAGCGTAGTACGGGGGACTATCAACTGATAGTGGATGGCGTGCCGTTACCCGGGAATACCATACCGTTGTTGGATGATGGTCAACGGCATGTGGTGGAAATAAGCCTGGGGGCTACGGCCTAAAAGGCGGCCAACCGCTATGGTTCCAGCGCCGTTAGCTCAGGTGGCCATTCCCGGGGTCGTTTATCGGGTGCTTGATTCGAAGGAGCTGTCAGCAAATCTGATGATGGTCAGTCGTAAAGACGAACCCAGCGCCGCGGTAATGGCTTACTTGAATCACTGCCGTCGATACGGTTGTCGCGCTGGAGAATGAAATATCAGTGGTATTAGTCACCAGGGGAATGAGGCGGATTAATAAATGGATTCCGCCTTACCTTAGTTGTTTTCCTGTGCCTTAACATTCCGGTCTGAAATAAGACTTTTTAATGTTTTGAAAACGATAAAGTTTAAATGATGATGCTTTAACCTTGCCTTATCGGCGTAAATTTTTTGACAGTTGACCCAAATGAAATGTAAATCACTTTTATATTTAACCATCGTGACATGTTTATATTCGCAAACACAGGCATGGGCCGAATCTCCCCCTCCATCATCTGTGAATGTGGATGTACCCGCTCAAGCCGAGGTTCCGGACGCGAAGCCTGAAGACACCACGAAAATAACGCCGCCAGCCGCTACAGTCCCACCGGCCAATGAGGCCAATGCACCAGTGCCTGAGGAAAGTAAAAATTCCGCCCCCGAGCCGACGTCGCTGCCGGTGATCCCGGCCGAAACGGTGAGTGAAGAAAAACCGGCGGAGGCGGCTAAAGAGAGCGCACCAGTATTTAAACTCGACAGCGAAGAACAAAAACGTGCCTACGCATCCGGCGTGGGCATGGCCAAATATATTGAAGATCAGATAGCTGAACAGAAATTACTGCATATGACGCTGGATAAAGACATTCTGCTGGCCGGGATGATGGACGCCTTTAACCATCAGCAGAAAATGAGCGATAACGAGGTGCGTGACACTTTGTCTGTGTTTGACGAGCAAGTTAAGGTTCTGACGGCGGCTGAAAATCGGGCGCTGGCGAATCATTTCAATAGTGGATTTTATAATGTAAATCCTTTCGCTGTTCGAGCCTTCTTTATCGACAATTGCAACTAATAATTCCAGCCAGTGGCTATTCTTCAATAACTCACCGATAGCAACGCCGCAAAGGGAAAGGGCGATCAGCAGCAAGATTTTTCGGGGCTGGAGGCGGTAAATGACACACATCAGAGCCAATACAGCTGTGCTACCAAGGTAGCCGATCCGTGACTGAAGAATCACCAACATCGCAGGAAGCAAAAACACAGCGAGGCGGCAAAAATTTGTTAGCAGGCGGTTTGCTGTATTCAAGCAAAACCATAGTGCGATGGCATAGCCGGTGGCAAGGAAACTGGCAAGCACGTTGATTTGCTGGAATATACCGTACGGGCGCGTCCCGGGAACGAACTCCATCCAGTTATCATAGCTATGTGTTGTGAACTGCCAGAGCGTGATACTCCACTCCATCAACGCACCAACTAACACGCTTAACAATAGTAACTTTCTTTGCTGTGAGCTAAAAGGCATCAGGGTTAACACCCAAAATAGCGCGATCCCACCCCATAAACCCGCGAGGCGAATATAGGCAGTGCTGGAGACAACTTGTGAAGTGTAAAGTGCGGGTAGGCTCAACAAGATGCCACCTAGAATAAAGAGTTTAAGTGACTGGGGTAGGGCGTGCACGGGTAAGCTAAATAATAAAATCCCGGCAACAAAAATAACTAGCGAAATAATACCCCAACACAAAATATTGCCAGGTAGTTTCAAACCTAAACCACCTAACGGCTCCGGCGTATAAGGATAATCGCTGCCGTACAAAACATGTTTGGGGTCAGCGATTTCCAGCAGCGCATTAAGCTGTCGAGGCAGTGGGAAACCGGCCAGGTCGTAATACATGCCGCGCAACGAGGTCATGAATTTTTCCGCATCCAGTTTTTCAGGCAGACCGAGCGCAGGAGAAAGACCCGCCACACGATCGGCCAGCACCGGGATTGTCGCCCCTGCATGCGGCACGATAATTTGCACATTCGGGAAGCGATCCAGGGTCCCGGAAAGCAGCAGATTAAATACTGCTCGCGTAGTTTCGAACATAAATTCAATCATCGGGTACGGATAGCCAATCGGTGGCAGCGCTTCGGCATTTTCACCTTTTGGCTGTACCTGACAGCACGGACAATGCGGGTTGGTCGGGTGAATGAACACTTTCGCGTGCCGACGATTCAGTTCCTCAAACACCGGATCAAAGCGGGCATCTCCCAGATAAACTCCGTGGAAATTACTTTCCAGCACCACGCCATCGGCCTTCAGGGTATCAAAGGCATATTCCAGTTCACGCAGCGCGCCGTCGACATCCGGCAGCGGCAAGGTGGCAAACATGCCAAAGCGCTGAGGATTATCGTGCGCAGCGGTGGCACCTTTGATGCTGGTCAGCCGTAAAGACGAACCCAGCGCCGCCGTGCAGGCCTATCTTACCCACACCCGTTCGAGCATATCGTCCTGATCCAGGGAGCGCTGGGATTTCTTCGTCGTGGGGGCTTTACGCCTGCGTGAAGGACCGTCTCCGGATGGCACTGATTGTGACCGGTTATTATCCCGTTCGGCCTGTACCAGTTGCGCCATTTCCAGTGCCCGGCCCAGGCGCTTATTGTCTACAATGGCCCCCTGATCGATTTCAGAAAGCTTGTCATAGGTGGAGTAGGGAAGTGATACGCCATTAAGCCGGAGCTCTTTATGCCCGCCAGGGTAATGCCAGACATCGATGTATTTACCAATCGCCCGACGACTGAATTCGCTGTCTTCAATCAGGTAAAGGACTTTGTCGTACTGCACAGTGAGTGATTTCGACACTTTGCGAGCTTCACGCCAGTTAAACACCATATCAAGGTCATCATCGACATCCAGTTCCCGATGAACATCAAACGCCTGGCGAGGCGCTTTTGCGAAACGACGGTTGTAATCGTTCATGAATTCTTCGGCAAATGCGTTCGCAGCTTCCATGGAACTGATGCCCTGGAGCCTGAGTTCCTTGACCAGGCGGTCCTGAAGCGTCAGGTGCGCCCGTTCAACGCGGCCTTTGGCAGCACTGGTTTCTGCACAAATAGTCTGAATGTTCAGTTCATGCATCGCACGGCCAAACTGGGTATCGCCGTCGCCGCCGGTTGCGTTTTTATTGTTGATCCTGAATACACTGGCTTTGTCGCTGTAAAGCGCCAGCGGCTTGCCATGTTTTTCAATATAGCCCCGGGTCGCTTCAAAATAGGTGAAAGTAGACTCAGATTTCACGAAAAGCAGCTGCATTAAACGACTGGTTGCGTCATCAACGTAAACCAGTGCCGTACAGGTTTTCAAACCAGTGGTGGTCGCAGCCGTCGATTTGTATGAGTTCACCGGCACAGGCTCGGCGGTAGCGCGGTTGCTGAATTTTTGGCGCACGTTGCTTACGTGGCACCCAAAGACTGGCCTGAGTCATCAGTTTACGGACAGTTTCTTTAGAAAGATGAACGCCGTGAACCTCAGACAGTTTTTCACATGCCAGCGTCGGCCCGAAATCGTTATAGCGCTCGCGAATAATATTCAGCGCGTATGCGGCCAGTCCCTGAGGCAACTGGTTGTTACTGGATTTACCACGACGGCGGCTGGTCATGCCAAGCGGACCATCTTCACGATAACGCTCAAGCAGACGGCGGCACTGACGGTCGGAGATACCAAGCCGGTGAGCTGCCATCTGTGTTGTCAGACGCCGGTCGATGACGTCCTGAATGATCTTGAGTCGGTTAACTTCATCCAATGTGAAAAACTCCGCTGCGAGAGCCGTCATGGTAATCCTTACTTGATTATACACGCCGGACATCTTAACTTAGCCCAGA
>NZ_JMPI01000029.1 GCF_000735355.1 Buttiauxella agrestis ATCC 33320
CTACAATCTTGATGCGCATAATGTATATTATGTTAAATCAAATATCAGGATACAAACCCGATACCATCTCAGAACTCACCAGGCTAACTCACCTCACCCTTTGCCAGATTCCCATGCCATCACCCTTGGTTAACAAACGGAACTGACATAGCTGACTGGCAGCCGTCCACAGTTCCGTATTGCGTACTAAAAACTTATGATGAGTAATCGGATTTTACTTCGCTTTCTATATAACTATTATCAATCAAGCTGCCAGTAAAGCGGCGTGCCGTAAACTTCCACAAAGTAATCAATGACCGCCCGTACGTTTAATGGCGGTCGTCTCGTGTTGGGATAAATGGCGGCGATATGCTGCGGCTCTGGATTAATCGCGGCTTCGAATCCCTCCATGACTCTGACAAGATCACTATTTTTAAGACTGTCGCCAATGAGCCAGTCCGGGAAAAGAACCAATCCCATACCACCCAGCGCGCTGGTCAGTAAAGATTCCGCATTATTGGATGTCAGTAACCCGGTAACAGGATAATGAGTCCAACTGCCGCCTTGCTCCCTGAATAGCCAACGGTTTGGCCCTGCTGATCCTTTATAAACCAGACATTTATGATGAATGAGATCGGCTGGGAGCTCCGGCTCTCCATACTTTTCTATATAGCCTGGGGAAGCTGCCAGATGATAATGCTGGGTTCCAAATATGCGGGCATGGAAAGAGGAATCCGTCAGTGTGCCAATTCTGAAAATCACGTCTGCCGCGTCCCTGTGTGGATCGATATAGTTATCAGTCTGCGTCAGTTCAATCAGCAACCTCGGATAGCGGGCTGAAAGTTCAGTAAGCCATGGAGCAATATGTCGCTGGCCAAAAAATACCGGTGCATTGACTCGTATCAGCCCTGCGGGCTCGAGGGAGCGGTCCAGCATCGCCTTACGCGCTTCACTCAACTGGTCAGTCATAGTGCGGGCATAGTCAATAAATAACCGACCCGCTTCAGTGGGGATCACTGCTCGGGTATTACGATAAAAAAGCTGCTGCCCAAGCGTGTCCTCAAGTTGCAGGATTACCCGCGAAATCATTGACGCTGAGACCCCTTCTCGCCTTGCGACAGCTGAAAAACTCTGTTCGTCAAACACACCGATGAAAAACATCAGCGTGCGGAAATTAATGGCACTCGGATCGTACATTATCGCGATTCCTGCAAAGGTGTTTCCTGAATTATACCGTTTTTCATTATTCCCCGCTGCTATAGGATCCTGCACCTAAGCCACTGGAGAGTGTTATATGCAGCTTTTATTTATATTTCTCGTCGTTGCCGGCGGGATGGGGTTATCCGTTGAAGCGGGTTTATTAGGGCCGCTGGGCGGCGAGGTCGGCGACTTATGGGCCACTTTCAGTATTTTCGGAGTCGGCGCGGCGCTGACATTCTTGCTGATGTTGTTCTTTAGCCCACGAAACAGCCCTTCATTCTTTACTCAACCCTCATGGACTTTGTTGGGCGGAATTTTGGGTCCGGTATACGTCGTCATCCTGACCGTTGCGGTTCCCATTATCGGGATTGCAATGACGATGATTGGCATTCTGGCAGGACAAGTCTTCAAGAGCCTGGTCATTGACCACTACGGCTTTTTCGGCGCGGCGCATCGCAAAATTGACAGTAAACGAATTATTGCGCTGATTTTTATTATTGCTGCGTTGTTTCTTGTGGCAAAAGGCTGAGGTCAATCTGTGAATATATTAATGATTTTTCTGGCAGTTATCGGGGGGGCGGTCCTTAGCATGCAGGCTGCCATTAATGGAAAGTTAGGCAGCAACGTTGGCGTGTTCCGCAGTGCGTTTTTGACTTTCTCCGTTGGGGCACTGGTCACCGCCCTGCTTATTTTCTTCTTCGAACCGAAGCACGCCCTCACCTTGTTGGATGTGCCGAAATGGCAGTTGCTTGGCGCACTTTGTGGTGTTCCTTATATCGTCATTATGGTGCTGGCTGTTCAGCGTATTGGAGCGGCTGTTGCAACGGTTGCGGTTATCTTAGGTCAACTGACAATGAGTATGCTTATTGACAATTTTGGCTGGTTAGGTAATGAGGTCATTCACTTTTCAGCGACACGCCTTGGCGCTGTGGTTTGCCTGGGAATTGCACTTTGCTTCATCTATTCCAGTAATAAAGCTAATGTCGCGGCGATAGAAAAAAATACCGACCGGGTGTCAGAGCAAGGCTAAACGCAGATTAGATACACGCGCATTCTGCCAGTAATAATGACCGGGTTCGATTCAGGCATCTTTCGCCCGTCAGAACCCGGAGCACTTACTTACTGCTTCACCCAGACCAGCTGTTCGACTTTGAATCCCAGATTGCGCGCAGTGTTCAGGTAATCCTGCTTCACAGCATCCGGTATGGTTGGCGTTCGAGACAAAATCCACAAATAGTCACGGTTCGGACCGCTAACCAGCGCGTACTGGTAATCATCATCCAGCTTGATCACGTTATAGCCGCCATAAAACGGCCCGAAGAATGACACCTTCAGCGCGGCAGTCGTTGGTGCGCCAGTGAACGAAGCTTTCCCTTCACTCTCATTCCATTTGTTTTTAATCGGATCATACCCACGATTGAGCACGCTAATAGCGCCGTCGCTGCGCTTGCCATAAGTAGCAGTGACCTGCTCAAGGCCACGTTCGAAACGGTTTTCAAGGCGAGCGATTTCATACCATTTGCCAAGATAACGGCTGGCATCAAACCCAGTAATAGGCTCAACTCCTTTCGGCGGCGTGGGAGATTTACAAGCAACCAGGGTCAGTGCGATAGCGACTCCGGTCACAACAGGCCATAGCTTCATTGGAACTCCTTTCATCTACGCGGTTGGAAATAAAGTGTAGTGCAAACATCCTGCGCTACATTCAGCGGGGTAATATTCGTAGTATATTGAGAATATTCTCTGTTATCAGGTGAGACTTATGCCCTACTCCATCGGTGAATTTGCCCGTCTTTGCGGGATAAACGCCACCACACTCCGCGCCTGGCAGCGTCGTTACGGCCTGATCAAGCCGATGCGCACCGATGGCGGACACCGTCTTTATAGTGATGATGATGTCGAGCAGGCGTTAAAAATTCTCGACTGGGTAAAAAAAGGCGTTCCGGTCAGCCAGGTTAAACCCTTGCTGGCAAGGCCTGAAACACGTCAGACAAACAACTGGCTCAGTCTTCAGGAGAGCATGTTGCAGCGGCTGAAAGAGGGAAAAATCGAGTCTCTGCGTCAACAGATTTACGACTCGGGCCGCGAATATCCGCGCCCGGAGTTGGTCACGGAAGTCCTGCGTCCATTGCGAAGTAAAGTCTCCGCCAACATTCCCGCGATAATGACTCTGCGCGAAATCCTCGACGGCATCATCATCTCCTACACCTCATTTTGCCTCGAAGGTGATAAAAAAGCGCCGGGCGATAATTACTTAATCACCGGCTGGCACCTTACCGACCCTTGCGAAATCTGGCTTGAAGCGTTAAAGCGCACAGGGCAAGGACAGAGGATCGACGTGCTTCCTGTGCCGCCTGTCATGCTGGCCCCAGAGATCTTCCCGGATCGAAAATGGCTGCTGGTCACTAGCGGCAAACTAACCGCCGCGCGCAAAAATCAGATTGAGCTCTGGCAGCAGCAAATCGCTTCGCTCGAGGTCATTGCGCTCTAAAATCCCCCCCTAAACTTGTACAAACACTATTATTTGTCTAAGTTTTAATAATGTGATTACCACATTGTTCACAGGCAAGGTGAAATTCATGAGCACTAAACCAGTCATTGGGATCAGCGGATGCTTAACCGGCTCCACAGTCAGATTTGACGGCGGTCATAAACGGATGGGCTTTGTGATGGACGGACTCGCGCAGTGGGTGAATTTCAAACCCATCTGCCCGGAGATGGCCATCGGCCTGCCCGTTCCGCGTCCGGCGCTACGTCTGGTACAGACCGGCGAAGGGGAATTGCGGATGCGCTTTAGCCATGCACCTCACGATGATGTTACGGACAAAATGACCGCTTTCGCAGACTCGTACCTTTCTTCTCAAGGCGGTTTGTCTGGCTTTATCGTCTGCGCTAAGTCACCAAGTTGCGGTATGGAGCGCGTGCGGTTGTATGACGAAAAAGGCAATCGCGGTCGCAAGGAGGGAGTTGGCATCTTTACGCAAGCGCTACTGGAGAAATACCCGTGGCTGCCCGTTGAAGAGGATGGCCGTCTGCACGACCCGGTGCTGCGGGAAAATTTTGTCGAGCGCGTCTTCGCCTTGCATGAACTAAACACCCTGCGGGAAAATGGCCTCACTCGCCGCGCGCTGCTGGACTTCCACAGTCGCTACAAACTTCAGTTGCTGGCGCATCATCAGCCAGGTTACCGGGAAATTGGGCCTTTCGTCGCCTCTTTGCACGAGTGGGAAAACCTTGAGAGCTTCTTCGTGGAATATCGCGCAAAACTAATGGCGATACTGAAAACGCCCGCGTCGCGCAAAAATCACACTAACGTTCTGATGCACATTCAGGGCTACTTCCGTAATCAGTTAACCAGCCGCCAGCGCGGCGAATTACGGGATGTGATTCTACATTACCGTGATGGACTGTTGCCACTCCTCGCGCCGCTGACCCTGTTGAAGCATTATCTGAGCGATTACCCGGATCGTTACCTGGAGACGCAAAATTACTTTTCACCCTATCCCGATAATTTATGCCTGCGTTTGATGGTTAACTGAACGTTAAACCTTTCGCTGCTATCGCCTAAATTGCTCAAATCCGAAACGGTAATTTAGGCTTAAAGTTAAATAGTAACGTAAAGAAATGAAAATAAGCCCTCCTCTCTATAGCTAATGAGAACCCTTCTTATTTGTGAGTTTTATGCATTTGGCGCATTAGACTCACCCTGTCCCCCAATAGAACAATCCATATTTATCAGTCAGATGGATCACAACAAATAATCCGCAGACCTATTTTATTTATCATTTACTCACTTTATATCGGCCTGGTACCTGATAAAAGTCCCGTTTTATGTATAAAGCATGACAAATTAGTTACAGATTTATTTTATTGGTAATAAAAAAGCATGAGAGAAGTAACACAAAGAAAAACCATAGTTAGAAACATAACCAGAGTGTCATGTGAGATAAAAACCTCAGGCAAATAAATAGCACGCTTATATTTAAAGCCCCTTGCCTTGAATGCATCTACACATTCAATGGGCTAAGGTCGCCTGTAAATGACCAACAATTATCTTTATGAGTGAAATTAAACTTATTCCGCTAAGGGTTTACGCAAGGAGAATAACTCTAAAAAGGTTGTGCACAATTTAAATTAAATAAAAATGGACCCTGGTTGCTTCATTGCAACTCGATAATTTCTTTCAATACACACGGTTCATTCTCCTGCCTTTTTTGAAAACGACAGGAACGAGTGATGATAGCTAGTTCAAAGTAAAGATAGGGGTAATTATTTATGGCCTCACAATATGACTTTACTGTCACGCTGCACGATCTTGCTTTTATTCTCAAGCAGATAAAAATATCTGAAGCAGCGACAAACCCGGACGGCAGTATTAATGGCGATGCCCTTCGCGATTTAGTTTCCAGCCCGTTGCTTCCTTACGGGATACGTACCGTCGATGGCTCGTGGAATAACCTTCTGCCGGGCCAGGAACTCTACGGTGCCGCCGATCAAAATATGCCAAGATTAACCGCATTAAACTGGCAAGATGCGGATGCAATGACCAGTTATACCCAACTCGGTGGGATGGTTGTTGATGCAGACCCGCGAATTATCAGTAACTTAATATCGGATCAAACCGCATCTAACCCGGCAGCGGTCGACGCGCATAACGGCCTGCAAGATGCCCCAGGAGGAGGAACGACATCGGCAAATGGCAGCTTGTCGATTCCTAACCTGTCGCCAGATGTGGGACTCTCCCCTGCTTTTAACGGCTGGATGACGTTATTCGGGCAATTCTTTGATCATGGTCTGGATTTAATACCTAAGGAGGGAAACGGCATTGTATTTATTCCGTTGCAACCCGATGACCCCTTATATGTGGAAGGGTCAGCGACCAACTTCATGGTATTAACCCGGGCAAAAGTAGATGCCAATCATGAAACGGTAAATCTCACCACCCCATTCATCGATCAAAACCAAACTTACACTTCCCACCCTTCACATCAAATATTCATTCGCGAATACGTCATGATCGATGGCAAGCCTGAACCCACCGGCAATTTATTAGGCGGTGCGAATGGCGGACTGGCGACCTGGGCCGATGTCAAAAACCAGGCTGAAACTCTGCTCGGTATCAAACTCACCGATCAGGATGTGTTCAATGTTCCGCTGTTGGCCACCGACCGTTACGGCAATTTAATCTTAAGTGACAACGGTAAAGTGCAGATTGTGACCACTGCAGGGCTGGTTGAAGCTAACGGTGATTTTTTACCTGCCGGAACACTGCGCACCGGTCACGCTTTCCTCGACGACATTGCCCATACCGCCGCACCAAAAGCCGGCCTGGTTGCCGATGACGATGATGTGATAGGTGGCGCTCAACCCGCTGGAACTTACGATGACGAATTACTCGACCGCCACTTCATCACCGGCGACGGACGCGGTAACGAAAACATCGGGCTAACCGCGGTACACGCCGTCTTCCACAGCGAACACAACCGCCTGGTGGAAGAGTACAAAACGACTCTGCTGGAAACCGGTGATATCAGCCTAATCAATCAATGGCTGATGCCTTCGCACCAGATAACTGAACTGCCAGCCGATACCAGTACCCTGGTGTGGAACGGCGAATACTTATTCCAGGCGGGCCGCTTTACTACCGAAATGCAGTATCAACACCTGGTCTTCGAAGAGTTCGCCCGCACGGTGCAACCCGCAGTCGACCCGTTTGTCTTCTCCAATAGCGCGGATATCAACCCGCTAATCTTCGCTGAGTTCGCGCATGTGGTTTACCGTTTTGGCCACTCGATGCTGACAGAAACCGTCGCCCGTACCGATATTGATATGGAAAACGGCGATATCGGCCTGATTGAAGCGTTCCTCAATCCGGTCGCATTTAATGAAATTAACGGCGCCAACGTCACGGATGAGCAGGCAATCGGCGCGATTGTGCGAGGTATGACGCGTCAAGTCGGTAACGAAATTGATGAATTTATTACCGATGCCCTGCGTAATAACCTGATCGGACTGCCGCTGGATTTAGGTGCGCTGAACATTGCCCGTGGCCGTGATACGGCAATGCCGACGCTGAACCAGGCTCGCGAGCAGTTCTTTGAATTAAGCGGAAACAGTGAACTGCGGCCTTATACCAGTTGGTCTGATTTTACGACTTACCTAAAAAACCCGGCTTCCGTCATTAACTTTATGGCCGCCTATGGCCAACACGAGCTGATTCTGGCCGCCTCCACGATTGAAGGGAAACGCGATGCGGTGAATTTCCTGCTGTTCGGCGATGGGGTTAACGCGCCTCCTGCCGACGCGCTTGATTTCTTCAACAGCACCGGCGCCTGGGCGACAAAAGAGAGCGGCCTGAATATGGTCGATTTCTGGATTGGCGGCCTTGCGGAGCGCAAAAACGAGTTTGGCGGCATGCTCGGTTCGACCTTCAACTTCGTCTTTGAAACGCAGATGGAAATGCTGCAAGACGGCGACCGTTTCTACTACCTGAGCCGTGTTCAAGGGATGAATATGCTCAATGAACTGGAAGCGAATTCGTTCTCCGCTCTGGTGATGCGCAACAGTGACCTGGGCGAAAACGGTTCCTCGCACCTGCCTGCTAACCTGTTCCAGACCCCGGATCACATTTTCGAAGTAAACCAGGCGCTGCAAACAGAAGTCGATCCGAAATGGGGAAATCCGCTCAAGGATTTGCTCACTCCGTTGATGACGCGGCGTGCAGCCACTCAGGATGTGGACGGTGATGGCGCGGCTGACGGCGCATATCTTAAATACACCGGAGATGGTCATGTGGTGCTCGGCGGTTCCGCCGGGAACGATACGCTAATTGGCGGTAAAGGTATCGACAGCCTTTGGGGCGACGGTGGCGACGACCGCCTTGATGGTGGCGACGAGGCTGATGTGGTCCACGGCGGTGACGGCGATGACATTATTACCGACACCGGAACACCGGTTGGTGATGCCGATTTCCTGCATGGTGATGCAGGTAATGACGTGATCTTCTCCGGGAACGGTAACGACCTGGTCTTCGGCGGCACCGGCAGTGATTTCGTGGTTGTCGGCGAAGATGCCCAGGAAGTGTTTGCTGGCCGGGACAATGACTTTGTGCTGGGCGGATCGGGCGCTGACGCCCTGCTTGGCAACGAAGGTGACGACTGGCTGGAAGGTGGTGACGGGTTTGACTCGTTAACGGGCGAAAACTCCGAACTGTTCTTCAACAGCACCATTGTCGGCCACGACGTGCTCAACGGCCAGGGTAACGATACGGACTACGATGGCGAAGCGGGCGACGACATCATGGTTCAGGGGGCGGGTATTCAGCGCAACAATGGCATGGCCGGTTTCGACTGGGCCATCCACAAAGGCGACCCGCACGGCGCGAACTCTGACCTCGGCATTCCGATTTTCGTCAACCAACAGGAGTTCATCCTGCGCGACCGTTTTGACCTGGTCGAAGGGTTATCGGGATGGAAATATAACGATGTGTTAGTTGGCACCGAACAACCTCTCGGGACCGCACCGGTTCTGGGAACTCCCCTCTCTAATAATCTCACCCAGGAAGGTGCTGACAGGATCACCGGGCTTCAGGACATCCTCGGCGTTGCGCATTCCGCAGACTCTAACGCGGTGTTGTTAAACCCGGATGATGGCAGCGATATTTTACTGGGCGGCGGCGGCAGCGACCGCATAACCGGTAAAGCAGGCAATGACATCATTGATGGTGACGCATGGCTGAACGTGCGCATCGCAGTCACGGGATTGCCGGGTATCACCAGTGTCGACAGCATGAACGAGCTGAAATCTTATATGCTGGCTGGCACCTTAAAACCCGACCAACTCGCGATCGTGCGTGAAATCTTGCGTGAAGGTGATGGCACAGAAACTGACGTCGCAGTGTATCGAGATATCAGCAGCAACTATGTCTTTACCCGTATGCAGGACGGCAGCCTCAGAGTTGACCACGCCACGCCGGATGCCGCGTTGAATCTTGATGATGGTATCGACCGCCTGCTGAACATCGAAAAACTGGAGTTTGGCAACGGTGAACAGCTCTGGGTCACGGCGCAACAGGCCACGGGCAATCTCTCCGTCAGTAGCGCAACGCCTCAGGTGGGTGATCTTCTGCGCGTCAACATTGCCGATTTGCATGATGGTAACGGGCTGGCCGCAGACGTCGCTATCACGCTGACCTGGCAGGCACTGATTGGCGGTGAATGGCGGGATCAGTCCGTTGGCGAAGAGTTCAGAGTACCGGGCACGATTCAGGGTGCGCCAGTACGCGTTGTCGCCACGTTCAACGACCGTATGGGTGATGCCGAAAGATTAGTTTCGGGCCAAACTCAGGCGGTAGTCCCACGCAATATGCCGACCACCGGCGCTCCGGTGATCAGCGATGCGACGCCGACCGAAAGCCTGATGCTGACGGCGGTAGTCTCCGGTATCGCGGATGCTGATGGCTTGAGCGGCGGTAACTTTAGCTACCAATGGAGAATGAGCAACGGGACTGGTTTCACCAACATTGTCGGCGCTACCGCGGCAACTTACACCCCGACGCAGGCCATGGTGGGCAGAACCATACAGGTCGTTGTCACCGTCATTGATGATGAAGGCAACCCGCCTGTCGTTCTGACTTCGACGACAACTCAACCTGTTGGCGACCTCATCACGGGCACAAATACCGGTAACGTCCTCACCGGAACGGCGTGGAGCGACATTCTGCGCGGTGAAGGTGGCAACGACACCCTTAATGGTGGCGCGGGTGACGACCTGTTAGTCGGCGGAACCGGGAGTGACACCCTTTCCGGCGGCACAGGAAACGACACTCTGCAAGGTGATGCAGGCGACGACGACCTCGATGGCGGCCAGGGTGCCGACACCATGGCAGGCGGTGACGGCAATGACACCTACATCGTTGATAACGCGGGTGATATCGTCGTCGAGGCACTTAATGGCGGGACGGAAATCGTCGAAACCATCCTCAATAGTTACACCATGACCGAAAACGTGGAACAACTGGTCTTCACCGGCCAGGGCAATTTCGTCGGCATCGGGAATGCGACGGCCAACCTTATGACCGGTGGCAACGGTAACGACACGCTGTCTGGCATGGGAGGAAACGACCAACTGGTGGGGGGATCTGGAAATGACACCCTCGATGGCGGCGATGGTGTTGATAATCTGCAAGGCGGGATTGGGGATGACGTTCTCTTCGGCGGCGCGGGTGTGGATACCCTTTCCGGCGGCACAGGCAACGACAGACTCAATGGTCAGGCAGGCAATGACATCATGGACGGCGGCACCGGAAATGACATCTTCGCCTTCAGCGCAAGCTTCGGGCAAGACCGCATTAACGGGTTCGATAGCAATGCGACAGGCGGACAGGATTACCTCGATTTGAGTCTGCTGGGCATTACGTCGAGTACCTTCGCCAGCAACGTCGCGATTGGCGGCAGCGGTGGTAACACCACCGTTACCATCGGCGCGGATACCATTACTTTAGTCGGCGTTAACTCTACCACCGTCAATATTGGTGATTTTGTACTGGAAATACCGACACCGTTTGCCGCTAACAACGGCAATAACTCACTCATCGCGTAAGGGGAATACCATGTCGCGCCAGCATACGCCAACAGAACTGAAGGATGCATTAAAGGGAACGAAACCCACCTTTATTATGCTGCTGTTTTTTAGTTGTGTGATTAATATGCTTATGCTGGCGCCGGCAATCTATATGTTGCAGGTCTATGACCGAGTTCTGGTTAGCAAAAACACCACCACTTTACTGATGTTAACGTTATTGATTGTCGGCATTTACATCGTGATTGCGATGATTGAATCCGCGCGTTCCAGCGTCATGATAAGACTCGGTAATCGTCTGGATGTTAAATTAAGCCAGCTAGTCTTTAATGCCGCCTTTAAACGCAAGGTCGCCACTGGCGAAAATAACCCTGCGCAGTCATTGGCAGAACTGGATCAAATTCGCCAGTTTCTTTCCGGCAGCAGTTTATTTGCATTACTGGATATCCCCTGGACGCCAATCTATTTATTCATGGCCTTTCTTGTCCACCCGCTATTGGGATACCTCTCTCTGGCCGGGATATTAATACTCTTTATTCTGACGCTGGTTTCTGAATTCTCAACCAAACGCCCTATCCAGCAAGCCCACGCGTTAACCATCAATAACGCCACAAAACTCAATAAACAACTGCAAAACTCCGACACGATTGAAGCCATGGGCATGCTCTCCACCCTGAAACTTAACTGGCAGGAACAGCACAGCAAAGTATTGATTCTCCAAACCCAGATTGCCGACAAAACCGCGAATTTAAGCAGTTTGAGCCGCTTTGTGCGGGTATTACTGCAATCCGTTGCACTCGGGGCTGGGGCATTACTGGTGATCGGGGGGCAAATTACTCCGGGGTTAATGATTGCCGCCTCCATTATTCTTGGGCGAGTGTTGAATCCGGTAGAGCAAATCATTGGTAGCTGGAAACAGTTCGTGCAGTTTCGTAGCGCGTGGCACCAGATATCCACACTGCTGAAAGAATATCCGGCGGCGAAAGAAGTCCTTACGCTGCCGCGGCCAAAGGGCAATATTAGCGTTGAAAGTGTCTTTGCCGCAGCGCCCGGCCAGCATGCTCCGCTGCTGCGTAATATTTCATTCCAACTCGAAAAAGGCGAAGTGTTGGGCATCATCGGCCCATCGGCTTCCGGCAAAACTTCGCTCGCCAAACTTCTGGTTGGGGTCTGGAAACCGTTATCCGGAAAAGTTCGCCTGGACGGAGCGGACATTTGCCAGTGGGATAAAGAACTGCTTGGCCCATCTATGGGCTATCTGCCGCAAGATGTTGAATTATTTGATGGCAGCATCGCGCAAAACATCTCCCGCTTTTCCAACAATGACAGCACGCTTATCGTCGAAGCCGCGGTACTGGCAGGCGTACACGACATGATTTTACGCCTCCCACAAGGTTACGACACGCCACTGGGCGCGGGCGGGCATCAACTCTCCGGCGGGCAGCGCCAGCGTATTGGGCTTGCGCGTGCGGTTTACAACAACCCGGCATTTATCGTCCTCGATGAACCCAACGCCAACCTCGACGATGCCGGTGAGTTTGCCCTCGTGAAGGCCATTAATACGCTGCGCACGCAAGGGCAAACCACCGTCATTATCTCTCACCGCCCAACACTGCTTGGCGTGGTCAACAAAGTCTTACTTCTCAACGAGGGGGCCGTGCAGGAGTTCGGCACCCGCGATCAGGTCTTCGCGAATTTGCGACAAGCCAACATATTAAAACCGGTAGCCACTCCTGCTTCAGCGGCGAATGTTCAGCAACGTGAGGCCTGACAGAAAATGAAAAAGAACAAAAATAACCCTGAAACAGACGGTTCCGGCAGCGTGGATACTCAAATTTGGCCCCCGATTCTGCGCGGGATTATTGTGATAGTCATAGGCGTTGGAGGGTTCTTATTGTGGGCGGTACAGGCACCGCTGGACGCTGGTGTGGTGGCTGACGGCACCGTCACCGTTTCAAGCAACCGCAAAACAATTCAACACCTGAGCGGTGGGCGAGTGACCGACATCTTTATTAAAGAGGGAGATGCGGTCCAAAAAAATCAGATATTAGTGCGCCTGGACAAAATGCAACTCGACATGCGTTTCAGTGCGTTAAACGCGCAATATATCTCAGCCAAAAGCAATGAAGACCGTTTGCTGGCGGAAAGAGATGGTCTGGAAACTATCGCTTTCGATGCGAGCCTGACAAAACAGTTCGCCAATAATAAACGCCTGGCAGATGCAAGAAATCTCCAGGAAAAGCTATTCGATACGCGCCGGAAAACCATCCAGGACGAATTATCAATGATTCAGGAAACACTCGATGGCCTGGTGGGGCAAACCGAAAACCTGAATAAAATAAAAGGATTCCGCGATCACCAATTCACACTGATCAGCCGCGAACTGGGTGCCATCAGAGCGCTCAGTGAAAAAAACTATTACCCAAAAGCACAATTACTGGTGCTTGAACGTGAAGCAGCTGAAATATCCAGTAGTGTTTCCGAAGATATTCTGAATATTGCCAAACTAAAATCCCAGCAAAACGAGCTAAAGATTAAAGCCTATCAAGTACGTCATCAATACCTGCGCGAAGTGGAGTCCGAGTTATCGGATAAACAAAAAGAAGTCGCGATGTTGGAAGATGAATTGGTATCGACACGGCATGAACTGGATAACACTGAGATCCGCTCGCCGATTAATGGCATTGTTCTGGATGTTAAAGTCAGTACCGTCGGCGGAATTATCCAGCCGGGTGAACATTTAATGGATATTGTCGCCGCCGGGCAACCTCTGCAAATAGATGCCAAAATCCCGGTACATGCGATTGATAAAATGGCGCCAGGACTAATAGTGGATGTGTTATTCCCTGCCCTCAACCATGCTTTGTTACCGTCGGTTCCGGCTCGCGTCCTGACTATTTCGGCTGACCGTTTAATGGATGAAGTCACACAACAACCCTACTACCTCGCAGAAGTCCAGGTTTCACGAGAAGGCGTACAATTGCTTGGCGATTACAAAATTAAAGCCGGTATGCCCGCAAGCGTAACGATAAAAACCGGGGAACGAACCTTCTTAAGTTACTTGTTCAAGCCGCTGATCGCCCGCCTGGAACTGGCGTTTAAGGAATACTGACACCCTCTATATTTACTGATAATCTTGCAGGCCATGCATTATTAACGCCTTAAAAGAGCCTGGATACGATGAAGTTAACGGTTAAACGAACAGGAACGCTCGTTGCGTTTGCTCTTTTACTTGCAGGTTGTTCATCGAAACCGCCGCAGTCTTTGGTTACGCCTTTTCCCCCGGTAGCAAAACAGCCCTTACCGGGGAAATCTCAGCTTAATAAAGAACCGATGCGTGGCGTCTGGCTGGCAACCGTTTCACGTCTTGACTGGCCGCCTGTCGCCTCCGTGAATGCCAGTCCTGCAAACCGGATTAGCCAGCAACAAAAAGCGTTAACCGACAAGCTCGATAAGCTTAAAACCCTCGGGGTCAACACGGTATTTTTCCAGGTGAAACCGGATGGCACCGCGCTGTGGCCATCACAGATTTTGCCGTGGTCAGATACATTAACCGGCAAAATTGGCGAGGATCCCGGCTACGATCCGTTGCAATTTATGCTTGATGAAGCGCACAAGCGCGGCATGAAAGTCC
Source organism: Buttiauxella agrestis ATCC 33320 (assembly GCF_000735355.1). Taxonomy (GTDB): domain Bacteria; phylum Pseudomonadota; class Gammaproteobacteria; order Enterobacterales; family Enterobacteriaceae; genus Buttiauxella; species Buttiauxella agrestis. Next base: position 14,393 of record NZ_JMPI01000029.1, read on the forward strand.
ATGCGTGGTTTAATCCTTATCGTGTTTCGACGAACACCAAAGCCTCAACCGTCGCGGAACTCAACAACACTTTATCAAACCAGCCGCCAAGCGTATTTGTGCTGCATCGCGACTGGATTCGCACGGCAAGCGATCGCTATGTCGTGGACCCTGGGATCCCTGAAGCCAGGGACTGGATAACCAGTGTCGTTGCTGAAGTTGTTAAGCGCTATCCTGTTGATGGTGTTCAGTTTGATGACTATTTCTATACTGAATCGCCAGGGGCGACGCTCAATGACAGCCAGACTTTCCAGAAATATGGTCAGGGTTTCGCGTCTAAAGCTGACTGGCGCAGGCACAATACGCAGCTGTTAATTGAACAAGTTTCCCGGACTATCAAACAGTTAAATCCCAACGTCGAATTTGGGGTAAGCCCCGCAGGCGTCTGGCGCAACCGCTCACACGATCCGGCCGGTTCCGAAACTTCTGGTGCCGCGGCTTATGATGAAGCCTATGCCGATACGCGTCTTTGGGTGCAAAAAGGGCTGCTGGATTACATCGCCCCGCAGGTCTACTGGCCCTTCTCACGTAAAGCCGCGCGTTATGATGTGCTGGCAAAATGGTGGGCTGATGTGGTGAAACCGACCAACACTCGTCTTTATATTGGCGTGGCGTTTTATAAAGTCGGTGAGTCATCAAAAAATGAACCAGACTGGACGGTCAATGGCGGTGTGCCTGAACTGAAAAAACAACTCGATTTAAATGAGTCTCTTCCCAACATCAACGGCACAATTTTGTTCCGCGAGAATTATCTCAACCAACCACAAACGCAGGAAGCGGTCAGTTACATTAAACATCGCTGGAATAACGGTTAACGCAATACCATTAATATAGAGGAATATATTGATGGTATTGCCCAGGATAATAATTGAGCAATATTGAGGAAAATGTGAAGGCCGGAAATTTGAGTTTATTCTGGTTGTTCCGGATTTATATAGACCGATAATCAAATGCAATATTCACAGTGAAAAGCGGTATGAACACATGAAGAAATTTGCATTGATTATCAGCAGTATAGTAATTGTTATGAGTCTTTCAGGATGTATATATCACGATGGTGGCCGTCACCACGGATGGCATCACCATCACTACCATTAAGATTACGCCTGGTATAAATTCACCCCGGAAGGACCCGGGGTAATTAATTAATAGCGCACACAAATTGATTTTGTTTCGGTGTAAGCGTCCAGCCAATCCGGGCCAAAATCTCTACCGGAACCCGATTGTTTCATCCCACCAAATGGCATATTGGCGTCAATCAATGTGTGGCTGTTCACCCAAACGGTGCCAGCCTGAATGCGCGAGGTGTAACTCATCGCCGCCTGTAGGTCGCGGGTCCACAGACTGGCCGTCAGACCATACTCCGTGTCATTGGCAAGGCGGAGCGCCTCCTCTGCGTCTTTGACCCGTACCAGATTGACGACCGGGCCAAACACCTCTTCATGATTAAGACGTAGCTCCGCCGCCGGGTTCACCACAAGCGTTGGCGTCACGTAATATCCCTCACCGGTTGGCCCGTTATTGCCAGTAATCAGCTCGGCATGATTTCGTTGCGCATCATCCAGATAACTGGCGACTTTTTGCTGGTGTGTGCGTGAAACCAGCGGATTGATATGCGTGTTGGTATCCATTCCCGCGCCCACAGACAGGGATTTCACCGCCTGTTCAAAGCCGCTCACCAGAGAATCAAACAGCGGTGACTCAATATAAATACGTGAACTTGCCGCACAAACCTGCCCCTGATTCAGGAAACTTCCCGCCATCAGGCCTTCAATTACCATCGCCGGGTCGGCATCTTTGAGAACAATGGCCGGGTTTTTACCGCCCAACTCGAGCGTAACACGCGTTAAACGATCTGCCGCGGCACGCGCAATACCTTTCCCGGTAGCCGTCGATCCCGTAAAACTCACTTTAGCGACCATAGGATGTTCCGTGAGCGCCCGCCCGCAGACCGCACCGCTCCCGGTAACAACGTTAAACACTCCATCTGGTACACCCGCTTCACTGGCTAATTCCGCCACCCGTAACAGCGTGAGCGGTGTCGTTTCCGAGGGTTTCACCACAATCGAACACCCCGCCGCCAGCGCGGGCATCACTTTCCACATGCCAATCAGCAGCGGGAAATTCCACGGCACAATGCCCGCCACCACGCCGACCGGCTCTTTGCGCGTCCACGCCTGATAACGCGCCCCTTCCGGCATTGGAATCGACACGTCAAGCGTGCGACCGCTGATTTTGGTGGTAAGCCCCGCGGTATAACGCATCCAGTTCAGCGCGCAGCCAACTTCAAACGCCCGAGAAATGTTAATCGATTTGCCTTGCTCCAGTGTTTCAAGCTGCGCCAGTTCTTCGCTGTTTTGCTCAACGAGATCGGCAAACTTCAGCAGAATTTTCTCACGGCCGGCAGGCAACATATTGGCCCATACTCCGCTGGTAAATGCCCGCCAGGCTGACGCGACGGCTTTATCGACATCAGCTTCGTTGGCATCTGCACTGCTGGATATTTGCAGTCCATCCGCCGGGTTAAACACGCTCAGGCGCGTTGACGACGCTGAAGGCTGCCAGCTTCCCTTGATGTACAACCCATGGTGGCGTGCCAGAAAGCGTTGAACCGACTCGAGAACAGCAACTGTATTTGCAGACATAGTTTCTCCTTATTATCGTCATGGCGAAAAGCCCTGCCAGAAGTCTAGAGTCACGCCGCAGAAAAGGTTTTTCTCTGCCTGACAATTGCTTTGTTCCCTGTGACAGCACACGCATTTGGCGACAAAGCTCGCCGTTTTGACGCGGGAATTATCTATAGTGAATTCCTATACCAGACGCGAATCTCTTCTCCCGTATCGCGCAAGCTGTAACAATGAATTAACACTTAAGCAGTTGGTGAGGTAAGCAATGGCAGAATCGCAAACTAACGAACGTTTTGATCGCTGGCTTGGAAATATCAACCGAGCTTGCGGCCAATTCTCCGGGCAATTTTTGGCCGAAGGTTTCCATGGCAGCTTGCAGGAATACCACGCCAACGCCATGAAACTCAGCATGGTCAACATTGCCCATGCCCGCTTGCTCCGCACTCAACGTGAAATCGACGGTGGCAACGACGCCTGGTTTTACACGGTATTTCAGCTTGATGGCGAAGCCGTCATGGAACAAGGCGATAGCCAGGCGTTGATGCGCCGGGGTGATATCACCCTGATTGATGCCTCACGTCCCAGCCGCTTTACCTATTCGCAAACCGCGAGACAAATTTCCCTTCTGGTGCCGCGCCATTTGCTTGAGCAAAACCTGCGCACCGGCGTTATCCCATGCGCGCAACGCTTAGATGCCGGGATGCCGGTGGTGAAAATGAGCCAGCGTCTGCTGCATGAAAGCATGAAGAACCCAACGCTTAACGTCGGTGAAAGTGAGGCGGCACTGGAAGCGATTATTTGCCTGTTGCGCCCGGTGTTGCAGGTGCGTGACGCGGTGCCGTCAAAACGCGAAAAGCAATTAGACCGGGTGATGGGTTTGATTGATAACAACATTCAGTCTGAAGACCTGCGCCCGGAGTGGATCGCTAGCGAAGCAGGAATGTCCGTGCGCAGCCTGTATCGCATGTTTGCCGACAAAGGTCTGGTCGTCGCGCAGTACATCAAAAATCGTCGTCTGGATCTCTGCGCTCAGGCATTACGCACGGCGAACAGCTCGGAAAAGTTAGCAGGAATTGGCTACCACTGGGGGTTTACGGATCATAGTCACTTCTCTACAGCCTTTAAGCTGCGTTTTGGTATTTCGCCGGGGGAATATCGTAAGCGCTGGCAGTAAAGGGATTTTTACTCCGTCTGCCCCCAGCCCACTCACTTCTGCAATTTTGGTTGGTAAACACTGCTCATGTTTTTCTCACTGCGACCTGCTTCGACTTCGCGCAGCGGCTCCACCTGATGCATGGTTTGCTGGCAGCGAATCACTAAATCCTGATACTCACGCGTGCCTTTTTTCTTCCATTCGATTTCATCGGGGCGTAATTCACGGACAAACTTCGCCGGGCTACCGAGGATCATTTGCCTGGCACCAAATTCAGCCCTGGCTTTCACAAACGCAGCGGCCCCGACAATACTGTTCTCCCCGATTTTCGCGCCATCCAGAATCACCGCATTCATTCCGACCAGCGCATTCTTGCCAATTAAGCAGCCATGCAGAATCGCACCGTGGCCGATGTGCCCGTCTTCCTCAACCACCGTGTCCTGTTCCGGGAAACCGTGCATCACACAGTTATCCTGCACGTTCGCCCCATCTTTAACGATGATGCGCCCAAAGTCACCGCGCAAGCTGGCATTTGGCCCGATATAAACACGATGACCGAGCACCACATCGCCAATCAGTACCGCCGTTGGGTGCACGTAACTATCTTCGGGGACGACAGGCGTCAGCCCGTCAATTTGATATATCGGCATAATCTCTCCTTACGGACTCAGCGTGAGTCCACCAAAACGTTGGAAATAACCGCTGCCCGGCTGCGGCAAATCGCCCACTGAAGTTTCACCGTGCTCAGTGACAAACGCTAACGCGCCTGCGCAAACTCGTTGATAGATATTAATGCACAACTGGCGGGCGCTTTGCCCTTGCCAGTGCGGCGGCAGCAATTCATCAGGCAATAGGGGGTCTTTCAGCACCACACGGCGGTAGAAGTGAATAAGCAAAAGCTGAATCTGGAAGCAGCGTAGCGGCGTCAACTCGCTTTCATTGGCCTCTCGCAGCAACGGCAGCAAAGGACGAAACGAGTTGATAAACTCGCCATAGCGTTCGTTTTTGTCCGTCAGCAACCAGCACTCTTCGACACGCGCTTTAAGAGCCGTTTTCGAAGCCTGAAGCGGTGAAGAGGCTTCAAAACACATCACGTTGTCCGACACGCCCGCCTCATGCAGTAAGCTTTGTACATCAGCAAGATTTTGCGATGGCGATGCCATCAGGCTCGGCGCAAGCGTGCCAAACCCTTGCCAGATAAGCTGTTTCTTCACTTGTTGTAGCGTGTTTTTCTCCAGCCCTTCTGAAAGCAACAGCAGCCATTTACCGTCCCATTCCGGTTGCCCGGCACGGTAAATTTTGGCTTCTGCCCGGCGAGTCATACGCTGCCCCATTTCGGTCAGGCGATAAAAGCTGCGCCGTCCAACGCGCTCCACATCGAGCCAGCCCTCTTTATTGAGTCTGAACAGCGATGTTCGTACAAAACGGTCACCAAAGCCCAGTGATTCCAGCATCGTCGCCAGACTGCCAAGCCAGATTTCACCGCCGCGATGCGCCAGCGCATCCCCGTACAATGAGACAATCAGCGACGTTCCACTAATAGGAACTGCGCTCACCGCCTGCTGAATAAACTGTTCCAGTTTGTTGCTCATGGCCCGCCAAATCCGTGGTTAAAGTCGATAGCAATATAAAACATAGCACAATAAAGATGATTTAAATCATGTCATTAACAATGTGATTCACAATTCTGAGAAATACAATTTTTGTAGGTCGGATTAGCATCACACCATGCGACAAAACCTTAAATAAATTTGCGTTTTGCGAGCGGTTTCCACGGTTTTTGTCCCCAGCATTGTGCAGCTATTTATTTCCCTACATTCTTCCATTGCATAAAAATCAAACCAATATTATGATACGATCATAAGTAAGGATTTTGCTCAATGGAAAGAGAAGATTTTGGCTTGCAGTGGTTACTCGAATTACACGGTGTCTCGGTCCAGTTGGAAGAGGGTTATTGGTGGAAAGCGCAAGCGTGGCGTGTCGCCCCTTCCGCCCTTTGCCCACACGGTGTTCGTTATTCGTTAACTTTACATAACAAGTACAACACTCGCATTTTTGGTTATGACAATGCGCATGGCATCAGAACAGCCAGCAAAGGGAAGTTTGGTAGTCGTATCGTTCGGGATCACGTTCACCTGACTGCATCAGATAAAGGGCATTTCTATGAATTTTCCACAGCAGCACAGCTGTTGGAGGATTTTTTTAAACGTAGTGAAGAGATCATCAATTCAAGGAGAAAACGATGAAAGCAAGAATCGGTATCATGTCGAATGCACTCGTTCAAAAATATATGCTGGCTATTGCGTCCGGGAAATATCACCGGGAAGCGGATGAACCGAAAATATGGTTCGTATCAATCAACGCGCTCGGGCAAATATTGAATCCTGAAAACATCGCACTCTTGCGACTCATGACCAAACATCAGCCCGAAACCATCTCCGAACTTGCGGCCCTTTCCAATCGCCAACTCAGTAATCTGTCTGTCACCTTACAAACCCTAAATGGGCACGGATTCGTTGAGCTAATCAAAACGGGTCGCAAAGTAAAACCTAAAGCGCTGTATACCGACTTTGAAATCATCGTCGACAGTGCATTTGAAGCCCGCATCAATGCCGCGTGAGGCACATAGATGCGGCAAGTTGTTACTGATTTGCCGCCTGGCGCAAATCACTCACGCGAATCGCTTTCCCTTCCGAGCGTGGGAGGCTGCCGCAATTCACGATACTGATTTCCGTAGAAATCCCTACCATTGATTTGATGCGGTGGCGCAACTGGTGACACACGGAGCAACGCTGTTCATGGCTCAAATGCAGGCTGCTTTCTTTGAGTTCCACTTTGACGGAAAGCGTGTCGAGATGCCCGTCACGATGCACTTCCAGCTGATAATGCGGGGCCAGATGTTCGAATTTCACAATCTCTTCTTCGAGTTGCGACGGGAACACATTCACACCACGGATAATCAACATGTCATCTGAACGGCCAGTGATACGATCCATGCGGCGCATGGTACGCGCGGTTCCTGGCAGCAAACGCGTTAAATCGCGGGTGCGGTAGCGAATCACCGGCAGCGCTTCTTTGGTCAACGTGGTAAACAGTAATTCGCCCTGCTCGCCATCTTCCAGCGGTGTGCCGCTGATAGGATTAACAATTTCCGGGTAGAAATGGTCTTCCCAAATCGTTGGGCCATCGGTGGTTTCCAGGCATTCCATCGCCACACCCGGCCCCATCACTTCTGACAGGCCATAAATATCCAGCGCGGTAATGCCCAGGCGGCGTTCGATTTCACGGCGCATGGCGTGAGTCCACGGTTCCGCACCAAACACCCCCACGCGCAGCGAGCAATCGCGAGCATCGCCACCCATCTGACGTTCCAGTTCTTCAATCAAATTCAGGCACCATGATGGCGTCACCATAATCATATCTGGGCGGAAATCACGGATAAGCTGTGCCTGTTTTTCTGTTTGGCCGCCGGACATCGGGATCACCGTGGCACCCAGGCGTTCTGCACCGTAGTGCGCACCTAAGCCGCCGGTAAACAGCCCGTAACCATAGGCGACGTGAATTTTATCTTTAGGCGTACCGCCCGCAGCACGCAAAGAGCGAGCCACAATATCCGCCCAGGTATCAATGTCTTTTTGGGTATAACCCACCACCGTTGGTTTGCCGGTCGTGCCGGACGACGCATGAATACGCACGATCTGCTCCATTGGCACCGCAAAAGTGTCAAACGGATAGTTGTCGCGCAGGTCTTGCTTGGTGGTGCAAGGAAAGAGACGAATATCCTTCAGCTCTTTAAAATCATCAGGATGCACGCCGACCGCATCAAACTTGCGTTTGTACATCGGCACATTGTTGTAGGCGTGATTCAGCGTCCATTTCATTCGCTGCGTTTGCAGGGCTTGCAGCTCATCAACTGACGCGGTTTCAATCGGTTCCAGCTTTGTAGTAGAGGTTATCATTATAGGGTACTCGCAGGGTTGATTAGCTCACACGCTCAAGGATCAGGGCAATGCCCTGACCAACACCGATACACATCGTACACAGAGCGTAACGCCCTTTGCGGCGATGAAGTTCGTGGCTGGCGGCCAGCGCCAGTCGGGTTCCACTCATGCCTAATGGATGGCCTAACGCAATTGCGCCGCCGTTGGGATTAACATGTGGGGCGTCGTCAGGAAGTCCCAATTGTCGTAAAACCCCCAACGCCTGTGCGGCAAAAGCTTCATTCAGTTCGATAACGTCCATATCAGTGATTGACAGCCCCGCCAGTTCCAGCACTTTGCGCGTCGCGGGCACTGGGCCAAGGCCCATCAGACGGGGTTCCACACCCGCCGTGGCCATCGCCACAATGCGTGACTTTGGCGTTAAACCGTGGCGCTGAGCGGCGGCGGCACTGGCAATAATCAGCGCGGCAGCGCCGTCGTTCACACCGGAAGCGTTTCCGGCAGTGATCACGCCGTTTTGGCGAAATGGCGCTTTTAGCGCGTGGAGTTGTTGCAAAGTTGTTTCAGGGCGTGGATGTTCGTCTTCGCGAATTTCCGTCACTACACCTTTCTTAACTTTCAACACCACCGGGACGATTTCCTGCGCCAGAACACCATTATCGAAAGCCTGCTGCGCCCGTTGCTGGCTCCGCCAGGCGAAAGCATCCTGATCTTCACGGCTTATATTTAACAACTGCGCTACATTCTCTGCTGTTTCGGGCATGCTGTCAGTACCAAAGTGTTCAGCCATGAGCGGGTTCACAAAACGCCAGCCAATCGTGGTATCGAACATCTCTGCCTGGCGCTGAAATGGCGTGTTGGCCTTGCCCATAACAAACGGTGCACGCGACATCGACTCCACGCCACCGGCAATCATCAGTTCGGCATCGCCCGCTTTTATCGCCCTTGCCGCCATGCCCAACGCATCAAGGCCGGAGCCGCACAAACGGTTGATGGTGGTGCCAGAAAGTGACTGCGGCAACCCGGCAAGCAGCGTCGCCATACGTGCCACGTTGCGGTTGTCTTCGCCCGCCTGGTTCGCACAGCCGAGAATCACATCGTCGACCGCGCTCCAGTCAAGATTCGGATAACGCGCCATCAGCGCTTTAAGCGGGATGGCCGCTAAATCATCGGCACGCACTGATGAAAGTGCTCCACCATAGCGGCCAATCGGGGTGCGCACGCCGTCACAGATAAATGCGTCATTCATAGTTTGGCTCCAGGTACTGTTGTGCCGATGCGATGTGAACGCCCGCGAAACAGCGCCACCGTTTTCTCTTGTTGGTTAATGATTTCAATGTCATAAACGCCGGTTTGTCGCCCCTGAGTGCGCACCTGGGCAATCGCCGTTAACGTATCTCCCGCCATACCCGGTCTGACAAAATCAATGCTGCAACCGGATGCCACTGCCGCCAGCCCCTGACTGTTGCAGGCGTAGGCAAAGGCGGTATCCGCCAGCGTAAAAAGCTGCCCACCGTGGCAGGTTTGATGGCCGTTGAGCATCGCTTCGGTAATGGTCATCGTCAGGCGCGCAAAACCTTCGCCCATCTCCTGGAATTCAATGCCCATCTGCTGTGCGCAGTTATCGCGGGCGTACATTTCCCGGGCGTTAGCCCATGCATTAATGCTCATGTTGCGTCTCCAGCAGCGTGCGTTGGCGCAGTAAGGACGTGGGGCGATAACGCTCTTCGCCGTAATGTTGTTGCAGGTTTTCCAGCAGGCGCAACACATGCTGCCAGCCAAGTTCTGCCCCCCACGCCAGCGGGCCATGCGGATAATTCACGCCCAGGCGCATCGCGGTATCAATGTCTTGCTCGCTGGCGACGCCTTTCTGAGCCGCGTCTGTCGCTTCGTTTGCCAACATAGCCACCGTGCGCCACACCAACATGCCAGGGTAGTCGTTGATCATCAGCACCTGTTTGCCCTGTTGCTGGAAGAAGTGAATCACTTTGGCGGTATCTTCCGGGCGGTTATTCGCTGCCGCAGCCAGCACAACCAAGGGCGAGCGCTGCCAGTCATTCACCAAATCCAGCAGCACTACCGGGCGTTGCAGGCGTTTTGCCAGCTGCGTTGCTGTTTCGCCCTGCGTCACCTGCACCCAGACATCGTCGAGTTCCAGTGAAGATTCAGTGACGCTGTCACTTGTCGAGTGATTATTCAGCCAGGCAGCACGCCCGTGGCAATAAATCTTTTTAGCCCCGGCTGTAGCTGGCTCGGCGGGCAGATACGGCAGCGCTTCGTTGAGCGGCCAGCGATACACTCCCTGCCCGGTTTTCTTACCCAGTCGCTTACCGAGTACCAGCTCTTGTTGAATCAGCGAGGGCAGAAAACGTCGCTCCTGCCAGAAGCCGTTAAACACGGAGCACGTAACGGCAAAATTCACGTCCTGACCAATCAAATCGGTCAGCGCTAGCGGTCCCATCGGGAAGCCGCCGCAGTCACGCAGCGCCGCATCAATCACACCCGCAGGGGCAATATTTTCTTCCAGTGCCCGCCACGCTTCCGAATAAAAAGGACGCGCCACACGGTTGACGATAAACCCTGGCGTTGAATGGCAACGTACCGGCTGTTTCCCCCAACGCAACGCCAGCGTGATTAAACTCTCCAGCACGGCTGGCGCGGTTTCCAGGCCGCTCACCACTTCCACCAGTTTCATCACCGGAGCCGGGTTAAAAAAATGCATTCCGGCTACGCGTTGCGGATGCTCAACGCCGCTGGCAATGGCTGTAATCGAAATTGATGAGGTGTTGCTGGCGAAAATTGTCTGCGCGGAACAGACCGCAGCAAGATCGCGGAAAATCGCCTGTTTGATGTCGATTTGCTCGGCGGCGGCTTCAATCACCAGGGCTGCATCGGCCAGGTCATTCAGGCTGTTTGCGGCGTGTAATCGACTGACGGTGGCATTTTTGTCACTTTCAGAAAGTTTGCCTTTCGCCATCCTGGCGCTTAGTACGGTCGCAATATTGTCGATTGCACGTGAAGCAGCTCCATGCTGAATGTCATAAATTTTGACCGGATGTCCGGCCTGCGCGGCAACCTGCGCAATGCCTGCACCCATGGTTCCGCTGCCAATCACGGCGATAACTGATTGTGGCGTCAGCATTATCATTTCCCCTTAAACACGGGTGGACGCTTTGCCAGAAATGCCGATACCCCTTCGCGATAATCTTCGCTGCGCCCCGCAAGTCGCTGATAATCACGCTCGATATCGAGCTGTTCTTCAAGCGTGTGGGTTTCAGAGGCCAGCAGCGCTTTTTTCACCAGGCCGAGGCCAAATGTTGGCTGGCTGGCAAAATGGTTGGCAAGCTGGCGAGCGGTATCACTCAACGCTTCGTCATCAACAACTTGCCAGATCATTCCCCACTGTTGCGCCTGTTCCGCACTGAGTTTGTCACCCATCAGAGCCATCCCCATCGCTCGTGCGCGCCCGGCAAGGCGTGGTAAATACCAGGTGCCGCCGCAATCGGGAATCAGGCCTAATCTGCTGAAAGACATAATGAAATTTACTGATCGGGCAGCAATCACGATGTCGCAACCTAATGCCAGTGTCGCGCCAGCCCCTGCGGCCACGCCGTTTACCGCCGCAATGACCGGTTTTGGTAATGCGGCCAGGCGTTTTACCAGCGGGTTATAGAAGTTTTCTACCGATGCGCCCAAATCTGGCGCTTCCCCGGACGGATCAACATTGCGGTCGTTCAAATCCTGCCCCGCGCAAAATGCCCTTCCCGCGCCGGTTATTAACAGGCAACGAATGGTGTCATCGCGCTCGGCCAGGGTTAGTACTTGCGCAAGCTCACGGTGCATTTCATCGTTAAAACTGTTCAGGCGTTCCGGGCGATTTAGAGTCAGCGTCATTACGCCGTTTTGCACTTCACTCACAATAAAAGTCATAGTTATCGTCCTTTGAACGCTGCGGGGCGTTTTTCGAGGAAAGCATTGATGCCTTCCTGGCGGTCTTCAGTAGCAGCAAGCAGCGTAAAAAGCTGTCGCTCCTGTTGTAATCCGTGGGTCAGAGAGAGTTCGTGCGCCTGTCGCAGTGCAGTTTTTGCTGCCTGCAACGCCAGAGGAGCGTGTTGGGCGATGCGGGCGGCTAAGTTCTGGGCGTATTCCAGCGTCAGCGCGCAGGGGTGAACGTCGGCAACTAATCCGGCCTGCTGCGCTTGTTCAGCCGTAATGGCCTCGCCGGTTAGCACCATTTTGTAGGCCAGCGCTTTACCCACGCTGCGAATCAGGCGCTGCGTGCCGCCTGCTCCGGGCATGATTCCGAGCGTGATCTCCGGCAGCCCGAAACGGGCGTTATCGCCCGCCAGAACGATGTCACTCAACATAGCCAGCTCGCAGCCCGCACCGAGCGCATAGCCGTTGACCGCCGCCAGCAACGGTTTGTTAAAGCGTTCGATTCGCGCCCAAAGTTGCGGACGTGGGTCGTTTAGCGTGGCGGGCATATCGCGGCTCGCCATTTCTTTGAGATCGGCTCCGGCGGCAAAAAAACGCTCGTTACCAGTGATGACTACCGCACCAAGTGTTTCATCTTGCTGCGCCACTTCCAGCGCCTGCGCGATTTGCTCAAGCAGCGCGTTGTTCAGCGCGTTTCGAGCCTGCGGGCGGTTAAGCGTCAGCGTGAGGACGCGTTCGTTCTGGCTAATCAGCAATTCGCTCATCACAACCCCTGCGCGTCAAAGTCGAGCACCACGTCATCGCCTTTGGGCAACGCCTGGCAACTCAGGATATAACCCGCCGCCAGTTGGTCCGGCTCGAGACTGTAATTGACGCCCATTTCCACTTCGCCGCGCACCACTTTGCAGCGGCACGTTGCGCAAACGCCGCCTTTGCAGGCGTAAGGCAAATCCGCGCCCTGGCGCAATGCGGCATCCAGAATGCTTTCGTCGTGAGAATCCAGGGTGATGCGGCGGTCGCGCCCGTCCTGGCGCAGCGTCACCACTTTGCCTGCCGCTTGTTCGCGGCGGCGCAGGCTTGGTACGGTGCCTGGGGTGTTGAAGTGCTCAATGAAGATGTTTTGCTGCGCGACACCCATTTCCAGCAGCGCCGTCTCAGCTTCCTGCATCATGCCTTGCGGGCCGCAGATAAAGGTGCGGTCAAAGCCTTTTAGGCTGAGCAAATTGTCGCCCAGCGCTTTGATCTTCGCCCCATCCAGTCGTCCGCTCAGTAACTCGCTTTCCTGCACTTCCTGGCTGAACAGATAGATCAGTTGCAGGCGCTGCGGATAACGGTCTTTTAAGTCGGCCAGCGCCTGGCGGAACATCATGCTGCGGCTGCTGCGATTGCCATAAACCAGCGTCACGCGGCTGTTTGATTCAGTTGCCAGTGTGGCGCTGACGATGGCTAACATTGGCGTAATGCCGGAACCGACGGCCAGCGCCAGATAGTTGCCAGATATTTCAGGCTGCGGCTGGTAGCCAAATGTCCCCTGCGGGATCATCACATCCATTGCCATTCCGGCAATTAAATCGGTCACGGCATATTGCGAAAAACGCCCGCCGTCGATGGCCTTCACCGCGACACAAATTTCACCCGGTTTTTCAGCCCGGCAAATGGAATAACAGCGGCGCAGTTCTTCGCCTCCAAGGCGAGTTTTCAGGGTCAAATGCTGGCCGGGTTTGAAGGCGTAATGGATCTGCAAATCTGCGGGCACTTCAAAAGTGATGGCAACCGCTTCAGGAGTTTCCTGCTCAATGCGCGCCACCTTTAGCGAATGAAACGTCGTCATGGCAACCTCAAATACATTTAAAGTAATCAAAGGGTTCGCGGCAGCTATCGCAGCGGTATAACGCTTTGCAGGCTGTGGAACCGAATTCGCTAATCAGTGAGGTCTGCAAACTTCCGCAGCGTGGGCAACTCACTTCGCGGTCTAAATCGGCATGGCAGGCATGCCCCTGCGGCGGGCTGATGCCGTATTCACGCAAACGTGTTTTCGCGCCTGGTGTCATCCAGTCGGTGGTCCAGGCGGGATGCAACATCTGTTCGATATGCACCGGGGTATGCCGGGCCGCTTCCATCGCCTCGCGAATCGCCTTCAGCAGAAAATCAGTCGCCGGGCAGCCGGAATAGGTTGGCGTAAATCCGATGTGCCAGCCGTCTTCGCGATGGCGCACGCTGCGCACCATCCCCAAATCGGTGATGGTCAGGACCGGGATTTCCGGGTCACTGATTTGCCCGAGAATGCGCCACACTTCGCGCACCTGCGCCGGTTCAACCACGTCGAGAGTTTGCATCTTCTCCTCGCTACCACTGCTGATTAGGATAAGCGCGTTGCAAATACTGCATTTCTGCCAGGAGCGGGCCGAGGTGCTCGGTGTGCAGCCCTTGCTTGCCGCCGCTGCGGTATTGCGTCTCCTGCGGTTTGACCAGCGAGGCATCATTCAGAGCGCCAAATACTTGCGCTTCCCAGGCTGCTCGCAGGCTACGCGGGTCAACCGCAATGCCCTGTTCTGCCAGATTGATTTCCAGCTCGTCGGCATGGAACATTTCGCCGCTAAAACGCCACAGTTTGTTCAGGGACTGCTGCATTTTCTGCTGCGAGAATTCTGTACCGTTGCCCAGGCGAACCAGCCAGCCACGGCTGAAACGCAGGTGGTAGCGCACCTCTTTAATGGCTTTTGCAGCGATCGCGGCCAGTTGCGGGTCGCGGCTTTGGGCAAGACGCTCAAACAGTTCGACATGCCAGGCATCCAGCAAATACTGGCGCATTAGCGTGTCGGCAAAATCACCGTTTGGTTGTTCAGCTAACAACAAATTGTGGTACTGGCGTTCATCACGGCCAAAAGCCAGTTTGTCTTCATCAAGCTGCTCGCCCTGAAGTTCTGCCGCGTAACTCAGGAAATTGCGTGCCTGGCCGAGTAAATCCAGGCCAATGTTTGCCAGCGCGAGGTCAATTTCCAGCTCTGGCGCGTGTCCACACCAGCCGGTTAAACGCTGGGCCAGAACCAGACAAGTATCGCCAAGACGCAGTGTGTATGTGGTTAACGGGGAATAAGTCATGTCGCGCCTCACATGTGCTCGATGCCATCAGGCAAGGTGTAGAACGTGGGATGGCGATAAATTTTGGTTTCCGCCGGGTCGAAAAACGCACCCCGTTCTTCTGGCTGTGAGGCAATAATTTCGCTCGCTTTCACCACCCAAATCGAACAGCCCTCGGAGCGACGGGTGTAAGCATCCCGCGCGTTTTCCAGCGCCATTTGTTCGTCGGCGGCGTGTAGGCTGCCCACGTGACGATGCGAAAGCCCTTGTTTACTGCGGATAAATACTTCGTATAACGGCCAGTGAACGTTGCTCATGTGTTTTCCTTTAAATCGGGCGTAAATGTCGGATGACGCTGCGCTTATCCGACCTAAAATCAAAACGTTATGCGATACTTTTGCTGGCATAAGCGAGAGCGGCTTCACGAACCCATGCCCCCTCTTCCCAGGCTTTGCGCTTGGCGGCCAGGCGCTCTTCGTTACACAGTCCACGACCGGCGATCACTTCGTTAAATTCTTCCCAGTCGATTTCACCGAACTCGTAATGACCGGTGGCTTCGTTGAAACGCAGATCGTTATCCGGAACCGTCATGCCGAGCATTTCCACCTGCGGCACGGTGTTATCGACAAAGCGCTGACGCAGTTCGTCATTGCCAAAACGTTTGATTTTCCAGGCCAGGCTTTGGGCGCTGTTCGGCGAGTTGTCGTCGTTGGGACCAAACATCATTAGTGCTGGCCACCAGAAACGGTTGATTGCGTCCTGCAACATCTGGCGCTGTTCATCGCTTCCCTGTGCCAGAACCATGCAGGCTTCAAACCCCTGACGTTGGTGGAAACTCTCTTCCTTACAGATTTTCACCATCGCTCTGGCATACGGGCCGTAAGAGGTGCGGCACAGCGCGACCTGGTTAACAATTGCCGCGCCATCAACCAGCCAGCCAATCACGCCAATATCAGCCCAGTTCAGCGTGGGATAATTGAAGATCGAGGAATATTTCATTTTGCCGTCGAGCATCTTTTGGTAGATGTCTTCCCGCGCACAACCCAGCGTTTCCGCCGCGCTATACAGATAAAGCCCGTGCCCGGCTTCGTCCTGCACCTTCGCCAGCAAAATCGCTTTACGTTTCAGGCTCGGTGCACGCGTCAACCAGTTGCCCTCCGGCAACATGCCCACAATCTCGGAATGCGCATGTTGCCCAATCTGACGAATCAACGTTTTACGGTATTCGTCCGGCATCCAGTCCTGCGCTTCAATCGCAATTTCCTGCGCGATTCGCTCATCAAAGCGGTGTTGTTCAGTCACGTCATCACCTTTTATGATTCAATTTAGATTCACAAAACATTTTTATGTGAATCACTTAATGATTAAAAGTTACAGATAAGTTAACTAAAACAGCAAAAATAACACGTACGCTTTGTGAGCGTTATCACGATATATTTTCATAAAACGTTATTAAACATGCTCATATGAAAATCATCAAAACCACACCCAATCACATTGTTAACAAATTATTAAATTACAGCTTGATTTTTATGATTCACAAATCAAACATTGATTGCATTAAACGTAATACTTAATGAGGTGTGAGATGCAGCAGTTAACCAGTTATCTTTCGGGCCAATGGCTGATGGGCCATGGCAAAGAACGCACGATAAATCATGCAATTAGCGGCGAAGCGTTGTACCAGGTGACGAGCGAAGGACTGGATATGGCGCAGGCTCGTCGTTATGCCATCGACAACGGCGGCAAAGCTTTACGCGCCATGACCTTCGTGCAGCGCGCCGCCCTGCTCAAAGCAGTGGCGAAACATCTGCTGGCAAACAAAGAGTCGTTTTACGAGGTTTCTTACCAGACGGGTGCGACACGCGCTGACAGTTGGGTGGATATCGAAGGCGGAATTGGCACGCTGTTCGCCTATGCCGGAATGGGGAACCGCGAATTACCGGACGACGTGTTGTGGCCTGAAGACGAAATGATCCCGCTGTCGAAACAAGGCGGTTTTGCCGCCCGCCATGTGCTGACGTCAAAATCCGGCGTGGCACTGCATATCAACGCCTTCAACTTCCCGTGCTGGGGCATGTTAGAAAAACTGGCGCCGACCTGGCTTGCGGGAATGCCTGCGATGATAAAACCAGGTACAGCCAGCGCTCAGTTAACTCACGCGATGGTGAAATCTATTGTCGATTCCGGGTTGGTGCCGGAAGGTGCGATCAGCCTGATTAGCGGCGGCGTGGGTAACCTGTTTGATTTGCTCGACGAGCAGGACGTGGTGACGTTTACAGGTTCCGCACAGACCGGCCAGAAGTTACGTTGTCACCCAAATATTATCGGTCGCTCAGTCCCCTTCACCATGGAAGCGGATTCACTGAATTGCTGCGTGCTGGGGGAAGATGTCACGCCAGAACAGCCTGAATTTGCGCTGTTCATTCGTGAAATTGTTCGCGAAATGACGGCGAAAGCCGGACAAAAGTGTACCGCTATCCGCCGGATTATCGTTCCACAGGCGCAGTTGGAGAATGTGACTCAGGCGCTGAAGGCAAAACTTGAAAAGATCCAGCCCGGCGATCCGGCGCAGGAAGGCGTGAAAATGGGCGCGTTGGTCAGTCTCGAGCAGCGTGATGATGTGCAAAACAAAGTGGATCAGCTGATTGCGGCTGGCTGCCTGGTGGTTGTAGGTGGAAAAGCCGATACCACACGCGCTGGGGCATTCTTCCCGCCGACGTTATTGTTATGCCAGCAACCTGATGAAACACCCGCCGTACATGAACTCGAAGCCTTCGGTCCGGTCGCCACTGTCATGCCTTATCACGATGGCGAACATGCGATGGCGCTGGCGCGTGCAGGCCAGGGTAGCCTTGCCGGAACGTTGGTGACGGCGGATGGTGACATTGCCCGCCAGTTTATTCTCGGTGCGGCGCGTGCTCACGGGCGTATTCAGGTGCTGAATCAGGAGTCGTCCGTGGAATCTACCGGACACGGTTCTCCGCTGCCGATGCTGGTGCACGGCGGGCCAGGTCGCGCGGGTGGCGGTGAAGAGTTAGGCGGCCTGCGGGCGGTAAAACATTACATGCAGCGTACCGCAATTCAGGGCAGCCCTTCTATGCTGGCCGCAGTGAGCAAACAGTGGAGCTATGGCGCGGCAGTCAAAGAAGATCCGATTCATCCTTTTCGTAAACATTTTGAAGAGCTGGTCATTGGCGAGAGTTTGCTGACCGCCCGCCGCACCATTACCGAAGCCGATATTGTCAATTTCGCCAACCTCAGCGGCGACCATTTCTACGCGCATGTCGACAAAATCGGCGCGGCAGAGTCGTTCTTTGGCGAGCGCGTGGCCCACGGTTACTTTGTGGTTTCTGCCGCGGCCGGGCTGTTCGTCGACCCCGGTGTAGGGCCAGTCATCGCCAACTACGGTATGGAAAACCTGCGCTTTATCGAACCGGTAAAAATCGGCGATACCATCCAGGTGCGCCTGACATGTAAACGCAAAACCGCCAAGCCGCAAAAAACGGCGGAGGATAAACCGGTCGGAGTCGTGGAATGGGCGGTAGAAGTGCTAAATCAGGACAACCAGTCAGTGGCGTTGTATTCCATTTTGACGTTGGTTGCGCGAAACAATTAGCCCATTTTTGTCCGATGATCGTTGTAGGTGGATAAGCGTAAGCGTCATCCACCGTTATTTTGGCAAAACCAACAAAACACCTGGCAAGCAGCACAATATATCCGGCTCAGGAAATTGTTATGTTGAATTCATGCTTATTTATCCACCCCACAACAATAATCGACATCCTCCAGGAGTGAGAATTTCATGAATTTAACAACCGGAAAGAAAGCCCTGGCTTTAGCCATTGCACTCCTGATTTCTTCTAACGCTTCCGCTCACGGCGGCGAAGCGCATATGGTTCCGATGGAAAAAACATTGGCTGAATTTGGCGCTGATGTGCAATGGGATGACTACGCGCAAATGTTCACCATCGTTAAAGACGGTGCGTTTGTGAAGGTAAAACCCAATACAAAATCGGCCATGGTGAATGGCAAGACTTTGCAATTACTGGTGCCGGTCATCTTTAAAAATAAAACCGCTTATATCTCGGAAGATTTTATTAACGAAGTTTTCCAGTCTGGCCTTGATCAAACTTTCGCGGTCGAGAAAAAACCGCATCCGCTTAATTCCCTGACGGCGAATGAAATAAATCAGGTGGTCAAAGTAATTCAGGCCGCACCTGAATATAAAACCGGGATCCGCTTTACCGAAATATCACTCCATGAACCGCCGAAGGATCAGGTCTGGCAGTTTGTGTTGAGCGGCCAGGCGGTGACGGCTCCGCGCATGGCCGACGTGATTATGCTTGATGGGATTCATATTGTTGAAGGCGTGGTGGATTTAAGCGCCGGGAAAGTCGTGTCCTGGAAGCCGATTGAAGGTGCGCATGGCATGGTCCTGCTTGATGATTTCGCCAGCGTGCAGTCAATTATTAATGGCAGCAAAGAATATGCTGAGGCGCTGAAAAAACACGGCGTAAACGATCCGAGCAAGGTGATGACTACCCCGCTGACCGTGGGATATTTCGATGGGAAAGACGGGCTGGAGCAAAACCAGCGATTGCTGAAAGTCGTGAGTTATCTCGACGTTGGCGATGGTAACTATTGGGCGCACCCTATCGAAAACCTGGTGGCGGTGGTCGATCTTGAGCAGAAGAAAATTATCAAAATCGAAGAAGGCCAGGTTATTCCTGTGCCGATGAACCCGCGTCCCTTTGATGGCCGTGACCGCACTGCACCGGTTGTTAAGCCGCTGGAAATCATCGAACCGGAAGGCAAAAACTACACCATCACGGGCGACACTATTCACTGGCAGAACTGGGATTTCCACCTGCGCCTGAACTCGCGCGTTGGGCCGATCCTGTCAACGGTGACCTATAACGACAACGGCACCAAACGCAAAGTCATGTATGAAGGCTCGCTGGGCGGCATGATTGTGCCTTATGGCGACCCAGATGTAGGCTGGTATTTTAAGGCGTATCTGGATGCAGGCGATTATGGCATGGGCACGCTGACCTCTCCCATTGCACGTGGAAAAGACGCGCCGGGCAACGCCGTGTTGCTTGATGAAACGATTGCCGATTACACCGGTAAACCGACCACGATTCCACATGCTGTGGCGATTTTTGAACGCTACGCCGGGCCTGAATATAAACACCAGGAAATGGGTCAACCGAATATCAGCACCGAGCGCCGGGAATTAGTGGTGCGCTGGATTAGCACAGTCGGTAACTACGATTACATTTTCGACTGGGTATTCCATCAGAATGGCACCATCGGCATTGACGCGGGCGCGACGGGTATTGAAGCGGTAAAAGGCGTGAAAGCCAAAACCATGCACGACGATACCGCCAAAGACGACACCAAATATGGCACGCTGATCGACCATAATATTGTCGGCACCACCCATCAGCACATCTATAACTTCCGCCTTGATATGGACGTCGATGGCGAGAGCAACAAGCTCGTCGCACTTGACCCGGAAGTGAAACCAAATACGGCGGGCGGCCCGCGCACCAGTACCCTGCAAATTAATCAGCACGATATTGCTACCGAGCAGGAAGCTGCGCAGAAGTTTGACCCCGGCACCATTCGTTTACTCAGTAATACCAGCAAAGAGAACAAAATGGGCAACCCCGTTTCGTATCAAATCATTCCGTATGCAGGCGGTACGCATCCCGTGGCAACTGGCGCGAAATTCGCCCCGGACGAGTGGATTTATCACCGTCTGAGCTTCATGGATAAACAGTTATGGGTGACACGCTATAACCCGGATGAACGATACCCGGAAGGCAAATACCCTAACCGTTCGGCGCACGATACGGGTTTAGGGGCTTACACTAAAGATAACCAATCGCTGGATAATCAGGATGATGTGGTGTGGATGACCACCGGCACCACCCACGTCGCCCGCGCTGAAGAGTGGCCGATTATGCCAACCGAATGGGTTCATGCGTTGCTCAAACCGTGGAACTTCTTTGACGAAACGCCAACGTTAAATCTGGCGGGGAAAAAAGAAGCGAAGTAATACAGGATGGCGACGGGAGTGAATATCGCTCCTGTCGCCTTCAACTCTCATCACCCTGCCGGGTGATGGCCCTGCGCAAGTAATTTAGTACTGTCGTGGCGGCCTCTGTCATCGACGAGTGATTCAGCGTCACCGCCCCGACATCCATATACGTGGTGCTATCCGCAATACTGCGGCGCATAACGCGCAAACCTTCAAGCGACCATGGGCGATAAACCAGGTCCGATAAAATCGTCACGCCCTTTCCTTTTGCCACCAGGCTGCGTACCGTTTCAAATGAGGTGGTGGTAAAGCTGATATTTGGACTGCCACCCTGCGAGCGCCAGTGCTCCGTGATCACATCCGGATATTCGTCAGTATCGAGTAGTAAAAATGGCAGGTTTTCGATATCGGCAAGATGAATGACCGACTGGTTTAATAGCGGATGACCCTGGGCCGCCCACAGACGACGGGGTGAACGAATAAAGATTTCAGTATTTAACGCGCTATCAGGTGGAATATTCGAGGTTAATAATAGCGAAAAATCTGTTTCTTGCCGTTTTAATGATTCGGTTAATACCTGCGGGTTGGCTTCGATGAAGTTAATCGTCATTAAGGGGAAATGCTGTTCAACTTCAAGAATAATCGCCGGTAATAAATAAGCAGAAAGGGTTTTGGCGATGCCTATATTCACCGTGCCTTTTTCCAGCTGGGGCTGATATAACAAATCGTCTATCGCAATCTGGCTGTCATTAATTATTTTACGTGCGTAATGCGCAAAGCGCTCACCGGCGGCCGTAAGCTGAATCCCCTTTGGCAGGCGAATAAATAACTGGTTGTTTAGTGTGGATTCGAGATTGCGCATCGCAACCGTCATTGATGACTGCGAGATATTACATTGCGACGCGGCTTTAGATATCTGTTGCGTCTGTGCTAAAGCGATGAAAAATTCCAGTTGCCGCAATGTGAATCTCATAGTTTTAAACTATACCTCGCCACGAAAAAGATGAATTAGATTTTCACTCATCGCAATTTTAGCATGGTAGTCCACAAATCGATGTTCTTATTATCCTTCGGATATGCATTGAATCTATAGCTGAGTGGTTTAAACCGTCTTCAGGAACTGAAATTATGCCGTATTTACTGTTAAGCCTTGCTGCCTGTTTCTGGGGCGGAAACTATGTGGTTGGCCATGTGTTAGTGGCGCAGGTTGACCCTATTGTCTTGTCGGAAGCCCGCTGGATGCTCACCGCGCTGTTGCTTATCAGTCTCTATTTTCGTCAGATAAAATCACAGTGGGCGGCGATGACGGAGGCCAAATACACGGTGTTTTTCCTCGCATTGTGTGGGCAAGTATTATTCCCGGTGACGCTGTACGTTGGCCTGCAATATACCTCTTCATTAAATGCGGCGATTTATTTATCCACCACGCCCGCATTGGTGTTGCTGATCAATAAGTTTATTTTCAAAGAGGCGATCTCGCGGCGCAATATTTATGGCGTGGTGCTCAGTTCGTTGGGGGTGATATATCTGGTGATGCAGGGCGACCTTTTACATTTGAATACGCTCAAAAATTTGAACCGTGGCGATGTCTGGACGATGGCGTCGGCCATTAGCTGGGCACTTTATTGCGCTTTCTTGCGCCTCAAACCCAAACAGATTGGGGGTAACGCCTTTGTCGCGGTGAGCGCGGCGATTGGCGCCATCGTGCTGCTGCCCGTTTTATCGTTTTACTCTGCCACTCATTTTGGCCCGCCGTTAAAGTTGTCTTTAGATCCGGGCTTCATGTTGGGACTGGCTTATCTGGTTATCTTCCCGTCGTGGCTATCTTATCTGCTGTGGAATAAAGGCATTCAGGCGATTGGCGCGACGCGGGGTGAAGTTTATTCGCACCTGATTCCACTGACTGGCGGCGTGTTTAGCGTACTGTTTCTCAACGTGCCGTTACACGGTTTTCACCTGATCAGCGCCCTGCTTATTGCGCTGGGAATTGCTCTTTGCTCGATGGCCCCAAAGCAGAAGCTTTTAGCTCCTGACCCATACAGTCGATAAAATATGCGTTAGCTACCGCTGTCTCAGTTATGGCTGAGACAGCGTTTTATGAGGTATCGACTTAATTATCGCAATGGCCTTGTTGAGCCATCTTCACTTCTGGTTTGGAAACTACGCGCTTACCTTCGGTTTCTGAAGATTCGCTCAAACCTGCACCACCGACAAATGCCCCCATCTTTATATATTGTCTGATGAAGTAGTTTTTACCTGCTTGCATGAATAACGACAGATCATTTGGCGAGAATTCGGACTCAGTAGAAATCTTGTGAGTCTGATTGCCTGTTACTTGTGTATAGAAGAACGTTCTGTCCGCAGTTTCACCCACGCATTTACCATCGACATACACATCTTTTTTAAGTGATTTACCCGCAAAGCTATCGCGATAAATATATAGTCCAGCTTTATTTTGCTCTGGCGCGGGGAATGTTTTGGCATTAATTGATTCTTGCTCTGGAGCCAAAGGGACGCTAGCACATCCACTGAGCAGTAACGCGGCTAAAACAGAGGCAGAGAGAAATAAGTTTTTAGTTTTCATTCGCGCAAATCCTTTTATATCAACTGTGTGTTTTTTATTTTGTGAGCGCAAAAAAGACGCAAGCATCTGAAAGATACTTGCTCACACTCAATAATTTAAGACGGAGTAATGTCTCTAATGATGAATAAAACGTCAAGCAATCAATAGGATAAGTACTAATAATGGTAGGGATGTCTATTTCATTCGTTCCTTAACTTAAATTTCCCCGAGAATCTTCCAGGTACAATAAACAATGAGTAAGATCGTAAATATAAAATTACACACTCTGTAACCCTCATTTGACGACCTCACCACAATCCCTTACCCTGCGCGGCATAATCTCGTTATTACAAGCGTAAATTCAGAGGGAAGCGTGAAGAATCGCACTCTTGGCAGTATCTTTATCGTCGCCGGAACCACCATTGGCGCAGGAATGTTGGCAATGCCACTGGCTTCTGCGGGCGTAGGTTTTGGCGTCACATTGCTTTTACTGGTCGGCCTGTGGGGGTTGATGTGTTACACCGCGCTGCTGTTGGTGGAAGTTTATCAACATGTATCCGCCGACACCGGGCTTGGCACCCTTGCCCGCCGCTACCTGGGGAAACCTGGGCAATGGCTGACCGGCTTTAGCATGTTGTTCCTGATGTATGCCCTGACGGCGGCATATATCAGCGGCGCGGGGGAGCTATTATCGGCAAGCCTTAGCCAGTGGTTTTCTACCGATATTTCAGTGACGAGCGGGGTTTTGCTGTTCACGATTGTTGCCGGAGGGATTGTCTGCATCGGCACGCACATGGTGGATATGTTCAACCGCGTGTTGTTCAGCGCAAAAATAGTCATGTTAGTGGTGATGCTGGCGCTGATGATGCCGCACATCCACCACACTAATTTGCTGACGTTGCCGCTGGAAAAAGGCCTCGCGCTTTCGGCGATTCCAGTGATTTTCACTTCGTTTGGTTTCCACGGCAGCGTGCCGAGTATTGTCAGTTATCTCGATGGCAACCTGCGCAAACTGCGCTGGGTGTTTATCATCGGCAGCGCCATTCCGTTAGTCGCCTATATCTTCTGGCAAATCGCCACACTGGGCGCGATTGACTCGGGTGTATTCAGCGGGCTGTTAGCCA
The DNA here is from genome assembly GCF_000735355.1 of Buttiauxella agrestis ATCC 33320. Classification (GTDB taxonomy): domain Bacteria; phylum Pseudomonadota; class Gammaproteobacteria; order Enterobacterales; family Enterobacteriaceae; genus Buttiauxella; species Buttiauxella agrestis. Next base: position 38,906 of record NZ_JMPI01000029.1, read on the forward strand.
GCCATTCAGGGCTAAATGGTTTGTTGCAGGCGGTGCGTGAAGTGGTGGCCTCGCCGCACGTCGAACTGGCGGTGCATCTGTTCGCCGATCTGGCACTGGCGACGTCGTTCCTTGGGGTTTCGCTAGGGCTGTTTGATTACCTGGGCGACCTGTTTAACCGCAACCGCAAGGCGTCCGGGCGCATGCAAACCGGGCTGATGACCTTTGTGCCACCGCTGGTATTCGCGCTGTTCTATCCGCAAGGGTTTGTGATGGCGCTGGGTTATGCCGGTGTGGCACTGGCAATTCTGGCATTGATTATCCCATCTTTGCTGGTCTGGAAAAGCCGCCAGGTGCAAACGGAAACGGTTTACCGTGTGGCTGGCGGAAAACCGTTGCTGATTCTGGTGTTCGCCTGCGGTATCGCTGTGATTGTGATTCAGGCGCTGATCGCCAGCGGCGCATTACCGGAAGTCGGTTAATTACACCAGTCCGGTATTCACCCGTTTGCCTATCTCTTTAAGCTGGGAGTATTTTTCCAGCAGAGATGGGCCGTCATCAAGACTCATGGCGAACATCCACATGTACGTCATGACGGAATAAATATGCCCGGCGTTCCCGACGCCTTTCGCGGTCATCAGAAAGATGGTCGTGGCAAACAGGAACGCGGCGGCAATACCTATTGATAAATAACCGAATGCTTCACGGTCAGACAGGCGAATACGCACGCGGGCTAAAAAGTCGTAATGCTTGTTTAGCGTATTTTCACTGGCTGTGCCCACGAACCCGACCTCTTTCTCCAGTCTGTCATTGAGCTTTTCATACAGCATTTCGTTTTTGCGTGTATAGCTCGGTAGAAACAGCGAGAAGAAAATCAGCACCGCCAGACACGCCACCCCGGCCCAGAACTCTATCGTCAGCAGCATCACCACGGCACCGATTATTGATGCCACGGAAGTAATCAGCAGCGGCAGGTGTGTCTCGAAGAAATTGACGAATTCACGTGACAACGTCACACGCGCAGCGATAGTCGAATGGCTATGCGCATCTTTACGCTGCGCCACAATCACCGGCACGGCCAGTTCCGCATAAATTCTGGCAAAGGTGCGGGTGTCCATGCTGCGGCGTGCCGCGCCAATCGCCCACATCACAAAGACCACCAGCGCATACAGCAATGCATGAAGCGGCTTGCCTTTGATAATGGCGTTAATAGCAAAACCGGCCATCAGCGGGTAAAGCAGGTAAATGATGTTTTCGGCGACCACCAGCATCAGAGTAATGACTAATTTTTTACTGTGGAGTTTTGCGAGTTTTTTGATGGTTTTTAATGCACCGCGTGAAGGCTGAAGCTGCGCGGCTTGTGAGGTTTCCATGACTTTAATTTCTTTAGTTGTTATTCTTGAGCGGTTGCTCAAAGAATGAAAAGAGTCTATTTGAGCACTTGCTCAAAGTCAACCAGGGTACTGTGATGAAAGAAAAAGCATCTGTTCTGAAAGAGAATATTCTCGATGCCGCGATCGTGCTGTTCACTGAAAAAGGGGTGGAAAAAGTCACCACGCGTGAATTAACCGAGCAAGTCGGCATCGCCCGCAGCCATATTTATCACTATTTCCCCGACTGGCAGACGCTGTGTCTCGAAGCATTTTCGCGTTTCATGTATGCAGAGCTGGAAACGTTTAGCCAAAAGTCTTGCGCGCTGCCGCCTGAGCAGGGATTGAAGATTTTTATCGAAGACTATTTACCCGACCGCGCCGACGCAGTTTGGGAGCTGTATGGCTCGTTGTGGCGTCTCGCGGTGCATAACAAGGTGTATGCCGACTTTGCGCTAACGCTGACTGAAAAGTGGGATGCGTTGCTGGCGAATATCATTCGCGCAGGCATTGAAAGCGGCGTATTTCGCCAGACCGATGTCTGGCGAGTGACCCGCCAGCTTGGTGCGTTGCTGAACGGGTACTCGGATCAACTGATCATCGACAGCGCCCCGCTGGCCAGAGATCAGGCGCTGGAAGATATTTATGGTTTTATTGAGCAGGTTTTGCTCGTTGTTAAGCGTTAATCAAGGATAAGTAATGCCGGGCGGATTCACCTCAGACGCCGCGACTTCTTCGCCCTTTTCTCCCCAACGGTCGAGAACCTGCTGATATTCGCCACGTTTCACCGCACCATCAAGCGCGGCTTGTAAGGCATAAACCAGCCCGTTGCCTTTTTTGGTGGTAGTGGCGACATACGCTTTTTTAGGCCCAAGCCCCACAACGCGTGTTTTCCCGGTTAACGCCGCTTTATAGGCGACCACACTTTGCGGGCCAAACGTTGCATCTGCCCGGCCAGCCTGAATATACAGATTCCCTGAAGCGTCATCCGTCAGGTAAATCGGCTGGGCCGGTTTGCGCCCTTCACGTTCATTTTGCTCATTCCAACCTAACAGGATCTTTTCCTGATTCGTGCCAGAACCCAAAATAATCCGTAACCCGGCAACATCTTCCGGGCCTGCAATTTTTTGAATCGGACTGTCCGATTTCACCGAAAACGCCAGGAAATCTACGCGATAGGTCGCAAAATCAAACTTCGTTTTACGCTGCTCTGTCACCGCGATATTCACCAGGGCAACATCATATCGCCCGGACGTAATCCCCAGCGGCCAGTCTTCCCAGGCGGTCGGCACCAGTTTGAGTTTCAGCCCGAGGCTATCGGCCAGCAAACGGGCGATATCCGGATCGCTGCCGATCCGGGTGCGGTTATCGCTCGCCAGCATCGCAAGCGGTGGCGAATTGAGGGCGGAAATTGCCACCGTCAGCGTTCCCGGTTCAACAAATTGATAGTTCTGCGGAATTTTACCGATAGCAATCGGATCTTTAGCCGTATGTATCGGCTGTTCATTCGCGTTCAGATCCAGACTTCCCTGAGCAAAGCTCGCGGTACTCAAAACAATCAGCGCCAGTGGGACAAATTTCATGCCTGCTCCTTAAAGAACTTTCGATAAAAACTGACGCGTTCGCGAATGTTGCGGATGGTTAAGCACTTCGTCGCTGCTACCTTGCTCAACAATTTTGCCATCCACCATAAACACCACGTTATCCGCCACTTCCCGGGCAAAACCGATTTCATGGGTCACGACCACCAGCGTAGTACCGGAACGCGCGAGCTTTTTGATGACGTCCAACACTTCGCCCACCAGTTCAGGGTCAAGCGCCGAGGTGGGCTCATCAAACAACATCACGCGCGGGCGCAGCGCCAGAGCGCGGGCAATGGCGATACGTTGCTGCTGCCCGCCGGAAAGATGCCGTGACCAGGCGTCTGCTTTATTACGCAGCCCCACCACATCCAGCAGTTGATACGCCTGTTCAACCGCCGCTTTGCGATTGAGTTGCTTATGGGCAATCGGCGCTTCAATCAGGTTTTCCAGCACCGTGAGATGCGGGAACAAATTGAAGTTCTGGAATACGTAACCAACGTTGACGCGCTGGCGCAGGATCTCTTTTTCTTTCAGCTCATACAGTTTGTCCCCGGACTGACGGTAGCCTATGTAATCGCCGTCAATCTGGATAAAACCTTCATCAACACGTTCCAGGTGGTTAATGGCCCGCAATAAGGTGGATTTACCGGAACCTGACGGCCCAAGGATCACCGTGACTGAACCCGGTTCCAGCTCGAGGGAAATATTATCCAGCGCTTTATGGCGGCCAAAATATTTACTGACGCCAGTAATCGAAATATGGCCGGTTGGATTATGGGACTGGAGCATGGGCGGCCTCCTGAGTTTGCAGTACGGGCTGGCGTGGTGCCAGGCGGGCCGGACTTTGTTGATTGATAGCCGAGCGGCGTTCACTGCGAGCCAGCCAACGTTCGACCAGATGCTGAATCAAAGACAGTACGCTTGTGATAACCAGATACCAGACCGCGCCGACCATCAGCAGCGGGATCACTTCCTGGGTGCGGTTGTAAATCATCTGAATGGTGTAGAACAACTCCGGCATCGCCAGCACATAAACCATCGCCGTCCCTTTAGCGAGGCTGATAATTTCATTGAAACCGGACGGTAAAATGGTCCGTAACGCCTGCGGCAGAATAATGCGCACCGTACGTCGCCATGCCGGAAGCCCTAACGCCGCAGCTGCTTCATATTGCCCGTGATCGACGCCGAGAAATCCGCCGCGAATAATCTCCGCCGTATACGCGCTTTGCACTAAAGTTAGCCCAACAACCGCCGTTGAAAACTGGCCGAGCACGTTAATGGTCTGATAGCTTCCCCAACTGATTTGGGTGAACGGAATACCAATCGAAAGTGTGTCGTACAAATAGGAGAAGTTATAGAGGATGATCAGCACCACAATCAGCGGCAGTGAGCGAAACAGCCAGATATAACCCCACGCCAGACTATTCAATAGCCATGATGATGAGAGCCTGGCCAGCGCCAGCAATCCCCCAAATACGACACTCAGCGCGGTGCCAATCAGCGTCAGCAGCAATGTTTGCGCCAGCCCTTCCAGAATCACCGGATCAAAGAACCAGCGGGCAAACACGCTCCATTCCCAGCGCGGGTTAAACGCCACCGACTGAACCACAATCGCCAACACAAACAGGGCGACAATCGCCCCGAAAGTGCGCCACGGATAACGCGCCGGAACCACTTTGATAGTTGATGGGGTGTTTGAAGGTGTATTTGAAGGTGTTGTCATGATGATTCCTCAGGCCGTTTTCAGCTGCGCAACGGTTAGCTGTTTGGTAAACCGTAAGCGCCCGTCGAAAGGAGCCACGCTGTATTCTTCCCGGTCGCGGTAGATATCAAACTGCGATTGGTAATCAAGGCTCAGATACAGCTTCACCGCTTCCGGCTGGCGAAAGCCGGTGGTGAGATAAAGATGGCTGTAACCGGCAAGCAGCGCCCTGTTTTCCAGCTCCCGCATCATGCGCTGGGCAAGCCCTTGCTGACGTAATTCGGGATGCGTCCAGATACGTTTTATCTCGGCGGTAACTTCATCGAAAGGCTTATACGCGCCGGTAGCGATAATCTCGCCGTCACGTTCAAGCACGATGAACAACCCTTGAGGCGCCAGATACCATTCGGTTAATTCCACTTCCGCATCACGGGAAAAGTAGTCCCCGTAACGCGCTTCATATTCGCCAAACAGCCCGGCGATAATAGGCTGGAGTTCTGGTGCTTCCGGAGAAACATCACGAAATTGTTCACTCATGTTCGTCTCCTTAATCGCCAAGGCCTGCCGGGTTGATTTCAGATGCCGGGATTTGCTCGACGCCTTCTCCCCAGCGGTTCAGCACTTTGTTGTAATCGCCATTCTTGATGACGCCGTTGAGTGCGGTTTGCACCGGGTCAACCAGGCCACTGCCTTTCTTGAGCGTGACAGCAATATGCGCCGCTTTCGGCCAGCCACCATCCACCACGCCGACTAATTGTGTTTTCTGGGTCAACGCTGCTTTCCAGGCACCGGTTACGTTCGGTCCAAAGAAGGCATCGGCGCGACCAGACTGCAACGCGAGGGTTTGTGCGGCATCGTCTTTGGTGTAAACCGGCGTGAAAGGTTTAAGTCCTTTTTTCAGGTTCTCTGCGTTCCACGCCAGCAAAATAGATTCCTGGTTGGTGCCTGAGCCGACGATAATGCGCAGCCCGGCAATATCTTCTGCTTTCTCAATCTTCTTAATCGGGCTATTGGCTTTCACGTAGAACCCGAGCGAATCTTTACGGTAAGTCGCAAAGTCGAATTTCTGTTTGCGATCTTTGGTGACGGTAATATTGCTGATTGCCGCATCGTATTTCCCTGATGTCACGCCCAGCGGCCAGTCCTCCCAGGAGGTCGGCACCACGTTAAGCTCAAGCCCTAAGCTGTCTGCCACCAGGCGGGCAATATCCACTTCACTCCCCAGCAGCGTTTTGTTGTCTTCGGCAAACACCGTCAGCGGCGGCGAATTGAGTGCCGCAACCGCCACGGTAAATTTCCCCGGCACCGCAAAGCGATAGTCTTTAGGCAGTTGTGCCACCGCAGCCGGATTCACGGCGGTATTAACAGGCGTTTTATTTGCTTCCAGGCTGACGCCAGTGCCGTTGATCGTGACCTCCTGTGCGAAGGTTTGTGCCGATGACAGTGCCAGAGCGATAGCCAGAATTAGCGATGTTTTGTTCATAACAGGTTCTCTTTATTATTTTGATGTTTTTGTCGGATGACGATTTCACAAATATTGATTAACCGGACTCGCCAGCCCGAGGCTTTCACGCAGCGTGGTACCCGGATATTCGGTGCGGAACAACCCGCGGGCTTGCAGGACCGGAACCACTTCATCCACAAAGCGTGGGAAGGTGTCCGGCGTGCCGCCCTGAATGATAAAACCGTCTGCGGCATGGCTCTCAAACCACTGTTGTAATCCGTCTGCCACCTGTTGCGCGGTGCCAGAAAAGCGCGGACGAGGCGACGCCGCTTCCAGCGCCACCTGGCGTAATGTCAGATTGCGCTCGCGGGCATTACGTTTGATTTCATCCGTGGTGCTACGGAAACTGTTCTGCCCCAAATCCCCGATATCCGGGAACGCTTCATCCAGCGGATACTGGCTGAAATCATGATGTTCAAAATAGCGACCGAGGTAATTCAGAGCATCATTAATAGAAACCAGCGCGGCGGTGGTTTGATATTGGTTTTCAACGTCGGCGGCATCTTTACCGACAATCACGCTCACACCCTGGAAGATATGCAGATCCTCAGGCGAGCGCCCGTGATTTGCCAGTTGGCCTTTCACGTCACGATAAAAATGCTGCGCTTCTTCAAGGGTTTCATGATGGGTGAAAATAGCATCTGCATGGCGCGCGGCTAATTTTTTACCATCATCAGAAGCCCCTGCCTGAAATACAATTGGGCGACCTTGTGGGGTGCGAGAAATATTCAGCGGCCCTGCTACTTTAAAGAAATCGCCGTGATGATTTAAGGTGTGTAATTTATTCGCATCAAAAAACTGCCCGCTTTCTTTATCACGAATAAATGCATCTTCTTCCCAGGAATCCCACAGCCCTTTCACCACATCGAGATATTCATCCGCAATGCGATAACGCAGCGCGTGTTCCGGGTGTATCTCACGAGAGAAGTTCTTCGCCGAACCTTCCAGCGGCGAAGTCACCACGTTCCATCCCGCGCGGCCTTTGCTTAAATGGTCCAGGCTTGCGAACTGGCGTGCGACGGTAAAAGGTTCGCTGTAAGAGGTGGACAGCGTACCGACCAGCCCTAAATGTGTGGTCACGCTGGCTAATGCCGACAGCACCGTGAGCGGCTCGAATCTATTCAGAAAATGCGGAATAGATTTTTCGTTAATATATAAACCGTCCGCGACAAATAAAAAATCCAGCTTCCCGGCTTCGGCTTTTAATGCTGTCTCTTTGACAAACTCAAAATTAATACTGGCATCCGCAATAGCTGCCGGGTGACGCCAGGCCGACATATTCCCGGACGCGCCATGTAATATGGTGCCCAGGCGCAATTGTCTGTTGTTTGACATGGTGGTTCTCCAAATAGTTAATTGACCAGTAGCGCCTGTTCAGCAAGTGTGGCGAAATATCTTGCTGCATCTTCTATTAATGCTTCATCCGGATTAAATGCCGAATGGTGTAAACCGTATGCGCTGGCGCTGCCAATGCTGACAAATGCGCCGGGAATGTTTTGCAAATAAACCGCGAAGTCCTCGCCGCCCATATGCAGTTCAGAGGTTTGGGTCTGATATCCAAAATCTTGTGCGACCTGCATCGCAAAAGCCGCCCATTGTTCATCGTTGAGCAATGTTATTGGCCCGTTAAACCATTCCACTTCTATGTGTGCGCCAAACGCACTGGCTAAACCGGCTGCAATCTCACTGATTCGTTTCTCAACGTGACGTTGAACATCGGCGTTATGGGTACGCACGGTTCCTTCGAGTTCGACGTGTTCAGGCAACACATTCCAGGTATTCCCTCCCTGAATGCGTGTGACGCTGACGACCACTGAATCCAGCGTGTCGATATTACGGCTGGCAATGGTTTGCAGGGCAATCACCAACTGGCTGGCGAGCACAATGGCATCATTCCCCTGATGTGGACGGGCCGCGTGCGCACCTTTGCCCTGCACCCGCAAAACAAAACGGTCAACGTTGGCGTAAAACGCGCCGCCTCGGGTGGCAAAGGTGCCTACCGGTAAACCCGGTTCATTGTGCATGCCGAAAATCGCGGTCACGTTTTCCAGCGCCCCGGCTTTAATCAACGCTTTCGCGCCGGTAAAGTTTTCTTCCGCGGGTTGGAATAACAGGCGCACGCGCCCGGCCAGTTGCGATTCCCGCGCTTTTAATAACAATGCGGCGCCGAGGATCACGCTACTGTGAACGTCATGCCCACACGCGTGCATCACCCCTTCATTATGTGAACTGAACGCAACGCCGCTGGTTTCTTGAATCGGTAGCGCGTCAATATCCGCACGCAGCGCGATCACTTTCTCGCCCTGCCCGATTTCTGCCACCACGCCGGTCGCCAGTGAGTAAGGCAATAACCGTATGCCAGCAGATTCCAGCCAGTGGCGTATCCGCGCGGTTGTTGCCACCTCTTCCCCCGACAGTTCCGGGTTCTGGTGGAGTTCACGCCGCCAGTCGATAAGCTGCTGTCCAAATGTCATCTGCGTCCCCTTACCAGGCATCATGCTGTGCAGCAAAATCGAGGTGCGATATGGCAGGTTGAACGCCAGCTAACAAACGCAGCGATTGAAGACGAGCAGTTGGGTCGGCAATCGGGGTATCAATAATAAATTCGTCGATACCAAATTCTTTGCTTAATGCTGCAAGCCCGGCGTGAACCGTCTCCGCGGTGCCTTTTAGCAGTGAAGGTTCCCGGCGTTCGATTTTTTTGATGGCACTCCCGGCCTGGCGAGCAAAAGCGTGGGCCTGCACTTCACTGGCCACACTGACGCGCTGGCTGTTTTCCAGCTCAACACTCCAGATCTCAACAAGACTGGCCAGTTGATCCGCTTTTTCAGCGTCAGCGGCGACTATTACCTGCACCGCGACTATCGTGTCGAGCGAACTGCGGCTGCGCCATGAACTCAACACTTCGCGCATCAGGGCTTTGTCGCCATTCAGATGGGCGGCGTAGACAAAATTCCAGTTCAGGTTTGCGGCAAGCGTCGCACTTTCAAGGCTTGCACCTAACAAGAAACGGTCTGCGCTACGAGCGGGAACCGGCGTGGCACGCAGGGTTTCTTCGTCATCTTGCGCGGCAGGCAAAGAAAGCCAGTTATCAAGCTGGGCGAGTTGATCGGCAAATGAGGCTTTATCCTGCACGCCGCGCTGCAACGCTTTGGTCGAAAGCGGTAAACCGCCAGGCGCTTTACCAACCCCGAGATCAATGCGTCCCGGCGCCAGGTTCGCCAGTAAGTTGAAGTTTTCGGCCACTTTATACGGGCTGTAGTGTTGCAACATCACCCCGCCGGAACCGACACGAATACGATTTGTTTGCCCGATGATCCATGCAATAAGCAATTCCGGCGAAGGGCTTGCCAGCCGGGTGGTGTTATGGTGCTCGGCAATCCAGAAGCGGTGATAGCCCCAGGTTTCGGCCTGTTGTGCCAGATGCAACGTGTGCTTCAAAGCCTCAGCAGGCGTGTCATCCTGTGCGACCGGGATTTTATCCAACAAACTGATTCGATAAGACATGCAACAAACTCGTGTTGATTAACATACCTTCATTAATAGGGATTCGCGTTACCTGAGTGAAACAATTAATTTACATTTGGTTATCCAGAATCTGGATAAGCCGTTTTATACCCCGCCTTCAAGCTCATATATGGTCTATATTTAAAATTAAAAATAGTGATAAGACTTTTTATGACCTGCTAATGTCTGAAAAGACCTTAATTGACCCAATTTGATTTAATTGAGAACAAAAAGACCATTTATGATACATTTCTGTTTTCATGGGTCATAAATAACCATTTATAAAATAAAAAATACGATTGGGGTCAAATATGAACTACGACACCACCACGCTTGCAGACAAACTGCATGCTATGGGCGAATTATTGAATGACGTTAAAAAAGCGGTGATCCTGCGGGCACAAGAATCAGACCTGGCGGTAAGCGAACACGTTATTAGTGAATCAGCCCAACTCGGGGTGCAACTCAACCAGCGCCGCAAAGAACTCGACATCGACCTGGCAACACTTGAGCTGCAAACCGGAGTATCGGCATCCACGCTCAAACGCCTGTTTAAAGATCCGGAACAGGTCAAATTTGGCACGGTATTACGCGTTGCCAATGCACTGGGTGTGAAATTATGCGCCGCCGTGTAGAGGTCTGGTTATACGGTGAGCCGGTGGGTGAGCTGCGCCAGGACGACGGCGGTTTTGCGTTTAGCTATCGCGCCGATTATATCGGCCCGCCGCTGTCGCTCAGTTTACCGGTGCGTGTGGGTCATTTTCAAAGCCCGACACTGCCACCCTTTTTTGCCTCGCTGGCACCGGAAGGCTGGCTGAAAATGCGCTACAGCCAATTACAGCAGCGCGACGAGCATGACCTTCTCGGGATGCTTATCGACAACGGTAAAAACCTGATTGGTGCGGTGCAACTGGTCAGCATGCAGGAGGATTAACGATGCGTTGCCATATTCTTTTGACGCCGCTGGTGCAGGCTAAAGAGCAGGAGTCCGGCTATTCAACCAAAGGGCTGAAGCACCTGACTGGCTCCGGCAAAGTGAACCCGCAGCTAAGTTTTACGCGCAATGAATTTATTCATGAATTGCCCAAAGCCCAGCGCGGAATGAGCATCTCCGGCTATCAGCCTAAACTGCAAATGGTGGTGCGCGACGGTGAATTTGCCGTGGTCGAACACCAGGGCGAATACATTCTTAAACCGTCTCCGGCAGAATTCCCCTATCTGGCGGAAAACGAACACGCCACCATGACGCTTATGTCGCGGCTGGGATTTGACGTGCCGCCTCATGGGCTGGTGAGTTTTGCGCGTGAAGACAACCAAGCCACGCCAGAACTGGCCTTTGTGATCCGCCGCTTTGACAGAGACATTCAAACTGGGGCCGCGATCCACCAGGAGCAACTGGATGCGGCGATGAATGTCGGCGAAAAGTACGGTAAAACCGGCAGTGACGGCAAACAGAACGTCAGCTATCAGCAATTAGCCGAGTTTCTGACGCAACATGTGAACAGCAACCTCGCCTTTAAAATCGACCTGTTCCGGCGCATTGCTTACGCGTATCTGCTGGGCAATAACGATATGCATCGTCGCAATTTCGGGCTGATACACCCGCGTATCGGCGAGCCGACATTATCGCCGGTTTACGATTTTGTCTCGGTTGCGCCCTATCCGGCCATTTTTAGCTCAGGGTTTATGGCGCTGCCGTTACTGAGTTGCGAGGAAGGCGACCGCGAGCTAGCACCAGGTTTTAAAACTGCATATGGTGAATATCTTGGTATGGATTTCCGGGAACTCGGCCTGGCGATAGGATTGACCGACAAACTTATCGTGAAGTTATTGAGTGATTTGCAAAAAGAGAGCCGTATTGTGGAAGCGGTATATCGTGATTCGTTTATGCCACCCGAGGCGATTGACGCCACGCTGCGTTGTTACCATCAGCGGCTGGACAGGTTGATGCGCCTGGATGAAGCACCGTTGTGAAACTGAAGGGTGAAAAAGAGTCGGGTGACGCTACGCTTACCCGACCGACGATTTCAAATTTGTAAGGTGGATAAGCGAATGCGTCATCCACCAATGACATTTACATCACGAAAATCAGAAGGTTTCCCAGTTCTCGTTTGAATCGCTGACAGCGGCTTTACGATTCATCACCGGAGCGACAGTCAGTTTTGGCTCAACCTGACGGGACTCCTTTTTGGCTTCCTGACCAATACGGAACACGGCAACAGCCTGAGTCAAACGGCTCGCCTGATCTTCCAGTGCAGAAGCAGCGGCAGCAGATTCCTCAACAAGGGCAGCGTTTTGCTGGGTTACGCGGTCCATCTCAGACACCGCCAGACCGACCTGGTCGATACCCCGGCTTTGCTCATCCGATGCCGATGCGATTTCGCCCATGATATCCGTCACCCGCGTGACCGCATTGACGATTTCACCCATGGTTTCGCCCGCGCTTTCAACCAGCGTTGAACCGGTATCCACTTTATTGACGGAATCTTCAATCAGGCCTTTGATCTCTTTCGCCGCTTGCGCGCTGCGTTGCGCCAGGTTGCGCACTTCACCCGCCACCACCGCAAAACCTCGGCCTTGTTCACCGGCACGCGCTGCTTCAACAGCGGCGTTCAGCGCCAGGATATTGGTCTGGAAAGCGATACCATCAATCACACTGGTAATGTCGGCAATTTTCTTCGAGCTGCCAGCGATGTCATTCATGGTACGCACCACGTTATCCACCACTTTTCCGCCCTTCTGCGCGGTTTCTGACGCGCTCAACGCCAACTGGCTTGCCTGGCGGGCGTTTTCGGCGTTCTGCTTAACGGTCGCGGTCAGCTGTTCCATGCTGGCAGCCGTCTCTTCAAGCGAAGCGGCTTGTTGCTCGGTACGGGAAGACAGGTCGTTATTACCGATAGAGATTTCGCTGGCACCGCTATAAATCGCATGTGCGCCGTTACGAACTTCGCTAACGGTGCTCACAAGCTCTGACTGCATGTGTCGCAGACTTGCCGCCAACTGGCCCATTTCATTGGTGCCATGCACATCAATGGTGTGCACCAAATCGCCATCCGCAATGTGGCGGATGTTATCAATCAAGCGATGAAGCGGTTCGATAAGCGTTTTCTTGATACCCAACCACACGGTGACAATGGCCGCGACAACCAGCGCCAGAATGACAACCAGGATCCAGATGGCCTGTGAGTAAGACTGGTTATTGTCGTCAACCGCTTCCTGATACAAATGGTCGTTTTGTTGCAGATAGTTAACGTACTCTTTCTCAAACCCGTCCTGATACTTCTGCGTCGGCTGGTCGAAGAATTCATTAATTTTACCCGCGCCCAGCAACTGAATCAGCTCGGCCAGCGCACCATGATAAATCGCATAGTTACGCTTGATTTCATTGATGGACTCTTCGCTCTGGCGCGGATCGCGTGGCAGCACTTCATACGCGGCCCACTCTTTTTCGGCCTGCTTGAGTGACTGGCTGGCAATCAGCATCAGCTCATTGACCGTCGCACCGCTGCCGATATTGTTGGTGTCCATCATATGACGGATGCCGGCACGGTTAAGCGTGTTGCGGGTTTGCAATAACGCCACCCAGCTACCGTTGAGCGTCGACTGTTGCTGGCGAATCGTTTGCAGCACAGTGAAGTTTTCTTTGTCGTTTTTCAGCGCGTTGAAGAACAACCCGCCGGACGTCATTTGTAAAATTCCAAATAAACCCAGCACAAATAGTAGGCTGGTAACAACTTTTATACGATTTAACATGCTTTTTTATTCTCATGGCAACAGAAGCATATAGTTTCGGCAGATTTGGGCGAATCTTTATGCTTCATTGTCGAGAATGGACGAAATTAACTCCGCTCGATATCTTTCGCGGCCTGATCCAGGGTGTCGATGATTTTATACAGCGTCTCTTTGGGTAAATCGCTCTGGCCAAGTTTGGTATTGAGCGCCATTTTGAAGTTATGAATCGCGCGCTGAATCTCAGGTAAACGGCGGTTGTCACCCAGCACGCCTAACGATTCGAGCTTCGCAATGATATGCCCAAGATGTTCCTGTTGTTGCGCGAGTTCAGCCTGACCCTCTTCGGTTAACATCCAGGCTTTTTTACTGCTGTCGCCCTGCACCGCAGCGATAAATCCCATCTCCTCCAGTAACGAAAGGTTCGGGTAGATAATTCCAGGGCTTGGTACGTATTCACCTTTAGCCGTCGCTTCGATGGACTTAATCAGCTCGTAACCGTGGGCTGAGTTACCTGAAAGGAAATGCAGGATCAGCAAACGAATGTCGCTGGCATCAAACAGACGTTCGCGGCGCATGCGTGCTTTGCCTTCCATGCCGCCGTGTTCGTGGTGACCGCCGTGCAGGCCGTGTCTTTCGTGGCGTTCATGTCTGGCACAAAAGCCGTGGTGAAGATGATGGATTCTCATATTGGTATCCTTATTTGTTATGCCAGTAAGCCACAGCGCGGACGTAATCCCCGTCCAGCCCTCGGTTTTCCAGCAGTTCATCGCTCAGTTGTTTCACATCGCGCCCTTCACCGGTTATCCAGATGAAATAGTCGCTGGATGGGAATTCAAGTTCACTGATGCGTCTGGTGATAGATTCGGTATCAAGCCACTCGATATGTGCGTGTTCAAACTCACTGAGGTAATCGTGAGTATCCGGGTGGTGGCTGTTAACCAGCACCCGCGGGGAAATGTGCTGCGCCAGCGAAGCCAATCGACGGCGCACCGCAGGCAAGCCACTTTCATCACAAACATAAAGCTGGAAAGCGTAATCAACGGGAATAACCAGCGAACCTCTTGGCCCGCCAATCAGCAGCGTATCGCCTGCTTGTGCGGTTTCCGCCCACAGGCTGGCAACGCCACCATCGTGAATATAGAAATCCAGCGTCAGTTCATTACGCGTCGCATCAAAATGCAGCGGCGTGTAGTCCCGGGAAATGGGGCGAGCGCCTTCCCCCCAGACAATCCCGTCGTCAGTCACGGATGGACGTGCGAAGTCACCGTTTTCAGGTGGGAAGAAGACTTTTACGTGGTCATCAAAACCCTGTGAGGAAAAGCCAGCCAGCTCGGGGCTTGTAAACACAATGCGGTGAAAACAGCCGGCAATAGTTTCTTTATTTTTAACGGTTAGCTCGCGGAATTTGAGTTCGTTTTTTACGCGCTGCGGGAGATTGGGTTTGGTTTGTAAGGTCATTGGATTCTCATTTTTCGGTGTTTAAGATATATCATAGATATGTTTTAGCACACGATAATGAGATTGTCGTTGTCAATTTTTGCTTTTATGCAAGGTATAAAGTGGCGAAAATATAATCAGAATAGTGAACTCACAAGATGGGTCGCAAATTGACAAACCCTTACGAAGCGGTGCTTTCAATTTGCCTTAAGGAGTGCCTACACTGGCTATGGCAGCAAGTGCCAACCGACATTCCATTCACCCACCCAAGTCCAGGAGGTATGTCATGTTTCCTGAGTACCGTGAATTGATCAACGAACTAAAATCCGCTAACCCGCGTTTCCTCAGCTTGTTTGACAAGCACAATCAACTCGACGACGAGATTTTACGCAAGGGAGGACCGCAAGGAACGGGATGCAACGAAAAGGTTGTGCAGATGAAAAAAGAAAAGTTGCGGCTAAAAGATGAGTTGTATCAGATGTTGAAGAAGGCCAGTCAGCCAACCTCTTCATAGGTCGGATAAGCAAAGCGTCATCCGACACTATTCACACTAAAGGTGGATGACGCTAGCGCTTATCCACCCTACAAAACCCGTTTATCGCTCTTTGTCAGCAATCTAAAAACAATCGCGTAAAGCTCCGTCAAACCGGGGTAAATTTCACCAATCACTTCTTTGAGTTCCGGCAGCGTCATATTTTCCTGACGCGCGTGCTCGTCGGTCAGCTTTTCAAGCGCTACAGGGGTCACGCTCACCACTTCAATGGTACAAAAGTAAACGTCATCTTCATAACGCCCGACGCGCAACTGTTGACCTGGGATGAAGTGCGACTCCGAAACATCGCGCAGCGTAATGGTTTTGCGCCCGGCAACGATATCACTCTCAAAGCGTTGGAAAAATGTTATGTCGTTCATGGAATACCTGTTCGGCTAAACCCTAAGCCATGTATATGACGGGTTTTAGAAAAGAGAAAACATCAACGCGACTGGAAAACTCATCGGCCACGTTGCGCCCACCAGCACAGAGCTTAACAGTTTAATGCGTTTGGTATCGCGAGCCAAAAACCATGTGATAAAAGCGGTGATTAACGACATTACAGCGTAAAAAACCAACATATGTTGATAAGTAGTCATGAATAATTAAGGGCTTTGAAAAATTATGTTGCGAAATATGCCGTTTTTTATGACTCAGATCAAGTTTTAGCGACCCTGCTGGGCTTCAAAGCAATCAAGGAAAAGCACGTGTCATCCCTCTTAATGGGGAGAACTTAATGATAACGAGTAAGATTTTTTATAATTCCCTACCGCCTGGTTTTATAGCGTCTATCTTTAATGAAGAACCGTCGTTCTATGAATCGAGGCCGCTATGTTTCTTAACTATTTTGCGCTCGGAGTGCTTATTTTCGTTTTCCTGATTATTTTTTACGGGATCATTATTCTTCACGATATTCCATATCTTATTGCGAAAGCTCGTAATCATCCCCATGCCGATGCTATTCATGTGGCTGGCTGGGTGAGTTTGTTTACGCTGCATGTTATCTGGCCGTTTTTGTGGATTTGGGCCACTCTTTACCGACCTGAAAGAGGTTGGGGTATGCAACAAAACCCCGACGCTACACTGGCTTCGTTGCAGCAAAGGGTTTCTGAGCTGGAGCAAAAGTTAGGCGACAATAAAATAATACCGCCATCGGAGTAACATCATGGATTTGCTCATTATCCTGACATATGTTGCTATTGCCTGGTCAATTTTCAAAATATTTAAAATACCGGTAAATAAATGGACAGTGCCAACGGCTGCCCTCGGCGGCGTATTTTTAATTGGCGCGCTTATTTTGTTAATGAACTACAACCATCCTTATACTTATTTAGCGCAAAAAGCGGTCATTTCTATTCCACTTACTCCGCAAGTCACCGGTGTGGTGAGTGAAGTGACTGATAAACAAAATATGATGATTAAAAAAGGAGAAGTGCTGTTTAAATTAGATCCCACCCGCTACCAAACGCGAGTGGATAGACTCCAGGCTGATTTAACCACGGCAATTCACAGCACCCAGTCGCTTAAAGGTGAACTCGATGAAGCCATTGCGAATACCACGCGAGTCAGCGCAGAGCGCGATAGATTATATAAAGATTACCAACGTTACTTGCGCGGCAGTCAGGCGCGAGTAAACCCGTTCTCTGAAAGCGATATTGATAATGCCCGGCAGAATTACCTGGCTCAGGATGCGCTGGTGAAAGGTTCGCTTGCTGAACAATCGCAAATTAAAAGCCAGTTAGACAGCATGGTGAATGGCGAACAATCGCAGATTGTCAGCCTGCGCGCCCAGCTTGCTGAAGCCAAATATAATCTCAGCCAGACAGTGATTCGCGCCCCTAGCGACGGGTACGTAACACAAGTGCTAATTCGCCCCGGCACTTATGCAGCCGCCCTGCCATTACGCCCGGTGATGGTGTTTATACCGCAACAAAAACGACAAATAATTGCGCAGTTCAGGCAAAACTCCCTGTTACGCCTGGAAGCGGGTGATGAAGCTGAAGTGGTGTTTAACGCTCTTCCCGGCCAGGTTTTCCGTGGAAAACTCACTTCAATTCTCCCGGTGGTGCCTGGCGGCAGTTACCAGGCACAAGGAACATTGCAGTCATTAACGCTCACACCCGGCAGTGACGGAGTTCTCGCAGTTATTGAGCTTGAGCCAAACCAGCAAGTCGATGCTCTACCGGATGGGATTTTTGCGCAGGTCGCCGTTTACTCTGACCACTTCACTCACGTTTCGGTGATGCGTAAAGTCCTGCTGCGGATGACCAGTTGGATGCACTATCTGTATCTTGATCATTAATATTAAGAACTTATAAGCAAACGCTTTAAACAAATTCTGATTTTGTTTTGCTCATTAAGATCTGTGAATAACTGGCATTTATTTGAGTTGTTTTTAGATTACGATGAGTGGCAATAAATCATACAGGGATTTGTAAATGGAACATCTACATAAGCAGATTATCAGCACGATATTAGAAATTGAACGCGCAGCGAGTGAGCGTTTCAATAAAGGGGATGTTTCCGGATATCTGGATATTTACCATGATGACGTCACGTATGTTGACCCGATGACACCCGGCGTGCTCACTGATAAAAATGCAGTGAGGGCGTATTTCGATAAATCTTATTTAGGCGTTCAGATAGAAAAGGCGGAATGGTCAAATATTAATGTCGTCGTCAACGAATCGGCAAATACCGCTATTCTGACTTACAACCAGCAAAATCACATTCGCAGTAAAAATGATGACGAATTACATCAAATTCCGCTGTGGAACTGCACCGAGGTGTATCGCCTGACGGATGGTCAATGGAAAATCGCCCATGCCAACTGGTCGTTTGCGCAACACTCTGTCCTTCTCAATAGCCTGAAAACGTTATTTACGCAGTTAGGTTACGTGTGAATTTATAAAAGTGGATAGCGATAATCGCTATCCACTTTCACGAAAAGCTAGTGCTTAATCATCACATGCCGAATCACGGTGTAATCTTCCAGCCCGAATAGCGACATATCCTTACCGTAACCCGAAAGCTTTTGCCCGCCGTGTGGCATTTCGCTCACCAGCATGAAATGGGTATTCACCCAGGTGCAACCGTACTGCAACCGCGCACTCAGGCGATGTGCGCGACCCACGTCTTTCGTCCAGACTGATGAAGCCAGCCCATAACTGGAGTCGTTGGCCCAGCCCAGAACTTGCTCTTCATCGTCAAACGTTGTGACGCTGACAACCGGGCCGAACACCTCTTTTTGCACGATGTCGTCTTCCTGTTTCGCACCGGCAAGCAGCGTCGGCTGGAAGTAATATCCCGGCCCGTCTACTTTTGCCCCGCCCGTCACCACTTTCACGTGCGCCAAGGCTTTGGCGGCATTCACCGCTTTGCTGACGCGCTCAAGATGGGCGGCGGAACTCAGTGGGCCAAGTTCGGTGGACTCATCATCCGGCGCACCAAATTTCAGCGTGCTGACCGCCTCACCCAGTTTCTCGACCAGTTTGTCGTAAATTCCTTTCTGAGCGTAGATACGACACGCGGCAGTGCAATCTTGCCCGGCGTTGTAATAACCAAAAGTACGAACCCCTTCGACGACAGCATCTAAGTCGGCATCATCAAACACAATAACCGGCGCTTTGCCACCCAGCTCCATATGGGTGCGCTTAATCGAAGGCGCGGTGTGACTGATGATATGTTCGCCCGTGGCAATCGATCCGGTGAGCGACACCATGCGCACTTTTGGATGTCCGGTCAGCACATCACCCACGGTTTGCCCACGTCCAAACAGCACGTTCAGTACGCCCTCCGGGAAGATATCTTTCGCCAGTTCAGCGAGTTTCAGCGCGGTGAGCGGCGTAATTTCTGACGGTTTGATCACCACACAGTTGCCTGCGGCGAGTGCCGGACCAAGTTTCCACGCTGCCATCATGAGCGGGTAGTTCCACGGTGCGATAGACGCCACCACCCCCACCGGATCACGGCGGACCATCGAGGTGTGGCCGCTAAGATATTCCCCAGCGGCCAGGCCATTCAGGCAACGGCTGGCTCCCGCGAAGAAACGGAAGACATCCACGACCGCCGGAATTTCATCATTTAACACGCAGTGGTAAGGCTTGCCGCAGTTTTGCGATTCCAGACGGGCAAACGCTTCGCCGTTTTGCTCGATAACATCCGCCAGCTTGAGCAGATGTTCGGCACGCTCTTTCGGCGTGCTTTGCCCCCAGGATGCAAACGCAAACTCTGCGGCATTCACCGCATCGTTTACCTGCTCCGTTGTGGCTTCCGCAATTTCAAGCAGCACTTCCCCCGTTGCCGGATTGTAGACCGGCAATTTTTCACCCAGGCCGTTCACTAACTGGCCGTTAATTAAGAGTTGGCTTTGCATAGTGATACCCTTTCGTTATTTACCGCTGCCCGCGACTTCATCTCCGCCACGGCTCAGCCAGTACGCCCCTAAAATCGGAATGGTGGTCATCAGCATCACCATTAACGCCACGACATTTGTCACCGGTACTTCACGCGGGCGGCCCAGTTGGTTGAGCAGCCACAGCGGCAATGTACGTTCATGCCCGGCAGTAAAGGTGGTGACAATAATTTCATCAAACGAGAGCGCAAACGCCAGCATGCCCCCGGCGAGTAACGCCGAACCTAAATTGGGCAAAATGACGTAGCGGAAGGTCTGCCAGCCATCGGCCCCTAAATCCATCGACGCTTCAATCAGGCTATACGAGGTGCGGCGAAAACGGGCGATGACGTTATTAAAGACGATCACCACGCAGAACGTCGCGTGCCCGACCACTATCGTGAAAAATCCCGGCTCAAAATTCATTATCTTAAAGGCCGTTAACAGCGCCAGCCCGGTGATAATCCCCGGCAAAGCAATGGGTAACAGCAGCAATAAAGAGATGGCGTTTTTGCCGAAGAATTCCCGCCGCCACAGCGCCGCAGCCGCCAGCGTGCCAAGAATCAAAGCAAGTCCTGTTGCCAGCGCGGCAATTTTAAGTGACAACGTCACCGCATCAAGAATATCGCCACGCGATGCCGCCACACTGAACCAGTGCAGCGTCAGCCCTTTGGGCGGGAAACTGAATGCCGCCTCTTCGGTGTTAAACGCATACAGCGCGATAATCACCAGCGGGAAATGCAGGAAAATCACCCCGCCCCAGGCGGCGATTTTCAACAATAATGGAGCGCGTTCAGAGTGCATCGAAAGCCCCCAGTCGTTTCACCAGTAAGAGATAAATCGCAATCAGCACGATGGGCACCAGCGTAAAAGCCGCCGCCATCGGCATATTGCCAATCGCACCTTGTTGAGAGTAGACCATGTTGCCGATGAAATACCCTGGCGGGCCAACCAGTTGCGGCACGATAAAATCACCCAGCGTCAGTGAGAACGTAAACACTGAGCCGGCTGCCACGCCGGGGATCGCCAGCGGCAAAATTACATGGCGGAAGGTTTGTGTTGGGCGAGCACCCAAATCAGCAGATGCCTGTAACAATGACGGCGGCAAACGCTCAAGAGCGGCCTGAATCGGCAAGATCATGAACGGCAGCCAGATGTAGAGAAACACCAGAAAACGCCCAAAACCGGAGGTTGACAGCGTGTTACCGCCTACTGCCGGAATCGTCAGCATCAGGTTTAATAGCGGTTCCAACCCCATATGATTAAGGAACCACTGCGCCACGCCATCACGAGACAGCAACAGCGTCCAGGCGTAAGCCTTAACGATGTAGCTCGCCCACATCGGCAGCATCACGGCGATGTAGAAAAATGCTTTGAGTTTGCCCGAGGTATAACGCGCCATAAAATAGGCCATCGGGAACGCTAATACGGCGCTGGCGAGCGTGACGGCTACTGCCATGGTCAGCGTGCGCAAAATAATGTCGTAGTTCGCCGGGTTAAACAGCGCGGCGATGTTGGCAAAAGTCAGGTCCGGCGTGACCGACATGGTGAAATCATCGAAGGTGTAAAACCCCTGCCACAGCAGCGTTAACAGCGAACCAAGATAAATAACGCCGAACCAAAGCAATGGCGGCAGCAATAACAACGCCAGCCAGAACCCAGGGCGTTGCCACAAAAACGTGGCGACACGCCGCATCAGGCGGTTGTCAGGATGGGACGCGGGAAGACTCATATCCATTTCATCCTTCCCCCTGCAACGGAACCATCGCAGCACGGGGCCAGACTGCAGTAACTTGCTGCCCGATTTGATAGCGTTCTTCGCTGATAATGCGTTGCGGATTCGCCTCGCTGACCAGCAGTTTTTCGCCGTCTGCCAGGCGCAGTTCAAGCCGTGTTGCTGCACCCTGATAGTGAATTTCCTGGATCAGACCGCTCACCCGGATTTCACCGCTGCTAACCGGTTCATCATGAAGAACGATATGTTCAGGGCGCAGGGAAAACAGCCCTTCCTCGCCGCACACTTTGCCGGAAAGCGCCGGTTGCAAGACGTTTGAAGTGCCGACAAAACTCGCCACAAAGGCGGTGCGTGGCTGCATATAGAGCTGGCGCGGAGTATCGACCTGTTCGATGCGACCGTTATTGAATACCGCAACGCGGTCAGACATCGACAGTGCTTCGCTCTGGTCGTGGGTGACGAAAATAAACGTGATGCCCAATTCGCGCTGGAGCTTTTTCAGTTCGCCCTGCATTTGCTCACGCAGTTTGAGATCGAGTGCGCCCAACGGTTCATCCAGCAGCAAAACGCGTGGACGATTGACTAAAGCGCGAGCCAGCGCCACACGCTGACGCTGGCCACCAGAAAGCTGCGAGGGTTTACGGGCGTGAACAAATCCCAGCGCCACGCGCTCTAGTGCTTCCTGTGCTTTGGCAAGGCGGGTCTTTTTATCGACACCCTTTACCATCAAGCCGTAAGCAACGTTTTCCAGCACCGTCATGTGTGGGAATAATGCGTAATCCTGAAAGACCGTATTCACATCGCGCTGATAAGGCGGCACGTCTTGTGCCGGTTTGCCAAAAATGGCGATTTCCCCGGATGTCACCTGCTCAAAGCCCGCAATCAGCCGCAAGCAGGTGGTTTTGCCCGAGCCAGATGGCCCGAGCATCGAGAAAAACTCCCCGTCTTCGATATCAATCGAGACGTTATCGACGGCTCGTACATCACCATAAAGGCGCGAGACGTTTTTGAACTGCACAGCGTACGGCATAACTCCTCCAGGACTTAACGGCCACCCATAATCGCGATGTAATCCTGAGTCCAGCGGCTGTACGGCACGAATTTACCGCCTTCGGCGACCGGAGTTTTCCAGAACACAATCTTATCGAAGTAGTTATAGCCGTTGGTTTCACAGCCTTTATCGCCAAGCAATGTGCTGGCTTTACATCCTTCAGCCACTGCCGGGAGCGAACCAAACCAGGCCGCGACATCACCCTGAACTTTCGCTTTTAGCGAGTGATCCATCCATTTGTATGCGCAATTCATATGTTTAGCATCAGCATGCAACATAGTGGTGTCCGCCCAACCGGTGACACCTTCTTTCGGGAATACGGTGGCAATCGGCTGACCTTCACCTTTCAGTGCGTTAGCCTGATACGGCCATGCGCTTGAGGCCACCACGCCTTCGTTTTTGAAGTCGCTCATTTGAACGGTGGTGTCATGCCAGTAGCGGTGAATCAGGCCGTGTTGGTCGCGCAACACTTTCAACACTGCGGAATATTGTTCTTCGGTGAGTTGGTACGGGTCGGTAATGCCCAGTTGCGGCTGTGTAGCTTTAACAAACAGCGCGGCATCGGCGATGTAAATAGGCCCATCGTAAGCCTGCACACGGCCCTGATTAGTTTTGCCATCCGGTAAATTTTGTTCCACAAACACCACGCTCCAGCTATCCGGCGGCGTCGGGAAAGTTTTGGTGTTGTACATCAGCAGGTTTGGCCCCCACTGATACGGCGTGCCATAGACTTTGCCGTCAACGTTAAACCACGATCCTTTCACCAGACGCGGATCGACGTTTTTCCAGTTTGGGATCAGCGCCGTGTTTATCGGCTGCACACGTTTACCCATAATCAGACGCAGGGACGCATCGCCCGACGCGGTGACGAGGTCATAACCCCCCTTCGCCATCAGGCTAACCATCTCATCGGAAGTGGCCGCTGTTTTCACGTTGACCTTACAGCCCGTTTCTTTTTCGAAATCCGTCACCCAGTTGTAGGCTTTATCAGTATCACCGCGTTCGATATAACCCGGCCAGGCGATGATATCGAGCTGCCCTTCGCCAGCACCGATTTTGTCCGGAAGCCCCGCCGCCTGTGCAGAGAGCACGGTCAAACAGAGGGCTGAAAGAGTCCATATAGTCTGTTTTGTACGCATTGCTGCTACTCCTGTCTGAAAGATAAAGGCGGCACGCAAGCTAAAAATCAGTGCCGAAAGAGCAAAAAAATCCCCGTATAAAAACAATAGTCTGCGGCTATATGGCAAGCATGGCGGCAAGAGGAAATTTCATCAGGATGTGATACACAGCGCAGTAAAACGCGCCCCTGATATTTCTTCCGGGGTAAGATAACTGGATGATTTATAAAGTGTAGATAGATGTAAGCGAGGCGATGAAAGTACGCCACTGGTTTTCTTAATTATCGAAATTTCATATGGATGGAGAGAATAAATGCAGGTTGCACATATCGCGCTGTGGACGAATAAACTTGAAGAGGCTTGTACATTCTGGCGTCTGCATTTTAAAGCACATATTGGCGAGGCTTATCACTCTAAACGCCGCGAAGGTTTTATCTCCCATTTTGTGACGCTGGAAAATGGGCCTGCGCTGGAGTTGATGACGTTGCCAGGGCTGGTGGATAAACCACCCCGTGAAGATAACCGCACCGGTTGGGCCCATATCGCCATAAGCCTTGGCACCGTTGAAGCGGTGGATACGATGGTCGCCAGCCTCAAACCTTTGGGGGCTTTAGTCCATGAAGCACGCTGGACGGGTGATGGTTATTACGAAGCCGTGATTTCCGACCCCGACGGTAATCTGATTGAAATCACTTCGTGATTTGAGACTGATACAAACTGGTTCAATTGGTGGATGACGCTAACGCTTATCCACTCTACAAAACCATGCACTTGTAGGTCGGATAAGCGCAGCGTCATCCGACAAAACCAGAGCCGGTTAACGGCTTTGGGTTTCGATTAAGCGCAAGTCTGCATTGCGCTGGCGCTTGAGCATTTCATAGAAATTCTCATGGGCACCCAGGCTCAGTAAATAGAGTTCTAAGCGGGCGTTCTGCCAGCTATAACCCAGCAATGCTTGCTGGTTATTAAGTCGGAATTTATGCACCCGTAAATAGCTGAGATCGCCATTTTTACGCTCGCCAATTTCCGGCTCGGCAATCACCTTTTCAATTTCGTCTTCCACTTGCGCCAGGAAGGTTTCTGGTAGTTTCTCCAGAGCCTTTCCAAAACGCGCGGTTTCATACACCGTCAGGGGTTTGCCGTTTCGTTCTGCGGACATATTTTTGCACTCTGCCATTTTCCATTTCGCTTTGCGCCAGCATCGTTTCTTTAATAAAGCTGTAAGGTAAATCAGGGTTATCTTCAACGATTTGCCCAATCTTCGCCCAGTACTCTATTTGCTTTGGCACGCTCCGGCTGCAGGCGTCGGCGTGAATTTTGACATCCGCTACAAACTGGTCATCTAACCGTATGCTAATAGCCATGTTCATACTCCATCACCTCCTTGTGACCTTCAGTTGTGAATAAGTTTACGCTCATCTTTTCGTGCGACGCGACAAAATGTCGCAAATTTGCGAGATGGGTTCAAGAACTATTTTTTAACCGGCTTTTGGGTGCGAAATTCGGTAAAGAATATGACGCCTCAAAGGGTGATGTTCTGCCAGCATTGGGTGATCAAATTCCTCGCAGCGTGTCATGCCGATTTTTTCCATTACCCGTTGTGACGGTAAGTTTTCCAGCGCGGTAAACGCGACAATTTCTTTCATGCCAAACTGTTCAAAACCAATTTCCAGCGCTTTTATTGCCGCTTCAGGCGCATAGCCTTTACCCCAAAAGGGTTTATCCAGGCGCCAGCCAATTTCAATTACCGGCGAAAAAGGCAATTCATAGCCGGGAATATTTAACCCGACAAAACCGATAAATTCCCCGCTACTCTTTTCTTCAACCGCCCACAAACCCCAGCCTTTCTCGGCGATTATTTGCTCAACGGCGTTGACCATTTTGTCGCTTTCTTCGCGAGTGCGCGTGCTGGGGAAATAGCGCATCACTTCTGGATTGGCATTTAACGCAGCAAAAGGCTCACGGTCACTTTGCTTCCAGCGGCGTAAAATCAGGCGCTCGGTGTGGTATTCCATGTTCACTCCTTAATGTTTTGTCTGATTAAATTTGCCAGGGTTAACACGGCATGTCGCTCACGTTCGCCCAAAGCCCATGACGCGTTCAGACGGAAATAATTATGCCAGGCGCCTCCGGTCGTAAACATTTTCCCCGGAGCGATACTGATTTTTTGTGCAATCGCCTGTTCGCTCAGGATGCTGGCATCCATATATTGCGGCAATTCAATCCACAAAAAGTAACCGCTTTCGCTGTGGTGAATTTTCACCCCAGCGGGGAAATGCTGATGCAATGCCTGCCAGGTTTGCTGTTTGCGCTCCGCAAGAATGCGCCGTAATTTGCGCAAATGGGTGTCATAACGTTTGGTCGCCAGGTAATCAACCAGTGCCAGTTGCATCGGTGAGCTGGTCGAAAGCGTGCTCATTAACTGGAGTTGCTGAATGCGACGGGCATGTTTCCCCGCCGCCACCCAACCAATACGGAACCCGGCAACCAGACATTTTGAGAACGATGAACAATGTAGCGTAATGCCCTTTTCGTCATACGCGCGAGCCGGTAAGGGGCGCTCGCGCCCGTAATACAACTCGCTGTAAACATCATCTTCTATCAGCGTCACGTTATGTTGTTGCAGCAATTCAACTAACTGTTGTTTCTTTTCAGGTGACAGTGTCACGCCGAGCGGATTTTGACTGTTGGTCATCAGCCAGCAGGCTTTCACCGGGTAATCGTTAAGAGCCTGTTTTAGCGCGGTAAGATCAATGCCGTTTATGGGATCGGTGGCGACCGACAACGCCTTTAAGCGCAGACGCTCCAGCGCCTGTAATGCACCATAAAAACATGGGTTTTCTACAATCACCCAATCGCCCGGTTCGGTAACAGCTTGCAGACTGAGGTTTAACGCTTCGAGCGCGCCTGCCGTGATGACAATTTCATCCGGCGAAACCTGCATTCCCTGCTGCGCATAACGCCGCGCAATGGCGTGGCGCAACGCTTCATTCCCCGGAGGCAGGTTCTCAATGACGCTCATGGCCGTGGCGGTTTTACTGACGGTCGCCAGCGAGCGATTAAGCTGTTGTAGCGGGAATAAACGCGGGTCGGGAAATGCGGAACCAAACGGCACCACGCTGGCATCACAACTCGCCTGCAGCACATCAAAAATATAGGTATTGATGTCCACCGCTTCGTCGCGCGTCACTTTTACCGGGGCCAGCGTGTTGCGTGCCGCTGGGCGGGAAGCTACGTAATAACCCGATTGCGGCCTCGCTACAATCACGCCCTGGCTTTCAAGCGTCTGGTAAGCATGGCTGACGGTCATAAAACTCATGCCGCTCAGCGCGACTTGCTCACGCAGTGAAGGGAGTTTGTCTCCCGCAAGCCAGGCGCCAAGCGCAATCTGGTCAATAATAAGCTGGGCAAGTTGCTGGTATTTTTTCATTGTGTTGGTGATACCACGCTCTATAACAGTTAGATAAAAATACGCTAAATGTGCCAACTGTTATAGATAAATATCACCTTTCTGTTTCTGATTATTCCCTTCCCAAAGCCCTAACATAGCCTTGAAGTTATTGTGCTATGAGGTTGCGCATGTTTGGTTTAGACGCTTTTCATCTGGCAAGAATTCAGTTTGCGTTTACTGTTTCCTTCCACATTATTTTCCCCGCCATCACCATCGGGCTTGCCAGTTATCTGGCGGTGCTTGAAGGATTGTGGCTCAAATCTAAAAAACCTGTTTACCGTTCGCTTTACGATTTCTGGTCGAAGATTTTTGCGGTCAACTTTGGCATGGGGGTGGTGTCCGGGCTGGTAATGGCCTATCAGTTCGGGACCAACTGGAGCGGTTTTTCGCAGTTTGCGGGCAGTATCACCGGGCCGCTGCTGACTTATGAAGTACTGACGGCATTCTTCCTTGAAGCCGGGTTTCTTGGCGTAATGCTATTTGGCTGGAAGCGCGTCGGCCCTGGCCTGCACTTCTTTGCCACCTGTATGGTGGCGTTAGGTACGCTTATTTCCACGTTCTGGATCCTGGCGTCCAACAGCTGGATGCAAACACCGCAAGGGTTTGAAATTCACAACGGACAAGTGGTGCCGGTTGACTGGTTTGCCGTGGTGTTTAATCCGTCCTTCCCATACCGACTGCTGCATATGTCGGTGGCGGCGTTTCTCAGTAGTGCTTTTTTTGTCGGGGCGTCGGCGGCCTGGCATTTGTTGAAAGGCAACAAAACGCCAGCCATCAAAACCATGTTTTCGATGGCGCTGTGGATGGCATTAATCGTCGCCCCGCTACAGGCGATGATTGGGGATATGCATGGTCTGAATACCTTAAAACATCAGCCCGCAAAAATAGCTGCGATTGAAGGTCATTGGGAAAACGTGCCGGGCGAACCGACACCGCTGTTGCTGTTTGGCTGGCCGGATATGGAACAAGAGCGCACGCGTTACGGGCTGGAAATCCCGGCACTCGGCAGCCTGATTCTGACTCACAGCCTGGATAAACAAGTTCCGGCGTTAAAAGAGTTCCCAAAAGAAGATCGCCCAAATTCCACCATCGTGTTCTGGTCATTCCGCATTATGGCGGGGCTGGGCATGTTGATGATTCTGGCTGGCGTGTTCAGTTTGTGGCTGCGCTATCGCCATCGTTTATATGAAAGCCGCACGTTCCTGCGCTTTATGCTGTGGATGGGGCCGTCCGGGCTTATCGCCATTCTCGCCGGTTGGGTAACAACCGAAGTGGGTCGCCAGCCGTGGGTGGTTTATGGCTTGTTGCGCACCAAAGACGCGGTTTCGGCACACGGCAATTTGCAGATGAGCATCAGCCTGCTGACCTTCTTTGTGGTGTACATGTCGGTATTTGGCGTGGGTTACAGCTACATGATCAAGCAGATTAAGAAAGGGCCGCAGCCGTTTGAGGAGACACACTAATGGGCGTCGATTTATCCGTTATCTGGTTTGTGATTATCGTATTCGCCACGTTGATGTATATCGTGATGGATGGCTTTGATCTCGGCATCGGCATTCTGTTTCCGTTTGTGCGCGACGCACAAGACCGGGACGTGATGGTCAACAGTGTCGCACCGGTGTGGGACGGCAACGAAACCTGGCTGGTGTTGGGTGGAGCGGCGCTGTTCGGCGCGTTTCCCCTCGCCTACGCCGTGATTATTGATGCGTTGACGATTCCGCTGACGGTCATGCTGCTCGGGCTTATTTTCCGTGGGGTGGCATTTGAGTTCCGCTTTAAAGCGACACCCGCGCACCGTCCCTTCTGGGATAAAGCATTTATTGGTGGATCGATCGTGGCGACGTTTTGCCAGGGCGTGGTCGTCGGAGCGGTGATTTCCGGCTTCCCGGTGAGCGGACGCGCGTTTAGCGGTTCGCAGCTCGACTGGATCACACCGTTTAATCTGTTCTGCGGAGTCGGGCTCATCGTGGCTTATGCACTATTGGGCGCAAGCTGGCTGGTGATGAAGAGCGAAGATCCACTGCTGAAAGTAATGCGTAAAATCGTCAAACCGCTGCTGATGGTTATGCTGCTGATTATTGCAGTCATTAGCCTGTGGACGCCGCTTGCGCATCCACAAATTGCCAGTCGCTGGTTTAGTCTGCCGAACCTTTATTTCCTGCTGCCAGTTCCGCTGTTGGTTGTGCTGTGTAGCATCTGGTTATGGAAAGCCGTGGGGTCTGAGCAAAGCTGGCACAGCACGCCTTTTTTGCTGACGCTGGCGCTGATTTTCTTAGGATTTAGCGGATTAGGCATCAGTATCTGGCCGTATCTTATTCCACCGTCTATTACGCTTTGGCAAGCCGCGGCTCCGCCACAAAGTCAGGGTTTTATGCTGGTCGGCGCGCTGTTTATCATCCCGATCATATTGGTTTATACCTTCTGGAGTTATTACGTTTTCCGCGGAAAAGTACAGCATGGTGAGGGGTATCACTGATGAAACAAACGGCAACTCGAATGGTGTGGTTGGTGGTGCTATGGGGCGGCAGTGTTTTAACCCTGGCCGCCGTGGGAATGGGGTTCCGGCTGCTGATGACCGCCGCCGGATTTAAATCCTGATATCTGTGTGAGGGAAATGGTGGATGACGCTAACGCTTATCCCCCCTACAAGGACGTCATCCGATAATATCCCCGTTACAAGGCCAGCACACCGCTGGCCGCATTCATATAACGTAATGAGAAGTAGATTCTGTCCTGCCCCGGCGGGACAGGCGTTGCCAGCCACTTTTCCTGATATTGCGCGGGAGCGGGTGTCGCTTTGAACACTTTCGCCTGTTTGTCCTGGCGGAAGAGTTCAATCACCTTCCCGGCTGACGGCGCTTTCAGGTAAAGCGAGCGTTCGGCTTCATTCAGCATCTGCGTTCCTGCCCCATCCTGCACCCACACTTTTACGCCGCTCAGACTGAGTGTCGTCACCCATTTGCTGTAGGAATCAGGCGTCATATTTCCGGCAAAAAAGCTGCTTACCGCAACCGGCTTATCCGCAACCGCCGCCAAAGACAGCCGGGTTTTGTTCAGCCAGTCTTGTGCCGCTTGCTGCATTTGGGGTTCGCGCCAACGCCGGTCATCGAGTTCGCTACTGATGTACCAGCCTGCAATCGCATTTTTGCCCAGCACTTCTACCCAACGTTTCGCCACCGATACGTCATCGGCACGTAAAAGGTTGAGATAGTTTTCCAGTGCCGGAAGCGGCTGCAGTTGGCGTTCGAAAAACTGCCCGTCCGCCGCGAGGCCGATGACCAGTTTCAGACCACTTGCGGTCGTGAGTTGCGCTTTATGCTCAAGCCAGGCGCGAGAATCTCCTTCGCGGAACGCATCGTCATAGCGCGTCCACTGCAACACTAAGGTGTCGATTCCCTGCCCTTTTAGTTTGTTTAACACGCTTTGCCATTGGGCGTCAGAAACCGTGGTATCACGCAACTGGGGTTGATACATCACCGCATTCATTGCATTTGCCAGCGGTGTGACGAGCAACAGCGTAGTTAACAGGATTTTCTTCATTACCAGCGTGCTCCTAACGTCAGGAAAAGACTGTTTTTGGAATCAGTGTCGCGATTGTGACCTGAGAACGCACGTTGATATTCCAGGCCCACGCTGACTTTGTGCGGGAAGGCACTGTAATGCGATTCACCAAACCAGGTATTCAGCCGCACCCCTACGCCGCCAAGGGTGTTATCACGATATGGCGTGTCGGTGCTGGCGTTGTACTGCGCGTGCCAGTAAGGCTCGAGCGTTTGTTTGTGGTTGATTTTCTGGTGCCAGCTCATGCGGTAATCCGCGGTGTAGATCTGATAATCTGCTTTAACGAAATGCGCCGCATCCAGATACAGATTTTGCGCCATCCAGCCATTGCCGGTGGGATGCCAGTCATCGCTGAATTTCCCGCCGTTAAAGAATGAAGCGCTGGCCCGTAACATCAGATCCGCTTCGCCATGGTGGTGGTCGAGCGGGATTTGCTGCTCGGCGGCCAGATAAATGACCTGGTCGCGCAGCGGTTTCCAGCGCACACCAATTCCAAGCATTGGCTCATCCACCGGCACAAAGTTATTGTCTTTGCTGCCTGCAAACACCCGGCTGTAAACAGAGAGCTGGTCGCCGTCGAGTATTTTGTTCTTACCGATGCGGTATTCCGCCTCAAATTGCTGGTAGCTGCGATAGCTTTTATTTTGCTGAACACCGTTATTACTGCCGCCGCTGTTTAGCGAGTCGGGCGTTAAACCAAATGAGCCGTCGTAGCTAAACGTCCAGCGGCGTTGGCTGTCCTCGTGAATACGGCGGAAGGCAAAACGGTCTTCTTGCTGTTTGTCGCTCAGGGATTGCTGTGGCGTAAGGGTGTTATCTATGTCGTCCACCACGCGCTCGCTGTACTGCTTCGTCTTTGGTTTATCGTCGAGGTGTTCATTGAGAAACACCAGTTGACGCAGAATTTCTGGTGAGTCTGGCTGTGCCTTACGCGCTTTTTCCAGTGCGTCACGGGCTTCTTGATGTTTGCCTTGTGCGGCCAGGGCAAATCCACGGGAGGCGTCGTCGGGCTCCGCCGCACTAGCCTGTGGAGCGACGACCCCGTGCGCTTGCGCCAGCGGGTAATCTTCCGCGCTGTAGGCCAGATATCCCACCTGGCGCTGATAATATGGCGACGAGTCTCGCGCGGCGGCCTGCTGGGCGGCGTATAACGCAAGGCCTGGTTGCCACGGATAACACTGCGCCAGATGCGACCAGCTTTCGGCGTCATACTGCGGCGACAAATCGCCCAATAAATCACGCACGATGGTGCAATCTTCTTTGCCCTGGAACAGGCGCGCCTGCGCCATACGTTGCGCAGGTGTCGGCAAGGGTTTTGCCAGCCGGGCTTTGTTTTCGGCGTTCATCCATTCCGGGTGCGCCGCAAGCTGATAGCTTAAGGTGCCCAGTTCCTGGGCTGTTAATCCGCGCGTCAGGTTGATTTGATTGAGCAACCGCAGGCTGGATGGCGTATCTTTCTGCGCCAGACTTAACGCCAGGCGCTGATCGAGCACCTGGCTTTCAGGAAAGGTGTTGAGCAGTTGGTTCGCACCTTGCCAGTCGCCTTGTTGAATGCGAATAGGCACCAGGGTGGATAACACGTACTTTTTGTTTTCCGCGTACTTCACCGGCCAGTTAGCGACGGCATTGCCGGGTTGCTGGCTGTAAGTTGCCAGCAATCGCATCCAGTTGTGCTCTTCCGCGGGTGTCGAAAACTCCGGTTTACGGTTAGCCAAATAGCGGCGCAGCGGCCCCAGCGCCTGGCGTTCAGCCAGCGATTGCGCATACGCAAGCTGCATACCTGCCGTGTTCATCACGCCCTGACTTTGCAAGTCCAGAATCCGCTGGTCGCGCTGCATATGCAGCAAGATGGCGAACCATTGCTGATACTGCGAGTCAGTGAGCGTGGCCACGCCATCAAGCAGCGCAAAACCCTGATCCGCAGCGGCCCACTGTTGCAGGAATATCGCCCGCTGCGTGTAGTTGTCCGCCAGGACTAAACCTTCTTTGGTGTGGCGGAATTTCGCATCCGTTAGCTGCGCACGCGCAATGTCTAACTGGTTGAGCTTGATAGCATAATTGCCCACCTCACTGTGGCAATGCACCGTTGGCGTGGCATCGCATTGCTTTTGTAGCGCCACCAACTGTTCTGTGGTGTGAATGTCTGGAGCCGGAACGGGAATGGCCTCCAGCGCACGCTGTAAGTCAGCATTTTGCGGGTGTTTTTTGAGTTCACTTTCCAGCAACGCTTGCGCTTTATCATTGTGACCAAAATGGCGATACGCTTCGGCGAGCCACAACGTCAAACGTAAGCTTTCCGGTGCCATCTGGTGTGCATGTTCAAAACTGCGCAACGCCCGGGTTTCATCATTGGCTTTCAGGGCTTTCTGCGCCCGCTCGATGTGCGGATACACCTTGAAGTAGCGGTAATCGCTAAGGCCAAGATCCTGGCGAGATCCTTCTTGTGCGGCCATGGCTGGAGAAGCGAGTAACACACCACAAATCAGCGCCGTCAGCGGGTTTAAACGGATATTCATAACGCTTCCCCCGCCAGACGAGCCTGTTGCAATTCGCTAATACCGACACTTTGCAGCAGTGCGCTCATGCTTGGTTGCAGTTGCTGCTGTTGCTCAAGTGACTGGTCAACAATGTGCTGGCTAACCACCCCTTCCTGCACCAGATATTCGCCAAACATCACCTCGCTACGTTCATAGCGCAGCAGCACCGCGCGAAGCACCGCTTCATTCAGATGCGATTCGTTGGTCAGCACTTCGGCGAACATCAGTTGCCCGGAGACATATTTGTCCCAAAGCTCGTCGGCCTGCTCCTGAGTGAGAAGCTGTTCGCGCACCGCACCGTCCAGCAGTCGTTTTTCTTTGAGGGTTTTATCGTCACCGAACCAGTAGCGCAGGCCAACCACCACCTGCCCGCGCGGCACAATCACATAACGCACCGGGCGACCAATTTTGCGTGCCAGCGCGCCAAGCGAAACGGGATCGATGGTGTTTTCAGAAGCCAAAACCATTGTTTCGCCTTCCAGGCGTATCGGGAGCACCGCATGATGGTGCGCGACCTTCGCCGCAATACTTTGCACCAGCGACTGCTCCAGACTCAGCGGGTCAATCGACTCCATCGGAACTTCAGCCTGTTTGGCAAGCGCCACCGCCAGTTGCTTCGCGGTAATCAACCCCTGATGCACCATGCTGCCGCCCAGTTTCAGGCCATGAACGCGTGTTTGTAATGCCTCTTCGAGTTGTGCCTGGGTAATCACACCGGAGTCGACAAGAATATAACCCAGCGGTTGGGACGAACGCTGTTCGCTGACAGTCGGGAAATCATGCGTGGTTTTATCCCACGCCACACGGCGCGGATCGCCATGTTGAATGACCTGTTTTATCGCCCGCCAGTTCGCCATGAAGTTAATCAGATTGCCCCAAAACAAACGCGGCAACACCAGCATGCCCTGCGCCAGGCCGTAATAAGCCGTGACGAAAATCATGCGCTGAATGATGCGGTTAGCCATCAGGAAGAAATTAATCCATAGCAATGTCGTCAGCCACGCTCCGCCGACAAAAATAGACAGGAACTGCCAGGCACCTTCGACGCTGCGCTGATAAATCATGATGGCGACGAGCTGTAACATCACCAGCATCGCGGCAAAGCTCAGGAAGTTGGCAATCGCCCCTTTGCGGTCGCGCCACAGGAAATAGTTAAGGACAGGGCTGGTGCTCCAGCGGTGAGTTTTAAAGCCCTGGAAAACAATGCCGATAATCCAGCGCGATTTTTGTCGCACGGCGGTGGCAAAGGTGTCCGGGAAATATTCACGCACGCAGATAACATTGGCGGTGCGGGCGCGCTGTAAAAAGGGTTTAGAGGAGCGGTCGTTTTCGTCAACCACCGGGAAGCGGCAGAAAATCTCTTCCATGCCTTTTTGACGCAAGCGGAAACCGATGTCGTAGTCTTCGGTCAAACTTTGCACGTCAAACGCAATACCATCCCCATCGGCCAATAATGCAAGCACGGCGCGACGGCTAAAACAGGTGCCTACGCCCGCGCTGGGAACCTGCCCTGCCAACGCTTCGCGCACTGGAACATCTTTGCCGTGGAGTTCTGAAAACTCATCGAGATAACTGAGGCTGGTGAAGTGTGTCCATTTGCGTTCAAACGGATAAACCGGGATCTGAATTAAGTCTTTGCGATCGACCAGATAGTTGAACAGACGCAACTCGAGCGGAGAGATAACATCTTCCGCGTCGTGGAGGATAAAGCCGGAGAAGTTAAACCGCGCGCTGCGCTCGAACTGCAAAATGGCATCAAGAATGTTGTTCAGACAATCGGCTTTGCTGGTGGGCCCTGGACGGGCGCAGACAACTTTATGAACGTTCGGAAAACGCGCGCAAACTTCGTCGACATCGCGTTGTGTATCCGGGTCGTTAGGATAAGTGCCGACAAAAATATGATAGTTCTCGTAGTCCAGCGAACTGGCGGCAAGGCTCGCCATGTTACCAATAACGCCGGTTTCATTCCAGGCGGGAACCATAATTGCCAACGCCTTTTCTTGCGGCTCATAAAGGGCTTTATAGTCCAGACGATCGTTGCTGCGGTATACCGTGATCGCGCGCCATACGCGGCGAACCCAATAGACGATATCAATAAATAAGTCATCAATTCCGCTGATTAACATCAGAATTGCCAGAGTAATAGCGATGACTTTCAAACCGTATAAATACGTCGAAAAGTAATCAACAAACCAGTCCATTCTTTACCCCAAAGGTCATGTGAAACCCAGTGCTGTCATCCACAGGAGGTCTGACGAATACACATTAGGGCCTCACATGTTACCGGTATCATAATGTAAGAATTTAAATACATAAAGAATATAAAACTAATATTTCGCTTATTTACAATCACAGAAATTGTATCATTAACAACAAAGCCAGTGTTTTCAACTGACATTTACAATTGTTACAGGACGTTTAGCACTCGTGATTTTAATGAGAATTATTGATGACTATGCGCCGCAATTATTGCCAGAAATCACTTTGATCTTTACATTGGCGGCCTGAACTCGAGGGAGAAACTGACATGACGTATATCTGGCTAATTGTGGCGATTGTCGCTGAAGTCATCGCGACGACTTCGCTAAAACTTTCTGAAGGCTTTACTCGTTTATGGCCAAGCGTTATCACGATTGTCTTTTATGGCGTGGCGTTTTATTGCCTGTCGGTAACGATGCGCACTATTCCGACTGGAGTGATTTATGCGATTTGGTCCGGGGCAGGAATTGTATTAATTGGGGCGGTGGGCTGGATATTTTTGGGGCAGAAACTCGACTGGCCAGCGATTGCGGGAATGGCGCTGAT
This sequence comes from Buttiauxella agrestis ATCC 33320, assembly GCF_000735355.1. GTDB lineage: Bacteria > Pseudomonadota > Gammaproteobacteria > Enterobacterales > Enterobacteriaceae > Buttiauxella > Buttiauxella agrestis. The sequence continues at coordinate 74,903 of NZ_JMPI01000029.1, forward strand.
CATTATTGGCGTGTTAGTTGTCAATCTTTTTTCAAAATCTGTCGCTCACTAATCCCCTCTTTTTACCGTCGATGCTCCCGGCAAAACGCGCGAGCATCGCATACCAATTATTAACCAACCGTAAACCAAATTTTAACTGTTGAGCCTTTTACATAACTGACAATTCTTTTGCTAACTTTCGAAAAGTTGAATAGTCGCCAGACGAAATTATCTATACATTTAGCCCGTCACGTTAATGAGGTGGGCTGGAATGGTTAAGCAATTGAGGTCAAAACTGGGGATGATTTTGCTGTTGGTCGGCGCGGCATTGTTTTCCGGCCAGACCACAGCGCAAACGCATGGACACCTGTACCTGGTGGTGAAAAGTGCCGATATGCTGTTGCGCCACCAGGCAGACAGCGACGAATTGCGCCAGGCAGCTGAAGATTCCGCCGCCGATTTCCGTGAATTTTATTATCACGTCAACGAGCGGCGGCCTGGTACGCATCAACTGTAATTCGCTTTTCGCCGGAAAGCGTGCGCGCAAGCGAAAACGTCGAGGCGCGGCCAGAGTTGTGAAACCTTTAGCACACTGGATGAGAGAAAATGGCGGGGAACTGGAGGGGTAAAAACCCTTACCGACTCGCTTTGCGGCGAAATCAGTAAGGGCCAGATGAGGGTTTATTTGTCGCCGAAATGAATCACAGTACGAATAGATTTCCCTTCGTGCATCAGGTCGAACGCCTCGTTGATTTGCTCAAGCGGCATACGGTGCGTGATAAACGGGTCGAGATTGATTCTGCCCGCCATCGCATCTTCTACCATACCCGGCAACTGCGTGCGCCCTTTGACGCCACCGAACGCTGAACCGCGCCACACACGGCCTGTGACCAACTGGAATGGACGGGTTTTGATTTCCTGACCCGCACCCGCAACGCCAATGATGACGCTTTCGCCCCAGCCTTTGTGGCAGCATTCCAGCGCGGAACGCATAACATTCACGTTGCCAATACATTCAAAGCTGAAATCTACGCCGCCGTCCGTCAACTCCACGATCACGTCCTGAATAGGTTTTTCGTGATCTTTCGGGTTGATGCAGTCGGTCGCGCCCATTTCGGTCGCCAGTTTGAATTTCTCAGGATTGGTATCGATAGCCAGAATACGTCCGGCTTTTGCCTGCACCGCGCCCTGAATAACCGCCAGACCTATGCCGCCCAGACCAAAGACAGCAACGGTATCGCCCTCTTTCACTTTTGCCGTGTTGTGCACCGCACCGATACCGGTGGTGACGCCGCAACCCAGCAGGCAAACTTTATCTAACGGGGCCTGCTCGTTGACTTTTGCCAGTGAAATTTCAGCAACCACAGTGTATTCGCTGAAGGTACTGGTGCCCATATAGTGATAAATCGGCTCGCCGTTGTAGGAGAAACGCGTGGTGCCGTCTGGCATTAAGCCTTTGCCCTGCGTAGCGCGGACCGCCTGGCAAAGGTTAGTTTTTCCAGACTTGCAGAATTTACACTCGCGACATTCTGCGGTGTACAACGGAATGACATGGTCACCGGGTTTCAGGCTGGTGACGCCCTCGCCCACTTCAACCACAATCCCGCCGCCTTCGTGGCCTAACACCGCCGGGAATACGCCTTCAGGATCGTCGCCAGATAAAGTAAACGCATCGGTATGGCACACGCCGGTATGGGTAATTTTCACTAGCACTTCGCCTTTTTGTGGCGGCGCTACGTCAATTTCAACGATTTCAAGCGGTTTGCCTGGGCCAAATGCAACTGCAGCACGTGATTTCATATTCTTCTTCCGTCGTCAGGTGAGAGTGAATGTTATTTTAGATAAGCGCTATTTTAGATAAGAGCGAATTAAATGGCCGACTTCTGCCATGCGCAGCGCACGCTGATCCTCGGAGGTTTCCCCCGCGACCAGTTCATCTTTAAGATGGATTTCCATCATTTCGGCCATCAGGCCATTCGCGGCCCCGCGTACGGCGGCGATTTGTTGCAAGATAGCGATACATGGCTCGCCGCTATCCAGCGCGCGCTCCAGCGCTTCTGTCTGGCCACGAATACGCCGCACGCGAGTCAGAATGCGTTTTTTGTCTTCAGGTGAATGGGGCATTTTGACCTCCTGATACTATAGGGGGGTATGGTACATTGTTTTATCGCGTTTCGCTAACAATCTGCTTATCTGCTTATCTGCTTATCTGCTAATAAAACCATAGACGACGCGGGTGTCCAGTGTTGCAAGTCCACAAAATGAGCATTACGATAACCTGGTTAAAACTCATGCAAAGACTGCGATATTGCAAGTGGATGCGCTATTTCCCGCTGTGAAGAGAATTATCTGACTCAAGCATGACCCTACAGTATCAATATCCTGAACATCTCCGGCATACCCTTGAAACACTTCCGTCGCGTCCCGGCGTGTATATTTTTTATGGTTCGGATCAAACCTTCCCGCTCTATATCGGGAAGAGTATCAACATCCGCAACCGTGTTCTGGCACATTTCAGAACGCAATCGGAAGCGAAATTGCTGCATATGACCACTGACATTGGTTTTCATGAAACCATCGGTGAAATTGGTGCCCTGCTGCTTGAATCGCAACTGATAAAAAACCAAAGCCCATTGTTTAATAAGAGATTACGGGTAGCTCGTAAACTGTGTTCCCTGCGCATTACCGAGAAAACCACGCAATTTGTTTTCAGCAATGAAACTGATTTCACGCATGCGCCAGATTTGTTTGGCCTGTTTAAAACCCGGCATGCGGCTATCGATCAGATAAGAGAGTTAGCGGATCAGGAACGGCTTTGCTATGGCGCACTGGGGCTGGAAAAATTAACACAGGGAAGAGCGTGCTTTCGTTTCTCATTGAAGAAATGTGCAGGCGCATGTTGCGGGCAAGAGACGCTGGAAAACCATCAGCAACGACTCAGAGATTCGCTTGAGTCGTTACGAGTTCGCAGTTGGCCTTATCCCGGGCGCATCGCAATAGAAGAGAAATCAGGCGCGCTCACTGAATACCATATCCTGAATAACTGGTTATATCTGGGGACGGCTCAGTCTCTGGAATCAGGAAAATCAATGATCACGCCCACAACACATTTTGACCGCGACAGTTACAAAATCCTCTGCCGTTACGTATTTGGGCAAGACGGCCTGAATATTGTTGAACTGGATTGAGTTATTTTTTAGTTTTGCTCGGAAACCATCACCGCCATGGTATCGGCTTCCAGCGCCTTAAATAAATGTTCCTCATCAGCGGGATAACAAATGTAATCCCCCGCCTCAAGCTGATGCGCGTTGTCCAGTGTGCCGACCAGCGCTTTGCCTTGCGTGATAATAATATGTTCAACTGACCCTGCTGGATGCGGATGCGAACGCCGCTCTTCGCCCGGTTGCGCCATTAAAAGATACACATCGCGCCGCGCACCTGGTGGGCATGTCGCCAGCAAAATCGCCTGGTAATCTGCACGCTCAGACACTACTTTCGTCCCTTCCCCTTTACGAATAACCTGCGTGGTGTTTGGTTTATCGCAGAAAACGCCCGAGGCGCATAAGGCGGCATATTGGTTATGCGGGATTGGCGTGGCGCTCTTCTGGCCGCTTGGAACGCTGCTGGGCAGTGCGGTGGGTAAACTGTTACCCGCACCGGAAACCATCGGTCTGGATGCGGCGACGGTACTGCTTTTTTCGGTCGCCATCGCCACTACTTTTTACGAGAACGATCATTTTTCTGGCATAGCCCGCGTTACGGGCGTGGCGATTGCCGTGTTTCTTGCCTGGCGCAAAGTCCCACTTATTGCAGTGATCATTATTTCAGCGGCAATCACGGCTACTTTGCGCCAGTTCGGCGTGGCCTGAGATCACTCTTTTTTGCCAGGCATCATGCGCAGCAGCGTGTTGTCTTTCCAGACGTAATGATGAAACAACGCGGCGAAAGCATGAATGCCAATCACGAAGTAGCCGATGTTGGCGAGCAGTTCGTGGTAACTTTTGATGTTGAATTCCATGTCTTCATCCGGCTCAACGGCGTGTGGCATCGGGATCCCCAACACCGACCAGTCGCTGCCTTTGAAGTACACCGTCATGAATCCCAGAATCGGTAACACGATAAACATCAGATAGATAATCGTATGCACCAGGTGCGACATCCCGGTAATCGCGGGGTGTGGCTTGGGCGTGATGGCGGGAGCGCGATACTTAATTCGCACCAGCAGGCGCGAAATCATCAAAATAAAGACGCTGATCCCGCAGGTTACATGGGTCGCGTTAAAAATGGGCCGATACGAACGCGGCGCAAAACCTTTCAGTTCCATGGCGCAATAAGCCCCCACTATCAATAAAAATACCAGCCAATGAAGTGTTATCTGTAACGAGGTGTATTTGCTTCGCATTAAGGTGTCCTGCATAGTCACAATGATTTTTTCCAGGATAACGGCAAATACTTAGAAAATCATTAACATCAGGTGAATTACCGCAACATTTCCTCGCCAGGCCTGGGTTTGCGGCCCCTTCATTTATGGACTATCACTACAGTTGATTAAGAATTCAGCTACTTTCCATGATTAAAAGTGAGGTCCGCGTCATGAAAAAGATCGGTATCAATGGCTTTGGTCGTATAGGTCGCCTGGTGTTACGCCGTGTTCTTGAAACCAAAAGTGAAGTTGAAATTGTTGCTATCAACGATCTCACCTCGCCTGAAGTGCTGGCTTATTTGTTAAAACACGACTCCAGTTACCGCAATTTCAACGGCTCGGTGGATTACACCGACGATGCGTTAATTGTGAACGGCAAAAAAATTGCGGTGTATGCCGAGAAAGACGCCAAAAACATTCCCTGGGGAAAAGTCGGCGTTGAGATAGTCATCGAATGCACCGGTTTCTATACCTCCGAGGAAAAAGCCAGCGCACATCTGGATGCCGGAGCGAAGAAAGTGCTGATCTCCGCCCCTGCTGGCAACATGAAAACCATCGTCTTTAACGTCAACTGCAACACGATTACCCCGGAAGATAAAATTCTTTCCGTCGCTTCCTGCACCACCAATTGCCTCGCGCCAATGGCAAAAGCGCTGCACGACAACTTTGGGATTAAGGTCGGCACCATGACCACTATCCATGCTTACACCGGCACGCAATCGCTGGTAGATGGCCCGCGAGGCAAAGATCTGCGCGCTTCGCGTGCGGCAGCGCAAAATATCATTCCGCATACAACCGGCGCGGCAAAAGCCATTGGTCTGGTGATCCCTGAACTTCAGGGCAAACTCAAAGGCCACGCGCAACGTGTGCCAACGCTGACCGGTTCGGTCACTGAATTAGTGTCGATTCTTGATAAGAAGGTAACGGTCGAGGAGATTAATGCGGCGCTGAAAAAAGCGACCGACGGCAACGAATCGTTTGGCTACACCGACGAGGAAATTGTGTCGTCCGATATTGTCGGCACGAATTTTGGTTCGGTGTTTGATGCCACGCAGACGGAAGTGACTGAAGTGGGTGATTTGCAACTGGTTAAAACCGTGGCCTGGTACGATAACGAGTACGGTTTCGTCACGCAGTTGGTGCGGGTACTGGATGCGGTCGCGCAGGAATAGAATTAACCGCTCCCTGCCCTAATGTTGCAGGGAGCGGTGTTAAAAACTTACTTCAGCAAACGCACTTTAACCGATTTGCCTTTAATTTTACCGCTCTGCAATTGCTTCCACGCATGACGCGCTACAGACTCACGGATCGCGACATAAACGTGCATCGGGTGGACATCAATTTTGCCGATATCTGCGCCATCCAGCCCCAAATCACCGGTCAACGCACCGAGAATATCACCCGGACGCATTTTCGCTTTTTTGCCGCCGTCGATGCACAACGTCGCCATAGTCGCTTCCAGCGGTTTGATGCTTCCGGCCGTAGGCGCGGGCTGCCAGCTCAAAGACAAGTTCAACATCTCAGCTAACACGCTGGCACGCTGGGCTTCTTCCGGCGCACATAGGCTAATTGCCAGGCCACTTTCGCCAGCACGAGCGGTACGACCAATGCGGTGAACGTGAACTTCCGGGTCCCAGGAGAGTTCGTAGTTAATCACCATTTCCAGTGCTTTGATGTCCAGGCCACGCGCTGCAACATCCGTTGCGACCAGCACGCGGCTACTGCCGTTGGCAAAACGCACCAGCGTTTGATCGCGATCGCGCTGTTCCATGTCGCCATGCAGCGCCAGCACGCTTTGGTTACTTTCGGTTAGCGCATCACAAACGGCCTGGCAATCTTTCTTGGTGTTACAGAAGACGACGCAAGACGCAGGTTGATGCTTGCTGAGAAGTTTCTGCAACAGGCTAATTTTGCCACTGCGGGAGATTTCATAGAACTGCTGCTCTACAGAAGGCAATTCATCTACGGAATCAATTTCGATGGTTTCTGGCGAACGCTGCACGCGGGAGCTGATTGATGCAATAGCCGTCGGCCAGGTAGCAGAGAAAAGCAGGGTCTGGCGATCTTGCGGCGCATGGCTAATCACTTCGTCAATGGCGTCAGCAAATCCCATATCCAGCATGCGGTCTGCTTCGTCCAGCACCAGCGTTTGCAAGGCATCGAGCTTGACGGTCTCTTTTTTCAGGTGATCCAGCAAACGGCCTGGCGTTGCGACAATCACATGCGGAGCATGTTGCAGCGAATCGCGCTGAGCGCCAAACGGCTGACCGCCACAAAGCGTGAGCACTTTAATATTCGGCATATAGCGCGCAAGGCGGCGTAATTCTTTTGCCACCTGATCAGCCAGCTCACGAGTCGGGCACAATACCAGCGACTGAGTAATAAACTGACTCGCGTCAATGTGTTGCAGTAAACCCAGACCAAATGCAGCGGTTTTACCACTGCCGGTTTTCGCCTGTGCGCGGACATCTTTCCCAGCCAGAATCGCGGGTAATGCAGCCGCCTGAACAGGCGTCATGGTGTGATAACCAAGTTCGGTGAGGTTGGCGAGTTGTTCTGCAGGCAGAACGTTTAGGGTAGAAAAAGATGTCACAGTTATACTCTCAATTAATGGGCTGTCAGACAGCGTCTGGCGCGCATATTAGCAGATTCGTCGCTGTAACGCGGCAGTTTCCAGCAAATTAGCACTGCCATTTCAAGCCGCACGCTGCGATAAGATCTGATTTGCCCTGGTTGTCATTACTCCAGTATTAAATCTTTCAATTGATCGATAAAGGTTAATCCAAATCGTCTAATTTGATGCGATATAAACAAACCCAAAACAATGCTGAGATAATTCTCATACGAATAACTGGTCGGATTTCTTATTAATAATTACAATGCGATTCTGCGCGCGGTTACTACAAATAAAAAAGGGATTGTTATGAAAAAGTTAATGATAGCAGCTGTTGCTTCTCTGGTTTTATCTGGCTGCGCGCAGCAAACATTCACTATTAATAAAGAAATTGCTGAGAAACCACAGCAAACCACGACACATCACTTCTTTGTAAGCGGTATTGGCCAAACCAAAACTGTTGATGCGGCGGCGGTATGTGGCGGTGCGGATAAAGTTGTGCGTACAGAAGTTCAGCAGACGTTTGCTGACGGTTTCCTCGGCTTTATCACGTTTGGTATTTATACCCCACGTGATGCACGCGTTTATTGCTCTAAGTAAGTTAAATAGCCAGTGTTATGCACTGGCTTTAAATATTTTAATTTACTAAATTCTTACTCAAGTTAAACCCTCCCCGAATTAATACCCGCCTGCGAATATATCCCTCCTCGGTTTTGAGTTCCACGAACCTTCAATTTCATTAGATAAATCATCTAAACAATATGAATTGCGCAAATTTAAATTCTATGGCGATTCATGTTACCCTCCTGTTACCTACATTAGATGACAAGGTGTCTCATGAAATTTGTTCTTTTATTAAGCCTTTTAGGCCTCGTTCATTCTTCTGTATTTGCCGCCACAGCAACCCGACTATCATGCTCAATGCGTGAAAATATGGTGATTTCGCGTTTTGCTTACAGTCTCACGACGATGAAATGGGACGAACACTTTCAGGTTGCCTCCGGAGTCAGACAGAACAAAACCCAGAATGATGTCCCTTTCCGCGTCACACGGTTTCAAAATGGAGATGACCTGGTGTTCTTCCCGGGGAAACAGACCTACTTCATGTTTTATTCCGGCAATCCTGAGCCAGATCGTTGCGTCGTGCTGAGCACAAGTACCTATGAGATTACGCAGTTGCCGCGCTATGAAAAACCAGATGCATAACGGGATTGTGTGAAGCAAAGAGTGTCGCTAAAAGTGATTTTGTTTTGGTCCGCCACCGGAGCCTCGAACCCCGTACTACAACACTGAGGTTGCCGCTCTTCCCGATGAGCTAGTGGCGGTTTTTAACGCATGCCTGACCCTTCATTTCATAATCACATGAAGATTATATAGATTGGCCGGCGGCGCATAATACATAAGTGAAATTATCCATGCAATAAATATGGTTTTAATAGGGCAAACTTATTTTAATCTCTTTAAAACCACGCCATTGAGAAACGCTTTTTACTTCATTTCGTGCTGACTTTCGTCGCCGCAATCCGTACCATACACGCCATGTAGCATGGCTATGCCCCTGCGGTGCCCCTTTTCGAGTTAGAGCGTCAACTAAATGCAAGATAAACAAGAAGTTACTAAAAAAGAACAATACAACCTGAACAAATTACAGAAACGTCTGCGTCGTAACGTGGGCGAAGCTATCGCTGATTACAACATGATTGTAGAAGGCGATCGCATTATGGTTTGCCTGTCCGGTGGCAAAGACAGCTACACCATGCTGGAAATTCTGCGTAATTTGCAGCAGAGCGCGCCGATCAATTTCAGCCTGGTGGCAGTTAACCTCGACCAGAAGCAACCCGGTTTCCCTGAGCACATTCTGCCTGCGTACCTGGAAAGCATTGGTGTTGAGTACAAAATTGTCGAAGAAAACACTTACGGCATCGTAAAAGACAAGATTCCAGAAGGGAAAACCACCTGTTCGCTCTGCTCTCGTTTGCGCCGTGGCATTCTCTATCGCACCGCAACCGAGTTAGGGGCAACGAAAATTGCCCTTGGCCACCATCGCGATGACATTCTTCAGACGATGTTCCTGAATATGTTCTACGGCGGCAAAATGAAAGGCATGCCACCAAAACTGATGAGCGATGACGGCAAGCACATTGTGATTCGCCCGCTGGCCTACTGCCGCGAGAAAGACATTGAGCGTTTCGCCATCGCGCGTGAATACCCGATTATTCCGTGCAACCTGTGTGGTTCGCAGCCAAACCTCCAGCGCCAGGTGATTGGCGAGATGCTGCGCGACTGGGATAAACGTTATCCTGGCCGTATCGAAACCATGTTCAGCGCGATGCAAAATGTGGTGCCTTCGCATATGTGCGATACCACGCTGTTTGATTTCAAAGGCCTGAAGCACGGTGCGGAAGTTGTAGACGGTGGCGATTTAGCGTTCGACCGCGAAGAGTTGCCTATGCAGCCTGTTGGCTGGCAGCCAGAAGACGAAGACAGTGATTCCCCTGTGCAACGCCTCGATATCCTCGAAATAAAATAGTCACATCATCCCTCTCCGGCAACGGAGAGGGAAACCTTCACATGTGCGGCGGCGGGTCGATAATCGGTTTTGGATCGGGATCAAGCGGCGGGTCGGGTATCGGCTGCGGCCTGGGAATTGGATCGGGCACAGGCGTGGGTTCGCTCGGGAATGTCGGGTCGCTCATGAATAAGCTTCGATAAAAAGTCATTATGGCCTCCAGTTTTGTTCCTTCCCTTTAAGCATAGACAACAAATCGCAGACAAAAAAAAGCCGACTAATAGTCGGCTCGTACGAATCAATTGTGCTATGCAGTAATTCTAAAAAAGGAAGTAAGACAATATGGAGCGCAACGCCCATCGCTTGACGTTGCATTCACCTGCGAGAGAGATAGTGCCTTGAACCGTCGTTCCAGTTATTGACCTGGCTCAATTATCGCAGTCTTTTTTAGTAAGCGCTTTGTTAAAAATGTTAAATTTTACAGCCATTTACTGCGATGTAACCACCAGGCAACACCACCAATAAGAACCACCAACATGATGCAAAACAGGCTAAAACCAAAATGCCAGCCGCCGCCTGGAATGCCGCCTAAATTCACACCAAATAGCCCCGTCAAAAACGTGCTTGGCAAGAAAACCATCGCCATTAATGACATGGTATAGGTGCGACGCCCCATCGCTTCCTGCATCACCTGGGCGATTTCATCTGCCATCACAGCAGTACGCGCAATACAGGCGTCGATTTCATCAAGCCCGCGCCCTAACCTGTCGGAAATATCCTGCATCCGACGACGGTGATCATCGGTCATCCACGGCAGTCGCTCACTCGAAAGACGTGCATAGACATCCCGCTGCGGCGCCATATAACGGCGCATCACAATCAGCTGTTTACGCAGTAAAGCCAGAAAACCTCGGGGAGGGATTTGTTGATCGAGCAAGTTATCTTCGAGATCAATAATTTTGTCATGCAACTGTTCAATAAACTCGCTGGCATGGTCAGTCAGCGCGTCGCAAACATCCACCAGCCAACCGCCCGTATCGGCCGGACCTGCGCCCTCTTTGAGGTCATTCACCACGTCATCGAGCGCCAGTACCCGGCGCTGACGCGTTGAGACAATAAGCCGTTCGTCGATGTATAACCGCATTGCGACGAGTTGGTCTGGGCGTTCATCGGTACTACCGTTGATGCAGCGCAACGTGATGAGCGTCCCTTCGCCAATGCGCGTCACACGCGGGCGCAAACTTTCGCCGGCCAGCGCATCGCGGGCATAATTGGGCAGTAAAGGTGTGGTCGCCAGCCAGTTTGCGCTATCGGAATGGGTATAATTTAAATGCAGCCAACCAGGATGTGCAGCATCGATAGTGTCATTATCTTCGATGGTTTTGACGCCGCCATTGCCATCGAGTTGCCAGGCTAATACGGCGTCCGGCACTTTTAAATCGTGCCCTTTAATGGTTTCCAAAGCATTTCTCCACGTATTGCCACATTTCTGTTGTCAGTCTAGCCGTCTTCTTTTGTTATGTAACTCGGAAAAATAGGCAAACTTCCTGAATTTGCTCAATAAAAAATGTTACATTTCTGTTGTTTTTCAGATACAGCAATGCCACCAGGGCATACGGAGATGATGTTTGCTAGACGTACGCAGAACTTACACCAATTTAGATTTTCGCCTAAAGGTCATGCGGCAACGCGCAATCACAATCAGTGGTGTCTGGTTTTTGTGGATTAACTTATTGTTCTGCTTATTTATTTTAGGCCGACACTACTTTTCGCCGATAAAACAAATCGCCAGCATCACCCAATCATATCCCGTGCTAGAACTGCTTATGGGGTTGATACTCGCCATCTCGTCTTCGGTGATTTTCCTTTTGCGAATGGCCCCCGATCAACACGCCGAGTGGCTGAGTAAGTGCCTGCACGGGGCATTACTGGGCATCAGCGCTCTTTGGGTGTGTTGTTTTTACATCTTCATTGCCAGCGGCGATTCGCGGATTGTGTTCCCCTTCGCTGCGTTGCTGATTTTCACCGCGCTGATTTCACTCTATTTTGATACCCGCGTTTTACTGAGTTTCACCCTGCCCATTTGGGTGGTGATTCTGATTTGTAATTTTGTTTATCCTTCCGACCTCACGGTGCTTAATGCGCTGTTGTATATCCTGCTGGCTGGCTTGTTTGAGTCGGGCCGCCGGATTTTGTGCGGTTGGTTTATTCTGGCCGTCCGCCGTGAGCATGAAAACAGAGATTTGATAACACAGTTACAAACGCTGGCTAACCGCGATCCGTTAACCGGGATTGCCAATCGACGGGTGTTCCATCTGTTGCTGGATAAAGCGCTGCAACGTGAGGAACAATGCAACTCGCCGCTGTCAGTGATTATGTTAGACGTCGATCACTTCAAAAAATATAACGACCATTACGGTCATCAGGCCGGTGATGAATGCCTGATAAAAGTCGCTAAATGCCTTGAAGATGCAGTTCGTTCGACACAAGATGTTGCGGCGCGGTTTGGAGGCGAGGAGTTTATTGTGCTGCTTCCTGATACCCCTGCGCAGCAGGCGATTGAGGTGGCAGAACGCATCCAACAGAACTTAAAAGCACTGGCGATTCCCCATGCCGGGTCGCTTGTATTACCCTACGTCACAATGAGTCTCGGTATCGCGATTTGGGAGCCGGGCATGTCTGCTACGCGACTGATTGCGCAAGCTGATGCGGCGCTGTATCAGGCCAAAGAACAAGGCCGGAACCAGTGGCAACTTTTCCATACTGAAGAATGAGAAGAAAATGAAAATTGGCGTTTTGTTCCCAATAGCCATCATCGTGGCCGCAATCGTGTTTATCACCTGGTTTATTGTCGGGGGTTACGCCACTTCTGTTTCGTGATGAAACAAAAAAGGCCCTGATGCAAGTCAGGGCCTTTAAGATCTAAGTTTAATTAATGCGCCACGATATACATGGTACGGCTGTAAGCAACATCTTCAGGGTTATTAATCGGATACCCTTTCAGCCATGGCTTGATTAAGCGACCATTGGTGTACTGGTAAATCGGTGCGATCGGGGCTTTTTCCTGGAGGATTTTTTCCGCCTGATTGTAATCTTTATTACGCGCGGCATCAGTTGTTTCCAGGCTTGCCTGCTCCAGAACTTTGTCATATTCCGGGGAGTTGAAGCGCGAAATATTACCGCTGTGCGTTGAAGTTAACAGCGACAGGAACGTCGAAGGCTCGTTGTAATCCCCCACCCACGAAGCACGAATTACATCGAAGTTACCGGTGTTGCGGCTATCAATGTACGTTTTCCATTCTTGGTTTTGTAGCTTCACATCCACACCAAGATTTTTCTTCCACATTGATGCCACTGCAATCGCAATCTTCTGATGGTTTTCAGACGTGTTATACAGCAGCGTTAATTTAAGCGGTTTGTTCGGGCCATAGCCTGCCGCTTGCAGCAGTGTTTTAGCCTGAGCGTTGGCTTCTTCCTGGCTCATTTGCTCAAATGGTGAAGGCTCTGGCGTAAAGCCCGCCGTCACATCTGGCGTAAAGCGCCATGCCGGTTTCTCACCTGTGCCCAATACCTTTTCAGCCATGATATGACGGTCAATCGACATGCTCAGGGCAAGACGCACGCGCGCGTCAGCCGTCGGGCCTTTCTGGGTGTTAAAGGCGTAATAATAGGTGCCCAACTGTGGCGGGGTATAAACTTGCCCCGGAATATCTTTCAATAATTTTTGATAGAGGTTTTTCGGGAATGACTCAGTGATATCAATGTCTCCCGCCAGATAACGCTTGGTGGCCGAAGATTCCTGGTTGATAGGAATGAATGTCACCTCGGTGATGACCGTTTTGCTGTTATCCCAGTAATTTTTATTCTGCACCGCCACCAGTTTTTCGTTCACGATGCGATCTTTCAGCGCATACGCCCCGTTGCCAACCAGGTTGCCAGGTTTGGTCCAGTCATTGCCGAATTTCTCAACCACTGCTTTTGGCACCGGATAGAGCGAGAAGTTAGCGGTCAGATTCGGGAAGTATGGTACGGGCTTATCGAGATTAATGCGCAGCGTTCTATCATCAACCGCCGTCACGCCCAGTTTATCCGCAGGCATTTTGCCATCAATAATGGCTTGCGCATTGTTGATGCCAGCAAGGGCGGCGAACCAGGCAAATGGTGAGGTGTTTTTCGGATCAACCAAACGCTGCCAGCTATAAACGAAATCTTGTGCGGTAACCGGTGAGCCATCAGACCAGCGCGCGTTGTCGCGCAGGGTAAATGTCCAGGTACGGTTGTCATTACTTTGCCATTTGGTGGCGACACCGGGTTCGAGCTGCCCTTTTTCGTTCTGGTTAACCAGGCCTTCAAACAAATCACGGATCACCTGAATTTCTGGCAACCCAACGGCTTTGGCGGGATCAAGAGAAGCCGGTTCATCTTTAATATGACGAACCAGTGTTTGGTCAGCCGCGAGTTTAGTGCCAGCAGGGACATCCGCCGCCCAGGCATTAGAAAAGAGGCTGGCAATGGCTAATGCGCAACAAGTAGTCAAAAAACGCTTTTTCATGTTTTACCCTTATGAATAATTTTGTTTGGGCCAGCACTACGCTCACGCCAGTGACAGACAAACAATGTAACGCAATCAACTGTTTTGCCAATAACAAAAATAAATAACGTGACGAAAATCGCCTCCCGGCGGGGTTTTTGTGAATATCGGCGCAAAGGATGAACTGGTCTGACAGGAGATTGTTTCAGATGAGTTTTTTTTAAATCACTGCTATTACTATCAGCATTAAAAATCTGAGTCGATTTAAGGAATGCTATGTCAGCCCACCGCCCACGTTCACAACGCGGTCATTTGCCGAAAGGCTCCGAGCGTTATGGCAAATCTGTGTTTGGCGCGCCGCTTATCTGGTTCCCGGCCGCACCGAGTGAACAACGCAGCGGCTTAATCATTGCAGGCACGCATGGCGATGAAAATGCGGCCATGGTCACGTTGTCTTGCGCACTGCGCACCCTGGAACCCAAACACCGCCGTCATCACGTTGTGCTGGCGGTGAATCCTGACGGTTGCCAACTGGGTTTACGCGCTAATGCCAACGGTGTGGATTTAAATCGTAATTTCCCGGCGGCAAACTGGAAATCTGGCGAAACCGTTTATCGCTGGAACAGCAGTGCCGATGCACGCGACGTGGTGTTATCGACCGGCAACAAGCCCGGTTCTGAGCCAGAAACTGCTGCGTTATGTCAGCTGATTCATACGTTACAACCTGCATGGATTGTCTCTTTCCACGATCCGTTAGGCTGTATTGAAGATCCCGATAATTCGCCGCTTGGCGCATGGCTTGCGAAAGAGTTTGCGTTGCCGTTAGTGACCAGTGTGGGCTATGAAACTCCAGGGTCATTTGGCAGTTGGTGTGCCGATTTAGGCCTACCTTGTATTACCGCAGAATTCCCGCCCATCTCGGCTGACGAAGCGAGTGAGCGGTATCTGGATGCCATGATGGGCTTACTGCACTGGCAAAAATAAAAGTCTTACGGATAAAGTTTCCCGGTTTCAAAGTGCAAACCGGGTTCAACATCCACCGCAAGCCAGGTTGGGCCATCGAGATCGGCGAAACGGACTTTCGCCGCCAGCGGTAAAGCGGCGGCGATAGCTCTGGATGTACACAACATACAGCCCAACATCACATCAAATCCTGCTTCGCGAGCGGCCTGCGTTAAGGCCAACGCTTCGGTTAAACCACCGGTTTTATCCAGCTTCACGTTCACCATTTCGTAGCGCCCTTTCAGCCCGGCAAGGCTTTCACGAGTATGGCAACTCTCATCCGCGCAAATAGGCAATGGATGGATGAAATTCGCCAGCGCACTGTCCTGCCCGGCAGGCAGCGGCTGTTCAAGCATCGCCACATTCAGATCGGCGAGTAACTGGCAACGCGCCGCCAGGCCGTCACTTTTCCAGGCTTCATTGGCATCAACGATAATCACTGCCTCTGGCACGGCGGCACGAATCGCCACCATGCGCTCGGTAATGAGTCGGTCGTCAATTTTAACCTTTAACAGACGCGCGCCTTTATCCCACAGCAGTTTCGCGGCGGCCGCCATTTGTTCAGGTTCGGCAATACCGACGGTTTGTGCCGTGGTCACCAGTTCCGGGAGTTCGACCCCAGCAATATGAGAAAGCGTCCGTTGTTTGCGTCGGGCTTCTAAATCCCACAATGCGCTATCAATGGCATTACGCGCAGCGCCCGCCGTGAGTGCATCTTGCAGTTGCGCACGCGTCATTCCTTTTTCCAACTGGGGAATCACCGTGGTGATTTGCGCCAGCACCGATTCCACACTCTCGCCATAGCGCGGATACGGGGTGCACTCACCCACCGCTTTAATGCCGTCTTCTTCCAATTCGACCACCACAACTACCGCTTCGCTGCGTCTACCACGTGAAATCACAAACGGTGTATGGAGGGGCCACGCTTCCTGGTAAACCTTGACTGTTCTCATTATTTTTTGCCTGTCGTCGTTGTTTTTATCGTTGCCAGAGTATAGCCAGAGAACACTTTTACTTGCAGTATCAGTTTTTTATATTCAGATGATGAATACTGACATACACTGTCGGCGGCGTTAATTATATGTAAAAAGGAAAATCAAACATGTCACAAATCGTTCATTTCCAGGGCAACCCTGTAGCGGTTGCAGGTCAGATCCCACAAGCTGGCAACAAAGCTGAAGCTTTCTCACTGGTAGCTAAAGATCTGTCTGACGTTACTCTGAGCCAGTTCGATGGAAAACGTAAAGTCCTGAACATTTTCCCAAGCATTGATACCGGCGTTTGTGCGGCTTCCGTGCGCAAATTCAACCAACTGGCGACAGAAATGGATAACACCGTTGTACTGTGTGTTTCCGCTGACCTGCCATTTGCACAATCTCGCTTCTGCGGCGCAGAAGGCCTGAGCAATGTTGTCACACTGTCTACTCTGCGTAACCCAGAGTTCCAGCAAGCGTACGGTGTGGGTATTTCTGAAGGCGCACTGAAAGGCCTGACGGCTCGTGCCGTAGTGGTTCTTAATGAGAAAGACGAAGTGGTATTCAGCGAGTTAGTGAACGAAATCACTAATGAGCCAGATTATGCCGCAGCACTGGAAGCTCTGAAGGCTTAAGTGTGAATGCCCCCGTGAACCGGGGGCATATTGGTTACTCTTCTGTTTTACGCTGGCTCAGGCCGTATTCACGTAATTTGTTCGCAATCGCGGTGTGCGAAACGCCCAAACGTTTAGCCAACTTACGCGTACTTGGATAAGTACGATAAAGCTGTGTGAGCACCGAACGCTCAAAGCGGCTGGTAATATCATCCAGCGACCCTTCCATTGCTTCTTCCCCAACCACTAAACTCGCCGTATCAAAATCTGGCAGCAAAATGTCTTGCGGACGTAACTCGTACCCTTCCAGTTGGGTTAATGCGCGGTAGATAGCATTCTTTAACTGACGCACGTTGCCCGGCCAACCATAACGCGTTAACACATTACTTAAGTCATTGGCCAGTTTTGGACGCGGAACACCTTGCTCATCGGCAAAACGGGCCACAAACAGCTCGGTCAGCGGCATGATATCTTGCGGGCGGTCACGCAGCGGCGGCAAATTCAGCGTGAGGACGTTCAGGCGATAATAGAGATCTTCACGGAATTCGCCTTTTTGAACCATTTCAATCAGGTTCTTTTGCGTCGCACAAATCACGCGCACATCAACATGAACTTCATGTTCCTCGCCCACGCGGCGGAATGTCCCGTCGTTGAGGAAACGCAGCAGTTTTGTCTGCATACGCGGCGACATTTCGCCGATCTCATCCAGCAAAACTGAGCCACCGTTGGCCTGCTCGAAGAAGCCCTTTTTACCTTCGACAGCATTGGCGTATGCGCCTGGTGCATGGCCAAACAATTCGCTTTCAACCACGTCATCCGGCATCGAGCCGCAATTGAGTGCCAGATACGGTTTCTGCGCCCGTGGACTGCCAAGATGGCAAGCATGAGCCAGCAAATCTTTACCGGTTCCGGTATCACCCACAATCAGCAGCGGTGCATTCAGCAATGCCAGTTTATGTGCCTGATCAACCACATGGCGCATTTTCGGGCTGACAGCGACAATCTGGCTAAACGCGCCAACATCGGTATTAGAGAGGTTCTGGAGCTGGCGCCCCATGCGGACCGTTGAACGCAGCATCACCACCGCGCCGACTAACGTCGCGCCTTCGTTTTCGCTATCAAGATGAACCGGCGTGATTTCCATCAGGAAATTCTGCCCGTTAATCACCACGTGTTCGGTATGAGATTCCGTCGGCGCACTTTCCAGCCAACGCATAAAGTTAAAACCGTTCACCAGGCTCGCGGCGTTATGGTTACGCAACTTGTCTTCGTTTTGGCCGAACAGTGCACAGCTCGCCGGATTCGCCAGCTCCACTTTGCTTTTCATATCCAGCGACAGCACTGGTTCAGGCAGCGCTTCAAGCAAGGCGCTTAACGCACGATGTTCGCGCTCGGACGGCATCCACGGCACGGTACGCACGTCCGTCACTCCCGGGATGCGACGAATTTCAGCCATCAGACTGCTGAATGTATCGAAGTCGAGAGTAGAGAAATTCAGGTAGATTCGCCCAATGGGATCAATTTCGATACCGCGCAAATCAATACTGCGCAGCACCAGTAAATCAAGTAATTCACGGGTAAGACCAAGACGGTCCTGGCAAAAAACTTCCAGACGCATGGATGTGTCCTTCAATTGCAATAAGCTGAGTCATTGGGTGAAGTGATGATACTCCAGATAACGAATGGTCAGAAGAGATGTGTGAAGAAAAGTTGACAGATAAGTCGCTGAATAGGAGCAATGCCGTAAAGCAAAATGCTCACGGCACTGTTTGTGAGTTACTCGACAGGGCGGGTTTTGCTTTTACTCATTGTCTCTTTGAGCTGAACCAGCAACTGCTTACGGAAATCACCTAAACGCGGTTTATCATTCTCAATCCACGGTAATGGGCGGCAAAGTTCCATCGCTTTAATCCCTAAACGCGCAGTCAGTAAACCGGCTCCAATCCCTTGCGCCGCACGTGTTGAAAGCCTTGCGGCGAGATCCTGGCCTATCCAGTCCATCCCCACTTCGCGCACCAGTTCGCTGGCTCCGGCAAAGGCTATATTCAGCAAAACCAGGCGGAACAGGCGAATCCGGCTGTAGTAGCCCAACTCAATGCCATACACCGTGGCAATACGGTTAATCAGACGCAAATTTCGCCAGGCAATAAATGCCATATCCACCATAGCCAATGGGCTGACGGCAATCATCAGCGTGGATTCAGCGGCAGAACGGCTGATCTCCCGACGCGCCTGGTTATCCAGCACCGGCTGAACTAATCGGGCATACAGCTCCACCACTTCGCGGTCGTTTTGTGTTTCGTGAATCGCGGCGTACCAGCGTTGCAACGCCGGATGACCATGATCCAGCCCGGCCTGGCGAGCCAGCTTTTCACAGAAGGCTTTCCCCTTACCCATGCCATGGCTGTGCATTAATTCACGGGCTTCATCTCGTTCTTCTGCACGCTGGCGCAAGCGCCATAAACGCCGCCACTCTGTTGCCACAGAACCGACCCCGGCGGCTATAATCAGCCCGCCAGCGATGCCACCGCCGAGGGCAATCCAGTCCTGCGTAACATAAGCGTTGTGCGTCCATTGGATGCCCTGCGCCACGACGCTGACACCAAACAGACCCAGACCAACCTGGACCATGCGCCGCCACAGGCTGCGTTTCGGGCGCAACGCCGCTTCAATGACGGCTTCTGCCTGCCCATCGTCTTCAACGTCGTCTAAAGTAATGAGCGCAGGCGTAAATTTTTCGGCCTCTGGCTCGCTAAAAGCGTGCGGCGCTTTGTAGGTATCTGCTTTTTCCACATCCAGCGGTTGCGCAAAATCGATACGCGGTTTTAATGGTTCGTTCATCGCAATTTATCCCCGATTAAAAACTCCAGCGCCGCATCCATGCGAATGTGCGGCATCGGCCTGTCCACATCCATCACCTGTGGGCGGAACTGTTCAAACTGAAAACCCTGTTTTTCCCAGAATGCGCTGCCCGGTAAACGCGCAGGCACTTCGCCGGGATAAACCGTTAACGGCTCGCCATCATTTAAACGATTGCCGCGTAAGGCCGGGATTTGTTCTCCGCGCACATCGACCAGGCCGCTTTGCGTCGCCTGCACCGATGCAAGCCCCATGCAATCCATGTCGATACCTTCGAACGCGGCATTTTGCCAGGCGTCCTGCACCAGTTGTTGAAGCAGCGCGACCATGTTGGCGTGTTGGTCGACGGTGACATGATCGGCCTTGGTGGCGGCAAATAACAGCTTGTCGATAACCGGCGAAAACAGGCGGCGGAACAGCGTGCGCTGGCCGTAATGGAAACTTTGCATCAGTTGCGTGAGCGCCAGACGCATGTCGTTAAATGCTTGCGGGCCGCTGTTGAGCGGTTGCAGGCAATCCACCAGCACAATCTGACGGTCAAATTTAAGGAAATGGTTCTTATAAAACCCTTTAACCACTTTGTCGCAGTAGTAATCAAAGCGCGTGCGCAGCATACCGATGTTGGTGGTTTTATCAGCCTGAGCAAGTTTTGACTCGCCGATGGCGTCCACATCCGGCCACGGGAAGAATTGCAGCGCGGGGGCTCCCGCCATATCACCGGGCAGCACAAAACGCCCCGGCTGGATAAAGTGCAAACCTTCACGCTTGCAACGCAGCAGGTAATCCGTCCAGGCTTCAGATATTTCTGCCAGTCGGTTTTCATCGGCAGGCGCGAGCGGGTCTAACCCTTCACACAATGTACGCCACTGTGCTGACCACTCGCCGCGATCGCCCGTCAGTAAACTGGTCATCTGACGCGACCAGGTGAGGTAATTTTGCGCCAGCATCGGCAAGTCCAGCAGCCACTCACCAGGGTAATCAACAATTTCCAGGTACAACGTCGAGGTGTCTTTAAAGTGACGCAGCAGCGAATCGTTAGAGCGATAACGCAGCGCCAGGCGCATTTCGCTCACCCCACGCGTCGGCGTCGGCCAACTCGGCGGGGAGCCATAAAGCTGCGCCAGTCCTTCATCATAGGTAAAACGCTGAATGCCTAAATCGCGCTGCGGCACACGCTTGACGCCCAGCAGACGCTCTTCGCGCACTGCGTTTAGTAACGGCAAACGTGCACCGTTATGCACGCTCAATAATTGATTCACCATCGCGGTGATAAAAGCCGTCTTACCACTGCGGCTTAAACCCGTTACGGCAAGGCGTAAATGCCGGTCTACGCCCCGGTTCATCAGGGCATTCAGTTCATTCTTGATTCTGTTCATATGCGTCCTGGCAGCACCCATCTGTGACTTTAATGAGAAAGGTTATGGGGGTAAATGGTGATAAATCAAAGGACATAGAATCATTTTACACCTATTTACACTGACGCATCGGCAATAGACAGCCCGTTACGTGTTCAGTAATATGCGTTATCTTTTGGCGCAGAACAGGACCGGTTCAGTCATGTCGCCCACCATTTATGATATTGCCCGCTTGGCGAATGTTTCCAAATCCACCGTATCGCGCGTGCTCAATAAGCAAACCAATATTTCACCGGAAGCGCTCGAACGTGTTTTAAAAGCGATTGAAGAGTTAAATTATCAGCCGAATAAATTAGCCCGAGGGCTAACGTCTTCTGGCTTTGATGCGATTATGGTGATCTCCACGCGCTCGACCAAAACCACGGCGGGAAATCCCTTTTTCTCTGAAGTGTTGCACGCAATTACCGCTCGCGCAGAACTGGAAGGTTTTGACGTCATTTTGCAAACATCCAAAAATAGTAAAGAAGATCTGCAAAAGTGCGTCAGTAAAATCAAACAGAAAATGATTAAGGGCATAATTATGCTCAGTTCACCGACCGATGAATCATTTTTTGAAGAGTTAGATCAGTACGCTATTCCGGTGGTTGTGATTGGTAAAGTCGACGGTGAATTCAAGCATGTTTGTTCCGTCGATACCGATAATTACCACGACAGTATCGCGCTGACACAAACACTGCTCAATAAAGGGCATCGTAAGATTGCCTGTCTGCATGCCCCGCTCGATTATCATGTTTCGGTCGACCGCCTTGCTGGCTTTAAAGATTGCCTGCGTCAGCAAGATATTAACCTGCCTGATGAATGGATCGTCGATGGTGGATATACCAATGAAACGGCACTTGAGGCAGCGCAAAAATTATTAAGCGGGGAGAATATCCCGGAAGCCATATTTGCCACAGATAGCCTGAAGCTAATGAGCATTTACCGTATCGCACAAGAAAAAGGAATCAAAATACCCGAGCAATTATCTGTTGTGGGTTATAGCAATGATATGCTCAGTTTTTTACTTTCCCCACCGCCAGGTGGAATCGAAGTGCCGACACTTGAATTAGGTACCGCAGGCAGTGCCTTGTTGTTTGATAAAATAACAGGGAAAGCAGCTCCGGGCAGAACAATCATTCCGACAACAATATCTTTGACAGACTCTATTACTTGATCTGAATAAGGCGGGTGAATTAGGTTTACCATGCTAGCGCAATTGGCGGGATTGCGCCCGCCAGTTGAATTGCATATAACTCAGAACGCGTAATTCACACCAACGCCCGCGTAATGGAACGTATCGTTCTCACCCTCGTCATGGTTTTCCCATTCGTAGGCATATTCCAGCGTCATTGACAGGCCGTTCTGGAAATCGTAAGCATAGAGCAGACCCAGGCGGTTATAGTCGTGGTCTTCGCGATAAATATCTTCAGACCAGTCCCAGTTTGTCCAGCGATCCAGCCCCAGTCGGGTATAAGGCGTTAAGGTGGTATTCCCTAAAGCAATCGGCAGGTAAGCGCGGATTTCCTGCGTTGAGAACTCACCGTTATTTTTATCGCTTTCGGTGTTAAATCCACGTTCCAAATAATAGTTAGTGCGCACAGAAACGGTTTCATTGATTTTCCAGGTAAATCCAGTTTCCGTTTCAATGCGGCTATCAGAGTACCCGGTTTGGTCAAGATCGTTATCAAAACGATAGTAGGCTAACCAACCGCTAAAGCTCCAGTCATTGTTGATATTCACATTCCAGTCAGGCTGGAATTTATAACGTTGGGTATTAGCTGTTCCATTATTAGATCCGTCATCATTTTTAAAGTGATAACCATAATTACGAAGGCCCCCGGTGAAACCCAATGACCATGCATCATTATCAACAATCTGATAGCGAATATCTAATTCAGGACGATTAAAATAAGTGCCACGCGTAAAATTACTATAGTCAGCAGAACCTTCCTGATACATCGTCATCGAGAGGGTCCACGCCCCGTAGCTGGCATTGAAATAGACCGATGGCTCATAAAGCCCGTCTTTATCGTCAGCCTGCCCTTCCACGTTTTCTATTTCGTACATGGCACCAATATTGTAATGCCATGCATCAACTTCTGCGGAATGAACATAGAGAGGCCCGGCACAGGCAATAAGCGCTGCGCATTGTATAATTTTTTTCATTTGATTTCCTTGTCAAAAACAACTATGAAGCCGGGAGTAACTTCCCGGCAGGGTACGGTATTAATTATTTAGTTAATGGTGCATTCGGTTTCAGCGTCAAAAAAATGACTTTTATTCATGTCAAAGGTGATTTTTATATTTTGCGCCGCCCGATAATCAACATCTGAATTGGCTCGTAGCGTTAATTCATGCCCGCCCACTGTGGCATATAACATAAATTCAGCTCCGGTGAGTTCGGCAACCGTAATATGTGCATCAATCCCCTCTTCTTTTGGTGATGGCAAAATATCTTCCGGCCGAATCCCCAATATCACTGGTTTATGCTGGTAGTCCGCGAGCTTTAATGCCGCATATTTATCTTCGGGTATCGCCAGTTTCAGCGTTTCGGTAACAAAATGGCCGTTATCCAACGTACCGCGAATGAAATTCATGGATGGCGAACCAATAAAACCGGCAACAAACATATTAGCGGGATGGTTATAAACGGTTTTAGGCGCCCCGACCTGCTGAATAATTCCGTCTTTCATAATCACGATACGCGTCGCCATTGTCATGGCTTCGGTTTGATCATGAGTGACGTAAATCATGGTGGTGTTCAGCTTTTGATGCAATTTGCTGATTTCCGCACGCATTTGTACGCGCAGCCGGGCATCCAGATTCGACAGCGGTTCGTCCATCAGGAACACGCCCGCTTCGCGCACAATGGCGCGCCCCAACGCGACACGCTGGCGTTGCCCGCCGGAAAGAGCCGCCGGTTTGCGATCCAGATAGGTTTTCAACCCCAGAATTGAAGCTGCCCACTGCACGCGTTCATCAATTATTTTGGCATCCAGTTTCTGCATTTTCAGGCCAAATGCCATGTTGTCGTAGACCGACATATGCGGGTATAGCGCGTAGTTTTGGAACACCATGGCGATACCGCGCGATTTTGCAGGAACATCGTTCATGCATACGCCGTCAATCAGCAGTTCGCCGCCGCTAATCTCCTCAAGCCCGGCAATCATGCGTAAAGTTGTGGATTTTCCGCAGCCAGAGGGGCCCACAAAGACGATAAATTCTTTGTCTTCGATTTCGAGGGTGAAATCTTTCACCACATGAACATGGTTATTATAAATTTTCTGAATGTGCTGCAACGAGAGTTGTGCCATCACGTGTTCCTTTTCTCACACAGCGTTCACGCTATGTTGGGTTAGCCAGAATGTTTGCAGAAGCGGCCAGTTCAGTTGCGCGGTATCTGGCAGCAATAAATCAGCGTTTAAGAGCTGCACTCCAATTCCTACCGAAAGCATACCGCTGGCGTTAATCGACTCGATTCCTGCCTGGGCATCCTCGATACCGATACAGTTAGCGGGAGCAACACCCAGCCCCGCACAGGCGGCGATGAATATTTCGGGATCGGGCTTTGAGCGCTGAATTCGGCTGGCATCAGCACAGAAATCAAATTGCTCGACTAAACCGAGCGCCTCAAGAATGCGTGGGGCATTTAACGAAACCGACGCCAGGCCAACGCGCACATCCTGCCGATGAAGTTCTTCGAGCAATGCCGCAATGCCAGGCAATACTGAACCGGGGTTCAATTGCTGAAGGGAGGCGACGTAGAAAGCATTTTTGCGCTCCGCCAGGCGATGTTTATCCTGCGCGCTATAGCGATGTTCTGCCCCGCCGCTACGCAAGATTCTCTCCAGAGAACCCATACGACTGATGCCTTTAAGCTGCTCGTTTATCTGCTCGTCAATCGCAATACCTATCTCATGAGCGATACGCTGCCAGGCCAAAAAATGCAGATGCGCGGTATCGGTCACCACGCCATCTAAATCAAAGATTACCGCCAGAGGTTTCATTGTTTCGTCCCTTTTGTGGTACCGCTCCCATTAACGGGCGCAAAAAACTCAGCCAGTAAAAAAGTTTGTGTACCAACAAATGAGACGTGCTTTCCACCCAGCCAAAGCGTTAGCGGTGTATTTTGCGCGCCAGAAATTGTGACGTGCTGGTGAGTTAACATCAGATGAATTTGTGTTCCTTGCCAGAAAAACGGCAGCGCGACAGATTGCCACTGCGCGGGCATTCGTGGGTTTAGGTGAAGTTCGCCCTGTTCGACGGTTAACCCAACAAACCCCTGTACCGCGCCCAGCCAGATTGCGCCCGTGGCGGCAGCATGAATGCCGTCGTCACAGCTATGTGGATCGTCGCCGAGGTCAATAAGGCCCGCCTGCTGCCAGAATTCGTAAGCTTGAGTGACTCGGTAACAACGAGCGGCAATCACACCGTGAATAGCTTTGCTCAGTGACGAGTCGTGAATCGTCCTTGGTTCGTAGTACCCAAGATTCGCCTCCAACTGTTCAGCCGTAAAACGCCACGGCAACATGTAAGTGAGCATCACCACATCAGCCTGTTTGAGGATTTGCATCTCGTTGACTTCAGCGCGTGAATAATCGAGCAAAATCGCCTGCGTGCCCTGCTGCTGTTTGTAACGAGTGAGATCGATAGTCGGTTTACTAAAGAAGGTATCGTCTTGAGCAATCAGGTTCTGCTCATTGGCAGGTGGCAGCCAAAGGCGTTCCAGAAAATCATCCGCGGCACTGACAAATGCAGCGTTCTGAATGCCGAATTGCTGCACATAGTGCCTTGCCCGCTCTACGTTATGGAATGCCAGATAATTGGTGTACGCGTTGTTATCAACATGCTCGGTGTATTCATCCGGGCCGATAACATCGTGCAGTTCCAGCCTTCCGTTCACATTCACCGCCCGGCTTATCCAGAATCGTGCAGTTTCCAGAAGCAGGGTCACTCCGCGTTCGCGCATGAAAACTTCGTCGGCAGTTACCTGATAATACGCATCAACAGCCCAGGCAATATCAGCGACAAGATGGTGTTCCGCCAGCGCTGAAGCAACCTTCTGGCGCAAACCCGTGCGGATATTAATTGCGGCAAACTCAGGGGTTTCCTCTTCACCCGTCCACGCGCTTTCCCACGGGAATAGCGCACCCTGCCAGCCGTTTTCCCGTGCTTTTTTCTGCCCACCACGCAAATTATGCCAACGGTAACTCAGTAACTGGCGGGCAATATGTGGCTGAGTCATTAAATGAAATGGCAGCAGGAAAACTTCAGTATCCCAGAAAACATGGCCTTTATAGCCCTCACCCGTCAGTCCTTTCGCGGCAATGCTACAGCGCTCGTTGTGAACGGGCGTCATGGCGTAAAGATGGTACAACGCGAAATCCAGCGCGATTTGATCTTCTTCATTCACGCTCTCGAGCTTCACGCGACTACGCTGCCAGTAACCATTCCAGACCTGAGCTGACTGCGCAAGAAGCTGTTCGTACCCGCACTCAACGCATTGCATCAGGTTTTGCAGTGCGAATTCCGCGCAGGTTTCAGCGCGATAGTTTTCATCAAGCGAGCTGGCAATCCAGCTAGTTTTCACCAGGCTGAAAGCTTCACCCTGGGCGACAAGGCCGCTACAGTGCTGTGTCAGACGGCGGTTTTTCGCATAAAAACTGCTGTGACTTTCAGATGGTAGCGCGCAATAACTGCTGATAATCACTTCGTTGCTACCATCGAGCGTGCGATAGCAGCCTTGCAAGTAACGCTGTTCAAAAACGCGAACGCTGGTTTCATCCAGGTGTTGACGGCCAGAGTTGGTTTGCGTGGCGTCGATTCCAGTGCTGATTGTGACTGTAGCTTCGCTATCCAGCGGTGTAATGGCGATGCGTGAACAAACCAGCGAGTGCTGCGCGGCAGATAAAAACCGCTGGCATTCGATTCGATAACGCTTGCCGTTTGGGGCCAGCCACAGCACGTTGCGGCGCAGCTCTCCGGTGGCAAAATCCAGCTCGCGCTGGTATTCCACGACTTGACCTGCCAACAGCGTGAAAATTTCACCATCCAGTTCGATGCGCATCTGCAGAATGTCTGGCAAGTTCACCAGTTCCGTCGTTTCAAGTGGCGAGCTGCGATGGTAAAAGCCCGCCAGATACATGCCGCGAGTCTGATCGGTATACGCTTCTTCATGGCAGGCGCGTAGGCCAAGATAGCCGTTACCCGCCGTCATTAAAGTGGCAAATTTATTCAGCGTATGGGGGCTAAATTGCGGCTCCTGAAGCCTTGTGAGAGTGCTCATAACTCTATGCTCTCTCCTGATTCTGCTGCGCGATAAATAGCCGCGACCAGTTGCTGAATAAGGTAGCCCTGCTCTGCATCAGCGATGCTGACCGGTGCGCCAAGCACATGATCAACAAAGGCACGCATACTTTTGAAGTGGCGTTCAGTGTCTGCACTTTCACGTTGTGACAATGTCACCAATTTACCCGCTTCATCCTGATAGATATGTGCCGGGAACAGCGTTGCACCTGCGTTCACACCGCAGAACTCAACGTTCATCACCGAAACCGGTTCTATATTCAGTGCGAACGAGGTTTCCAGTCGCAAGATACCCCCGTTGCGGAACTCAACAGTGGCAAACAGCGCGTCTTCAACGGTGTAGGTTTTGGGGTCCCACTCGCCAAATTGCCCGCTATGTTTGAGCGTGCCGAGTTTCTGGAATGAATGAGCATAAACGCGCTTCACCGCCGGGAATCCCAGCACGTACATGGCCGCATCAAGCATATGAATGCCGATATCAATCAACGGCCCGCCGCCCTGCAACTCTTTGTTGGTAAACACGCCCCAGCCGGGCACTCCACAACGGCGCAGCGCTTTTGCGGTGGTGACATAAATTTCACCCAGCGTCCCGGCGACCACTTGTTCTCGTAAAAACTGCGTGTCGCTGGCAAAACGGTGGTGGAAATCGTAAGCCAGCACTTTCCCGGCTTTACGCGCGGCATCACGCATTTCAGCGGCCTCTTCCGGCGTCATCGCTGGCGGTTTTTCACACATCACATGGCAGCCGTTTTCCAGCGCCTGCATAACATGCTGATGGTGGAAACGGTTTGGTGTACACACACTAATGATATCCGGCTGGCACTGGCGATACATTTCATCCGCATCTGCGAATGCATGTGCAATCCCCAGGCGATTTGCCAGGGACTGCGCTCGCTCGATATTGCTGTCGACGACAGCCACCAGTTCCAGTTCGCTTCGGGTCAGGTAATACGACGCATGTACGGTTTCTGCGACCTGGCCGCCACCGATAATCGCCACCCTGAGTTTTCGACTCATCTCACGTTGCCTCTTAGCAGGTACGCAAAAATTGCAGCGATTGCTGATATGCCGCTGCCGGATCTTCCGCACGAATGCGGCCTTCGTAGACGATGTATCCGTCATAGCCATCAGCGCGAAGCTGTTCGAAGTGTTTTTTGAAATCAATGCTGCCGCTTCCCGGCTGGTAGCGGTGATTGTCTGCAATATGTACGTGGCCCAACAAATCGCGGTTTTTATGGAACGCCTGGCTGATATCGTCTTCTTCAATATTCATGTGATAGAAGTCGCCGATGATTTGCGTATGTTTGAGTTGGTTTTCTTCGATATATGAGCGCGCATCCGCCAGGGTATTGATCATATGATCCTGATAACGGTTGAGCGGTTCGAGGTACACCTTTGTGCCGGTACGCGCGGCAACTTCATCCAGATAACGCAGAGAATCACTCACGGCTTTACGGTCACCCGCCTGACTGCGCGGTGAATTCATCGGCGGCAAACGATAGGTAAACATGCCCCACGCTGCAGGAACCACAATCCCATTGCCGCCCACTTCTGCCAACGCTTCCAGAATGCGGGTGATTTGTTGCAGTCCGTTAAGGCGGCGTTCTTCAATAAAATCGCCAATCCAGCCATCGTAGCCGCCACAAGCCGTGGTCACGGGTAGACCGGTTTCAGCAATTGCGGCTTTGACCGCCTGAACGTTTTCCACCAATAGCTTGCCGTCGATTTCAAAGCCGTCGAAGCCCATGGCTTTAATATATTTAAACTTTTCCAGAATATCTGGCGGGAAAAACGCCTGATTTTGAGTACCGATTTTCATGATTTAAGTCCTTTTAAATTAAAATAAAACGCCCATTTTGATGCTCAGATCAGGGTGTTGATCGACGTACTTCATGTAACTTTCCGCGCTATCGTGGAAGGTAACGACCGGGTCAATCAGGTCTTCGCAATTGAGATAACCGTTCATCAGCAGTTCCCAGCAAGTTTCTTCGATACGTTTGCGATCCCAACGCGGATAGTCCGGGTTTGGCTCGCTGCTGCCACGTGAGAAGACGATTTTTGCGTTGTTGAAATGCGCTTCGCGTCCGAGGTTGAAATCGTGGAAAGGTTTGGCGAAAGCGACGTAAGAGATGGTGCCGCCGTAGGCGATACCGCGCAGAGCACCTTGCAGCGCCTGGTCATTACCGCTGGTTTCGATAATCACGTCAGCGCCAAGCTTGTTGGTGATTTTCTTGATTTCGAGTCCGACGTCGGTACCTATCGGGTTCAGGCAGAAATCTGCGCCGTGGCGGGTGGCGATTTCGCAGCGATGGGCAATAGGATCAACACCAATCACCACCGATGCACCCGCTTTCTTCGCCAACTGGACAGCAATCTGACCAATGGCGCCGAGGCCCACCACCACGACAAAATCCCCTACGCGAACATTACCATCACGCACGCCGCTCATGGCGAACTGTGCAGGGTCGTAGCAGACGGCATTTTTCCAGCTCGAACCCGCGGGCATTTTGCGCAATTTATAGTTGTTTACAGCATTCGCAATGACCGTTTCCTGCAATGGGCCATAAGTACAAACCTGGTCGCCGATTTGGTAGTCGGTGACATCAGAACCACGTTCTATGACCTCACCCACCACCATATTGCCGAGCTGAAATTTACCAAACTCGATGCCGCGAGCCGCCCCTTCAGCACGTGGGACAAACAGGTTCCACTCGCTGTTGAATTCCTCATCAATGAACGGGCTGGCGCCGCGGAAATCCACTACTTCGGTGCCGTGTTTTGGTGCGCCAAACGCGACTTTAATTTTGACTTCATGCGCCTGTACCGGGCGATCTTCATACTCGACTAACTGGGCTACGCGCGGTGCGCTTGCGATTAACTTCTTCATTGTTCAACTCCGATATTTAAATTATTGGGTGGTTAACCTTTTACGCCGCCTGCAGTCAGGCCGCTTTTAATAAACCGTTCCGATAACGCATACATCACCACCACCGGTAATGCGGTCACTAATGAGGCGGCCATCATTCTTCCCCACACATAATCAGGCGTACTGAACAGCGTGCTCAGGCCAACTGGCAATGTGAAGTTTTCAGAACTGGAGAGGAAAATAGAGGCAAACAGATAGTCGTTCCACGCCACCATAAAGCAGTAGACAAATACGGAAACCAGGCCGGATATCGCCAACGGCACCGTGATGTAAAAGATGATTTGCAGGCGGTTTAAGCCGTCCATCATTGCCGCTTCTTCAATTTCGTCCGGGATGGTGTCGAAGTAACTTTTCAACATAAACACGGCAGTCGGCAGCGTTTGCGTCACCATGGTGATGATCAACGCCAGTTCGGTGTCATAAATTCCCAGGGCGGTGATGATTTTAAATAGCGGCACCACCAGCAAAATTCCCGAAAACATATACACCGCATAGAAACTGGCGTTGATGGTCATGCGCCCCTTAAAGCGCAGTTTAGAAAGTGCATACGCGCCAAGAATGCCAATCAGCACCGCAATAGCGGAGGACGTTAACGACACCACCAGACTGTTTTTGAAATAGGTCAAAAACGGGAAAATGAGCGGATTAAAAATGTCGATGTAATGCTGCAGCGTCCACGCCTGCGGGAAGATAGTCGGATGCAGGGAAATCGCTTCCTGCGAGCTTTTGAACGACGTCATCAACATGACAAAGAACGGGAACAGTGTGACCAGCAGGAACAGAGCCAGCCCGATGTAAAAGCCTACACGCCCGAGCAGTTTGCGGTTATTAGCAGTCATTTAAGATTTACCCGTTTTCTGGTCAGCAAGATGACGGCGAAGATGATGACGAACAACACCACAGAAATTGCAGCCGCCTTACCTAAGTCATTAAAGGCAAAGGCCGTTTTGTAGAGATAGACGCCCAGAATGTTTACTTTGGTGGTTAACAACCAGACATCGGCGAACATATAGAACATCCAGATGGTGCGCAGCGTGACCACGGTTGCCAGCACCGGCATAATCGCGGGCAGCGTAACGATTTTGAATTTCTGCCAGCCGTTAGCACCGTCCATTTCTGCTGCTTCATACAGCGATTTGTCGATAGTCTGCAAAATGGCAAGAAATGAGATAAAAGCATACGGGAAGTAGCGCCAGATGGCGAACAGCACCACCAGGAAGAAACTGCTACCGGGGTTATCGAACCACAGTGGCGCTTCGTTAAACAGGTGAAGCACGTCCACACCGAGGTAGTTCACAATGCCGTAGCCGCTGTTGAACATGTATTTCCAGGCGAACACCAACGAAATAGACGGTGTGACGTAGGAAAGAATCACCAGTGAACGCGCCGTTTTGCGCAGACGAAATTCACGGTTGAAAAACAGCGCCACGCCAAGTCCCAGACCGGTGCTGCCAAGCACCACCAGTGCGGTGTACCAGAACGTGGTCCATAACGAGTGCCAGAAAGCGGAATCCGTCAGGATATTGATGTAGTTTTCTAATCCGATAAACCGGGCATTAATGTTCGGATTCAACGGTAAACGCAGAAAACTTATTTCGATGTTCGACAGCATCGGCCAGGCGACCAGGCCACCCAGCAACAGCAAGCTGGGTGCGAGAAGCATCATGGCGAATGGCATGTCAGAGCGGCCAGAAAACCACTTCTTCATAATGACTTATCCTGTGGATCAGTGTTGTTTCATTAATTCAACGATGCGCTGCTGG
The DNA here is from genome assembly GCF_000735355.1 of Buttiauxella agrestis ATCC 33320. GTDB lineage: Bacteria > Pseudomonadota > Gammaproteobacteria > Enterobacterales > Enterobacteriaceae > Buttiauxella > Buttiauxella agrestis. The sequence goes on from NZ_JMPI01000029.1 coordinate 106,797, forward strand.
CTTTTATCCAACGCTTGCGCCGTGGCCTGCTCGCCCACCGTCACCTGGTTCACCATCTCACTTAAAATGGCCGAACCGGTGATATCCCCCATGCGGGTAAAGTTCTTCTCACCCACCGAACCAAAGACCTGCACGTTAGCGAACTGCGCAATCAACTCATACGGGAGTGAACCAAAGGCTTTGATCACGTCGTTATTTTTGTAGCTATCGGTTTCGACCACCGCTTTGGTGACAGGCAGCGCCGCACCCGGTGACATCAATACCCAATCGGCAGAGTTCTGTGCTTTTTCCATGAAGGAGACGAATTTCTCGGCCGCTTCAGTCTCTTCTTTGCTTTGGCCTGAAGTGATGGTCAGAGAAGTGAGCATGCCGTACACCGCGGGTGATTTTTCCGTTGGCACGACAAAGCCCAAATCCTGCGGCGAGCCGTCTTTATAGAAAGCAGGCAGGATGTAGGTGGAATAGACGGCCATAGGCGCGGTGCCATTCATAAAGGCATCTTTAATTTCCATGACATCGTTGGAACCCGGCATGGTGTATTGCGCCAGATCCCGGTAGTAATTGAGTGATGCGAGCATTTCCGGGGAGTTAACCGTGACTTTCCCCGCAGCATCAAAGACGTTCGCCCCGTTGGAGAGCGCAAACTGTGAGAAGGTTTGTTCGGTCATCACGCTTTCAGCGGTAGGTAGCGCAATGCCATATTTTTTATTCGCCGTGTTGGTCATGCTGCGTGCGGCATTAAGCAATTCGGTCCAGTTTTTTGGCTCCGCGATTCCCGCTTTCGCCAGGGCAGATTTGCGATACCAGACGCCACCTAACCACGCGCTAATTGGTACGCCAGTAAACGCCGCGGCATCTTCGGTGCGTACCACGCGCAGCACACCGTCATAGAAACTGTTTTCCCCGACACCTGCGATGACCATTTTCACCGCGTCCCTGTCAATAAGCTGTTCTTTATCCATGACTTTGGCATAATCATGGCTCACTTCAATCACTTCCGGTAACGCCCCGGAGCGCGCAAGCGTGATGACCTTGGTGTTGTAAGCGTCTTCTTCAACCGGAACTTGCTTGACGATGATTTGTGGGTTTTCCTGGCTGAAACGCTCGATCAATTTGCTGATAACGGCCTGGCGTTCCTGCTCAACCGACGAATGCATAAATTCTATCGTGACCTGTTGAGGATCATCTTGTTTACATCCTGAGAGCAAAGCAGCGGCTATTAGTGCTGACAACAGCACCGTTTTAGACGTTTTCATGGTTATTCCCTTATATTAATAACTAAGCCATAACACCTGATAAGGTTGCATGTTGTAAGATTGCTTTCCGTTAATTTTTAGCCCGGTGATTAAGTCTTCGAAATTATTGTCCGGTAGCATGAAGGGCTGCGACACATGGCTTAAATTAAATAAGGCCAGGACGTTATCACCTTTATTTGAATGCCGTTTAATCACAAGCAAATTGTCATTAATACATTGCGTATTAAAAGAGCTACCAGGGTGGAACACCGCCTGTTTTTTGCGAACATTAATCAGGTGCGATAATTTTTTATAGACCTGCTCACGCAATTCGTTTTCACCTGATAATTGGCTTTCAATTTCATGCAGGTCATATTTCTGGCGATTTATAGCCCGATTGTAGCCCAGGCGTTCAACACCTGCATAATCGTTACGTGAACCAAGAATACTTTGAATGTATATTGCCGGGACGCCGGGGAATGCCAGCAAAATAGCATGTGCCAGGATAAATCTGGCCAGACGCTCTTCGTCACTGCTATCTCGTCGATTTAACGCATCCATATACGTAACATTAACTTCATACGGACTACGTGTACCATCCGGATTATTCTTCCAGTTAACTAATGCGCCTTGCTCCTGCAGTTCGTTGACCAGGTGCAGAATATCTTCTTCAGGCAGAATTCCGCGTAACGGATTAAGGCCGATACCGTCGTGAGAAGCAAGGAAGTTAAACCAGGTGGTATTGTTGTTTTCTGCGGTTTCTAAAGACGCAGCCCATTGGCTTAACACCCTCGCAGAACCGCTGTGTATAGCATGCAGAACCAACGGCGGCAGCGGGAATTGATACACCATATGCGCTTCGTCGTGACCGTTACCGAGGTAGGAAATATTGTCCTTGTGCGGAACGTTGGTTTCGGTAATCAGCACGGTGCCTGGTGCGACTTCATCAACAATAGCGCGGAAAAGTTTAACGAGTTGATGTGTTTTTTCCAGGTGAATACAACAGGTACCGGGTGTTTTCCACATATATCCCACCGCATCGAGGCGAATATAATCTGCCCCTGCGTCCAGGTAATGCAGCAAGACATCAACCATTGCCAGCAGTACTTGCGGATTGGCAAAGTTGAGGTCGATTTGGTCGTCGCTGAAAGTGGTCCAGATATGTTGTTTTGTGCCATCTGCCAGAATAAAGGGTGACAAGAGTGGCAATGCGCGAGGGCGTGTTACGGCTGACAAGTCAGATTCTGGATCGATTGATATAAAGAAATTCTCAAATTCAGGATTCCCTTCCAGATATTGCTGGAACCAACTGCTTTTCGCTGAAATATGATTGCACACAAAATCAAACATGAGCCTTGTTGATTTATTTAATTTTGCAATATCGTCCCAATCGCCACATACAGGGTCAACCTGATGATAATCAATCACCGAAAAACCATCATCTGATGACCATGGATAAAATGGCAGCAGGTGTATATGTGAAAAACTCTTACTTAGCCATTGATTATAAAAGTCGCCCAATGTTTTTAAGGTTTTATCATTCAGATGATGAAATTGATCGGCATAGGTAATGAGCACCACATCACTTTCGTCCCAACCTTGCTTGCGGGTTTTCATCCTGACATGCTTGCCCTGCTCTACCCGTGAAATAAAAGTATCTGTAACTGATTTATTTAACGTGTTGTCATAAATTGATGACAGCAATTCTTTAATTTTCTGCATTTTTAGTTTTCTCATGGGAGCGGTACCACGAGAAGCGAGACTACTCCCGGTTTATTTTTCTGTCAACGCAGTGGGAAATGAAGATTAATATTTGTGAGGTAACGCAAATTAAAATGAAACGGCGGAGAATGGAAAGAGAGAGATGGGAATGTTCCGCTCAAAAACGAGCGGAACAGGCTGGTATGGAGTGTTACTTCACTGATGGACTGTTGTAACGCGCTGAAACTTTGCGCAAAACTTTTGCCATCATGGGTTCAAGAATCAGTGCCAAAAGCATTTTCAGCGGGCGACGCGCTACCGATTTAACTGCCCAACCCGCGACGCCTGCAGGGCCATAACGCAGCGCCGTTAGCAACACTAATTTGCCAACGATTTTCAGGCCTGGCTTCGCTTTGTTCGCAGCCGTCTGGAATTTGGACATGTTATCTCCGGTGTAACGGTTAAGAATTTGCATGAGATCTGTTCGCCCTCACCCCGACCCTCTCCCCCAGGAGAGGGAGAAAGTCTGAGGTTAAAGCTGGCGGAAGCGACTACGCAATGTAAAGGTATCAGAGGTGATGTAGCGTTCCATGGAGCGTAAACGCTGTTCACCGGCTGCTAATTCGGCGTCCACTTCGTCCAGCAAATCACGGCTGGTCGGTTGCGGTGTTCCCTGCTCCGCACCCGCAGGCATGGGATCAAGGATAAAAGTCAGTGCGATGTAGGCGACCATAACAAAGAAAAACAGGCCAAAAATCATCGCTAAAACGGTAATCATACGAACCAGTTTTACTGGCACATCAAGGTATTGCGCGATACCCGCACACACACCTTTCACCATGCCTTTTTCTGGAATGCGCCATAATTTACGACCGGAAATTGAATTCACCATTATTTGTCTCTCCAGTTCGGATGTTCTGCATCAAGAATCTGCTCCAGCGACTGAATGCGTTCACGCATACGGCGTGCCTCATCAGTCAATTGTGCCAAACGCTGTTGTTCGCCCTGGGATAACTGCCCACCATTTGCAGCGCGGTTGTTGTAGTGCAACCACAGCCAGATCGGGGCGACGAACAACACAAAAATCGTTAATGGAATGGCAAGAAAAAGCGCGCTCATGTGTACTCCTTTTACAAGTCAGGCAACGGCAGCATGATACCCATGCCGCCGTGTAATTAATTACCCACGATCCTGGTTGTTCATTTTAGCTTTCAGTGCAGCCAGTTGTTCGCTGATTTCATCATCTGCTTTCAGTTCAGCAAACTCTGTGTCGAGGCTTTTTTGCTTGCCAAAGCCGTGGCTTTCCGCTTCTGATTCCATCTGGTCGATGCGACGTTCAAACGATTCAAAACGCGCCATTGCTTCGTCGATTTTGCCGCTATCAAGCTGGCGACGAACATCACGTGAAGACGAAGCAGCCTGGTGACGCAGGGTCAGTGCCTGCTGGCGCGCGCGGGTTTCGCTGAGTTTATTCTCAAGCTCACCAATTTCTTTTTTCATGCGCGCCAGGGTTTCATCGACATGCGCCATTTCATCTTCCAGGGTGGCAATCATGTCAGTCATTTTTTGTTTTTCGATCAGTGCCGCACGCGCAAGATCTTCTTTCTCTTTACGCAGCGCCAGTTCAGCTTTGTCCTGCCATTCGGCTTGCTGTGCGGTCGCTTGCTCTACACGACGAGAAAGCTGTTTCTTTTCTGCCAGCGCACGAGCCGAGGTGGAACGCACTTCAACCAGAGTGTCTTCCATTTCCTGAATCATCAGGCGCACCAACTTCTGTGGATCTTCTGCTTTCTCAAGCAGTGAGTTGATGTTGGCATTCACGATGTCGGCAAAACGAGAAAAAATACCCATAATTCAATCCTCTTTAGTCATTATTTCAGGTGCCCGGCACCTTGCTCGACAAGAATATTGCAAGGGGTGTGCCAACTTTTTATTCCGTTGATTTTAAACGAAATGATTAAATTTGACTCATTATGCATAACGTTTATAGTGGTGATATTCACTAACTATTAGTTAATTTAATCATGGCAGATAGTAAAGATAACCTGATTGGCGAAGCGAACAGCTTTCTTGAAGTGCTGGAACAAGTCTCGCGGCTGGCACCACTTGAGAAACCCGTGTTGGTGATTGGTGAGCGCGGCACCGGCAAGGAATTGATTGCTAACCGATTGCATTTTCTTTCACGCCGTTGGCAAGGGCCGTTTATCTCCCTGAACTGTGCGGCACTTAACGATAACCTGCTTGATTCAGAACTTTTCGGTCATGAAGCCGGGGCGTTTACCGGGGCGCAAAAACGCCATCCCGGTCGCTTTGAGCGGGCTGACGGCGGAACGCTTTTCCTTGATGAACTCGCCACCGCACCGATGATGGTGCAGGAAAAGCTGCTGCGTGTGGTGGAATATGGCGAGCTTGAGCGTGTGGGCGGCAGCCAGCCTTTGCAGGTCAATGTGCGCCTGGTGTGTGCGACAAACGCCGATCTGCCCCAACTGGCTGAAGAAGGCAAATTCCGTGCTGATCTCCTCGACCGCCTGGCTTTTGATGTCGTGAAACTGCCGCCGCTACGCGAGCGCCAGCCGGATATCATGTTAATGGCGGAGCATTTTGCGATCACCATGTGCCGCGAACTTGGCCTTCCCTTCTTCCCGGGCTTTACCGAAGAGGCGCAGTTAACCCTGCTGGATTACGCCTGGCCGGGAAATATCCGTGAGTTAAAAAACGTGGTGGAGCGTTCGGTTTATCGCCATGGTTCCAGTGACGAGCCGGTAGATGAAGTGATTCTCGACCCGTTTGCCCGAAAACCTGCGCCATTAAAGCAACAACAGGGTGAATTACCCCTGAGTCTGCCGATGGACCTTCGTGCCTGGCAAAACGAACAAGAAAAAATCCTGGTAGAACAAAGCCTGAAACAGGCGAAATATAACCAGCGTAAAGCGGCTGAATTGCTTGGGTTGACGTACCATCAATTGCGCGCATTGCTTAAAAAACATCAGATAGTTCAGGCCGAATAAACGTCCTTTGCGTTAACTTCAGAGTTGGGCAAATGCGGTAAACGCCGCAAAAAACAGCATTCCCCTGCTTTTTTTGCCGGCATTGTTGATAAAAAAAGCAAAATAGCCTGACATATTTTGGGAAGCCCTCCAGAGTGCGATACACTTTGGCTATCACCCGAGAAAACTCAAAAACTTATGCGCGGAATTGTATCCTCCCTGTTACTGGCGGTTAGCTGCCTGAGTGGCGCGGCATTTGCTGCCCCACCTGTTGAAAAGCCAGCAGATATCCGTAGCAGCGGATTTGTTTATTGTGTCAGCGGTCAGGTCAATACCTTTAATCCGCAAATGGCCAGCGGCGGCTTGATTGTCGACACCCTCGCCGCACAGTTGTATGACCGCTTACTGGATGTTGATCCCTACACCTATCGCCTGGTGCCTGAACTGGCTGAAAGCTGGGAAGTGCTGGATAACGGGGCCACTTACCGCTTCCATTTACGCTCAAATGTGCAATTCCAGACCACTCCGTGGTTTAAACCTACACGCGCATTGAATGCCGACGATGTGGTGTTCAGCTTCCAACGTGTTTTTGACCGCAAACACCCGTGGCATAACGTTAATGGCGGCAACTATCCCTATTTTGATAGTCTCCAGTTCCCGGACTCCGTGAAAAGTGTGCGTAAACTGGACAATAACACTGTCGAATTTCGTCTCGAAAAACCTGACGCCTCATTCCTGTGGCACATGGCAACGCACTATGCGTCCGTCATGTCAGCGGAATATGCCGCACAGCTGACTAAAGCCGATCGCCAGGAGTTGATGGACCGTCAGCCAGTAGGTACCGGGCCATTCCAGATTAGCGAGTATCGTGCCGGGCAGTACATTCGCCTGGCTCGCCACCAGAAATTCTGGCGCGGCGTGCCATTAATGCCGCAGGTCGTTCTGGACCTGGGGTCAGGCGGGACGGGCAGATTGTCTAAGTTGCTGACGGGGGAATGTGATGTCTTGGCGTATCCTGCGGCCAGTCAGTTAACGATTTTGCGTGATGACCCGCGTCTACGGCTGACTTTGCGCCCAGGGATGAACATCGCGTATCTGGCGTTTAACACTAATAAAGCCCCGCTAAATAACCCGGCAGTGCGCCATGCGCTGGCGCTGGCTATCAATAACCAACGTCTGATGCAGTCGATTTATTACGGGACAGCCGAAACAGCCGCTTCTATTTTGCCCCGCGCGTCCTGGGCGTATGACAGTGATTCTAAAATTACCGAATACAATCCAGAAAAAGCCCGCCAGCAACTCAAAGCTCTCGGTCTGAATAACCTGGAATTACGCCTCTGGGTGCCGACCAGCTCTCAGGCGTGGAACCCAAGCCCGCTAAAAACGGCAGAGTTGATTCAGGCTGATATGGCGCAGATTGGGGTGAAGGTGATTATTGTGCCGGTCGAAGGTCGCTTCCAGGAAGCGCGTTTGATGGACATGAACCATGATTTGACGCTCGCCGGTTGGGCAACAGACAGTAACGATCCGGACAGTTTCTTCCGCCCGATGCTGAGCTGCGCCGCCATTCGTTCCCAGACCAACTATGCTCGCTGGTGTGATCCTAAGTTTGATCAAGTGCTACAGAAGGCACTGGCCTCTCAGCAACTGGCGTCACGCATTGAGGCTTATCGCGAAGCGCAGGATATTCTGGCAGCAGAATTGCCGGTGCTGCCACTGGCGTCATCGCTGCGTTTGCAAGCCTACCGCTATGACATTAAAGGCCTGGTGCTAAGTCCGTTTGGTAACGCATCGTTTGCGGGGGTTTCCCGTGAGAATGTTGAGGTGAAAAAACCATGATTATTTACACCTTGCGCCGCCTGCTATTGCTGCTGGTTACGCTGTTTTTTCTGACCTTTATTGGTTTTAGCCTCAACTACTTTACTCCCCACGCTCCGCTGCAGGGTGCATCGCTGTGGAACGCCTGGGTGTTCTGGTTTGAAAGTATCCTGCACTGGGATTTCGGCGTGTCCAGCATTAACGGCCAGTCGATAAACGAACAGTTACGCATGGTCTTCCCGGCCACGATGGAACTTTGCCTGCTGGCGTTTGGCCTCGCGCTACTGGTGGGTATTCCGGTAGGAATGTTGGCCGGAATCATGCGCAATAAATGGCAGGATAAACTGATCAGCGCCCTCGCCCTGTTAGGCTTCTCGATTCCGGTGTTCTGGTTTGCGCTCCTGCTGACGATGTTCTTCTCGTTAACGTTAGGTTGGCTACCGGTTTCCGGGCGTTTTGATTTGCTCTATGAAGTGAAGTCTGAGACAGGTTTTGCCCTGGTTGATGCCTGGCTGTCTGACTCGCCTTACCGCGAAGAGATGATCATGAGCGCCATTCGCCACATGATCTTGCCCGTGGTCGCACTGGCTGTCGCCCCGACCACCGAAGTGGTGCGTTTGATGCGTCTGAGCACCATTGAAGTGTTTGACCAAAACTATATAAAAGCAGCGGCAACGCGGGGTTTGTCACGCCTGACGATTTTGCATCGTCATGTCTTGCACAACGCGCTGCCGCCGGTCATTCCACGCCTCGGCCTGCAATTTTCAACCATGCTGACGCTGGCAATGATCACCGAAGTGGTGTTCAGCTGGCCGGGTCTTGGGCGCTGGCTTATCAACGCTATTCGCCAACAGGACTATACAGCCATTTCCGCAGGCGTAATGGTCATCGGTTCGTTGGTGATTATTGTGAACGTTATCTCCGATATTTTGGGTGCGATGGCAAACCCACTGACACATAAGGAATGGTATGCCTTACGATAGCGTCTATCGCGAGAAGCGACCGCCGAGCACGCTACGCCTGACATGGCGCAAGTTTTACGGCGACACCACGGCAATGATTGGCCTGTATGGTTGCGGGGCTTTGGTGCTGTTATGTATATTTGGTGGCGTCTTTGCGCCGTATGGCATCGACCAGCAATTCCTCGGTTATCAATTGTTACCGCCTTCCTGGTCACGCTATGGCGATGTGTCGTTTTTCCTCGGCACCGATGATCTGGGTCGCGATGTTTTAAGCCGCTTATTAAATGGCGCCGCTCCCACCGTTGGTGGTGCGTTTGTGGTGACACTGGCTGCGGCCGTGTTCGGGATTATTCTCGGCGTTTTTGCGGGTTCAACACATGGCTTACGTTCTGCGGTGCTGAACCATATTCTCGACACGCTGCTGTCGATCCCTTCCCTGTTGCTGGCGATTATCGTGGTCGCGTTTGTCGGTCCGCATCTGGTTCACGCTATGTTCGCGGTGTGGCTGGCACTTTTGCCCCGCATGGTGCGCTCGGTTTACAGCGCGGTGCATGACGAGCTGGAAAAGGATTATGTGGTTGCCGCCCGTCTGGATGGTGCATCGACGTTAAATATTCTTTGGTTTGCCGTGATGCCCAATACCGCCGCGATTCTGGTGACTGAAATTACCCGCGCGCTGTCGATGGCGATTCTTGATATTGCGGCCTTAGGTTTCCTGGATTTAGGCGCACAACTCCCGTCCCCGGAATGGGGTTCCATGTTGGGTGACGCGCTGGAGCTGATTTATGTCGCTCCGTGGACGGTTATGCTGCCAGGAGTGGCTATCATGATCAGTGTGCTGCTGGTCAACCTGCTGGGCGATGGTTTACGCCGCGCAATCAATGCGGGGGTGCAATAATGCCATTACTTGATATTCGAAATCTGACCATCGAATTTATGACATCCGAAGGTTGGGTTAAAGCGGTAGACCGCGTCAGTATGACCCTGAACGAAGGGGAAATCCGCGGTTTAGTCGGCGAGTCTGGTTCAGGAAAAAGCCTGATTGCCAAAGCCATTTGCGGTGTCACCAAAGATAACTGGCGCGTCACCGCCGACCGTATGCGGTTTGACGACATCGACCTGCTACGCTTGAGTGGCCGCGAGCGTCGACGCCTGGTCGGCCATAACGTTTCGATGATTTTCCAGGAACCGCAATCGTGTCTGGATCCTTCAGAGCGAGTGGGCCGCCAGCTGACGCAGAATATTCCCGGCTGGACTTATAAGGGCCGCTGGTGGAAACGGTTTGGCTGGCGTAAACGCCGGGCGATAGAGCTGCTACACCGCGTCGGGATTAAAGATCACAAAGATGCGATGCGCAGTTATCCGTACGAACTGACCGACGGCGAATGCCAGAAAGTGATGATTGCCATTGCGCTGGCGAATCAGCCACGTTTGTTGATTGCCGATGAGCCGACAAACGCCATGGAACCGACGACTCAACTCCAAATTTTCAAATTGCTCACCCGTCTGAACCAGTACAACAACACCACGATTTTATTGATCAGCCACGACTTGCAGATGTTGAGCCAGTGGGCCGATAAAATTAACGTGATGTACTGCGGGCAAACGGTGGAGAGTGCCACAAGCGAAGATCTTATTGCCACGCCGCACCACCCGTATACCCAGGCGCTAATCCGCGCCATCCCGGACTTTGGTAGCCCGATGCCGCCCAAAAGCCGACTGAATACCATGACGGGCGCGATCCCTTTACTGGAGCATTTACCGATGGGTTGCCGGCTCGGGCCGCGCTGCCCTTACGCACAACGTGAATGCATCGAAACGCCACGTCTGATGGGGGCAAAAAACCATCTTTATGCCTGCCACTTCCCGCTGAATATGGAGAGTCAGTAATGGTCGAAACGCTGCTCGAAGTCCGTAATTTAAGTAAAACGTTTCGTTACCGTACGGGGCTGTTCCATCGTCAGCATGTTGACGCCGTCAAACCGCTGAGTTTCACCCTGCGAGAAAAACAGACGCTGGCGATTATCGGTGAGAACGGCTCAGGCAAATCAACGCTGGCGAAAATGCTCGCAGGGATGATTGAACCCACGACCGGCGAGATGGTGATCGACGACCATTTACTGCATTACGGCGACTATACCTACCGTAGCCAGCATATTCGCATGATTTTCCAGGACCCAAGCACGTCGCTTAATCCGCGCCAGCGTATTTCGCAGATCCTCGATTTCCCGCTGCGACTGAATACAGACCTGGAGCCGGAAGCGCGAAATAAGCAGATTATCGAAACGCTACGCATGGTCGGTTTGCTGCCCGATCATGCCAGTTATTACCCGCACATGCTCGCGCCTGGTCAAAAACAGCGTCTGGGTCTGGCGCGTGCGTTAATTCTGCGCCCGAAAGTGATTATTGCCGATGAAGCGCTGGCTTCACTCGATATGTCGATGCGTTCGCAACTGATCAACCTAATGCTTGAACTTCAGGAAAAACAGGGCATTGCCTATATTTACGTGACTCAACATATCGGGATGATGAAACACATCAGCGACCAGGTAATGGTGATGCATCAGGGTGAAGTCGTTGAGCGTGGCAGCACGGCGGATGTTCTCGCCTCGCCACTGCATGATTTAACCAAACGCCTGATTACCAGCCACTTTGGTGAAGCACTGACGGCGGATGCATGGCGAAAAGATCGCTAGTTATCAGGGAAGTAAGTCGGATGGCGCTTCGCTTATCCGACCTACAAAACTCATCTCAACTTTTTGCCTCAACATACCGCGCAAAATTATCCAGAATCGCCTGCCAGCCGTTCTTCTGGTGTTCAACGGGGTATTGTTGATCCGGGTCGAAATCCAGACGCACCTCTACGCCATCGGCGGTTTGAGTAAATTCCACTTTCGCTTCGCGATCTCCGAAGGTGTACTCAATGAGTTGTAGCGGCACAATGCGGGTATAAACTCCAGAAAAATCAAACCCCATGCTGCCGTCTTTAGCTTCCATGCGGAATGAAAACGCCCCGCCTTCTCTGAAATCAGCGGCTGCCGTTGGCGTGTGCCAGTCGGGTGAAGCGGTGTTCCATTGCTTAACATCTTCCGGATTGATGTAGGCCTGCCAGACTTTTTCAACTGGCGCTTTAACGCGAGTTTCAACAGTAATTTTCATCAATACTCTCCGGTTTTTCTGTTTCCAGGGTGAGATTTAAGTTTACTGCGTCTTTTATATTTTGCTTTAGCGTGAACGTAACAGGAATGACCTCTGGCGACGTGATAACCAGTTAACCGGAGCCAGAAAAATAAGCTGACACAACAGGCGCTGAGTGGGATATAATTTCACTTTCGTGTTGAAAAATTGTGACGAATCAATCGTAAGCTTATGATTGTTAAGTCATAAAATTAGCAGAAACTATAAGGATTCAAAGCTATGGGTTTTCTTACCGGTAAACGCATTCTGATCACTGGCGTCGCCAGTAAACTCTCCATTGCCTACGGTATCGCACAGGCTATGCACCGCGAAGGTGCTGAACTGGCTTTCACTTACCAGAATGAAAAACTGAAAGGCCGTGTAGAAGGTTTTGCTGCGGATCTGGGTTCAAGCCTGGTTCTGCCGTGCGACGTGGCAGAAGATGCAAGCATCGACGCGATGTTTGCTGAGCTTGCGAAAAGCTGGCCGAAGTTTGACGGTTTCGTTCACTCAATTGGCTTCGCACCAGGCGACCAGTTAGATGGCGATTACGTGAATGCAGTTACCCGCGAAGGCTTCAAAATTGCTCACGACATCAGCTCCTACAGCTTTGTAGCAATGGCTAAAGTTTGCCGTGAAATGCTGAACCCTGGTTCTGCACTGCTGACTCTGTCTTACCTGGGCGCTGAGCGTGCTATCCCTAACTACAACGTTATGGGTCTGGCTAAAGCGTCTCTGGAAGCTAACGTGCGCTATATGGCGAACGCGATGGGTCCAGAAGGCGTGCGTGTGAACGCGATTTCTGCGGGTCCAATCCGTACTCTGGCGGCATCTGGCATTAAAGATTTCCGTAAAATGCTGTCACATTGCGAAGCGGTAACGCCTATTCGTCGTACCGTGACCATTGAAGATGTGGGCAACTCAGCAGCATTCCTGTGCTCTGATCTGTCTGCCGGTGTTTCCGGTGAAGTCCTGCACGTTGACGGCGGCTTCAGCATCGCTGCAATGAACGAACTGGAACTGAAAGACTAATTCCGTTCGCAACGGGGCGGCGTTCGTCCGCCCTGTTCTTCTTTTCCTCTCTGGCAGTTATTCTTTTCTGATATTTGTTATCTCCTATCATTCTTTTGTCGTGTTCCGTGGTTACGCCAGGATAAAGCAGCTAACCAGGCCGTCAGGTGTTTTACCCGGGCTTGTAAACTCTTTGACCAAGGAACGACCATGGAACAACGCCGAATCTCTGGCAAAGGCCACTGGTATCATGAAACTCAATCCAGCCGCAGCGACGCCGTATTACCGTTAGTTCCTGAGGCCGCATTCATTCAGGACCGCTTTTTGCTCGACCTGGCGCTCAGTATTGAGCAACGTACGACTGAAGCAGACTGGCTTTGCGTCGCGCGCAATGCCGCTGAATGTTTGCTCCCGGAAAGCACCCCTGTTACGCGCTTGAACACGCTAAGTTGCTATGACCGTCTGAGTACAGCTCTGACTGTCGCCCAGGTTTACGGCGTTCAGCGTCTGTGTAACCACTATGCCGCCCGCCTTGCCCCGCAACCGGGTCCTGACTCCTCCCGCGAGAGCAATCGTCGCCTGACGCAGATCACGCAGTACGCTCGCCAACTGGCCAGTCAGCCTACGTTAATTGATGACAATTCGCGCCAGCAGCTCGATGAAGTCGCGCTCTCAATAAATGACATCGTTACGTTTAATCAACTGATTGGCTTTATCGGTTTTCAGGCCCGCGTGATTGCTGTGTTTCAGGCGCTCCAGGGGCTTCCTGTACGCTGGTTGCCGGGTCTTGATATGCAACAGGACGCCAGTGCAGAGTTATTCCTCGAAGGTGATAAATCCTGGCAGCCCGCTTTGCCTGCGGTAGAACAGCGCTATGCCAATAGCCAACAATTAGAGGCACTCAATTTCAGTGAACCTCAGCAAGCGTTACGAGACTTAAGCGGATTGTTGGCAAACGATGTCTCAGCGCTTCACGCATTGAGCCAGTTGACCCGATTATTTTGCCTGCCGACAGCTCAGGCTAATGACGATACGATTCTGGTTGGGCTGTTGACCGCACGCATTAATGGCAGCGTGAGTTGCTTTACAGATTTTGCACTTGCCTGGCGTGGTGAAAGTCATCTGCCAGAAACCATGCGCAATGGTGAAAGAGCGTTACAGGCGTGGTGCCATAACCACCCGCGTGAACGGGCAATCATCCAGGCTGTGCGTGTGTTAACGCGATCGCCTGGCAGCTTTAGCGCCGCCCAGCTTCAACCCTTGTACGAGCAGGGTTTTAATGAGCATGACATTGTAAAATTACTTGTCAGTTCAGGGCTATACGGCTGGTTGAATCGGCTAAAAATCGGGCTGGGTAATGCCAGTTAAGCATGAGCTAACACGTGCTTTTGCGGCAAACAGCGCTTGCCGCAAAGGGTGGTTTCGCGTAAAACTGTCAGCCGCTCTTTTGGCCACGAAAACTAAAAAACATGTTCCAGGATAATCCGCTGCTCGCGCAGCTTAAACAGCAACTGCATTCCCAAACTCCACGCGTTGAAGGCGTGGTTAAAGGCACGGAAAAAGGCTTTGGCTTCCTCGAAGTGGATTCCCAGAAAAGTTACTTTATTCCGCCACCGCAGATGAAAAAAGTGATGCACGGTGACCGCGTGAGCGCGGTGATTCATACCGAAAAGGACCGCGAAATCGCTGAGCCAGAAGAGCTTATCGAACCGTTCCTCAGCCGGTTTGTTGGCCGTGTGCAACGTAAAGACGACCGTCTGACAATTGTTCCGGACCACCCATTACTGCGCGATGCGATTCAGTGTCGAGCTGACCGTAACGTCACCCATGATTTCCAGAATGGTGACTGGGCCGTCGCAGAGATGAAGCGCCATCCGTTGAAAGGGGATCGCGGTTTCTATGCTGATTTGACTCAATTCATCACTTCCGGTGACGATCACCTTGCACCATGGTGGGTGACACTGTCACGCCACAATCTTGAGCGTGAAGCGCCTAATGGCGTAGCGACTGAAATGCTCGATGAAGGCCTGGTGCGTGAAGATTTAACCGCCCTGGATTTTGTCACCATTGATAGCGCTAGCACCGAAGATATGGATGATGCGCTGTTTGTTGAAGAACTTGCCGACGGCAAACTGCAACTGACCGTCGCGATTGCCGATCCAACCGCCTGGATTGAAGAAGGCAGCAAGCTTGACGATATCGCGAAAGTTCGCGCCTTCACAAACTACTTGCCGGGCTTCAACATCCCGATGCTGCCACGCGAATTGTCGGACGATTTATGTTCGCTGCGCCCTAATGTCACGCGCCCTGTTGTGGCTTGCCGCATGGTTATCGCGCAGGACGGTAGCATCGAGAGCGAGATTAACTTCTTCGTCGCCACCATCGAATCAAAAGCCAAACTGGCATATGACGATGTGTCCGACTGGTTAGAAGAAAAAGGCGACTGGCAGCCACCATCTGACGCCATAGCTAAACAAATTCGCCTGCTCGAGCGTGTTTGCCTGAGCCGTGCTGACTGGCGCCGCACTCACGCGTTGGTGTTTAAAGACCGCCCAGATTACCGCTTTGTATTAGGCGAGAAAGGCGAAGTGCTGGATATCGTTTCCGAGCCACGTCGTATCGCTAACCGCATCGTTGAAGAATCAATGATTGCGGCAAACGTCTGTGCGGCCATCGTGCTACGTGAAAAACTTGGTTTCGGCGTTTATAACGTCCACACCGGTTTTGACCCGGCAAACATCGAACAACTTGCCACGATGCTGCAAGGCCATGGCCTTGAAGTTAACGCGCAGGAAGTGCTGACGCTTAACGGTTTCTGCAAACTGCGCCGCGAACTTGATGCACAGCCAACCGGATTCCTTGATAGTCGTATTCGTCGTTATCAGTCGTTTGCTGAAATCAGTACCGAGCCGGGTCCGCATTACGGTTTGGGTCTTGAAGCTTACGCCACCTGGACTTCACCGATTCGTAAATACGGCGATATGATTAACCATCGCCTGCTAAAAGCGATTATCAAAGGTGAAACGGCATCACGTCCGCAAGATGAAATTACGGTACAAATGGCAGAACGCCGCCGTCTGAACCGCATGGCTGAACGTGATGTTGGCGACTGGCTGTATGCTCGTTTCCTGCAAGATAAAGCGGGAACGGATACCAAATTTGCCGCAGAGATTATTGATGTCAGCCGTGGCGGAATGCGTGTTCGCCTGATTGATAACGGTGCGGTTGCCTTTATCCCTGCCCCGTTTATTCACTCAGTGCGTGATGAAATGGTGTGCAGCCAGGAATTAGGCACTGTGCAAATCAAGGGCGAAGTGGCTTACAAAGTCACTGACGTGATTGATGTCACCATCGCGGAAGTTCGTATGGAAACCCGCAGCGTGATAGCTCGCCCCGCTGCCTGATATCAAGTTTGTGAACCATCGTTAAAAAGCTGAACTTTATGTTCAGCTTTTTTTGATTTCTTTCACGGTTACTGATTTACAGTTAATAATCACAACTGGGAAATGATTAGCGTTATGACTCCTTTTTTCCGGTTTTAACTCACGGAAAGTCACCAATCTAAAGGCGAAGATTCAGATTTCTCACATCTTCTGCAAAAACAATGTCTTTTACTCACGGTTGTCACTTTAAGATCGGTTTTATATTGCTAATATAAATAAGAGACTGGCACGCTATGTCGGCCCCGTTCAGGAGAGAGCATGAAAGACGATTTGGAGCAGAATCTGCTCTACCGTTATTTAGGGACAACCAGCCCATACTGGCGTTTGCCGAACGATAGCAATGCGTTGCAATTAGCAGCAAGCGAAAGTTCAGACGTCAGCCAGGTCGTCGCTCTTGAGCCAGAGCAGGCAGACCAAATCCGCCAGATGACGGTTATCACCTCCAGCGTCACGCTCTCTATTTCACTGTTCGGCAGTGAGGTTCCTGTGCATTTGGTGGGGCGCAAAGTCTCGAAGAAAGAGTGGGCTGGCACGGCATCCGCCTGGAATGACACCCCTTCTGTCGCGCGCGATTTGGTTCAGGGACTCTCCTTTGCCGAGCAGGTCGTTTCCGAGGCAAATTCAGTCATCGTGATTCTTGACCGCTTGGGGAATATTCAGCGTTTCAATCGCTTGAGCGAAGAATATACCGGACTGAAAGAACAAGAAGTCATTGGCCAAAACGTCTTTAAACTTTTTATGAGCCGCAGCGAGGCTGCCGCTTCGAAACGAAATATCAGCGGCTTCTTCCGTAACGGGAATTCTTATGAGGTCGAGCGTTGGGTAAAAACCCGTAAAGGCCAGCGCCTGTTTTTGTTTCGCAATAAATTCGTCCACAGTGGCAGCGGCAAAAACGAAATCTATCTGATTTGCTCGGGTACTGACATTACCGAAGAACGCCGCTCTCAGGAGCGACTGCGTGTTCTGGCGAATACCGATACCATCACAGGCCTCCCCAATCGCAATGCCATCAACGATTTAATCACTGCTGCCATTGAGAATCGCGCTGATACTCAAGTGGGCATTGTTTATCTTGATCTCGATAACTTTAAAAAAGTGAATGACGCCTACGGGCACATGTTCGGCGATCAGCTGTTACAGGCGGTGTCGCTGGCCATTCTCAGCTGCCTTGATGAAGGGCAGATTCTGGCGCGCCTCGGTGGCGATGAGTTTATCGTTCTGGCAACGGATACTTCTCAGGCGGCACTTGAAGCCATGTCGTCTCGTATTCTGACTCGCCTGAAACAGCCATTCCGCATTGGGCTGATTGAGGTTTACACCGGTTGTTCATTAGGGATTTCGTTGGCACCACAGCATGGTGAAGATAGAGAAAGTGTTATCCGGAATGCCGATACCGCAATGTACACCGCCAAAGAGGGCGGCCGCGGTAAATTCTGCGTGTTCTCGCCTGAGATGAACCAGCGTGTTTTTGAATATCTGTGGCTCGATACCAACCTGCGCAAAGCGCTGGAGAACGACCAACTGGTGATTCACTATCAGCCAAAGATGACCTGGCGTGGTGAAGTCCGAAGTCTGGAAGCGCTGGTGCGCTGGCAGTCACCGGAGCGCGGGTTAATTCCGCCGCTGGATTTTATCTCTTATGCCGAAGAATCGGGTTTGATTGTCCCGCTTGGCCGTTGGGTGATGTTGAGTGTGGTTCAGCAAGTGGCGAAATGGCGCGATAAAGGCATTAATTTGCGCGTTGCGGTGAACGTTTCTGCACGCCAGTTAGCCGATCAAACTATCTTCAGCGACCTCAAGCAAGCGCTGAAAGATCTCAACTTTGAGTACTGCCCGATTGATGTGGAACTGACCGAAAGCTGTCTGATTGAAAATGAAGAACTCGCCCTTTCCGTTATCCAGCAATTCAGCCGTTTGGGTGCGCAGGTACATCTGGATGATTTTGGAACCGGTTATTCTTCACTGTCTCAGCTTGCGCGCTTTCCAATAGATGCGATTAAACTCGACCAAAGTTTTGTTCGCGACATTCACAAACAATCAGTATCGCAATCGCTGGTGCGAGCAATCGTTGCCGTTGCGCAGGCGCTGAATTTACAGGTGATTGCTGAAGGTGTTGAAAACCAAAAAGAAGACGCCTTTCTGACTAAGAATGGCGTCAACGAACGGCAGGGTTATTTATTTGCTAAACCGATGCCCGCTGCCGTATTCGAGCGTTGGTTAAAGCGATATCTCGCCAGAACAGCGCGATAGTTTGATCTAGCCAGGCAAGCCTGGCTATTTCCTTTTTGCAAAGACCTCTTTAGCAGCAAATATCCCATTCAGTGCGCAAGGAAACCCCGCGTAAACTGCCATCTGCATGATCACTTCAATGACTTCCTGCTCTGTACAGCCGACATTAAGCGCACCTTCGATATGCACTTTGAGTTGTGGCGTGGCGTTACCCAGTGCGGTAAGTGCGGCAACCACCGCAATTTCACGGGACTTTAAATCCAGCCCCGGCCTTGAATAGATATCGCCAAAAGGAAATTCAATCAGCAGGCGGGCAAAATCTGGCGCAATGTCGCTCAGGCTGTTGATGACGTGTTCCCCGGCGTGACCGTCCACTTCTTTTAATTTCGCAAGCCCACGTAAATAGCGTTCATTTTCCATTTTTCATTCCTTAACGTTGTGTGATGAACGCACTGTAAATTCTGCCGGGCTATGCATCCAATACCCTTTTTGTGATACCTTTTTGGTATGAATGAATCTATAGATTTACGCCAGTTTCGTTACTTTCTCGCGGTATGTGAAGAGCTCAACTTCAGCCGCGCCGCATTGCGTCTGCATATTTCGCAGCCACCGTTAAGCAGGCAGATTCATCAGCTCGAAGAGCAGCTAGGTGTTCAGTTGTTTAATCGCCATAAGAGTGGCGTAACGCTTACTGAGGCCGGCACGGCATTTTTACCCGAGGTTAAAAAGACGCTACTTCAGGCGGAAAAAGCCATTGCTGTCGCCAGATCGAAACGGAGCACTGATGCCGGTAAATTTATCATTGGCTACACCACCGTGTTCGAACGAAGCGCAATCCCTGATGTGACAAAAGAGATGCAGCAGCGTTTTGCAGACTGGCAAATTCTCTCAAAAGGAAATTATTCAGTTAATCTGGTTCGCGAAGTGAAGAACGGCACAATGGATGTAGCGTTTGTGGGTTTGCATACCGAAACGCAGGATCTGGCGGTTGAGAAAATTATCGACGATCCCCTCGTTGTGGCTTTACCTGCGGGTCATAAGCTTGCCGCCAGACGCAGTATTTCTTTTGATGACCTGCGCGAAGAGCCGATGTTTTGGTTTGAGCGGCGCATGAATCCCGGCTTTTATGATCATTGTCAGACGTTTTTCCAAAGCATCAATTTTAAGCTAAACGCGATTGCAGAGCCGCCAGATCACCACATCATGCTGGGGCTAATTGCCGAAGGCAAAGGCATCGCTTTGGTTCCATCCTCTTTGCAGTGCATCAAACGGCAAGGCGTGGTTTTTCGCAAGTTGAAGGAAGACACGAAGCGTTTGTCGATGGGAATTGCTGTCGCATGGTCGAAGGAAAACCTGTCCCCTGCGTTGCTCTTTTTCCTTGAGCTGGTTCGGGCACGGAAACAGTAGGTTGAGTGAAAGAAGACGCCTTCTTTGCGAGAATGGCGTCAACAGATGGCTAAGTCAGAAGTTAACTAAACCATTGCCCGCGGCCATATTAGAGCGTAAGTGGCGCGGTTAGCTGGCTTTGCGCAACGTCGTCGCACTGTGACGATTTTGCAGTTGTACCAATCTTTCCATATACGCAATGTCCTTCGGTTCAAGGCAAAAAGCAGCATCAACCCAGTCCTCGGTGATATCCATTAATTCCGCTCGCGGCAACTGCAAAACACGCTGACGGGCACGCAGCATAGCGCGCACACCGTTCAGTTTGGGTTGCAGGGTATCAATAAACGTCCGGGTCGCGAGATAACCCTGGCCGGGTTCGAAAAGCTGATCCACCAAACCAAATTGCTCGTACCATTCGGCGGTGTGTGACTCCCCTTTATAAATCAGCTCTTCTGCCAGTTTCATACCTGAACGACGTGCAACCAGCGAATAAGCGCCCATTCCGGGGAACAGATTAAAGGCAATTTCAGGGAAGCCGAGGCGAGCATCTCGTTGCGCCAGAATAAAATGGTGCGCGAGTGCTGCTTCAAAACCGCCGCCTAATGCACTGCCTTCAACCATAGCCAGGCTAATTGCACCGCTATCGAAACCACGAGAAGCCGCATGAACGCAATCGACGCAAGCCCGCGCATAAGCACGCAGTGCCTCACGCTGGCCTTGTTGAATGGATTCAACAAAGAATCCTAAATCGCCGCCTGTGTTATACATCCCCTGAACCAGTGAGCCCGTCACCCAAAAATCAACGACAAATCCCTCCTGTTGAACCAGGTAACGCAGGTTCATAATTTCTTCAATCAGCTTGTGATTAAAGCAAGGGCGTGGCTGTGCACCGAGCATCATCCACACGGTGCGGCGTTCAGCTTCGTAATATCCTGACAATTGCGTGAATCGAGAAGTATCCGTGAACAATTTGCAAGTCGGTTGGTTAATCACTGTCATTATCTTATCCTCATGTTATGAAAGCGCGTTACACGCAGGATCAGACTAATCCACTACCGCTTATGTATGAATGTGTGGGGGGATTTAATAATTATTACTTATATATTGTTCGATAATTGATTGATGAGTAAGGCTAAAAAAGCGCGTCTGCGCCTTCTCTTTTAGCGCCATTTTTTGCATTATGATGGCAACACTTTTCCAATAATTACAGGATGCACAATGCCTACAGTGAACCCTCTGCAACTCGCAAAACGCATTGATACTGTGCTGGATATTCTGGTGGGTGGCGATCATGCTTCCGCCATTAATAATCTGGAAATTTTAAAAGCGGAATTAATCGCTATTGCGCACGGCGAAGAGGAAAAAGAAAGCGACTTGAAAAAGTCACCCTGGGAGATTTGAGTCTAACGCCGGTATGAACCGGCGCTGCTTTTAAACGATCACTTCAATTTACAAACTCAGTGAACCGAATGCGCCCTGCCAGTCTTTTTCGAAAGTCGCGATGGCGGCATTCACGGCTGGCGTGGTTAACAGCTGTTCAGTCACATCAATCGGTAACGTAATGGCTTCGCAACCGGCCAACAGGCATGACATCGCCTGATGTGGTGTGCGGAAACTGGCGGCAAGCACTTTAGATTGCGGCGCGTGTAACGTCAGCAATTGCTGTAAATCCTGCACCATTTGAATGCCATCCCCGCCCTGCGCATCAAGACGATTCACATATGGCGCAACATATTCAGCGCCCGCCAGCGCGGCTAATAATCCTTGAGCGGCACCATAAACCGCCGTACCCAGCGTTGGGATCCCCAGAACCTTCAATTGTTTCATGGTCGCCAGGCCTTCTATCGTGGTCGGAACTTTGACAACAAGGCCCGGCACGCGCTTAACCAACAACTCGGCCTCTTTCACCATTTCATCAGCCTGTGCGGCAATAACCTGTGCAAACAGTTTACCTTCGCCGCCTAATGCCTCCTGCAACGCAGGCAGCACTTCCCATAGCGAAATACCCGCTTTTGCAACAATGGACGGGTTTGTGGTGACACCTTGCAAAGGCAAAACACGCGCCAGGCGTTTAACTGCGGCTACATCAGCAGTGTCTAAATACAGTTCCATAAGCTCTCCAGACTGGTCATCTATCTCATTGCCGACATCATAGCGTCACTGTCTGTTCTTTATCTGATCAAAATCAATAAAACTTTCATTCGAAAGTAATCTAATTTACGAAAGAAGATCAAGGGCAGGAATATGCTATTTAATATCCAACGTTACTCAACGCATGATGGTCCCGGAATCCGCACCGTGGTGTTCCTGAAAGGCTGCTCATTAGGTTGCCGCTGGTGCCAGAACCCTGAAAGCCGCGCACGTGAACATGATGTGTTGTTTGATGAGCGCCTGTGCCTCGCCGGTTGCGAACTTTGTCCGCAGGCAGCACCTCATGCGATTAGCCGAATTGACGACGCGTTGGTTATCGCACGCGAAAAATTAATGGCTGACGATATGGTGACGTTGACGGATTGTTGCCCGACTCAGGCGTTAAGCGTATGCGGTGAAACGCAAAGCGTTGATGCCATTATGCAAAAAGTCCTGCGCGATAAACCCTTTTATGACCGCAGCGGCGGTGGGATTACGCTTTCCGGTGGCGAACCTTTTATGCAGCCTGAAATCGCGGAACAGCTCCTGCGCAGAAGCAAAGAAGCGGGCATCCATACTGCTGTCGAGTCTTGTCTTCACGTACCGTGGAAATACATCGAACCGTCGATTGAGCATCTCGATTTGTTGCTGGCCGACCTGAAACATGTCGATGCAAAGCGCTTTAAACAATGGACCGATGGCAGTGCTGAACGCGTGATGGATAACTTCCGCAAACTGGCCGCCCGCAATGTGGAGATGACCATTCGTGTGCCGCTGATTCCTGATTTTAATGCTGATGAGCAATCTATTCGCGCTATCAGTAATTTTGCCGCCGATGAACTCGGCGTGAAAGCGATTCATTTTTTGCCTTACCACACCTTAGGTATCAACAAATATAAACTCCTGAATCTCCCTTATCTGGCCGCGCAGCAACCTCTTGATGCGCCAGAACTGCTGGAATTTGCCCAGCAGTACGCAAGCCAAAAAGGGATGACCGCCTGGATAAGAGGATAGACTGATGACACAACTGAACCTGAACACCTTAAGCCAACGCATCAAAGACCATAAAGAAGCCTTGATTCACATTGTGAAGCCGCCGGTCTGTACCGAACGCGCGCAGCATTACACAGCGATTTACCAGCAGCACCAGGACAAACCGTTGCCGGTGCGTCGCGCTCTTGCCCTCGCCCATCATCTGGCCGAACGCACCATCTGGATTAAGCACGATGAGCTGATTGTTGGTAACCAGGCCAGTCACGTTCGTGGTGCACCGTTCTTCCCGGAATATACCGTGGGCTGGATTGAAACTGAGATTGATGAATTAGGCGACCGCCCAGGCGCTGGCTTCTCTATTTCGGATGCCGATAAAGCAGTAATGCATGAGATTTGCCCGTGGTGGCGTGGCCAGACCGTCCAAGATCGTTGCTACGGCATGTTTACCGACGAGCAGAAAGAGTTACTCGCCAGCGGCATTATCAAAGCTGAAGGTAATATGACTTCGGGTGATGCGCATCTGGCAGTTAACTTCCCGCTCTTACTGGAACTAGGCATTGACGGATTGCGAGCCAAAGTCGCCGAGCGTCGTTCGCGTCTGCATCTGACCGACTGGGAAGATTTGCACAAAGAGCAGTTCCTGAAAGCGATTGATATTACCTTTGTGGCATTAAGTGACCACATTATGCGTTTCGCTGCCCTGGCTAAAGAAATGGCAGGCACTGAACAACGCGAGGCACGCCGTGATGAATTACTGGCGATTGCTGAGAATTGCGAGCTTATCGCGCATCAAAAACCGGCCTCTTTCTGGCAGGCATTGCAGTTGAGCTACTTCGTGCAATTAGTCTTGCAGATTGAATCTAACGGTCACTCCGTGTCATTTGGCCGCCTCGACCAGTTCTTGTATCCGTGGTATCGCCGTGATGTTGAACTCGAGCAAACCCTGGGTCGCGAGCAGGCCATTGAGCTATTGCAAAGCTGCTGGTTAAAATTGCTGGAGGTGAACAAGATTCGTTCTGGTTCCCACTCCAAAGCATCGGCCGGTAGCCCGCTTTACCAGAACGTGACCATTGGTGGACAAAACCTGGTGAACGGCGAGGCTGTTGATGCGGTGAACCCTCTGTCTTACGCCATTCTGGAATCTTGCGGACAGTTACGCTCCACACAACCGAACTTGAGCGTGCGCTACCATGCGGGCATGAGCAATGACTTCCTGGACGCCTGTGTTCAGGTCATTCGCTGCGGCTTCGGGATGCCAGCATTTAATAATGATGAAATCGTCATTGAGGAATTCATCAAACTCGGTGTTGCTCGCGAAGATGCCTACGACTACGCAGCCATCGGTTGTATCGAAACAGCAGTGGGAGGCAAATGGGGTTATCGTTGCACCGGCATGAGCTTCATTAATTTTGCCAGGGTGATGTTGGCGGCGATGGAACATGGCCGTGACGCAACCAGCGGTAAAATCTTCCTGCCACAAGAACATGCCCTTTCCGCAGGCAATTTCACCCAGTTTGAACATGTTATGGATGCCTGGGATACGCAGATTCGTTACTACACGCAGAAATCTATCGAGATAGAATTTGTCGTTGATACGGTTCTTGAAGAGAACGCCCACGATATTCTGTGCTCCGCTCTGGTGGATGATTGCATCGAGCGCGGTAAAAGCATCAAGCAAGGCGGCGCTAAATATGACTGGGTTTCAGGTCTGCAAGTTGGTATCGCCAACCTCGGTAACAGCCTCGCCGCAGTCAAGAAACTGGTGTTTGAACAAGGTACTATTGGACAGCAGCAGTTAGCCGAAGCGCTGGCTAATGACTTTGACGGTTTGACCGGTGAGCAGTTACGGCAGCGTTTGATTAACGGCGCGCCAAAATATGGTAACGATGAAGATGAAGTCGATTTGCTGCTGGCTCGCGCATATCAGACGTACATTGATGAACTGAAGCAGTATCACAACACGCGCTTTGGCCGCGGCCCTATCGGCGGGACTTACTACGCTGGGACATCTTCAATTTCTGCTAACGTGCCGTTTGGTGCCGCAACCATGGCAACACCGGATGGTCGTAAAGCGACAACCCCGCTGGCTGAAGGCGCAAGCCCAGCATCAGGTACCGACCGTCTGGGGCCAACCGCGGTAATCAGCTCTGTCGGCAAACTGCCAACCAGCAAAATTCTGGGGGGCGTTTTACTGAATCAAAAACTGAACCCAGCAACCCTGGATAACCCGCGTGACCGCGAGAAGTTGATGTTTATGCTGCGTACTTTCTTCGAGGCGCATAAAGGCTGGCATGTGCAATACAACATTGTTTCCCGCGAAACCCTGTTAGATGCCAAACAACATCCTGACAAATATCGTGATCTGGTCGTACGTGTAGCAGGTTACTCTGCTTTCTTTACTGCCTTATCTCCAGACGCTCAGGATGATATTATAGCCCGTACTGAACATACACTTTGATAATCCCGGCGGTGCATTAAGCACCGCCCATAATTGGCTGACATGAACTCCAGACAACAAATAATCTTACAAATGGTTATCGATCAAGGCCGCATGAGTGTGGCCTCACTCGCTAAAACAACCGGTGTCTCAGAAGTAACTATTCGCCAGGATCTTAATCTGCTGGAGAAAAAAAACTATCTGCGCCGTGCTCACGGTTATGCCGTACCGCTGGATAGCGAAGATGTTGAAACGCGGATGATGAACAATTATTCGCTGAAACGTCAACTTGCGGATTTTGCGGCCACACTGGTTAATGACGGTGAAACCATTTTTATCGAAAACGGTAGCTGTAACGCCCTTCTGGCACGCGCTTTAGCCGAGCAGAAAAAGATTACGCTGATTACCGTGAGTAGCTACATCGCCCATCTTTTGAAAGATACTGACTGTGAAGTTGTTTTGCTGGGCGGAATCTACCAGAAGAAAAGCGAAAGCATGGTTGGACCGCTGACGCGCCAGTTTATTCAGCAAGTGCACTTTAGTAAGGCGTTTATCGGCATCGATGGATTCTTGCCGGAAACCGGGTTTACCAGCCGCGATATGATGCGTGCTGATGTGGTGAATACGGTTCTGGAAAAAGGCAGCGAAACCATTGTTCTGACAGACAGTAGTAAGTTTGGAGCTATGCATCCCTACACGCTAGGCCCCATTTCACGCATCAACCGGGTGATTACCGATGATGGTCTTAGCGAAAACGCTACGCAGCAGATTCAGGACAGCGGCGTACAGGTCAATATCGTTAAACAATTCCCCCTCGAATAATGTCATTTAGACTGCCTGCATCGGTTGCGGGCAGTTCTCTTATCAGAATTATCCTGCACACCCTTTAAGATTATTTACCTGTTGTTATTTACTGTAGAAATTAGAATGTTTATTAGCGATATAACAGGAAGTGATAATCACTGGCGTTATCTTTTAGGTCTTATATCGTCATGCAGTTTCGCGGAGACTTTCTATCAGTTGCCTGAGAACCACTATACTTTTAGAGAAACTTATTTCCGTGAATCAATAATTCAGGAGAAAGTAATATGACCTTAAATAACAAAAAAATTGCTGCCGTTGTGCTGGCCTTGACCGTTGCAATGTCCCTTAGCGCCTGCTCTAACTGGTCCAAACGTGACCGTAACACCGCGATTGGTGCTGGTGCTGGTGCTGTGGGTGGTGCTGTCTTAACTGACGGTAGCGCACTGGGTACATTAGGTGGTGCCGCAGTGGGTGGTATTATCGGCCATCAGGTGGGTAAATAAAGCCTGTTGCCTGTGAAAGCGCAAACGCTTTTAATTTATTATAAATAGCTTTGATATTCAGGTCTGACTTTCAGCAGTCATAATAAAAGGCCACGGTATATTTACCGTGGCCTGATTATTTTCAGCAACTAAATCAACCGCCTGCTAATTTTACTTTCATGCCTTTAGCTTCCAACAGCGATTTAATCAGGTCACGTTTATCGCCCTGAATTTCAATAACGCCATCTTTTAAAGAGCCACCACAACCGCACTTTTTCTTAAGTTCTGCGGCTAGCAGAGTGAGCGTAGCATCATCAGCATCAATTCCGGTGATAAGACATACTCCCTTGCCTTTACGGCCCGAAGTCTGGCGCTGAATGCGTACAACCCCATCGCCTTTTTCACGAACCGGTGCCGCCTTAGGTTCGTCAATGCGGCCTGTTTCTGTGGAGTAAACTAAACGGCTGTTATCGTCTTTCATCATGCCCCCTGCTTCAAAGACTGACGGATATCATGCAGCGTCTGAGCTGGATTTGCAGATTGGGTGATCGGGCGTCCAATTACCATAAAATCGACACCTACACTTTGCGCCTGCTGTGGCGTCATGATGCGGCGCTGATCGCCTGCGTCACTTCCAGCCGGACGAATACCCGGAGTAATCAGTTTAAATGCCTGCCCCAGTTCACTTTTGAAACGCGCAGCTTCATGTGCAGAACAAACCACGCCATCTAATCCGCAATTCTGTGTTAAGCGTGCCAGACGCTCAGCATATTCCGCAGGCGTCGAGGTAATGCCGAGATCCGCCAGATCGCTTGCTTCCATGCTGGTCAGAACGGTCACAGCAATTAGAAGTGGTGCATCTTTGCCAAAGGGCTGCAATGCTTCTCGCGCAGCACTCATCATGCGCGCCCCGCCGCTTGCATGAACATTCACCATCCACACGCCAAGATCTGCCGCTGCCGCAACCGCGTGAGCCGTTGTGTTTGGGATATCGTGAAATTTCAAATCGAGAAAGACGTCGAAACCACGCTGCTGGATATCACGCACCAGTTGTGGCCCAAACAGAGTGAACATCTCTTTGCCGACTTTCAGACGACAGTCGCGCGGATCGATACGGTCAATGAAAGCTAAGGCTTTATCGCGATTATCGTAATCAAGTGCAACAACAATTGGGGAGTCGGTGGCAACACGGGAGGAGGAGGATGCAGTTGAATTCATGGCTAAACCTTCTGACTGTTGGGCACCAGCACGGCGCAAGAGATAAACGGCAAGCATTCTACTCGCGGCGGGAAGAAAATTACAGTTGCCATTGCACTCTGCAAGACACAAACGACTCGGTGCTGAGGTTTAGTTCCTGATACTAACCATTAGTATGTTGTAACTAAAGTGCGCGTTTTTTTTATAACGCTACGCCTTCTATGCGTTATTGCCCGTCCAAACCGCGGATCGGTTTAATGGTCGACCATGCCCGGCAAGATGGACAATGCCAGTACATCGTGAAAGCGGTAAATCCACACTTCTGGCAACGATAACGTGGCTTGGTGCGCACTTGCTCACCCACCATGTTTCGCAACACCATCAGGCTTTCCTTCGCACGCCCTTCTTCCGCTTCCTGTAAGTGATAATCCATCAAACGATGGAACACACGCATGGTTGGGTGGCGCTGGAGCTGGCGGTTGATATATATTTGAGCGACTTCAGACCCTTCTTTGTGCTCAAGGATCTCTGCGAGCATCAGTTCTGCCCCTGCGCCGGTATTCTCTTCAACACAGCGTTTTAAGAAGGCTTCCCACTCTTGTGGCTTATCGAGTTGTTGATAGCAAGTCTGGAGCATCTCCAACGTTTCACTGACTAACTCACTATCTTGATTGATGACGCGTTGTAATGACTCAACCGCTTTTGCATATTCATTTCGAGCCATGAAGATACGGCCCATCATAATAGAAACTCGCGCACAGTTTTTATCGGCCGCTGCCCCTTTTTTCAGCAGTGACATGGCGCGGTCGAGATCGTCGCTCCCCATCAACTGCAAGGCTTGTTCACAATAGAAGTGAGCGATTTCAGTACGCTGTTTATCTTTACCCAGTTTCACCAGACGCTCGGCAACATCAATAGCCTTTTGCCAGTCGCTGGTCGCCTGATGAATCAGTAATAATTGCTGCAAGGCACCAATACGGAAATCTGTTTCATCGATCAGTTGCCCGAACATATCCTCTGCACGGTCATACAAACCGGCGGCCATGTAGTCACGACCCAATTGCTGAACCGCAAGCAGGCGCTGCTCGTAGGTTAGCGAGGCGCTTTCCATTAATGACTGATGGATTCGGATGGCGCGATCGACTTCACCGCGGGAACGGAACAAGTTACCCAGCGTGAGGTGAGCCTCAACGGTACTGGTGTCCTCTTTAAGCATATCGAGGAATAAATCTACGGCTTTATCTTGCTGGTTAGACAGCAAAAAGTTAACCCCCGCCACGTAATCACGCGACAGGCGGTTGGCTTCTTGTTGCTTGTCTTGATGCGCGCTTCTGCGGCCCATATACCAGCCGTAGAAGGCGGCAACAGGCAACAGCAGAAACAACAATTCCAACATGGCAGGTTATTCCTTCACAGCCGGTGCAACCACTGTGGTGGTGTCAGAACCCGTGGTGATTTGCTGTTCCAGGCGTTTGATCTTGCGATCGGCGCGGGCAAGGGAAACTCGCAAACGCAGCCAGAACAGACCACAAATCATCCAACCCAATAAAAAACCCGCAGCAAAAAGAGTCGCCAGCAAGGTGGAGACGCGATACTCGCCTTGTGCCAACAGATAATTGAAGTGTACAACCTGATCGTTTTGCGCGCCCAGAGTGACAGAAATCACAAAAATCGCTAGCACCAGTAAGAAAATGAATAAATATTTCACATTACTTCCCGTCATGTGGTCTTACGCGACTAAATTATGCCCTAATGCATTTCCAACGGTATAAACTACCATTTCCCGGTGTTCCGGGGAATCCATTAGCGACGTCCAATTCATAAGAAATGGGGATTAAATCAAGATTCTCAAGGTTCGCCGTCTCGTTCGGCTATTTCCTCATCTTCTTGCCTTGGTGGCGATAGTGGACCGCATAACTTTTGCGCAAGCCAGGTTGCCAGGGTAATTAATATCCAGGAGATTAATGTTGCGACTACCAAATCTCGCGGCCAGTGCATACCGAGCACTAACCGACTCCCCATCACCCCGACTGCCCACACCAGCAACAAAGCAATAGTCCACGTTCTCCTGCGCGGCCACAACAGGCCAACGCCCAGTAATGCCCAACTTGCGGCAAACATTGTGTGCCCGGAAGGGAAAGCAAATCCGGTCTCTTTTTGCCAGTGTTTACGTAGCCAACCAGGCACTTCCGCCTGAGACTCGAGCTGACTTTTAACCAGTTCGCTACGTTGCTTACGCTTTAAATTGTAGAACTCATCTGTTGGAATATGTTGTGTTTTTTCAAGCCATACCACAAAAGGACGAGGTTCTTGAACTTTGTCTTTGATGACGGATTTCACGCCTTGCCCAACAAGAATAGCCGCACCAAGGATGGCAAATAGCATGACTGCCGCTTTTAGGCGGAACCTCAGGCACCATAAAAACCAGGCGCATAAGCAAACATGAGTAATGATGCCCCACGGTTGCGTGACGGTTTCTGTCATCCAATACATCATTTTAAGCCAGGCGCCTTGCGCACCAGGAACCCACTGCCAACCTGAAATCCATACCGCTAGCGGCATGATTAATAGTATTCCGGCTCCAATTGTCGTTCGCTTCGCTATTGCCCTCATCACTTTTCCTTATGCAATTTGAGCATTAAGAATACCCGATAAAGCGCACCGATGGGAAAACGTGGCGTGACTTTAAGCGTAAAAATAGGAGTGCGCCCAGTCAATTAGGCGAAGTGCCCGGCGTTGTGGCAAAATAGCCAATAGGAATTTAACAAGCCAGAAAGCTGGCAGGTATCACGCGAGTCAATACTTCGTGAGCCAATAAGAGTACCTGGAGAATCACATGCAGCTTAAACGTGTGGCAGAAGCCAAACTGCCTACCCCATGGGGCGATTTCCTGATGGTGGGTTTTGAAGAACTGGCAACCGGGCAAGATCACGTTGCACTGGTTTTTGGTGACATTACTGGAAATGATTCTGTTCTGGCGCGTGTACATTCAGAGTGTCTGACGGGCGACGCCCTTTTCAGCCTGCGCTGCGACTGTGGTTTCCAGCTTGAAGCAGCTCTGGCTCAAATTGCTGAACAAGGTCGCGGTGTGTTGCTGTATCACCGCCAGGAAGGACGCAACATTGGCCTACTGAATAAAATTCGCGCCTACGCGTTGCAGGATAAAGGCTACGACACCGTTGAAGCGAACCACCAACTCGGTTTTGCTGCCGATGAACGCGACTTCACGCTGTGCGCAGACATGTTTAAATTATTGGGTATCGATGCGGTACGCTTGCTGACCAACAACCCGCGCAAGGTTGAGATTCTTTCTGAGGCAGGAATTAACATCACTGAGCGAGTGCCACTTATTGTGGGTCGCAACCCGAAGAACGCGCATTATCTGGATACCAAAGCGGCCAAAATGGGTCATTTACTGTCCAAAGAATAAGCTGTTTTCTCCCCCATCGCTGGGGGAGAATTTCTACTACTTCAGCATGTTACGAATCACGTAATGCAAAATCCCATCATTTTTGAAGTACGTCAGTTCATTACTGGTATCAATTCGGCAGCGACACTCAATCACCTCTTTTCTACCATCGGCAAAGGTTAATGACACCGGCACCGTAGTCCCGGGCACCAGTTCGTTCAGGCCAGTGATATCGATAAACTCCTCGCCCGTCAGCCCCAACGTTTTACGCGTCACGCCCTGCGGAAACTCCAGCGGAAGAATCCCCATACCAATCAGGTTGGAACGGTGAATTCGCTCGAAGGACTCGGCAATAACGACCCGCACACCCAGTAATCGCGGCCCTTTTGCCGCCCAGTCACGGCTAGAACCGGAGCCATATTCTTTACCGGCAAACACGGCAAGCGGGATCCCTTTATCGCGGTATTTCATTGCCGCATCATAAATCGAGACAACCTCATCGCCCGGTAACAATCGCGTCATGCCCCCTTCAACTCCCGGCACCATTTCATTGCGAATGCGAATATTGGCAAACGTGCCGCGCATCATCACTTCATGGTTGCCGCGTCGTGAGCCATAAGAGTTAAAATCTTTACGCTCAACGCCATGGTTTTGCAGATAGCGCCCAGCCGGACTGTCTGGCTTGATGCTACCGGCAGGTGAAATATGGTCTGTGGTCACCGAGTCGCCGAGGATCGCCAAAACGCGCGCACCATGAATCTCCGGTACGGGTTTTGGTGTGGCTTCCATATCATCAAAGAATGGCGACAGGCGAATGTAGGTAGAATCGCTTTGCCAGCCGTAAGTATTTGAACGGTCCACCTCGATGCTTTGCCATTCAGGTGTCCCCAGGAAGACTTCGGCATATTCTTTGTGGAACATTTCCGTTGTCACCTGTGCGACCGCACGAGCTATTTCCTGGCTGGTCGGCCAAATATCTTTGAGATAAACCGGCTCGCCTTTGAGGTCATGACCAAGTGGGTCGGTGGTCAGATT
Organism: Buttiauxella agrestis ATCC 33320; assembly: GCF_000735355.1. Lineage (GTDB taxonomy): Bacteria > Pseudomonadota > Gammaproteobacteria > Enterobacterales > Enterobacteriaceae > Buttiauxella > Buttiauxella agrestis. The sequence continues at coordinate 139,233 of NZ_JMPI01000029.1, forward strand.
AATATTCATGTTCCCAGCCAGAGCATAAGCCACCACCAGTGGAGGGGATGCGAGCCAGTTGGTTTTCACCAATGGATGAATTCGCCCTTCAAAGTTACGGTTCCCCGAAAGCACGGCCCCCACGGTCAAATCGCCCTTCTTGATTGCTTGTTCAATAGGGTCCGGTAATGGGCCAGAGTTCCCGATGCACGTGGTACAACCGTATCCCACCAGATTAAAACCTAATTCATCGAGATAAGGTGTCAATCGGGCCTTCGCCAGGTAATCCGAAACCACTTTTGAGCCAGGCGCCAGCGACGCTTTTACCCAAGGCTGGCGTTTTAAACCTAAAGTCACCGCTTTCTTAGCCAGCAACCCTGCAGCCATCAGAACACTGGGGTTTGAGGTGTTAGTGCAAGAAGTAATCGCAGAAATGACCACCGCGCCATCAGGCAACTGGTATTCGCGCCCACCCATGGTGTAATTCACCGGCGCACGGTCTTTGTGAGAGGAGTTGAGTTCGAGTTCATTGCTGGCGTTGAACGCTTTCGGGACATCGCCCAGCGCAACGCGATCCTGCGGACGTTTTGGCCCCGCCAGGCTTGCTTCAACTTCATTCATATCCAGCGCCAGAGTGCTGGTAAATACCGGTTCATCGCCGGTATTTCGCCACATGCCCTGGGCTTTGGAATACGCCTCAACCAATGCTATCTGCTCTTCGCTGCGTCCACTCAGACGCATATAATCCAGCGTCACAGCGTCAATCGGGAAGAAACCGCAGGTGGCACCATATTCAGGAGCCATGTTGGCAATTGTTGCGCGATCGGCCAGGGGTAAAGTGTCCAGCCCGTCGCCGTAGAATTCAACGAACTTGCCCACAACGCCGTGTTTGCGTAGCATTTGCGTAACGGTCAAAACCAGGTCTGTCGCGGTAATGCCTTCGCGCAATTTACCGTCAAGTTTAAAGCCGACCACATCCGGAATAAGCATTGAAACCGGCTGGCCGAGCATGGCCGCTTCGGCTTCAATCCCCCCTACGCCCCAGCCCAAAACTCCGAGACCGTTGATCATGGTGGTATGGGAGTCAGTCCCCACCAGCGTGTCAGGATAAGCCACCAGCTCATCCCCCTGCATTTCACTCCACACGGCTTTACCGAGATATTCCAGGTTAACCTGGTGACAAATACCGGTTCCCGGTGGCACAACGCTGAAGCGACTGAAAGCTTGCTGCCCCCAACGCAGGAAGACATAGCGCTCATGGTTGCGCTCCATTTCGAGGCGCACGTTCTCCTCAAATGCATCATCGTCGCCAAAGTGATCGACAGTCACCGAGTGGTCAATGACCAGGTCCACAGGGGAAAGCGGGTTAACTTTGGCCACATCGCCACCGAGGCGTTTAACCGCTTCACGCATGGCGGCTAAGTCAACCACCGCCGGGACACCGGTGAAATCTTGCATCAGTACGCGAGCTGGGCGATAAGCAATTTCACGGTCCGCGTGAGCGTCTTTCAGCCAGGCGGCCAGCGCGTGAATGTCATCTTGAGTGACAGAATCTTCATCCTGCCAGCGCAGCAGGTTTTCGAGCAAAACTTTTAACGACTTGGGTAACCGGGTGATATCCCCAAGTTCTTTTGCGGCCAGCGGCAAGCTGTAATAGTGATAGGTTTTATTCAGCGCCTGTAAAGTGTCCTTACTGGCTTCTCGTAGGGTTAACGACATAGCTCCTCCATAAATTTCTTAGGATAGCGGTATCCCGGATGAAGATCAGGGACAGTATTAAAGATAACACAAAGATGTCGTAACGATTTGATAACAACCCAAATTGATAAATCGAGAAGTGTAAAGGGAAAGGAGGAGTGAATCAGCGCCCCGGCAGAGAACCAGGGCACAATCAAGAAAGTGTTACTGAGTCAGCATCCAAACCATTTGCGCCCAAAAGGCTAACGAAACAGTAAATGCGGTAAACCATGACCAGTACTTGACGCTACAGTGAGTATTCATAAGCCGCTCTCTTTATTTTAGTAAACACTGTGACTGAATAATTAATCAGTCGATTTGAATATTGCTGTGTGTAGTGATTACTTAAAGAGTGTGCTCTTAATCACGCTTAATTATAAAGTGTGACTGACAGCAAGTTAAATAAAGGTAAATGAGAATTATATTTATTGTTTAATATGTTCGTCTGTTGAAAACAGATCGATAAAGTCTTTTTGTTGTTGCGTCAGTTGCCATGACTCAGGCACCTGAACTTTTCCAGGTTTCGCTTCTTGTTGTGGTTTGTCATCTTTCTGACGCACCGTTTTCTGTGCTTGTGTTTGAGCAAAGGAAGTCATTGTTACCCCCAAAAATGCCAGGCTGCCACTGCAACGACAAGCCAGAACAGACCTGATACCAAAAACACCGCCATCCAGGCTTTACGTTTTAGCCCTGTTTCCCTCTGCGGTTCTTCACTTCCTGAAGGCATTGCTAACCTCATACAATCGGCACCACTTATCATAAAATCTTAAACAATCGGTATAATTAATCGCCTGATGGGATTAATCCTAAAGAAACTCTAGTACAAAAGCCAGCGAAATTGCTTCCCGAATGCAGGAAAAGATTTAATCTTTTGACCTGAAATAAATAATTGAAACAATAAATTTGCAGGGTAGTTAATTATTATCTACGTTTGTCTCTTAATTGAGACAGATTAACCACTTAAAAAGTATGGGTAATAAAGATTTGAGGGATATTTAAAACTGGAAGGGATGAATCATATTCTTTAATGCAAAGAGAAGAGGTATCTTTCCTGGGAGAAAAGATACCTTCAGATATTATTTAGCCGGTAATTTAATATCTTTAAACATGGCTTCAATATCTTCATTTGAACGCAAAGCAACGGCGGTATCGACAACATCACGCGTCAGGTGCGGCGCAAAACGCTGAATAAAATCATACATGTAACTGCGCAAGAAAGTGCTGCGGCGGAAACCTATTTTCGTGGTGCTGTGGCTGAAAACGCCCTGCGCTTCAATACGCACCAGGTCCGGGTCAGAAACCGGATCAACCGCCATACTGGCAATAACCCCCACACCTAAGCCCAAACGCACGTAGGTTTTAATCACATCAGCATCTGTTGCCGTGAAGACAATTCGCGGCGTTAATCCGGCACGGTTAAATGCAGTGTCTAATTCGGAACGCCCGGTGAAACCGAAGGTGTAGGTGACTAACGGATATTGAGCCAACTCTTCGATGGAAACCGACTCTTTCGATGCCAGCGGGTGATCCGGCGTCACCACAATCGAACGGTTCCAGTGGTAGCACGGCAGCATCACTAAATCATCGTAGAGATGCAGAGCTTCAGTCGCAATAGCAAAATCCGCATTACCCTTGGATACCGCTTCAGCAATCTGCGTAGGCGAACCCTGATGCATGTGAAGGGAAACGCGTGGATAGCGCTCAATAAACCCTTTAATCACATTTGGCAGCGCGTAACGCGCCTGTGTATGGGTCGTCGCGACATACAATGAACCCTTGTCCGGCCAGGTATGCTCACCCGCCACGGACTTAATGGCTTCAACTTTTGACAACACTTCGCGGGCAATACGGATAATCTCCTGCCCCGCAGGCGTTACCTGAGTCAGGTGTTTGCCGCTACGTGCAAAGATCTGAATCCCCAGTTCGTCTTCCAACATACGAACTTGTTTACTGATCCCCGGCTGAGAAGTGTAAAGCCCTTCTGCCGTCGACGAGACGTTGAGGTTGTGATTTACCACCTCTACGATATAACGAAGTTGCTGTAGTTTCATGACGTTCCATCCGCAGTAAAAACAGCCCCGACACGTGCGGTGGCAGGGATTCAGACAAGGTGAAATTCTCTCGGATTACTATATCACTTATACTATCTATGTATAGTTAGAAAGAAAAAATAATAATCAGGTTATATAAAAGGATATAAAAAAGCCGGAGCATCGGCCCCGGCTTTTGCGTCTGAAGGCTAGTTACTTCTTACCTTCAACCCACTTACCATCAACAAAGAATGCTGACCAGCCAGTCGCTTTGCCTTCTTTTTCAGAAGAAACATACTGTTGCTTAGTCTTACGGCTAAAGCGAACAACCGCTTTGTTGCCGTCTGCATCTTGCTGTGGTGCGTCGGCCAGATAACGCAGTTTTTCTGGCAGGCGGTCGCGGAAGCGATAAAGCTCTTCGACCAGCGGCGCACGTGTTTCACGCGATTTAGGGAAAGTGTTTGCCGCAAGGAAAACACCCGCCGCGCCATCACGCAGAACAAAGTAAGCGTCGGACTTCTCGCAAGGCAACTCAGGCAATGGAACCGGATCTTCCTTCGGAGGTGCCACTTCGCCATTACGCAGGATCTTACGCGTATTTTTGCAATCGTCATTGGTACAAGCCATGTACTTACCGAAACGCCCCATTTTCAGGTGCATTTCAGAACCACATTTCTCACACTCAACGATTGGGCCGTCATAACCCTTGATGCGGAATTCGCCCTCTTCGATTTCGTAACCATCACACGTCGGGTTATTACCACAGACGTGAAGTTTACGTTTCGGATCGATGAGGTAGCTGTCCATCGCAGTGCCACACTTCACGCAACGACGCTTCGCACGCAGGGCGTTAGTTTCCGCGTCATCGCCTTCCAGCACGTTGAGAACTTCGTTTTCCGGCACCAGGTTGATGGTGGTTTTGCAGCGTTCTTTCGGCGGCAGTGCATAACCAGAACAACCCAGGAACACACCAGTGCTGGCAGTACGAATACCCATTTCACGACCACAGGTCGGGCAATCAATACTGGTCAGAACCATCTGGTTTGGACGCATACCGCCTTCTTCCGGATCCAGTTCAGCTTTACCAAGCTGTTCGCTGAAGTCGCTAAAGAAGTTATCCAGCACCCCTTTCCACTCGGCCTGATTATTGGCCACCTGGTCAAGGCTGCTTTCCATCTGCGCGGTGAAATCGTAGTTCATCAGCTCACGGAAGTTTTCTTCCAGGCGGTCAGTAACTATTTCACCCATCTTTTCAGCGTAGAAGCGGCGGTTCTCTACACGCACATAGCCACGATCCTGGATGGTGGAAATGATTGACGCGTAAGTAGACGGACGGCCAATGCCACGCTTTTCCAACTCTTTAACCAACGAAGCTTCGCTAAAGCGAGCCGGTGGTTTTGTAAAGTGCTGCCCAGGAATAACTTCAACCAGCGCGAGCTCATCACCCTGTTCAACGGCGGGTAAAGTACGGTCTTCATCGCCTTTGCGCAGTGCAGGCATGACTTTAGTCCAGCCATCAAAACGCAGCGTACGGCCACGCGTTTTAAGGCGGAAGTCACCTGCTTGCACCGTCAAAGTGGTGGAATCGTATTGCGCTGGTGTCATCTGACACGCCACAAACTGGCGCCAGATCAACTGGTAAAGTTTCTGCGCGTCAGCTTCCATATCTTTAAGCGACTCAGCAACGACACTCACATCAGAAGGACGAATCGCTTCGTGCGCTTCCTGAGAGTTTTCTTTGCTGGAGTACTGATTCGCGGCTTCCGGGAGATATTTCTTACCGAAACTCTCTTCGATATACCCACGAACCATACTCACTGCATCCTGGCTCAAGTTGGTTGAGTCAGTACGCATGTAAGTGATATGACCCGCTTCATACAGACGCTGCGCCATCATCATGGTTTTCTTCACACCAAAACCAAGACGGGTGCTTGCAGCCTGTTGCAACGTGGAGGTGATAAACGGCGCACCAGGTTTGCTGCTGGTCGGTTTATCTTCACGCTCAAGCACGGTGTAACGCGCTTTTTCCAACTCGCTAACCGCAGACATTGTCTGCTCGCGGTTAACCGGGCGGAACGGCTTGTCTTTATGGTGGCTGACCTGAACCGGCAAACTATCGCCTTTCGGCGTTGTCAGATTCGCGTCAACTTCCCAGTACTCTTCCGGTACGAACGCTTTAATTTCACGTTCACGGTCAACAACCAGACGCACAGCAACGGACTGTACGCGGCCAGCAGAAAGACCACGGGCAATTTTTTTCCACAGCAGCGGAGACACCATGTAACCCACAACGCGGTCCATAAAACGACGCGCCTGCTGTGCGTTAACACGGTCAATATTCAATTCGCCCGGCTTTTCGAAGGCCTGTTGAATTGCATTTTTTGTGATCTCGTTAAACACAACACGGCTGTAACGCGTTTCATCCCCACCGATAACTTCCCGCAGGTGCCATGCAATGGCTTCCCCTTCGCGGTCAAGGTCGGTTGCGAGATAGATATGGTCTGCTTTTTCAGCCAGTGACTTCAGTTCTGAAACCACTTTTTCCTTACCAGGCAGCACTTCGTACTGTGCTTCCCAGTTGTGCCATGGATCGACACCCATACGATTTACGAGCGCGCCGCGTTCATCCTTTTTGACCTTTTTGGTCCCTTTGGTGGAGGCGGAGTCAGCGCTCTTCTTGGTGGTTGATCCACTGGTCGGCAAATCACGGATATGACCGACGCTGGACTTAACCACGTAGTCATTACCGAGATATTTGTTGATCGTTTTGGCTTTTGCCGGGGACTCAACGATGACGAGAGCTTTACCCATATTCACCTTTACCTAATGTAATTCTTCCAGGAGACGTCGCACACTAATCACACCTTCCACTGGCGACGCGCTTTTTTATATTGCGGCAGCGTCAATGGATATCAACTCTTTTTTCATCCACCGGCTGATTAGCGAACATTCGCAGGTGATTGAGATAACGAGTCTTTCGCACCGGTGACATAGCACGACGGAACTTTGGTTGAATGTCAAGCAATTCCGTTGCCAGATTTGCGAAAGCGTCACACTCTACCTGATAAAATGAGTTACGCAACTTTATTAGCATGCAACCCGGATTCCTGCCAGCACAGTAAACTGATTAAATCACCTTAGGTTTACAGGGAGATATTGCCCTTTGCAGTATAGCGGAAGTACACTACTGCCAGTTTTTAAAGGAGGAAATCATGCTACCAACCACTCAACCTATCGATAAACAGTCGCTACTCGTTGAAGCCAATAAAGTGATCCGTGCTCATGAAGATTTCATGCATGGAATGGAAGCAACGGACGTTGAACAAAAAAACGGGGTGCTGGTATTCAAAGGTGAATACTTCCTTGATGAGCAAGGCTTACCTACCGGGAAAAGCACCGCAGTATTTAATATGTTCAAGCATCTTGCGCATGTGTTTGCAGAGAAATATCACCTGCAAGACTAAGTAAAATAACGAGGCCAAATGGCCTCGTTTCTACTTTCACCTCAAATCTGATTACAACAGTGGTTTTTCACCACGCTGCCACCAGCGCAACAACAGATTATCTAAACTGTTAGCCGCGCTACCGGTGAAACGATCCATCATTTTTTTGCGGCGCGTGTAGTGCACATTAATCACATCGTGATTTTTCATCAGGCCAATCAGCAGGTCGTCGCTGGTGCTTACCGCATCAATCAAACCTTTTTCCAGTGCCTGCGTGCCGTACCAGTGCTCGCCCGTTGCAACAGAATCAATATCCAGTGATGGACGCATGTCATGCACAAACTGCTTAAATAGCAGATGTGTTTCATTCAGGTCTTCACGGAATTTTTCACGCCCCTGCTCGGTGTTTTCACCAAACAAAGTCAGAGTACGTTTGTACTGACCAGCAGTATGCAGTTCGACATCAATATCATTGCGTTTCAGCAAGCGGTGGAAGTTAGGCACCTGAGCCACCACGCCAATCGAACCAATAATAGAAAACGGAGCGGCAACGATTTTATCTGCCACGCACGCCATCATATAACCGCCGCTAGCCGCGACTTTATCGACAGCAACCGTCAGGCGCACTTTGCTCTCACGCAAACGCTGCAACTGTGATGCCGCCAGCCCATAACCATGCACCACACCGCCAGGGCTTTCCAGACGGAGTAAAACCTCATCTTCGGGTTTGACTACCGCCAGCACGGCTGTGATTTCTTCACGTAAGGAAGTGACTTCATGCGCATCCATACTTCCTTTAAAATCCAGAACATAAAGCGTCGGTTTGTCAGAAATAACCGTTTCGCCACGTTTAGCACGCGCTTTGGCTTGTTTAGCTTCCAGCTTATGTTTTTTCTTTTGGGTTTTATGCCAGAGTTTCTGCTGATGACCATCAAGTCTTGCGACCTGCATTTCTTCCTGCATTTCCTGGTATTGTTCACTTAAATTGGTGAGACGTAATTCCCCACGTTGGTGTCTTTTACGCCCGGCAACATTCACGATTATTGTGACAAGAATGCCAATAGCCGCAACGACCGTGACGATTTTCGCCAAAAAAAGCCCATAGTTTGCAATCAAATCCACGCTTTCCGCCTTCCATTCAGGACATTAAATATCTTCTGCTCAGTGTAACCGAGCGGTGATTCCGCGTCTGCAAGCAACTATAAATGCTGCGAGCCTGCTTCCTGAACGTTTTTAATAAAATGAAACTTTTGCAAAATGTTAATCAAAGGTATTGTCTCCTGTTGCCTGATTGAAATAACAAGCCCTTTCAGGCATAAAGCGTAAAGCCCATGCATACCCAGGTATTTCTGAGAATCAAGACGTGAGCGACACATCACGCGAGGAGTTGAATGTGCACTATCAACCGAAGACCGACTTACTGCAAAACCGCATCATTTTAGTCACCGGGGCCAGCGATGGCATCGGTCGAGAAGCCGCACTAACTTACGCCAGATACGGTGCCAGCGTCATATTACTGGGTCGTAACGAAGAAAAACTGCGCAGCGTTGCCCATGAACTACAGACCCGCTACGGCAGCCTTCCCCACTGGTTTATTCTCGATTTTGCCACGGCGACACCTGATGATTGCCAGAGTCTGGCACACAAGCTTTCAGGGTTAATTCCCCGCCTGGATGGCGTCCTGCATAATGCCGGGATCCTCGGCGATATTCGGCCAATGGACGAGCAAGATCCGCAAACGTGGCAGGCTGTGATGCAGGTCAATGTGAATGTGACTTTCTTCCTGACACAGGCTTTGCTTCCTTTATTACTCAAATCAGACTCAGGCTCACTGGTGTTCACCAGTTCGAGTGTCGGTCGTCAGGGCCGCGCGGGCTGGGGTGCCTATGCGGTATCAAAATTCGCGACTGAGGGCATGATGCAGGTGCTCGCAGAAGAGTATAAGCAGCATAATTTACGCGTTAATTGTATTAACCCAGGCGGAACGCGAACTGCTATGCGCGCAAGTGCATTCCCGACCGAAGACCCCGAAAAACTGAAAACGCCACGTGATTTAATGCCGCTCTATCTTTGGCTAATGGGCGATGACAGCCGCCGCAAAACAGGCATGAGCTTTGATGCTCAACCCAATCGTAAACCAGGAATTTCCGAATGAGTGAAGATCGTTACCAGCAGCGCCAACAGCGCCAGAAAGAAAAAGTGGATGCCCGCGTCGCAGCAGCGCAAGAAGAACGCGGGATTGTGATTGTCTTTACCGGAAACGGTAAAGGTAAAACGACAGCCGCTTTCGGCACCGCCACACGCGCAGTCGGGCACGGCAAAAAAGTCGGCGTTATCCAATTCATCAAAGGCCAATGGCCGAATGGCGAACGCAATTTACTGGAGCCATTAGGCGTGGAATTTCAGGTGATGGCGACCGGTTTTACCTGGGATACACAAAACCGCGAAACGGATACCGCAGCGTGCGTGGAAGTGTGGGAGCATGCAAAGCGTATGTTGGCAGACAGCTCACTGGATATGGTTATTCTCGACGAAATCACCTACATGGTGGCCTATGACTATTTACCGCTGGAAGAGGTGCTGACGGCCCTGACACAGCGTCCAGAGAGCCAGACGGTGATTATTACCGGACGTGGATGTCATCGGGATATTCTTGAAATCGCAGATACCGTCAGCGAGTTACGGCCTGTGAAGCACGCGTTTGATGCGGGTGTTAAAGCGCAAATCGGTATTGATTATTAAGCATTAAAAAACCCCTCAACTGAGGGGTTTGTATTTTAGCTGCTGCGACCACCGCGACGACCGCCGCCACCCGTGGTTTGCGTATGGCGTTTAACCGCACGGCGAATCTGATTCGCTTTCATACGACGACGGTCTTTTTCAACCGCCACTTTGCTTTCTGTCTCTTCAGGCAGTTCTACCAATTTACGCAGGTAGTTAGTTTGCCCCAGATCGAGTTCGGTATAACCGCCACGCGGCAGGCCTTTCGGCAACTGAATGTCACCGTAACGCACACGAATCAGACGGCTAACCTGCACACCAACCGCTTCCCACAGGCGACGCACTTCACGGTTGCGGCCTTCGGTCAGAGTCACGTTGTACCACTGGTTAATCCCTTCACCACCGGTAAATTTGATGGTTTTGAATGCCGCTGGGCCATCTTCAAGCTGCACGCCACGACCCAACTGTTTCACTTTGTCGTCGTCAATTTCGCCAAATACACGCACCGCGTATTCACGCTCAACTTCACGGCTTGGGTGCATCAGGCGGTTTGCCAGCTCACCATCAGTGGTGAAAAGCAGTAAACCACAGGTATTCACATCCAGACGACCGACCGCAATCCAACGCGCGCCGCGCAATTTTGGTAAACGGTCAAATACGGTTGGACGCCCTTCAGGGTCATTACGCGTACATAATTCGCCTTCTGGCTTGTAATAAGCCAACACGCGGCAAATTTGTTCAGCAGATTCTTTAATAGAAATCAGGTGACCATCAATACGGATTTTCAGCGCATGTGTCACTTCAACACGGTCGCCTAATTTGGCAATTTTGCCATCCACACTGACACGGCCTGCGGAGATAATTGTTTCAATCTCACGACGGGAACCATGACCAGCACGGGCTAAAACTTTTTGTAACTTTTCGCTCTTATCGCTCATTGAGCTTCCTCGGGTGTCGCCTTCACAGGCGTCGAATTGGGGTAATGGGGCCTGATAGCCCCATTTTAGGCCGGACAGTATAGCCGCAGACGAACTTATAAGAAAGGTTTTGCATCGCCCGCGCCTTCGCGGATAACAACCGGTGAATCGTCGGTCAAATCCACCACCGTTGTCGGTTGCTGGCCGAGGTAACCGCCGTGAATCACTAAATCGACAACTTTCTCGAGTCTGTCTTTAATCTCTTCCGGGTCAGACTCGGTAAATTCACTTCCTGGCAGCATCAGCGACGTCGATAGCATCGGCTCGTTCAGCACTTCGAGCAGTGCCAGCGCAATCGGGTTTGAAGGCACGCGCAGACCAATAGTTTTGCGCTTTTCCTGCAACAAACGGCGCGGGACTTCTTTCGTGCCTTTGAGAATAAACGTGTAATTGCCCGGCGTATTATTTTTGATTAAGCGAAACGCCACGTTATCGACAAATGCGTAGGTCGAAAGCTCCGACAGGTCGCGACACATCAGGGTGAAGTTGTGCCCGTCAGGTAACTGGCGAATACGGCAAATGCGCTCCATCGCCGACTTATCTTCCAGTTTACACCCCAGCGCATAACCCGAATCGGTGGGATAAACAATGACGCCGCCCTTGCGAACAATTTCTACCGCCTGGTTAATCAGGCGCTGTTGCGGGTTATCCGGATGAATATAGAAAAATTGACTCATAGTGCCCTCTCTTTTTCGCTATAACTTTTCTCCCAATTCTGCCAGACCGGCTCGACGCCACCGGGCAGCCAGAGCTTGCGCCCAAGCTCAATCCACGCACATGGCATATGGAAATCTGAGCCTTGCGACGCCAGCAAATTAAATTGCTGTGCGTAACTCGCAAGTTGGGTGCGCTCATTGGGGGCTTGCTGACACTGGGCGACTTCCATGGCATCGCCACCACTTTCGGCAAACTGCGCCAGCAATCTTTTCAGCCATTTAGCGGTAAGGTCATAACGGCCTGGATGTGCCAGAACCGCTTGTCCGCCAGAATGATGAATGACATCAATAGCTTGTTCTATTGTACACCACTGTGGCGGAACGTAACCGGTTTTCCCTTTTGCAAGATATTTCTTAAACACATCGGCCATGGTATTGGCTTTCCCGCACTCCACCAGATAACGCGCGAAATGCCCACGGGTGACTTCTCCGCCGTTGGCATGACGCATTGCACCTTCCAGCGCACCGGGGATATGGGCTTTTTCAAGCCGTTCTGCGATCAAGGCCGCACGTTGAACACGGCGCTCGCTTTGCTGCGCTAAAAATTCTGTCAGAACGGGATGATGTTCATCAACACCCAATCCAACGATATGGATTTCATGATTTTCCCAGACGGTGGAAATCTCCACACCGCTGATCACGCGCAGGGGCAGTTGCAGGCGTGATACCGCTTCCCTTGCAGCGCCAATTCCGGCTACTGTGTCATGGTCAGTGATTGCCAGAATACCCACTCGCATTTCTACTGCACGCTTCACCAGCGCTTCGGGCGTTAACAAGCCATCTGACGCGGTGGTATGGCTATGTAAGTCGTAAATCACCGCTAGTGTGGGTTCGCTCAAAATGGCTCCGGGTGTGTTAATAAAAAGAAAACGCCGCTCATAATAACGATATTCGGCAATAACTAAAAATCGCTATTGACTTTGATTCATCGAACTAGTTAACTAGTACGAAAGTTCACACGAGAAAGGTATCTGAAAATGAAAGCGAACATCCTCATGCATAGCGGGTGGCGTACTTCCTGATAACGGGCAGTGTAATCGCTATGGCTGAAATTCAGCCCAGATACCAGGCCCGCCCAGAGCGGGCTTTTTTTTGAACAAAATATGAGAGCAGAAAATGCAAACACAAAAACCAGCGCTCGAATTACTCATCGGTGACGCGCCATATCGTGATAACCCAACAGCGGTTTTCCACCAGCTATGCGGCGCGCGCCCTGCGACCTTGTTGCTCGAATCAGCCGATATCGACAGCAAAGATGATTTGAAAAGCCTGCTGTTAGTTGACAGCGCGCTACGGATTACCGCTTTAGGTGACACCGTCACGATTCAAGCTCTATCTGAGAACGGTGCTTCATTACTCCCTTTGCTTGATGCAGCACTTCCTGCTGGAGTTGAGAACCAACATTCTCCGCAAGGCCGTGTCCTGCGCTTCCCGGCGGTGAGTTCCCTGCTCGATGAAGATGCGCGTCTGTGTTCACTGTCGGTATTTGATGCCTTCCGCATTATGCAGGAACTGGTCACGGTGCCGGAAAACGAACGCGAGGCGATGTTCTTCGGCGGTTTGTTTGCCTACGACCTGGTTGCGGGATTTGAAGACTTACCTACTCTCAAGCAAGACAACAACTGCCCTGATTACTGTTTCTATTTAGCTGAAACGCTGCTGGTGATTGACCATCAGAGAAAACATACCCGTATCCAGGCGAGCCTGTTCACTCCGTCAGCTTCTGAAAAACAGCGTTTAATTCAGCGCACGGCGCAATTGAGCAAGCAAATGCAGCAAGAGCCTTCTGCGCTGCCGGTGCAAAAAGTGGAACGCATGACCTGCGAGTGCAACCAGAGCGATGAAGAATTTGGCGATGTGGTGCGCAAAATGCAAAAAGCGATCCGCATCGGTGAGATTTTCCAGGTCGTGCCATCGCGTCGCTTCTCACTCCCTTGCCCTTCTCCACTGGCTGCGTACCAGACGCTGAAAAAGAGCAACCCAAGCCCGTATATGTTCTTTATGCAGGACAATGATTTCACCTTATTTGGCGCATCCCCGGAAAGCTCGTTGAAATACGACGCGGATTCCCGCCAGATTGAAATCTACCCGATTGCCGGAACTCGCCCACGCGGTCGCCGCGCAGATGGAACGCTGGATCGTGACCTCGACAGCCGCATAGAGTTGGAAATGCGTACTGACCATAAAGAGATGTCCGAGCATTTAATGCTGGTAGATCTCGCCCGTAACGACCTGGCACGCATTTGCACTCCTGGCAGCCGTTACGTTGCCGACCTGACGAAAGTCGACCGTTATTCGTTTGTGATGCACCTGGTTTCCCGTGTTGTAGGCGAGCTGCATAAAGATCTCGATGTGCTGCATGCTTACCGCGCCTGCATGAATATGGGCACGTTGAGCGGTGCGCCAAAAGTTCGTGCGATGCAGTTGATTGCCAAAGCCGAAGGCGTGCGCCGTGGCAGTTACGGCGGCGCGGTCGGTTACTTCACCGCGCACGGTGATTTAGACACCTGCATCGTTATCCGCTCTGCCTACGTTGAAAACGGTATTGCCACCGTTCAGGCAGGCGCTGGCGTGGTGCTGGACTCCGTCCCGCAGTCCGAAGCCGATGAAACCCGCAATAAAGCCCGCGCTGTACTGCGCGCCATTGCCACCGCGCATCACGCACAGGAGATTTTCTGATGGCTGACATTCTGCTGCTCGATAACATCGACTCGTTCACTTATAACCTGGCCGATCAGTTGCGTGCCAACGGACACAATGTCGTTATCTATCGCAACCATGTTCCGGCGCAAACGTTAATTGAACGTCTGGAAACCATGGATAACCCGGTGTTGATGCTTTCCCCAGGCCCTGGCGCGCCAAGTGAAGCAGGCTGTATGCCAGAGTTACTGACTCGCCTGCGCGGCAAATTGCCGATTATCGGTATCTGCCTCGGCCACCAGGCGATTGTTGAAGCCTACGGCGGGTACGTTGGCCAGGCGGGTGAAATCCTGCATGGTAAAGCCTCGATTATTTCTCATGATGGCGAAGCGATGTTTGCCGGTCTGCCAAATCCGCTGCCAGTTGCCCGTTATCATTCATTGGTTGGCAGCAACATTCCGGCAGGCTTGACGATTAACGCCCATTTCGATGGCATGGTGATGGCGGTTCGCCACGACGCTGACCGCGTATGTGGTTTCCAGTTCCACCCTGAATCCATCCTGACTACCCACGGCGCGCGTCTGCTCGAACAAACGCTCGACTGGGCGCTGTTGAAGTTAAAACAAGCCAACACGCTGCAACCGATTCTCGACAAACTGTATAAAGCGCAAACCCTGAGCCGGGAAGAGAGCCACCAACTGTTCGCCGCAATAGTGCGCGGCGAGCTGAAGCCAGAACAACTGGCCGCTGCGCTGGTAAGTATGAAAGTGCGCGGCGAGCATCCAAACGAAATTGCCGGGGCGGCAACAGCGATGCTTGAAGCGGCTGCGCCATTCCCAAGCCCGGACTACCCGTTTGCCGATATCGTTGGTACCGGCGGCGATGGCAGCAACAGCATTAACATCTCGACCGCCAGCGCGTTTGTTGCCGCAGCGGTCGGACTGAAAGTTGCCAAACACGGCAACCGCAGCGTTTCCAGTAAATCAGGTTCGTCAGACTTACTGGCCGCTTTTGGTATTAACCTGGAAATGAGTGCTGATGCATCGCGCAAAGCGCTGGATGATTTAGGTGTCTGTTTCCTGTTCGCGCCGAAATATCACACCGGTTTCCGCCACGCGATGCCTGTGCGCCAGCAGTTAAAAACACGCACATTGTTTAACGTACTCGGGCCGCTGATTAACCCGGCTCACCCGCAAATGGCGCTGATTGGTGTTTATAGCGCGGAACTGGTGCTGCCAATTGCCGAAACCCTGCGCGTATTGGGATACAAACGTGCGGCGGTAGTACACAGCGGTGGAATGGACGAAGTTTCTCTGCATGCCACCACGCAAGTGGCAGAACTGAACGAAGGCGAGATTAAAAGTTACCAGCTTGAAGCCACCGATTTCGGCCTGCCCGCCTATCACCAGGACGAGCTTGCAGGCGGCACACCGGAAGAAAACCGTGACATTCTCACCCGCCTGTTACAAGGTAAAGGAGAGACGGCTCATGAGTCTGCGGTAGCGGCAAACGTCGCCATGTTAATGCGTCTTCACGGGCAAGAAGATCTCAAAGCAAACGCACAACGAGTGCTGGAAGTACTGCGCAGCGGTGCTGCGTATGACCGGGTAACAGCGCTGGCAGGAAGAGGATAAGTCATGCAGGAAACCGTATTAAAGAAGATCGTCATTGATAAGGCGATATGGGTTGAAGCACGCAAGCAACAACAACCCCTGGCAAGTTTCCAGAACAACATTGTACCGGCGGCACGTAATTTTTATCACGCACTGCAAGGTGCCCGAACCGCTTTCATTCTGGAGTGCAAAAAAGCCTCTCCATCCAAAGGCGTGATTCGTGATGATTTTGACCCGGCGCGTATTGCAAACGTTTATAAACACTACGCTTCTGCGATTTCAGTCTTAACCGATGAAAAGTATTTTCAGGGCAGTTTTGATTTCCTACCGATCGTAAGTGACATTGTCACGCAGCCAGTGCTGTGCAAAGACTTTATTATCGACTCGTATCAGATTCATCTGGCGCGTTTTTACCAGGCCGATGCCTGTCTGCTGATGCTTTCTGTGCTTGATGATGAGCAATATCGCCAGCTCGCGGCGGTCGCGCACAGCCTGAATATGGGCGTATTGACTGAAGTCAGTAACGAAGAAGAGCTGGAGCGAGCCATCGTTCTGGGTGCAAAAGTCGTCGGTATCAATAACCGCGACCTGCGTGATTTGTCGATTGATTTGAACCGTACGCGCCAGTTAGCGCCGCGTTTAGGTCACGGCGTGACGGTGATTAGTGAGTCAGGCATCAGCAACTACGGCCAGATTCGTGAACTGAGCCATTTTGCCAACGGCTTCCTGATTGGCTCCGCCTTAATGGGCGAAGACGATCTCAATGCTGCGGTTCGTCGCGTCACCTTAGGGAACAATAAAGTCTGTGGACTAACGCGGGCGCAAGATTCCCGCGCCGCCTATGAAGCCGGTGCCATTTATGGCGGGCTGATTTTTGTTCCTTCATCACCCCGCTTTGTCAGCGATGAAACCGCTGCAACGGTTATCGCCGCTGCACCGCTGAAATACGCAGGGGTTTTCCGCAATACGCCGCTTTCGGAAGTGCTGCAAAAAGTGGAGAAGTTCTCGCTCAATGCCGTACAGCTGCATGGCGATGAAGACCAGGCCTATATCGACGAACTGCGCGTTGCCCTTCCTGAAAATGTACAAATCTGGAAAGCGCTGAGCGTGAAAGATACTTTGCCAGCCCGTGATTTAAACCACGTTGATAACTACCTGTTCGACAACGGCCAGGGCGGTAGCGGGCAACGGTTTGATTGGTCACTCCTTGCAGGACAGAATCTGGACAACGTGATTCTGGCTGGCGGACTGGGTGCGGATAATTGCATTGAAGCAGCGAAAACGGGCTGCATCGGTTTAGATTTCAACTCAGGTGTCGAAAGCGCGCCGGGTATTAAAGATGCTAACAAGCTGGCTGCCGTCTTCCAGACGCTGCGGGCTTACTAAGGAAAATATCATGACTTTACTTAATCCCTATTTTGGTGAGTTCGGTGGCATGTACGTGCCGCAAATCCTGATGCCAGCACTGCGTCAACTGGAAGAAGCCTTTGTTGCTGCGCAAAGTGATGCAGATTTTCAGGCTGAATTTAACGATTTACTGAAGAACTACGCAGGCCGTCCAACGGCGCTGACTAAATGTCGCAACCTGACGGCTGGCACCAAAACCACACTGTATTTAAAGCGTGAAGATTTGCTGCACGGTGGCGCACACAAAACTAACCAGGTTCTCGGCCAGGCTCTGCTTGCTAAAAGAATGGGCAAGACCGAAATCATTGCGGAAACCGGGGCCGGGCAACACGGTGTGGCTTCTGCCTTAGCCAGCGCCCTGCTCGGCCTGAAATGCCGTATTTACATGGGTGCTAAAGACGTTGAGCGCCAGTCGCCGAACGTGTTCCGTATGCGTCTGATGGGTGCGGAAGTCATTCCGGTACACAGCGGTTCTGCGACGCTGAAAGATGCGTGTAACGAAGCGTTGCGCGACTGGTCTGGCAGCTACGACACCGCTCACTATATGCTCGGTACCGCAGCAGGCCCGCACCCGTTCCCGACTATCGTGCGTGAATTCCAGCGCATGATTGGCGAAGAGACAAAAGCGCAAATTCTTGAAAAAGAAGGCCGTCTCCCTGATGCGGTTATCGCCTGTGTCGGCGGTGGTTCAAACGCCATTGGTATGTTTGCTGATTTCATCAATGACGCTAAAGTCGGTCTGATTGGCGTGGAGCCTGCCGGACATGGTATTGAAAGCGGTGAACACGGCGCGCCACTTAAGCATGGTCGTGTGGGCATCTATTTCGGTATGAAATCGCCGATGATGCAAACCGACGAAGGTCAGATTGAAGAATCTTATTCAATTTCTGCCGGTCTGGACTTCCCTTCTGTCGGGCCGCAACACGCGCACCTGAACAGTATCGGTCGTGCCGATTATGTTTCAATTACCGATGACGAAGCACTCGAAGCCTTCAAAACGCTGTGCCGTAGCGAAGGAATAATCCCGGCGCTGGAGTCTTCCCACGCGCTGGCTCACGCACTGAAAATGATCAAAGAGAATCCGGAAAAAGAACAACTGTTGGTGGTGAACCTCTCTGGCCGTGGTGACAAAGACATCTTCACCGTTCACGACATTTTGAAAGCACGAGGGGAAATCTAATGGAACGTTATCAACACGCTTTTGAGCAGTTACAGGCACGTAAAGAAGGCGCTTTTGTTCCCTTCGTCACGCTGGGCGATCCGTCACCTGAGCAGTCGCTGAAAATTATCGACACGCTGATTGAAGCCGGGGCCGATGCGCTGGAATTAGGCATCCCGTTCTCTGACCCGTTGGCCGATGGCCCAACCATTCAGAATGCGGCGCTGCGTGCATTTGCCGCAGGCGTAACGCCAACGCAGTGTTTCGAAATGCTGGCCGTGATTCGCCAGAAGCACCCGACGATTCCAATCGGCCTGCTGATGTACGCCAACCTGGTTTATAACCGTGGCATTGATGAGTTCTACGCGCTGTGCGCCAAAGTCGGTGTGGATTCAGTGCTGATTGCTGATGTGCCAATTGAAGAGTCTGCGCCATTCCGCCAGGCGGCAATGCGCCACAACGTCGCGCCTATCTTCATTTGTCCGCCAAATGCTGATGATGCGCTGCTGCGTGAAATCGCCACCCATGGCCGTGGTTACACTTACCTGCTTTCTCGTGCCGGTGTCACGGGTGCAGAAACGCGTGCACAGTTGCCGCTTCATCATCTGGTCGAAAAGTTAGCGGAATTTGGTGCCGCACCTTCACTGCAAGGCTTTGGGATTTCCGAGCCTTCGCAGGTTAAGGATGCAATTGACGCCGGTGCAGCGGGCGCAATTTCTGGCTCTGCGATCGTGAAGATTATTGAGAAAAACCTGGATAAACCCGATGTGATGCTCAGTGAGCTAAAAGCGTTTGTGCAGAGTTTGAAAGCTGCGACTCTCTCCGCGTAAGTCACATAAGGCCGGAGCAATTCCGGCCTTTTCTTCACAATTCATCCCATCATGAAATAATTTCAAGAAGATACATTCATCGTACAAATGTAAAGTTAGATAGATTTAGATCAATTTTTGTAAGCGCACCTGAATCTAATCTGGGCATCTTTTCATTCCCTGGATTATTTTCATGCGTAATACTCTGATTTTGATAGCTATTGCAACCACACTTGTTGGGTGTGCTAAAACTGCCCCTATGCGTCATTCTTACCACTACGCCACACATCAATCCTCTGAGCTTAACGGCAACCTGGTCAGCAGACCTGATGCGACAGCTCGTCTGAATCTCCATGTTTTCGAAGAACTGTATAATTCCGGCAAAGTCGATCGTGCCGCAGGCGTCAGCGAAGAAACCGCATTGCAAAAGGCGGAACTGATCAAAACTGCGAACCTGGGAGCTACGCAGAAAAAGTCCTTCTCTAATGCGCCACAGGCCGCTTCTAGCATCGAACCTGGTGAAACAAAAGATGTCATGTTATGGGCCGAGGAGTTACGCGAAACCTATCTTGATGGATATCATGGTGTTCAGTGACACATGGGGCGGAAATCATTCATGAGGATTAATACGCAGGAATGATTCGCGAACAATAAAAAAGCTGGCCGAGTAATGACCAGCTTTTGTGAAGGACATTTAGAAGCGATAACCCGCTGAGAACATAAACACCCACGGATCGATACGCGTATTAATGTTCTGCTGCTCGCCAGCGGCTTTAAACTTCACTTCGGTGTCGATATCCATATACCAGACCGACATATTCAACAGCCAGTTTGGGTTAATCATATAATCCAGCCCCACCTGACCTGCCGCGCCCCATGAATCTTTCACGCTGAGATCGGTAAAACCTGCATTTTTACCGGTCTGATTAAAATCGGTATCAAAGAAAGTGGTGTAGTTGATGCCCACGCCAACATAAGGGCGCACTTTGCTTTTCGAATTACCAAAGTACCACTGCGCCATGAGTGTCGGCGGCAGTTGGCTCACCGTTGCCAGGTTTCCTGTTGGGCCTAAACCTACGTGATGACGGAACGGTGTCGCAGCCAATAGCTCGATACCGATGTTATCCGTCACCATATAATCGAATGTCAGTCCCAGTTGAGTATTGTTACTGATATTAAAGCCGCCCATGCCAAGCACACTGTCAGAACCTTCCGTAGGACGCACGGTGGCAGAACCCGCACGCATGAAGAACTCACCTTGTTGGTGCGCCAACACCTCGCCCGACAAACAGCTTAATGCAAGTAACGCCACAGATAATTTTTTCATAGCCCTCTCCTTGTTATGGTTTTATAAGCGGGCTGAATATACTCACTTTTGGGTACAAAGTGATCTAACCACGATCACACTTCGCTGGCTAATTTAACATTTAATGATCTGGATTAATTTTTCGATATTTTGTGTAAATAATGAATAACACTCTTTTTTGATCCATAAGCGGACTAAAACATTCCTTCAATATCGAGCCCCGAGGGATTTGCTCTCGCGAGGCAAGTAGCCGAATTGACGCGAAAATGCGCGCGAAAAAACTGCAACACTTCTGAAACCTACCTCAATGAATAACTCCGATCTTTTCTGCTATTCGCATGCCCAACAACGACATCACGCAAATTATTGCTCCAGTATAGAAGGTCGATGCCGCCCCCCATGTTTCCCATAAAATACCGGCGCCCAGACTGGCCAACAGCAGCGCAACGCCGCTCATCAGGTTAAACATGCCGAAGGCGGTGCCACGTAAGTCTGGCGGCGCAGTATTGGCGATCATGGCTGCGAGTAACCCCTGGGTCATCCCCATATGAATCCCCCACAGCGCTACCCCTAGCAGGAGTCCGGTCCAGTGATGACTGACCGCCAGTACGAGATCGGCAGCAATCAACACCAGTAAACCTGTTTGCAACATATTGCTGTGGCTCATACGGTCAGCAAGCTTGCCAAAGGGGTACGCTGAAAAGGCATAGAGCAAGTTCATTGCCACCATGACCAATGGGATGAGGGCCAGGGGAATATTCATCTGCTGCGCCCTTAATACCAGAAAAGCCTCGCTGAAGCGGGCCAGGGTAAATACGGCCCCCAATCCGACAACCCACCAATATCCTCTTCCCAGTCGGGTCAAATTTTCCCGCCTGATGGGGTTGCGGCGTTTGTGTTTGACCGGCGATATGGGCTCCTGCAGTCCGAAAAAGAGCAACGCAACGGCCAGTACGCCAGGGATCACAGCAACCCAGAAAATGGCCCGAAAGTCGTTGTGCCACAGCAGCATCAATCCAACGGCCAGTAGTGGCCCCATAAACGCGCCGACGGTATCGAGTGACTGACGTAAACCAAAAGCTGCCCCACGGATCTCCGGGGGTGTAACATCGGCGACCAGCGCATCACGCGGCGCACCACGGATACCCTTACCTATACGGTCTATCATGCGTGCGCCAAACACCAGACCTGCGCTGGATGCTATCGCAAACAAAGGTTTACTGAGTGCTCCCAATCCATACCCCAACAGGGCCAGCCCCTTGCGTCTACCCAGATAATCACTGAGTACACCTGAAAATACCTTGGTAATTAACGCAGTGGCTTCTGCCAGACCTTCAATCAGGCCGATAATCACAACGCTTGCCCCTAGCGTTGTGGCCATAAACAGCGGGAGCAGACTGTGGACCATTTCGGAAGAAACATCCATCAGCATACTGACACCACCCAGCACCCAAACACCGCGGGGGATTTGTCTTAATGTAGTAAAACGGGTGAATATCATTTCTATCCAACATCTAATTAGCATTCAGTCGATTATTAAATCAAGCCGCTAGAGGTTTGGTAAGCCTTAAAAGAAAATAATTCTCAGTTAAACTATATTAGGGAGTCTTGTCGACATTATGCGGGTAATAGTGTATGTGGCTCTGTTGCAAATATGAAGATGGACAAGACTCCGGCATAACAGCCAATACGGAGGATGAATAACTCTGATTAATGACTGGAGCAATCAATGAAATTAACGCAAATCCGCAATGCCACGCTGGAACTGGAACATGCCGGTAAAAAATTCCTTATCGATCCTATGCTGGCCGAAAAAGAAATCTGGGAGGGTAAAGATGCGGCGCTTCTCCGTTCCCAGAGCTTTCTGAACATTCGCGTTATGAAAGATGAAAATCATTTCGTCGACGGCACGACGATTTACAAAACCGATGGTCAGCACGGCAGCAACGAATTGTATGCAGATGCCAAGTGGGGTGAGCTACTGGGTGATGCATATGGGCTGGTCTTCATCTATCTTAATGAAAAAACGCTGTATCTCGCGGGTGATACCGTCTGGGTTAAGCCTTACGCAAGAAGCTTGCAGCGTTTCAAACCGGAGATTATGGTGCTGAACACCGGTTATGCGGTCAATGACCTTTACGGCCCGATTATCATGGGTGCTGTATATCAATGATGAACGTCTGATTACCTCTGCGTGTACCGCTGCCGGTATAGATTGCTACCTGAATATGTCGAGTGAAGTGAGAGGAAGGTCTACCAATTTAATTCCTTTCAGTTTTTGGTTTCAGAGGCTGTTTGTATAATGTGAATGTCTATTATCCTTAAGTATTATTTGTAATGATTGAAGTCGTGTTACTATACTGTTTTCAATATGTTACGACGAAATTGCCCATACAAAATACCTGCCTTTTGTTTTTGGCATTAAGTCGACGACTGCTCTTTTAAACCAGGGTGACAGAGGGAATTATGGAACACATCGTTTATGTTGTTGATGATGACCATTCAGTACGGCAATCGATTGTTCGACTACTCAACTCTGCAGGTTACAGCGCTATCGAGTTCGAATCTGCTGACTCTTTTCTGGCCTATCCCTTTCCTGACTTACCGGGTTGCGTCATTCTGGATATGAAAATGCCGGACAAAGACGGTTTAGAAGTCGCCGACGTGCTAAATACACGCGATACGGAAATGCCTATCATCTTCCTCACAGGCTACGGCACCATTCCTATGTCGGTACAGGCCATGAAAGCCGGTGCATATGAGTTCTTAACCAAACCGGTTAAAGCCGAGGAGCTGCTCAGGGCCGTTGAAAACGCACTGACACTGGCCTCAGACAACGCTGACGAACTGCGTGAATATCACAATCTCAAGCAGCGTCATAAGACACTCACGCCGCGTGAACAAGAAGTGTTGGCGTTGACGATTAAAGGCCTGCTCAATAAGCAAATTGCTGCGGAACTGGGCGTCAGTGAAATCACCGTGAAGGTTCATCGACGCAGAGTCATGGATAAAATGCAGGTACGCTCACTCGCCGATTTGGTTCGCCATGCCGAGCGCCTGAATTTGAATAAAGTCAAAACATCCTGATAAATCATCATTCTTCTTGATATGCAGGGACCCATGGGTCCCTGCACCAGGGATTAACTTAGCGCGCTTGCAAAAACGCTAATAAATCGTCGTTCAATTGGCTCTGATGGGTAACGGCAAAACCGTGCGGTGCATCGTCATAGACTTTGAGTACCGCACCCCGGATCATTTCAGCCGCCGCTTTGCCCGTGGTATCAATTGGCACTATCTGGTCGTTGCTACCATGAATAACCAGTGTCGGGACGTCAATTTTTGCCAGATCTTCACGGAAGTCGGTTTCAGAAAACGCCGTGACGCAATCAATGGTTCCTTTCAGTGAAGCCAGTAGCGCAATGTTTAGTGTCTGAGTGAATACGCCCTCTGATACCGTCTGCCCTGCATTAGTGCCATAGAATGCGGGTGCAAAATCGCTGATAAACTGAGCGCGATCCTGACGTAATCCCTCGCGGATCCCTTCAAATACAGAGAGATCAACACCGTCTGGGTTAGTCGCACTTTTACCAAAGACCGGTGTGACAGCGCCCAACAGTACCAGGGCTGCAACACGCTCGCTGCCGTAGCGCCCGATATAACGTGCCACATCACCGCCGCCCATCGAGAACCCCACTAACGTGACTTCCTGCAAGTCGAGCTGGGTGATCAGGTCGTTAATGTCAGAGGCGAAAGTGTCTTAGTCATAACCTGTCCAGGGTTGCTCTGAGCGGCCAAACCCGCGACGGTCAAAAGCAATGGCACGATATCCTCGCTCAGCCAGGAAATTCAACTGGCTGTCCCACATATCCGCATCCAGTGGCCAGCCGTGGCTGAACAACACGGGCTTTCCTTTACCCCAGTCTTTGTAATAAATCTGCGTGCCATCTTTTGTGCTGATTGTGCTCATCGTAGACCTCTGCATTGTGTGTTGGGAAAGATATTGACTGGCAAACACGGTTAAACCGGAGCCACCAGATAACGGACCTCGGGGCGGGATTCACCCTGATGATATTGCTGAACACGATGTTCTATTTTTCGGTCATTCATGGTGTAACGTTCTTCCTGTCGCAGATGTTCAACCCAGGAACCGACCAAAAATGTTTCGACAAAAATTCCAGGTTTAAGAATGTCTTCATAAACCGACCAGCTCAGTGCGCCACCGCGTCGCCTGACGCGCCGCATATCCTGCATACAGACGGTAAATGCGTGTGCATCCTCAGCCTTAATCAGATATTCGTAGCTCACCATCACCGGACCACGGCTGTGATGCACGTCAATCTCAGGGGCAATGTGATTCTCTACGCTGGCATCAAGGTTCAGGTCAGGGTCTTTATCCAGCCGCCAGCGCAACACAGCCGTACAACCCAGTAACATGCCAAGGGTCGCCACACTCAGCGAAACGGCGATGCCATAATGTGATGCCAGTTGCCCCCACAGCGCGCTGCCTGCGGTCATCGAACCGAAGAAAACCGTCAGGTAAATCGCAAGTGCCCGCGCTTTCACCCATTTCGCCGCACTGCGCTGTGCGCCGAGATTGAGCGTTGTCAGCACAGCTATCCAGGAAAAACCCGTCATAAATTCGAAGACGTTTAACAGCCAGAAGTGCCGCACAAACGCGAGAGCCAACATCGCTACAGCAAACATCACGCTCGCCAGCACCATTAAACGGTCGGGATTAAGATGTTTACGCAGGCGCGGCAGCGTCACCGCGCCAAAAATGGCCCCCACGCCAATACAGGCCAGCATAATTCCGTAACCACCGGGCCCTAAACCGAGTTCGCGCCGGGCCACTAACGGCAGTAAAGACCAGGCCGCGCTGGCAAACAGGAAAAAAGCGACAGTACGAACCAGTACGTTGCGTAGAACAGGGGCGGCATGGACATAACGCCCCCCGGCACGTACGGCAGAGAAAAAATGCTCAGGTGGCAGACGCTGCACGGAAGGTTCTGTCTTCCAGCGGTATAACACCCAGGCAACCCCCAACACGGAAACCGCATTGAGCGCAAACACCACCCACGCCCCGGCAAAAGAGAGGATCAGCCCACCCAATGCCGGCCCAATGGCACGGCTGATATTAATCCCCAGTGAATTAAGAGCTATTGCCGCCCCTAAATCCTGTTTGCGAACCAGGTCCGGTACGATGGCCTGGAACGGCGGGGAGCTCATTGCCGCACCGGTGCTCATCAGAAAAGCGGCGACGAGCAGCACGCCGGGAGTCACATGTCCGGTCAGCGAAAGCACGGTCAACCCGCACGCCGCCAGTAACGTCCACACCTGCGAAAAAATCAGATATTTGCGGCGGTCGACAATATCCGCCATCACGCCTGACGGTAGGGCAAACAAAAACATCGGCAGGCTGCTGGCGGCCTGGATCATGGCAACTGACAGTGGGTCGGCACTGAGCGTCAGCATGGTCCAGTTCATGGCAACATCGTTCATCCATGAACCGATGTTCGACACGACAGTCGCAATCCATAACATGCGGAACACACGCAGGCGCAGGGGCTGCCAGGGTGACCCGCTGGTCGTGGTCGCCTCTTTTAGTGATTCAGCGCTAACGTGGTGAACTTCATTGATCGATGCCATGACGCCATTCCCGCTGTTTGCCTGCCCCGATGCACCATTTACCCGGCCCGGTTATAGCAAGCGTGGTGAAGATAATCAGGAGTAACCAGCCAAACTGCCCCTCGGCGATGGACCAGCCAGGGTGCACGAACAACATCGCCACCAGCAGCACACCGATGATGGGCAAGCAGGCGATACGCGTCCCGAACCCCAAAATAATGAACAGCGGGCAGATAACCTCAGCGATTATTGCCGGTATCAAACTGAAGTAAGGCCCCATGCCAAAAGGGTCTTCAATCCGCGTCAGTTCTTCGCTGAAGTGGAACACCTTCGGCAGCCCGTGAACGTAGAGCAGAAGCAGACTGCCCGCCACCCGCAGAAAGAACAGTCCGAGGTTTATCTGTGGTGTAATGAAGTATCTCGATGAAGTATTCATGGCATTAAAACGCGAAGCAGCTGCAGCCGAGCGCACCCCAGAATGCAGTGTCATCTGCAACGGGTACGCTTGAGCCGCGAGCGAAATCATGATTATGGGTGTGAACGCCGCAGGGCCCACTGCAATGGTGCATCTGCGCCGTCATCCCCACGCGTGTCTGGGCAACAGGTGGTGCAGAGCGGTAGTGACCGGGGACATTCACCACGGGTGACCACTCCGGCAGTACTGGAATGGATGGCGGCGACAAGGGGCCAAACGTACCTGCGGCATAGACAATGTTGCCATCTACCACCGTTAACACGGATTTAATCCCTTTGATTTCCTCTTCCGGCACGCGAAAATAATCTTTACTCAGTACCGCCAGATCCGCCAGTTGCCCCGCTCTGATTTGCCCTTTTTTGCCCTGCTCACTGGAGAACCATGCACTTCCCTGCGTCCATAGCATCAACGCCGTGTCACGATCCAGGCGCGCATTGACGTCATACATCTGCATACCCCCCACCGTACGGCCTGAAACCAGCCAGTAAAGTGCCGTCCACGGGTTGTAACTGGCTACGCGGGTTGCGTCGGTTCCCAGCCCCACCGGAACACCTGTTTCCAGCATGCGTGCGACCGGAGGCGTATGACGAGTCGCTTCTATGCCATAACGCCCGGCAAAATATTCGCCCTGGAAAGCCATACGATGTTGAACCGCAATGCCCCCGCCCAGCGCCTTAATTCTGTCGATATTTTTCTGGGTGATGGTTTCCGCATGGTCAAAGAACCAGTGCAGACCGTCGAATGGGATTTCGCGGTTCACTTTTTCAAACACGTCTAACATGCGGCTGATGGATTCGTCGTAGGTGGCATGCAGGCGAAAAGGCCAGCGATGTTCAACCAGATGGCTCACCACTCGCTCCAGCTCGTCCTCCATTCCTGGTGCTAAATCCGGACGTGGTTCGAGGAAATCTTCAAAATCAGCGGCGGAGAACACCAGCATTTCACCCGCGCCATTATGGCGGAAGTAATCGCTGCCCTGGCCGGGGGTCAACATATCCGTCCATTTCTCGAAATCTTCCAGTTCGTGGCCCGGACGTTGGGTAAACAGGTTGTAGGCAATGCGCAGTGTCATCTGTTTTTTCTGATGCAGCTCGGCAATCACTTCGTAGTCTTCCGGGTAATTCTGGAAGCCACCACCCGCATCGATAGCGCTGGTCAATCCCAGACGATTCAGTTCACGCATAAACTGGCGCGTTGAGTTGACCTGATGTTCGAGGGGTAATTTCGGGCCTTTAGCCAGCGTGGAATAAAGGATCATCGCATTCGGTCGCGCAATCAGCATGCCGGTTGGGTTGCCGTTGCTGTCGCGCTGAATTTCCCCACCCGGTGGATTTGGCGTGTCTTTGGTGTAACCCACCACGCGAAGCGCTGCGCGGTTAAGCAAAGCACGATCATAAAGATGAAGAATGAAGACAGGCGTTTCCGGCGCTGCTTCGTTTATCTCATCGAGCGTAGGCATACGGCGTTCGGCAAACTGGAATTCGCTCCAGCCGCCCACCACACGCACCCACTGTGGTGACGGGGTACGCAGCGCCTGTTCTCTTAACATCCGTAGCGCGTCAGCCAGCGAAGGCACCCCTTCCCAGCGCAGTTCAAGGTTGTAGTTTAGGCCACCACGAATCAGGTGCAGGTGGGAATCATTCAGTCCAGGGATGGCCGTGTGCCCTTTCAGGTCCACCACTTTTGTCCCTTCAGCGTGGTGCTGCATGACCTGCGCCACCGTGCCGACTTCAAGGAATTTCCCCTCACGAATTGCGACTGCTTCTGCGAGCGGGTTTTCGCGATCGACGGTATGAAACTGTCCGTTAACCAGGATTAAATCTGCTTTGCCCAGTGAAACCATACATCCTCCCGTTAGAGATGCCCGGCTCAGACCGGACAAACAGCACGCCCCCTCAGTGGGTGGCATGAACAGGAAAGAGTATGTAAATGGTGGGTTGAAATGCCTAGTTATACATTGGGATAGCTATACCAAAGTATAGTTATACCAAGGGTTAGTTATACCATCAGATAATAGTTTTACTCCTTTCACCCGCCTAGTATTCAGCTCGTTGATGACATCCATCACCGGGTTGCTGTCCCGACTGTCGCTGCGTCTCAAGCGTGGCGGTTCTGATACTTTTAACCACATTCTGAATGGGTATTGCTATGACAACCTCTAAGCTTGAAGTCCTGACGCCTGATAACTGTCAAATTATCTTTATCGACCAACAACCACAGATGGCTTTCGGCGTGCAGTCGATTGACCGCCAGGTACTCAAAAATAACACCGTCGGCCTGGCAAAAGCCGCCAAAGTATTCAACATTCCCACCATCATCACCACCGTTGAAACCGAAAGTTTCTCAGGCCATACCTATCCGGAGCTGCTGGATGTGTTCCCTGGTAAAGAGATCCTCGAACGCAGCTCAATGAACTCATGGGACGACCAGAAAGTGCGTGACGCGCTGGCTGCCAACGGCAAGAAAAAAGTGGTGGTATCGGGTTTGTGGACCGAAGTGTGCAACAACAGTTTTGCACTTTGCGCCATGCTTGAAGGTGGCTATGAAATCTATATGGTGGCGGATGCCTCCGGTGGCACTTCAAAAGAAGCCCATGATTACGCTATGCAGCGCATGATTCAGGCGGGTGTTATCCCGGTCACCTGGCAGCAGGTGTTGCTGGAGTGGCAACGTGACTGGGCTCGCAAAGAGACTTACAACGCCGTGATGGATATCGTGCGTGAGCATTCTGGTGCTTACGGTATGGGGGTAGATTACGCCTACACCATGGTGCATAAGGCTCCTTCTCGTGAGAAGAGCGAGCATGAAACCCTGCCACCGGTCGCGGCACGTTAATCAGCGGGAGCTGGCCGGTAAACACTGGCCAGCTTGATTTGGGAGATAAACATGAGTGCAGAATTACTGTCACTGTTTGCTGGCATTTTGATTGGCCTGATATATGCCCTGCTTAAAGCTCGTTCCCCGGCACCACCCGCCATCGCACTGGTGGGATTGTTAGGCATGCTTATTGGCGAGCAGGTCACGGTGCAAATGCTGAAACCGGTGCACACCACCGCGCTTCACACCTGCCCGGCACAACCCACCGCGACGGCATCGTTAAATACCGCCTGCCCGCCAGGAGCTAAATCATGAAGATCTGGATTATTTCTCTGGCACTCGGCCTGCTCGCAGGGGTTATTTATGCCGCACTGGATATTCACTCTCCGGCACCTCCTGTTATTGCGCTGCTGGGCCTGTTCGGCATGCTGGTTGGCGAACAAATTATTCCTATTACCCGGCGTCTGGTAAGCCGTCAACCCTTTACGTTTGCATGGTTTCGCCATGAATGCGTTCCACAAATAAGCGGAACTCCGCCGCCCACACAGGCGCCGACTCCCCCTGAGGCTCCCCCGCGGTAGAGATGAAGACCAGAGGAATGACTGCATGAAGCTGTCGCAGCGAATTGCCATTGTCGATGATGAACGCGCCGTTCGCAGTGGGTTGAGCAACCTGCTGCAATCAGACGGCTATTTGACATGTACCTTCGAGTCTGCTGAGGCATTTTTAAACGATAAGAATGCACTTTTCGACGTTTCGCTTATGATTATTGATATTAAGCTCAAAGGAATGAGTGGATTGGATTTTTATGAAGAAATAAAGACTTACGCGACACCGCCCCCGGTGATTTTTATATCCGGACACGGGGATGAAAACATGCAACGGTTTGCCATCAGTCTGGGCGCCGTTGCTTTTTTGCGTAAGCCTATCGACATTGAAGTCCTACTTAATCATTTACAGAAAGCAATCAGACCCGAAGAAAACACCTGACACCCTGATAAGACCGCTCACTGCGAGAGATCTCAATGATTCATAAGCTGTTACCGCCTGAATATTCTCTCCTTCCAGAAATTCAGGATGGGCAACTCTTTGCCTATAAAGATGATGTGATTTTTACTCCGCTGACCACAGAAGGCAGTATTATCTGGATGAAAGGGCGGCACTCTTTATCAAACGGGGTTTTTATTCTCGCCACGGCAGTGAGTGATGAGGCGGAACCGGACGCCACCCAACTGCTCAAAAACGAGTTTTCACTGCGCGCGTATTTATCCGATAGCTGGGCCGTTAAACCCGCAGCCTGCACCCAATATCGTGGCCGTTATGCGCTGATCTATCCGACGCTGGACATTGAATCCCTGGCTCGCATCATGAGGCAGCCCAGAACATGCATTGCCAGTTTTATTGAGCTGGCGATACGGATATGCCTTCCGCTACGTCAAATGCACATGCTGAATCTGATTCACGGCGACATCAAACCCGGGAATATTTTCCTTCACGGTGATTCATCCTGCCGCCTTGCACGGTTTGGCCTGACGACAGGCACCTCGGAAGAGTTGAAAAAGGTCCGACTTTCGTTTTCTGGCGGTACGCTTGCGTATATGTCGCCTGAGCACACCACTCGTACTCAACGCCCGATAGACAGCCGCAGCGATCTTTACAGCCTCGGCATTGTATTTTATGAACTACTAACCGGCGTACTACCTTTTGATCTCAGCGAAGATGACCCTGCACAATGGGCGCATCACCACATTGCCTCGGAACCTAAACCGCCGCATTTCGTGCGCGAAACAGTGCCTGTGATGCTTTCCACCGTTATCCTTCGTTTACTGGCAAAGTCGCCAGATAACCGCTACCAGACCATTGATGGCCTGATCGCCGATTTGCGCCGCTGCCAGGCGACCCTGACCGAAGACAATAAAATCATCCCTTTCACTCCGGGCTTACAAGACAGGTCACCCGAAGTCCATCTGGCGGATACGCTATATACTGCCCACCCCCAGACGGGTGAGTTGGTTGCCGCATTTGATGATGTGAATCGCAGCGGCACACATTTGCTTGCCATCATCCGCGGGCCATCGGGTATCGGTAAATCCTCGCTGATTGCTTCAGCCCTGCAAGAGTTGCAGAACAAGCGCAATCTACTGGCTGTGGGAAAAGTTGACCAGTTTTCATCCTCGCTGCCTTATGGGGTTTTATCCACGGCTTTCCGGACGCTGACGCTCACGTTGCTGGGATCACCTGGCGAAGAAGTGGCCATCAGGAAAACCCGGCTGTCACGCGCACTGGAAGGTTACGAACACCTGGCTGTGAGTTTTGTCCCTGAATTAGGGCTGTTACTGGAGCATAAACCCCGCCACCTACCCGACTCGATTTCAACCGATGCCAGAGCGCGCTTTAATTACATGATATCCGCTCTGGTCACTGCTTTTACCTTGCCGGGCGCTCCACTGGTCTTGCTGATTGATGATATTCAATGGATTGATACTGCCAGTCTCCAGGTGCTGGAATCGTTACTGAGGAACAGCCGCACATTGCCATTACTGATGGTGGTGGCCCTGCGTGAGACTGACGCAACAGACAACACCTCCTTGACGCAGACCCTTCTCCAGAACGCCGCACAACGGAATATCGAGATTATCCCAGCACCGCTTTCCGTTAAAGACGTCACCCGCTGGCTGACCGAGGTATTTCAACAACGCACCACAGATATTAGCGTTCTGGCCAAACTCATACATGACAAAACAGGCGGAAACCCACTGTTTTTAAATGAGTTCTTCAAACGTATTGTTGAAGATGGCCTGGTGACACATAACAAATACCAGGGTAAGTGGCACTATGATTTATCCGCTATTCAGGAACGCCATTACACCGAAAACGTGGTGAGTCTGGTACTACAGCAGCTCGGGAAAATGCCGGAAATGACTCGCACCTTACTCGGTAGCCTCGCCTGCCTGGGTAGCCGGGGCGAACTGGCCACTATCAGCCAGGTGCTGTGCATTTCCGATGCCGATATCCGCTATCAGTTGCATCCCGCAGTTACCGCACAACTGATTACGCTTTCAAGGGACAGCTGGGTGTTTACCCACGATCGCGTACAAGAAGCTGCTTTCGCCTTGCTGGATGTCACCCAAAGAGGTTATGTGCATATCACAACCGCAAGCCTTCTGGCCGAAGCGTCACGACAGATGGCAGGCAATGAAGTGTTATTCCGCGCCATCCACCACGTCTCGGCCGCCATGGAGTGCTTCCAGCCGCCAGAACAACGCAATATGTTCAGGGAACTGAGTATGCTGGCGGCTCAGCGAGCAAAACGTAGCGGTGATTATCTCTCGGCACTACGTTATTTACAGACCGCACGGGCGCTTTCAGTGCACGGTAATCTGCCTGAAAACACACCCAACCTTCGATTACATCTCGAAGAAGCCGAGTGCGAGTTTTTAATTGGGAATCTGGTCAACGCAAAGCGTTTATGCGACCAGTTGCTGGGGTTCCGCGGTGGGCTTACCGAAAAAATCACCGCAGCAAACCTGCTGGCGGAGATTCATATGCGTCAGTCTGATCTCCGCCTGGCGCTGGAAACCACCTTATGCTGGCTTACCGTTTCCGGTATCGCGCTGACTCGAAATCCCGATTCGGCAGAATGCGATGCGACCTGGCAAGCACTTAAAGACCGGGTTGGTGAAAATCCTGCCGTACTGTTTCATCAGTTGCCAGAAATGACGGACGGCCAAACTGAAGCCATCATGAATCTGCTGGCCAGCGCCAGCGTGTTCGCCAGCTTCAACTACCCAAATCTTCACTTCATGTTACTTTGCCAGATGATGCATTTGACACTTGAGCGCGGTATTACCGGCGCCTCAACGTCAGCCATGGGTTGGTTTGGCGTACTGATTAGCGAACGTTATGCGGAATATCAGCGTGGTTTCAACTATGCGGTGCTGGCGCGTGATTTGGTTGAACGCCGCGGCTATAGCGCTTATGAAGCCAAAACGTTGCTGCCCCTTGATCAAGTCAGCGTCTGGACGCAACCCCTTTCTTATACCACCGAATGCGCTAAAGCTTGCTTTACGTCCGCCGTCACGCACGGTGATTTGACGGTCGCCTCCTTTGCTATCTGCCATCAGGTAATTAACTTTTTAAGCCAGGGCGAGCATCTCGATAACGTGCTGACCAGCATCGAACGTGGGCTGGCCTTCGTGAGAAAAACCGACTTCCAGGATGTGGAGCGCATTTTGTTGGTTCAGCAGCATTACGTTGAGCACTTACGCAAAGCACCCTCCTCAATCTGGGAAAGCGCCAACGCACTGCCTGACTCACTGTTGACCGGTTTTCCTGAGCAAGCCCCTCAGCACATGTCTACCCTGATTTTTTGGTTCTGGCTCTACCGGGGCATGACGTATTTTACCGCGGGCGAATATTCGCAGGCGCAGGACGCACTGGAACACGCTCAATCTTTTGCGTGGTCAGCACCGGGGCACATCCACTTGCTGGATTTGCATCTCTACAGCACACTAACGTTAACCGTTCAACTGACACCGGAAACATTTAGTGCGCAGGACCGGCGTAAGCTGGAAATCCATTCCCACAAAATTGCCCAGTGGGCGCGCATCAACCCAGGAACGTTCGCCGATAAAGAAGCGCTGGTGTATGCAGAAATTCTCCGTCTTGAAGGCATGAACAGCATTGCGCTGGAGCAGTACGAAAAAGCGGTGCGGCTCTCCCGGGAAGCCGGGTTTCATCCCTGCAACGCGCTGGCCCATGAACTTGCCGGGCGCTTCGCACTCAGTTGCGGTTACAACACCGCAGCAGATGCACATTTGCGGGGAGCAATAGCCGCCTGGGGGCGCATTGGCGCACAAGCCAAAGTGAATCAGCTTAAGCAGACCTGGCCTCATTTAGTTTCACCTGCGCAAGCAACACCTTATAACACCATCGCATTTGCCCAAAACGAAGAAATTCGCGATTTACAAAGTGTCATTAAAGCCTCACGCGCACTGTCGGAAGAGATCAATCTTGAACGGCTTATTGAAATACTTTTGACCATGTTACTGGAGCGTGCGGGTGCGCAGCGCGGTTTGTTGATTCGTGTTCTGGATAACAATATTCCTGAAATTGAAGCCAGCGCGCAGACCAGTCGTGATGGGATACAAGTACAAATCATGAAAGATATGCCGATGGCGACCGACATGCCGCTATCGGTACTGTCGGCCGTTATCCGCACCGGTCAGGAAATACGTACCGGGAAACCCGAAGAGTTCAGCCCCTTTTCACACGACCCTTATTTTGTGACCTCCGGCGCGGCCGTACTGTGCGTGCCGATGTTTAAGCAGGCGCGACTGGTCGGCGTGTTGTACCTCGAAAACCGCTTAATGCCTGAAGTCTTTACTGCGGATCATTCAAAAGTCGTCAATCTGCTCGGTGCCCATGCGGCCGTTGCGCTCGAAACGGCGCGGCTTTATGCCGAATTGCTTGAGGAAAACATTCAGCGCAGGCGGGTTGAGAAAGAGCTCAGGGCAAGCCAGACATCGCTCATGCTGGGGGAACAGATAAGCCACACTGGAAGCTGGCGCTGGGAACTGGAACAAGATTTGATGTTTATGTCAGAAGAGTACGCCCGCATTCTCGGCCTGCCGGAGACACTCAAAATGATCTCCATGGCGGAGTTTTTTACTTTTGTTCATCCGGATGATTATGACCGCATCAGCGATGTAGTGATTGACGGTGTGCGCGACGGGTTAACCCTGAAAGCAGAATTTCGCATTATCAATGCCGAGGGCAATGTGCGCTACATTTTAGGCATCGGTAGCCCAGTCGGTGTGGGCACTGAAATTTATGAATACTACGGCACCATCACCGACATAACGACTCAGCGGCAAGCAGAAGACGCCGTCAGGGTTGCGCAGGCAGAGCTGGCACGAGTCTCCCGAGCCATCACGGTTGGCCAGTTAACCTCGTCTATCGCTCATGAAATTAATCAACCACTGATGTCGATAGTTTCCAATGCCGGAGCCAGTCTGCGCTGGTTAAATCATGACCCGATACGGTATGACAATATTCGCGTCGGATTGGAAGAGATTGTTGCCGAAGGGCAGCGCGCAGGGGAAATTATTCGTAGTCTGCAGACCCTGACACGCAAACAAGAACCTGTCTTCTGCCGTATCGATTTGCATTTTCTGGTGCGCCATATTATGACGCTTTCGCGTAGCGAAATTGAACAAAGACAGGTGGCCGTTGATTACGATTTGAAGGCTGCCCACAGCTTTATCTTTGGTGACAGTGTTCAAATCCAACAGGTGCTGATTAATCTTGTCATTAACGCAATTGAAGCCATGGCTGAAGTGACCGATCGCACACGTACACTGAAAATTTCAACCCTTAATCCTGATGAAAGTTCCGTGGAGTTACGTATTACGGATAATGGAACCGGGTTGGCGCCTGACATAGGTCAGCGCGTTTTTGACTCGTTTTACACCACAAAAGTACAGGGGATGGGAATGGGTCTGACCATCAGCCATGCCATCATAGAGCGGCATCGGGGGACGCTTAAAGCGCAAAACAACACACCGTACGGCAGCTGTTTCAGTTTTGTCGTTCCCGTCTGTTTGGCGAGTCAGGATGGTGAGTGTCAATGTGGCTGACCAGGCTATGTTCCGAAACGCCATCAGACGTCTGCGTTACCCCGTTAGTGTCACTGTTGCCGGATAATAAAAAGACGAAGACCATGATTTTCATGGTCTTTTGAACAGGGCCATACTGCGCCCTTCCAGTTCAAAATCTTTCTCCTGCGCAATAACGATACTGGGCTTAGTTAGCCAGCACGAATTGATATTCTGCACCCGGCGAGATGCCTGCCACCTCAAGTTCGAACCAGCCATCCTTAGCGGTTCTCATCGCCCATGTTTCGCCATCCAGTCTTAACGAGATGCTCGCCTGCCCGTGTGCCCAAAGACGAAAGCGCACAACGCCGTCTTCTATATATTCACTGCCCCAACTTTTTACAAATGTGTTGGCTTCCATTTGACGGCCTCGTTTAACAAGGTGCTATTTTTTTGGGGTTTTGCGTTTCGTCGTTCCCTTCTTCACCGCTTCATTCTCAACAGGTGGGACACTCCCGAGATCGGTGCCGGTGACCGGATTCACGCTGGGGTCGGAAGCCGTGCGATTAGCCAAATTATCCAAATTGGCTTTTTGAGCAGCAGAAAGCGTCACACTGGCTGAGCCATCACCGCCATCGACAGCCGGTTCGGGATTCGCCACGAAAGTAAAGTTCTCGTCAGAATTCCAGCTCCCGCGCATATCGTTGCCTTCTGACATGTTGTAGTAAACGGTGGCGTATTTTTCGATCGGGGGCATTTTCCCCGGCGGGAAGTTATTACTGATGGCATATAAGGCTTTTTCAAAGGATATCTGGTGGGCCACTTCACGGGTCATTAAAAAGCCCAGTGCATCCTTCACCCCCACATCATCCGTCAAATTAATGAGTCGCTCATAGAGTATTTTTGCTCGCGCTTCAGCGGCGATATTGGAGCGTAAATCTGCCGTGACCTCACCGATAGTGTCCACGTATGCTGAGGTCCATGGCACGCCAGCAGAATTTGTTAATACCGGTCCCCCCCATACAGTAGCGAAGTCAGATGGCTGTCATTACCGTTACCTGTAATGGTGCGGTACAGTTCACCTTCTTTTTCCGTCCCCTCGGCCAGCGAGCCTTTTGCGCCTTTATTGAGCATACCGACCAGAGATCCGATAATTTCCAGGTGGCTCAATTCT